>NZ_SELP01000002.1 GCF_004145845.1 Loktanella sp. IMCC34160 | reverse complement strand
CCGCATGCCAGATCATAGTCGAGCTGCAGTGTGCTGAGGCGTCTAACAGCTCCATGGAGACCACACGTGTGTGCAACCTGGCCTGCCAGTCGGCGGCGCCATGAAAGATCGCCCTGATGTCGACTGCGCCAAACAACCTCGCCTCGGCGAAGATGTCGTCGAACAACTCCGCCCCGGAGAGGTCTGCCCCCTGCAACTCCGCCCCGAAGAGGATTGCCCCCTGCAACTTCGCCCCGGAGAGGTTTGCCCCCTGCAACACCGCCCTGGAGAGGTCTGCCCCCTTCAACTCCGCCCCGAAGAGGATTGCCCCCTGCAACTCCGCCCTGGAGAGGTCTGCCCCCTGCAACTCCGCCCCGAAGAGGATTGCCCCCTGCAACTTGGCCCTGGAGAGGATTGCCCCCTGCAACTCCGCCCCGGAGAGGTCTGCCCCCTTCAACTCCGCCCCGAAGAGGATTGCCCCCTGCAACTCCGCCCTGGAGAGGTCTGCCCCCTGCAACTTCGCCTCGGAGAGGTCTGCCCCCTGCAACTTCGCCTCGGAGAGGTTTGCAGAGTCGAAATCGAACGATCGGAGATCCATCCGTTGCAGATTGGCGTCCCGTAGGTCTATCTTTGGCTTGTCGTCATCTTCCGCGATTAGTCGCCTTAATTTGCCAAGGGTTTGCACCGCCTTTTCCATGTCAGACCGTGCGACCTCAAGTTTAATCGCCCACGCGTACAGTTCATCCGGGCTTACGCCTTTGGGCGGTGTCTTGGCCCGCAACTCCGGTTCCTTGGACAATTCCCGCACATAGACCGACAGCATGGAGGCGATGCGGTGCACTTCCTTGGGGTTGTCCTTTACTGCTTCCTCGGCCAGTCCCAACAGGCGGTCGATGGCGGCGTTGCGTTTTACGACATCGTCTTGCCAAGCGTTGAAATGCTCTTCGTCATCGTTCGTCCATGTCACCTGTCGCTGCGAATAGAGGTCTTGGACGGCCGCGTTGATCTTTTCGTTGAACAGGCTCTTTGCCGCGTGATCGACGGTTTTCTGCGCGACCATGGTCCGCCAGATCAGGAACGGCGCGCCCAGCAGCGCTGCAACCAGCGTACCGACCCCAAGGTTCGGCCCGGTTGCATCCTCTCCGAAGACCGAGGTGATCGCATAAATGGCGACGGCAAAGGCGGCGACGTAGGCCAGGAAGAACAGCAAAGTCAGCGACAAACCAACCAAACCACCGAGCAGCCTTGCTCGCTTCCAGTTCGGTCGTGACGTGAAGCCAAGCCACGTCAGCAGGGTTGGTTCTTCTCCGTCTTTTTTGTCACCTGTTGTCAACGCCGAACCCCTTACCCCTTCCGGTTGTCAAATTCCTGCACATATCCCGCAGGCCCGCAAGGCTGGGCTGTTTGGAGGGGGCTGTTCGGGACCGTGGCCATCGTGTCGCAGTTGGGGTTTTGCTGCGTTGCGGGCTGTCAATTCCGCGCCAGGTGGTTCACAGTTTCGGTGTTGGTTGGCGAGTTTTGTTTTCAAAGAACTTATTTCCAGGGGAAGAAAATGTCGAAAATCCTGAAGGCCATGGCGTTCGCTGTTGCGGTGTCGGCTGGCGGCGCGGGTGCCGCCCAGGCGGAAGAGGGGCTGTATTACGGTGCGGCCCTGGGCTTGGCAAAGTCCGAAAGTGAGAGTGCCGGGATCGGCATGACCGAAGGCAATGACATGACCTTTGGCGTCGTGCTTGGCTACCGGATGGAATATGCCAGTGGCACCTCCGTCGCGATCGAAGGAACCTATGATGGAACCTCTCGCAACCTGATGACCTCGGTCGGCGTGCCCACGGACGCCTGCACGGACTGGTCGCCGGATTGGTGCGAAGTGCATACCATCGCCCGTATCCGCGGCGTCTACGGAACGACCCTGTCGAACGGGATCGAAGTTCTGTCGATGGCCGGGATCGCCTCGGTCGCCGGCCTTGCCGAAGACGGACCGGGGAACTACGTCGATACCACCGCCACGGGCTTTACCCTTGGGGTCGGCGGGCAAAAGCCGGTTGGAAACGGAATGCTTCGCGTCGAACTGGTCTATGACCGCTTCGAGGGCAGCGAACCGGGCGACTATGAAAAGAACCTCGACATCCTTTCGCTGCGGACCGTGTTCACGTTCTGACGCCAGCGATATGAGTCTGATCTGGGGGCGGCCTGACCGCCCCCTTTTCATTTTCACGCGGGTCCGGGATGGGATAAACGGCCGCGTCCGTGGCTTCTGCCCTTTCACTTTTCCGCAGGCTGGTTATATGCACCGGGATCGCACCTGACGCGGCAGGAATGCGGCCCCCGCGTGGTTGCCATTCCCCTGTCCCCGCCGTAACGTGCGCCGACTTTGGCGAAGGGCCCCTTCGCCGGACCAAGAAAAGGGAAAAACGCCGCCATGCAGGGCATTGAATCCATCATTCCGCTGATCCTCGTCTTCGGGATCATGTACTTCCTCCTGATCCGTCCGCAGCAGAAAAAGCTGAAGGACCACCAGCAAATGGTCGCGGCCCTGCGCCGGGGCGATCAGATCGTCACCCAGGGCGGTGTCATCGGCAAGGTGACCAAGGTCAAGGATGGCGAAAACGAGGTCGAGGTCGAGATCGCGCAGGGCGTCAGCGTCCGCGTCGTCCGGGGCACCATCGCCCAGGTCCTGAACAAGACCGAACCGGCCAAGGGCTGATCCGACACTAACCCGTCCGGGGGCATCCATGCTGCAGTTTTCCAAGTTCAAGCAGGCCGTGATCGTGCTGGTCTGCGCCGCGGGCATCCTGTTTTCCGCGCCGAACCTGTTCTACGAACGGGTCGAACGCGCCAGTGACGCGCGCGTCTTGATCGACGCGGGCTTCACCAACGCGGATATGGAGGCCGAGGCCGCGCTTTGGCCGTCGTTCCTGCCTGATGGGTTGGTGAACCTTGGTCTGGACCTGCGGGGCGGTGCGCATCTGCTGGCCGAGGTGCAGGTCTCGGACGTCTATGCCTCGATGTTGGAAAACCTGTGGCCCGAGGTGCGCGATGCGCTGGCCGCGGAACGCAACACAGTGGGCTTTGTCACCCGTGACGTGGAAAGCCCGAAAGACCTGCTGGTCGTTCGGATTTCGGAACAGGATGGCGCGGCCCGCGCGCTTGAGATCGTGCGCGGAATGGCCCAGCCGGTCGTGTCGCTGACCGGGGCGGGGGCGTCGAACATCGTCGTGTCCATTGACGGGCCGGTCCTGACCATCCGCCTGTCCGAGGCCGAAATGGCCGCCACCGCCGACCGCACCGTCGATCAGGCGCTGGAGATCATCCGCCGCCGGATCGACGCCGCAGGCACCCGCGAACCCGCGATCCAGCGGCAGGGCGCGGACCGTATTCTGATCCAGGTGCCCGGCGCGAAATCCGCGCAGGAGCTGAAAGAATGGATAGGCGCTACCGCACAGCTGACCTTCCAGCCGGTTGTCCGTCGGACCACGGATGAGAACACCATCACCTCCTCTGATGAAGAACTGCTGCCCTCGATCGACGAGGAAGGGGTGTTCTACGTGCTTGAACGCACCCCCGTCGTGACGGGCGAGGAATTGACCGACGCGCAACCGTCGTTCGACCAGAACGGTCGGCCCTCGGTCAACTTCCGCTTCGACGGCACCGGCGCGCGCAAATTCGGGGATTACACGGCCGAAAACGTCGGCGCCCCCTTCGCCATCGTGCTGGATGACGAGGTGATCAGCGCACCCCGCATCAACGAGCCGATCCGGGGCGGGTCCGGCCAGATCACCGGGAATTTCACGGTCGAGGAGTCGACCAACCTTGCGGTGCTTCTGCGGGCGGGCGCCCTGCCGGCGGAATTGGTGTTCCTTGAAGAACGGACCATCGGACCGGAACTGGGTGCCGACAGCGTGGCGGCGGGCAAGATCGCCGCCATCGTCGGCATGGCGGCGGTGATCCTGTTCATGGCGCTGTCCTACGGGCTGTTCGGCTGGTTCGCCAACCTTGCACTGATGATCAACGTGGCGCTGCTGTTCGGGGCGCTGTCGATCCTGGGCGCAACCCTGACCCTGCCGGGGATCGCGGGGATCGTATTGACCATCGGGATGGCGGTGGACGCCAACGTTCTGGTCTATGAACGCATCCGCGAAGAATTGCGCACAGCCCGGGGCCCGGCGCGGGCCATTGAACTTGGCTATGAACGGGCGCTGTCCGCCATTCTGGACGCCAACATCACCACCTTCATCACGGCGGCGATCCTTTGGGTCGTGGGGTCCGGCCCGGTGCGTGGCTTTGCCACCACGCTGGGTCTGGGCATTCTCACCTCGGTCTTTTCGGCGATCTTCGTGACCCGCCTGCTGATCGTCTGGTGGTTCCAGCGCCGCCGTCCCAAGAAAATCGAGGTCTGATCCCATGCGTCTGCGTCTGGTTCCCGAACATACCAACTTCGATTTCTTCAAGGTCGCCAAGCCGACCTTTGGGGCATCCGTCCTTGCGATGGTCCTGTCGGTCGCGCTGTTCTTCAGCATGGGCCTGAACTACGGCATCGACTTTCTGGGCGGCACCACGATCCGCACCCAGTCCACGCAGGCCGTCGACACCGGCGCCTATCGCGCCGCGATCGAGCCGCTGGGTCTGGGCGACGTGTCGATCACCGAGGTGTTCGATCCGACCTTCGATGAAGACCAGCATGTGGCGATGATCCGCATTCAGGCGCAGGAAGGCGATGAAAGCGTCGCCGCCGACACCATCGAGGCGGTCGAGGCGGCGCTTCAGACGGTGGACCCGTCGATCACCTTCCCGTCGGTTGAAAGCGTCGGTCCGAAAGTGTCCGGAGAGCTGATCCAAAAGGCGATCATGGCGGTCAGTGCCGCCCTTATCGCGATCCTGTTCTATATCTGGCTACGGTTTGAATGGCAGTTCGCGGTCGGCGCCGTGGCCGCGCTGTTTCATGACGTGATCCTGACCATCGGCATTTTCGCGGCCTTCCAGATCCGGTTCGATCTTGCGATTATCGCGGCGCTTCTGACCATCGTCGGCTATTCGATCAACGATACCGTGGTGGTCTTCGACCGGGTGCGCGAAAACCTGATCAAGTACAAGGTCAAGCCGTTGCGCGAGGTTCTGAACCTGTCGGCCAACGAAACGCTGGCCCGGACCTTGATGACCTCCGGCACCACCCTGATCGCGCTGATCGCGCTTCTGGTGCTGGGTGGCGACGTGATCCGTGGCTTTGTCTTTGCCATCACCTGGGGCATCGTGGTCGGCACCTATTCGTCGATCTACGTTGCCAAGAACATCGTGCTGATGCTGGGCGTCAAACGCGACTGGTCCAAGGACAAGAAGCCGACGGGCAACCAGTTCATGGATATCGACGCCTGATCGCGGGCAGGGGGCAGGGCAATGCGGCTGAACGAGGTTGTCTATACCGATGCGGTTCCGGTCGAAGGCTACGGCCCCGGCTTCTTCCGTCTGGGTGGGCAGGTCTATGAAGGGCCGATCCTTGTTCTTCCCAACGGCATCGCCCCCTGGAACGGGTTCGAGGATGCCGCAGCCCTGATCGCGGCCAAAGATATCGTCGACGTGATTTTTGTCGGCACCGGGGCCGATATGGCCTATCTACCGAAGGGCTTTCAGGCCGAACTGGATGCGGCGGACGTTGCCATCGAACCCATGGCCAGCCCGGCCGCCTGCCGCACCTACAACGTGCTTTTGTCCGAAGGGCGCCGCGTCGGATTGGCGCTGATCCCGGTCTGATGTTTCCGGGGCCGCGCGCATGGGGTATGCCCAGACCATGACACGCCTGACCGTCACCGACCTGTCCTGTGCCCGTGGCGGTATCCCCGTTCTGGACCGGGTCAGTTTTGCGGTGGACGCCGGTCAGGCGCTTGTCCTGCGCGGGCCGAACGGGATCGGCAAGACAACCCTTCTGCGCACGCTGGCCGGGCTGCAACCGGCACTGGCGGGCACCGTCGACCTACCCGAGGAAGAGGCCGCTTATGCCAGCCACGCCGACGGGATCAAGGCAACGCTGACGGTCGAGGAGAATCTGGCCTTCTGGGCGCAGCTGTATGGCAGCGCCGTCCCGGAATCGGTCTATGACGCCTTCGATCTGACCACCCTGCGCCTGCGAGCCGCCGGAACCCTGTCCGCCGGGCAGAAACGGCGGCTGGGGCTGGCGCGGCTGGGGGTGATCGGGCGCAAGGTTCTGTTTCTGGACGAACCGACGGTATCGCTCGATACGCGGTCTGTCGGGCTTTTTGCAGACTACCTGCGGGATACCCATCTGGCGGCGGGCGGCATCGCCGTGATCGCCACGCATATCGACCTTGGGCTGGACGCGCCGGTGCTGGATCTGACCCCGTTCAAGGCCTCTGCCACCATGGCCGGCGCCAGCGACGAGGCGTTCCTGTGATCGCGCTTCTGATCCGGGATTTGCGGCTGGCGGTGCGGGCCGGGGGCGGGTTTGGCCTTGGGCTGGCCTTCTTTCTGATCGTGGTGGTTCTGGTGCCCTTCGGGGTGGGACCAGAGCGGGAGATCCTGACCCGGATCGCGCCGGGCATCCTTTGGGTCGCTGCACTTCTCGCGGCGCTTCTGTCGCTGGACCGGATTTTCGCGCTGGACCACGAAGACGGGTCGCTTGCGCTGCTGGCGACCTCACCGCTGCCGCTGGAAGGGGCCGCGCTGATGAAGGCGCTGGCCCATTGGCTGACCACCGGCTTGCCGCTGACACTCGCCGCCCCGGCGCTTGGCTTCCTGCTGCACCTCGCGCCCGAGGCCTATGGCTACCTCTTCCTCTCGCTCGCGCTTGGCACGCCCGCGCTGTCGATGATCGGCACGTTCGGCGCGGCCTTGACCGTTGGGATCAAACGGGGCGGGCTTCTGATGTCGCTTTTGGTGCTGCCGCTTTACGTCCCGACCCTGATCTTCGGGGCAGAGGCCGTTCGTCGCGGGGCAGAGGGCTTGGCAACCGCCGTGCCTTTGACCATGTTGGCGGGGATCACGGCGGGGGCCTTCGCGCTTTTGCCTTTTGCAAGTGCGGCGGCCCTTCGGGTCAACCTGCGCTAAACCTGTCGAGGGCTGTATGTCGATCTGGGAATATGCGAACCCGAAGAAATTCATGGCGACGACAACGCCAGTTATCCCATGGGTGTCCTGGGCATCCTTCGGGCTGATCCTTGTCGGGCTTGGTTGGGGGTTGTTCCTGACACCCGCCGCCGAGAATTTCGAGCATTCGGTGAAGATCCTCTTCGTCCATGTGCCTTCGGTCCTGATGGCGATCAACGCCTGGTTCATGATGCTTGTCACCTCGCTGATCTGGCTGGTGCGGCGGCACCATGTTTCGGCACTGGCCGCACGGGCGGCGGCACCCATTGGCGCGGTGATGACCCTGATCGGGCTGGCCACCGGGGCAATCTGGGGGCAACCCACATGGGGAACCTGGTGGGCATGGGAGCCGCGGCTGACCTCATTCCTGATCCTGTTCCTGTTCTACCTCGGTTACATCGCGCTCTGGTCCGCGATCGAGGATCAGGACACCGCCGCCGACCTCACCTCGGTCCTGTGCATCGTCGGGTCGGTCTTCGCGGTTCTGTCCCGCTACGCCGCGATCTTCTGGGGGCAGGGGCTGCACCAGTCGGCCACCTTCTCGGCCGACAAGGAAACCAATATCGACCCGTCCTTCTGGTGGCCGGCGGTCCTGTCGATGGGCGGCTTCGTTCTGTTTTTCATCGCGCTCGTACTGATCCGGACCAATGCGCTGATCCGGCTGCGGCGGGCGATGGCGCTGGAAGCGCGGGCAAACCGGGGGGCATCGTGATGCTGGATTTCGGGAAACACACTTTTCACGTCTGGGCCTCTTACGGGGTGACGGTGGGGCTGTTGCTGGCGCTGATCGTGGCCAGCCTTGTGCAGGCGCGCGCCGCCAAGGCGCGGCTCGACCGGGCGGAGAAGACCGATGGCTAAGGTCTCGCCGCTCGTCCTTTTGCCCCCCATCATTTTCGCCGCCGTGGCCGGACTTGCCATCGGCGGGCTTTATTGGGGAAACGAAGAAGACCTGCCCTCGGCCCTGATCGGGCAGGAGGCCCCCGCTGTCGCGCCCGAGGGGCTGCCGGGCAAACCGCTCCTGACTGATGCGGACCTGCGCGGGGGGGATCTGACGCTGGTGAACTTCTGGGCCAGTTGGTGCGGTCCCTGCCGGGCCGAGCACCCGACGCTGGAGGCACTGGAGGCCGAGGGCTTTCGCATCGCCGGCATCAATTTCGCCGACCAGCAGGGCAATGCGATGACCTATCTGGCGGAAGAAGGCGACCCGTTCTTCGCCCACGGCTTCGACCCCCGGCGGCGGACCTCGATTGACTGGGGGGTCACCGCCCCGCCCGAAACCTTCATCGTCGATGGCGACGGAACGATCCTTTACCGCTTTCAGGGCGCGCTTGTCGGGGACGACTACGAACAGCGGTTCCGCCCAGAACTGGAGAAGGCGTTGAGCGGCAACTAGGGGTGGTGGGTCAAGACCCACCCTACCCGGGGGCGCTTCGCCCCCCGGACCCCCAAAGGATATATAGAACCCAAAGAAGAATGGACGCCGTGTCTGGTCCCTTCTTTGGGTTAATAAATATCCCGGGGTGAATGGCTCGGTAGGGCCAGAGGGGCAGAGCCCCTCAAACGTAAGGTGGGTTTTAACCCACCGCCCCCCAAACGAAAAAGGCCGCCCATGGGGCGGCCTTTTCCTGTTCTGTCCCGGCGGGTTACGCCTTGGCAAGGTTGCGCAGCACATAGTGCAGCACGCCGCCGTTCTCGACATATTCGATCTCGGGCGCGGTATCGATCCGGCACTTGATCTGGATGGTCTTGGTGGTGCCGTCGCCCATCGTGATGTGGCAGGCCACCACATCCTGCGGCTTCACCCCTTCCAGACCTTCGATCGACACGGTTTCGTCCCCGGTCAGGCCCAGCGACTTGCGGGTGTCGCCGCCGGTGAATTCGAAGGGGATGACGCCCATGCCGACGAGGTTCGACCGGTGGATACGTTCGAAGTTCTCGGCGATGACGGCCTTGACCCCCAGAAGCGCGGTGCCTTTGGCGGCCCAGTCACGCGACGACCCGGCACCATATTGTTCACCGGCGAAGATCACCAGCGGGGTGCCTGCCTCGGCATAGGCCATGGCGGCGTCATAGATCGCCATCTGCGACCCGTCGGGCCCCTTGGTATAGCCGCCTTCGACCCCGTCCAGCATCTCGTTCTTGATGCGGATGTTGGCGAAGGTGCCGCGCATCATCACCTCGTGGTTGCCGCGCCGCGACCCGTAAGAGTTGAACTCGCGCGGGGCCACCTGACGGTCGGTCAGGTATTTCCCGGCCGGGGTGGTGTCCTTGAACGACCCGGCGGGGCTGATGTGGTCGGTGGTGACCATGTCGCCCAGGATCGCCAGAACCTTGGCGCCTTCGATATTGGTGATCTCGCCTGCGTCCTTGCCCATGCCCTGGAAATAGGGCGGGTTCTGGATGTAGGTCGAGGTCGGCGGCCAGTCGTAGGTTTCGCCGCCGGTCACGTCGACGCCCTGCCACTTTTCATCGCCTTTGAAGACATCGGCGTATTTCTTCAGGAAGGCCTCGCGCGTCACGGTCTTTTCAACCAGTTCCGCGATTTCCGCGTTGGTCGGCCAGATGTCTTTCAGGAAGACGTCATTGCCATCCTTGTCCTGCCCCAGCGGTTCGGTGGTCAGGTCGATGTTCATGTCCCCGGCCAGCGCATAGGCCACGACCAGCGGCGGCGAGGCAAGGTAGTTGGCCCGCACGTCCGGCGAAATCCGCCCTTCGAAGTTGCGGTTGCCCGACAGGACCGAGGTGGCGACCAAATCGCCCTCGGAGATCGCCTTGGAGATCTCGGGCTGCAGCGGGCCGGAGTTGCCGATGCAGGTGGTGCAGCCGTAGCCCACAAGGTTGAAGCCGATGGCGTCCAGATCCTCTTGCAGCCCGGCGGCCTCAAGATACTCGGTCACGACCTGCGAGCCGGGGGCGAGCGAGGTCTTGACCCAGGGCTTGCGGTTCAGACCCAAGGCACGGGCCTTGCGGGCCACAAGCCCGGCCCCGATCAGCACATAGGGGTTCGAGGTGTTGGTGCAGGACGTGATAGAGGCGATCACGACCTTGCCCGAGGACATGGTGTAGTCTTCGCCCTGCACGGCCACTTCCTTGCCCACGGGGCGCTTGAAGGTCTCGGCCATTTCCTTGGCAAAGGCTTCTTTCGCGTTGGTCAGCGGCAGGTAGTCCTGCGGGCGCTTGGGGCCGGAAATGGCCGGGACGATGGTGCCCATGTCCAGTTCCAGCGTATCGGTGTAGATCGGCGCGTAATCGTCGCCGCGCCAGAACCCGTTTTCCTTGGCATAGGCCTCGACCAGTGCGATCCGGTCTTCATCGCGGCCGGTCTGGCGCAGGTAACGCAGGGTTTCGCCGTCGATCGGGAAGAAGCCGCAGGTGGCGCCATATTCCGGCGCCATGTTGGCGATGGTTGCCCGGTCGGCCAGCGGCAGCCGGTCCAGACCCGGCCCATAGAATTCGACGAACTTGCCGACAACACCCTTGGCGCGCAGCATTTCGACGACTTTCAGCACAAGGTCGGTCGCGGTGGTGCCTTCGACCATCTCGCCGGTCAGTTTGAAACCAACAACCTCGGGGATGAGCATGGAAATCGGCTGGCCCAACATGGCGGCCTCGGCCTCGATCCCGCCGACGCCCCAGCCCAGAACGGCAAGGCCGTTGACCATGGTGGTGTGGCTGTCGGTGCCGACCAGCGTATCGGGGTAGGCGACCAGCTCGCCGTTCTGGTCGGTATCGGTCCAGACGGTCTGGGCCAGGTATTCAAGGTTCACCTGGTGGCAGATGCCGGTGCCCGGCGGCACGACGCGGAAGTTATTGAAGGCCGACTGGCCCCACTTCAGGAACTGGTAACGTTCCATGTTGCGTTCGTATTCGCGGTCCACGTTCATCTGGAACGCGCGCGGGTTGCCAAACTCGTCGATCATGACCGAGTGGTCGATGACAAGGTCGACAGGGTTCAGCGGGTTGATCTTCTGGGCGTCACCGCCAAGCGATTTGATCCCGTCGCGCATCGCGGCAAGGTCCACAACGGCCGGAACGCCGGTGAAATCCTGCATCAGAACGCGGGCGGGGCGATAGGCGATCTCGCGGTTGGTTTTGCCGCCGTTCTTGGCCCAGTCGGCAAAGGCCCGGATGTCATCGACCGAGACCGAAAAGCCGTCGTCTTCGAACCGCAGGAGGTTTTCCAGAACCACCTTCAGCGCGGCGGGCAGGCGGTCAAAATCGCCAAGGCCCGCGGCCTGAGCGGCCGGGATCGAGTAATAGGCGACGGATTGATCGCCGACTTTGAGTGTCTTGCGGGTTTTCGCGGTGTCTTTACCAACGGTAACGGTCATCGGGGAGGCTCCCTTTTGGTGGCGGATGGCCCGGGTCTTGCGCGGGCGTCGGCATGCTTCTGCACCATGCCAGACGGGCAATCAAGGGGGTGAGGCCCTTTTTGTATACCATTGTGCACAATTTTGCGCAAGCCGGGTGAATCGGGGGTAAAACGCAGACGGGCACAACCTCGCGTCGCTCTCGCAATTGGTTGATTGGCCATTACAGCGGGCTTGGTCTAAGCCTTGATGCGCCCCATGATGGGCAATGGGACAACCGCCGGGACGATACGGATATGATACAGACCATTCGGGCTATTCTTGTCGCAGGGGCAACCGCCATCTCGGGCGGTGCCATGGCCGAAGATTCGCCCGTGGTGGTGGAACTGTTCACCTCGCAGGGCTGTTCGTCCTGCCCGCCAGCCGACGAGATGCTGGCCGAGATGGCCGGGCGGGACGATATCATCGCGCTGGCGCTGCATGTGGATTACTGGGACTACATCGGCTGGGCCGACAGTTTCGGCAGCCCGGCCTGGACCGCGCGACAGCACCGCTATGCCCGCGCTGCCGGGGCCAACACCGTCTATACCCCGCAATTCGTGGTGGGCGGGGTCGATCATGTGGTTGGGGCAAAAGGCATGGACCTGATGGACCTGATCCGCGCCCATGACCAACAGGCCGATCCCGTCACCATCGACCTGCGCCGGTCCGGCGGGCGGGTCCACCTGTCCGCCAGCTGGCACGAGGGCGCGCCGCGCAATGCCGTGGTCCAGATCGTCAGCTACCTTCCCATGGCCGAGGTCGAGATCCGGCGCGGCGAAAATGCGGGCCGCACGCTGGCCTATGCCAATATCGTCACCGGCTGGCAGATCGTTGAACGTTGGACGGGCCGCGCGCCCCTGACCCTGACCTTGCCACCTGCGCAGGGGCAACATTCGGTCGTCCTGATTCAAGAAGACGGGCAGGGGCCCATTCTGGCCGCCGCGCGCCTTCCGAATTGACGCCAACAAACCAGATTTCCCACATCTAGGGGGCAGGGTGCCACCCCGCCACAACGCGGCTGAGTCCTTCCGGCCACGGTCTCCGGATAATTGCGGGGGCGGGGCATCGGGCGGGTGATTTCGCCCCGCCCCGGCGGTTTACTCCACGCTGTCGCAACAATGCCGTTGGATTGCCCCGATTGGTTCGTTTTGCGGCCTCACTCCGTTGGCAGGACGGCAAGGTGAGCAGCAAGGAGACAGGACTTGGCCAAGGCAAACATGCCGGTCGACATCCAACGCCGGTCGATCCACCCCGGAAACGGGGCGGGCGTGGCGCGACGTGACCGTGGACAAAAGGGACCCGCCGCTTCGGCAGGACGGGTGCCCGCATGAGAAAACTCGCCGTCGCCGCCATCGCGGCCCTGAGCGCCTGCACGCCGATGCCGCAGAACGCCCCTCCGACGCGGAATGTCGTGCAGGAAGATACCTTGCCGCCGATGCGATCCTTTGCCGGTGCGCGGGTCATCACCGCGACCCGCGCCAATTCCGAGATTGCCCAGGATTTCCTTGATCTCGCCTTCCGCATGGAAAGCGGCCGGCCGGTTCCGCGCCTGACCCGCTTCGAAGGGCCGATCAGCGTCCGCGTCATCGGTGACGTGACGGGCACGCTTGTGCCGGATCTTCGCGGTCTCCTCTCCCGCTTCCGGGCCGAGGCCGGGATCGACATCTTCATGACCGGCGCCGGTGCCGCGTCGATCACCGTGCAGGCCATCCCGCGCGAGGAATTACAGCGCGCCGTTCCGCGCGCCGCCTGTTTCGTTGTGCCGCGCGTGTCCAATTGGGAAGAATACAAGGCCTTTCGCCGAACACCGCAGGTTGACTGGACCACGCTGGAACGGCGCGACAGGGCCACGGTCTTTGTCCCCTCCGACGTGGCGCCGCAGGAAATCCGCGACTGCCTGCACGAAGAGATCGCCCAGGCGCTTGGCCCGCTGAACGATCTGTACCGGCTGCCCGACAGCGTCTTCAACGACGACAATATTCACGCGGTTCTGACCAGCTTCGACATGCTGGTCCTGCGGGCCTATTACGCGCCCGAACTGCGCAACGGCATGACCCGGGGCGAGGTTGCGGCGCGTCTGCCCGCGCTTCTGGCCCGGCTGAACCCGTCGGGCGAGATCGGCTATGGCCGCCCGATGAACGACACCAGCCGCGACTGGATCGACGCAATCGAAACCGCCCTGTCGCCCGGCGCCTCTCCGACCCGACGGCGTCAGGCCGCGGAAGAAGCGATCAACCTCGGTCGCGCCTTCAACTGGCACGGCACCCGCGAAGGCTTTGCCCTCTTCGCCTATGGGCGGTTGCAGGTGGGCAATGACGCCAACCTTGCCCGTGGCGCGTTCCAGGCGGCCGACCGGGCCTATCGCCGGTCCTATGAAACCCGACTGCACACGGCCCATGTGGCGGTGCAACTGGCGGCCTATGCCCTGTCGGCGGGCGATGGGCACGGCACGCTGGCCATCGTGGACGAGGCGATTCCAATCGCCCGCGACCACGAAAACGCGGCCCTTCTTGCGACCCTGATGATGTTCAAGGCCGAAGCGCTGGACCTACTGGGGCGCGCGGATGAGGCGCGGTCGGTGCGTCTGGACAGTCTGGGCTGGGCGCGGTACGGCTTTGGCTCTGAACGCAACGTCCGGGCCCGCCTGCGCGAGATCGCCTCGCTGAACCCGGGCCGGAGAAGCTAGGGACCGCTGTCCAGATGATCTATCCGCTGATTGGCCTTCTGCTCGGGGCAAGTCTTGGGGCGCTGCGCGCCCGGATGAAGGGTGGCAAGGCGCTTGACCTGCTGCAATGGGCCGCCGTCTTTGCCATGATCGGCGGGGTGATCGGCCTGTTCGTCCTTGTCTTCATTGACCGCTCCATGCTCTAGGGCGCGGGGCCGATGTTTCTGCCCTTCTTCGAAAACCTGCGGTCGGGCGGCGTGCCGGTTTCGCTGCGCGAATACCTTGGGTTTCTCGAAGGGGTAAAGGCGGGTCTGGCCACCTATGATATCGAGGCGTTTTACTACCTTGCCCGCACGGCGATGGTGAAGGACGAACGCAACATCGACCGGTTCGACCGGGCCTTTGCCGCAACCTTCGACGGGCTGGAACAGATCAGCACTGAACAGGTGCTCGAGGCTGTGGACCTGCCCGCAGAATGGCTTGAGAAACTGGCCGAGAAGTTTCTGAGCGCCGAGGAAAAGGCCGAGATCGAGGCGCTAGGCGGCTTTGACAAGCTGATGGAGACCCTGCGCGAACGTCTGAAAGACCAGAAGGGCCGCCATCAGGGCGGCAACAAATGGATCGGCACCGCCGGGACATCCCCCTTTGGCGCCTATGGGTATAACCCCGAAGGCATCCGCATTGGCCAGAAGGAGAGCCGTCACCAACGGGCGGTCAAGGTCTGGGACAAGCGGGAATTCAGGAACCTTGACGGTGACGTTGAACTGGGCACCCGCAATATCAAGGTTGCGCTCAAACGGCTGCGCAAATGGGCGCGGGACGGCGCGGCCGAGGAGCTGGACCTGCACGGCACGATCCGGGCCACTGCCGAACACGGCTATCTGGACGTGAAAACCCGGCCCGAACGGCGCAACGCGGTAAAGGTCCTGCTGTTCCTTGACGTGGGCGGATCAATGGACCCGCATATCAAGCTGGTCGAGGAACTGTTCAGCGCCGCCCGCGCCGAATTCAAGCATCTGGAACACTATTACTTTCACAACTGCCTGTATGAGGGGGTATGGAAGGACAACGCCCGGCGCTGGAACGAACAGACCCCAACTTGGGACGTGCTGCGCACCTATGGCCCGGACTACAAATGCATCTTCGTGGGCGATGCGTCGATGTCCCCCTACGAGATCGCCTTTGCCGGCGGGGCCAACGAACATTGGAACCAGGAGGCCGGAGAGGTCTGGCTGTCCCGCGCCCGGGATCAATGGCCGGGGCATCTCTGGATCAACCCGCTGCCGGAACGGATGTGGCGATATACCCAGTCGGTGAAGATGATCCAGCAGATCTTTGGCGAGGACCGAATGGTCCCGATGACGCTGGAAGGGATCGACCGGGGAATGCGGGCGCTGTCGCGCTAGGGGTGGGTCAAGACCCACCTTACTGCTGCAACCGGCCACAGGGCCTTGTGTAAGGTGGGTCTTGACCCACCTTGTCCCCGCAAAGGAAAACCGCCGCCCGAATGGGCGGCGGTCGTTGGAAAAGGTTCGGCTTATTGGGCCGGTGCGGGGGTGCCGCTGTCGAAGGCGGCGGTAAACCCTGTCAGCGAGATCGTCAGTTCCACCCGGTTTTCCGGGGCGGCAAAGGGGACCAGCGTCATCTGGACGGCGTTGCCTGCCTTGAACTGGGCAATCTCCGCGGCGGTAAACCCGACCCGGGCGACACATCCGCCCGCGTTGCAGAAGGTGAAGGGATAGCGGCGGGCCTCGCCCCCATCGACCTGCAGGGTCACACCCTGAGTCAGGAAGGTGCCCAGCGGCGCCACGATGTTCGCCCCGGCCGCCGCCTCACCTGCGCCGTCCAGCGGGAACAGGTTGATCTCGGCCACCTCATTGCCATTGGCGTCGGTCAGCAGCTGGTACAGCTGGCAGGGGTCGTCACCTTCGGGGTTGTTCAGGCACCGGATCGTCCAATCGCCGAACTGTTCGCGGGCATAGGGCTGCCCCGGCTGAAGTGTGGGCTCTCCCAGCGACAGGTCGGCCGTTGTCGAGGTCTCTTCCGTGGTGGTTTCCTGTGCGACCAGCGTCCCGGCACTGAACGCCAGAAGGGCGGCCGCGGACAGGGTCTTGAAGATGTTGGTCATGAATGGTCCTGACTTAATGCTTTTCCGGCGCCACGCTTACCACGGGCATTTCCCGGTGTCAGCGGCAAAGGGCAATTCGGATCGGCAAGGGATTGCCAATGCAACCGGGTTTCCCCTTGTCCAGAAACAGAAAAAGGGGCCATCCCGACCCCTTTTCCCATCTCTCCCTGTCGGACTTGGCCGACTAATTGATCGGGACGCTACGCAATGGAATCGCATGCGTCAACCTGAAAACTTCGCCCCCGGTTCCAGGGGGGTCGCATTTCGCCCCTCGGCTGCGGAATCCGGCAGAAAAAAGCCGCGCCCAGAGGGACGCGGCCAGTCTGACAGGGAGGATGTCCGACCGAACCCGGAGGACATGGGCCGGACGAACAGGATCACTCTGGCAGAGATTGGTTAAACAAGTATTGTAGGCCGGAAATCGAGCAGGGAGACCGGGTATGGGCGATCGCATTTTTGTCGGTGGGGGTGGTGAGGGGTATGGCGCGCCGCAAAGCCTTTTGTTGAATTACGCCAACCGGCATGGGCTGATCGCCGGGGCCACGGGCACCGGCAAGACGGTCACGCTGCAAATCCTAGCCGAAGGGCTGTCCGCCGAAGGAGTGCCAGTGTTCTTGTCGGACGTGAAGGGCGACCTGTCGGGGCTGGCCCGGTCGGGGCGGGAAGACTTCAAGCTGCACGAGGCCTTCATGAAGCGGGCCGCGACCATCGGGCTTGATCTGACCTATTCGGCCTTCCCGGTCACCTTCTGGGACCTGTTCGGCGAACAGGGTCACCCCGTCCGCACCACGATCAGCGAAATGGGGCCGCTTTTGCTGTCCCGACTTCTGGAACTGTCGGACGCGCAGGAAGGGGTGCTGAACGTCGCCTTCCGGGTGGCCGATGAGGAAGGGCTGCCGCTTCTGGACCTTGAAGACCTTCAGGCGCTTCTGCTGTTCGTGGGTGAAAACGCGAAAGAGCTTTCGCTGCGCTATGGCAATGTCGCGACCTCCTCGGTCGGGGCGATCCAACGGCAGTTGCTGGTGCTGGAAAATCAGGGCGGGGCGGCATTCTTTGGCGAACCGGCCCTCGACCTAGCCGACCTGATGCGCACGGACCCGGACGGGCGCGGTCGGATCAGTATTCTTGCCGCGGACAAGCTGATGGGCTCGCCCCGGCTTTATGCGACCTTCCTTCTGTGGCTCCTGTCGGAACTGTTCGAAGAATTGCCCGAGGTCGGCAACCCGGACAAACCCAAACTGGTCTTCTTCTTCGACGAGGCGCATCTTTTGTTCGATGACGCGCCCAAGGCCCTGATCGACAAGGTGGAACAGGTGGCGCGGCTGATCCGGTCCAAGGGGGTCGGGGTGTTCTTCATCACCCAGAACCCGGCCGACGTGCCCGAGGACGTGCTGGGCCAGTTGGGCAACCGGGTGCAGCACGCGCTGCGCGCCTTCACCGCCAACGACCAGCGTGATCTGAGGAAGGCCGCCGATACCTACCGCCCGAACCCCGCCTTCGACACGGCCGAGGCGATCCGCGAGGTCGGCACGGGCGAGGCCGTAACCTCGATGCTTGACCACAAGGGGGTGCCGGGGATCGTGGAGCGGACGCTGATCCGCCCGCCGTCGTCACAGCTTGGCCCGATCACGGTCGACGACCGCAAGGCGGTCATCGCGGCCTCACCTGTTGCCGGGAAATACGACACAAGGCTGGACCGGGATTCAGCGGCGGAAATGCTGGCCCGACGGGCGGATGCCGCCGCGAGAGAGGCCGAAGCGGCCGAGGCGCAAGAGGCGGAGATGGATGCCCAGGAGCGCGAGTTCCGTAATGCCCGCCGCTACGACGCGGGCCGCAGCCGCAGTACCCGGTCGCGGCGGAAAGAGGACAGCCTTGGCGATGCGCTGGCAACGGCCATGGTGAAAGAACTCAAGGGGACAACCGGCCGCCGGATCATCCGGGGCATCTTCGGGACGATCTTCAAGTCCCGCTAGGGGGTGGTGGGTTAAAACCCACCTTACCCGGGGGCGCTTCGCCCCCCATCCTGAAAACTCATGGCCCCCAGAGGATATTTTCGACCCAAAGAAGAAGGGACGCTGAGTCCAGCCCCCTTCTTTGTGTCAATAAATATCCCGGGGTGAATGGCCCGGCAGGGCCATAGGGGCAGCGCCCCTGACGTAAGGTGGGTTTTAACCCACCGCCCCCGTCACCCGGCCTGCGTGATCCGGGCCAATGTCTCTACCGCCCGTTTTGCCGCGCCGCTGTCGATGCTTTCGGCGGCCAGTTTTGCACCGTCTTTCAGGCTCTCCACCTTGCCCGCCACCAAGAGCGCGGAGGCCGCATTCAGCAGGACCGCGTCGCGGTAGGCGCCCGGCGCCCCGTCCAGCAGCGCGCGGAAGGCCGCGGCGTTATCCTCTGGCGTGCCGCCGACGATGGCCTCGAACGGGTGCACCGGCAGGCCCGCGTCTTCCGGGTGAACCTCGCGCATGGCGATCATGTCGCCCGACAGGGCCGCGACCCAGGTCACCCCGGTGATGGTCATCTCGTCCGTCCCGTCGGACCCGTGCACCAGCCAAGCCGCCTCTGACCCAAGCGCCTGAAGCGTCTGCGCCATCGGCGCGATCAGGTCGCGGCTGAAGGTGCCGGTCAGCTGCCGCTTCACGCCCGCCGGGTTGGTCAAAGGCCCAAGGATGTTAAAGATCGTGCGGGTCCCCAGTTCGGCCCGCGTGGGCATCACATGCTTCATCGCCGGGTGATGCATCGGTGCCATCATGAAGCCGATCCCGGCCTCGGCCAGACCGCGTTCCACCACCTCGGGCCCGACCATGACGTTGATCCCCATGGCCGCCTGCACATCCGCCGTGCCCGACTTGGACGACAGGTTGCGGTTGCCGTGCTTGGCCACCGGCACCCCTGCGCCCGCCACGACAAAGGCCGTCGCGGTGGAAATGTTCAGCGTATGCTTGCCGTCGCCCCCGGTGCCGACGATGTCGATCGCGCCGGCGGGGGCCTTCACAGGGCGGCATTTCGCCCGCATCACCGCGGCGGCGGCGGCGAATTCGTCCACCGTTTCGCCCCGCGTGCGCAGCGCCATCAACAGTCCGCCCATCTGGCTGGGCGTCGCGTCCCCCTCGAACAGGATGTCAAAGGCCGCCTCGGCCTCGGCCCGGGTCAGGGGGCGTTCGGCGGCGGCCGCGATCAGGGGTTTCAGCGCGTCGCTCATGCCGGTTCCTTTGCAAGGTCGAGGAAATTCTGAAGCAGCCGGTGGCCGTGTTCGGAGGCAATGGATTCCGGGTGGAACTGCACCCCGTGGATCGGCAGGGTCTTGTGTTGCAGCCCCATGATGGTCCCGTCTTCCAGCCAGGCAGTCACTTCAAGACAATCGGGCAGGCTGTCCCGCTCGACCACCAGTGAATGATAGCGGGTCGCCTCGAAGGGCGAGGGCAGGCCGGAGAACACCCCTTTGCCCGAGTGGTGCATCTGCCCCATCTTGCCATGGACGATCTCGTGGCAGCGGACAACTTTGCCGCCAAAGGCCTCGCCAATGGTCTGATGCCCAAGACAGACGCCCATCAGCGGCGTCCGCGTTTCGGCGGCGGCCTCGGTCAGGGCAAGGCAGATCCCGGCCTGTGCCGGATCGCAGGGGCCGGGGGACAGAAGGATCATGTCCGGGTTCATCCCCATCGCATCCTGAACCGTCAGCGCATCGTTGCGCCGGACCACGACATCGGCCCCCAATTCGCCCAGATAGTGGACAAGGTTGTAGGTAAAGCTGTCGTAGTTATCGATAAGAAGCAGCATTGTCCCGCCTTTGTCTGTCGACCGGAAATTGGGGGCTACCATGGCCCCGGTGGGTTCCGGTATGGTTGGGCCATACATGGGCCGGGTCCGGGGCAAGCGTCAAGGTCCGGACCGGCCAAAAAGACGAATGATGAGGGGGCAGACCCATGTTCAGAGGGTTTCTAGGCGGAAGTCTGGTCGGGGCCGTGGTCGCGGCGGTCGGGCTTGGCACGGCATCGCTTCTGGGGCCGCAGCCGGCGGGCAATACGCCGCCCGCCGCGCCGCAGGTCGCAGCGCCTGAGGCCGCCCCGGCAACCGCCACCGCCCAGTCCGAGGCCACCTCTGCCGCGCCGATCGAACCTGCCACGGCGCCCGCGACCGTGGAAACGCCGGTGGCAGAGCCAACAGCCGAATCCGCGCCGCCCGTTGCCGATACAGAGCCCCCCGCAGCGCCTGTTGCCGTGGCGGTCGAAGGCGCACCGACAGCGCCTGTGGCGGGGCAGGGGGCAGAGGCGCCCGCCCTGAACCCCGACAGCCCGGTCCTGCCCAATCCGCAGGCCCCCGCGCCCGTGGTGCCGGACAGCGAAGACAGCCTTGCCGTGTCCACCACCCCCGCGCCCGCCCCGTCCGAGGCGGCGGCTGGCGACGAGGTGGTCGAACTGCAAACCCCGGTCGAAGGGGCGCGCCCCGCGCCCGCCTTGCCCGAGGAGGAGCCGGTGCCCGGCGGGATGGTCGCACCGGATGCGACGGGAGAGATCGCGGTTCTGGTGGTGCCCGACGCGCCCGCCGTGCCGGAAGCCGCGCCCGAACCCGCCCCGGAACCTGCCATGCCAGAGGCTTTGCCAGAGGTCCCGGGAGAAGACCCCGCCACGCCGGTTGAACCAACTCCCGAGGCCGTGGCAGAGCCCGCCCCGGCCCCCGAAACCGGCCCCGCCCCTGTGGTCGGCCTGTCCGGCGAACCGGCCCGCACCATGCCCACCAGTGACGACACGGTCCGGGTCATCCGTCCTTCGACGGAAGAGGCGACTGCGGCAGAGGCGGCAGAGCCCGAACTGTTCGGCGCAGCCCTGACCGGCATCGCGCTTCAGGATTTCGGCACCCCGTTCGAGGATGACGGCCGCCCGATCCTGTCCATCGTTCTGGTCGATGATGGCACCATGCCCGGTGGCCCTGCGGCGCTGTCGGCGGCGGGCGTTCCGGTGACAGTGGCGGTTGACCCCGCGGCGGAGGGGGCGGCGGCGCTTGCTCGGGCCTACCGCGATGCGGGGGTCGAGGTCGCGCTGCGGATCAACTTGCCCGAAAGTTTCGAGGCGCAGGACGTGGCCACGACGCTGGAGGCGCTCTTCTCGGACAATCCCGAAACCGTGGCCCTTGTAGACATGGACGGCAACGGCCTGCCCCGCGCGCGCGGCGGCACCGAAGAGGTCATGGCCCGGCTGGCCGACGACGGGCGCGGCTTTGTCAGCCTGTCGCGCGGGCTGAACACCGCGCAGCGGGCGGCCGAGGCAGCCGAGGTGCCCGCCGCGATCTTCTACCGCGATCTGGACGCCGAAGGGCAGGACGCGCGGGTGATCCGCCGGTTCCTTGATCAGGCGGCGTTCCGGGCGCGGCAGGAAAGCGGCGTCGTGCTTCTGGGCCGGGTGCGGCCCGAAACCATCAGTGCGCTGATCCTCTGGTCCACCGCCAACCGGGCCGGACAGGTCAATCAGGCGCCGCTGTCGGCGGTGTTGCTGGGGCAATAACCGTTATCAAGGCGCGGCAGCTTGGCGCCGGACAGGCGATATCGCGTCCGAACCGAGGGGCGGGAAGCGAAGCGCCCGCCCCGTGGGGGCGGTTCGGGCGCTGCCAAATCTTTGATTTGGCGAAGAGAGTGGCAAACTCGGAACGGGCCTAGCTGTTCCCTGACCCGCTGAACATCGTCGCGTCCTCGGCCGCCTTGCGGATGGCGTTCGATTTGTGGACGGTTTCCATGTACTCGGCCTCGGGGTCGCTGTCATAGACCACGCCGCCCCCGGCCTGAATGTAGAGCTTCTGATCCTTCAGAACGGCCGTGCGCAGGGCGATGCACATGTCCATGTCGCCATTGGCGCTGAAATACCCGCAGCCGCCGCCGTAGACGCCGCGCTTTTCCGGTTCCAGCTCGTCGATAATCTCCATCGCGCGGACCTTGGGTGCGCCTGACACGGTCCCGGCAGGCATGCCCGCGAAAAAGGCCGACAGGGCGTCCTGATCCTCGGCCAGTTCGCCGATCACGTTCGACACGATATGCATGACGTGGGAATAGCGTTCGATCACGAATTGCTCGGTCGGGCGAACGGTGCCGATCTTCGACACCTTGCCGGTGTCGTTGCGGCCAAGATCCAGAAGCATCAGGTGCTCGGCCAGTTCCTTCTGGTCCGCCAACAGGTCCAGCTCGTTCGCCTTGTCCTCTTCCGGGGTGGCGCCGCGCGGGCGGGTGCCGGCAATCGGGCGGATCGTCACCTCGGACCCGAAGACCCGGACAAGGATTTCCGGGCTGGCCCCAATCACCTGAAAGCCGCCGAAGTTGAAGAAGAACATGAAGGGTGAAGGGTTCGTGCGCCGCAGGCTGCGATACAGCGCAAAGGGCGGCTCGCGGAACTCTTGCGTCCAGCGCTGCGCCGGAACCACCTGAAAGATATCCCCCGCGCGGATGTAGTCCTTGGCCTTCTCCACGGCGGCCTTATACCCTTCGCGGGTGAAGTTCGATGTCGCGGGCGCAACCTCGTGCGGGGCGTGGAACTGGCGGCTGTCCACCGGCACCGGGCGGTCCAGCGCCCGGCAGGCATCCATCACCCGCTCGGCGGCCTGCGCATAGGCGGCCTTGGCCGATAGGCCCGAACTGGCCCAAGCCGGGGCGACAAGGATCACGTCGCCCTTGACCCCGTCCAGCACCGCCACGACCGAAGGGCGCAACAGCATCGCGTCGGGCAGGCCGATCGGGTCGGGGTTCACATCGGGCAGGTGTTCCACCAGCCGGATCATGTCATATCCCAGAAAGCCGAACAGCCCCGCCGCCGCGCCGGGCAGCCCGTCGGGCAGGTCGATCCGGCTTTCGGCCAGAAGCGCCCGAAGCGAGGTCAGCGGGTCGGCCGCTTCAACCTCGAACGCGTCGTCGTCATAGCGGGCGGCCCGGTTGATCCGCGCCTCGGTCCCGCGGCAATCCCAGATCAGGTCGGGGTTCATGCCGATGATGGAATAGCGTCCGCGGACCTCTCCGCCGGTGACGGATTCCAGCATGAAGGCATGTTTGCCCGCGCCCGACAGCTTCAGCATCAGCGACACCGGCGTGTCCAGATCGGCCGCAAGCCGCGTATAGACCACCTGATTGCGGCCCGCCTCATAGGCGGCGCGGAAGGCGTCGAAGTCCGGGGTCAGGGCCATGGGAGGTTCCGTTTCCTACTGAAGCTGGGCGTTGACCTGATTGATCACGTTCTGGTCGATGTTCAGGTCCGCGTTGGTGCGGATGGTCTGTTCGAACACTTGATAGACCGCGTCGGACAGATCCTGGTTCATCTGCGCCGCCAGCGCGCCGCGCAGGGCCTGCACGTCTTCACTGTCCATGTCGGGCGCGCGGATCGCATCCACCCGAAGAATGATCGCGTCCGGCCCGGCCGGGATCACCGCGACCTCGCCTTCGCCCAGTTCAAAGACCTTGGGGCCAAAGCCGGGGGGGGTGCCGGGGACAAAGATACGGCGGGTCATGTCGGCCTCGGTCACCGGGGCAAGGCCCAGCAGGGTCAGGTCCGATCCGGCGCCGACCTGCGTGGCAAGCTCCTCCGCGCGGGCCAGAACGGCCGCAGCGCGGGCGCGATCTTCCCAAGCGGCGCGCAACTCCTCGGCCACGTCCTCGATCGGCTGCACGGCAGGTTCGGTGATCGCATCGACACGCAGGACGAAAACGCCCCCGTCTTCCAGATCCTGCAATTCCGGGTAGGCCCCCGGTGCGGCGGCGGTGGCGGCGGCACGGAAGCCGTCATAGGCGGCGATCCCGTCCTCGACCCCATCGAAATAGCGCAGGCTGCCAAGTTCCAGATCGGTCCGTCCGGCCAGATCCTCCAACTGCGCCCCTCCGGCCAGCAGGTCGGTGATCGCCTCGCGGCTTTCGTCGATCATGCGCCGCGCGCGGGCGGTGGCCAATTCGTCGCGCAGGTCCGGCATCGCCTCTTCAAAGCTGGTTTCGCGGGCGTCGAAAATGGCGTTGGTGCGATAAAGCGCCGATCCCAGCGGCGAGGGCAGGGGTCCGACGACCTCTCCGGTGGCAGAGGAAAACACGTCCGCCCCGGCCTCGCCCAACTGGGCTTCGGTCACGTCGCCCATGTCCAGAAGGGACAGGTCCACGCCGCGTTCCTCGGCCAGACCGTCAAAGTCGATCTCTCCGGCGGCGATCCGGTTCATTGCGTCAATGGCGGCCTCTTCATCGGCAAAGGGCATCCGTTCGACAAGCCGGGTTTCAGGCACTACGTAATCGCGGATGCGGTCCTGATACAGCTCGCGCAGCGCAGCTTCGTCCACTTCGACCCCATCGCGCAGCATGTCGGGCGTCAGCCAGGCATAGGTGATGTCGCGGGTTTCCGGGGCGGTGAACAGTTCGGGGTTCTCGGCATGGAAGGCGCGCAGTTCCTCGCCGGTCGGCTCGGGCAGTTCGGCGGTCAGGAATTCGGCCCCGACGGTCGCCCAGGTCACGTCGCGCCGCTCGGCCTGATAGCCGACGATCACGTCAAGAAAGCTGTCGGGCATGGTCATCCCGACGGCGACCCCGGTTTCCAGCAAGGACCGCGCGGCCTCGGCCCGGATCTGCGCCTCATAGGCTTCCTCGGTCAGACCGTTGCGGTCCAGCAGGTCGCGGTAGGCGAGACGGTCGAATTCACCGTTGATCCCGGCAAAGCTGGGGTTCGACACGACGGTTTCGCGCACCCGTTCGTTGCCAACCGACAGGCCCATCCGGGCCACCTCGGCGTCGATCGCATAGCGGTTGATCAGCGCGTTCAGAATTTCGCGGTCAGCGCCGATCTGTTGCAGGGTCGGAAAGCTGACCGGAACGCCGGATTGGGCGGACAGCGACCGGGCATAGCTGTTAATCGCGTTCTGATAGTCGACGATCGGCACCTCGGTTCCATCCACAGTGCCGATGGACCGGACCGATCCCGTCAGACCTGCGCCGCCAAAGCCCACAAGGCCCACGAACAACAGGCCCAGAATGATCCAGACTCCGACTTTCTTGCCATTTTTCGCGGCCATCCGCCCACCCCGTCATTTCCGGTCCGGCCCTGTCTTTGCAGGGCCCTTGAACATTCGCTTCTGAATAGGCGGGCCGGGGCCGGGGTGCAAGGGCGGGAAGGTGGGCGCGGGGGTGAAAACCGCGTCGGCGGGCAGGGTGGGTTGAAACCCACCTTACAGGGGCCGCGCGAAATTATCGTAAGGTGGGTCTTGACCCACCCCGGCCGGGTCAGGACAGCGCGATCAGCCTGTCGAACAGGGCGGCAATCCCGGTCCGGTCGATATTGGCGAAGGCAATCCGCAGCTGCCGCCGGCCTTCGGGCCGGTCTGGGGGCATGAACATGGTGCCGGGCAGACACAGGATGCCCGCGTCGGTCACCAGCCGTTGCGCCAGTGCGTCCGATGGTTCGTCGAACGGGTGTTGGACATAGGCGAAATAGGCGCCGCATCCCAAAAGCTGCCAGCCCTTCGCGGCTAGACGCGGAAAGCCCTCTTCGATCGCGGCGCGCCGGTCCAGAATTTCATCCCGCTCGCCCGCCACCCATTGCGACAGGTTCCGCATCCCCCACAGCGCCGCCCGCTGGCCCAGCTGATTGGGGCAAATCGCCACCGTATCCAGAAACTTCTCTGCCTCGGCCAGACGGGCCGGGCTGGCAATCATCGCCCCCACACGGTGCCCGGTCAGCCGGTAGGCCTTTGAAAAGGAATAAAGATGGATCAGGGTGTCGTCCCAGCCGGGGCGGCTGAACAGATCATGCGGCGCGCCGGTCCGGCTGTCGAAATCGCGATAGGTTTCGTCTAAGATCAGCGCGATCCCGCGCCGTTGGCACAGGTCGTAGAAGGCCCCGACCACGCCTGCCGGGTATTCCACCCCCGCCGGGTTGTTCGGGGTCACAAGGACGATGGCGCGGGTCCGGTCGGTGATCAGCGCCTCGGCCTTTTCCGGGTCGGGGATCATCCCGTCACCGGTCATCAACCCAACGGTGCGAATGCCGGACATGTCCAGCCACATGGCGTGGTTGAAGTAGTAGGGCAGGGGCAGGATCACCTCGTCCCCGTCGCTGCACAGCGTGGTCAGGGCCGCCGTGAACGCCTGATTACAGCCCGAGGTGATGGCGACCTGCGCCGGGTCAATCGCCCCGCCATAGGCGGCTGACCATTGCGCCGCGACCTCCTCCCGCAAGTCGGGCAGGCCAAGGACCGGGCCATACAGGTGGGCACTGGCGTCCTCTACCGCGGCGCGGGCAATCTCGGCCCGCAGCGCGGCGGGCGGGGGATCGACCGGCGCGGCCTGACTGACGTTGATCAGCGGCCGGTCGGGCGGAAAGGTGACGCCCTCCAGCCAGCGGCGGGCCTCCATCACGGGCGGGGCGAAGGTAGTTTGGGTGCGGGTCAGCGTCATGAAACCCCCGGGAAATGAAAAGGGGCGCAACACCGCGCCCCCGTCAATTGGTTTGGATCAGTCCTTGCCCCGGTAGGGTTCGACGTATTGCAGCGCCATGTCCCAGGGGAAGAAGATCCAGGTGTCCTGGCTGACGCTCGTGATATAGGTGTCAGCCTGTTTTTCGCCCTCGGGTTTGGCGTAGACACAGGCGAAATGAGCCTTGGGATACAGCTTTCGTACCAGTTCCAGGGTCTTTCCGCTGTCCACTAGGTCATCGACGATCAACACGCCCGTGCCATCGCCCATCATCTCGGCGTCGGGGGATTTCAGCACCTGCGCCTCGCGGCGCTGATCGGCCTTGCCGCCGCCCGAGTGATAGGATTTCACGCTGATCGTATCGACGGTGCGGATGTCCAGCTCGCGCGCGACGATCATCGCCGGGGCCATGCCGCCACGGGTGATCGCCACCACAGCGCGCCAGGCGCCATCATCCGGGCCGCGCCCGTCCAGCCGCCAGGCCAGCGCGCGGCTGTCCCGGTGCATCTGATCCCAGCTTACATGAAAGCCTTTTTCGTGGGGCAGGCGGTCAGTCATGCGGGTGTTCCTTGTCTCAGTCCTTGCCGGGGGTCATGTCGGGGGCATCCACGGCCTTCATCCCGACGATGTGATACCCGGCGTCCACGTGGTGGGTTTCGCCTGTCACGCCCGTCGACAGATCGGACAGAAGATACAGCGCCGAACCGCCCACCTCGTTGATGGTCACGTTCTTACGCAGGGGCGAATTGTATTCATTCCACTTCAGGATATAGCGGAAATCGCCGATGCCCGAGGCGGCCAGCGTCTTGATCGGCCCGGCCGAGATCGCGTTGACGCGGATGCCGTCCTTGCCGAAATCCTCGGCCAGATAGCGGACCGACGCCTCCAGCGCGGCCTTGGCCACGCCCATCACATTGTAATGCGGCATCACCTGTTCAGCGCCATAGTAGGTCAGGGTAACCATGGACCCGCCGTCCGGCATCAGCGCAGCGGCGCGTTTGGCCACGGCGGTGAAGGAATAGCAGGAGATGTCCATCGTCATCAGGAAGTTGTCACGGCTGGTGTCGGCATAGCGGCCGCGCAATTCGCTCTTGTCCGAGAAGCCGATCGCGTGGACGACGAAATCCATCTTGCCCCAGCGGGCCTCCAGTTCGGCGAACAGCCCGTCGACCGATGCCATATCGGTCACATCGCAAGGCAGGACAATGTCCGATCCAAGCTGACCGGCCAGCGGTTCGACCCGTTTCTTCAGCGCCTCACCCTGGTAGGAAAAGGCAAGCTCTGCCCCGGCGTCGGCCAGCGCCTGCGCAATCCCCCAGGCGATCGACTTGTCATTTGCCAGGCCCATGATGAGCCCACGTTTGCCCTGCATCAAATTCGACGACATCAATGTCCCCCTTGCCATTCCGGCCCAATTTCGATCCGGTGTAAGTGATTGCCCGTAAGGCATCAAGCCTGACAAAGCCGCTTGTTTCGCATTGGATTGACGCGGGGTCAGGCGGGCACAGCAGAACTAGAGGAATGAACATGTCGGATCGGGACGGAATCTTTGCCGGGGACGACCCCTTTGAAATCGCGCGCAACTGGCTGGCAGAGGCCGAAACGGCCGAGATCAACGATCCCAACGCCATCGCCCTGGCCACGGTCGACGCGGATGGATTGCCGAACGCACGGATGGTTCTTTTGAAAGAGATCGAGGCCGGGGCCTTCGTGTTCTACACGAATTACGAAAGCAAGAAGGCGCAGGAACTGGACACGGGCGGCAAGGCCGCTTTCGTGATGCACTGGAAGTCGCTGCGCCGCCAGATCCGGGTGCGCGGGACCGTGACCCGCGAAGACGGGCCGCAGGCCGATGCCTATTACCAGTCCCGCTCGCTCAAAAGCAGGCTGGGCGCCTGGGCGTCGCGCCAGTCACAGCCCCTGTCGTCGCGGTCCCATCTGATGGCCGAGGTCGCGAAGATCACGGCCGCCAAGGGAATCAACCCGGACCGTCCGCCTTTCTGGGGCGGCTACCGGATCAATCCCAGCGAGATCGAGTTTTGGGCCGATGGTGCATTCCGGTTGCACGATCGGTTCCGCTGGACCCGTGACGACGAAAAAACGCCTTGGAAAATAGAGCGCCTGAACCCCTGATTTTTCACGCTTCGCGAATGACATCTCAAAAAATGCCCTAAATTTGGGCTTGTATCCGCCTACCCGAAGCGGTCTGGTAGGGCAGGCCGGTATGGATGGGATCCGGCTTTGGAAGAATGAGATGGTAGAAGATACACAGGACACAGGGCGCCAAGTGGGCGGCCATGTTAAGTGGTTTGATCCTAACAAGGGGTTCGGTTTCGTCGTCGCGGACGAGGGGGGACCAGACATCCTTTTGCATGCGAACGTGCTCCGGAATTTCGGGCAAAGTTCTGTTGCGGACGGATCGCGGATCAAACTGGAAGTCGTGGACACCGAGCGTGGAACGCAGGCTGTCGAGGTGATCGAGATCACCCCGCCCGAGCCGGCGGCGTCTATTCCGCTGGGTGATCTTGCGGGGATCGACCCCGAGGAACTGGCGCGTACGCCGGTCCAGCCGGCCCGCATCAAGTGGTTCGACAAGGCCAAGGGATTCGGGTTTGCCAATGTCTTTGGAAAAGCCGAAGATGTGTTCGTCCATATCGAGGTGCTGCGCCGTTCTGGCATGGCAGACCTGATGCCCGGCGAAGCCGTCGGCCTGAAGGTGATTGATGGGCAGCGTGGCAAGATGGCGACCGAGGTGCTGAGCTGGGAAAGAGCAGTCGAATCGAAATAGGGCGCGGCGTGTTTCGCGCTGGACTGGGCCTGCTTGTCGCGGGCGCTTTTTGCTTGGCTGCCGTTGCGCAGGACTGCGCCCCGGATCGGGTGACCGTGCAGGGGAACCGGGGCGAGGCGATGTTCCGCATCGAAATCGCCGATGATCCGCAGGAACGCGCCCGCGGGCTGATGCATGTGGCGCGGATGCCGATGATGGAAGGGATGCTGTTCCTTTACGACCAGCCGCAGGCGGTGTCGTTCTGGATGCGCAATACGCTGATCCCGCTGGATATGCTGTTTGTTGGCCCCGACGGGGTGATTCTGCGCATCCATGAAAACGCCGAACCGATGAACGACACGCCGATCCCCGGCGGAGAAGGGGTGCTGGCGGTTCTGGAAATCAATGGCGGCATGTCCGCGCGGCTGGGACTGGAACCCGGTGATGCCCTGCGTCACCCCGCCTTTGGCCCGGATGCGGCACTTCCCTGCAACTGACCCTTTTCAAACTCGTCCGGGCAGTCTAAGGACGGCGCTGTCGGGGCGTAGCGCAGCCTGGTAGCGCGACGGTTTTGGGTACCGTAGGTCGGAGGTTCGAATCCTCTCGCCCCGACCATCCAGCCAGAAATCGGACCACAGCCTCTTGTCGCTTTGCGGCCGGACGGGTTTCCGATAGGAAACGTCGCATTCGACGGGGCGAAACCGGCCCGCGCGACGCAGAAGGCGGATATGACGATGGATCTGCGCCTCCACTATGCTCCGGACAACGCCTCGCTTTGCGTGCGGCTGGCGCTGGAAGAGGCGCGGCTGCCCTATCGGACCGTTTTGGTGGACCGGGCCGCGCGGGGGCAAAAGCACCCGTCGTATCTGGCGATCAATCCCAACGGGCTGATCCCGACACTGGAAACACCGCAGGGGCCGATCTTTGAAACCGGCGCAATCCTGCTCTGGATCAGCGAGAATTCGGATGGCCTGATGCCCGACCCCGGCACGGACGGGCGGGCGGCGGCGCTGAAATGGCTGTTCTGGTTGGCGAACACCCTGCATCCGGCGGAACACGTGCTGTTCTACCCCGATCAATACATCGACGCCCACCACGAAGACCTGCGCGCCCGGACCCGATCCCGGATCGGCGCGGCCCTGTCCCTGCTGGACGCGGCGCCCGATGCTCCCTGGCTTGACGTGCGGGCCTCGATCCTTGGCTGCTACCTTGCCCCCATGCTTCGCTGGGCGGCGATTTACGGGGGCGCGACCGACTGGTATGACCTTGGTCAATGGCCGCGGCTGAAGACCTTCGCCGAAGTCTTTGAGACGCGGGCGTCCGTTGCCCGCGTCGCCCTGGCCGAGGGGCTTGGCCCCACGCCGTTCTCTAACCCGATCCTCCCCAACCCTCCCGAAGGAAGTGCGCTCTGATGTTTCTGTCCGTCTTCGACATGTTCAAAGTGGGCGTCGGCCCGTCGTCGTCGCATACCATCGGGCCGATGGTGGCCGGGGCGATGTTCCTTGATCACCTGCGGCGGCAACCGTTCAAGGTGGCGGGGCTGAAGGTGACGCTGCACGGGTCGCTGGCCTTCACCGGGGTCGGGCACGCCACCGACCGGGCGGTGATCCTGGGGCTGGCCGGGTTCCGGGCCGATGACTACGACGCCGAAAAGGCCGAGGCCGAGCTGGCGCGGATCAACGAAGAGGGGACAGTGACGCCCGAGGGGCTGGACGAGCTGAAGTTCTTGCCCAAGGACGATCTGGTCTTCGACTACGGCCCCAATCTGCCGGGTCACGCCAACGGGCTGATCATCAAGGGGACCGACGCACAGGGCGATGTGATCACGCAAGTGACCTATTATTCCATTGGCGGCGGCTTTGTCCTCACGGCCGAGGAACTGGCCGCGGGCAAGGATCAGGACGACGGCGCCCCGGTGCCGTTCCCCTTCAAGTCCGCCGTAGAAATGCTTGATATGGCGGCGGAAAGCGGGCTGACCATCGCCCAAATGAAGCGCCAGAACGAATTGTCCCGCAAACCCGCCGCCGATCTGGACCGGGGCCTCGCCCGGATCTGGGAGGTAATGAACAATTGCATCGAACGCGGGCTTGCGGGCGAGGGCATCCTGCCCGGCGGGCTGAAGGTGAAACGGCGGGCCAAGGCAATCCACGAGGCGCTGATGGCTGAACGCGGCATGAACCTGACCGCGCCGCATACGATCAACGACTATATCTCGACCTACGCCATGGCCGTGAACGAGGAAAACGCCGCAGGCGGGCAGGTGGTGACCGCGCCCACGAATGGCGCCGCAGGGGTGGTGCCCGCAACGATACGCTACTGGCTGGACCATGTGCCCGGCGCGACGGTGTCGAAGGTGCCCGATTTTCTGCTGACGGCGGCGGCGATTGGCGGGCTGATCAAGTTCAACGCCTCGATCTCGGGCGCGGAATGCGGCTGTCAGGCCGAGGTCGGCAGCGCCAGCGCCATGGCCGCAGCCGGCATGTGCGCGGTGATGGGCGGCACACCGGAACAGGTGGAAAACGCGGCCGAAATCGCGCTGGAGCATCACCTTGGGATGACCTGCGACCCGATCCGGGGGCTGGTGCAGGTGCCCTGTATCGAACGCAATGGGTTGGGCGCGATCAAGGCGGTGTCTGCCGCCTCCCTGTCGCTGCGTGGGGACGGGACGCACCTTGTGCCGCTGGACGCGGCGATTGAAACCATGCGGCAGACCGGCGTCGACATGAGCGAGAAATACAAGGAAACCGCGCTTGGCGGTCTGGCCGTTAACGTTCCCAACTGCTGACAGGAATGGTGGGTTAAAACCCACCTTACCGGGGGCGCTTCGCCCCCCGGACCCCCAGAGGATATTTAGAACCCAAAGAAGTTGGGACCTCGGTCCAGCCCCCTTCTTTGGGTCACAAATATCCCGGGGTGAATGGCCCGGGCACCGGGCCAGAGGGGCAGCGCCCCTCAAACGTAAGGTGGGTTTTAACCCACCATCCCCTTATCCTTCAGGAAAGAAGCAGGCGGCCTTGTGGCTCTCCCCTTCAAGCTCTGGCGCGGTCGTGCGGCAATGGTCCTGCACCTTCCAGCACCGCGGGCTGAACGGGCAACCCGCAGGCACATTCAGGGGCGAGGGCAGTTCTCCCACCAGCTTGATCCGGTCCTTGCGCGCCTCGGGGTCGGCGATCGGCGTCGCGGACAACAGCGCCTTGGTATAGGGGTGACGCGGCCCGCCAAAGACCTCGTCCTTGGTGCCCCGTTCCACCGCCCGGCCCAGATACATCACGATCACCTCGTCGGCGACATGCCGCACCACCGACAGGTCGTGCGAGATGAACAGATAGGCCAGACCCAGCCGCTCCTGCAGGTCGATCAGCAGGTTCAGGATCGACGACTGGATCGACAGGTCCAGCGCCGACACGGGTTCGTCCAGCACCAGCACCTTCGGGTCCAGCATCAGCGCCCGCGCGATCGCGATCCGCTGCCGTTGCCCGCCCGAGAACATATGCGGGTAGCGGTCAAAGTGTTCGGGCCGCAGCCCTACCAGCCCCAGCATGTCGCGCGCTCGCGCCTCGCGTTCGCTTGTCGGCATGTCGGGGCGGTTGATGATCAGCGGTTCCATCAGGATCTGGCCGATCCGCTGGCGCGGGTTCAGCGATCCGTAGGGGTCCTGAAACACGATCTGCACCGATTTCCGAAGCGAGGCCCAGCGGTCCGGCAGAACCGGTTCCCCGTCAAGCGTCAAGGTTCCCGCTGTCGGTTCCTCGATCATCGTGACCATCCGCGCGAGCGTGGATTTGCCACAGCCGGATTCCCCCACCACCGCCAGCGTCTTGCCGGCGTAAAGCTGGAAATCGACGTTCTGCACGGCCTTCAGCACCTGCGGTTTGCGCAGGAACCCGCCGCCGACCTCGTAGTGGCGGGCAAGGCTTTCGGCACTCATCACGGGGGCGGCGGTCATGATGCGATCCTCTGGTCGGTGTTCAGCGGATAATGGCAACGGGTATAGCCAAGGTCTGGCCCGGCTGCGGCGGGGGCGGTTCCCCGGCACCGGTCATCCGCGAATTTGCAGCGGGGCGAAAACAGGCAACCCGCGGGCCGGTCAAACTGTCCGGGCACCACGCCGGGGATGGTCGGCAGCCGCTTTTCGGTCGCCCGTTCCGGCAGGGCGTCCAGCAGGGCCGCCGCATAGGGGTGGTGCGGGGTGCGGAACAGATCGGCCACGGGCCGTTCTTCGATCTTTTGGCCGGCGTATTGCACGCTGACCCGTTCGGCGGTTTCCGCAACCACGCCCATGTCGTGGGTGATCAGCACAAGGCCCATCCCGGTGTCTTCGCGCAACCCCGTCAACAGGTCGAGGATCTGCGCCTGAATGGTCACATCCAGCGCGGTCGTCGGCTCATCCGCGATCAGCAGTTTCGGACGGCAGGCGATGGCCATGGCGATCATCACCCGCTGGTTCATCCCGCCTGACATCTGGTGCGGGAAGGACGACAACCGCTTTTCCGGGGCGGGGATGCCCACCTGTTCGAACAGCTCGATCGCCCGCTTGTGCCGCGCCGCCCGGTCCAACCCAAGGTGGACGCGCAGCGCCTCCTTGATCTGCCAGCCCACGGTAAAGCAGGGGTTCAGTGACGACATCGGTTCCTGAAAGATCATCGCCAGATCCTTGCCGACGATCCGGCGTCGGTCGCGCGCCGGCAGAGTCAGCAGGTCCTGCCCGTCAAAGGTCAGCTCGTCCGCCGTGATCGTCGCGGTCCAGGGCAGCAGCCCCATCAGCGCCAGCATGGACACCGACTTTCCCGACCCGCTTTCGCCGACGATGGCCAGAATCTCGCCCTTGTCCACATCCTGATCAACTCCGTCCACGGCCCGGAACTGGCCCGATGACGTGGCGAAATCGACGGAGAGGTTCCTGATACGCAAAAGGCTCATGGCTCAGCTCCGCTTCAGTTTCGGGTCAAGCGCGTCGCGCAGCCCATCGCCCATCAGGTTGATCGCCAGAACGGTGATCAGGATGGCGACGCCGGGCCAGGTCACGACCCACCAGGCGCGCAGGATAAACTCGCGCGCTTCGGCCAACATGGTGCCCCATTCGGGCGTGGGCGGCTGCGCCCCCATGCCAAGGAACCCAAGTGCCGCCGCGTCAAGGATCGCGGTGGAAAAGGACAGCGCGGCCTGCACGATGATCGGGGCAAGGCAATTGGGCAGCACGGTCTTGAACATCAGCCGGGGCAGGCGGGCGCCCGCCACCTTGGCCGAGGTGACATAGTCCTTTTGCCGTTCCGACATGACGCTGGCCCGGGTCAGGCGCACGTAATGGGGTTGCAGCACGATGGCGATGGCGATCATCGCATTGGTCAACGACGGCCCAAGGATCGCCACCAGCACCAGCGCCAGCAAAAGCGAGGGGAAGGCCAGCACGATATCCATGATCCGCATGATGATGGTATCCAGCCAGCGCGGCGCGAAGCCGGCGATCAGCCCGATGATGATCCCGCCCGTTGTGGCGATGGTCACAACCACCACGCCGACGAAAAAGGAAAACCGCGCCCCTTCGATCAGCCGCGACAGCATATCGCGTCCCAGCGGGTCGGTGCCCAGCGGGAAGGCCCAGCTTCCGCCCTCTTGCCATGCCGGGGGCAACAGGGTGTAGTCGCGGAATTGTTCGGTGGCATCATAGGGGGCAAGGATCGGGGCAAAGGCCGCGACCAGCAGGAACAGCCCGAAAATCCAAAGCCCGAAGACAGCGCCCCGGTTTTCCCGGAAGTAATACCAGAACTCGCGCAGGGCGCTGGGGCGGTCGGGGGCGGTGGTCTGTGTCACGTCGGTCATCAGCGTTTCCGGATCTTGGGGTTGATGATGCCGTAGAGGACATCGACGGTCAGGTTCACGATCATCACCATCACGGCGATCAGCAGCAGGCCGCCCTGAACAACGGGGTAGTCGCGGCGGAAGATGCTATCGACCATCCATTTGCCGATGCCGGGCCAGCTAAAGATGGTTTCGGTCAGGATTGCCCCGGCCAGCAACGTGCCGACCGACAGGCCGATGACGGTGACAACGGGGATCAGCGCGTTGCGCAGCGCGTGGACGGAATTGATCCGCAGCGGCGACAAGCCCTTGGCCCGCGCAGTGCGGATGTAATCCTCGCCCAGCACTTCGAGCATGGCGGACCGGGTCTGCCGCGCGATCACGGCGAGCGGGATCGTGCCCAGAACGATGGTCGGCAGGATCAGATGCCGGATCGCCGACCACAGCGCCCCGTCCTGCCCGGACCGGATCGAGTCGATCAGCATGAATCCGGTCGCGTCCGAGAAGTAGTAGATTAGGTCGATCCGCCCTGACACGGGCGTCCATTGCAACTGGCCGGAAAAGACGATGATCAGCAAAAGCGCCCACCAGAAGATCGGCATGGAATAGCCGACAAGTGCCGCCGACATCAGGGTCCGGTCAAACAGCTTGCCCCGGTTGACCGCCGCGATCACCCCGGCGGGCAGGCCAAGACCCACGGCGAAGATCATCGCGCAGACCGACAGTTCCAGCGTCGCCGGGAACAGCGAAAAGAACTCGTCCCAGACCGGGCGCTTGGTCACGAAACTTTGGCCCAGATCGCCCTGTAGCACCCCGGTCAGATAGTCCCAGAACTGCACGGTCATGGGTTTGTCGAACCCGTACTGCGCGGTCAGTTCGGCATAACGTTCATCGGTCATCCCCCGTTCGCCTGCCATCACGATGATCGGATCACCGGGCAGCACCCGGATGAAGGCGAAGGAAATCAACGTCACCCCGATGAAGGTGGGCACGAAGGTCAGAAGACGGGAAAGCAGGAATTTCAGCACGTCAGCACCTGTAGGTCAGTCGGGAAGGTGGTCAGGCTGTCACAGCCCCCTTCGGTGATCAGGATATCGTCTTCGATCCGCACGCCCAGCTTGCCGATCAGGTAGAGGCCGGGTTCGTTGGTAAAGACGGTCCCGGCGGGCAGGGTCAGGTGATTGCCCCGCATGATATAGGGGGCCTCGTGCACCTCGCGGCCCAGCCCGTGGCCGGTCTTGGTGCGGATGAAATCGGCGTAAGGCGATGCCTCGAGCACACCGGTCACCGCGTCGTCGATCTGGTGCGCGGTGACGCCCGCGCGGGTCACCTCGTGCCCTTTTCGGTTGGCGCGCAGCACGGTGTCGTAAATCTCGGCCGCTTCGTCCGTCACATGACCGACAAAGAAGGTGCGGGTGATATCGGCGCAGAACCCGCCCGCCCGCGCGCCGAAATCCAGCAGCAGCGCATCACCTGCCTGAATCGCATAATCGCGGGCCTTGGCGTGGGGGCGGGCGGAATTATCCGCCGCCGCGACGATCGGGCGGAACGCGTGGTCCTCGGCCCCTTCGGCGAACAGGTTCAGGATCAGCGCCTGTTCGATCTGTTTCTCGGTCTGGCCGATCCGCACCCCGTCCAACGTGCGTTGCAGCGCGCGTTCGGAAATGGCGATCGCCTCACGCATGGCGGCGACGTCGTCGGGGGTCTTTATCATCCGCAGGGCCGAGATTTCGGTTTCGGCATCGACAATCCGGACATCCGGGCGGGCCTTTTGCAATGCGTGATGGACGAAGACCCGCATGACCTGCCCTTCGACCCCGATGGAGGCGGGGGAAAGGTAATCCATGAAGGACTGGAACGCCTCGGCGTATCCGGTCTGGTCGCGCCAATCGAAAACCGGGCCGTCAAAGCCCACCAGATCCCAACTGCGCAATTCAAGGTTCGGCACAATGGCCGCCGCGCGCCCGTCCGCACCCACGGCCAGAACGAAGGGCCGTTCATGGCTCATGAAGGGGTGGTGGACAACGCGGGTGAAATTCGGGCCGGGCACAAGCGCCACGGCATCAACCCCCATCCGTTTCGCCACCTCGGCGTAGTCGGCCAGTCTGTCGGCAAGCGTTTCGGTCATCTGCGCCTCTGGATCGGAAGGTTGGTTGGACCGGCGCGAGGGCCGCGCCGGTCCGATGTCATCACGTCAGCTTAGTTCAGGCCGACCTGGTTGAAGATGTGGCCACCCAGCGGGTGCACGACATAGCCGTCAACCTCGGGGCGCATCACCATGTAGACAACCGAGTGGGCGATGGTTGCCCAGGGGGCCTGCTCCTTGAACACCACCTGCGCCTCTTCATAAAGACGGGTCCGCTCGGCCGGATCGTTGGACACCTTGGCGGCCTGGATCAGGTCTTCGAACGGCTGGTGGCACCACTGCGCGCGGTTCGACGCTTCAACCCCTTCACAGCCCAGAAGGACGGCAAGGAAGTTGTCCGGGTCGCCGTTGTCGCCGGTCCAGCCCAGAAGGACAGCACCGTCACGGTTCAGCTCGCGCGAACGGGACAGGTATTCACCCCATTCATAGGACACGATTTCAACGTCCACGCCAACCTCGGCAAAGTCGGCCTGCATCAGTTCGGCCATACGGCGGGCGTTGGGGTTGTAGGGACGCTGCACCGGCATTGCCCAGATCTTCATGGACAGGTCGGTCACGCCTTCGGCCTCGAGCATGGCGCGGGCGGCCGCCGGATCATAGGGATCGTCGACGATGGCATCGTTGTAGGACCACATGGTCGGCGGGATCGGGTTCTTGGCGATCTGGCCAGAGCCCTGGAACACGACGTCGATGATGGCCTGCTTGTCGATCGCCATGTTCAGGGCGCGACGGACGTTGGCATTGTCGAACGGGGCCTGGGTCGTGTTGTAGGCCAGATAGCCCACGTTCAGACCTTCCTGTTCCATCACAACGGTGCCGGCATCTTCCTGCATCGCGCTGATGTCGGCCGGGTTCGGATAGGCCATGACATGGCACTCACCCGCCTGGATCTTCTGATAACGGACCGAGGCATCCGGGGTGATCGCGAAGATCAGCGATTCAACACGGGCCGGGTCGCCCCAGTAGTTGTCGTTGCGCAGGTAACGGATTACCGCGTCCTTCTGGTAGGCCTGGAACTGGAACGGGCCAGTGCCGATCGGCGCCTGGTTCAGCATTTCCGGGGTGCCGGCCGCCATCATCGCATCGGCATATTCCTTCGACACGATCGAGGCGAAATCCATCGCCATATTGGCGACGATCGGGGCCTCGGGGCGGGTCAGGTGGAAGGTGACGGTGTAGTCGTCGACCTTTTCGATGCTTTCGATGAGCGAGCCCATGTCCATGCCGCCGAAGTATTCCCAGGTTCCGCCCGAGACGGAGTTATAGGGGTTTTCAGCATTGCCCTGACGGTCGAACGAGAAGATCACGTCATCCGCGTTGAAGTCGCGGGTGGGGGTGAACATGTCGTTCGAATGGAACTGCACGCCACGGCGCAGGTTGAAGGTCAGGGTCATGCCGTCTTCGGAGACCGACCAGCTTTCGGCAAGGCCGGGGATGACTTCGGTGGTGCCGACCTTGAATTCGACCAGCCGGTTGTAGATCGGGTGGCTGGACGCGTCGAAGGTGGTGCCGGACGTGTAAAGCGCCGGGTCAAAGCCTTCGGGCGAACCTTCCGAGCAATAGACCAGCGCCTGAGCCGAAGCACTGCCCGCGGTCAGGGCAATGGCCGCGGTCAGGCCAAGGAATTTCATCTTCAGTGACATATGGGTAACCTCCATGTCGGTTCTTTGGTTGGGTCCGGCGTCTTCTGCGCCGTGTTTGTATTGGGTCCGCCAGTTTGCGGCGCCCGATGCCCCCTGCGGGGCGCCTCAATTATCGTTGGCAGCGGCGGCTTTCGGCAGGCGGCGCGACCCATCGGGCGACAGAACCGCAAGGGTTCCTGTCCACAGGATGCGCGCCGGTTCATCGGTCGGGTTCGACCAGGAATGCGGAACCTCGCCGCTGTAGTGAAGGCTGTCTCCTTCCGTCATGGTAAAGACCTGCCCGTCCAGCACCTGCCGGATCGTGCCCGACAGGATGAACAGGATCTCCTCGCCCTCATGCGACACCACCTCGGATTCAAATCCGGGCGGAACATGCATGATGTAGGATGACATTTCCGACCCCGGATAGTCGTTCGACAGGGCCTCGTAGCTGATCGACGATCCGGCCAGCGAAAACATCTCGCGCCCTCCGGCGCGGGTGATGGCGTCGGTCGGCTTGTGCGACTTCACGAAGAAATCCAGCCCCACCTGCAGCCCGTCCGCCAATTGTGCCAGCGTGCCCAGCGTCGGTGTCGCCATTTCCCGTTCGATCTGGCTGAGATAGCCAACCGACACGCCCGACCGGTCGCACAATTCTTGCAATGTCAGCCCAAGCTGTTTGCGCCGTTTGCGAAGCAACGGGCCAAGCCGGGGCGCACGGCCCTTGGGTGAGGGTAATTCGGACATGAAAGCCTTGGCAGCGGCAGAGTTGTCCGAAGGTTAAAAAAATTTTTTACAGACGCAACAAGTATTTTTCTCAGGGCGACCTGACCCAGCGGAAAGCAGGCCCCGGATCGGCGGTTCAGTCAACGCTGTAAGGCAGAACGCCGCGATGGTCCGGGTCCACTCGCAACCGCCGTTCCAGCGGCGGAACGGCCCTTTGGTGGCATTCCTTGCGTTCGCAGATTCGGCAGGAGATGCCGATCGGCTCGAACGCCTCGGGCGTGTCGATGTCCATATGGTCGGCATAGACGAGGGCCGGGGCGTGTTTCACCTCACAGCCCAGCCCGATGGCATAGCGGCGGGTCGGGGCGTCAAACGCGCCGCCGGATTTCGTCACGTCGCGAGCAAGGCAGAAATAGCGCATCCCGTCCGGCGTCTCGGCCAGTTGGCGCAGGAACCGGCCCGGCGTTTCAAAGGCCCGGTGGACGTTCCACAGCGGGCAGGCCCCGCCGTAACGGGCGAATTGCAGGTGGGTGGCCGAATGGCGCTTGGTGATCGTGCCCGCCGGATCGACCCGAACAAAGAAGAAGGGGATACCCTTGGCGCCGGGCCGTTGCAGGGTGGACAGCCGGTGCGCCACCTGTTCAAGGCTCGCCCCGAAGCGGTCGGCCAGCCGCTCCAGATCGTGCCGGGTTTCGCGGGCGGCGGACAGGAACCGTCCATAGGGCATCAGCACCGCCCCCGCGTAGTAATTGGCCAGCCCGACCTTGGCGATGGCGCGGGCCTCGGGCGATTGGAACCGGGCAAGGTCCAGCGTCGCCTCTAACAGTTGGTCCTGCGTCAGCAGCGCGAGTTGCAGCAGCAATTGGAATGTCCGGGTCGACTCGGTCGCGCGGCGGGACAGCTGTAATTGCCGGGTGTCGGGATCGTAATGTCGAACGACCGCGCCGTCGGTATATGAAATGCTGACCTTGCGGGTGCGCAGTTCCGAGATGGCCGCATCGCGGATCGTCGCCCCCGCCGCGCTTTGGGTGGCAAAGCGCTCGGCGGCGCGGTCCACAGCGTCGATGTAGTTGTCGCAATAGTGGAAAAAATCGCGCACCTCTTCCCAGGGGCTGGGTTGCAGGCGGGCGTCTTCGCGTCCCAGCGCCTCGTCCAGACTGGCAAGCCGTTCATGGGTCTGGCGATAGGCTGCGTGCAGGTCCAGAAAGGCGCGGGCCAGGGCCGGCGCGTTGGCGGCGGCAAGGCGCAGATCGGCCAGCGATGGCGGGGCGGCGGTAAAGACCGGGTCGGCCAGCGCCTCGCGCATGTCGCCGACCAGCCGCGCCTCGTCCCCCGACTGCAGTTCGGTCACGTCATACCCGAATTCCTGTGCAAGGCTCAGGACGACCGAGGTGGAGACGGGGCGGTTGTTGTTCTCCATCTGGTTCAGATAGGGCAGGGAGACGCCCAGCTTTTCGGCGAAGGCCTTCTGGGTCAGCCCCAGCCGCGCCCGCAATTCCCGAAGCTTCGCCCCGGCATAGAGTTTCTGAACCGCCATTGGATCGCCTTTGCAACTTAGCACCGTATATTGCGCCTGTTTGCAAATTCACTCTTCAGCAAAGGTGGGTCAAGACCCACCTTACGATGCGGCTCTAATTTTGCGCAAAACTCTTCGGGCGGAGCGCCTTTCGTAAGGTGGGTTTTAACCCACCACCCCTAGGCCTCGCCCAGGGCGCGGGTCCGCGCCATGACGAGAAGGATCGACACCGCCGCCAGCGCCGAGGTGACCAACATGATCACCTGTAGCGGGATCGCGCCCGTCTCTTCGGTCAGCAGGCTGCCCGCCAGTGCCGACAGGGCCGCGCCGCCGCCGATCATGATCGCCCCGCCAAGGCCCGAGGCGGTTCCGGCAAGATGGGGCCGGACGGACAGTGACCCGGCGGTGGCATTCGGCAACATAATCCCGTTGCCAAGCCCCAGAAAGGTGCACAGCCCGAAGAACACCAGCGGATCGTTGACCCCGCCCAGCGACAGGATCAGCGACAGGCCCATCCCGAAGGTCGACACGCCCGTCCCCCAAAGGATCATGCGGTCGATTCCGACCCGCACCGACAGGCGGCCCGAAATCCCGTTGCCCACCGCATAGCCGATGGCCGGAGACCCGAGCGCCATTCCGGTCCAGAAGGGGGAGAGGTGAAACGTGGTGCCCGCGACAAAGCTCGCGCCGCCCAGAAGGGCGAAAAACGCCCCAGATCCGAAGGCCGCGCAGGCCACGTAGCCCCAGAACCGGGGCGAGGTCAGCAGTTCGGGGTAGCTTCGCAGCTGGTCGCGGAACCTGACGCCGCCGCCTGACACCGTTTCCCCCAGATCGCGGTAGCACAGCGCCCAGACCAGCGCCCCGGACCCGGCCAGAAAAACAAAGGTCGCATGCCAGCCGAACAGTTGATCCAGCGCCCCGCCGACCATCGGGCCGACCATCGGGACCAACGCCATGCCCATCGTCACATAGCCGATCATCGAGGCCGCCTGATCGGCGGGCACCATGTCGCGCACGACGGCCCGGCTCAGGACCATGCCGGTGGCCACAACCGCCTGCGCCATGCGGAAGGCAAGGAAGACCTCGACCGTCGGGGCAAACAGCGCGCCAATGGTAGCGAGTGTGAACAGCGCCAAAGCCCAAAGGACGACAGGCCGCCGCCCAAAGCGGTCCGCAAGCGGTCCGACCAGAACCTGAAGCACGGCCGTCGCCGCCAGATAGCCCGACACGGCAAGCTGCATCACCGCGTATTCGGTTTCGAAATAGGCGGTCATCCCGTTCAGGGAGGGCAGGAAAACCGACATGTTCAGCGCCGATACGCCGGCCAGCAGGATCAATGTCAGGACATGTGGGGCGGTGGTGCGGTCCAGAAACCGGACGACGGGTTTTTCAGTCATGGCAAAGTGCTATGCCCGCCGCCGGGGGCTGTCCATGGCAAAACGCCCCGCCCTTGCGGCACCTTCGGCGGGGTTTGCGAATTTGCATTTGCGAAGATTAGCTAATGGCCGAGTTTGCAAATATGCGCATTCGCACTTCGCATTCCGCCCCCGCTGCCTTTATGGTCCGGCAACCAAGGCCCCATTGGACGTGAAGGAGACCACCCATGAAGGATATCCTGCAAGAGCTGGAAGGCCGCCGAGCCGTCGCCCGACAGGGTGGCGGGCAAAAGCGGATCGACGCCCAGCACTCCAAGGGCAAGCTGACCGCGCGCGAGCGGATCGAACTGCTGCTGGACGAAGGATCGTTCGAGGAGTTCGACATGTTCAAGGCCCACCGCTGCACCGATTTCGGGATGCAGGACAGCCAGATGCCCGGCGATGGGGTTGTGACCGGCTGGGGCACGGTCAATGGTCGGATGGTCTATGTCTTCAGTCAGGATTTCACGGTCTTCGGCGGTTCGCTGTCGGAAACCCACGCCGAAAAGATCTGCAAGATCATGGATATGGCGATGCAGAACGGCGCGCCGGTGATCGGGATCAACGATTCCGGCGGAGCGCGGATTCAGGAAGGGGTCGCCTCGCTTGCCGGCTATGCCGAGGTGTTCCAGCGCAACATCATGGCCTCGGGCGTGGTGCCGCAAATCTCGGTCATCATGGGGCCCTGCGCGGGTGGCGCGGTCTATTCCCCGGCCATGACCGATTTCATCTTCATGGTGAAAGACAGCTCCTACATGTTCGTCACCGGGCCTGACGTGGTGAAGACCGTTACCAACGAGGTCGTCACCGCCGAGGAACTGGGCGGCGCATCGACCCATACCAAGAAATCGAGCGTGGCCGACGGTGCCTTTGAAAACGACGTCGAAGCGCTGGCCGAGATTCGCCGCCTTGTGGATTTCCTGCCGCTCAACAATCGCGAAAAGCCCCCCGTGCGGCCCTTCTTCGACGATGTGAACCGCGTCGAGGACAGCCTTGATACGTTGGTGCCGGACAATCCGAACACCCCCTACGACATGAAGGAACTGATCCAGAAACTGGCCGACGAGGGCGATTTCTTCGAGATCCAGCAGGACTATGCCAAGAACATCATTACCGGCTTCATCCGGTTGGAGGGCCGGTCGGTGGGCGTGGTGGCGAACCAGCCGATGGTGCTGGCGGGCTGTCTGGACATCGACAGCAGCCGCAAGGCCGCGCGCTTTGTCCGGTTCTGCGATGCCTTTGAGATTCCGATCCTGACGCTGGTAGATGTTCCGGGCTTCCTGCCGGGGACCAGCCAGGAATATGGCGGCGTCATCAAGCACGGTGCCAAACTGCTGTTCGCCTATGGCGAGGCGACGGTGCCCAAGGTCACGGTCATCACCCGCAAGGCCTATGGCGGGGCTTACGACGTGATGGCGTCCAAGCACCTGCGCGGCGATTTCAACTATGCCTGGCCCACTGCCGAGATCGCGGTGATGGGGGCCAAGGGCGCGGTGGAAATCCTCTACCGGTCGGAACTGGGCGACAAGGACAAGATCGCGGCCCGCACGAAGGATTACGAAGACCGTTTCGCAAATCCCTTCGTTGCCGCCGAAAAGGGCTTCATCGACGAGGTGATCATGCCGCATTCGACCCGCAAGCGGGTGGCGCGGGCCTTTGCGTCCCTGCGCGGAAAGAAGCTGCAGAACCCGTGGAAGAAGCACGACAATATTCCGCTCTGACGTTTGGAGGAGCAGACGAGCGGAAGGAACGGCGCGGGCGGCCCCCGGTTGGGGCCAAAAGATCGGGGACCGCCGCCCGTTCCGGTAACATCAGGTGGGGCAGGGGGCTGTCTGCCCCCTCTTGGCCCGGGGGGCCAATTCACCCCCGAGGAAATTTGAGACTCAAAGAAGGGACAAAGGCACGGTAATGGCACGGTTTGGCTGGATCGTAGCGGGATGGATGGTCCTGCCGGGCATGGCCCCGGCAGAGGATGCCGTCGTGCTGCCCTCGGGCCAGTCTGTCACCCTGATCGACGTGATCCTTGAAGACACGCCATCGGTGGCGCGGTTCCGGTTTCTTGCTCCAGAGATCGGGGCGGGCGGCCGCACCTATGAAGAGGTGCTGGACGACTTCCCCTGGCTGTGCGAGGCGCTGGCGGTTCCGGCGCTGCAAGAGGCCGGGGTCGAGGTGGTCGAGGTGGTCGTGTCCCTGTCGGACCGGGTGGTCCCCTTTGGCGAGGCCGACCCCGAGGCCACGCAGTTTTTCGAACCTTTCACGCTGGACGGCACCGCCTGCATATGGGAGCAGTTCTGATGCACCCACAACATCTTGCGAGGCCCCAACCCGCCATGACCCAGTTTGATGCAGCCCGGCCACAGCGCGCCGCATGCGCAACCGCCGCGTATCTTTTTTCCAATGATTCCGGTAATCTGACCCAAGGTCGTTCATCTACGGCCGATAATAACAAGACTTCGGCCCGAGGTGGGGATCAACCCTGTCCGGTCCGGGTGGGCAGAAACAGGAGCATCCCATGTCGAACAGCCTCAAGGCCCTTCTGGCCTTTGGAATCCTCGCCGTCGTTGCCGCGTGCAGCAACCAGGGCGATGTGGAAGAATACGTTGTCGTCGATCCGACTCCGGTCACGGTCGAACCGGTCTACACCGGCAAATACAACTGATACCGCGCACGGACGGGTCCCCCAAGCGCCCGTCCGTTCCATCCGCACCCTGATTATCGGGGAGGGCGCGTGATGCTGAAACACCGTGGCTTCCCCGGCCGTCTTCCTTCCAGCGATTTCCAGTTCACGATCCGCCGCGCCAATAAGGCCGGCGCGACGAAACTGTTTGCGCGTGAACGGTTCCGCGACCGCAAGCAGGCCGACCGCAAGGCCGACGAAGGGTTCATGGCCGCCCTGTGGCACCATTTCGGAGAGGAGCCGTTCGAGCGCGGCAACCTTGATGCGGGCCGCCTGTCGTGGCTGTTCGGCCGCGAGGTTGTCCCCGCCGAAGATCCGTTTGACCCCGAAAGCTACGAGGCGCTTCTGCGGATCGACGTGAAGCGCGCGCAGGCCAGCTATCCCGAGGTTTTCTTCGGCCCCAGCCCCTTCGAGGACGTGGAGGACGACGATTGGGACTGATGGGCGGGAATATGCCGGGCGACATGCAATTTGGGCGGGAAAATGCCCAAAATCGGCGCCTGCCGCGCGCCGGGTTTGCGCGTCCGGATTTCCGGTCCAATCTTGGTCTTGTCCGGGGCGACACCAGCATGTGGTCCGGGACGCATTGTCAATACCGTTACCCTTCCCCTAGCCGGTCTGGTTCCAATGGAACCGGGCCGGCACCCCTTTCTTCACTTGCGCGATTTGCCGCGTATGGGGCGCATTCGGGCCGAATTGATATTGAATATCACAGCGTTTGCACGGAAGATTCCGCTGACCTCAACAAAAATAAGGGCAGTTCCAAATGCGTAAACTTTCTCTCGCTCTCGCGGCGTTCGCCATCACCGGCCTGTCGGCCTGTCTGGACAGCGATCTTGAACGCGGCCTTGCCGGCGCTGCCGCGGGTGCGGTCGTTGCCGATGCAACGGGCGGCAACGTCGTCACCGGTGCGCTTATCGGTGGTGCGGCAGGTGCGACCTGCGACGATCTGGGCGTTTCGGCCTGTAACTAATTCCCGCCGCCCTTCGGGGCGCCTGAACACTTTGAACCGCCGTGGGGGCATGACCGCCCCTGCGGCGGTTTTGCATGAAAAGGACTGCATCTGATGTTCAAGAAGATCCTGATCGCCAACCGGGGCGAGATCGCCTGCCGCGTCATCAAGACCGCCCGCAAGATGGGTATCCAGACTGTCGCGGTCTATTCCGATGCGGATAAGAACGCCCTGCATGTGCAGATGGCGGACGAGGCCTATCACATCGGGCCGCCCCCGGCGAACCAGTCCTATATCGTGATCGACAAGATCATGGAGGCGATCAAGGCCACCGGGGCCGAGGCGGTCCATCCCGGCTATGGCTTCCTGTCCGAAAACTCGAAGTTCGCCGAGGCGCTGTCGGCCGCGGGCGTTGCCTTTATCGGGCCGCCGGTCGGCGCAATCGAAAGCATGGGCGACAAGATCACCTCGAAGAAGATCGCACAGGAGGCGAACGTCAGCACCGTTCCCGGCTACATGGGCCTGATCGAGGATGCCGAAGAGGCGGTGAAGATCTCGAACCAGATCGGCTATCCGGTGATGATCAAGGCCAGCGCCGGTGGCGGCGGCAAAGGGATGCGCATCGCCTGGACCGACACCGAGGCCCGCGAGGGGTTCCAATCGTCCAAGAACGAGGCCGCCAGCAGCTTTGGCGACGACCGGATTTTCATCGAAAAATTCGTGACCCAGCCGCGCCACATCGAAATTCAGGTGCTCTGCGACAGCCACGGCAATGGCGTCTATCTGCACGAGCGGGAATGTTCGATCCAGCGCCGCAACCAGAAAGTCGTGGAAGAGGCCCCGTCACACTTCCTTGACGAGGCAACTCGCAAGGCGATGGGCGAACAGGCCGTCGCGTTGGCCCATGCGGTGGGCTATGCCAGCGCGGGCACGGTGGAATTCATCGTCGATGGCAACCGGAACTTCTATTTCCTTGAAATGAACACCCGCCTTCAGGTGGAACACCCGGTCACCGAGCTGATCACCGGCGTCGATCTGGTCGAACAGATGATCCGCGTGGCGGCGGGCGAGAAGCTGCCGTTCAAGCAGGAAGACCTGAAGATCAACGGTTGGGCCATCGAAAACCGCCTCTATGCGGAAGACCCCTACCGCAACTTCCTGCCCTCCATCGGGCGGCTGACGCGCTATCGCCCCCCGGTCGAGGGCGCGACCCTGACCGGCGGTGTCGTCCGCAACGATACCGGCGTCTACGAGGGCGGCGAGATTTCGATGTATTACGACCCGATGATCGCCAAACTGTGCACTTGGGCCCCGACCCGCGCGCAGGCGATCGAGGAAATGCGCGTGGCGCTGGATACGTTTGAGGTCGAGGGGATCGGCCACAACCTGCCGTTTGTCGCCGCCGTGATGGACCATCCGAAATTCGTCTCGGGTGATATGACCACCGCCTTTATTGCCGAAGAATACCCCGACGGGTTCGATGGGGTGACATTGCCCGACGACGCCTTGGTCCGCGTTGCGGCCGCCGCCGCCGCCATGCATCGGGTTGCCGAGATTCGCCGCGCCCGGATTTCCGGCCGGATGGACAACCATGAACGCCATGTCGGTGCGGATTGGGTCGTCTCGGTTCAGGGACAGGATTTCCCCGTCTCCATCGCCGCCGACAAGGCGGGCGCGGATGTGACCATCAACGGCGCCTGCCTGCGGGTGGAAAGCGACTGGACCCCGGGCGACAGCATCGCGCGGCTGACCGTGGGCGGAGAGATGCTTGTCCTCAAGACCGGCAAGATCACCCAAGGCTTCCGCATCCGGTTCCGGGGCGCGGACCTGAAGGTGACGGTGCGCACCCCGCGTCAGGCGGAACTGGCGCAATTGATGCCGGAAAAACTGCCGCCCGATACGTCGAAACTGCTGCTGTGCCCGATGCCCGGCCTGATCGTGAAGGTCGATGTCGAAGTGGGGCAGGAGGTGCAGGAAGGTCAGGCGCTGTGCACCGTTGAGGCGATGAAGATGGAAAACATCCTGCGCGCCGAACGGACCGGGATCGTGTCCAAGATCAACGCAGGCGCGGGCGACAGCCTTGCCGTCGACGATGTGATCATGGAGTTCGAGTGACCGCCCGACCGGGCATAGTCATTTCAAGGCCGGTGCCTCAGCGCCGGTCCTCGATCTCTTGTTGCCGGAGCGGAGACTTGTCGATTGACCGGGTCAGTTCGCGCAGGTCCCAGGGCTGCGGCTTGCGCAAGGCAACCCCGCCTTCCTTGTCGATCAACACCAGCATGAAACCCCGTGGCCGCAGCTCCAACCGCAGGGCCGACGGATTGGCCGGGTCGGTATCGGTGATGACGATCACGTCCCGTTCGGCAAGGTCCTCGGGCCGTTCGGCCAGAAGCTCCATCTGGTGGCGGAAATTCGGGTCATTCGGGCTGTCGGCAAAGATGATGACCGGCCGTGCGATGAACCGAAACTCGTTCAAATTGATTCCATGCGCCTCGAAAATGCGTGTGGGCTCCTCTGCCCAGATCTCTATCAGGGGGCGGATGTCATCATCCTGCGCCTGTGGCGCGGGGGCTGAAAACCCAAGAATTCCAAGGGCCAAAAGCCCGGTCATGATCCATTTCATGATAGGGAATATAGGGCTGGTGCGGGGCTTTGCGAAGGGGATGCCCCCCCATGGCCGGAACAATTTTACATTTAATCCATTCCCAAGGAACACGGTCCAATGATCGCGGCGATATCCCTCGCCGTGCGCCCCTGTACGGCCCTTATGACAAAGGCAGTACGCGCCGTGGACGTGATCCTTCATCTTGGTGCCCATCGGACGGGCACGACGACCCTGCAAATGTTCCTGCAGGCCAATGAACACCGGCTGGCGACCAATCGCATCCGGCTGTGGACACCGCGCCGGACCCGGTCGGGGCTGTTTGCCGGGTTGATGGACCCGCCGGACAAGCTGCCCTTGATGCAGAACAGGGGCAGGGTTCGCGCGGCGGGCCTTGTGGCGCTGGAATGCACTCGGCTTGCCGAGCGTGGCGCCGCGACCCTGCTGGTGAGCGAGGAGAACCTGATCGGCAATCCGCGGGACAACCTGCGGCGCAACTCGCTTTATCCCGACCTGCGGGGGCGGTTGGAAGGGATTGCCTTGCCCTTGGGCCGCCGCTGTACCCGGATTGGCCTGTCGATCCGATCCTATGATACCTATTGGGCTTCGGCGCTGGCCTTTGCCGTGGCGCGGGGCCACGCCCTGCCGACGGCGGCGCGGCTTGACCGTCTGGTGACCCAGCCCCGCCGCTGGTCCGACATCATCCGGGGCGTGGCCAAGGTCTTTCCAAATGCCGAGATCATGGTCTGGCCGTTCGAGCGGTTCGCGGGCCGTCCCGCGGATGAACTGGCCATGCTTCTGGGCGGGGTTGCGCCCGGTGCGCCGGTCTGGCCCGCGAACGACTGGCACAACCCATCGCCGCGCCTTGACGCGTTGCGTCAGGCCATCGCGGTCCGGGGCGAAGACCCGGAAACGGCCTTGCCACCGGGCGACGGCCGCTGGATGCCCTTCGATGCCTCGCAACAGGCGACATTGCGCGGCAAGTATCGCGAAGACCTACAATGGCTTCGGGCCGGGGCGGACGGGTTGGCCCGTCTGGTCGAAACCGCCCCGACGCAGCCTTTCGCCGCCCCGGCGGCCCCCGACCTGACAGAGACGAAACACAAAATGCGGACCGCGGCAGCAGGGGAAACATCCCGCGCCCGGACCGGAACTGGAGGACTAGAGACATGGGCACCAAGGATCGTTGGGCCGAGCGCGCCCGCGCCGAGCTGAAGGGCCGCGACCCGGCTGACCTGACGTGGAACACGCTGGAAGGTATCCCCGTCCAGCCGCTGTACACCGCCGAGGATATCGCGGGGCTGGACCATCTGGGCAGCCTTCCGGGCGAGGCGCCATTTACCCGTGGCCCCCGCGCCACGATGTATGCGGGCCGCCCCTGGACCATCCGGCAATACGCCGGGTTCTCTACGGCCGAGGAATCGAACGCCTTCTACCGCAAGGCGCTGGCCGCCGGGCAACAGGGCGTTTCCGTGGCCTTCGATCTGGCCACCCATCGCGGCTATGACAGCGACCACCCCCGCGTGGTGGGCGACGTGGGCAAGGCCGGCGTGGCCATCGACAGCGTCGAGGACATGAAGATCCTGTTCGACGGCATCCCGCTGGACCAGATCAGCGTCTCGATGACCATGAACGGCGCCGTTATCCCCATTCTCGCCAATTTTATCGTAACTGGAGAGGAACAGGGCCACGACAAATCCCTGCTGGCCGGGACCATTCAGAACGACATTCTGAAGGAATTCATGGTCCGCAACACTTATGTCTATCCGCCTGAACCTTCGATGCGGATCATCGCGGATATCATCGAATACACCTCGGACCATATGCCCAAGTTCAACTCGATCTCGATCTCGGGTTACCACATGCAAGAGGCGGGCGCGAACCTTGTGCAGGAACTGGCCTATACGCTGGCCGACGGGCGCGAATATGTGCGCACCGCGATCAAGGCCGGGATGGACGTGGACAAGTTCGCCCCGCGCCTGTCCTTCTTCTTTGCCATCGGCATGAACTTCTTCATGGAGGCCGCCAAACTGCGCGCCGCCCGCCTGCTGTGGCACCGGATCATGGCCGAGTTCGAGCCGAAGAAGCCGCAATCGTCGATGCTGCGCACCCATTGCCAGACCTCCGGCGTGTCGTTGCAGGAACAAGACCCCTACAACAACGTCATCCGCACCGCCTACGAGGCGATGGCGGCGGCCCTTGGCGGCACCCAGTCCCTGCATACCAACGCCCTGGACGAGGCGATTGCGCTTCCGACCGAGTTTTCGGCCCGTATCGCCCGCAACACCCAATTGATCCTTCAGGAAGAAACCGGGATCACCAATGTGGTCGATCCTTTGGCCGGGTCTTACTATGTCGAGAAGCTGACCGCCGATCTGGCCGAAAAGGCATGGGCCCTGATCGAAGAGGTCGAGGCGTTGGGCGGTATGACCAAGGCCGTGGCCTCTGGCATGCCCAAGCTGCGGATCGAGGAAACCGCCGCCCGCCGTCAGGCGATGATCGACCGGGGCGAAGAGGTGATCGTCGGGGTCAACAAGTACCGCAAGGACAAGGAAGACCCGATCGACATCCTTGAGATCGACAATGCGCAGGTGCGCGACGCCCAGATCGCCCGGATCGAACGCACCCGCGCGGGTCGCGATCAGGCCGCCTGCGACGCGGCCCTTGCCGAACTGACCCGCCGCGCCCGCGACGGCGGCAACCTGCTGGACGCGGCGGTCGAAGCCGCCCGTCAGCGCGCAACCGTAGGAGAGATCAGCATGGCGATGGAAAAGGAATTCGGCCGCCACCGGGCCGAGGTCAAAACGCTCGCCGGGGTCTACGGCGCCGCCTACGAGGGCGACGAGGGCTTTGCCGCGATCCAGAAATCGGTCGAGGACTTCGCCGAGGCCGAGGGCCGCCGCCCCCGGATGCTGGTCGTGAAGATGGGGCAGGATGGGCACGACCGGGGCGCCAAGGTGATCGCCACGGCCTTTGCCGACATCGGGTTTGACGTGGATGTCGGCCCGCTGTTCCAGACCCCGGAAGAGGCCGCACAGGACGCCATCGACAACGATGTGCATGTGGTCGGCATCAGCTCTCAGGCGGCGGGTCACAAGACCCTAGCGCCCAAGCTGATCGAGGCGCTGAAGGACCAGGGCGCCGAGGATATCATCGTGATCTGCGGCGGGGTGATCCCGCAGCAGGACTACGAGTTCCTGAAGAAGGCCGGGGTCAAGGCGATCTTCGGACCGGGCACCAACATTCCCGAGGCCGCGCAGGATATCCTGCGCCTGATCCGCGACGCCCGCGCCTGATCAGATCCCGTTGAACAAGAAAATGGGCCGCGCCAGGGATGGCGCGGCCCGCGTCGTTCAAAAGCCTGGGTTACTCCGCCGGGGCGGTGCTGGGTGCTGCGGCGGTCCGGCTGGCCAGCATCAGCACCGCAAAGCCGATCACGGCCGAAACCAGCGAGCCCGACAGGACGCCCAGCCGCACCTCGTTCATCAGGGCCGGGTCGGCAAAGCTGAGCCCGCCGATGAACAGCGACATGGTAAAGCCGATCCCGGCAAGACAGGCGATGCCGTAGATATGCATCCAGTTCGCACCATGGGGCAGGCGGGCCATGCCTAATTTCACCATCGCGAAGGTCACACCGAAGACACCGATCTGCTTGCCGACGATCAGACCCAGCGCGATGCCCAGCGGCAGCGGCGCCAGAAGGTCGGACAGGGAAATCCCGGTCAGCACCACGCCCGCGTTGGCGAAGGCGAAGATCGGCACGATCCCGTAAAGGACATAGGGCGTCAGCCCGTGTTCCAGCGCGTGCAGGGGCGATTTGCCGTATTTGTCCTTCAGCGGGATGGTGAAGGCAGTGATCACCCCGGCAAGCGTCGCGTGGACCCCGGATTTCAGCACAAGGAACCACATGATCGTGCCCAGCAGGATCGCCGGGGCAATCCGGTGGGCACCCTGAAAATTCCGCCAGACCAGCGCGGCCAGCGGGATCGCCGCCAGCATCAAGTAATCGACCTTCAGCTCCGCCGTGTAGAACAGCGCGATGATCACGATCGCGCCGAGGTCATCAAGGATCGCCAGCGTCAACAGAAACACCTTGAGCGAGGAGGGCGCCCGCGCCCCCACCAGCGCAAGGATACCCAGCGCAAAGGCAATGTCGGTCGCGGCCGGGATCGCCCAGCCTTCCATCGTCGGCAGGCCCCAGTTGAAGATGGCAAAGACAATCGCGGGCACCGCCATGCCGCCCACGGCCGCCATCCCCGGCAGGACCACGTCGCGCGGGTTCTTCAGCTTGCCTTCCAGCATCTCGCGCTTCAGTTCGAGGCCGATAAGAAAGAAGAACACGGCCATAAGCCCGTCGTTGATCCACAGGATCAGCGGTTTTTCCAAACCTTCGCCGTTCAGGGTGACCGCCAGATAGGACGACAGCGCCCCGTCATACAGCGGTTGCAGCGATGAATTGGCGACCATCAGCGCGGCAAGCGCCGACACCATCAGAAGAATGCCGCCAAAGGCGTCGTGTTGAAAGAACCGGTCGATGCTTGCGCGCAGGGACATGGGTAATCCTGAGTGTTTGAGTTATGTTTGGGTCAACCTAGGATCAATCGCGCTTGCATCAAGGTTTCAACCGGGCATTCTGCGCCGGAAATGTCGAAAGGATGCCGGATGTGGCAGTTGGATCACCTTGCGGTCTGTGCCGCCGACCTGTCAGCGGGGCGGGATTGGGCCGAATCCCGGCTTGGGGCGACATTTGGTCCGGGCGGGGAACATGCCCGCTACGGCACCCATAACCTGCTGTTGGGCATGGGCGACCTGTATCTTGAGGTCATTGCACCGAACCCTGATGCCGCGCCGCAGGCGCCGCGCTGGTTCGGGCTGGACACTCCGCCGCAGACGCCCCGCCTTGGCAATTGGATTTGCCGCACCGGCGATCTGGATCAGGCCCTGCGCGCGGCACCCGATGGGGCGGGCCGCCCCGCTGACCTTGAACGGGGCGACCTGCGCTGGCGCATTGCCGCGCCCGAGGATGGCAGCCTGCCGATGGGCGGTGGCTGGCCCACCCTGATCGAATGGGGCGCGGAAACCCTGCACCCGGCACAGCGCCTGCCAGACAGCGGGCTGCGCCTGCGCCGGTTGATCGTCCGGCACCCGCAGGCCGCGGATATCGCGCACCGGTTGTCGGGCCAGCTGGACGACCCGCGCATCACCTTCGAGCCCGGTCCCACCCCCGGCCTGCGGGCCGAGATTGACAGCCCCCAAGGACCAAAGGTGCTTGAATGATCCGTGCCGCCACCCCCGCCGATGCCGCCGCCATCGCCGCGATCTGGAACCTCTACATCCGCGAGACAACCGTGACCTTCCTGCCGGACGAAAAGACGATTGGCGACGTTGAAAAAATGCTGTCCTCCGACCCCTGCCTTGTCTGGGACGAGGCGGGAGAGGTCACCGGCTTTGGCCGCTACTTTCAGTTCCGGGGCGGGCGCGGATATGCCCATACTGCGGAACATACCGTTCTGTTCGCGCCGGGCCGGTCCGGGGCAGGCCGGGGCCGGGCGCTGCTGGATGCGGTCTGTGACGCGGCGGCCAAGGCGGGGATGCATTCGATATTTGCCGGGGTCAGTGGTGATAACACGGGCGCGGTCGCCTTTCATGCCGCCTGCGGCTTTGACACCATTGCGACCCTGCCCGAGGTTGGGTTCAAGTTCGGCCGCTGGATCGACCTCGTGCTGATGCAGAAACGGCTCTGACATTCCCGGATGGACCCGCTAAACTAGTCTCATGTCGATCTGGACCCGCATATCCGAAGCCATCGCGGCGCTGGCCAAAGGCGAAAGCCTGTCGGCGGTCTTCGAACGCCTGCGCACCCCGCCGGAACGGTCGGTGGCCTTTACCATCGCCGTGATCGCGCTGGGGGCCAAGATGGCCAAGGCCGATGGGCAGGTGACCCGCGACGAGGTGACCGCCTTTCGCGAGGTGTTCCATATCTCGGCCCAGGACGAGGCGCAGGCGGCAAAGGTGTTCAACCTTGCCCGACAGGATGTGGCCGGGTTTGAAGACTACGCCGCCCGCATCAAATCCATGTTCGGGGATGAAACCGAACCGATGTGCGACCTGATGGAAGGGCTGTTCCATATCGCCATGGCCGATGGGGAATACCACCCGAACGAGGATGTGTTCCTGTCCCGCGTGGCCGAGATTTTCGGCTTTGACCCGGCCCGGTTCAAATCTATCCGCGCCCGGTTCGTGCCAGAGGCAGAGCGCGACCCCTATGACGTGCTGGGTGTCCCCCACGGCGCCCCGATGGCCGAGATCCGCAAGGCCTGGCGACAGGCGGTCCGCGACAGCCACCCTGACCAGATGATTGCCCGTGGCCTGCCGGAAGAGGCGGTCAAACTTGCCGAAAAACGGATGATCGCCATCAATCGCGCCTGGGAAGAGATCAATCAGGCAGCCTGACCGAAAGGGGGCGGAATGCGCATCGCGACCTATAACGTCGAATGGTTCGACAATCTGTTCGACGACACCGGCAAGCTGATCGAGGATCACACATGGTCGGGCCGTCAGGACGTGCGCCGGGACGAACAAATCGCGGCCTTGGGCCATGTGTTCACCGCACTGGACGCCGACGCGGTCATGGTGATCGAAGCCCCTGATGTGCACCGGGGCCGTGACGGGGTCGCCGCGCTGGAAAACTTCGCCGCGCGGTTCGATCTGCGGGCGCGGAAGGCCCTGATCGGATTTCAGAACGACACCCAGCAGGAGATCATGCTGCTTTATGATCCGGATCGGCTGGTGGTTTATCACGACCCGCAGGGCGATGAGACCGGCAAGAAGGGCGACCGTCACGCGCCCCGCTTCGACAGCGTGTTTCGGATTGATCTGGACGTGGACGCCGACCCGGATCTGATCCGCTGGTCGAAACCACCGCTGGAGGTTGCCGCCCGCACCACGGCGGGGCGCGAGTTTCGCCTGATCGGGGTCCATGCCAAATCCAAGGCCCCCCACGGTGCCCGCAGCCGCGAAGAGATCATGCGCGTGTCGATCGAGAACCGACGCAAGCAGCTGGCCCAATGCATCTGGCTGCGTCAGCGCGTCGAACAACATCTGGAAGCGGGCGAAGACCTGATCGTTCTGGGCGATTTCAACGATGGGCCGGGGCTGGATGAATATGAAAAGCTGTTCGGCCGGTCGAGCATCGAGATCGTTCTGGGGGAAAACGGCGCGACGACCCTGTTTGACCCCCACGCCAAGATGGCACTTGGTCAGCGGGTGGGTGCGATGCCGACCACCGCGCGCTTCCGCCTGCCACATGACGGGCGCTACCTCTCGGCGCTGTTGGATTACGTGATGGTCTCGCCGGGGTTGGAACGGATCGGGCCGGAATGGCGCATCTGGCACCCGTTCGACGATTGCCGCTGTTACGAAGACCCCGCCCTGCGCGAGTCTCTGCTGATCGCCTCGGACCATTTCCCGGTGTCGATCGATATCGACCTTTGACCCTTGGGCGGGGGCAGGGGTGCCCCTATATTGGTCCCATGAAACGGATCATACCCAGCGCCGCCTTCGCCCTGTCCTTGTCCCTGCTGCCCGTGGGCCTGCCCGCGCAAGAGGCTGAGGAGACAGAGGAAGACGGGTTTTCCCTGATGGAGGAGGGCGCGCGCCTGATCCTGAAGGGCATTATGGAAGAGATGGAACCGGCCATCGAGGAATTCGAAGGTCTGGCCGAGGAACTGCGCCCCGCCTTCCGGGAACTGGCGGTTGAGATGGGCCCGGCCCTGATCGAGCTTCTGGAAACCGTGGACAGTTTTTCAAACTACCACCCGCCCGAAGTGCTGCCCAACGGCGACATCATCCTGCGACGCCGGGCCGACGCGCCGTACTGGGTGCCGCCTGAGGGGGAAGAAATCGACCTTTGACGCGGGGAAACGTCCGGACCGCTCCCTCAGCCCGGTCGCGCCGCCGTTAAATCAGGACGACAGACCCTAGCTTTCAAACTTCACCTCGGATGTGGCGTTCAGCGCGCTGGCCAGCGCGTTCAGTCGCGCCTCGGCCACTTCGCCGAACAAGGGGCGGGCGTGGTCGGTCAGTTCAAGGATAAGGTGCCGTTTCTTGGGCTTCCATTTCAGGACGCCCGGCGGTTCATCGGCTTGCAGCCACAACATCGCACCCAGCCGCATGGCCTTGCCCAGCACCTCCGCCTCTCGCTGGCGTTCGGCTTCGAGCAGTTGAAAGATCGGTTCAAACCGCGATCCTTCGCGTTTGTTGGTATAGCGGTGCAGCAGCGCAAGGCCGAGGAACACCCGTTCCCGGTGCTTCAGCCCGCCAAGGTTGGCGCGGGTCACGTTGTCGAACGCTGCCTCGTCCCGGTAGTCGGGGTGCGCCCGCCAGGTCACGTCATGCAGCAGGCAGGCGGCCTTGATGATCCGCTGTTTTTGCCAATCGGCGCGGGGAAACAGCGGCGAGACAAAATCATACAGCGTTTTGCCGAAGCCCGGCAGGCGGGCATCCTTCGCCTCGGCAAAGCGGCAGGCCTCGATCAACGGGTCGCGCATCCGCAATTCCTGCGGCATCTGCTGATACAGCATCCCTTCGCGAATCCCGTAGGAGGAAATGGTGATGTCCTTGGGCTTGAAGGTGTTGACCAACTCGCGCAGCACGACTGATGCGATGGGCACCAGCGCCATCCGGTCGGCCGAGGTGCCGGTGCGCCCGCGCAGGGTTTCAAGGTTGCTGACGCTGATATACTCGCCGGTCGCCGCGACCTGTTGTTTCGTCATCCGGTATTCGTGCAGCACGGTCAGCGGATAGCCCCGCCGTTCCATATCGACCCGGGCGATGGCCCGCCAACTGCCGCCCACTAGGAACAGCCGCTTGCCGGTCTCGTTGCCCATCCGGTCGTGCAGGTCCAGCATGATCTGCCGGACATGGGCCTTGAGCGCCTTCTTGGAGGCAAAGCCGCGCAGCTTCAGAGGCCCCAGCGGCGACGTCAGGCGGTGCCCCACCTCGCCGTTCTCAAGATCGGCCAGTTCCATTGACGAGCCGCCGATATCGCAAACAAGCCCATAGGACCCCGGCCAGCCCAGAAGAACCCCCTGCGCCGACAGCCGCGCCTCTTCCTCGCCGTCGATTACATAAAGGCGGATGCCGGTTTCGCGTTCCACCTCGGCCCGGAACTCGGCCCCGTCGGTGGCCTCGCGCACGGCGGCGGTGGCCACGGCGGTCAGGGGGGCGATGCCCATCCCCTCGGCAAGGGCCGCGAAACGGCGGATCGCGTTCAACGCCCGCACCCGGCCTTCGGGGTTCAGCCGTCCGGTTTCCTGCAATCCCGCGCCAAGGGCGCACATGATCTTTTCGTTGTAGAAATAGGCGGGGCTGCGCGCGGCCCCGTCGAACACCACAAGCCGGACAGAGTTCGAACCGACATCGACCACGCCCACGCGCGACAGCGCCCGCGCCTGCGGATCGTCGAAGATCGGCCGTCCAAACGGCCCCCATTCATTGAATTCTTCTGGCGGGATATCGGCAGGTGCGTCTGTCATCGGTGCTCCGTCAGGTTGCCCGACCTTTGGCCGGGCAAACCGCGCGTGTCAACGGTGGGATATGTCGCGGCGGGTCAGTCGGCGACGGTCAGGATCTCGTCCAGCGGCTTCTTCAGCTTGGCGACAGAGGGCACGGTCGCGTCGTCCGACGGGTGCCCGACCGCGACGATCATGATCGGTTTTTCCGACTTCGGGCGGCCCAGAAGGTCGTTGAGGAAGCTCATCGGATTGGGCGTATGGGTCAACGACACCAACCCCGCCTGATGCAGCGCGGCCAGAAGAAACCCGGTGGCGATCCCGGTGCTTTCGGGAACGTAGTAGTTCTTGTAGCGGGTGCCGTCATCGAATTCGCCCCAGCGTTGGGCGAAGATCACGATCAGCCAGGGCGCGATATCCAGATGCGGTTTATCGGCATTGGTTCCGATCGGTTCCAGCGCCTTGATCCACTCGTCACCGCCGCCGCCTTCGTAGAATTTCTTTTCCTCTTCCTCGGCCGCCGCGCGAATCTGCGCCTTGATCGCCGGGTTTGAAATGGCAACGAAATGCCAGGGCTGGTGGTTGGCGCCAGACGGGGCGGACCCGGCGGTGCGCACGCAATCCTCGATCACCTGTCGCGGCACGGGCCGGTCGCAGAAATCCCGCACCGAATGGCGTTTCTTCATCTGGTCATAGAAGGCGCGGGCCGCTGCGATCATCTCGTCATCGGTCAAATTGGCGCGGTCGGGCAGGGGGATCGGTGCATAGTTGATCTTTTCGCGGGCGAACATCGGGGGTCTCCTGATCCGTGGTTGCTGGGATCGTGGCCGGAAAATCGGCGCGGTGCAATCACTTGGGATCGGGGATGTCGGTTTCAGGATGGACGGGGTCAAGCCCGCCTCCTATCCGGGGGGCATGAATAGCGATCGTATCCTTCTTGGTGTCGCCCTGATGCTGGGCTTTTGCGTGACCGCGCCGCTGATCGACGTGGCGTCGAAGCTGGCCGCGCAGACCCTGCCGGTGGGCCAGATCACCACGGCCCGTTTCGTGGTGCAGGCGGCGCTGATGCTGCCGGTCTGCCTGTGGATGGGGCAGGGGGTGCGGATGGGGCCGGGGGTTCTGGGCCGGTTGATCCTGCGGGCGGTGTTCCTGATCCTGTCGACCTATTGCTTTGTCGCGGCGGTGCAGGTCATGCCCATCGCCGACGCGCTGGCCATTGCCTTCGTCGAACCCTTCATCCTGCTGATCCTCGGCCGGGTCATCTTTGGCGACGAGGTGGGCGCGCGGCGGATCGGGGCCTCGGTCGTTGGGTTTTGCGGATCGCTTCTGGTGATCCAGCCCAGCCTTGTGGCCTTCGGGCTGGTCGCGCTGTTCCCGCTGGGTACGGCGTTTTCCTTTGCGGCCTACATGCTGGTCACCCGCAGCCTTGGCAAACAGATGCATCCGGTCGCGATGCAATATCACACGGCAACGGTCGCCATGGTGATCTGCATCCCGGTGCTGGTGCTGGCCGACTGGGCCCATTGGCCAACGCTGGACCCGCAGATGCCCGACGGGCTGGAGTGGGTCTGGCTGTTCGGGGTCGGCGCGGCGGCGGCGGTGTCGCATCTGATGATGACCTTCGCGCTGCGTTTCGCGCCTTCGGCCACGCTTGCGCCGCTGCATTATCTTGAAATCGTCAGCGCGGCGATCCTTGGCTATGTGATCTTCAGCGACTTCCCCAATGCGCTGACCTGGACCGGGATCGGGATCATCGTCCTGTCCGGCCTTTACATCATCCATCGGGAACGGGTGAACGCGCGGCGCGGGTCGGTGACCCTTCCGGCCGTTGCCCCAAGGCGGCCGCGCGCATAGCCTGCGCCTATGCAGGCGGATCGTCCTTTCCTTGGCATGCTCCTGATGGTGGGGTTTTGCATCCTCGCGCCCATGGGGGACGCGATTGCGAAACTGCTTGGGTCGGTGATGTCCGTGGGCGCGATGGTGATGATCCGCTTTGGCGCGCAAGCCCTGTTCCTGTTTCCACTTGCTTTGATGTTTCGCCTGCCCATTCCGGCGGGGCGCAGGCTGTTGTCGCTGATCGCGGTTCGGACGGTTCTGCATATCGCCGGGATCGCGATGATGTTTTCCGCCCTGAAATATCTGCCGCTGGCGGACGCGCTGGCGATTGCCTTTGTCATGCCTTTCCTGATGCTGCTGGCGGGCTGGCTGTTTCTGGGCGAGGAGGTGGGCCCGCACCGGCTGGGGGCCTGCGCGGTGGGGTTCGCCGGGACGCTTCTGGTGATTCAGCCGAATTTCGCCGCCGTGGGCTGGCCCGCGCTCTTGCCGCTGGGGGTGGCGGTCACCTTTGTCGGCTTCATGCTTGTGACGCGGATGATGGCCAAGGACGTGGACCCTGTGTCGATGCAGGCGGTGTCGGGCGCCATGGCGCTGGCGGTTCTCGGGCCGGTCGCGCTGGTGTTCCCGGACTGGCCGCCGCTGTCCCTTGCCGGGGTCGGCGGCGCGGGTCTGGGCATGGTGCTGGCGCTGGGGCTGATCGGGACGCTGGCGCATCTGTTGATGACATGGTCGCTGCGCTTCGCGCCTTCGGCCACACTGGCGCCGATGCAATATCTGGAAATCCCCTTTGGCACTTTGATCGGCTGGTTGATCTTCCGCGATCTGCCCAATGGGCTGGCCGCCCTTGGGATAAGCGTGACAATCGGCGCCGGGCTTTACATCATCGCGCGGGAACGGCGGCTGTCACGGCAGCCACAACCGGGGCAAGCGCCGCCCGCGGCGTGATCAGCAGGACCGGCCCTTCGCTTCGTAGGGTAACAGGCCCGGCCACTTCGTTTGAGATCGACAGGAACCCGTCCGGCGCCATGTCCTGCCCGGACAGATCCCAGCGCAGGCCGGACGACCAGACCCGCGCCGTGCCAAGCGGCATCAGCGACAGCCGCGTTCGGGCAGGCAGGTCCAGCGTCAGGGCCGGGGGCAGACAGCAGAGGCAATCATCACTGCCCAGCAGAACGATGGCCCGGTCGGCGTGACGGGCCATCGTGTTGAACACCGCCAATTCATGGTCCACGCGGCCGCCCAGAAACCCGACCCCAAGGATCAAGGGGGCGTCGATGCGGGTCAGGCACTTCTCGAAATCGGTTGTGTCCTGTTCGGGGACAATCTGCAGCAGGTCGGCAAAAGCCGCGCGCGCCTCTGCGCTCAGGCTGTCCATGTCACCGATCACGGCCTTGGGTCGCAACCCTTCGGCAAGGACCCGCCCGGCCCCGCCATCAGCAGCCACGAGGTTTGGCGCATGGCGCAAGGCGCTGTTAATATCCGTCGGGCCACAATGGCCTCCACCGACAAGCGTTACTGCGGCCTGAGATGAAACAATCATTTACGCCTTTGCCCCATTGATCCCGATTTGGCGACATTCCCCAAAAGGGTCATGAAATAATACCCCCAATAACCCTATTCCGTTCCCGATTGCGAACCAATTGCTGGTAAACAAAACGTCGCTGGGCTGGGGAGAAAGCGAGCAAAACATGGTTGGATCGAATAAGATTCTTACCGTTTCCTATGGCACCTTCTCGTGCACGCTCGAGGGATTCGACGAATCCTTCGACACGATGAAGGCCATCGCGGAGTATTTCCGCGATCTGGCGGCGGATGACAGATATTTCGGGGCAGAACCCCCGACCCCCGATGCAGAGATGCTGGCGAGGATCGCCGAGAAGGAGATCGCACGCCGGGTCGAGGCGCGGATGGAATCCTCGGGTCTTGTCCTGCGGGCGACCGGCGCGCTGGAGGCTGCACCGCAGCCCGTGGCCGAGCCTGTCCGGGCAGAGGCCCCGGCGATGCCGCCCGCACCCGCGGTTCCCGCAACGCAGACATCGAATACCGGAGACGAGGCGACGGCCTTTGATACCGGGACCATTGCCGGGCCGGAGGCCGGGGCCGATGAGGCCCCACCGCTCGCGGCCGCCGGTCCGGTAGTGGAAGAACACGCCGCCCCTGAGGTCACGCCCGAGCCGGAGATGGCCGAGGTGGCGCCAGAGGCAGAGGTTGCCGAAGCGGACGCACCGGCCGAGGTCTGGGAAGATGTCGACACGACCATTGCCGAAGCACCCGCCCACCCCGACAGCGAAAGCGTCGCCGCCAAGCTGCAGCGTATCCGCGCGGTCGTCGGTCGGTCCACGGCCCCGGTGACGGAAACCGAAGACTTTGCCGAAGATCTGTCGTCGGGTGTGGTCGATAGCTTTGACGACGAAGACGGCGACGACTTCAGCGATGCCTTCGAAGAGGCGCTGCTGCGTCAGGAAGAGGCCGCGGTCGAACCGATGGCCGAGCCTGAGGCCGAGGTTGAGGACGACGAGGCGGAGCGCCTTGCCGCCGTCATGGCCGCGACCAGCGCAGAGAACACCGCCGAGGAAGAGCCGGTGGCCGAGGTCGAGGCGGACGATCATGATGATATCGACGCTGAGATCGAGGCCTTCAGCCTTGCCGACTTCGACGCGGACGAAAGCGTTGAGGAGGCCGAACCCCTTGTTCTGGAAACCGTGACCGAAGAGAGCGCCGAAGCCGAGGCCGAAGACGACAGTGACGTCTATGCCGAGGATTCGGATCTGGACGAAGCGCCCGCTCCGCAGCCCGCAATCGCGGCCCGCGTTCTGCGCATGTCGCGCCGCGACTATGACGCCGCCGTGGCCGAGGGCCGCCTTGACGACGTGATCGCCGCCGCCTCTGCGCCGGAAACGGTCGAGGACGATGTCGAGGATCAGGCCGAGGGGTCGGGGATCGACTTTGCCGCGCTTGACGGGATCGACGAGTTTTCCAGCTATGACAGCATCGCGCATGGCGTCCTGTCGGACGAGGACGAAGCCGAACTGCTGGCGGATCTTGCCGAGGCTGAACAGGACGAAGAGGATGAGGCCGAGGACGAAGATCTGGCCCTGTCCGATGACTATGAGGACGAGGACGATCTTGACGACGAGATGACCAACGCCTTTGTCGACAATGACCTTGTCGACGATGACGAGGACGAAGACGAGGTTGCCCCCGTGGCCGCCAAGGAACGTCCGGGCCGGGCCCTTCTGGGACGCGAGCCGGAGGCGGACGACGACGCCCTGTCGCGTCTGATGTCTCGGGCCGATGCCCAGATGTCCGAACCCGATGGCAGCCGTCGCCGCGAAGCGATTTCGCACCTCAAGGCCGCCGTCGCCGCAACCGAGGCCGCCCGTCAGCTGGGCGACGAAGACGATCAGGACGAAAAGGCCGCGCGCAATTTCCGCGAGGACCTGAGCCGCGTTGTCCGTCCGGCCCGCCCTGCCGCCCCGGTCAAGCCGGAGCGTCCGGTCGAGCGCCGCACCGAGCGGCCCCGTCCTGCCCCGCTCAAGCTGGTCGCGTCGCAGCGGGTCGATGCCCCGGAACAGGCCGCCCCCGCGGCCACCGGCGCCCCGGTCACCCCGGTGCGTCCGCGCCGCCCCGCCGCGGCCCCGGCCGCGCGGGAACGGGACGAGGCGAACAACTTTGCCGAATTCGCGGAAAGCGTCGGCGCCAACGGTCTGGCCGAGCTTCTTGAGGCCGCTGCCGCCTATACCTCTTTCGTGGAGGGCATGGACGACTTCTCGCGCCCGCAGATCATGAACAAGGTCCGCGAGATCGTGCCGGAAGAGTTCAGCCGCGAAGACGGGCTGCGGTCCTTCGGCACGCTGCTGCGTGAGGGCCGGATCAGCAAGGTGCGCAACGGCCGATTCCAGATCGCGGATGACACACGGTATCGTCCGGATCAGCGGGTCGCCGCCGGACGGTAGGCCAGCCAGCGACCGAAAAACACGGGGCGGAGGGAAACCTTCGCCCCTTTTTCATGTCGGATTGGTCGGTTCCGGTGGGTGGATTGTCGGCTTTGATCTGAAAATGAACGATAGACAATACCTATCAAACAACGGCAATTTAGCATTGTATTTTCAATCGCCGAAGGGGATAACGCGCCCATTCGCGAAGGAAGGATACCCATGCCCGCCCAATCCACATCCGCGCCCCAGGTGCCGGTCGAGGACCTCAAGGCCCTGATCGACAGCCAGATGCACCTTGAAGGGCCGCTTTTGCCCATTCTGCACGCCATCCAGCACGCCCACGGCCATGTGCCGCAGGTCGCCGTGCCGCTGATTGCCGATGCGCTGAATATCTCGAAGGCGGAAGTGCACGGGGTCATGTCCTTCTACCACGACTTCCGCGAGGTTCCGGCGGGCCGCCATGTGGTCAAGATCTGCCGGGCCGAGGCCTGTCAGGCCGTTGGGGCCAAGGCGCTTGCCGATGCGGCGCTGGCCAAGCTGGGCCTTGAATGGCACGGCACCACCGCCAATGGCGCGGTCACTATCGAACCCGTCTATTGCCTTGGCCTTTGTGCCAGCGGCCCTGCGGCGATGGTCGACAATCGCGTCGTGGGCCGTCTGGACGCGGCGAAACTGGAAACCCTTCTGGCGGAGGCAGGCGCATGAAAATTTACGTCCCCCGTGACAGCGCCGCCAAGGCGGTTGGCGCCGATGATGTCGCCGCCGCAATCCGGGCCGAGGCGGACAAGCGCGGCGCCGATGTGACGGTGATCCGCAACGGGTCGCGCGGCATGCTGTGGCTGGAACCGCTGGTCGAGATCGAGGATGACGCGGGCCGCCGCGCCTTTGGTCCGGTTACGGCCGCCGATGTTCCCGCGCTGCTGGATGGCAAGCTGGAAGGGCTGGGCGCGGTCGAGGACATGCCCTTCTTTGCCCGCCAGACCCGCCTGACCTTTGCCCGCTGCGGGCTGATCGACCCGCTGGATCTGGACGACTACGAGGCGCACGGTGGCCTGTCCGGCCTGCGCCGCGCCATCGCCATGACCGGGGCCGAGATTGTCGAGGAAGTCACCAAATCCGGCCTGCGTGGCCGGGGTGGGGCCGGGTTCCCGACGGGCATCAAGTGGAACACCGTTCTGGGGGCCAAGGCCGACCAGAAATACATCGTGTGCAACGCCGACGAGGGCGACAGCGGCACTTTCGCCGACCGGATGATCATGGAGGGCGACCCCTTCACCCTGATCGAAGGTATGGCGATTGCGGGCCTCGGCGTGGGCGCGACCAAGGGCTATGTCTACCTGCGGTCCGAATACCCCGACGCGATCGAGGTGATGAACGAAGCCGTTCGCATCGGCCGGGCGCGGGGCCTTCTGGGCGCTGACGTGCTGGGATCGGGCCGGGCCTTCGATATGGAAATCCGGGTCGGCGCGGGCGCCTATGTATGCGGCGAGGAAACCTCGCTTCTGAACTCGCTTGAAGGCAAGCGCGGCATCGTCCGGGCCAAGCCGCCGCTTCCGGCGCTCGAAGGGTTCATGGGCAAGCCGACGGTGGTGAACAACGTCATCTCCCTGGCCACGGTTCCGGTGATCTTTGAAAAAGGGGCCGAGCATTACGCCAATTTCGGCCTTGGCCGGTCCAAGGGCACGATGCCGATCCAGATCGCGGGCAACGTGAAATTCGGCGGGCTGTTCGAAACCGCCTTCGGGATGCCACTGGGCGAGCTGGTCAACGACATCGCTGGCGGCACCGCGACGGGCCGCCCGGTCAAGGCGGTTCAGGTTGGTGGCCCGCTTGGCGCGTATATGCCCCTGTCGAAATTCGACACCCCCTTTGCCTACGAGGAATTCGACGGGCAGGGCGGTCTGATCGGCCATGCCGGTGTCGTGATTTTCGACGACTCGGCGGATATGCTACAAATGGCGCGCTTCGCGATGGAATTCTGCGCCGTGGAAAGCTGTGGCAAATGCACGCCCTGCCGGATCGGCGCGGTGCGTGGCGTCGAAACCATCGACCGGATCGGTCGGGGCGACGCGGGCGCGGTCGAGATCCTGACCGACCTGTGCGAGACGATGAAAGACGGGTCGCTGTGCGCGCTTGGCGGGTTCACCCCCTTCCCGGTGATGTCGGCGCTGACCCATTTCCCCGATGACTTCGCGACCACGAAGGAGGCGGCGGAATGACCGAGAAGGTGAAGGGCCCCGCGTCCTACTTCCCGTCGATCGAAAAGAAATATGGCCAGCCGATGACCCATTGGTTTGACCTTGTGAAATCCCGGTCTGGGGACAAGCACATGGAAATTGTAAGCTTCTTGAAGACCGAACACGCATTGGGCCACGGACACGCGAACGCGATTGTGGCTTTTGTCCTGAACGGAGGCGCGAAATGAAAGACTTCATTATCCCTTGGGACGACAAGGACATGGGCACCCCCGCCAAGGAAGGCGCGCCCGTCACCCTGACCATCGACGGCTTCGACGTGACCGTGCCCGAGGGCACCTCGGTCATGCGGGCCGCGGCCGAGGCCGGGCTGTCCATCCCGAAACTTTGCGCCACCGACAGCCTCGAGGCCTTCGGGTCCTGCCGCCTGTGCGTGGTCGAGATCGAAGGCCGCCGGGGCACGCCTGCGTCCTGCACCACGCCGGTCGCGCCGGGCATGGTCGTTCATACCCAGTCGTCGAAGGTCAAGAAGATCCGCAAGGGCGTGATGGAGCTCTATATCTCCGACCACCCGCTGGATTGTCTGACCTGCGCGGCCAACGGCGATTGCGAATTACAGGACATGGCCGGGGTCGTGGGTCTGCGCGACGTGCGCTATGAACCGGGCCGCAACCATTTCGAAGTGCGCGGCGCGACCGGGGCCAACCCGGAATACATCCCCGCCGACACCTCGAACCCCTATTTCACCTATGACCCACAGAAATGCATCGTCTGCTCGCGCTGCGTTCGCGCCTGTGAAGAGGTGCAGGGCACCTTCGCTCTGACCATCGAAGGCCGAGGCTTTGAAAGCCGCGTGTCGGCCGGGGCGATGGGCGACGATTTCCTGTCGTCGGACTGCGTGTCCTGCGGTGCCTGTGTGCAGGCCTGCCCGACCGCGACGCTACAGGAAAAGTCGGTGATCGAACTGGGCACGCCGGAGCGGTCTGTCGTGACCACCTGCGCCTATTGCGGCGTCGGCTGTTCGTTCAAGGCCGAGTTGAACGGCGACGAACTGGTCCGCATGGTCCCCTACAAGCACGGCAAGGCCAACCGGGGCCATTCCTGCGTGAAGGGTCGCTTTGCCTATGGCTACGCCACCCATCAGGACCGCATCCTGAACCCGATGATCCGCGACAGCATCGACCAGCCGTGGAAAGAGGTCTCCTGGGACGAGGCGCTGAGCTTTGCCGCTGACCGCATGCGTGGCCTGCAGGAAAAATACGGCCGTCGGTCGATCGGGGTTATCACCTCCAGCCGCTGCACCAACGAGGAAACCTACCTCGTGCAGAAACTGGCGCGTGGCGTGTTCATGAACAACAACACCGACACCTGCGCCCGGGTTTGCCATTCGCCCACCGGCTATGGCCTTGGCCAGACCTTCGGCACTTCGGCGGGGACGCAGGATTTCGACAGCGTCGAACATACCGACGTGGTGATCGTGATCGGGGCCAACCCGACCGACGGCCACCCGGTGTTCGCCAGCCGCCTGAAAAAGCGCCTGCGCGCCGGGGCCAAGCTGATCGTGATCGACCCGCGCCGCACGGACCTTGTGAAATCGGCCCATATCAAGGCCTCGCACCACCTTGCGCTGCGCCCCGGCACCAACGTCGCCGTGGTCACCGCGCTGGCCCATACCATCGTGACCGAAGGTCTGATGGACGAGGCCTATATCCGCGACCGCTGCGATTGGGACGAATTCCAGGAGTACGCGGAATTCGTGTCCGACCCGCGCCACAGCCCGGAAGCGACCGAACTGCTGACCGGCGTTCCGGCCGCTGAATTGCGGGCCGCCGCGCGGCTGTTCGCCAAGGGCGGCAACGGGGCCATCTACTATGGCCTCGGCGTGACGGAACATAGCCAAGGGTCGACCACCGTCATCGGCATCGCCAACCTGGCCATGCTGACCGGCAACGTCGGCCGCAAGGGCGTTGGTGTGAACCCGTTGCGGGGGCAGAACAACGTGCAGGGGTCGTGCGACATGGGGTCGTTCCCGCACGAACTGCCCGGCTATCGCCACGTCAAGGGCGACGAGGTACGCAACATCTTTGAAACCGCATGGGGCGTGACCATCGACCCGGAACCGGGCCTGCGCATTCCCAACATGCTGGATGCCGCCGTCGAAGGCACCTTCAAGGGCCTCTATTGCCAGGGTGAGGACATCCTGCAGTCGGACCCGGATACCAAGCACGTCGCCGCCGGTCTGGCCGCGATGGAATGCGTGATCGTCCACGACCTGTTCCTGAACGAAACCGCGAACTACGCCCACGTGTTCCTGCCCGGCTCGACCTTCCTTGAAAAGGACGGGACATTCACCAATGCCGAACGCCGGATCAACCGGGTCCGCAAGGTGATGGCGCCGAAGAACGGCTATGCCGATTGGGAAGTGACGATGATGCTGGCCAACGCAATGGGCGCGGGCTGGACCTATACCCATCCCAGCCAGATCATGGAAGAAATCGCCGCGACGACGCCGTCGTTCGCCAATGTGACCTACGAGATGCTGGAAGAGCGCGGATCGGTGCAGTGGCCCTGCAATGACGCCAACCCGGATGGCACGCCGCTGATGCACGTGGATGGGTTTGTCCGGGGCAAGGGCCGGTTCATCGTTACCGAATATGTGGCGACCGATGAAAAGACCGGGCCGCGCTTCCCGCTCTTGCTGACCACGGGCCGGATCCTGTCGCAGTACAACGTAGGCGCCCAGACCCGCCGCACGGCAAACGTGGTCTGGCACGATCAGGACGTGCTGGAAATCCACCCGCATGACGCCGAAGTGCGTGGGGTGAAGGATGGCGACTATGTCAGGCTGGCGTCGCGGTCGGGGGAAACCACCCTGCGGGCGACGATCACCGACCGGGTCAGCCCCGGCGTGGTCTATACCACCTTCCACCACCCCGACACGCAGGCCAACGTGATCACCACTGACTTCAGCGACTGGGCGACCAACTGTCCTGAATACAAGGTGACCGCGGTGCAGGTCAGCCCCTCGAACGGGCCGTCCGAATGGCAGGAAGACTATGCCGCGCAGGCCGAACGGTCGCGCCGCATCCTTCCGGCGGCGGAGTAAGACAATGACCGGGCCGGTCACACACTGGCCCGGGCTGTCCGTCCAGCGGGACGGGCAGCGCAGGGTGCTGCGCAGCCTGCCGGAAGAAACGCCGGTCGCGATGGTCTTTGACGGAACCACGCAGGCGGTGATGATGGCCAGCCCGCAGGACCTGACGGATTTTGCCCACGGCTTTTCCCTGACCGAGGGGTTCATCGAAACGCTCGATCAGATCGAAGAGTTCGAGATCGCCGAGCACGAGGCCGGGATCGAGGCGCGGTTTTGGCTATCCGCCGACCGGGCCGAAGCATTGGCCCGGCGTCGCCGCAAGATGGCGGGGCCTGTGGGCTGCGGCCTCTGCGGGATCGACAGCCTTGAGGAAGCCGCCCGCGCGCTGTCGGTTCTGCCCGACACCGGACCGCTTCTGACCTCGGTGGATGTGGCGGGGGCCACCGATGCCCTGCGCGCCTTCCAACCGCTGCACGACCAGACCCATGCGGTCCATGCGGCGGGGTTCCTGATGCCGGGGCAGGGGATCGTTCTGGCCCGCGAAGATGTCGGCCGCCACAATTCGCTGGACAAGTTGATCGGCGCACTGGCCCTTGCCGGGATCGACGCCGGGCAGGGGGCCTTTGTCCTGACCTCGCGCGTGTCGCTTGAGATGGTGCAGAAAACTGTGATCGCCGGATGCCCGGTGCTGATCGCCGTGTCGGCCCCGACGGCCCATGCCCTGCGGCAGGCGGACGCCGCCAACCTGACCGTCGCCGCCTTTGCCCGTGGCGGCGGATTTGACCTTTATTCCCACCCCGACCGTATCCAGACCGGAGCCTTTGATGTCGCCTGAAAAAATGGTCATGATGGCCAACCAGATCGCCAAGTTCTTTTCCTCACAGCCCGGTGATGACCAGGCCGAAAAGGTGGCCGCCCATATCAACGATTTCTGGGAACCCCGGATGCGCGCCCAGCTTTTGGATCATGCAAAGGCCGGGGGAGAGGGGTTTGATCCGCTGGTGGTGTCCGCAATCGGCCATGTCCGCGAACCGGCCTGACCGAACCTGGACCCTGACAGAAAAAGAAAGCCCCGGGAAACCGGGGCTTTGTCATTATCCGTTCCAGGTGCGGATCGGTCCGCAATCCATATGGACGAAATTCGATCCGGCGTAGCGCCCGACCCCGCCCGCGTTGCAGGACTGGGCGGCACGGGCCATCTGGCTGGTTGACCGGCTGGCAAGCCGCAGGTCGGCGGCCTGTCCGCGCATGTGCAGGGAATTGCGGGCCACGCCCGACGACCGGCTACGCAGCATCGCGTTGGTCTGGGGCGACCGGTAGCCCGACAGCAGCATGTAGGGTTCGCTGACGTCCAGAAGGTTGTGCGCAGCGGCCATGATATCCACGGTCCGATTGTCGATTTGCATCGTGGTCCCGGTCCGCCAGTCCCGCATGAAATGGGTGATCTGGTTCATCGCCTCAGGGATGTATTCGCCTTCGATCCAGTAGATCATATCGATCTTTTCGCCGGTCCGTCCGGAATACATCCGCAATCTGCGAATATCGCCAGCCCCCCGAAGGAAGCCCGCTGCGTTGGAGAATGTGGGGGCCGCGGAAATCGCGGTCGCGGCAAAAGCGGTCAATAGCCCGCGTCGCGAAATGCCCGAAGAGCTGTTCGTCATGTTCAGCGCTGTCCCGTCGCTTACCTGTTCACGCACCTTTTCGGTCCGCTACCTGCCATCTCATCCCCAGATGCATGGGCGTTATGGCATAAGATGATTCGTGGGCCAACCCATGTTTACCAAGTCCATGGTGAACAAAGGGGAAATCGGCGGGATTTTGCGCAAATATGCAGCTGTTGCTCATGGATCGCGCCCGCCGTCGTGGACACGGTTGCAACAGTCAACGGTCAAGGCGGCCGCTGGTGCAAATGTGAATGGACCTTCGAAACCTACCGGGTGAAGGTAGGGGTCAACCTGTTACTCATGTTGCTCGGGGGAGTCATGTTTTCTACCGCCAACCTGCGGCCTGTCACGTTTTTGGGCGTTTTCCTTACCGTTTTCCTGTCGTTCCTGACCATTTCCGGCCCGGCGGCCGCGCAGGTGACGGCCTTTCGTCAGGCCGTGGCCGAGGCTGCGGCGCGCGATGACGACCTTGCCACCTTCTATCGTGGCCGAGAGTTCGAGGGGATCTGGACCGGATCGACCGCGGCGGACCGGAACCGGCGCAACGCGCTGATGCGGGCCTTTGCGGGCGCGGGCGACCATGGCCTGCCAATGGGCCGCTATGACGCCGACGCGATCATGGCCCGTCTGGAAGCGGCGCAGACCCCGGCCGAAAAGGGCGCGATGGAAGTGGAACTGTCCCGCCTGTTCCTGCAATACGCCCGTGACATCCAGACCGGCATGTTGACCCCCCGCAGCATCGACAGCGGACTTGTGCGCGAGGTGCCGCTGCGCCCCCGTCTGGGCACGATTCAGGCCTTTGCCCAGTCCAATCCGCAGTCCTTCCTGCGATCCTTGCCCCCGTCTTCGCCCGAATACGCCCGTCTTCTGCGCGAGAAGATCCGCCTGGAACGTCTGTTGGCAAATGGCGGCTGGGGTCCTGTGGTTCCGGCCCGGTCGCTGGAGCCCGGCGACAGCGGCAATGCCGTGGTCGCACTGCGTAACCGGTTGATCCTGATGGGGTTCATGGACCGGTCCGCGACCCAGAGCTATGACGCCTCGGTGCAATCCGCGGTCCAGCGGTTCCAGCAATCGCACGGGCTGAACGCTGATGGCGTGGCGGGCCAGTCCACCATGGATGAAATCAACGTCCAGCTTGAACAGCGACTGCAATCCGTGATCGTCGCGATGGAGCGGGAACGCTGGCTGAACCGCCCGCGCGGCGCCCGCCACATCTGGGTCAATCTGACGGATTTCACGGCGGCCATCGTCGACAACGACCGGGTCAGCTTCGTCACCCGCTCGGTCGTCGGGGCCAATGCATCGGACCGGCGCAGCCCGGAGTTTTCCGACGTGATGGAATTCATGGTCGTGAACCCCAGCTGGTATGTGCCCCGCTCGATCATCGTGAACGAATACCTGCCGCAGCTGCAGCGGAACCCGAACGCGGCTGGTCAATTGCTGATTACAGACAGCCGGGGGCGAGCGGTGAGCCGTGGTTCCGTGGATTTCACCCAGTATAACGCCCGGACCTTCCCCTTCTCCATGCGCCAGCCGCCGTCGAACGGGAACGCGCTGGGTCTGGTGAAGTTCATGTTCCCCAACCCCTACAACATCTACCTGCACGACACCCCGGCCAAGAGCCTGTTTTCGCGCGAAGTTCGGGCCTATAGCCACGGCTGCATCCGCCTGAACGACCCGTTCGATTTCGCCTACGCGCTGCTGGCCCGTCAGACCAACAATCCCGAGGAATATTTCCAGTCGATCCTGCGGACCGGGAATGAAACCCGTGTTGATCTGGCCGATCCGGTGCCCGTGCATATCGTCTATCGGACGGCGTTCACCAATGTGACCGGCAGCCTTCAGTTCCGCCGCGATGTCTATGGTCGCGACCGGCAGATCTGGAACGCTCTGGCCCGCGAGGGGGTGGCGGTGCGGGCCGTTCAGGGCTAATCCTTCCTCGACCAGAGGAAGGACAGCCAGATGGCCCACACGATCAGCGAGATTGCCGCCGCATTGGGGGCCGAGGCCGCGGGCGATGTGTCTCTGACTGTCACCGGCGCGTCAGAGCCCGCCACGGCCACCGCTGACCAGTTGGCGCTTGCCTTGTCGCCCGCCTATGCCGACCGCCTGCCGGACGGCGCGGCGCGTGCGGCGGTCCTGTGGCCCGGCGCGGATTGGCAGGCATTGGGGTTGAAGGCGGCGATCTTTGCCCCGCGCGGGCGGCTGGCCATGGCCCAGCTGACACAGATGCTGGACGATGACCCAGCAGAGGCGGGCATCCACCCCACGGCGATCATTTCAGAGGGCGCGACCCTCGGGCAGGGCGTCAGTGTCGGCCCGTTCAGCATTGTCGGCGCGGGGGCGCAGATCGGCGCAGGCAGCCGGATCGGCGCCCATGTCACCATCGCCGGTGCCGCAGCACTTGGGGCCAATGCGCGGCTGCATGACGGGGTGCGCCTGTGCCGCAACGTGACCATCGGAACCAATGTCATCCTGCATCCGAACGTGGTGATCGGCGCCGACGGGTTTTCCTTTGTCACGGCAGAGCCTTCGAATGTGGAGCGGGTCAAGGAAACCCTTGGGGCCGCCCCCCTGACCGCGCCCGACGATCCGACCCACCACCGCATTCACAGCCTTGGCGGGGTGGTGATCGGGGATGATGTTGAGATCGGGGCGAATTCCACCGTGGACGCGGGCACGATCCGGCCGACCCGCGTGGGGCACGGCACCAAGATCGACAACCTTGTGCAGGTCGGCCACAACGTGGTGCTGGGCGATCATTGCCTGCTGGCCGCGCAATCGGCCGTGGCCGGATCGTCGGTGATTGGTGACCGGACGGTTCTGGGCGGCAAGTCCGGGGTGGCGGATAATGTGACCGTCGGCACCGATTGCGTGATCACCGGGGCCAGCATCGTGCTGTCCAATGTGCCGGACGGACGGGTGATGATGGGCTTTCCTGCGGTGAAGATGCAAAGCCACCTCGACAGCTACAAGGCGCTGCGCCGCCTGCCGCGCATCCTGCGCGATCTGGCAAAGCGTCAGAATTCGGTTTCAAATCCGGGGCAGAGTGACTAAATCACGCCCAAGCGGGTTGGCCACAGGATGGTGTTCCAGATGAACGTGCGCGAAAAAGTCATTGAAATCATTGCCGAACAGGCGGTTCTTGACCCGTCGGATGTCAAGCCGGAACATACGCTTGAGGATCTCGGGATCGACAGCCTTGGCCTTGTCGAAAGCATTTTCGCCATTGAAGAGGCCTTTGACATCTCCGTGCCTTTCAACGCCAACGCACCGGAGGAAAGCGAGTTCGACATTTCTTCGGTCGAGGCGATCATCTGCGCCGTCACCGGGCTGGTGTCGCAGCAGGCATGAGACGGGTCGTCATCACCGGTGCGGGTACGATCAACGCCCTTGGGCATGATGTGCCGACCACGCTTGAGGCGATGCGCGAAGGGCGCTGCGGGATCGGCCCCCTGGACATCCGCGATGTGGACCGGCTGGCGGTCAAGATCGGCGGGCAGGTCAAGGGCTTTGACGAGACCGAACATTTCAACCGCCAGCAAATCGCGCTTTATGACCGTTTTACCCAGTTCACGGTCCTGGCCGCCCGTCAGGCGATGGCCCAGTCTGGGCTGGAGTTTCGTGGTGCGCTGGCCGACCGGTCGGGCGTGGTTCTGGGCACCTCCGGCGGCGGGTTGACCACGCAGGACGAAAATTACCGGGTCGTCTATGAAGAGGGGAAGAACCGCGTTCACCCCTTCATCGTGCCGAAGCTGATGAACAACGCCGCCGCCAGCCATGTCAGCATGGAATGGAACCTGCGCGGCCCGTCCTTCACCGTCGCGACCGCCTGCGCCTCGTCCAACCACGCGATGGGGCTGGCGTTCCAGATGATCCGGTCGGGCATGGCGGATGCGATGATCACCGGTGGGTCGGAATCGATGCTGGTCTTTGGTGGGGTGAAGGCCTGGGAAGGGCTGCGCGTCATGTCCAAGGACGCCTGCCGCCCGTTCTGTGCCACCCGCAACGGCATGGTGCAGGGTGAAGGGGCCGGGGTTTTCGTCTTCGAGGAATATGAGGCCGCCCGCGCCCGGGGGGCCGAAATTCTGGCCGAGGTGGTGGGATTTGCCATGTCCTCGGATGCGTCGGACATCGTGATGCCGTCGAAACAGGGGGCGGCGCGGGCGATTGCCGGGGCGCTGGCCGATGCGCGTCTAGACCGGGGGCAGGTGGGATATATCAACGCCCATGGCACAGGCACCGCCGCGAATGACAAGACCGAATGCGCCGCCGTGGCCGATGTGTTCGGCACCCATGCGGACCGGCTGATGATCTCGTCGACAAAGTCGATGCACGGCCATCTGATTGGCGGAACTGGGGCGGTGGAACTGCTGGCTTGCATCATGGCCCTGCGCGACGGGGTGATCGCGCCGACGATCAACTATGAAGAACCTGACCCGGAATGCGCGCTGGACGTGGTCCCGAACGAGGCGCGCGAGGCGGATGTGGACGTGGTCCTGTCCAACGCCTTTGCCTTTGGCGGGCTGAACGCGGTTCTGGCCTTGCGCAAGGCGGAGTAGGGACGCAGCCCGCCGGAACGGGCAGGCGATGCGCGGGCGGCCTGCGGCCTTGTTCCCGCGCCGGATCTTGCCGTTACCTTTTCCCCCGCGACATGAAGGCCAGCCGTTCGAACAGCGCCACGTCCTGTTCGTTCTTCAACAGCGCCCCATGCAGTTTGGGCAGCAGCGACCCGCCCTCGGGTTTCAGATCGGCGGGGTCCATGTCCTCGGCCAGAAGCAGTTTCAGCCAGTCGATGACCTCTGACGTCGAAGGCTTCTTCTTCAACCCCGGCGTTTCGCGGATTTCATAGAATTGGGTCAGGGCGGTGGTCAGAAGCTGTTTCTTGATGCCGGGATGGTGCACCTCGACGATCTTGCGGAGAACATCAGTGTCCGGGAAACGGATGTAGTGGAAGAAACAGCGGCGCAGGAAGGCGTCGGGCAGTTCCTTTTCGTTGTTCGACGTGATGATGACGATGGGCCGGACGCGGGCGCGGATGGTTTCGCCGGTCTCGTAGACGTGGAACTCCATCCGGTCGAGTTCCTGCAACAGGTCGTTGGGAAATTCGATATCGGCCTTGTCGATCTCGTCAATCAGCAGAACGACCTTGCCCTCGGCCTCGAACGCCTGCCACAGCTTGCCCTTCCGGATGTAGTTCTTGACGTCGTGGACGCGTTCATCGCCCAGCTGGCTGTCGCGCAACCGGCTGACTGCATCGTATTCGTAAAGCCCCTGCTGCGCCTTGGTTGTCGATTTGATGTGCCATTCGATCATCGGCAGCCCAAGGGCCGCGGCCACCTGTTTGGCCAGTTCGGTTTTGCCGGTGCCCGGCTCTCCCTTGACCAGCAGCGGGCGTTCCAGCGTCACCGCCGCATTGACCGCGACCTTCAGGTCCTCGGTGGCCACATAATCCTTGGTTCCGGTAAACTGCATTCCCGCCTCGCCGTCTGAAACTGTCGCGGCGGACAGTATCAGGTCTCGGGGGGGCTTCAACTCGATGTGCTCTTGAATTTCGGGGGGTGACACTCCCCCGTGGGCAGAGTAAACGACCCCCAGAAAAGGGAGAGCCAGATGGCCGATACCCAAAAAGTTGAGGTTTCTGGCGGTAGCAAGGGTAGCAACCAAATGAAAGCCGAGGTTTTCCTGACGGACGATTACCGTCCCGCTGAAGACGAACCCTTTATGAATGACCGGCAGCTGGAATATTTCCGGCGCAAGCTGATCAACTGGCGCGCGGAACTGTTGGAGGACAGCCGTGACACCATCGAAGGCATGAAAGATTCGACCCGCAACATCCCCGATCTTGCCGACCGCGCAAGCGAGGAGACCGACCGGGCGCTTGAACTGCGCACCCGTGACCGCCAGCGCAAGCTGGTCGCCAAGATCGACAGCGCCCTGCGCCGGATCGACAATGGCGAATACGGCTATTGCGAGATCACCGGCGAGCCGATCAGCCTCAAGCGGCTGGATGCGCGCCCGATCGCGACGATGAGCCTTGAGGCGCAGGAACGCCACGAACGCCGCGAAAAAGTTCACCGGGACGACTGATCCCGATGGGCAGGATGCAGGGCCGCGATGTCGCCTTCATCGGTGGCGGGATCGGCGGCCTTGCTGCCGCGCTTGCCTTTGCCCGCAGGGGCGCAAACGTCACCGTCTATGAACAGGCCCCGGAGCTGCGCGAAGTTGGCGCAGGTCTGCAGATTTCGCCCAACGGTGGGCGGGTTCTGGAGGCGCTTGGGTTGGATGCTGCGGCCGCGTCGATCCCCGCCACGGCGGTAGAGCCGATGGACGCGCTGACCGGGCGCCGGATTACCCGCTTTGACCTGACCCGGCTGGACGGGCCGCCCTACCGGTTCTTCTATCGCCCCGATTTGATTGACCTGCTGGCCGGCGGCTGTGCCGAGGCAGGCGTTGCGCTGCGCACGGGCGTCAAGATCGACCTGCGCGGCGGCCGCCCCCACTTGAACGACGGAACCCCGATCCGGGCCGATCTGGTGGTCGGGGCCGATGGGATTCATTCCGTCATTCGGCCGGAACTGAATGGCAAGGACGCCGCGTTTTTCGCCGGTCAGGTGGCCTGGCGGGCGACGATCCGGGCCAAGGATGCCGCACCGGTCGCCCGAACATGGATGGCGCCCGGGTGCCACGTCGTCACCTATCCTCTGCTCGGTGGTAGGCTGAACATCGTCGCCGTGCAGGAACGGGCCGACTGGGCGGCCGAGGGGTGGCATTTCTTCGACGACCCATCGGTGGTGCAGGCGGCCTTTGCCCATTGTGCGCCCGAACTGCGGGCCATTCTCTCCGAGATTCAGACGGTGCGCCTTTGGGGTTTGTTCCGGCATCCGGTCGCGCCGGTCTGGCAGGACGGGCAGGGGACGGCGATCCTTGGGGACGCGGCCCATCCGACATTGCCCTTCATGGCGCAGGGGGCGACCCTCGCGTTGGAAGACGCCTGGGTGCTGGCGGCGGCCTGTGACGAACTGGACGACCTGCCAAGCGGTCTGGCCCGCTATCAGGCGCTGCGCCGGGACCGGGCCTGCCGGGCCATCGCCGCGGCCAACGCCAACGCGGTCAACTTTCACCTCTCCGGGCTGCGCCGTAGCCTGTCACACAGGATTTTGGCCGGGATCGGACGGGTCGCGCCGGGCGCGTTCCTTGGCCGCTACGACTGGCTTTACCGGCATGACGTGACCGCGCCGGGCTATGCGTCGCAATCCGACAGGTAGACATCGCGGACCCCGGCGGGCTGGCAATCGCCGGACAAAAGCCGCCGGATGCGGGTCAGCCTCGTGTCATGCTCTGCGCTGCCGGGGCGGAACCGGTCCGGCCCGATCAGGGTCGCCACAAGAGCGATGAATTCCCCATCGGTCAGGTCCAGCAGCGGGCGGCCAAAGAATTCCCGCGCGGCATTGTCGAACCCGATGATCTCCACGCCTTCGACGGTGCCGAAATACATCCGGTCCAGCGCCGCGGTCAGCTGCACCTCTTTCGGGATGCGCGGGTTGACGACCAGCGCGGCAATCAGCGTCTGTTCCAGCTTGGAAAACCCGGGGCGGAACTCGTCGAAATACATCCGCTTCACCAGCGCCTGCGTGATCGTTGTCAGCCCCGCGCCGCCGGTTTTCAGATCAACGCCGGGATGTGAAAAGAACGACGGGTCCTCGACCGCGATCCATGCCGACAACTGCGTCGTGGGCAGATCATCCCATCGCGGCCCGGCGTAATCGGCGCTGCGATAGGGGGCAAACAGGTCATCCGTGCGGGCCGAGGCCTGAAACAGGCGCCAGCCTTCAAAGACCATCAGGGCGCAAAACCCGGCAACCAGAACCCAAAACACACGCACCATGGGTCAGATCGCCAGATCGACCCAGACAGGCACGTGGTCCGATGGCTTGTCGCGGCCGCGCATATCCGCCTCGATCCAGCAGTCGTGCAAACAGTCGGCGGCCTGCGGAGTCAGCAGGAAATGGTCGATCCGGATGCCGTCGTTCCGGTCCCATGCCCCGGCCTGATAATCCCAGAAGGAATAATGGCCATCGCCCCGGGTGCGGGTGCGGAAGGCTTCGGTAAAGCCAAGGTTCACGATCCGGCGAAAGGCCGCGCGGCTTTCCGGCCGGGCCAAGGCATCTTCGGTCCATGCCTCTGGTCGCTTGGCGTCTTCATCCTGCGGGATGATGTTGAAATCCCCGGCGATCAGGGCGGGCATTTCCTGCGCCAGAAGGTCCTTGGCCCGCGCCTGTAGCCGCTCCATCCAGCGCAGCTTGTAATCATATTTCGGGCCGGGGGCGGGGTTGCCGTTGGGCAGGTAGATCCCGATCAGGCGCAGCGCGCCATGATCGCCAACCACCGTTGCCTCGATCAGGCGGGCCTCTTCATCGTCCACGCCGTCACGGCCGGCACCCTCGGCGCCGGGCAGGCCGCGCGTGACATCCTCCAGCGGCAGTTTCGACAGGATCGCAACCCCGTTGAATCCCTTCTGGCCATGGGTTTCCACGTTATACCCGCGCTCTTCAAAGACCTCGCGGGGGAAATTCTCATCGACCGATTTGATCTCTTGCAGAAGCGCCACATCGGGCGCGCTTTCCTCAAGCCAGCGCAGGACGGTTTCGATACGCGCCTTCACGCCGTTGATGTTGAAGGTGGCAATCTTCATGAGAAATCCGGTCCTGTCGTGGTCATTCCGCGGCGAGCTGTCCGCGCCACTTCTTGTACTCGCCGCTTTGCGGGTTGCCTTCAAGGGCTTTGTCCGCGGCGGCGATGGCGGCGAGGGTATTGCCCTCCGCCGCTTCAATACGGGACAAGAGCCGATAGGCCTTGGCCGCAAAGCCTGCGGGGCCGGTTGCAAGCGCCGCGATCACCTTGCGGGCCTCATCGGTCTGCCCGTCTGCTTCGAGTGCTTCGGCAAGGATGATCTGCGCCGGGGGCACGCGGTTTCCCGTGGACATTTCCACCGCTTCCTGCGCGATGGCGATGGCCCCCTTGTGGTCGCCCATCCGCCCCTTGATCCGGGCATCCATCAGCATCAGGGGCAGGTTGCGGGGCGCTGTTTCGCGCGCTTCAAAGACCGCGTCGGCGGCTTCGTCCGTATTGCCAAGTGCCAGCAGGACCGTGCACAGGCCAAGAGTGAATTGCTGGTCCGCCGGAAAGGCCGCGAGCGCCTTGCGAAACAGCGTGGCTGCATCTTCAAATCGCCGTTCCCGTTGCGCCAATCCGCCCGCCAATTGGTAATAGATGCGGGATGTTGCCTCGATCCGGTCCAGCCGGCGCACCCATTCGGCCGCCGCCTCGCGCCCGTAAAGATTGGTCATCATCCCGGCGAATTGCACCAGCCCGTTTTCTTCGTCGCAATCCTGCAGCTCTGCCTCGATCGCGGCGATGGCGGCCTTGGCCTGTTCCTGTTCGGGGTCATAGGCAAAGTTCGACGGGTAATCGTTCAGCGATTTGTGGAAAAGGACCCCGTCGGGGTGTTTTTCCAGCGAGAATACCCATTTTGCGACTTCCGGGATCTCCGCCTCGGGGAAGTGAATCCGCATTTCGCGGTGATCCACCTGCACCCATGTGCGCATCAGCGCCTCGGCCAGATCGTGGTCCGGGCCGATGCGCCCGTCCAGCACCAGAACGCCCGGAACGGCCATGGCCTCGAAGGCATCGAACACCGTCTTTTCGCTCTGCACCTCGGTCCCGATCACGACAACATTGGCCCCGTCCGGTTTCTTCGCGGTCTGGGCCGCGCCCCAAATGGCGGGGTCTGCCTTGGTGCCGACCGTGGCGAGCTTTCGCGCCGCGCCGATCCGATCGAACAGGTTGGACCCGGCGCAGGTGCTGACCTTGCCCGGCGTGGACTTGTGCAGGGCGATGATGTTGTGGAACCGCTCCATCGCGCCAACCTCGGCCACCAGCGGATCGCCCGCCGCATGGCCCATCCGCAGGAAGACGTCGCCGAAATACCCGACTGAATTCGGATGATCGAGCGTCAGCGACCCTCCGAACCGGGGCATGAAGGAGGTCTGCACATCCTCGGCCACATAGATCCCGCCGGGGGTCAGATCGGGCCAGAGATAGCCGAAACTTTCGACCACATGGGCGTTCTGGTGGCTGCCGTCGTCGATGATGATGTCAAAGGGCCCGCGCTCTGCCACGACCTGTTTCAGGAACTCCGGGTCGACCTGGCTGCCCTGCAGGATTTTCACCCTTGGCCCCAGATCCAGCGTCTTTTTCTGGATATCGATCCCGGTGATTTCGGCATTCGGGAAATAGTCGCGCCAGGTGGCCAGCGACTGCCCGCCCCGGTCCGCATCCTGATAGCCACCGACCCCGATCTCCAACAGGCGGATCGGCTGGTCGCGCAGATGCTGGAACAGCTTGTGATAATTCGGCGTGTAGTCGTGATAGCCGAACTTATCCGTGCCGTGCCGGATTGCGAGTTTGGAAAGAGGATCAATCATCTGCGCCTGCCCGGATTATTTCCGTTTCAGGAACAATAGACAGGGATGGTTACGAAATCGCAACCCGCAACTAGGGGCGCTCTAGATCGAAAATGACGTCCCGCAGCCGCAGGACGAGCTTGCGTTCGGATTGTCGATCGCGAAACGCGCGCCGATCAGTTCCTCGGTGAAGTCGATGGTCGCCCCGGCAAGGAACGGCAAAGAGACGGAATCCACCACGACCGTTTCACCCTGACCTTCCAGCACAAGGTCATCGTCTTTCGGGGTGTCGAGGTCGATCTCGTACTGGAACCCGGAACATCCGCCCCCTTCGACGGCAACGCGCAGCGCCTTGCCCTGTGCGGCCGCGCCGATCTCGGCAAGGCGGGCAAAGGCACGTTCGGTTACGGTTGGCGGCAAGGTCAGCATGGGGTGATCCGTCTATGTCGTGTCTTTGCTGAATATAGGCCCGCGGCAGGGGGTCAACAAGGCCCCCGCACGGTCCGACGCCGAAACGGACATCCCTGCAATTCGCATCAAATTCGCGGAACATCCGTTCCGGTTTTAGGGGAAATTTAGCAGCACTGTTCGAAGTTCTCGTCCGAACCCTTGTGCCAACAGGGGGGCGACACCGACGAGGGCCTGTTTGCATGGCGATCTATACCGATCAGACAATCGCGGGGGATTTCGATCCGTCCCTGCCGCCGCCGTTGCCCCATACGGTCGTCGTCGGACGGATCTCGATCGACGATGCGGACGACAGCGGCACCATCACCGCCGGGTCGGGGGATGCGATTAACGGTAGCGAGGTGATCGGGCTTTTCGTCGGGGACGAGGTGGTGATCGACGGGGTCACCGTTGTTGGGGTCACCTTCTACACCGCAGACGGATCGACCTATTTCACGCCTTCGGATGGGACGATCCTGACCGACGGAAGCACCGTCACCGACGCAACCTGGGTCAACGGGCCGAACGAATTTAACGTGAACGACCTTGGCCCGATGTGCTTTGTCGCGGGCGCGTTTCTGCGGATGGGGGATGGATCGGAACGCCGGGTCGAGGATCTGTCGGTCGGGGATCTTGTCCTGACCCGCGATCATGGCGCGCAGCCGATCCGCTGGATCGGACGGCGCACCGTTGTGGGGCATGGCGATCTTGCGCCAGTGCGGATCGCCGCGGGGGCCTTTGGCAACCCCGTCGATCTTCTGGTGTCGCCCCAGCACCGGGTATTGGTCGAAGACTGGCGGGCCGAACTCGTCATGGGCACGGAAGAGGTGCTGTGCCCCGCCATGGCGCTTGTGGACGGGGACCGCATTCACCGGGCGCCCCGGCCCGAAGTGACCTACTACCACGTCATGTTAGACCGGCACGAGGTGGTCCTGTCGAACGGGGTCTGGTCGGAAAGCTTCTTTGTCGGGGATCACCTTTGCGCACCGGGCAGCGCCCTTCAAAGGGAACTTGCCACGCTGTTCCCCGAGATGATGATCAACCCAAAGCCGATGATCGCCGCCCGCCCCGTCGCGCGGCCCTTCGAAGGACGGTTGCTGGCACGGCTTTAGCCCTACCGCCCGGTCCCGGCCCGCGCTATAGACAACACAGGCAGAACAGACACAGGCAAAGCGCGGAGGCCCCATGGCAGCCCCCTATGCGACCTTGCCCGGCACGGCCAGGGGACGGCTGTACCCGGAAGAGGAAAGCACCTTTCGATCCCCGTTCCAGCGGGACCGGGACAGGATCATCCATTCCTCCGCCTTCCGGCGGCTGAAACACAAGACGCAGGTCTTCATCGAACACGAGGGCGATTATTTCCGAACCCGCCTGACCCATTCGATCGAAGTGGCGCAGGTGGCCCGGACGGTCGCCGCCGCACTCGACCTGAACGTCGAACTGACCGAGGCGGTGGCGCTGGCCCATGACCTGGGCCATCCGCCTTTTGGCCATACCGGAGAGGACGCGCTGGACGCGCTGATGCAGCCCTACGGTGGCTTCGATCACAATGCGCAGGCGCTGCGGATCGTCACCTCGCTTGAACGGCATTATGCCGAATGGGATGGGCTGAACCTGACCTGGGAAACGCTTGAGGGGATCGCCAAGCACAATGGTCCCGTGGCCGAACCCTGGCCCTATGCGCTGGCCGATTACAACGCACGCCACGATCTGGAGCTGCACACCCACGCCAGCGCCGAGGCGCAGGTTGCGGCGCTGGCCGACGATATCGCCTATAACAACCACGACCTGCACGACGGGCTGCGGGCCGAGCTGTTTTCGACCGATGAACTGGCCGAACTGCCGATCCTGCGGGAATGTTTCGCCGAGGTGGACCGCGCCTATCCGGGGCTGAACTACTACCGTCGCCGGCACGAGGCGCTGCGCCGGTTCTTCGGGGTGCTGGTCGAGGACGTGATCCGGGTCGGCCGCCGCAATCTTGCCGATCTGGACCCGGCCACGGTGCATGACATCCGCCACGCCGGACGCATGGTGATCCAGTTCACTCCGGCGCTTTGGGACGACCTGAAGGTGATCCGCCGCTTCCTGTTCCAGCGCATGTACCGGGCCCCCGCCGTGGTCGAGATGCGGCGCATCGTGACCGGGGCGATCAATGACCTGTTCCCGCTGTTCATGGCCGAACCCGAACACCTGCCCAAGCAATGGCGCAAGGATGTGGCCGAGGCGACGGGCGATGCGGCGCTGGCCCGGATCGTGGCAGATTACATCAGCGGCATGACCGACCGCTTCGCCATTCAGGAACACGCGCGGCTCACCGGTTCGGATATCATCGAACAGACCCGGGTGACCTGAGACGGAAATGGTGGGTCAAAACCCACCTTACCCGGGGGCGCTTCGCCCCCAACCTGAAAGCTCATGGCCCCCCGAGGATATTGAGAACCCAAAGAAGAAGGGACCTCCTGTCCAGTCCCCTTCTTTGGGTCAAAAATATCCCGGGGTGAATGGCCCGAAGGGTCAGAGGGGCAGAGCCCCTCAAATGTCACCATGGGTCTTGACCCATGGGCCGCCGATGCCATCGCCGTTGACCTTGGCTGCATAGCTGCTAAACCGCGCCCAATCCCACAAGAAAGACGCCGAAATGAACCTCTTTGCCGATATCCGCGCGCTTGTCGTCTCCTCGCTCGAGGCGATGATGGCTGACGGGCAACTGCCCGCGGGCCTTGACCTTGCCAATGTGGCGGTCGAACCGCCCCGCGATGCGGCCCATGGGGACATGGCGACCAATGCGGCGATGGTTCTGGCGAAGCCCGCCGGGATGAAGCCGCGCGACATTGCCGAGGCGCTGGCCGCGCGGCTGGTGGCCGATGCCCGTGTCGACACGGCAGAGGTCGCCGGGCCGGGATTCCTGAACCTGCGGCTGTCGACGGACCTGTGGCAGGGCGTGGTCAGTGCCGCGCTGACCGATCCGGGCTTTGGCCGCTCGACAATGGGGCAGGGGGTTCGGGTCAACGTCGAATATGTGTCTGCCAACCCGACGGGGCCGATGCACGTTGGCCATACCCGTGGCGCGGTCTTTGGCGATGCGCTGGCCAGCCTTCTGGATTTCGCGGGCTACGACGTGACCCGCGAATATTACATCAACGATGGCGGGGCGCAGGTGGACGTGCTGGCGCGGTCTGCCTTTGAACGCTACCGCGAGGCCAACGGGCTGGAACCGCAGATCGCCGAGGGGCTCTATCCCGGCGACTACCTGATCGAGGTGGGCGAGGCGCTGAAGGCAAAGTACGGCGACAGCCTGCTGGACCAACCCGAAGAGGTCTGGCTGGCAGACGTGCGCGAGTTTGCGACCGAGGCCATGATGGAGATGATCCGGGGCGATCTGGCGCTTCTGGGCGTGAAGATGGATGTCTTCAGCTCGGAAAAGGCGCTTTATGGCACGGGCAAGATCGAAGGCGCGATTGAGCGGCTGGCGGCGCAGGGCCTGATCTACGAAGGCGTGCTGGAGCCGCCCAAGGGCAAGACGCCCGAGGATTGGGAACCGCGCGAACAGACCCTGTTCAAATCCACCGCCCATGGCGACGACGTGGACCGCCCGGTGAAGAAATCCGACGGGGGCTGGACCTATTTCGCGCCCGACATCGCCTATCATTACGACAAGGTCGAACGGGGCTTTGACCAGTTGATCGACGTCTTCGGCGCCGACCACGGCGGCTATGTCAAGCGGATGAAGGCCGCCGTTTCCGCCCTGTCGAACAACCGGGTGCCGCTGGATATCAAGCTGATCCAGCTGGTGAAGCTCTACAAGAACGGCGAGCCGTTCAAGATGTCCAAGCGGGCGGGCACCTTTGTCACCCTGCGCGACGTGGTCGAACAGGCGGGCGCGGATGTGACCCGGTTCCACATGCTGACGCGCAAGAACGACGCGCCGCTGGATTTCGATTTCGACAAGGTGCTGGAGCAGTCCAAGGACAACCCGGTCTTCTACGTCCAATATGCCAGCGCCCGGGTGCATTCGGTCCTGCGCAAGGCGGCAGAGGCCGGTATCGCCGTGGATGATGCCACCCTTCAGGCGGCCGACCTTGGCGTGCTGACCCATGACGCTGAAATCGCCCTGATGAAGAAACTGGCCGAATGGCCGCGCCTGATCGAGATCGCCGCGAAGGGGCATGAGCCGCACAAGGTGGCCTTCTACCTTTACGAACTGGCGTCTGAATTCCACGGTTTGTGGAACCGGGGCAACGAAGATCCGTCACTGCGGTTCCTGCAAGAGGGCGATCCGGCCACATCCCAGGCCAAAATTGCGCTGATCCGGGGTGTTTCCGTTGTTATTTCGGCCGGTCTTGGTATCTTGGGCGTAACTCCGGCGACCGAGATGCGGTAAACGCACGTTTCGCCGGGTGGATTGAGGCAACGCAAGACACCATCCGAAGGCGATGTATCTTCGGAGGCAGTGAGGCGAGACATGGCGGATTTTACCCTTGAGGGTGCGCAACAGCGCGCCCCCCTTCGGGCAGGCAATGTTGTTAATGCGGCGGGGGCGATTGTATCGCTTGGCCTGATCGTTGGCGTTGGCGTCTGGGGCTACAACCTTGTGATGCGCGACATCAGCGGCGTTCCGGTGGTTCGGGCCATGGAAGGCCCGATGCGGATGGTTCCGGACAACCCCGGCGGCGAAGTGGCCGATCACACCGGTCTTGCGGTCAATGTCGTCGCCGCGCAGGGGCAGGCGGCCCCGCCGGAAGACACGGTGATGCTTGCCCCGGCCACGACCGGCCTTGCCGCCGAAGACATGGTTGTCATGCCCGAGGCCGAGGCGACAGAGGTTTCCCCGTCGGAACAGATCACCGAAGCGGCCCCCTTGGCCGAGCCGGACACGGCGATTGATGTCGCGGCCGTGGCCCCGTCCGAGGCACCGCTGACCGCTGAACAGATCCTTGCCCTTGCCGATCAGATCGCCGCTGGGGCCGAACCGCTGACCGATCTGGAAGAGGGCGCGACCCCGCCCGTGCAAACCGCCGTGAATGGTGTCCCGTCCGCGGTAATCGCCGACATCGTGCCCAGCACCGTGCCCGGCGTCGCGGTCAGCCTGCGCCCGGTGACGCGCCCCGCCGGTCTGGTGGTGGCCTCTGCCCCTGCGGCTTCCTCCGACCCCGCAGCGCCGATTGCCCCCGTTGATCCCACGGTTCTGGTATCGACAGCGACAATCCCGGTTGGCACCAGCCTTGCCCAATTGGGCGCCTATGACAGCCCGGAAATCGCCGCCGAGGAATGGCGCCGATTCAACGGCCGCTTCACCGACTATCTTGCCGGCAAGGAGCGCTTGATCCAGGAGGCGAGCCGGGGTGGACGCACCTTCTATCGCCTGCGGGCGATGGGGTTCGAAGACGTGGCAGATGCCCGCCGGTTCTGCGCCGCGCTGGTTGCCGAAAACACCGATTGCGTTCCGGTTGTGGTCCGCTGACCGTGCGAACGGCGGCGATTTTCGGACCTGAAGGTCTGTCTGTAACCGATTGGGAACGTGGGTTTTTCCGGGCGTCGAACCCAGTGGGCTTTATCCTGTTTGCCCGCAATGTGGACACGCCCGACCAATTGCGCCGCCTGACGGCGGACCTGCGCGACAGTGTCGGCTGGGATGCCCCGGTCCTGATTGATCAGGAAGGCGGTCGCGTGCAGCGGATGCGTGCCCCCCATTGGCGCGAATACCTCCCCCCCCTTGATCAGGCACAGTCAGCGACCGATCCCGAAGCTGCATTTATCATTCGATACAAGATGATAGCCGCCGAACTTCGTGCGGTTGGGATTGATGTGAACTGCGTTCCCACCCTTGATATCGCGGGTCCGGAAACGCATCCCTTTCTGCGCAACCGCTGCCTTGGCACCACACCGGAAGAGGTGGCCCGCAATGGCCGCGCCGTGGCTAAAGGCTGTCTGGCGGGCGGCGTTCTGCCGGTGATGAAGCATATGCCGGGTCATGGCCGCGCCACGCTGGACAGTCACAAGGAATTGCCCACCGCCGATGTCCCCCTGTCCGAGGCGACAGCATGGGATTTCGCCCCCTTCCGCGCGCTGGCCGACCTGCCGATTGGAATGACGGCGCATATGGTCTTTCCCGAAGCGGGGCCAAGGCCCGCCACCCAGAACCCTGCGATGATCGACATGATCCGAACCGACATCGGCTTTGGCGGGCTGCTACTGTCCGATGACCTGTCGATGGAGGCGCTTTCGGGCGGCATTGCCGACCGTGCGGCGGCCTCGGTCGCGGCGGGCTGCGATGTGGTCTTGCACTGCAACGGCAAGGGGCCAGAGATGGAGGCCGTCGCTGCCGCCGCCGGGTCTTTGACCGATCCTGCCCGCGCCCGGGTGGAAACCGCGCTTTCGTTGCGCAAACCGGCCCCGGACGTTGACATTGCCGCCCTCTCCGCCGAACTTGAGGCGCTGCTGGGATAGGGGCCTTATGGCTGAAGAGTTTCAGGAAGATGTGGTCAGTGTCAGCGACCGGCTTGCCGCCGAGGCGCTGATCGTTGACGTGGGCGCCTATGAGGGGCCGCTGGACCTGTTGCTGATGCTGGCCCGGACCCAAAAGGTGGATCTGCGGCAAATCTCGATCCTTGCGCTGGCTGAACAATATCTGACCTTTGTCGAGAAGGCCAAACAGCTTCGGCTGGAACTGGCCGCTGACTACCTTGTCATGGCAGCCTGGCTGGCCTTTCTGAAGTCGCGGCTGCTGTTGCCGCCCGACCCCTCGGAAGAGGGGCCATCGGGCGAGGAATTGGCCGCGCACCTTGCGTTCCAGCTGGAGCGGTTGGAGGCCATGCGCGACCATGCCGCCAAGCTGATGGCGCGCGACCAGAAGGACCGGGATTTCTTTGCCCGTGGCATCACTGAAGACGTGACCCGCGTCCGCCGGATCACCTATACGGCGACCCTGCTGGACCTGATGCAGGGCTATGCCCGGCTGCGCACCAAGGATGAATTCCGGCCCTTCGTCATGGACCGGGACGCGATTTTCACCATGGAACAGGCGCTGGACCGGATGCGTGGGCTGATCGGATTTGCCGGGGATTGGACCGACATCGCCAGCTATATCCCCGACGGCTGGGACGCGGACCCGCAGCGCCGCCGATCGGCCACCGCATCGACCTTTGCGGCCTCGCTTGAACTGGCCAAGGAAGGCCGGGTCGAGATACGCCAGTCCGAAACCTTTGCCCCGATCCAACTTCGCAGAAAGACCACGCCCGATGGCTGAAGACGACACCGACGCCCCCGAGGCGGCTGTGAAAGCCCCCAACGACAGCCTGTTCGAGGCCCCACCCATGGGCGAACAGGAACGCATGGTCGAGGCGATCCTGTTTGCCAGCGCCGACCCGGTCACGGTGCGCGATCTTGCGGGCCGGATGCCCCACGGCTGCGACCCGGCAGAGGCGCTGGTGCATCTGCGCAAACGCTACGAAGGCCGGGGGGTGCGTGTTGTGCGCGTGGGGGATGCCTGGGCGATCCGCACGGCGCCGGACCTTGGGTTCCTGATGCAAAAGGAGACGGTCGAGGTCAAGAAACTCAGCCGCGCCGCGATCGAAACCCTTGCCATCATTGCCTATCACCAGCCCGTCACCCGGGCCGAGATCGAAGAGATCCGGGGCGTCAGCGTCAGCCGGGGTACGATTGACCAACTGCTGGAAATGGAGTGGATCCGCTTTGGCCGCCGCAAGATGACACCGGGCCGCCCGGTGACCTTTGTCGTCACGCAGGAATTCCTTGATCACTTCGGGCTGGAAAGCGCCCGCGACCTGCCGGGGCTGAAGGAACTGCGTGCCGCGGGCCTGTTGGACAACCGACCGCCGCCCGGGGCGATCCTCTCAGCCTCCGAGGACGGGGAGGACGACGATGATGGGGACCAGTCGGAACTGTTCGAAGACTGACCTGGACCCACAGGGTTTGGAGTAGGCCAATGCAGATCATTCCCTTGGACAGCGATCATGACTGGCTTCGAATTGAGGGCCTGCATCGGCAATATACGGCATATATCTGCGGCGATCTGGCCAAGACCTACGGGCTGGAGTTCGACCCGGTCGATCTGCACGAGGTCAGCTTTGGCTTGGGCGTGAAGACCCGCCCGCCCCTTGGCCGCAGTTTTGGTGCATTTGATGATACCGGCCGCGCCTGCGGAATGATCATGCTGCGCAAGGCCGGTCCTGACCGATACGAGGTCAAGCGCCTGTTCGTTCTGCCGGATGGGCAGGGGCAGGGACTTGGCCGTAGATTGGTGGACGCGGTGATTGCCGAGGCCCGCAGCCGCGGCGCCAAGGGCATCTGCCTTGATAACACGGCAAATCTGACGACCGCGATTTCCCTGTATCAGAGAATGGGGTTCACCGATTGCGCCCCCTACGAGGGCAGCGATGTCGCCACGATGGAGGCGCTCGTTCCCCACGGGGTCTACATGGACCTTCGGCTGGACTAGCTGCGGAAGTGCTTGGACAGCTTCAGCCCCTGTCCCTGATAGTTCGACTTGATCTCACGACCATAAAGCGCCGTCGGCGTTTCCGACATCCGCTCATAGACCAGCCGCCCAACCACCTGTCCGTGTTCCAGCACAAAGGGCGCTTCGTGGCAGCGCACCTCGAGCACGCCGCGCGATCCGGCCCCGCCGGCCCCGTCCCAACCAAAGCCGGGGTCGAAAAAGCCCGCATAATGCACCCGGAATTCGCCCACCATCGCCAGATAGGGGGCCATTTCGGCAGCGCAGTCCGGGGGGATGGCGATCGCCTCGCGGCTTACGAGGATATAGAAGGCGCCGGGATCAAGGATGATGTGTCCGTCGTCGGTGCGCACTTCTTCCCAATAGTCTGACGGCACGTAATGGCCCAGCCGGGACAGGTCGATCACCCCGGTGTGGGGTTTCGCCCGGTAGCCGACCAGCGTGCCCTGTTCGGGTTGCAGGTCGACCGAAAAGCCCAACCCGTCCGAGATGACCGCATTCCCCGACACGATGGGCGAGGCGGCGTGCAGCGCCTTCAGTTCATTGTCCGACAGGATGGTCTGGCCGACGCGGAAGATGACCTGATTCAGCATCTGGCCCGTTTGCGCCACGACCGAAAACGACCGGGGGCAGATTTCCACGTAAAGCGGCCCTTCGTATCCGTCCGGCACCCGGTCAAACTCGGTGCCCCGGTCGGTGATGACGCGGGTCAGCATATCCAGCCGCCCGATCGAGCTTTTGGCGCTGGCCGCGCCCGACATGCCAGCCGGAAGCGCGAGCGATTCCAATAGCGGCACGACGTAGACACAGCCCTTTTCCAGGACCGCGCCCTGTGTCAGGTCGATCTCGTGCATGGTGAACTCGGCCAGCCGGTCGGTGACCCGCCGCAGGGGACCGGCAAGGAAGGACGCCCGGACGCGATAGGCAACCCGGCCCAGCCGCAGATCAAGCGAGGCAGGCTGCACCTGTCCCGTGGCAAAGGGTTGGTCGGCCCAGATTGCCCCTTCGGCAATCAGCCCCTCTATCTGGTGATCGGCCAGAACCCCCGCCTTGTGCATCTTTGGGCCCCCTTGGAAAAATGCTTTCCGCTTGGTGACAAAAACGACGGTCGCGGGCAAGCCCCGCGGCGGAAATTCAGGTGGGGTGTGATTGGTCGGGCTAGCAGGACTCGAACCTGCGACCTTCCGTCCCCCAGACGGACGCGCTACCAGGCTGCGCTATAGCCCGACGAATGCCGCCTAGATACCGGTTTTCCCGGGCGGCGCAAGTGCCGAATGCGGTTTTTCCGGGGGATCGGTCGCGGGTTAGCCCAGTTCTTCCACAAGTCCGGGCAGGGTGCTGAATTCGGCAAAACGTGCCGCGGCCCTGATCTCGGATTGGGGGCGTTTGCAGTAGCCTTCGGTGAAGAACAGGAATGGGATATCCGCGGCCTCGGCCGTGTCGGCGTCGACTTCGGAATCGCCGACATACAGGCCGCCCTTGGCCCCCATCCGGGCAAAACAGGCCAGAAGCGGGGCCGGGTCCGGCTTGCGCGACCGCAGACTGTCGCCACAGATCACTGCATCGAAGGTGTCGGACAGCCCCAGCGCCGCCAGAACTCCGGCGGTCGGCCCGCTGGGTTTGTTGGTGCACAGACCCAGTGGATGACCGGCGGCGCGCAGGGCGGTCAGGGCCTCTGCCACGCCGGGATAGAGGCGGGTTTCGTCATGAGCGGTCAGGTAGCGGGTCATGAATTCGGCATGAAGCGCATCGCGGCTCTCGCTTGGCACGGCGCGGGTGTCGCACAGCCGGCCGATGAAATGGTCGACGCCCCAGCCGGTGAACTGCCGCACTTCGTCATAGCTCAGCGGCGGCAGGCCGCGCGGGTCCAGCACCGCGTTGGCCGCGGCCCGGATGTCGGGCAGACTGTCGATCAGCGTCCCGTCAAGGTCAAAGGCAATGGCGGCTGGCACGCGGATCAGTCCCGGCTGATCGACGCGCGGACAGCGTCAAGCCGGGCGATCAGCGGCGCAATAGCGGATGCCTTGCGGGCCAGTTTCGCGCGGTCCGCACGTTGCAGTGCGGAAAACACGCGGCTTGGCGGGTTGTAATCCATGTCGTCCGGATCGGCGGGAACCGTCGGGCGAGACGACGCAGGGGCAGGGGTGGCAGCCGGGGTAGCGTCGAAAGGAACCACGTTGTCGGGTGCCTCTGCCGCGTCGTCGGGCATCTGCGCGGCAAGGCCAATGCCAAGGCCGACGCGGGGCGGCGGGGCTGCGTCGTCCTCTGGGTCGGCCGGGGTGTCCGGCGTTTCCACTTCGCTGTCGTCGGCCCCTGGGGGTGCGGCCATCAGGCCCACGGAAATCTCGACCTTGGGCGGGGTCGCTACCGGATCTGGCGTCGGGGTGGCGTCGATGGTGGCCTCGTCATCAAGACCCGGACCAAGCGAAGCGACATGCTTGACCCCCTTTTCGCGCAACAGCTTTTGCGCGCCCTTGATGGTCATGCCCTGTTCATGCAGCAGCGTCTTGATCCCGGCCAAAAGCTCCATGTCCTCGGGCCGGTAATACCGACGACCGCCCGCGCGTTTGACGGGTTTGACCTGGCTGAACTTGCTTTCCCAGAACCGCAGCACATGGGCGGGCGTATCAAGCCACTCCGAAACTTCGGAGATCGTTCGGAATGCGTCGCGGGATTTGGCCATCGGGCCCCCCTCAGGACTTGTTGCCAGCTGCGACCTTGTCTTTCATCAGGTGGCTGGGCCGGAATGTCAGAACGCGGCGCGGACTGATCGGAACCTCTTCGCCGGTCTTGGGATTGCGGCCCATGCGGGCGGCCTTGTCCCTGATCGAGAACGTTCCAAAGGAACTGATCTTGACCGACTCGCCGCGGACGAGTGCATCAGACACATGTTGCAGCACGCTTTCGACCAGATCGGCGCTGTCGTTTCGGGACAGCCCCACCTCGGCATGGACGGCTTCGGCCAGATCCATCCGGGTCAGCGTCTTTTCGGCCATCGGTGTCCCCCCTGATTGGTTTTGAAAGACCTTAGGCGAGACGCAATTTCAGAGTCAATAACAGGGACTTGCACAGGCAAGTTCAAGCCAATGGGAAAAGACCTGTTTCCGCTACCAGCGCAGAACCACAGAGCCCCAGGCCAGACCGCCGCCGATCGCCTCGGTCACGATCAGATCGCCCTGTTTGATCTGGCCGCGTTCGACGCCGACCGACAGCGCCAGCGGGATCGACGCGGCCGAGGTATTGCCATGGTCCTGAACGGTCACCACGACCCGGTCCATGCCGACACCCAGCTTCTTCGCGGTGGACTGGATGATGCGGATATTCGCCTGATGAGGGACGACCCAATCAACGGCGTCATCCTTCAGCGCGACCTTTTCAAGCGCATGGTGCGCGGTCTGAGCCAGCTTTTCGACCGCGTGGCGGAACACTTCTTTCCCGGCCATCTTCAGGACGCCGGTGGACTGGGTCGATACCCCGCCGTCGACATAGAGGATGTCGCGATAGGTGCCGTCGGAATTCAGGTCGGTGGACAGGATGCCCCGGTCGGTATTGTCGCCCGTGCCCTCCTGCGCCTCCAACAGGACCGCGCCCGCGCCATCGCCGAAGAGGACACAGGTGGACCGGTCGGTGAAATCGAGGATGCGGCTGAAGGTTTCGGCCCCGATGACCAGAACCCGCTTTGCCTGTCCCGAGACGATCAGCGCGTTGGCATTGGCCAGCGCAAAGACAAACCCGGCGCAAACTGCCTGAACATCAAAGGCATAACCCTTTGTATTCCCTAGGTTTGCCTGCACCATGGTCGCGGCCGAGGGAAAGGTGAGATCGGCGGTGGAAGTGGCAAGGATGATCGCATCCACATCCGCGCCGGTCAGCCCGGCACTGTCCAGCGCCGCCTGCGCCGCCCGGGTGGCAAGATCGGATGTCGTCTGGCCCTCGGCCGCGAAATGGCGCCGTTCGATGCCGGACCGGCTGACGATCCAGTCATTGCTCGTATCGACGATCTCTTCGAAATAGCTGTTGGGAACCACGCGTTCGGGTAGGTAGTGCCCGACGCCTTTGACCACCGCGCGTATCGTCATTTTGTCTGCCTGTCCCCGCTGCCGACAGAGTCCGTGTCCCCCTCTGCCGCACTGTCATTCGTGGCATCTTGCGCAAGGGCGGCGGCGGATGCAACCCGCGCGGCCAGCTTGTCCGAGAAACCCGACAGCGCCAGCCGATGACCAAGCGCCAGCGCGGCGGCAACGCCGGTCGCATCGGCCGATCCGTGGCTTTTCACAACGGTCTTGTTCAGCCCAAGGAAGACCCCGCCATTGACCCGGCGCGGGTCGATCCGTTTGCGCAAGCGCTGCAGGGAGGTCATCGCCAAAAGGGCCGCGATCTTGGACAGGGGGGTTTTGTTGAAGGCTTCCTTCAACAGTTCCGAAATCAGGTTGGCGGTGCCTTCGCCGGTTTTCAGGGCGACGTTGCCGGTAAACCCGTCGGTGACGATCACATCGACCCGGTCCGAGGGAAAATCGCCGCCTTCGACGAATCCCACGTATTCATAGTCACCTCGCGCGGCGGCCCGTGAAATCAGGTCATGCGCGACCTTCAGTTCGGCGCGGCCCTTATGTTCCTCGACCCCGACATTCAACAGGCCGATTCGCGGGCGGGCCAGCCCCATGCCGTTGCGGGCATAAGAGGCGCCCATCAGCGCATAGGTCAGAAGATCGTCCTGATCGGCGCGGATATCGGCGCCCGCGTCCAGCATCATGTTGAACCCGGACGGGTTGCGCGAGGGCCAAAGCGCGGCAATGGCCGGCCGGTTGACCCCGTCCGCCTTGCGCAGGCGCAGCATGGACATCGCCATCAGCGCGCCCGTGTTGCCGCAGGAAATGCAGACATCCGCCGACCCATCGCGCACGGCGTCAATGGCCGACCACATCGACGTGGTCTTGCCGTGCCGCAGCGCGTGGCTGGGCTTGTCGGTCATCTTCACCACGTCGGGCGCGTCGCAAACCTCGACCCGGTCGCCGATGCGGCGCTTGGCCACCATCGGGTCCAGCTGGTCGCGCGGACCATGCAGCAGGGCGCGGGCCTCGGGGTTTTCCGACAGAAAACGCGCAAGGCCCGCAACAACCGTTGCAGGCCCTTTGTCTCCGCCCATGGCGTCGACCGATAGCACGACTGGTCTTTTGGAGGTCGCTGCGGGGTTTGACGCCTGCGGTGAATCAACCATGACCGGTGCCAGACAGACGGCGGCTTACGCCGCGTCGTCGTCCAGATCGATTTCGTCGGCAGTCGCAACCACTTCGCGGTCGGCGTAGTGACCACAGGAGGGGCAGACGTGATGCGGACGCTTCAGCTCACCGCAGGAGGGGCATTCGTTCGGGTTCGCGGCCACGAGTGCATCGTGGGCCCGGCGCATGTTGCGGCGCGACTTCGAAACCTTATTCTGTTGGACGGCCATGTCTCAACCTTATGTATTGGGGGGCAATCATGCCATGCGGCAGGGGCCCGGATTTCGTGTTCCTGATCTGACTCGCCGCCGTTTAAGCGATTGGGCTGTGACTGTCGAGTGCCGATCCGAAAGAGGCCGCGAAAATACTGCGATTCCGCCAGAACGCAACCTGAAAACAGAGTAGGGCGAATGGTGGGTCAAGACCCACCTTACCCGGGGGCGCTTCGCCCCCCGGACCCCCAGAGGATATTTCTAACCCAAAGAAGAAAGGACGCTGAGTCCAGTCCCCTTCTTTGGGTCGATAAATATCCCCGGGTGAATGGCCCGAAAGGGCCAGAGGGGCAGAGCCCCTGAAAGGTAAGGTGGGTCTTGACCCACCGCCCCCTATTCGTCCTTTGGGTCGAGCAGGTCTTTCAATCCCGAAAATGGGCGACGGACGTCTGCCGTGTCGTCGTCATCGTCATCGGGGTCTTCCAGCGATGCCCCTTCGGCGCGGGGGAAGGGCGGCAGGGCCAGCGCAAGCGCCTCGATCATCACCTCGGCAAGGTCAAGCACGGCGGGCAGCGGATCTGCCTCGTCATCCTCGGGCATCTCGACCTCTCCGGTTCCCAGATCGGGCACTTCGGACAGGTAGCTGCGGGTCACCGCTTCGTCGATGCGGGTGGTGACCGGCTCCAGCGTGACGACACAGTCCTGCACCACGGTCGCGCCCAGTTCGGCCTCAAGCCGCCAGTCCTTGCGCCCGACCGGCAGCAGCCGACCGGTCAGGCGCAGCTTGCGGACCTTGGGAATGTCCAGTGCCGCGGCCACCGCCGCCCGTTCCGCAGGCGTCGGCATCAGGTCGAACGTCCGGTCTCGGCGGCCATCCAGATCGGCCAGGCGCACCGGATGGGTCGGCAGGGCGGGGGTCGGGTCAGCCATCGGGGTTTCCATTCTTGAACAGGGGGCCACGCATGATGTAAGCGTCGATAGAAGGCAGAACAGGGCAAGGCAAGGGGGCACCACATGCCAAAACCGACCGGACTGCGCGGCGTGATCATCGCCGCGGCCATGGGGATCGCCCTGTCGGCCTGTGCGCCGATTGTGCGCAACCATGGTTATGTCCCGCGTGAAGACGAGCTTGCCCAGATCATCGTGGGTGCCGACAGCCGCGACACGGTGGCAGAGCTGATCGGGCCGCCGGGGGCCTCTGGGCTGCTCAACGACAGCGGCTATTACTATGTCGCCTCCAGCTATCAGACCTTTGGTCCCTTCGCGCCCAAGGAAACCAGCCGCGAGGTTCTGGCGATCTATTTCGATCAGGATGGCATCGTCCGGGACATTGCGCGCTACGGGCTGGAAGATGGGCGGGTTGTTGTCCTGTCTCGGCGCGTGACTGATAGTAACGTCGAAGACAACACGCTGATCCGGCAGCTTCTCGGCTCGATCGGGCGGTTCGATGCGGGTCAGTTCCTCGCCCCGAACTAAGTCTTGTCGCGGCTCGCGCCCAAGGGAATGAACGGCATGGACACCATCGCCGCCGCTTTGCCCTTTGCGCGTGGCCGGATCCGGGTGCGGCTGGCCGGAACCGAGGCAGAGCGCGAAGCCTGTTTCGCGCTGCGGCATCTCGCCTTTCACGGAAGGGCCGGCAGGGACGTCGACGGGTTCGATGCAGACTGGCCCCAAATCATGATCGAACGCGACGGGGAGTTGGCGGGCACATTCCGGCTGCGCCTGTCCCACGGCGAGGCCTCGGGCGGTTATGCCGGGCAATTCTACGACCTTTGCGCGCTTGATGCCTTCCCCGATGCGGTGCTGGAGCTGGGGCGCTTTTGCCTCGCCCCAACTCTTGGCCCCGACAGCGATGTGTTGCGCGTCGGCTGGGCCGCGCTGGCCCGCATTGTCGAGGCTGCAAATGTCGGGTTGTTGTTCGGGTGCTCTAGCTTTCCCGGCACGGACCCGGCACGGCACCGGGCGGCGCTGGCGCGGTTGGGGCGGGATCATGCGGGTCCGGCGGCATGGCCGGTGGGGCGGCGGTCGTCCCATATTGTCGACCTGCCTTGCGATGAGGCGGCGGAGGGCGACGGCGCGTTTCCGCCGCTCTTGCGCAGTTATTTTCAGATGGGGGGCTGGGTGTCGGACCATGCGGTGATCGACCCCGATATGCAGACGATCCATGTTTTCACCGCTGTTGAAATCGCGCGTATTCCGCCTGTGCGGGCGCGGGCGCTGCGGGCGCTTGCCGGGCTGGACTAGGGCGCGTCGCCCCTTGCGCGCCGCCGCGCTTGGCAGTAGCTCGCACCCATGGCACGCGCACCCCTTCTCCAGCTTTCCGACATCTCGCTGACTTTTGGCGGCGATCCCCTGTTTTCCGACCTGTCGCTGGTTGTCCAGCAGGGCGACCGGGTGGCCCTTGTAGGGCGCAACGGGTCGGGCAAATCAACCTTGATGAAGGTCATGGCCGGGTTGGTGGAACCGGACAGTGGCACCCGTGTCGTCCCGCCGGGGACCTCGGTCGGATACATGGAACAGGATCCGACGATGGACGGGTTCACGACCTTGGGTGACTACGCCGCCAGCGGCGTCGGAGAGGCCGAGTCCTATCGGGTCGAAATGGTGGCCGAAGGGCTGAAGTTTGATCCATCCCGCGCTGTGTCGGTCGCCTCGGGTGGGGAACGGCGCCGCGCCGCGCTGGCCAAACTGATGGCCGAAGCACCTGAACTGATGCTTCTGGATGAACCGACGAACCACCTTGATATCGAGGCGGTGCGCTGGCTGGAAAACGAGTTGAAGACCACGAAGTCGGGCTTCGTCCTGATCTCGCACGACCGGGCGTTCCTGCGCGAACTTACCCGTGCAACTCTTTGGATCGACAGGGGAATGACCCGTCGGGCCGAGGTCGGTTTCGAAGGGTTCGAGGCTTGGCGCGACAAGATCTGGGATGAAGAAGACAGCGCCCGCCACAAGATGGACCGCAAGATCAAGGCCGAGGCCCGTTGGGCCGTGGAAGGCATCAGCGCCCGGCGCAAGCGGAACATGGGCCGGGTTCGCGCCCTGCAGGACTTGCGGGCCGAGCGGGCGGCAATGATCCGGCGTCAGGGGACCGCGGCGCTCAACCTCGACAGCGGGCCGACCTCTGGCAAGAAGGTGATCGAGGCTGAGGGGCTTGTGAAATCCTTTGAGGGAAAACCCATCGTGAAAGGGTTCAGCCTGACCGTTCAGCGCGGGGACAGGGTTGCCTTCGTGGGTCCAAATGGCGTTGGGAAAACAAGCCTTATCAAGATGTTGTTGGGTGAAGTTCAACCCGACGCCGGAACCATCAAGCACGGCACAAACCTGGCCATCGCGGTGTTCGATCAGGCCCGCGCCCAACTTGATCCGGAAATGTCGCTTTGGGACAGCCTGACGGGTGATCCGGCGATGCGGGTCGGGGGCCGTGCCGATCAGGTCATGGTGCGTGGAACGCCCAAACACGTCGTCGCCTATCTCAAGGATTTCCTGTTTGACGAAGCGCAGGCGCGCGCCCCGGTCCGGTCCTTGTCGGGGGGCGAAAAGGCGCGGCTGCTGCTGGCCAAGCTGATGGCGAAGGAATCAAACCTTCTGGTGCTGGACGAACCGACCAACGATCTGGACATCGAAACGCTGGACCTTCTACAAGAGATCCTTGACGACTATGATGGGACGGTCCTTCTGGTCAGCCACGACCGGGATTTTCTGGACCGGGTGGCGACGACGACTGTCGCGATGGAAGGCAACGGCAGGGCGGTTGTCTATGCCGGAGGCTGGACCGACTATCAGGCCCAAAGGGGTGCCCAGACCGCTGTAGAAACGGTTGATAAGCCAAAGACCCAAAAGGAAAAACCGGAACAGAAGGCGGACTCGAAAAAGTCTGGCCTGAGCTTTACTGAAAAGCACCGGTTGGAGGAGCTGCCGGGCCTGATTGACCGGCTGACCGCCGAGATTGCCAAGCTGGAACAGCTGATGGCCGATCCGGCGTTGTTCACCGAAAACCCGGTCAAGTTCCGCAAGGCGACCGAGGCGCTGACGGATCGTCAGAACACGCTTTCGGCCGCGGAAGAGGAATGGCTGGAGTTGATGGAAAAGGCAGAAGGCTGATCAGCGGCCAAAGGGCCAGCTGATCGCGATGTAGAAGGCGAACATCATCGGCACCACCGCCAAGGCCGACAAGACCAGAGCGGGCAGGCCCCAAAGCACCACCGCTCCGGCGATTGCCAGAACAGCGAGGGCAAAGATCACGAAGATCGTTGCCTCGGCGCTGTCGGACATGGCCCGGAACAGTGCCCCGAATAGGGGAAGGGTGAACAGGGGCCGTGCAGGGCCGGTTTCGGCGGGGATGTTGAATGCAGCTTGGGTCATGCCCCCGATATGGGGTGCTTTTCCGGCGCTGCCATGCGGCAGCCTGCCGCGTGACATTCAGGGCATCCGCAACGCGCCGTCCAACCGGATTGTCGTCCCGTTCAGATAGTCGCATTCGACGATGAACCGCGCCAGCGCCGCGAATTCCGCCGGATCGCCCAGCCGCGCCGGGTAGACGACATCCTTGGCCAGCCCGTCCATGACGTCTTGCCCCAATCCTTCCAGCATCGGCGTTCGGAAGATGCCCGGCGCAATGGCCATGACCCGGACCCCTTGCCGCGACAGATCGCGGGCCATGGGCAGGGGCAGGCCGGTCACCCCCGCCTTGGACGCGGCATAGGCGGCCTGGCCCTTTTGCCCGTCAAAGGCCGCGACCGAGGCGGTGAAGACCAGCACACCGCCCTCGGCCATCCGCGCGGCGGCAAGGCGGGCCACGTTGAACGTGCCCGACAGGTTGATCCCGATGGTCCGGTCGAAACTGGATTGCCGATGTGGTCCGTCGCGGCCCAGCGTCTTTTCCGCCGTGGCGATCCCGGCGCAGGTCACGGCCACGTTCAGCCCACCCATCCGGTCGGTCGCAAAGTCCAGCGCGTCGGTGACCGAATCCTCGTCCGTGACGTCGCATTGGGCAAACTCGGCCCCGATCCCTTCGGCAAAGGTGGCCCCGCCCGCGTCACGGTCGAGGATTGTCACATCCGCCCCGGCCTCGCAAAAGGCGCGCGCGGTTGCGGCCCCAAGGCCAGAGGCGCCGCCGGTGATGACGGCCTTGGCGTCACGGATATCCATCGTCGGCTCCTGTCAGTCGTAGCTGCGCTGATCTTCGATCACCAGACCATCGCGGGGCAGGGTGCCGGGCGCAACCAGTTCGATCGCGCCCTTCAGTTTCAGCACCTCCGCAACCGAGGCGGCAAAGGGTGCGGGATCGGTGGCGGTGGTTTCGATCCGCACTGTCATCGTATCCTGTTCGCCCGATCGTCCGGCCACCACGCGGGCGCGGTCGATGCTGTCGTGTTTGGCCACGAGGGCGGCGACCTGTTCGGGGCGCACGAACATCCCCTTGATCTTGGTGGTCTGGTCGGCCCGGCCCATCCAGCCCTTGATCCGGGCGTTGGTGCGGCCACAGGGCGATTGCCCCGGCAGGATCGCGGACAGGTCGCCGGTGGCGAAGCGCACAAGCGGGTAATCGGGGTTCAGCGTGGTCACCACGACCTCGCCCACCTCGCCGGGGGCGACGGGATCGCCGGTGCCGGGGGTGACGATTTCCACGATCACCCCTTCGTCCAGGATCATCCCCTCCATCGCCGGGCTTTCATAGGCGACGTTGCCAAGATCGGCGGTGGCATAGCATTGCAGACAGGCGATCCCCCGATCCGCGTATTCGGCCCGAAGCGACGGGAACAGCGCACCACCCCCGACCACGGCGCGGCTGATCTTCAGCCGCTCGCCCATCTCGTCGGCCTTGTCGAGGATGACCTTGAGGTAGTCCGGCGTGCCCGCATAGGCGGTGGTCCCGATGTCGGCGGCGGCGCGGACCTGCAATTCGGTCTGTCCGGTCCCGGCGGGCAGCACGGCGGCCCCCACGGCCCGTGCGCCGTTTTCAAAGATCATGCCCGCGGGTGTCAGGTGGTAGCCGAAACAGTTCTGCACGATGTCAGCGGCGCCGACGCCTGCCGCATGCAGGAACCGGCCCATCCGCCACCAGTCGTGGCTGACCCCGCCCGGTTCATAGATCGGGCCGGGGGATTGAAACACATGGGCGGCGTTGCGCACCAACAGCCCGCCAAAGGGCGGTTGCGCCTTTTGCCGGGCCGACAGGTCGGCCTTGCGCAGGACAGGCAGGGCGGACAGATCGGCCAGCGCGGCGAGCGGGTCCATCCTCTGTTCGGCCAGGAGGCCGTTCAGTTGCGCCAGATGCGCGGCTTCGCGTTCGTCGGCACTGCGGGTTTCAAGGGCATCGAAATAGGTCACGGCACTATCCTTCATCAGCTCAGCCAACGCTTGCGGCGGCGATAGCTGCGCACGTCCCGGAAGGACTTGCGGCCTTCATCGGACATGCCAAGGTAAAACTCTTTCACGTCGGGGTTTTCGCGCAGATCGGCGGCGGGGCCGTCCATCACCACCCGCCCGCTTTCCAGAATATATCCGGTATGGGCATAGCGCAGCGCGACATTGGTGTTCTGTTCGGCCAGAAGGAATGTCAGCCCTTCGTTCTCGTTCAGGGATTTCACGATCTCGAAGATCTGTTCGACCAGTTGCGGCGCAAGACCCATCGAGGGTTCGTCCAGAAGGATCATCTCGGGCCGGGACATGAGCGCGCGGCCGATGGCGCACATTTGCTGTTCCCCGCCAGAGGTATAGCCCGCCAGCGATTTGCGCCGTTCGCGCAGTCGGGGGAAATAGGAATAGACCATTTCAAGGTCTGCGGCGACAGCCGCGGCGCCGTCCCGCCGTGTATAGGCGCCGGTCAGCAGGTTTTCTTCGACTGTGAGGTGGCCAAAGCAATGGCGGCCTTCCATCACCTGAATGACGCCGCGTTTGACAAGGGTCGCTGGGTCAAGGTCTTGCACCCGCTCGCCCTTGTAAAGGACCGACCCTTTCGTCACCTCGCCGCGTTCGGAATGCAGCAGGTTCGAAATGGCCTTGAGGGTCGTCGTCTTGCCGGCCCCGTTGCCGCCCAGCAGCGCGGTGATCCCGCCCTTGGGCACCGAAAGCGACACGCCTTTCAGCACAAGGATGACGTGGTTGTAGATCACCTCGATGTTGTTGACCTCGAGAAGGGTCTCGGTCCGTGTCTCTGGGCTTGTGTCAAGCATGGGTCGGGTCCGTCTGAATGGGGTGGGGTGTGTCCGGGCCGCGTGGGGGCCGCCCGGACACCTGTCATGTCAGGCGCTTAGCCGTCGCATTCCTGGGTCGGCCAGGGAGCGTTGGCTTCGGCGTATTCAGCAGCCGCAGCCTCGACCAGCGGGGCGATGGCCGACTGGTCCGCCATCAGGTGATCGCTGTCGACCTGGAAGGTGGACCCATCCCAACGGATCATCCAACCGCCCGAATGGCCGGTGTGATCGGCACAGGAGGTGCTGAACGGGGCGATCATGCCGGTGAAGCCCAACTCGTCGATCCGCTCCTGCGTCAGGTTGATGTTCTCAAGCCCCCAGCGCAACTGTTGCGGGCTGACGACGGCAGTGTCGTATTCCGCCTGCGCCGCGGTGATCCCTTCGGCCAGAAGCATCGAGATCACCAGACCGCGCTGGTAGAACACCCAGTCCATTTCACCTTCGCCGGCCTGGCTATCGGAAACGTGTTCGCGGATCGCGGCGAGAACCGGCGCGTCCGGGTTTGGCGCGTTGTAGGAAATCGCGCGGTAGCCGGCGGCGTCTTCACCCAGCGCTTCAAGGTCGCCATTGTGGCCGGACCACCAGACGCCGATGAACTGATCCATGGGATAGCGGGTCTTGATCGCCTCGGTCAGGGCACCCGCGTTCATCGCGCCCCAGCCCCACATGATCACATAGTCGGGACGTTCGCGGCGGATCTGAAGCCACTGGGCCGACTGGTTCTGCATTTCCGACAGGCCAACCGGGATCGGCAGGAATTCGAACCCGTGTTCAGCGGCCATCGCTTCGTAGAAGGGGATCGGTTCCTTGCCATAGGGGTGGTCAAGGTGCAGCAGAACGATCTTCTGGCCCGACAGGGACGACAGGTCGCCGCCGGAAATTTCCTGCAGGATCATCGACGCCGCATCCCAGTAGGAGCCGGGCATGTTGAACGCCCACTGGAACACTTCGCCATCCGCCATCGGCGAGAAGCCGTAGCCGGGGGCCAGAAGCGGCATTTCATCGACGTTGGTCTTGGGCAGAACCTGAAGGGTGATCCCGGTCGACCACGGCTGGGTCACGATCGCGTCGGCCTTGGTCGCCTCGTAGCATTCCACACCCTTTTCGGTGCTGTAGCCGGTTTCGCATTCCTCGTAGTCGATCATCGCGCCGCCGATGCCGCCGTCACGGGCGTTCAGCATGGCGAAGTAATCGGCCTGACCGTTCATGATCGGGATACCGGTGGCGGCGAAGGGACCGGTCCGGTAGCTGAGGTTGGGAACATTCATGCTGGCGCCGTGGCCTTCGGCATAGACGGCCGAGGCGGTGCCCAGCGCGACCGCCGCGGCGGCGGTCCATTTCGCAAACGTCTTCATTGGTTTCCTCCCATGGATTATCTGACGTTGTCGTTTGTTTCTTGGTCTTCTTGGTGGGTCGCCCCCGCCTAATGCGGGAACGGCCAGATGATGAGTTTCTCGCGGATCAGCGCCCAGAGGCGGGCCAGACCGTGCGGTTCGATGATCAGGAAGAACACGATCAGCGCCCCCACGATCATGATATTCAGATGTTCGACCGTGGCCGAGGAGATTTCGATCCCCAGCGTGTGGGGCAGGGTGTTGAGCACCACCGGCAGGGCCACGATGAGGATCGCGCCAAGGTAGTTGCCAAGGATCGACCCCAGCCCGCCGATGATGGCGATGAACAGGATGCGGAAGGACAGCGAGATCGAGAAGAGGTTCGGCTCTGCCGCGCCCCGCCACATGAAGACGAACAGGGCACCCGCAACCCCCACGATATAGGAGGACACGGCGAAGGCGGTCAGTTTGGACTTCAGCAGGTTGATCCCGATCAGTTCCGCCGCAATGTCCATGTCACGCGTGGCTTTCCACGTCCGCCCTTGGGTGCCGCGTGTCAGGTTGATGCAGACGATGGTCATCACCGTCACGATCGCCAGCACAAGGTAATATTGCGTGGTCGAGGTCGCCAGCGGGCCGGCCACCATTGTCCCGAACATTTCCACGTTCGGCACCTGGATCGCGCCCGAGGCGTTGTAGTTGTAAAGCCAGGCCCATTCCTCGAACGTCCAGACAAGGAAGAACTGCGCCGCCAGCGTGGCAATGGCCAGATAGAACCCCTTGATCCGCAGCGAAGGCAGGCCGAACAGCACCCCAACCCCGGCCGAGAAAACCCCGGACAGAAGGATCGCGACGACGATGTTCATCCCCGGAAAGATCGTGATCAGCTTGTAGCAGGCGTAGGCGCCCACGCCCATGAAGGCCGCTGTCCCAAGGCTAAGTTGCCCTGCATAGCCCGTCAGGATGTTTAGCCCCATCGCCGCCAGCGCATAGACCAGCACCGGGATCAGCAGGGCCTGAAAGGTGAATTCAGAGGCCATGAGCGGAAAGACCGCCCAGGCGAGGATCAGGATGAACCCCAGCAGGATCGCATCCTGACGGACCGGGAACAGCGCCTGATCGGCCTTGTAGGTGGTCTTGAACTGGCCGGACGTGCGGTACAGCATCAGGCGTCTCCCCCATTTTCGCGCAGGTGTTCGGGCTGAACCCGGTTCGAGGGCCGGGCGTATCCCGTCGCCTCGGAATGGCGGATCAGCCAGAAATAGGCCCAGATGCCCAATGCGGCGCCGACAAAGGCCAGCACGGCGGCGGTGACCATCGTGCCCGGCGCCGACGGGTCGGCGGTGAAGGCAAGGTAGCCAAAGGCCCAGAACCCGGACCACGCCACCACGTTAAGGAGTGCGATAAGCTTTGCCATATCCTTACACCCGCTCAATGATCTTTTCGCCGAACAGGCCCTGCGGCCGGAACAGCAGCACCAGAAGGGCAAGGACGAAGGCGAACCAGCTTTCGGTGCCGCCGCCCAAAAGCGGCTGACCCCAGTAAATCTCGAACAGCTTTTCCATCATCCCGATCATCAGCCCGCCGACGATCGCCCCGGTGATCGATTCCAATCCGCCCAGCATCAGCACCGGCAGCGCCTTGTAGGCGATGACTTCCAGCGCGAAGGACACGCCCGCGCGGGCCCCCCAGACGATGCCCGTGACCAGCGCGATGACCCCGGCGATGAACCAGACCATGACCCAGACGGTGCGCTGCGAGATGCCGACCGACAGCGCCGCCTGACTGTCATCGCCCAGCGCGCGGATGGCGCGGCCCATGCGGGTCTTGTTCAGGAACAACAATAGCCCGATCACCAGCGCCACCGCCCCGATCACGGCGGTCACGTCCTTCTGCTCCAGAAGCAGCAGACCGTCGAAGGGGTTGAATTCGAAGGCCCCCGTGGGAATGCCCAGTTCTTCGGTGATCATCCGCTTGTTTTCGCCGCCGAAGATCAATTCGCCCGACCCGATCAGGAACAGGGTGATCCCGATCGTCGCCATGAACAGGATGATATCGGGCTGGCCCACCAGCGGGCGCAGAACCACCCGTTCGATCCCGACCGCAAGGCCGAACATCACCACCAGCGTCAGCGCGACCGAGACATAGGCCGGGATGCCCATGGCGTGAAAACCCACCAGCGTCAGGGCGGCGAAGACCACCATGATTCCTTGGGCAAAGTTGAAGATGCGGGACGACCGGAAGATCAGGACGAAGCCCAGCGCGATCAGCGCATAGAGCACGCCGGAGACCAGCCCCTCCCACAGCACCTGCATCAGGAAGTCCGGCGCGGCGGCCATGTCCTGAAACGGTGCGATGAAGATTTTGTAGAGTAGCTCCATATCCGTCCCCTTAATGTTCCACGCCGAGATAGGCGTCGATCACGTCCTGATTGTTGCGCACCTCGTCGGGGGTGCCGTCGCCGATCTTCTTGCCGTAATCCATCACCACCACCCGGTCGGACAGGTCCATGACCACGCCCATATCATGTTCGATCAGGGCGATGGTGGTGCCGAATTCATCATTCACGTCGAGGATGAAGCGGCTCATGTCCTCTTTCTCTTCGACGTTCATCCCCGCCATCGGTTCGTCCAGCAGCAGAAGCGACGGTTCAGCCGCCAGCGCGCGGGCCAGTTCGACCCGCTTTTTCAACCCATAGGGCAGGCGGGCGACCGGCGTTTTGCGGATGTGCTGAATCTCAAGGAAGTCGATGACCTTCTCGCAAACCTCGCGGTTGGCGATCTCCTCTTGCTCGGCCCGACCTTTCCAGATCGCCTGCCGCCAGATGGGCGTGTGCATATGGGTCAGCCGTCCGGTCATGACGTTGTCCAGCACGGTCATCCCTTCGAACAGGGCGATGTTCTGGAAGGTGCGGGCGATGCCCTGACGGGCGACCTCGTAGGGTTTCATCGGCGGACGGGGCGCCCCCTTGTACCAAACCTCGCCCTCTTGCGGGGTGTAGAAGCCCGAGATGACGTTCAGCATCGACGATTTCCCGGCGCCGTTCGGGCCGATGATGGCGCGGATCTCGCCCTCGCGGATGTCGAAAGAGATATCGGTGATCGCCGCCACCCCGCCAAAGCGTAGGGTGATGTTCTTCATCTCCATCACCACGGGACCAATGGTGCGGCCGTCGGCGGTGGTGGTTGTCTCGGGCGCTGTCGTCGTCATGCGGCGGCCTTTCCGGCGGTGGGCACAACCTTGGCGTCGCGGATTTCCAACGTTGCCCGGATCTTGCCCTTGCGCCCGTCTTCATAGGTCACTTCGGTTTCGGTATAGATGCTGTCCGACCCGTCATAGAGCGCGGTGACAAGGTCATCGAACTTCTCGGCGATGATCTTGCGGCGCACCTTGCGGGTGCGGGTCAATTCGCCGTCGTCAGCGTCCAGCTCCTTGTGCAGCACAAGGAAGCGGTGGATCTGGCAGCCCGACAGCATATCGTCCTCGGCCACGCTGGCGTTCACCTCTTCCACATGGGCCTGGATGGTTTCCAGCACGCGGGGGTGGCCGGCCAGCTCCTGATAAGAGGCATAGGCGATATTGTTGCGTTCGGCCCAGTTGCCAACGGCGGTCAGGTCGATGTTGATGAAGGCGGTGCAGGTTTCGCGGTCTGCGCCAAAGACGACGGCCTCAAGGATGTTGGGGAAGAACTTCAGCTTGTTTTCAACATACTTGGGCGCGAACAACCGGCCGTCGGCCATCTGGCCCACGTCCTTGGCCCGGTCGATGATCCGCAGATGGCCGCTGCCCTCTTCGATAAAGCCCGCGTCGCCCGTGGCGACCCAGCCTTCCGGATCCTTGGTGTCGGCGGTGCTTTCGGGGTTCTTGTAGTATTCCACGAAGGTGCCGGCAGAACGGTAGAAGACCTCTCCGTTCTCGGCGATCCGGATTTCCACGCCGGGCGAGGGCACGCCCACGGTATCGGACCGGACCTCGCCATCGGGTTGCTGGGTGATGAAGACCGACGCTTCGGTCTGGCCATAAAGCTGTTTCAGGTTGATCCCGAGCGAGCGGTAGAAATCGAAAATCTCCGGCCCGATCGCCTCGCCCGCCGTATAGCCCACGCGCACCCGGCCAAAGCCGAGGGTGTTCTTAAGCGGCCCGTAGATCGCCACCTCGCCCAGCGCGTATTTAAACCGGTCCCAGATACCCACCGGTTTGCCGTCAAGTATGGCGGGGCCGACCTTGCGGGCATGGGCCATGAAGTGGCGGAACAGCCATTGCTTGAATTTACCTGCGTCCTCCATCCGGATCATGACGCTGGTCAGCTGGGTTTCGAAAATCCGGGGCGGGGCAAAGTAGTAGGTCGGCCCGATTTCCTTGAGGTCGGTCATCATCGTGTCCGGGCTTTCGGGGCAGTTCACGCAGAACCCCGTCCAATAGGCCTGTCCGATGGAAAAGATGAAATCACCGACCCACGCCATCGGCAGATAGGCCAGAACTTCGTCGCCCGCCCGCAGGTGGTCGAATTCCGAACTCGCCTTGGCGGTTTCGATGATGTTGCGGTTCGACAGGACCACGCCCTTGGGCTTGCCCGTCGTCCCCGATGTGTAAAGCATCACACAGGTATCGTCGTAGCCCAGCGCCGACCGGCGGCGTTCCAGTTCGGGGGTCAGTTCGTCGCGCGCGGCGCGCCCCTGCTCCTGCACGTGGGAATATTCATGCAACCGGCTGTGATCGTATTTCCGCATCCCCCGAGGATCAAGGTAGATCATATGTTCAAGGTTCGACAGTCGGTCCTGAATCTCCAGCACCTTGTCGACCTGTTCCTGATCGCCCGCCACCACGAAGCGCGCGCCGCAGTGATCCAGCACATAGGCCATCTCTTCGGCGACCGCGTCCTGATAGAGCGGCACCGGGACCGCGCCCACCGATTGCGCCGCGACCATGGCCCAATACAGATAGGGGCGGTTGCGCCCGATGATCGCGATGAAGTCGCCTTTGTTAACACCGAGGTTGATCAGGCCAAGCGCCAGCGCCTCGACCTCTTTCTCGGTCTGGGCCCAGGTCCAGTTCTGCCAGACCCCATATTCCTTTTCCCGGTAGGCGGCTTTGTCCCCGTGCCGGGTGGCGTTGTGATGCAGAAGCGCCGGAACGGACAGATGCCCGTCTCCTGCGCCGACAGTGGCGTCGGCCAAGTCTTGATCCTCCCTTTGCCGGGGCGGGCTCCTCTTCCCGCTTGTCCGGTCGGCTTGCAGGCTGACGCCCGATTCTTGCGCGATGTTTTCCCAATCCTAACGAATTGTAACAGCAGGCGGTTACCCCGACCTTTGGCTTGGCGGGGCAGGGGGCCGGTGCTAGCCATGTTGCAGGGAAGGAACCGCCATGCCGCGAGCCAAGCCAGACAGATCGGCGCTGATGATGTCCGGGCTGAACCTGATTCAGCAGGCCATTTCCATATTCGACAGCGACCTGCGGCTGGTGGTGGCCAACCGCCGGATGCTGGAGATGTTCGACCTGCCGGACCGGTTCGCCCGCGATGGGGTCAGCTTTGCCGAGGTGATCCGTTATCTGGCGGAGCGGGGCGAGTATGGCGAGATCGGGGATATCGACGACTTTGTCGCCGACCGCGTCAACCTCGCCCGGGCGTTCGAGCCGCATTACATGGAACGGACCCGCGCCAATGGCCGGGTGATCAGCGTCGAAGGCGCACCGTTGCAACAGGGCGGCTGGGTGACCGTCTATACCGATATCACCAACACCCGGCGGCACGAGGCGCTGTTGCAGGCAAGGTCCGAGGAGCTGTCGGACCAGCTGTCCAGCTATGCCGCCGAACTGTCGTCGACTAACCGGGCGCTGGAAAGCACCATCGCGCAGTTGGAAGAGGCCAAGCGCGAATTGACCGAGATCGAGGCCCGGACCCGCCTGACCACGGAAATGATGCCGGCCCATATCGCCCATGTGGATCTGGACCGCCGTTATACCTATTCCAACCGTCGCCTGTCGTCGGTGATGCCGGGCCGGCCCTCGGACATTCTTGGGCGGCATATCGCGGAAACCCTTGGGGCGCAGGCCTATACCCGGATCGAACCGCACCTGTCCGCGGCCTTTGCGGGCAACCCGAACGTGTTCGAGTTTACCGACGCGCTAAGCTCGCGCCGGATCAGGGTGGCCTTCACCCCGGACACGGACAGCGATGGCGGGATCGACGGGGTCTATATCCTGTCGATGGACGTGACCGAGGAAACGCAGGCCCGCGTCGCGCTTCAGCAGACCCGGAAACGGGAATTGGCGGCACAACTGACATCGGGCCTTGCCCATGATTTTTCCAATCTTCTGACGATCATCCTTGGGATGCAGGGCAAACTGCAGAAGATGGACTTGCCCGAGGAGGCCGGGGCGCTGGTGTCGGCCACCCTGTCGGCGGCCCGGCGCGGGGGGACGCTGCTGCACCGGATCGCGGATATGACGGGGCGGCGGCAGTTGAAACTTCAGGCCACCGATCTGGACCTCTTCCTGCGCGATATGGAAACGCTGGCCAGTCCGTCCCTGCCGGACGGCATTGGCATCGACATCCGTAACGAGGCCGGTCCAGGGCCGTGGATGATCGACCCCGGAACGGTGCAGGACGCCCTGTTGAACCTTGTGTTGAACGCGCGCGACGCCATCGGGCCCGCGACACAGGGGCGGATCGGCATCACCGCGCGACGGGTGCAGGATACCTGGCTCGAGTTCTCAGTCTCGGACACCGGGCCCGGGTTCAGTGACGAGGCGTTGGATCACGCGCTTGACCCGTTCTTTACCACCAAGGGCGGGGAAGGGTCGGGGCTGGGCCTGTCGATGGTCTATGACACGGTGAAACTGGCGGGCGGAGAGGTCCATCTGGGCAACGGGCTGACCGGCGGGCGGGTGGTGATCCGCCTGCCGCTGCGGCTGGCCCGCGACCTGCCACAGGCGGCGGGACTGATCCTTTTGGTCGAAGACAGCCCGGACCTGCGCGAAACCATTCGCCAATCCCTGACCGGGGCCGGGCAGGCCGTGGCCGAGGCCGCATCGGTCGACGAGGCGCTGGCCATCGCCGAAGGTGTCGATGGGATCGGACTGATCCTATCGGACCTGTCGCTGGAAGGGGGGCAGACGGGCGTGGACCTGTTCAATCGGCTTGGCCCCGCCCGCCCGCCGGTTGTCTTCATGACATCACTGCCCCCGTCGGACCCGCTGCGACAGGCTGCCGCCGCATTGGCCCCGGTCCTTGCCAAACCGGTCGGGGCAGAGGACATTGCCGCAGTCTTCACCCCGCACCCGGCCGGAGCCGCCCAATGACCGCCCCGCTTGTCACCATCCTAGACGACGAACCGGCCATTCGGCTGATGCTGACCGATGCGCTGACGGATGCGGGATTCCGCACGCTGGCCTTTGGCCGCGCGACCGAGTTTGAAGCGGCGCTGAAAACCGCCGCCCCCGATGTCTGTCTTGTGGACCTTGGTCTGCCGGACAAGGACGGGCTGAGCCTTGTGCACCGGCTGGCGCTGGAACAGGGGGCGTCGGTCATCATCATCTCGGGCCGGGCGCAGGTGCAGGACAGGGTCACCGGGCTGGAATTGGGTGCCGACGACTACATCATCAAACCCTTCGACCCGGCCGAGGTCGTGGCCCGGGTCCGGGCGCGGCTGCGCAAGGGCGCGGCAGAGGCCGGCGGGGCAGGGAGCGTGGCGCGGTTCAACGGCTGGACCGCCGATTTCGACCGCTACGCCCTGATCGACGAGACCGGCGCCGAAACCCCCTTCAGCCACGCCGAAGGGGCCGTGCTGCGGATGTTCCTTGATGCGCCAAAGCGGCTGATTTCACGGGCGAACATGCAAGAGACCTTGGGCGGCACCGCCGGGGAAAGTTTCGACCGGGCAATGGATGTGCGGATCTCCCGCCTGCGCGCGAAATTGAAAGAAGACCCGCGCAACCCGGCCCTGATCAAGACGATCTACGGCGCCGGATATATCTTCCTGGGCGAGGTCAACTGGACCTAGGACGCGCGGCGCTGTTCCATTTCCTCGGCAACACGGTTCAGCTCTGCCTCGGGTTCGGGCAGACCTTCGCGCGATAGAAGGATCGCCACCGGGCGCAGGGCCGGCACGTGGCTGCAGACGACCAGCAGCATCACCATGATCGGCACCGACAGGAACATCCCCGGAATGCCCCAGACCGCGCCCCAGAAGGCAAGGCTGATGATGATCCCGAAGGACGACAGACGCAGTGCGCGGCCCATCATCCACGGGTCGATCACATTGCCGTTGATGAACTGGATCAACCCGCAGATCACGAAGATCGCAGCGGTAATCGTCGGATCCGAGGTCTGGACGAAGGCCACAAGGGCCACCATGCCCGTGGCCACGATCGACCCGACGTTGGGGATGTAGTTCAGCACGAAGGTCAGGATGCCGATGGCGACGGCAAGTTCGAGGTCAAAGGCCGTGGCGACCGCAAAGACCATGATCCCGGTAATCACGCTGACGGCGGATTTGACGAGCAGGTAATAGTTCACCCGGTGGATGATCGAGGCGATGATCTTGCCCACCCGTTCGGCCTGCACCCCATCGCCTACAAAATTCGTAAGCTTCGTCGAAAACCAGATGCGCTCGGCAAACAGGAACCCCACGAAAAGGATCACCAGAACCGTCCCCTGCATCAGGTTGCCTGCCTGTCCGGCGACGGTCCGGACATAGCCCGACACCTCGACCGATCGAAGCGAGTTCAAAACAGCGGTCTCCACGTCCTCGCCCATCCAGCGAAACAGCGAGGCAATGGCCGATGGCGCCCGTTCCGCGTAGGACAGCGTGGTCATCAATACGGTGTTCAACTGTGCCAGAAGGATCGACGACAACAGCAGCAGCGCAGTCGAAATCAAGGCAAGTGCGGCCAGCGAAGCCACCCAGTTCGGAATGCGGATCGGTCCGACCCGAAGCCGCGCGATGAAATTGATCACGTCCGAGGTCAGCGAGAAAAGGATGATCGCGGTAGCCAATGAGATCAGCAAGAACCGCGCCTGAACCAGCAGAAACAGCACCACAGCAAAGGCGATGATCAAAAGCGCCCCGGTCTGAATCCGGCTGTAGTAGGTACGTTGGATCTGGTTCTGGGTTGTGTGGTCCTGCGGCGGGGTCATGGTCGTCCGGGCAATTGATAAGCGCAGTGCACTATGTGCGTTTCAGGGCCGGGATACAACGGCAACAATTTCGCCGCAGGCCCCCTTGCAAAGGGACGCAGGTTGCGGATAAACCCCCGCCCACGGACAGTTGGCCGAGTGGTCGAAGGCGCACGCCTGGAAAGTGTGTAGGCGGGGAACCGTCTCGAGGGTTCGAATCCCTCACTGTCCGCCACATAATCACAAATTCTCGTTGATTTACGGCATGTTACCGGTTTTAAATTCGGTCCCATCCCCCATTCCGACCGCCAAGTCGGAAATGATTGGGCTTTCCTTTATGTAGGAAATGCCCCGAAAATCGCGCTAGGCGTGTAAGAGTCAGATTGACTACAAGTTGGTTCAGGCGTTCCATTTGGGCATTGATTATTCCAAGGAACGTAGTTTTGACCGCAGAACGATTGCCTGAGTATCTGAAGCAGGGTGAACCGGCTCGCCTCTTCCCTGTCCTTTCCACCACATCCAAAGAGGGCAGGACCACCTCAATAGTCTTGGCCTGCATGTCCAAGGTCGAAGAGTTTGGCGCGGCTCTGCTATCGTCGACAGGGCAGAAGTTAGGCAAGAGGGCGAAGGTCGAGACCTTCACGGAAGTCGTATTCACCAAGTCGCCCGCCAACCCGAAGGACCGCCCCGATGGATTGATTGTCGTGACGGTTGGAAGTCGCCAATGGCGGGCATTGGTTGAAGCCAAGGTTGGAAACTCTGACTTGGACCCTGACCAGATCGAACGTTACCGGCAACTGGCAAAGGAAAACTCTTGCGACTGTGTGGTGACCATATCGAACCAGTTTGCCACGACCCCTAGCACCCATCCGCTTGAACATGTCCGCAAGAGCCGTTCCAAGATTCCGGTCTTTCATTGGTCTTGGATGCATATTCTGACGACCGCCGATCTATTGGTTTCCGGGGAAGAAGTCGCGGATACGGACCAGTTGGTCTTGCTCAATGAACTTCGGCGCTTCCTGTCTCATGAAAGCGCAGGGGTTAAGGGCTTCGACAGGATGCCGAAAGAATGGAGCGAGCTGAACAAACTCGTTTCTTCGGGTGGCGTCATTCCGGCAAAATCGCCCCTTGTTCAACCGGTCTTGGAAGCGTGGCACCAAGAGACCCGAGACTTGACGCTCATTCTCAGTCGGATGACAGGGGCGACAGTTGACCAGAAATTGCCCCGTAGTCATCAGCACGACCCGGCCAAACGAATGAAGGATGAGTTGGCTATCCTGAAAGATGAAGGCCAGTTGCGGGCAACAATTGCCATCCCGGATGCAGCGGCGGCGATTGAGGTTATTGCCGATCTACGGCGTCGCAGCATTGACGTTGGCATGTCCCTTCGCGCCCCCGAAGACAAGAAGTCGACCAAGGCAAGGCTCAATTGGTTACTCAGACAGATCAAGCGGGAAGATGGTGAAGCTCTGATTGTCCGCCTGATGTGGCCGGGGAAAAGCGAAGATACCCAATTCACGGTCTCGGAGCTTAGGGCCGATGTTGAATGCGCCAATGAGGGCAAAGAGCACTTGGCCCCGCATGGCTTCCACATCTTCCTTACAGACCGGCTTGGCGCGAAGTTCACTCAACAGACCAACTTCATAGGCGAGTTGGAGCGCCTTGTTCCCGAGTTCTACCGGGAAGTCGGCTCCGACCTTTCAGCATGGCAAAAGAAGGCTCCGAAAGTGCAGGCGGATCGGAGCACAAGGACGGACGTTACAACTGACGCATTGGCCGAAGATGCGGAAGAGTTCGACACCTAACAACTGAACACAAAGAGTTCTGCGATGCAGGCTAATCAATTGGACGTGGATTCGGCCGCATCCAGCTAGCTGGTGCCAAGGCGACTTTTGCGCCCCAAATTTAGCTAGTTGTTGTCGGATCCAGTCAGGCTATCCAAGTACTCTTGCCAATCAGCGGTTGAAATTGGCAAGTCATTGTGTGGGGGATAAGCTTCCAAGTAGGCTTCAAATTGCTCTGAGCGTCTGCTTGATATGACCCTCGCAAGATACTCAGAAGCAGCGCCGTTAAGAAAGTCGCCTAGCTGGTCGTTGGCGTTCCCGCTGTTGAGGAAGACCGCATCAGTTTCAAATACTGTTGCAATGGTTGGAAAACTAAATTCTTGGCCGCCATTGGCTCCGCCAAGTGTTGTGGATGAATGGAAATAAACTAGGAACCTGCCCGAAACATAGCATTGGCCATTGTTCGATCTGCCGCCAAGTGCGGCAAGGACAACTCTAGGAGTTAGCCAATTGTTGAAAGCAGGCTCATAATCTAGAACTCTCATGTCATTCTGCTCCATTAACAAGAAAATGGAGGATCGAATGGAGGATGAGTTGGTCCAACAATTATCTGAAACTTGGTCATCTACAACTAGCTCGATATTCTGCGCCAGCCCCAAGACCGAATTGGCGGGCATGTAGGTGGGATACCGAATTTCTTCGGCATCAGCCGATAGCGCCCAAAGCGCCGAGCCGAGGAGGCAAGACACAGATATTGCGTGATTGACCAGCATAGACTGCGACCTCTAGCAAGATTTCAAGTTCATGGAAGTCTGCCTGAATGGCCCATGTTGTCAATCGTCGGAGGACCAAGCTCTGTTCTCTTTGTTGTCTAAAGAGGGTTGATCCAAGTTGATGGAAAGAAATACGGTTTCGATCAAATTGGCGTCAGTATTGGCCTTCGCTTTTGTGAATGCTGGCTAAAGACCCCCATGCATCCGGCAACGCCTACGTCCCGGCACGGCTCGGGCTTGGCAGGGCTGGCCACTCCGGGTTTTTGCCCCGCACTTCGGGCGAAGGTTTCGGGGTAATTTTGGCACCCAACACGGGTGGATTCCGCGTGAACCCCATGACGCGCCCGCGCGTAGGTGTCCGCAAATACCCCTTTGCCGTTCCCGACGGATGAAAGGTGCAATGAGGTCAGCACGGCCCAGCGCGGCCAGCATAAGGCGCGGGGCATGGCCCCTTGTGTTGACGCTCGCTTTCCGTTCCCAATATCGAACCGTGTAGGGTGAAAGGCCGCAAAGGTCCGCAAGCGTCGTGCGGGTCATTTTTTGGGACTGACGTAATTCTTGCAGCTTCGAGCCTTCCATTTCCCGGCCTGTCTGTCTCTGGAGGCGCTTCACGGAACGCTAGTAATCGCGGATTGCGGTAAGGGTGAACCCAACAATCGCATAGATGCAAATAGCAATGCCAAGCATCAAGACGTAGCGATGCCGCCTCCTAGCGGCCCAGAACGCTACCGCAAAACCGACGGCCCAAAGAAGAACCTGTGAAAAGAGGGTCATGTCTCGTCCTTCCTAGGGCCGGTAGAGTCGTTGCCACTTTGCAGGACAGGCAAGGCTTGCGCATAGCCTTTTTGCGATAACTGGGCCGACGGCGGCAATCGTCGGCAAGGCAACTTCCATCCGAACCAGCCCGCCGCAAGGTCAACCAGACTGTCAGCCATGACCACAAGGGACCAGTCGCCAATCGGAATGTCCGCGAATACTTCCTTGCCGATCCATGCCGCAAAAGCCGCCAACGCCAGTCGCCGGGGGAACAGTCCAACGACCGCCCAAACGCCGATGTGAGCGAAAAGACTGGTCAGCCATGATGCAAGGTCAGGGTTGCCGCCGCAGAAGTCTGAGAACATGAACGCCCGCACCCAATCGGGCAACGCGAAGAACCAAGACGGAAGGTCACACATCAATTTCCCCTCCCGGTGGCTAGATGTATAATTGTCCTGTTTTCTGTGCGGGGGGCGGGCGGATTTTCGGCTTTCGGCGTCACAGAATTTGTGACGGCTCCTGCCTTTCGAGTGGGGATAGCCTCTGAACCGTCCTGTTTCTTGTGACGGGCCTGCACTGATTTTGTGCGGGGCTTCTGCGTTTGGCCTGCCTTCATGAACGTCTTTCGGGCGGGCTTCATATCCGCGCCGGGGTATTCGGTCAGAAGCCATTTGGCCGTTTGCCCGACCCCGGAAGGGCCAAGGTGCGGCCCCTCCATCATGTCAATGAACCCCTTTTCATGCAGTTCCGTGAAGTATCCCCCGACGGTGTTGCGGTGGAGGTTCAGGGCTTCGGCGGCTTCCCGGTGGCTCAATCGAACATTGCCGTTGTTGCCGCCGTTGTATCTGGCCTTGAGTTCGACATAGAGGGCGCGGGCGGTCGGTGTCAGGGACCGCCATGCCTCCGACTGGATGAACCACAGATGAAGTTGGACGAACGGTTGCCCGCCCTTTTTCTTGTGCTGGTATGGTTTCTTTCGGCTCATGCCTTTCGCCCCCCAAAGTGAAGTTCCGCGATTAGCTTGGCGTGATGCGGGGGAAGGCCGAATGCACGAACAAGGTGCCGCACTTGTTGAGACTGTTCAGGTGCCAGGATTGGCAGTCGGTCAGGTGCTCTAGCCATGTGCCGACCCTCCGAAGGTGCGGGGAAGGTGGGCCAGATCGGGGCCAACGGGGCAATCTAGGGCGGTCCAGAGGCGCAAGAGCGCGTCACGGGTGCGGAAGTAGCCCAGCGCGACCCATCGGCCCCCAGCCCCCGCCTTTCGGCGCTGGACAATCCATTGCAGACCATCCTTGCAGGCGACAACGCGAAACCGGCCATGACGGGCAATCTCGCCATGATAGCGGTCATCGGTTTCCCGGTGGAATAAGGGGGCAGTCATACCGCCCCCTCCGAACCGTTGATTGGTTCCACCTTGGACAAGAGCACATAGCGCCCATGCCAGCCCTCAAACGGGCCAAGGTGTTTTTCGGTCAAGGTCTCGATTGCGACCCCGAGTTCCCGAAGGTTGTGGACGTATCCACTCCACCGGGGGGCAGGGTTATCAATTGGGGTGCATCCAATGCGACCGGCCTTGATAAGCTGTTGCATGGTCCAGAGGTTGCGGCCCCGAAGGGTGATGTTGAACGGCTCTTGGCCGGGGTTGGTGACGGCATAGCTCCGCCGCGCCCGAAAATCGGGTTTCATTGGGTTCTCCTATCATGTTGTCATGAGAGGGCAGGCACGGTAGGGATTAGGTGCAAAGACTACCGAAGGCCCGTGCCCTCAATTGAAGGTGCGGGTTTTTCTTATCGGCCTAGGCTTGCAATCCACTCGGCAATATCCGCTTCGGACCATGCTACGGCGCGTTTGCCAATCTGCACTGGCTTGGGAAAGGTTCCGTCCTTCATCGCGGCGTAGATCGAAGACCGGCTTAAGCCGGTGGCTTCCTCCACCCAAGGTCGGCGTCGAAGTTTGTCTGTCATTGGAATGTTCCAGCTCTTGTTGTTGCTGGAAGGAAGTTGACGGAAGAACCACAGGGTGCTCAACGTCGGTATATCTGGGGTAATTAGTCGCGCGAGTGAATTTGGCCTTGAGCCTCGAGTCTGCTTTCGACGTGTTCTTTCGCAATCCTGATGTAGTGGTCTGTTAGGTCGGACCAACCAAGAATCTTGAAGACATCCGCGAGAACCGGAGCAAACCGGCCATAATAGCTCGGAATCCGATCTTGAGATTCATAGGATATGGTTGGGACTTCGCGACTAAGCTCGTAGTAGAACCAACCGAGTTTTTCAGAAATGGAAACCTTGCCTTCGAGCCTTGGTGCCCCTCTTCCCGTGTTTCGGGAGGCAAGCTGCCCATCAATTCCCGCCAGACGCGCAGCTGTCCGCATTTTAAGTATTTCAAGTGCCGATGAAAGTGCGGTCATTGGCCCGACTTGATTGATAATCCGGCCTTCAAGGGTGCGTGGGTAGCTAGGGTTATCGTGGCTTTCGATTTCAGGGTAGTCCAACAACCGTGCATATTCGTCCAAGTCCTCAAGAGACAGTTCGATGGAGGTGATTGAAGCGCGGAACTTCGTAAGAGCCTTCTTGGAAGTCTTGAGTTTGCTTGTAGACACGGTCCAAGATTGACTAGCGATTCGCATCGCTTCACTGCGAATCTCTTCATCACCAAGCCATTCTTCCCGTCGTTGAGCCGGGGACCCTTTTTCCCATTCCAGAGCTGCGGCGATAATTTGGTCCGCTACTTGATATTGCCTAGAGAGAAGGAAGCCGGGGTTAGGTGTTTCATCGAGAAATTTTGCAATGTTCCGGCTGGGGCGTGGCTTCAAATTCTGTTCCCTAACGATTCCGGAAACAGCTTCGAAGTCTTCCGAGGCGTAGGCTCCAAGTATGTTCATTTTTGCTGGTCGATCAGTCATGCCAGCCTCACTAGGACGCCGGTTGCTGCGCTGGAAGGCCGGGTGAACGCGCCCCATCCTTCCATCAACCGCCGCCGCTTTTCAAACAAGTCAGACCGCGCATAGGCCGCTTCGGCCTTGTTCTGGATCGTGTGAGCCAATGCTGCCTCTGACACTTCGCGGGGGGTATTCGTCCGCTCTTGTGCCCAAGTCTTGAAGGATGTGCGGAACCCGTGCACGTCCACATCAAAGCCCAGCGCCTTTGTCAGCTTCGAAAGGGTCATGTCCGACAGTGGCTTGCCGTAGCGGGTGCCGGGAAAGACCAGATCGGACCCATCCGAAAGCGCCTTTGCTGCCTGCAACAGTTCGACCGCCCGCCCGGACAGGGGAACCCGGTGTTCCCGCTTCGCCTTCATGCGCTTGGCCGGGATTTTCCATTCCCCAACCTCAAGGTCGATTTCGGACCACACGGCTTGCCGCACTTCGCCGGACCGCGCGGCGGTCAGAATGAGAAATTCCAAGGCCAGCTTTGTGGTCTCGCCAGCTTGCGACTCGTGCAGCGCCGCAAGGAAGTCCGCAACTTGGGTGTAGGGAAGAGATTTCCGGTGGGTCGGGGTGCGGTCATGCTTCGGCAACGCCTGTCCGATGTTCTGGGCCGGATTGTCCTGACGCCAGCCCTTCGCCACGGCCCATTTCATGACGGTCCCGATCCGCTGGCGAACGCGGCGGGCGGTTTCCGCTTTCTCAAGCCAAATTGGTTGCAGAACGGCCAGCACGTCGGCTGTCGTCACGTCCGAAACCTTGAGCCGACCGATACGGGGGAAGGCATAGGTCTCAAGCGTGCTGATGAATTGCGCCGCGTGTTTCTTGTTCTTCCAAGAGGGCAGGTGAAGGCGATGCACTTCGCGGGCGGCTTCCTCAAAGGTCAGGATTGCTTCGGCTTCCCGCTTGGCCTGCAACGGGTCGCCCCCGGACCGGGCCAGCTTGCGGTTCTGGCGGGCGGTTTCGCGGGCTTCGGCAAGGCCGACCAGATCGGCAGACCCAAGCCCCATTTCCGTCCGCTTGCCGCGAATGACGATCCGCTGAACCCAACGCTTGGCCCCGGTTGCATCGACCTTGAGAAACAGCCCGTTGCCGTCATTGTATTTGCCCGGTTCCTTGACCGACCGCACAAAGATTGCACTTAGGGCGTTGTGGGGGTGTTTCCCTGATTTGACCGCGTCTGCCATTACGTCCTCCATTCTTGATAGGAATATGGGGGACGGGACTGGAACATTCAAGAACAAGGACGTGCAAAAAGGCCTGCAAAATATAGTCTATTGGGACCTCGTTGGAACACGGTATGGCGGTCTCACTGTCCGCCATTACACCCATTGCGATCCAGTGACACCGCCCTGATGGGCAGGGATTTTTCCGTGTTCTCAAAGGGGTTTGCGAGAATCGACCGAACTTTATAGACGCGCCGCCCAGCCAAAGGTGGGCTCAGAAGCCGGAGTCAGAATGGCCCTCGGTCTCAGTTTGGGCGAACCTCGCCGATTGCGGTTCGGCCTTTTTTACGCGGTTTCAATGACTTGACTTCGATCCGCACCAAAACCCAAACTCGCGTTCCCCACGATATCCATACCAACGGAGATCGAACACGCAGTCGGCGCAGTGCTCAGGATCGCAGCGAAAACCCAAGCGGCGTTTTGGGGTCCAATCGGCTGAAGAATAAGAGTGAGCGCCAGTCTGACGGTGAAGCGTTGGTTCAGGGTCCTAGGCCCTTCGAGGATGCGGAGGATGCTACAATCTGAGACTGGAAGGACGCGAGCGTCCTCATACACTTCGCATCGACTTTCCAAGACGGGGAACTCATCCGGATCGGACAGCTTGGCAGTGCGCGGCTGGACGAAGTGGGTGGGATGCCCCCCGTGGATCAGCCGAAAGAGCGCTAACTGCTGAGGTGCGTGACGCCCCCATGAGGTGTGATCGGACGGAAACCAACGGGGTCGCGACAAGACACTTCTGTTCCAACTAGCGGGACGAAGCGGACCAAGAGGATGTCGACATTCATGTCCGCTTCGTACTGATTGGCCACAAAACTGTCGAAATTCCGGTTTCTAAATGAGGCCGATGTCTATCGAAACGATAATCGCATGAGAGTTCTACTTCTAATTGCATCATTGCTCTTGCCGAGTTGCGCGATCTGCGAGCCATCGAGCTACGAGCGGTTTTTGCTTGAAGAAGAAAATCTTCAGAACCGCTTTGAAAACGGCGTTATGCATGTGAATGAACGTGAATTCCTGATGGGCAGGCTTCACGATTGGCCAAAGGCGAACCAAGATTTCCGGGTCTGGTTTATGGTCAGATCATCAGTTTGGTTGCGTGCGTTTCTGGATAATGATCCTGTCCTCAAGGATCAGGACTTTGACATACGTCGCACTCTGGACTCGAGTTTCACCGGATATCAGTATCTTGCTCATCAAATGGCTCTGCAGCCTGATCCCCCAAGGGACTGCGATCACTGCAACTATGACCTGACGTTGGACCCAGTTCTGCAAGTCAGCGGTTACGACACCTATATTGACGGGTATAGATCGCTCCTCTTTCTACCAAGAGATAGTGCCGTCTCTCACGGATATATGTGTCACCTCCTGCCAGAGAGTCCGCGAGCTGGAGAGTTGGACGCCTGCAATGTGATAGTCGTTTATCCCTACGCCACGAACATAGTCTTGAACGGCTATCGCTACAGACCTGGTACTGTTGCCGAATACGGGCCAGGTTTTGCCTTGATTGCAGCGCGCATGCTCGATGTTGTCATGTGCATCGACATTACCGATCAGCCCATGCTTCGACAGACAGTTGATCCGTCGTTGTTGCTTCAAGAACACCCGGATCTAAGCGGTTGCCGACCCTACATGGGTGGTTAGAAGCACGACCTGTGCACTGGCACCGAAAGCGGAGCTTTGTCGCTGACGCAGCTATCCGAAAACATAGCCACCAAGCCGACCTCGGAGGCGTCGTAGCGCCAAGTTCCGGCTGAAACGCCATGAGAAACATTGTGCCGAATGTGTTTGTTCAGGGCGGGTTGGGTCGGGCGCGGTCAGTGGACCATTTGCGGTGCGCCAAAATCCGGCGGGCGACGCACGAAGAATGCTGAAACGATCGTGAAGATCGACAATATCGCCCCGACCGTGAACGCGGCGGTGATGCCTTTGGACAGGGCCAGCACCGGATCCAGGCCTTCAGCTGTGTGCCGCGCCGATATCGCCGACATGATCGCAATGAAAAGCGCCACCCCCGCCGCGCCGGCGACCTGTTGAACCGATCCCAACGTCGCGCTGCCGTGCGAATACAATTCTGCTGGAACGGATGACAGGCTGACGGTGAACAGCGGGGTGAATGTCAGGGCCAGTCCAATACTGATCAGGATATGCCCGATCAGGATGTTCACCCAATTCGTATCTGGTCCCAGCAGGGTCATCGCCCAAAGAACGGCGCAAACGATAGCCGACCCCGGCACGATCAGTGGCCGCGGGCCATAGGTTTCGTACAGCCGGCCAACCCGTGGCGCCAAAAGGCCCATGACCAACCCACCCGGCAAAAGCAGGGCGCCGGTACGCAGCGTGTCAAAGCCAAGCACGTTCTGCATATAGATGGGCAACAGGATCACGGTCCCGAACAGTGCCGCCATCATGATGACCATCATGGCGAGCGAAATGGTGAAGTTCTTGGATGTGAAAGTCCGCAAATCCAACAACGCCCTTTCGGTTTTCTGCAGCCTGATCTGTCGCAGGACGAATACGGCCATGGCCAGCACGCCGACAGCAACCGCGACATAGCCGGTGGTGTTGCCATCCTCACCGCCCAGTTCACCAAAACTCGAAAGACCATAGACAAGCCCACCGAACGCCAGCGCGGATATCGGCACCGAAAGGATGTCCAGCGGGGCGTATCGCGGCGTGGTGACGTTGGACATCAACCGCGCCCCCACACCCAGCGCCGTCAACGCAATCGGCAGGACCAGCCAGAACAGCCAAGGCCAGCTCAGGTAGTTCAGGACAATACCTGAAATGGCCGGACCAATTGCGGGTGCCACCGAAATCACCATCGAGATATTGCCCATGACCGGCCCCCGCCGGTTATGCGGCACCAGCGTCATGACGGTCGTCATCAGAAGCGGCATCATGATCGCCGTCCCAAGGGCCTGAACAACACGCGCGGCAATCATAAATGCGAGCGATGGCGACAGCGCGGCCGCCAGGGTGCCCAGACTGAACAACCCCATTGCCAGAATGAACAGCGGTCGCGTGTTGGTGCGTTGGATCAGAAACCCGGTCACCGGGATCACGACCGCCATGGTCAGCAAAAAGGCCGTGGTCAGCCACTGGACGGCATTCGCCGTCGCGCCAAGGTCGTCCATCAGTCGGGGTAGCGCCACGCTCATGATGGTTTCGTTCAGGATCACGACAAAAGTCGCAACCAGCAGAAGGCCGATGACCATGCGGTTGCGCGCGGCATGTTCGGGCGCCTGTGGATCGTTTTGTGCCAGGGCACCGGGTTCCGACGTCATTGGAATATCCTGAAGTGTCTCCCAACCGACTAGCAGCGAACCCTTTGCCGGACAAGCACTGGAAACATGGCGCGGCCCGCGCCCGGAGACAAACAACCTGACTGACAGCATGAGACAAGAGGGCCCCCGCAGACCCCTTCGTTTGAAGGTGGCTCCGCGGTCGCGGTCACACCCCATGGTCCGCGGTGCGTGCGCCGCTGGTATCTTCGGCAAGGCAGTGTCGTCCGACAGTTTGAGAATGCGGTCAGTTGTGGCCTGACGGATGATGTGGCTCAGGACCTAAGGGCATTCCCGTATCAAAGTTGAATACGTTTGCAGCAAATGGGCATAGTCTGACATCAGGACGATAAATCATGCAATAAAGAGTGATACTGTGGCGCGAATACGTTTGCAGAGTCGCGGACTTTCGCTACTATGATGCGACTCGCAATCTACAGGTTCAGAACCATGGCAAACTCGAAAATATTTGATGGGATCACTCATACCAAGGCGCCCCGCCGGAGCGCTGCGTCCGACGCAAACGATGTCTCGGCGACGGTTTCTGAGGTGCTCGCAGCGGTCGCAGCCGAAGGCGACGCGGCTGTAAGGCGCTTTGCCAGTGCCTTTGACCGATCCGATCTCGCGGTATTCGAGGTGACGGAAGCGGATCGCGCAGCGGCGCTTGCCGCACTTGATCCGCAGACCCGCGCCGACACCGAGTTCGCCATCGGAAATGTCCGCGACTTTGCCAAGGCGCAGCGTGCCACGATGCAGGAACTGGAGGTGGAAATCCGGCCGGGCGTGCATCTTGGTCACCGGATTATTCCACTGGAGCGGGTCGGGTGTTACGTGCCCGGCGGACGCTATCCGCTTTTGTCAGCGCCGATCATGACGATCGTGCCTGCCAAGGTCGCCGGCGTGGGCGAGGTTGTTGCCTGTCTGCCTCCAAACGCGCATCCGGCCATGATCGCCGGGTGCCACCTTTCAGGTGCAGACCGGATCTTCCGTATCGGCGGTGCACAAGCGATCGCGGCCATGGCATTCGGCACGGAAACTGTACCGCGTGTCGACAAGATCGTCGGTCCGGGCAACGCCTTCGTGAACGAGGCGAAGCGGCAGGTTTTCGGGCCGGTGGGCATCGACCAGCTGGCTGGCCCGTCCGAGATTTATACTTTGGCGGATCACGCCGGCGATGCCGAGATGATCGCGACGGACCTTTTGGCGCAGGCAGAGCACGACGTGCGCACGCGGGTCGGGCTGATCACGACAGACGCTGATCTTGCCAAGAGGGTTGTCGAAGAGGTCGAGCGGCAGCTTGTCGATCTGGCCACCGCTGAGACAGCGCGCGTCGCGTGGGAGGACTACGGCGAGGTGGCGGTCGCACGTGACGAAGCTGCGATGCTGGCCTATTCCGACCATATCGCGGCCGAGCATCTTCAGGTTCACACAGCCGACCCACATGCAACGGCGGCAAAGCTCCGGCACTATGGATCGCTGTTCATCGGCGAAATGGCCAGCGTGGTCTATTCCGACAAGTGCTGCGGCACCAACCACACGCTGCCGACGATGGCGGCGGGGCGCTATACCGGCGGGCTTTGGGTCGGGGCCTATGTCAAGGTCGCAACGCATCAATGGATGGAGCCCGAGGGCGTGTTTTCTGTCGGACCACCCGCCGTGCGGCAAAGTGCCAGCGAGGGGTTGGACGGCCACCGCCGCGCTGCGCAACTTCGGCTGGACCGGCTGCAGGCCGGATAGGGTCAGGTCCGAGCTGCCTCGAACGCCGCCCAGGCGGCTTCGAAGGCGGTGAAGTCGAAGCCTTCGGCGCGTGCAGGTTCCAGGATCAGCCGTTCGGTGTCCAGAAGCTTGCGGACGGCCTGCTCCATTTCGGCGATATAGTCGGTGGGGATCACCACGGCCCCGTGCCGGTCTGCATGGACGAGATCTCCATCCGCGATTTCAAGTCCGAAGACCGTCACGGGTGTGCCGACTTCGCGCACGTGGACGAAGCCATGCGAGGGGCCGACGGACCCGGCGATCACCGGAAAGCCATCGGGCAGGTCACCCAGATCGCGCATCACCCCATTGGTCAGCGCCCCGGACAGGCCAAGCCCCTTGTGGACCGTGGTGTTGATCTCTCCCCAAAAGGCGCCGATGGCATCGGCCCCATCAAGGTCTTCGACAACCGCGATGGCGGGGCGCGGGCCTTCCGACATATGCCGGTAATATGCCATCCGGCGGGCGCGGATCACGTCCGGCGCCTCGGTCGGGGGGGCAAGGGCCGCGATCTTGGCGGTCCGGGCATAGCCGACGATCGCGCCCGCCGCCGGGTCGCTGCACAGGACCGTTCCCCGCGTGAACCGGTCGAACCCGCGCTTGCCTTCAACCACCTCGATCGCGTTGCAGACGGTCGGCGTGTCAACCGATCTCAGCAGGGTCAGAAGTTCGGTATTCATGGTCACTCTCCTTCAGCCAGTCGCGCAGTGCGCGCGTCGTCTCGGCGGGTTTTTCAAGGCAGGGCAGGTGGCCCGCCCCGTCGATCACCACAAGGGAGGACCGGGGCAATAGGCCGTGCATCAATTCGTGGCGGGACAGCGGGCACAGCCCGTCTTCGCGGCCACAGAGGACGAGCGACGGGCCGGTGTAACGGCGCAGCACCTCGGTCTGGTCGGGGCGGTCACGCAGGGCGATCGACTGGGCGCAGAACACCTCTGGCCCGAGGTCCATCGCCATCTCCATGCAGAGGTCCAACACGTTCTGCCGCTCTGGCCCGCGGGCAAGGTAATTGGGCTTCATCTCGTCCCGCATGACATCGAACAGCCGCCCGGAACAGGCCCGCGCCATCTGGGGGCCTCGCCGGGCCCTGACGGTATCGGCCTCGGCCAGCGGGTTGGTGTCCATCAGGGCAAGCCCCACGACCCGCTGCGCGGCCTGCCGCACCACCTCCATCGCGACGATCCCACCCATGGACAGCCCGGCAAGGGCAAAGCGCGGCGGCGCCTGGTCCAGCACCCGCGACGCCAGCCCCGACACCGTGTCCGCGCCGATCATATCGACAACGCCGACCGGCCGGTCGGGCGACAGGGCATTGATCTGCGGCCCGAACAGGCGGGCATCGCACATCATGCCGGGCAACAGGATCAGCGGCAGGGTCACTTGACCAACGCGGCCCCTTCGGCAAGCGCCCCAAGCTTGGCATAGGCGATATCGGGATCGACCGTGCCATAGCCCGCGAAGGTGCCAAAGCCGCAGTCGCTGCCGGCGATCACCCGGTCATGGCCAACGATATCGACAAAGCGTTCAAGCCGCTGCGCCACCAGTTCCGGGTGTTCGACGAAGTTTGTCGTCGTGTCCACCACGCCGGGTACAAGCACCTTGGTGTCCGGAATATCCGCCTTGCGGTCGCGGAACACGGTCCATTCGTGGCCATGGCGCGGGTTCGAGGTTTCGAACAGAACATAGCGGGCCTTGGCCGAAATCAGCGTGTCGAACATCTTGGCCATGGGAATGTCGCAAACGTGCGGCCCTTCGTAATTGCCCCAGCAGATATGGATGCGCACCCGATCCTCGGGCACATCCGCCAGCGCGTGGTTCAGCGCCTCTACATGGCTTGCCGCGACCTTCAGGAACTCTTCGTCGCTCAGGTCGGTGAACAGCATGTGCCGCGACAGGGCAAGGTCGGGACAGTCCAGTTGCAGGTCCAGACCCGCCGCGACGATGGTCTCGTATTCTTCCTTCATCGCGTCGGCGAGCGCGGCCAGATAGGCCTCGCGCGTGGGGTAATGGGCGTTTTGCAGGAAAAGGGAAATGACACCGGGGCTGGCCGCGTTCATGAACCCGCGTTCCACCCCGTGTTCGGCCATCGCCGCCTTGAGGTTGGCGATATCCTTCTGCAACTCCCCCTGACCTTTCGTCTTCACCTCGCCGACGCACATGGGGCGCGCGTATTGCGGGGTGCCGCCCTCGTTGGCGATGCGCTGCAAAAAGCCGGGAAACAGCTTCAGGTCGGCGGGGGCATTGCGCGGGCTGTCGCCGTCAAAGCCAGTGTAGCGATCCTTGACATAGGTCGCATAGGAAATCTTCGAAGTTTCACCATCCGACACGATCCCGACCCCGGCCTCGGCCTGACGGCCGACCGTTGCAGAAACCGCCTCGGTCATGGCGGCATCAAAGGCGGCCGGGTCGTAGTCTTCGTTGCGTTCCCGGGCAAAGATGAAATCCACCACCTTCTGCGTCCGGGGAAGCGACCCGACATGGGTCGTCTTGATCTTTGCCATGGGAACCTCCGTTATTGGGGTGCGGCGGCCGGACACCCCGGCCGCCGCCTGCCTCTTAGCCTTGCCAGGTCGGACCAGCGGGGTCTTCGGTCGCGACGATCCGGTACAGCGATGCCTCGCCCGTCATCGACGGGACGACGGTATAGCCAAGGTTCTCCGGCACGCTCATCGTGTCGCCGGGAGCAAGGGTCGCGCTGCCGCCATCCCAGGTGACCTTCCAATGGCCATGCACCGGCATCAGGACCGTCGGATAGGGGGCGGCCTGTTTGCTGTCGCGGGCAGAGGCGCGGGTCATGAAATCGACCTCGAACCCGGGCCGGTCGCGCAGCACGCCCGCCTCGCCAATCACCGTCACCGGTTTGCGGTCGGACAGGGCCACAAGGTCAAGATATCGGGCGACATGGTTCGGAAGCACCTGCGCCGTGGTCGGCTCGCCCCGCTTGGCCAGGTCGGCGTCCGACATCAGCGGCATCGGCTTTACCCCGTCGGGCAGGCGTTCCTGCTTCTTGCTGTCATAGAGCTTGCCGTTCTCGCCAAGGATCAACCCGTGGTCTTTCGCATCCTCGATCACCTGAGGGGCCCACATGACACCGCCCCCGGCATCGTCGCCGCCAAGGATCGCCATGATCATCCCGTAGTCGGTTCCGATATTTTCGAACCCCCGGAACACACCGGTCGGAATGTTGAAGATATCGCCCTTTTCAAGGATCACCTCGCCCGCGTTGCCCCAACGGCCCCAGAAGAACCGCCAGCGCCCGGACAGGACAAAGAACGCCTCGGCCGTGCGGTGATCGTGAAGGGAGTTTCGACATTTCGGCGGCTGCCCCGCCGCGCCGATGTTGAAGCCATGCGGGATGGTGATGTGGACATGCTGGTCGGGGCTTTCCGACACGCCGCCACCGATGATGGTAAAGTTTTCCTTCTGGTCGCTGCCCGGGGTATGGGCATCAATGAACGCGGTCTTGCAGGGCTGCAGGTCGCCATAGCGGACGATGCGGGTTTCCATTTCTTGGGGGGTCATTCTGATTTTCCTTTGGAGTAGGGGTCTGATGCTAAGTTGGCTCAGCCCCTTGCCCCGGCGGATGCGGGTTCAACCGCTCGGCACGGCGCGCCTGAAACAGCACATGCATTCGACGTATGTCCTCGGGCTGGCGCATCAAAGCGCACCGGTCTGCAGCAGGATCTGTTTCCAGATCGCGACTTCATCCAGCAAGGTGAATTCGCGCCGCAGGCCCCATTCGCCCCATTCGGCGTGGGTATTGCCCATGATATGAACCTCTGCCCCGGTGGGTGCACCAAAATAGCCATGTCCGCTGTGTTTGCCGGTCAGGGACCAGCGCACGGCGGCGCGGCGCGGCAAGCCGGGGTCTTCGCGGCCGATCACATGGTGAACTTCGAACTTTGCCGTCGGGAAAGAGGACCGCAGGCGCATCCAGTCGGTCTCGACAAAATCATAGGACCAGCCGCCGCGCGCGCCCCAGTGTTCCGTGCGCACCGCGCGATCGTATTCGCGGCGGATCAGGCTAAAGTCCTTATCCATCATCTGTGTCAGAATATGAGCAAGGCGCGCGCCCCATTCGTTGTCATTGCCCCGTCCCAAATACGGGCCGGCGACATCATGGGCCGGGTGGAACGGACGCTGGCAGGCTTCGGGGCCGCCTTCGCTGACAATCTGGTGGCGTGCATAATCCGTCACATCCCAGCCCAGTTGCCGCGCGATCCCGCCCACATCACGGATCAGCCATTCGTCGTCGATAGTGTCTGCCTTGGCCGCGCAATCAGCGATGACCCGGATTTCAAACCGCTTGCCGGTTGGCGGACCAAAGGCCCCATGGCCCGTATGGGTGCCCGTGGTCACGATCCGGTGGGACGACAGATAGCGCCCCGGCTCATCGGCGGATTCAGACCAGATCACGTCTTCACCCAAAAGCTGGCGGTCGGGCACTTCTGCCAATGTCGCCAGCGTGCCGTCGATCACACCTGCGTTGCCGATTACCAGCCCGGACGGAAACCGCATGGGGATGTCTTGGGCATAGTAGTGGTGCAGGGTCGCCAGACCGCGGTCCTCCCAGATCTCCTTGGTGATCTTCAGGATGTAATCAGGCAAGTCTTGGAAGCGGTTCGAGAAGTCTTTCATCACAATTGCCCAGTTTGTAGCAGGATCTGTTTCCAGATCGCCGTTTCATCAATTAGCGTCCATTCGCGGCGGAGTGTTGGCTGCCCCGTGCCGAAAGGTCCCCATTCGGCCTGCGAAATTCCCATGACATAAACGTCTGCCCCCGTGGGGCGACCGAAGCGGCCCCAGCCGCTGTGTTTGCCGTGCAGCGACCATCGGACAGCAGAGCGCGGGGGCATCAGGGGATCCTCGCGACCGATAATGTGATCGAGGGAAAACGCGGCGTCAGGGAAGGCTGCGCGGAGACCGATCCAGAATTGATCGGCCTCGGACCAACCTTGTGTCCTGACGTGGCCCGGATAGCAAAGTGCCGCGCCCCGATCATAGGTGGCCGGAATGCGGTCTAACTTGCCGTCCATGATGGCTTGGATCAGCGCCGCATGTTTCGCGCCCCAAGGGTCGTCGTTACCCTTGCCCTGGTAGGGGCCGGGCACATCATTGGCCGGTGTCATCGGTTTCACGCAGGCCATTGGTCCGCCTTCACGGGCGATGGCCTCGCGGGTCCAGTCGACCACATCATAACCCATCTGCAACACGATCGCAGACTGGTCGCGCACGAGCCATTCATCATAGACCGCGTCATCGCGGATCGCGCAATCGGCAAGAATTCGATACGCAAGCTTTGCGCCGGTCGGCGCACCATAGGCGCCGGGGCGGGAATGGGTCGCGGTGCAGATCAGCCTGTGCGACGACAGGAACGCGTCAGATGTATCTGTCCGACCCGCTGGATCATCGCACCAGATGACGTCCTCACCCAGCAGTCTCCGATCGGGAAATTCCGCGAGCGTTGCCATCGTCGCCGCGATCACATGTGTATTGTCAGTCAGCACCGAAGCGGGAGAGCGCACGATCAGGCCGGGTGCGTAGCGGTGCAGAAGGCTCGCAATCTGGCGATCCTCCCATATTTCGTGGGTGATGCCGTTGATAAAGTCGGGCACATCACGCCATTTCGGGTCGAAGCCGCGCATGTCTTCCTATCCTTGCCTGATCCGGGTCGAACCACGCACGATCAGTTTGCCCTCTATTCTGATGCGTTCAGGCGCCACGCTGGGGTCTTCGATCCGGTTCATAAGGCTATCTACCGTCCGGGCGACCATCTGGTTGATCGGCTGACGATAGCTGGTCAGGTCGTATGCGGGCCAGGCGGCGATCGGGACGTCATCAAAGCCGACAATCCCCACATCTTCGGGTACCTTCAGACCCAACTTGTGACGGATCACATCCATCGCAGCAAAAGCCATGTGGTCATTGGCGACAAAGGCCGCTTCAGGTCTGTCAGCCCCCGCGAACATCTCGAGCGCGGCCGAACGGGCACCGCCATATTCAAAGCCGCCGACCTCGCGGGCGGCCAGTTCCAGCCCCGCTTCGGCCAGACCTTCGCGAAATCCCGCCTCGCGGTGCTGTTGGGTTGACGCACCTTCGAAACCAGCCAAGTAGCCGATCCGCCGATAGCCGCAGTCGATAAGATGGTGGGCCAGAAGCTTACCGCCCAGACGGTTGTCGGTCGTCACCGAGCACAGTCTTTCATCGTCCTGTTCGCGGTTGAAAAGCACGACGGGAATATCGTGATCCACGCAGCGCTGCGCCAGATCCGAGGACATTGAAACCGAGGCGAGGATGATACCATCGACCTGATAGTCGATAATTTCCTTCATCACATCCTGCACGTCGCCCACTGTCGGGGCTGCCATGAAGACAAGCACATGGTATCCCTTGTCTTGCAGGGCCACCGACAACTTCTGGATCGCCTCGGGATAGAACTGGTTGTCCAAATAGGCGACCACCAGACCGATGATCCGGCTGCGCCCGGTAATCATGGCACGGGCGACGCGGTTCGGGCGGTATCCCAACTCTTCGGCGGCGCGCAGGACTTTTTCACGCGTCTTTCTTGATGCGCTGGCACCTTCGGTAAAGACCCGGCTGACCGCTGACTGGCTTACCCCCGCCCGTGCCGCGACCTGTGCTGACGTGACTTTTCCTGAGAGCATCATCCGCTTGTCCATCCTCCATCGAGAAGCATTGCTGTTCCGGTCATCAAGCCAGAAGCATCGGAAGCCAGATAGACCACCGCGCCCATAATATCTTCGACCTCGCCAACGCGGTCGAGCTTGATTTTGTCCTCGATCCACGTGCGCCGCTCGGGATCGTCGAAGGTTGACTGGGTTAGCGCCGTGCGGACAAAGGTCGGGCAGATTGTATTGACGCGGATACCTTGCTTGCCCCATTCGATGGCCATCGCCTTGGTGAAGCCTTCGACGGCGTGTTTGCTTGCGCAATAGACCGCGCGGTCGATGCCGCCGACATGGGCCATCTGGCTGGAAATATTGATCAGGCTGCCGGGCTTGCCTGCCGCGATCAGCCCTTTGGCCACGGCGCGTGTCAGAAAATAGGCACCCTTGATGTTCAGGTTCGCCACAAGGTCGAAATCGGCCTCGGTGGTCGTAAGTGCTGGCCCATGCTTTGCAGCACCGGCCGAGTTGACCAAGATATCATAGGGTCCATGCTCGGCGACCGCTGCTTCGGTCGCGGCAATATCTGCCACGTCGAGCGCCAGTGCAGTGCCTTTCAGGCCTTCGGCCTGCATCTCGTCCACGATGGCAGTCAGCTTGTCGGCACGCCGCGCCGCAAGCGTCACATCGGCCCCCGCGCGGGCAAGCGCGACAGCGCAGGCCAACCCGATGCCGGAAGAGGCCCCGGCGACAAGTGCCCGTTTGCCATCCAGTCGAAAGCCAGGCGTCTGCGGCAGCGTCATACGAATACCCCTTCGGGAAGCGTCACGGGTCCCAGGCAGCGGGCCTTGTTGAATTCACGCATCCGCGCCAGCACATCGACCCCGACCTGTGCATAAAGGTCGAGAAGATCCACGAGAACCCAGTTTTCCCGGATCAACCCGTCTTCGAGCCGCCAGAAATCCAGACTGCGCAAAAGGACTTCGCGTCCCGCCGGGGCAATGCCCATCCAGCCGTCATGGGTAAGCGTCAACCGCATGTTGGGCCAGCCGGTTTCGCAAACGTAGTCGCCCTGACCAAACCAGTGCGACATCAAATCCCCCAGGGCGTCGAGCTTGCGATCAGGCATGGCGCGCAGAAAGGGGATCTGGTGCCAGTTGCGGAAACCCGCGATCCCGCGTCCCGTGCCAATCCCGGTTGGTCCATACCAATTCATTCGCGGATGCCAGTAGCTTTCCAGCTGCATGACCTCGGGCCCGCCTTCGGACGGATGCCGGCACAGGTCAGTCAACATGGCGATGACATGATCCATTGCCGCCTGACCGTCACCTTGCGCCGTAAGCCCGTCCTGCGTCATCGGGGCCGGTGTCGCCAGAAACTTGCCAAGCTGTGGGGCCATTGGCCAGGCGCCCGACTGCACCATGACTTCGGGAATATCCCAAATGATCTGTGCTTCCGTGACGCGCCCGTCCTCAATACGGAAGAATTCGTGATAGCGCATATGGGTCAGATGACCCGTCGGCGGAATGTCGAGCCACGGGCGCAGCATTGTACCGAAATACTGCCCCATGCAGCCGACCCACTCTTGGCCCTCGGGTGTGGTGCCGTGCAAAGTGATCATGTCGCGCCGTTCAAGATCGGGCATGGCTGATAGAAGCGGGGCGATCAACCGGTCAAAGACCTCGGCCCCTTTGAGACAGCCGAACGGATGACACATCTGGATGACCGCGTCGGGTGCAAAAGCCGCGTCGATCACAGACTTTGCTCCATCCGAAACGGAGCCCATGGCACGCTGAAACGCGCCGAGGGCGGGATGCATGGTCATTCAGCGGCCTCACGGTAAGGGGCACCTTCGCCATAAGGCACATTGATCCCGCCATAGCGCCGCACGCGGATGTTGCATTGCTCGGCATGGCCAACAAAGCCCTCCAGCATGCACAGGCGCGACCCGTATGCGCCGATCATTGCGGCAGCCTCGTCTGTCGTGACCTTCTGATAGCTGTGGGTCTTGAGGAATTTGCCAACCCAAAGCCCGCCCGTATAGCGCCCCGCCTTTTTGGTCGGCAGCGTATGGTTTGTGCCTATCACTTTGTCGCCATTGGCAACATTGGTCCGCGGTCCAAGGAAGAGCGCGCCGTAGCAGGTCATTTTCTCAAGGAACCAATCGTCACGGTCGGTCATCACCTGCACATGCTCTGACGCGATGTCGTCGGCAACCTGCAGCATTTCATCGTAGGTGTCGCAGACGATCACCTCGCCGTAGTCCTCCCAGCTTTTGCGGGCGGTATCGGCTGTGGGGATGATGTCGAGCAGGCGGTCGATTTCTGCAAGCGTGTCTCGGGCCAACTTCTCTGAATTGGTCAGCAGAACAGCAGGTGAGTTATAACCATGCTCGGCCTGACCCAAAAGGTCAGTTGCGCAAAGCTCGCCATCAGCGGCGGTCTCATCTGCGATAACCATCGTCTCTGTCGGGCCCGCGAAAAGGTCGATGCCGACGCGGCCGAAAAGCTGGCGCTTGGCTTCGGCAACAAATGCATTGCCCGGACCAACCAGCATATGAACTGGGTCAATTGTCTCAGTCCCGATGGCCATCGCACCGATCGCCTGAATACCACCCATCACATAGATTTCATGGGCGCCGCCCAGATGCATGGCAGCAATGACGGCGGGGTTGGGTTCGCCCTTGAAGGGCGGGGTGCAGGCGATGATGCGCGGAACACCCGCGACCGAGGCCGTTGCCACAGACATATGTGCCGAGGCGACCATCGGAAACTTGCCGCCGGGGACATAGCACCCGACCGATTGGACCGGGATATTCTTGTGCCCGAGGATCACGCCGGGCATCGTTTCGACTTCGATATCCAGCATGCTGTCACGTTGGGCCTTCGCAAAGTTGCGAACCTGTTCCTGCGCGAATTTGATATCTGCCATGTCGCGGTCAGAAACTTTGGCGATCAATGCCTGAATTTCTTCGTCGCTTAGCCGATAGCTTTCGCGGTCGTAGCCGTCGAATTTGACAGAAAGGTCGCGCACAGCAGCGTCGCCGCGAGCCTCGATATCCTTGAGGGTGACCTCGACCACAGCGCGGACCTTGGCGTCGTCCTCGGCGCGTTCCGAGTCAGGTTTGCTTTCTTTGAGATAGCGAATAGCCATGTTTTGCCTCTTGATATTCAAATGTCCGTGCAGCCATAACTGGCCAGTTGGCCCTGGATCACGCCTGCGGGATCCGTTCGCCGGTTGCCGTGTCGAAGAGATGACAGATTGATGCTGGGATCCGGGCGTTGACCACATCTCCGATTTGGGCGCGGTACTCCTTGTTTGTCTTGATCGAGACCAGTGACCCGGCCAAACGCCAAGTGATCATTGAGGCCTCGCCCAAGAGTTCGATCGAGTAGACCGGCGCAGAAATTTGCCCGTCGCCTTGAACGATTTCGGCGTCTTCGGCACGGAAGCCGAGCGTGACGTTGCCGGACGCTGCCTGTGGCAGCCCCTCTATTCTGACACCTTCGACGGTAAAGGTTCCATTCTCCAACTTTCCCTCGATCAGGTTCATTGCCGGCGAGCCGATAAAGCTGGCAACAAAGGTATTGGCGGGGTTGTCATAGATGTCGGTCGGCGTCCCGACCTGCTGAATCTTCCCAGCGTTCATCACAACGACGCGGTCGGCCAGCGTCATTGCTTCGATCTGGTCATGGGTCACGTAGACCGTCGTCACGCGCAGCTTTGATTGCAGGTTCTTGATCTGCGCGCGGGTCGAAACCCGCAGTTTGGCGTCAAGGTTCGACAGCGGTTCGTCCATCAGAAAGACAGTGGGCTTGCGGACGATGGCGCGCCCAAGCGCGACACGCTGGCGCTGACCGCCTGACAGCTCTGCCGGCCGCCGGTCCATGAAGTCTTCAAGTTCAACCATGCGGATGGCGTCCATCACTTTTTCATGGTGCTGATCTTTCGGCACTTTGCGGACCCGCAAAGGGAAGCGGATATTTTCATAGACGCTGAGGTTCGGATAAAGCCCGTAGGACTGGAACACCATCGAGATATCCCGGTCTTTGGGCTCCAACTCATTGACGACTTTTTCGCCCATGATGATCTCGCCGCTGGTGACATCCTCGAGTCCGGCGATCATCCGCATCGTTGTGGACTTGCCGCAGCCTGATGGCCCAAGAAGCACCAGAAATTCCTGGTCGGCGATGTCGAGGTCGAAATTGTCCACACCGACAAAGCTGCCCCAGCGTTTGTTGACGTTCTTGAGTTGTAGTCTTGCCATGGGAGGCTCCTTATCCTTTTACGGCGCCGGCAGTCAGACCGCTGACGATCTGGCGCTGGAAGAAGAGAATGAGAACGAAAAGCGGCACGATCGAAGAGACCACCGCGGCTACGGCATACATCACCCGGCCTTCTTCCTGCGTTGAGCCGAGGAAGGCGTTGATCTTGGGGATCATCGTCTGGTTCTCCTGGCTGAGCAGCATCGAGGTTACGGTGAAGTCGTTATACGCAAGCAAGAAGCTGAACAGTCCCGTCGTGACGACGCCCGGCCACATCACCGGAATGATGGCAAGCCGAAACGCCTGGAAACGGGTGCATCCGTCCACCATCGCGGCCTCGTCAAGGTCCTTGGGAATCGACAGGAAGAAACTGTGCAGCATCCACAGCGTGAAGGGCTGGTTGATCGCGACCAACACAATGATCGTCGTTGGCAGGTGACCCCAGATGTTCAACTGGAAGAACGGCAGCAGATAGCCTGATACCAGTGTAACATGGGGCATGGCCCGGAACACAAGCGCGGCCATCAGCAACCAGAAGGTATATTTGAACCCGGACCGCGCCAGTGCGTATCCGCCCAACGTGCCAAGGGTCAGCGAAATAAGCACGACAGAGATCGTGACGATTACCGTGTTGATGACGGCCCGCCAGAACTCTTCCTGAACCCAGGCGCCGTCATAGCCATCCAGCGTGAATGGCGAACCGAACTGTCGTTCGGTCACAGGTCCGGTAAGGGCGTTCATCCAGTCGGCGCGACTGAAAAAGTCACCTTCGACTTTGAAGCTGCCCCACATTGTCCAAAGAAACGGAAATGCGGCCAGAAAGACCCAGGCGCCGACGATACTCATCGACAGAACCCTAAGCGAAATCGGTTTGCGAGCGGCAGGATTTGACATGGGCGCTCTCCTCAGGCCTTGCGGTTGAATTCACGCCAGTTCCGGCGCAACACCGGAAGCAGCAGGATGACCACGCCGACAATCGTCAGCATCGAGGTGGCCGCTGCCGACCCGAACAGAGGCGATTCAGCGGCACGCAGATCGTTGTAGATGAGATAGCTGAGCGAGGTCGCGCTGGCCGCTGCCGAGAAGCCAATGATCGGCTCAAATACCCTGAAGTTATCCATCAACTGCATCAGCGCGATGAACGTCGCAAGCGGCATCAGGTAGGGGATGATTACAAAGCGGATACGCTCCCAGCGGTTTGCCCCGTCGACCATGGCACTTTCCATGGTGTCCTGCGGAACGGTCTGCAGCCCCGCGTAAAAGACCACAAAGGCAAAGGGGGCCGAGTGCCAGACGCCATAGACGAAAAGCGTGATCCACGTCAGCGTGGGCGAGGCTTTGAGCGATAGCGTTGGATTGTCGAAAACGACCTGCAGGGCGGCCCCGATAATACCCCGGCTGTCAATCATCCAGAACAGGACGAGCGACCCGACAAGCGGTGTCACCAACATCGGGATCAACGAGAAGAAAATCACCGGCCCCTTCAGCATTGACGGCACCGCATTCACCACCACGGCGATGATGAACCCCAGGATGATCACCAGCGGCGTCACAATGAACGTATAGGCCAAAGTGAATGCCAGAGCCTTGTAGAAGGGCAGGTTCATGATCCGGTTGCGGATTTCGTTCCAGTTTTCCGAGGTGGCGAAAATCTCGCCGATTTCATCCGTCGCAAGGTGGCTGGCGTTGGTATAGGTGCTCAGTCCGTTGAACCGGCCCGCCGGCTGTTCTGCGCGCAGCGTGGCCATCGCTTGCGCATCGACGGTCACCTCGTCCGAGCAGCCGAAGGGCCCGCAGTTTTCGGTGATGATCAGAACTTGTTCGTGTTCAACGAAAAGCGACTGATACCCTACCGAAAAAATTGGCAGCGCAATAAAGAGGACCATCGCGAGCAGCGAAGGCCATATGAAGGCAAGGAAGGTCTTATGGGGCATGGCCTAGGTCATCTCCTTGATCCGGTTGACGCGGGCGGGGTTCGATTGCGGCAAAGTGAAAGCGTCAAAGGCGCCGTGATCTGATGCCTGCTCGAAGGCAGAGCCGATCCGCAAAATCATCGCTTCGCCGTCATGGGGCCCGATGATCTGTAGACCCATTGGCAAACCCCGGACGAAGCCCATCGGGACCGACAATGCGGGATGGCCGGTCATGTTGAACGGCAAGGTGCACATCGGCGTCCATCTTGCCTGCCCGTTGGCAAACTCGCTGAAACGGGGGGCTGTCGTCAGGGTTGTTGGAGTCAGGAGCGCATCGCAGTCAACGAGCAGTGCATCAATCTGGGCCTTGAAAACCGCCGCTGCGCGTCTGGCGTTTGCGATATCTTCATCGGTCAGCACGGCACCGGCGGCCATGGATTGATAGGGCATCCGGCCCATCGGCCGGCCATCGCCTTTCAGGCGTTCGGCATGGGTCGCCAGCCCCTCTGCGTGGATCAGTATCGCACCGGCATCGGTCATCAGATCAAGAGGTGGCAGATCGCCGGTGATCACCGTCGCTCCTGCAAGGCTGAGGACCGAGGCAGCGGCATCCATCAGGTCCAGCGCGGCCGGGTCGGCATCGGGCGCCTGTGCCCAATTGCGTGCGCAAAGGATTCTGACCCCGTCCAGCCTGCCATCCTGCAATGCGGTCGGCGATGTGTCCGACAGCACCGCATGAAGCAACCCAGCTTCCGCCGCGGTGCGGGCCATGGCGCCGGGGGTATCAAACGTTGGCGCAAGCGGCAGCGCACCGGATTTCGGAATGGCCCCATTGGTTGGTTTCAGGCCAACCGTCCCGCAATAGGCGGCAGGGCTTCGCACGGACCCTCCGGTGTCGGAGCCCAGCGCCAGGCGGACCATGCCAGCTGCAATGGCGGCGGCGGCACCCGACGACGAGCCACCGGTGATATGATCGGGATTCCAGGGATTTCGCGGTTGCGGGTAGAGACCGTCCTCACCCGGACCGACAATGGCAAGCTCGTAGGTTGCAACCAGCCCGATCAGCACGGCACCGGCGGCGCGAAGGCGGGCAACAGCAGGCGCATCGGCTTCTGCCATCCGGTTCGCAAAACAGACAGAGCCATGGCGCACTGGCCAGCCTGCCACATCAAAAAGATCTTTGATCGCCACCGGAATGCCGTGAAGCGGTCCGTGGTCGATCCCTGAGGCGAGGGCAGCATCAGCAGCATCGGCGGCGGCAAGCGCAGCCTCGGCGTCGATAAAAACGAATGCCCCAATGCGGTCGTCCCGGGTCGCAATCCGATCAAGGTGCGCGGCAACAAGCGCGCGAGATGTCAGGGTCCCACGGCGCATTGCCAGGCCAGCCTCGGCGACCGACATGTCGGCTACGTGTGTCACGACGCGCCCCCGGTTGCGACGAACGCGGCAATCCTCTCGGCTGACCTGCGCAAGGCATTCGCGGTGTCTTCGATGGCTTTGATATCAGCGTCCTGAACGGGGTGGATGCCACGTGCGGCGAGCTGAGCAAGCAACGTATCGCGTTCCATTTTCCCTCCTTTCAGGCGGCGTACCCAGACCAAGCAATACCGGTGCACCCGAATGAACGGCCGCGCGGCAGGTCCGGTAGTGTCAGGTGGTGGGCGGGCCACACAGGCCCGCCCGAGTCAACGAGGCTTAGTTCAGAAAGCCAGCTTCGGTGGCAGCCGTCGTGTAGGCGGCTTCGATGTCGGCAAGTGCCTGTTCGGCGGATTCCTGACCTTGCAGGAATTCGGACAGGTTATCGCCCAGAGCGGTGTGCAGGATACCCATGTACGGCAGCATCGGATAGGGGCGCGCACCCTTGCTGATTCCGTCGATCACACCTGAGGAGGCGCGCGTCGGCTCGTAGCCGTCGATCAGCCAGACCGCCTTATCGAGGTTTTCTGCCATCATCTCCGGCGAGATGCCGCGCATCATGGCAATGAAAGAAGCCTCTGCATCTTCGTCCGAGATGTTCTTGGCGATGGTGAAACCATCCCACCACAGAGCAGCCGTCGGAATGTTCGAGTCGCCGATGCCCGGCGAAGCGGCGAATGCGGTTGCGGCCGCAATCTCGGGTGCCGGGCTGTCATCGGCGATGTAGGCGCCGGCACGCGACCCCCACGAGATCGACAGGACGGCCTCGTCGGCTTCCCAAATCGGCTTTTGCGAGTTGGAGTCGAATGTTGCCCAGTCGTTGCTCATGTAGTCGACCATGGTCTTCATGGTCTCAAGAACCGCAAGGCCGTCTTCGTTGTTGATGGCGAGCTTGGCCGAACCCGGCTCGAAGAAGTCGTTGCCGGTGCCCAAATAGGTGTTCACGAATTCCGCAGCCAGGTTCCAGCCCGGCATGAAGTTGGACGAAATCGGGGTTTCATAGCCCGCAGCCTTCAGAACTTCGGCAGCGGCGAACATTTCTTCGAATGTCTGTGGGACTTCGAGGCCATTCGCAGCCAGCACGTCTTCGCGGTAGAACAGGTGCTGCGAGTTCGCCATGAACGCAATTGCCATGATCTGACCGTTGACGCGGATAAGCTGGCTTTCCTGCAACTGTCCGCCATGTTCGGCGACAAGGTCGTCAAGCGGACGGATCAGGTCATCATTGAGCAGCGGCACGATGGAGTTTGTTGCGACAACAGCAACCGTGTAGGTGGCCGGATCGATCGACAGCGCGGGCACCTGGATATTCTTGTGCTCTTCGGTCTGGTTCTTCGTCACTTCGACGGTGTCGGACGCGCATTGTTCGGCCCATTCCGCAACGGCATGAAGAGCTGCAAAATCATTGGACAGGATGCGGACAGAACCGCTCTCAATGCCGCAATCGGCCCAAGCAGTGCCACCGGCGACAATCAGCGCTGTCGCAGCGACAGCGGATTTCAGTTGCATTTTCATTTATGAAGACTCCCATTGGACTATTCGTCATCTCGCCGTTTTGCGCGGCGCTCTTGATGCCGCGGCAGCACCACGACAAACCTAGAATCCTAGGCCCGAGTCAGAGGCTACGCAAAATTGAATGCGCTTGCAATAATTTTGTCGCATCGCATTCCACAAGACTTTTCGCGATGCGAGTCCCATGTGTCGTGCGCCAACTTGGACTGCACATCTTTGGAAAGAGCCCATAAAATCATGACTTTTGCGTCGGTAGGGCCTGTGGTGACACGGCGACGCGCCTGATCGAAGTGAATGAGTCAGGCAAAAGACGATGATTAAAGCACTTGCAATCGTTTGCACGATCTGCATTTTCTAGCCGGAACGAATTCATCCACGACGGAGGTAAGGATGGCGCGCGAGACACCAAACGAACAGGGCAATGGTAAGAAGGCGTCTGGCAAGGTGCTCCAGTCAGAGCGCCGCGATTTCTTAGATATGGTCCCCACAGATCGCGACCGTGTCCAACCTATGCGTGGCTTCGACCCGATCTACACCGACATCGTGGATTATATCGTCCGCTGCACCCACCGGATCTGGGACGAGCGCGATGTTGGGCTGATCTACACGCACTATACCCATAACTGCGTGGTCTATGGCGCGACCGGGACAATCTACAGCCGCGAGGAAGTCGTCCACGACACGATCAAGCGTATGTTCATGCTGCCCGAACGGCGTGGCATGGCCACCCAGGTGATCTGGAACGGCAACGAAGACGACGGGTTCTACACTTCACATCTGGTGACCGGTGCAGGTCGCCATTCCCAGCCCGGCATCTATGGCAAACCAACGGGCCGCACCTTCGTTGCCCGCACCATTGCGGACTGCATGATCTATGAAAACATGATCTACCGCGAATGGCTTGTGGTCGACAGCATGGCGCAGGTCAAACAGATTGGCCTTGACCCGCAAGCCTACGCCGAGAACCTTGCCAAACCCTATTTCGAGAAGGGTCTTCTGGCCGTCGACATGGGCGAGAACCGCCGCATGATCGGACAGTACCCGCCAGAAACCGAGTGCGACACGTCGATTGCCAACACACCGCTGGAAGAAAGCGTCCTGCGGTGGCTGCACGAAATCCACAACCGCCGTATGTTCGGCAAGATCCGTGATGTCTACGCGCCGACGGTTCAGTATCACGGACCGCTGATGAAAGAGCTTTACGGCCATGGGGCGGTTACGCATCAGACGGTCGGCCTTTATGCCACGATCCCTGACGGGTTCTATATGCCTCAGCACATCTGTTCCTGCCCCTGTGACGAGGGTGGCACCAAGGTTGCTGTGCGCTGGATCATCGAAGGGCACCACCTTGGTTGGGGTGTCTTCGAGGAACTGGGCGCACCGACAGGCAAACGCCTGCAGGTCATGGGCATGAGTCATTTCCACATCAAGGACGACAAAGTCGTGGACGAATGGACCTGCATTGACGAGATGTCCCTGCTGATGCAGATCAAACTCGCCCAGATGGCCGATAAGGGGAGCGTGGTTCTTACAGACGACGCATGATCTGACGCAGTCCCCACGGCCCCGGGCCATCATTGGCGTGGCGGCCAGCCACTTGGCGCATGGCGCACTTGCGAATGTCAGCCTGTCGCGGACCGCGTGTCTACTGAAGCGGCGCGATAATTCGACATACTGCACCTGATCGCGCGGGCCGGACGGAATCCGTTTGGCCCGCAGTCAGGTGCGTTTCTGATGCCGCGTGGTGCTTCTTGTGCGGGCCATTGGTGGCGGGTGCATCAGGTCCAAACCATTACCCTTGCAGAAGTTAATGCCGCTCAAGACGCGCCGTCAGCCTATTGGTTTGGCCAGAATAGTTCGGGCATGGATAACGCCGGTGTTCGAACCGTGGATCATGCCGTCATGCAGGAATCTACGGGCCCTGACCCTAGGGCTGGGCCCGAAATGCATGAAAGGGATTGCTGCGGTGGGACTGGCTTCGGAACTTTGCAGGGGCCACACCGTTCTCTTTCACGAAGGCTTCATAGAACGCCGAGAGGGATGCAAAGCCGCTGTCCAGTGCAACGGCCGAGATCTTTGCCTCCGTCTCGATCAAGAGCATCCGGGCATGTGACATCCGTGTACGGGTGAGGTGCTTCTTGATGCCGACGGTCATTATCTTGCGGAAAATCTGTCCCGCACGGGCAGGGGAAAGATTGGCAGCCGCGGCGATATCATCGACCGAAATCGGGATCGAGAAATTCTCCGAGATGAAGCTCAGCATATTTTCCACATGGCGCATCTCTTGTGACCGCGCCTTGAAGTCCACGTCGTTGCGCGGCGCGGCCAGCAAGGTTGTCCAACCCTCCAGCGCCAGCCGTCTGAGACGGGAGTCGAGTTCCGCAAGATGCATGCGCCGCCAAGAGGGATCGGACCGTTCCCTTTCGCGGTAGATCCGATCCATCAACAAGGCATCCATCGCATCTTGCCCCGTAGAGCAGATCACATCGCCTGACAGCACCGCCTTTACCATGTGCGACGGCAGCCCCCAGCGAACGAACTGACCCAACGACAGATAGATGTTTGTTATCCGCCCATCGCCTGACACGCGGGTCACAGTATGTGGTAATGCTCCCCAGAAGACGACGATCCTGTCGGGTCGAAGCTCTGCCGTCGCACCGGAAAAGGAGTAATCCATGCTGCAGCCCTGGAGATAGTTGATCTCGACGGAGGTGTGGTGGTGGAAGGGGGTATCGAACAGCGCGGGCTTGTGACGCTCGATCAGGAAGCTGTTCGCGAGTGGAACCCTCGTCAGATCGACGGAGTCGGAAAACGGGACGATATCGTCGATGGATTTGCGGCTGCGTTTCATATCTGAACGTCCGGAAGAAGCATGACCACTTTGGTCTGATGCGCCCGTGGCTAGCACAACCACTCGGACCATTGCACCAAAAACCGGAAAAATATCATCGGAAACCGGAAGCCGTAGAATGGCGAAAGTGTCAAGGTTTGATCGACTTGTTCCAAGCCTTGCCCCGGATCCCATTCCGGTCGGCTTGTCCGACGCAACACGCAACATCAAAAGAGTGCTCTCATGAACGGACCCAAGATTACCTTTATCGGCGCCGGCTCGACCGTGTTTATGACCAACATCATTGGGGATGTTCTTCAACGCGAGGCCCTGAAGGGCGCGCATATCGCCCTGATGGACATCAACCAACAGCGGCTGAGCGAGAGCGAGATCGTTCTGCAAAAGCTGGTGTCGTCGCTGGATGTGCCTGCCACCCATTCGCTGCACACCAATCAGCGCGAGGCGCTGGAGGGGGCGGATTTCGTCGTCGTGGCGTTCCAGATCGGGGGATACGAACCCTGCACCGTGACCGACTTCGAAATTCCGAAGGAATTCGGACTTCGCCAGACCATTGCCGACACGCTGGGCATCGGCGGTATCATGCGCGGTCTGCGCACCGTCCCGCATCTGTGGTCCATCTGCGAAGACATGATGGCGGTCTGCCCGGACGCGCTGATGCTGCAATATGTGAACCCGATGGCGATCAACACATGGGCGATTGCCGAGAAGTTCCCCAAGATCAAACAGGTGGGCCTGTGTCATTCGGTGCAGCATACGGCGGCGGAACTGGCCTCGGACCTGCAGATCCCGGTCTCGAAAATCCGCTACCTGTCGGCGGGGATCAACCACGTTGCCTATTTCCTTCGATTCGAAGAGATCATGGAGGACGGCAGCTATCGCGATCTCTATCCACGGCTTCAAAAGGGCTATGCCGATGGTATCTATCCGCGCCCCGAAAGCAGCTGGAACCCGCGCTGCCCGAACAAGGTCCGCTACGAGATGATGAAGCGGCTGGGCTATTTTGCGACCGAAAGTTCAGAGCATTTCGCGGAATACGTGCCTTGGTTCATCAAGTCTGGCCGCGAGGACCTTATCGAACGTTTCGGTATCCCGCTGGATGAATATCCCAAACGCTGTGTCGAACAGATCGCAAGCTGGCAGGACCGCCTTGAGGAGTTCAAGACCTCTGACAAGATCGAGGTGCCCAATTCGGTAGAATATGCGTCGGAGATCATGAATTCGGTCTGGACTGGCACGCCGAGCGTGATCTACGGCAACGTCGCGAACGCGGGCTATATCCCCGACCTGCCCAATGGTTGCGCGGTCGAAGTGCCCTGCCTTGTGGACCGCAACGGTATTCAGCCGACCCGTGTGGACAGCCTGCCGCCGCAGCTGACCGCAATCATGCGGTCCAACATCAACGTGCAGGAACTGACCGTTCAGGCGCTGCTGACAGAAAACCGCGAGCATATCTACCACGCCGCCATGATGGACCCCCATACAGGCGCCGAACTGGACCTCGACCAGATTTGGGCGCTGGTGGATGCCCTGATCGAGGCGCACGGCGACTGGTTGCCATCCTGGTTGTCCGGCGCGCCCAAGATGAGGGTGGCATGATCCTGTAACCGCCACGGCATCCGGGCCGGATCGGCGGCAATCGTCATCGAAACGGCCCCAGAGGTCCGCCGCATGGCGGGACAGCCCGCCGCAGCCGAACATCGCGCAAAACGTTGCTTGTGTTGGCGCAGCGTCCGACCAAAGTCCGTGGCATTGCTTTGCAGGATCGCTACTGTCGCCCCATGACAGGCGCCACCAAGATAGCTGCCGGATGGGGCAGGCTGACACTGCCAGTGCAATTTGTGCTGGCCGGGACGGTGGTTATGACCGTTACGGCAACGATTGTCGGACTTTGGGTGTCCTCGCGGGTTGAACAGGGGGTCGTGCAAAGCAGTGCATCCGCCGCGGCCGATTATGTGGAAACCTTCGTCGCGCCCTTGGCAGACGAATTTGGCACGGCGCAGCCGCTGTCGCGTCCGGCGCAGCAGGCGCTGGCCGAATTGTTTTCAAGCCCCGCCGCGGCCGAAAACGTCGTGTCCTACAAGATCTGGCGGGCCGGCGGCGAGGTCATCATGGCGTCGGACCCGGACATCGTGGGACAGGTGTTCGAGGAGTCCGACGATCTGAAACTGGCCTGGACCGGAACGGTCGCCGCCTCATACGAAGATCACGGGGATGACGAGGACGCGCGCGAGGCAGCCTTGGGTATTCCGTTGCTTGAGGTCTATTCGCCGGTTCATGCCTACTTTACCGGCGAGGTGGTCGCGGTAGTCGAATTCTACCAGAACGGCACGGTGCTGGCCGCCGACCTTGCCGAGGCGCGATTGCGCAGTTGGCTGGTGGTGGGCTCGGCCTTTCTGGCAAGTGGACTGGCCCTGTTCGGGATCGTCGTGGCCGGCGGGCGGACAATCGACCGTCAGCGGCGCATGTTGGAAACGCAACTGGCGGAAACCAAGCGGATTTCGGCGCAGAACGCCGCGCTGCGGATGCGGGTCGTCTCGGCATCGTCACGCGCGGTGGCACAGACCGAACGCTGGGTCCGGCAGATCGGCGGGGATCTGCATGACGGCCCGGCCCAACATCTTGCTCTGGCCTCGCTGCGGCTGGATTCGCTGCTGAACGATGACCAGAAATCCGGCGCGGACGCGCAGGCCGTGCGCGGCGCCCTGGAAGCCTCGATGCAGGAATTGCGGGCGATTTCACGGGGGCTCGCGCTTCCTGATCTTGACCAGATCGATCTTGCCACGGTCATCGAACGCGCTGTGCAGGAACATCGCAAACGGACCGGAACAGAGGTTGACCTGACGGGCCGCCCGCCGGTCAACGATGGGTTCGATTATGCGCGCAAGCTTTGCGTCTATCGGTTCTTGCAGGAAACCCTGTCGAATGCGGCACGCCATTCGGGAAGCGCGCGGGTCAAGGTGCATGTCAGAAGCGACCAGTCGGCCGTACATGTTGCAGTGCAGGATGACGGGGCAGGGTTTGACAAAGAGGGTGCCATGACGCTGCGGCAGGATGGCGGGCAGGGCCTGATGGGGCTGATTGACCGCGCCGAAAGCATTGGTGGGGCCGTAACCGTTGAAAGCAACCGGGGGGCAGGGACAACCGTAACCCTCACCCTTCAAAGCGAGGAAACGTCATGACACTTCGCGTCATTCTGGCGGACGATCACCCGATCTTTCGCGATGGACTTGTCGCCAGTATCGAGGAGACAGGCGAATTCGAGGTAGTCGGTGTCGGAGAGACAGCGGAGGACGCAATCCGGCTGGCAAAGGAGATGCAGCCGGATGTCGCGCTGCTTGACCTGTCCATGCCGGGGGGCGGGATTCAGGCCGCACGGGCCATCCGTGCCGCCGGAACGGCCGCACAGGTTGCTATGCTGACCGTGTCCGAGGACGACAGTGACGTGATGGCAGCGCTGAATGCCGGGGTCACCGGCTATGTCCTGAAGGGCGTGTCGGCGGAAGAGCTGCGCCGCGTCCTGAAACGCATTGCAAAGGGCGAGGCGCATATCACGCCGTCGCTGGCCGCGCAGGTGCTGAAACTGATGCAGGCCGCCAAGGTCGCGGAACCGAACCCGATCGACACCCTGTCCAAACGCGAAGAGGATATTCTGCGCCGTGTCGCCAAGGGCATGTCGAACCGGGAAATTGCCGAAGGTCTTTCGCTTCAGGAAAAGACGGTCAAACACTACATGACCGAGATCCTGTCGAAGCTGCACGCGCGCAATAGGGTCGAGGCCGCAATTATCGCGCATGAGGCCTGGCGGGATCAGGATTGATTATTGACCGGCCAGCGCGCGCAGCCTGTCGAGATCGGCCTGACCGGCCGGTCGGGCCAGGATCGCGGCCCCGAAACTGTCGACCATTCGGTATTGCCCATTCTCCACAACCTCGGTCCAGCCGTTTGAATACTCGACGCTGACATAATTGCGGCCAAGGACGATCCGCACCGGATGCGCCGGCGGCGCACTTGTGGGCGCTTGGCTGCGGTGGCCGGCTGCCAGCGTTCGTATCCTGACGATATCGGCGCCGCTGGCGCGGTGTGTTTGGAGGGTCATCCCGCTTGGGCTGATCCGCGAATAGACCCCATTGATGATCTGTTCGCGGCTGCCGTCCGTGAAATGCACGATGATGCCGTTGGACAGCACCTCAACTCTCAGAACGTCGTCGGACCCATTTTGGGTCGTTGTGCCGTCGGTGTTTGGGTTCGGACTCGTCGGCGCGGCATCGTCGTCGTCAATATCGTCCTCGTCTTCGCGGTCGTCGTCGCCCCCCCGGCCCCTGCCTCGGCCACGGCCCCGTCCGCTGTCGTCGTCATCTTCCTCGTCGTCGATCTCATCCTTGGAATGCTGGACGCCCCCCTTTGCAGGCGTCGCGGCTTGGGCCGTCATGGAAAAGAACGACGGACCGCCGGGGCCAGCAACCATGCCAAACGGAGCGGCGGCAAGGAGCAGCCCCAGCGCCAGGTGGCGCATCCAGTTTGCGGTTTTAAGGAAGTTGGCGCGTTGAGGGGTCATTAATCAATCCTAACGGATTCGCGGGCCGATCGCACCGGACCTTGGTCCGACGATCGGCCCGCGCCCTGTCCGCCGGGGGAATGGGGAAGGGTCCCGGCGGGCTGTGCCCGGGAGGGTGTCAATCCCGGGCACGATTGGATCAGATGCTGCACTCGGGATGTTCGAGCAGGTCTTCGGGATCGTCGCAGCCCGACCCGCCGGGGATGCGCGGACGATCACGGCCCGAACCGGACTCGTCCTCGACCTCGCCACCACCGCCGTTGTCGTCGCCGCCTTCCGCGGTTCCGTCCCCGGTCACGAGGCACTCGGGATGTTCCAACATATCCTCGGGATCATCACAGCCCGACCCGCCCGGAATACGCGGACGGTCGCGGCCCGAGGACGAGTCATCGTCGCCGCCACGGCCCCGGCCACGACCCCGGCCGGAGTCATCGTCGTCGCGATCCCGGTCGCGGCCACGGACACCGGTGCCGGACCGGCCTTGGCGGACTTCGATCAGCATGTCGCCACCATCGAGCGAGGCAGTGACGCCGGGCATCGCGACGCTGGCCGCCTGCGCGGGCAGGGTCAGGCAAAAGGACGACAGGGACAGGGCGACGGCGGAAATGGCTGTCATTGCGGGTTTGGTGAAGGTCATCAGATAACTCCTTGTTCTATTTGATGACACGAACCTGTCTGATCCGGACGAGTCGCACGACGGAGGAAGGGCGGCCCAAGATCAGGCCGTTTGGCAGGCCAGCCTCAGACCATGGTCCGAGGTGTGCGTCCAAAATTGCCGCCGTATCGGTCAGAGCGTGCTATTTGCAGGTTCAGTGGTCGTGGCGACAGGGGCCAACGCATCCGCGTCGTCCTGCCAATTCGCAACACCCGGGCGGCATCCAGCCCGGTCGGGGCCACTTGCCTTGCCGAGCGCCAGATATGATGCCAGAGATCGCTTAGACCATCCTCAGTTCGGCTCATACCACGATGACACAGACTATATTTGTCCTGAACGGCCCCAACCTGAACCTTCTGGGCAAACGCCAGCCCGAAGTTTACGGGAACGATACGCTTGACGATGTCGCGCGGTCCTGCACCACGTTGGCCGGGGAATTGGAGGTGCACGTCGATTTTCGGCAGTCGAACCACGAAGGCCAGATTGTCGACTGGATTCACGAAGGGCGTGACAAGGCCGCCGGGATCATCATCAACCCCGCTGCACTGACCCATTATTCCATCGCCGTTCTGGATGCGCTGAACGCCTATGACGGCCCGGTGATCGAGGTGCACATCAGCCAGGTCCACAAGCGTGAAGAATTCCGCCACAAATCCTTTGTCAGCCTGCGGGCCGACGCGGTGATGGCGGGTTTTGGCGTGCATGGCTACGAGCTGGCCCTGCGCCATATGGCGCGGCTTCTGGGCTAGGGCGCGACCGACACCGCCTTCAACACCGCAAAGACCTGTTGACCTTCGTGTAGGCCAAGCGTCTGCACCGACCGGCGCGTGACCCGCGACAGGATCAGGTTTGGCCCCGCCGCCAGTTGCACGATGGCCCCCGGGCCGGTGCCAATGCGGATGTCGCGGACCGTCACGGGCAGCACGTTCAGGGCCGATATGCCCCTTGGGCGTTCGGTGGCGATCATCACGTCCTGTGCTTCGATATGGACACGCACGGCTGCCCCCAGCGGGCGGTCGATCCGTGGCAACAGGATCTTTTGTTCGCCCGCGTCCAACTCGGTCAGCCCATCATCGTGCTGGGCGTGGATCGTGGCCGACAGGACCGCACCCGCCGCCCGCGCGCCCATCGGCGTCACGCCGGGATCGCCCAGAACCTCTGCCGCCGGGCCAATCCGTGTGACCCGGCCTTTTTCGATGGCGACCACGGTTGTGGCCAGCCGCGCCACCTCGGCCGGGGAATGGCTGACATAAAGGATCGGAACCGTCGCCGCATCCCGCAGCCGTTCGAAATAGGGCAGGATCTCTGCCTTGCGGGCCTCGTCCAACGCGGCCAGCGGCTCGTCGGCCAAGAGGATATCGGGGCCAGACAGCAGTGCGCGACCAATGGCGACGCGCTGCGCCTCGCCCCCTGACAGCGCGCCGGGGCGCCGATCCAGCAGCGGGCCGATGCCCAACATCTCGACCACATCGTCAAATCCCGGTCCCGTTGCGGGCTTCGGTGCGAACCAGCGGCCATAGGTCAGGTTTTGCCGGACGGTCAGGTGCGGGAACAGGCGCCCGTCTTGAAACACATAGCCCACGCGGCGCCGGTGCGGCGGCAGGCACAGCCCCGCGCCACGGTCGACCAGCGCCCGACCCGCCACCGATATCCGCCCCGCGTCGGGCCGCAACAGCCCGGCAACGGCGTTCACCACGGTCGATTTCCCGGCCCCCGACGGGCCGAACAGAACCGTCAGGCCGGGCGGGGCATCAAAGCTGACATCAAGGTCGAAACCACCCGCCTTGTGCTGGATAGACACAGAGATTGTCATCGGCCACCCACCCGCGCGGCAATCCGGCGTGACAGAACCTCGGACCCGATCAGCGCCGCCATGGCCACCACCACCGCGACAATGACCAGCCGCAATGCCGAGGATTCGCCGCCCGGCACCTGAAGGAAAGCATAGATGGCCGAAGGCAGGGTCTGGGTCTGGCCGGGGATATTCGACACGAAGGTGATCGTAGCGCCAAATTCACCCATCGCCTTGGCGAAGGCCAGAATACTGCCGGCAAGGATACCCGGCAGGATCAGGGGCAGGGTGACCGTGGCAAAGACCCAAGGGCGCGAGGCCCCCAAGGTGCCCGCTGCCTGCTCCAGTTTCGGGTCCACCGCCTCGATCGACAGGCGGATCGCCCGGACCATCAGGGGAAAGGCCATGATCCCGGCAGCCAGTGCCGCCCCGGTCCACCGGAAGGCGAAACTGATACCGATTGCCTGCAACGCGCCGCCGACCGGCCCCTGTGTGCCAAAGGTCAGCAAGAGCAGATAGCCCGTGACCACCGGCGGCAGGATCAGCGGCAGGTGGACGATCCCGTTCAAGAGGGTCTTGCCGGGGAAGGACCAGCGCGCCAGCGCCTGGGCCGCAAGCACCGCCAGCGGAAGCGACCAGAGCGTCGCCCAGGAGGCCACTTTCAGCGACAGGGCGACCGCCTGCCATTCCTCGGGTCCGAGCCAGCCGGTCATCGGGACGCCTCTGGCCGGGTGAAGCCCTGTTGGGCAAAGATCGCCCCGGCCTCTGGCCCGGCGAGATAGGACAGAACCACGTCGGCGGCCCCGGTTGTCAGGGCGGCGATGGGGTAGGTGATCGGCGGATGGCTGTCTTCGGGAAAGGTGCCAAGAACCGTCACAGAGGGGTCGGCCACTGCATCGGTGGCATAGGTCACGCCAAACCGCGCCTCGCCCCGCGCGACGAGGGCAAGTGCGGCGCGGACGTTGTCGGTCTGGACCACCTGCGCGGCGATCTCGTCCCATAGTCCAAGGTCTTGCAGGGCGTTCTTGCCGTAGATGCCGGCCGGAACCGCATCGACAAAGGCCATTGCAATCCGCTCGGACCCCAGCAGCGACCGGACCGCCGCGGCGTCCGCCATATCCACCGTCGCCCCCGGCCCATGCCCGATCAGGACAATACGGTTGCCCAGCAGATCGGTCCGCGTGTCGTTCCGGATCAGGCCCCGTTCAGACAGGTCGTCCATCCAGTCGGGGTTGGCCGAGATGAAAATATCGGCGGGCGCGCCATAGGCGATCTGCCGGGCCAGCGCCGAGGTGCCCGCGTAGACAAGGATCAGGTCGTGGCCCGTTGCCGCCTCTGCTCCCGGTTCGATGGCATCCAGCGCGGTCTTCAGGCTGGCCGCCGCAAAAATCGTCACCCGGTCGGCCTGCGCCGGGACGGGCAGGGTCAGAAGGCAGGAGAACAGGACAGCGGCGCGCAACATGGCGCGACTATCCGTCAAGGCCGGGGGCAGAGGCAAGCACCCTATTGGCGCAGGCAGGCGGCCATGTCACTGGCCAGCCGATCAAGGAAAGCCGGGTAAAAACCGGGGCCTGCGGGAATGTCGCTGCCCAGCGGGTCCAGAACCCCGATCTGCGCGCCGGTGCCTTCGATGGCGGTTTCCAGAAGATCGGTATTGAACTGCGGTTCGGCGAAAGCGCACACCACGCCGGTGTCGATGACCGTGTCCCGAACCTCGGCCAGACGCGCCGCCGATGGCGCGCTGGCGTCGGGCAGGGCAAGGGCCGCGACAGGGGCAAGGCCAACCGGACCTTCGAAATACTGATAGGCATCATGGAACACGAGGTATGGGCGATCCGTCAGCGGGGCGAGCGCCGCGCGCGCCCCGGTCAGGGCCGCCGCGATTTCCGCCCGGCCCGCATCGGCATTCGCCCGGTAAGTGGCTGCATTGTCCGGGTCGATCCGCGAAAGCTCTGCCGCGATCACATCCAGCCACAGGGCGGCGTTGTCGGGGGTAAGCCACAGGTGCGGGTCTTCGCCGGCGTGGTCGTGCCCGTCATGGTCTTCGTCGTGGTCCTCGTGATCGCCATGGTCATCCTCTTCCGCGATCTCGCGGAAGGGCAGTCGGACGGTCCCCGCGACCTGCGACAGTTCGACGATCGCTGCGGCCCCGGCCAGCTGCGCGACCGGTTCTTCCAGCCAGGGGGTCAGCCCGTGGCCGACCCAGAACACTACATCGGCCCGTTCCAGTGCGGCGGCCTCGGACGGGCGCAGCGCATAGCTGTGGGGGCTGGACCCTGCGCGGATCAGCACGTCAGGGGCGCCAACGCCGTCCATCACCCGCGCGGCAAGCCCCTGAACCGGCCCGATATCGGCCACGACATTCGGAACATCGGCTAGGGCAGGGGCGGCAGACAGGGCGAGGGCAAGGGACAGGGTGCGCATGGGTCTCTCGGTGTTATGATATAACAGTTGCGCCCGATATAGATGTTACGTTATTTCATCGCAACCCGGAAACGCAGAGATCGCCCATGGATACGCTTGCCTTTGATCGCCACGACCACCGCAGCTGCATCGCCGCAGGGGTCGCGCAGGCCGAGGCGCAATGCGCATCCGCGGGCCTGCAATTCACGCCTGTGCGGCGCCGCGTGCTTGAGATTCTTCTGGCCGGGCATCGCGCGATGGGGGCCTATGATATCCTTGAGGTGCTTCGGGAAGAGGGGCTTGGCTCGCAGCCGCCCGTCGCCTACCGGGCGCTGGATTTCCTCGTCTCGAACGGGTTCGCCCATAAGATCGAGCGGCTGAACGCCTTTGTCGCCTGTTCCCATATGACCGAGGATCACGCCCCGGCCTTCCTGATCTGCCGCGCCTGCGGGTCGGTGGCAGAGGCCGAGATTCGACTGGAACGTGGCCGTCTGGGCGAGGCGGCGGCGCAGGCCGGGTTCACCATCGAACGCACCGTGGTCGAGGCCGAGGGGCTGTGCCCCAACTGCGCCGAAGGAAGAGGCGCATGAGCCTGATTGAAACCCGGGGTCTTGGGGTCCGCTTTGGCGGTCATACCGTCCTGTCGCATGTGGATTTTGCAATTGACCGGGGCGAGATCGTGACCATCGTCGGGCCGAACGGGTCGGGCAAATCCACGCTTCTACGGGCGATCATCGGGGCGGTCAGCCCGACCTCGGGGCAGGTGATCGCCGCGCCGGGGCTGAAGGTGGGCTATGTCCCGCAAAAGCTGCACATCGACCCGACCCTGCCGCTGACGGTCGAACGGTTCCTGAACCTGCCGCGCCGGGTGAGCCGGGACGCCGCCCGCGACGCGCTGCGCCACGCCGGGCTGGACGCACGGCTGTCACACCAGATGGCGGACCTGTCGGGCGGGCAGTTCCAGCGCGTCCTGCTGGCGCGGGCGCTTCTGACCAACCCGGACCTTCTGATCCTGGACGAGGCAACTCAGGGGCTGGACCAGCCCGGATCGGCCGCCTTCTACCGGCAGATCGAAACCGTCCGGCAGGACATCGGCTGCGCCGTCCTGATGGTCAGTCATGAATTGCATGTGGTTATGGCCGCGTCCGACCGGGTGATCTGCCTGAACGGCCATATCTGCTGCGAAGGGGCGCCGGAACACGTGGCCCAGGCGGAAGAATACCGCGCCCTCTTTGGCTCCGGCACCGGCGGGGCGCTGGCGCTCTATCGGCACGACCATGATCATGGGCATGACCACGACCACCATCATCACCACGATCATCACGGGGCGGCGGAATGACGTTTTTGGACAGTTTCCTGATCCGCGCGGCGCTTGCCGGTGTCGGGGTGGCACTGGCGGCGGCCCCGCTGGGGTGTCTGATCGTTTGGCGGCGGATGGCCTATTTCGGGGATGCGACCGCCCATGCCTCGATCCTCGGGGTCGCGCTGGCGCTGGCACTGAATACATCGGTCTTCGGCGGCGCATTGGTGGTGGCGCTTTTGATGGCGGCGACGGTGTCGACCCTGTCCGGGCGCGGCTATGCGATGGATACGCTTTTGGGGGTCATGGCCCATTCGGCGCTGGCCATCGGGCTGGTCGCTGTATCGTTTCTTCAAGGGGTGCGGATCGACCTGATGGCCTATTTGTTCGGCGATATCCTTGCGGTGGGGCGGGTCGACCTTGTGGTGATCTGGGGCGGGGTTGCGGTGGTTCTGGGGCTGCTGTGGTGGCGCTGGTCAGCGATCCTGACCGCCACGCTGTCACCCGATCTGGCCTATGCCGCCGGGATCGACCCGAAGCGGGAACAACTGGCGCTGACCGTTGCGCTAGCGCTGGTCGTGGCGGTCGCCATCAAGGTTGTCGGCGTGCTGCTGATCGCCGCGCTTCTGCTGATCCCGGCTGCCGCGGCCCGGCCCTTTGCCGCGACGCCCGAACGGATGGCGCTGATCGCGGCGGGCATCGGGGCAGGGTCGGCGCTGGCCGGGCTGCAACTGTCCTACCTGTTCGACACGCCCACCGGGCCGACCATTGTTTGCGTTGCGGCGGCTGTCTTCCTGATGGCGTCGATCGTGACCATGGGGCGGCGCGGCTAGGCGCGGGATACCGCAGCCCGGACCCGTGGCAAAACATCGTCCATAAAGGCCCGTGCCTGTTCGGCATCGGGCGCTTCGATCAACACCCGCAGTTCCGGCGCGTTGCCCGAGGGGCGCAGATGCAGCACCCGCCCGTCGTCCAGATGCATTCGCAGCCCGTCTGTCAGATCCAGCCACGCCCCTGACAGCGCAGGCAGGAATGCCGCCCGCGCGGCGCTGTCCCCGGTCAATGAAGCGATCCACCGGGCGGATTGGTCGGTCGGGATGTCGGGCAGGCGGTCGGTGGCCGTGACACGCAGCCGATGCGCGGCGACAAGGGCCGACAGGGGCGCACCCTGTAGGCGGGCTTGCCACAGCGGGATCAGGATCGGCAGCACCGCGTCCCGCGTGGGCAAGGCGGCCAAAACGCCGCCCTCAGGTCCAGTCCAGTCAAACCCCAGCAGGAACCCGCCATTGGCCTCATACCCGACCACCTGGCCACCGGCCTGCTGCATTCCGTCTATGACGTAGGGGGACCCGATCCGAGTGCGGATCACCCTTGTGGCCAGAACAAGCGCCTCGAGGCTGCTGTTCGACGACACTGGCGTCACCACCGTGTCGGCCCCAAGTGCGGCCACGCAGATCTGGCCAAGGATGTCCCCCGGCACGATCTGCCCCGCCGCGTCGGCCACAAACGGCCGGTCGCTGTCCCCATCGGTCGACACCAGCGCATCAAGGGCGTGGTCGGCACACAAATCAGGCAGGCGGGCACGCAATGCGGGATCGACCGCTTCGGTATCGACGGGGATGAATTTGTCGGAGGGGTCGATCACGACCACAGCGGCACCAAGATCGGTCAGGATATCGGCAAGGACATCGCGGCCCACTGCTGAATGGGCATAAAGGCCGATCCGCGCACCGTGCAGGATGGGGCCAAACCCGTTCACATATCTGGCGCGATAGGCCATCGTTGCCGCATCGTTGGGTGCAATCTGCGCGACACGCTGACCCGCCGGTTGCCCAAGGGCCGCGAGAATGGCGGCCTCGTCCCGCTTCGTTATCTCGCCTGCGGGGGTGTAGAATTTCAGCCCGTTGCGGTCCGCGGGGATATGGCTGCCGGTCACCATGATCGCGCTTTGGCCCTGGCCCATCGCCCATTGGGCCAGCGCGGGGGTGGGCAGGGCACCGCAATCGGTGACGGGCAATCCCGTTGCCGCCGCAGCCCGCGCCACAATAGCGGCGATATCGGGGGAGGAGGGGCGCAGGTCCCGCCCGATGCACAGGCCGGTCCCGGCGTCGCAGGCGGCAAGGAAGGCGCGGGTATAGTCGGCAACCAGTTCCGGGGTCAGCTCTGTCACCAGCCCGCGCAGCCCGCTTGTGCCAAACTTGGGCGGCACCCTATTGGCCCCCGGTCCTGCGGGCGTAGGCGTCTTCGTAGCGGATGATGTCATCCTCGCCCAGATAGGCGCCGGTCTGCACCTCGATCAGGGTCATCGGCAGCTTGCCGGGATTTTCCAGCCGGTGAACCGCGCCCAGCGGGATATAGACGCTTTCGTTCTCCGACAGCAGGCGGCAATCGTCGCCCACGGTCACCTTGGCGGTGCCCTGCACCACGATCCAGTGTTCGGCCCGGTGCACGTGGCTTTGCAGCGACAGGGCCGCGCCCGGCTTCACCACGATCCGTTTGACCTGAAACCGGTCGGCCAAGACCAGCGTTTCGAAATGGCCCCATGGGCGATGGTCGATCGTGAAACAGGTCGCGGCCTTCACCTCCTTGGCTTTTAGGGCGGCGACGGCCTCTTTCACCTCCTGTGCGCGGGATTTCTCGGCCACAAGAACCGCGTCGCGCATGGCGACCGCCACGATGTTGTCCAGGCCGATCCCGACAAGGGCCGGGCCGCCGTCTTCGCTGCGCAACAGGCTGTCGCGGCAATCCAGCGCCGTCACATCGCCCAGCGTGGCCAGCCCGGCATCGTCCTGTTCGGCAAGGTCGTGCACCGCCTGCCAGCCGCCCAGATCGGACCAAAGCCCGGCATAGGGCACCACCGTCAGATTGCCCGCCTTTTCCATAACCGCGTAATCGACAGAGGCATTGGGCAACTCGGCCCAGGGGCCGGGGGCAAGGCGGAAGAAATCAAGGTCTTCGCGCCCTTCATTCAGTGCGGCCCGCACTGGTCCCACGATCTCGGGCGCGTGGGCGTCGAAGGCGTCCAGAAGGGTCCGGACGGAGGAAAGGAAGATGCCGGCGTTCCACAGATGCCGCCCCCCGGCCAGCATCTGTTCGGCGCGGGCCGCATCCGGTTTTTCGACAAAGCGGTCAAGGGGCAGGGGGGCGCCTGATCCGTCCGGCGGGCTGGCCAGTTCCAGATAGCCAAAGCCGGTTTCGGCCCGCGTGGGGGCAATCCCGAAGGTGACGATCCGCCCGTTCAGTGCCGGGGCGATTCCGGCCTGAACGGCGGCCCGGAAGGCGTCGGTGTCGGGGATATGGTGATCTGACGGCGCAATCAGCAACAGGACATCGGCGTCGCTGTCGGCCACCCGCAGGGCGGCGGACAGGATCGCGGGGGCGGTATTGCGCCCTTCGGGTTCGATCAGCACATCGGCGGGGGCAATCCCCACCTCCTGCAATTGTTCGCCCACGACAAAGCGAAAATCGGCGTTGGTCAGGATCAGGGGGGCCGCAAAATCGACGCCATTTTGCCCCGACAGCCGCAGCGCGGTTTCCTGAAACAGCGACTTGTCCGATGTCATGGCCGCGAATTGCTTGGGTCGGCTTTGCCGGGACATGGGCCAAAGCCGCGTGCCCGACCCGCCGCACAGAATGACCGGGACAACCTGTGTCATCGCTATTCCCCCGCCAACCCGCCGAGATAGGCGCCGTATCCGTTTTTGCCGAACCGTGCGGCCCGTGCGGTCAGGTCCTCGCGGCTGATCCAGCCCATGTCGAAGGCGACCTCGTCGGGGCTTCCGGTTTGCAGCCCCTGCCGGTCCTGCAGCGTCCGCACGAAGTTTCCCGCGTCCAGCAGGCTCGCGTGCGTCCCGGTGTCGAGCCAGGCATAGCCGCGCCCCATCCGCTGCACATCCAGCGCCCCCTCCGCCAGGTAGCTTTCCAGAAGCGTCGTGATCTCCAGCTCGCCCCGGGCCGAGGGCCGGACCCGTGCCGCCCGTTCCGGCGCCGTTCCGTCGAGGAAATAGAGCCCGGTGACCGCGTAATTCGACGGCGGCACGGCGGGTTTTTCGATGATCGAGGTCACCGTCCCGGCGCCGTCGAAGGCTACCACGCCATAGCGTTCCGGGTCCGCCACGCGGTAGCCGAAAACCGTCGCCGCGGCGGCGCTCTGGTCGGCGGCGGCAAGGATCTTGGGCAACCCGTGGCCGAAAAAGATGTTATCCCCCAAGACCATGGCCGAGGGCGCGCCATCCAGAAACGCCGCCGCGAGAAGGTAAGCCTGGGCCAGCCCGTCGGGCGAGGGCTGCTCGATATAGGTCAGCGAAATGCCCCATTGGCTGCCATCCCCAAGGGTGCGGCGGAACTGGTCCTGATCCTGCGGCGTGGTGATCACCGCGATGTCGCGAATGCCCGCCAGCATCAGCACCGAGAGCGGGTAATAGACCATCGGCTTGTCATAAATCGGCAGAAGCTGCTTCGACACGCCTTGGGTGATCGGATACAACCGCGTGCCCGACCCGCCAGCAAGGATGATGCCCTTGCGGCGCGTGGAATGGGGACGAATGGGCGTCATTTGTTAACCATGTACTGCTCGTTTTTTACCTGTCTGCCCGCAAAATCAGGCAAAGTTATGGAAACCCTGTCATCACCTGCGCGCGGCCTCCCATACGTCGAATTCAGCGGCGCATTTGCGGCGCAGCTTTGCCTCGGTCCGCTCCGACAGGGTGGTGTCGACCTTGGGCGAAACGTTCAGCCGGTTCAGGTCGATCACCGTCGACAGGCGATCCTCAAGAAACGCGATCAGTTTGTCCTGCTGTTCGTATTGGAACAGATGGTCGACAAGGATCTGGCCGCTGTCGCCGCAAACGAATTTCGCCTGCGACCCGACGGCGGCGAATGGTGCAGGCTTTCCCTTGGCGTATTCATCGACGAAATCATCGAAACTCACGCCGCGGGTGGAATTCGGATGACCTTCCAGATCGTCGCGATGCCGATACCGATACCAGCTGTCCAGCCAGTCGATGGGGTTGCGGATCACGGCAAGCGTCTCGAACTCCACATCCGCTCCTTTCTTCAGAAGCGGCTGGATGAACCGGCGGTAACGGTAGACCGGGCTGTGCTTGAGAATCGGGGGATCGCGCAGCACCAGTGATGCACGCGGCGCCAGCGCCCCTTCGATTGCCGTTGTTCCGGTCTTGGGCACGGCCAGAAAAACCAGCCGCTCGCTCCAGAAAACCAACATGAGACTGCCCTGTATTGCCTGAATTTATTGTTCTCGTTGCTTCGTAAACTACTCCTTAACCACTCATCCAAAAAGGTGTGTTTGTAAGATTTTTCTTGAAATGTTCTTCTTTTGATCTCATTAACCTTGAGAACAAGAGGCGAACAAAGCAGAGATTGCCGCCCTCAACGGGGTGTGGAATAAGGATGGCAAAGATGGCAATGGCAGAACTTTTCAACATGAATGACAAGCGCACAGCGGACAAACAGAAAGCCCTGGATTCGGCTCTGGCCCAGATCGAACGGCAGTTCGGTAAAGGGTCGATCATGCGGCTTGGGGCGGACAATCCCGTGGCCGAGATCGAGTCGACCTCGACCGGCTCTCTGGGCCTCGATATCGCGCTTGGCATCGGTGGCCTGCCCAAGGGCCGCATCGTCGAGATCTACGGGCCGGAATCCTCGGGCAAGACGACGCTGACCCTGCATGCGGTGGCCGAAGAACAGAAAAAGGGCGGCGTCTGCGCCTTTGTCGATGCCGAACACGCGCTTGACCCGCAATATGCCAAGAAACTGGGCGTCAACCTGGACGAGCTGCTGATTTCGCAGCCCGACACCGGCGAACAGGCGTTGGAAATTGTCGATACGCTGGTACGCTCCGGCGCGGTCAGCATGGTTGTGGTCGACTCGGTCGCGGCCCTGACCCCGAAATCGGAACTTGAAGGTGACATGGGCGATAGCAGCGTTGGCGTCCACGCCCGCCTGATGAGCCAGGCCATGCGCAAGCTGACTGGTTCCATCTCGCGGTCGAACTGCATGGTGATCTTCATCAACCAGATCCGGATGAAAATCGGCGTCATGTTCGGCAGCCCCGAAACCACCACCGGCGGCAACGCGCTCAAATTCTATGCCTCCGTCCGTCTGGACATCCGTCGGATTGGCGCGATCAAGGATCGGGACGAGGTCGTGGGCAACACCACCCGCGTGAAGGTGGTCAAGAACAAGGTCGCGCCGCCGTTCAAGCAGGTTGAATTCGACATCATGTATGGCGAAGGCATCTCCAAGACCGGCGAGCTTCTGGATCTTGGGGTCAAGGCCGGCGTGGTCGAGAAGTCCGGCAGTTGGTTCTCCTACGGGGACGAGCGGATCGGGCAGGGGCGCGAGAACGCCAAGCAGTTCCTGCGCGAAAACACCGGCATGGCGATCGAGATCGAGGACAAGATCCGCGCCGCGCACGGGCTGGACTTCCACATGGATGACAATGACGCCGAAGAGCTTGTCGAAGACTAGGATCAGCGTCTGAAGGATGGTTCGGGGGCGGCTTTGGCCGCCCCTTTTTCATTCCTGCTTTACCGTGGCGGGCAGGGGGGGTATTTGACGCCCGACCAGACAGAAAGATGCAGGGCCATGACCAGTCTCGCCGATATCCGCTCCACCTTCCTCGATTATTTCCGCCGGCAGGGGCACGAGGTCGTGGCCTCCTCCCCGCTGGTGCCGCGCAACGACCCGACGCTGATGTTCACCAACTCGGGCATGGTTCAGTTCAAGAACCTGTTCACTGGGCTGGAAAAGCGCGACTATGTCCGCGCGACGACGGCGCAGAAATGCGTTCGCGCCGGGGGTAAGCACAACGATCTGGACAACGTCGGCTATACCGCGCGTCACCATACCTTTTTCGAAATGCTGGGGAACTTCAGCTTTGGCGACTATTTCAAGACCGAGGCGATCCCCTTTGCCTGGGAATTGCTGACCCGCGATTTCGGGATCGACAAAACACGCCTGCTGACCACGGTCTACCACACCGATGACGAGGCGGTGGAGATCTGGAAAAAGGTCGGCGTGCCGGAAGACCGGATCATCCGCATCGCTACCTCGGACAACTTCTGGCAGATGGGGCCGACCGGCCCCTGCGGCCCCTGCACCGAGATCTTCTATGACCACGGCGACCACATCTGGGGCGGCCCTCCGGGCAGCCCGGAAGAGGACGGCGACCGGTTCATCGAAATCTGGAACGTCGTGTTCATGCAGAACGAGCAGTTCGAGGACGGCACCATGCGCCCCCTCGACATGCAGTCGATCGACACCGGCATGGGGCTGGAACGGATCGGCGCGCTTTTGCAGGGCAAGCACGACAACTATGACACCGACCTGATGCGCGCCCTGATCGAGGCGTCCGCCCATGCCACCAGCGTGGACCCGGACGGAGAAGGCAACGTGCACCACCGCGTGATCGCCGACCACCTGCGGTCGACCTCTTTCCTGATTGCCGAAGGGGTGCTGCCGTCGAACGAAGGGCGGGGTTATGTGCTGCGCCGGATCATGCGCCGCGCGATGCGCCACGCCCATCTTCTGGGTGCCAAAGACCCGGTCATGCACAAGCTGGTTCCCGAACTGGTGAAACAGATGGGTGGCCATTACCCGGAACTGCGCGAACGCCAGTCCACCATCGAAGAGACCTTCATGGGCGAGGAAAACCGGTTCCGCAGCACCTTGGACCGCGGCCTGAAGCTGCTGGAAGACGAAACCCGCGACATGGCCGAAGGGTCCGCGCTGCCCGGCGCCTCTGCGTTCAAGCTTTATGACACCTACGGCTTCCCGCTGGACCTGACGCAGGACGCTCTGCGCGAAAAGGGCCTGTCGGTGGATGTGGACGGCTTTGATTCTGCCATGGCCGAGCAAAAGGCCAAGGCCCGCGCAGCCTGGGCCGGGTCGGGCGAGGCGGCGGATGCGACCGTCTGGTTCGATGTGGCCGACAAATCCGGCACGACCGATTTTCTTGGCTATGACACCGAAAAGGCCGAGGGTCAGATCGTGGCCATCGTCGCCGGGTCCGACAAGGTTGAAACCGCCAAGGCCGGGGACACGGTGCAGGTCGCCTGCAACCAGACCCCGTTCTACGCCGAAAGCGGCGGTCAGGTCGGCGATATGGGCACGTTGAAGACCGAAACCGGTCTGGCGCGCGTTACCGACACGAAGAAAGCTGCCGGCGTCTTTATCCACTTCGCCGAAGTGGTCGAGGGCGAGATCGCGCGCGGGCAGGGGGCCGAGTTGGAGGTTGACCACATCCGCCGGTCCACCATTCGCGCCAACCATTCGGCCACGCACCTGCTGCACGAAGCCCTGCGCGAAACGCTGGGCGACCACGTGGCACAGCGCGGGTCACTGAACGCGCCCGACCGGCTGCGGTTTGACTTCAGCCATGGCAAGGGCATGACCGGCGCCGAAGTGGCCGAGGTCGAGGCCCGGGTGAACGAGATGGTGCGCCAGAACAGCCCCGTCACCACCCGGATCATGACCCCGGATGACGCCCGCGCCATCGGTGCGCAGGCGCTGTTCGGCGAGAAATACGGGGACGAGGTCCGCGTGGTGTCGATGGGCAAGGCCGCGACCGGCAAGGGGCTGGATGGCCAGACCTGGTCGATCGAACTTTGTGGCGGCACCCATGTGCGCCAAACCGGCGATATCGGCGCCTTCGTGGTGCTGGCCGACAGCGCCTCCTCTGCCGGGGTGCGCCGGATCGAGGCGCTGACCGGGCAGGCCGCGATTGACCACCTCAAGGCGCAGGATGCGACGCTGGCCGCCGTGGCCGGGGCGCTGAAAACCTCTGCTTCTGATGCGGTGGAGCGGGTCAAGGCGCTGCTGGATGAACGTAAGGCGCTGGCCAATGAAGTGGCGCAACTGCGTCGCGAGGTTGCCATGGGTAGCGGTGCCAAGGCCGAGGAACCTGCCAAGAAAATCAATGGGATCGCGTTCAAAGCTCAGGTGCTGACCGGGGTGACGGGCAAGGACCTGCCGGGCATCATCGACGAGATGAAGGCCCAGATGGGCAGCGGAGCGGTTCTGCTGATCGCCGATGCGGGCGGCAAGGCGGCGGTGGCGGCCGGTGTGACCGGCGATCTGACAGACCGTCTGTCGGCGGTCGATATCCTGCGCGCTGCCGTGGGCGAACTGGGCGGCAAGGGCGGCGGCGGCCGTCCCGACATGGCGCAGGGCGGCGGGGCCAGCGTGGACAACGCCGAAGCGGCAATTGCGGCGGCAGAGGCGGTTATCGCGGGCCTCTGACCCCCGAACGATCCAGGCCGGGCCGTCCCGTTTATCGCGGGGCGGCCCGTTTTCGTTTCAGGGGGCGCAGACCATTGCGCTTTGCGCCCAGACCGGCAAGATTGGTCCCGAAACGTGCGAAAGGAGCCGCCATGCCCGCCCTGTGGATTGCCCATGTCACCGTCACCGACCCGGACGCCTACGGCAAATATGCTGAATTGGCCGGACCGGCGATTGCCAAACATGGCGGCCATTTCATCGCCCGTGGTGGCCGGTTCGTGCAGCTGGAGGGTAAGGAACGGCCCCGCAATGTCGTCGCCCGCTTCCCCAGCGTCGATGCGGCCGTGGAATGCTACAACTCCATCGAATATCAGCGCGCACTGGATCATGCCCGCGACGCGTCAGAGCGCGAACTGATGGTGGTCGAGATTTCGGACGACTAGAGCGTCTGACGAAACACCTGAAGCATCAACTATCACCTAACGCGTTGAAATCTTTAATTTTAGGCAGCGTTAGGTGAGTCAGGTTTTTCGCATGACGCTTGAAAAAGGTGGGTCGAGACCCACCCTACTTTCCGCAATTGCCGATGTCGTAAGGTGGGTCTTGACCCACCGTGACTGATCAGTTGCCCGAGCGCGCCATCCGCTTGCGTTCATGCGGGTCCAGATAGCGCTTGCGCAGCCGCACGACGTTCGGCGTCACCTCGACCAGTTCGTCGTCATCGATGTAGGCAATTGCCTGCTCCAGGCTCATTTGCACCGGTGGGGTCAGACGCACCGCCTCGTCCGTGCCAGAGGCCCGCACGTTGGTCAGTTTCTTGCCCTTGAGCGGGTTGACCTCCAGATCGTTGTCGCGGCTGTGTTCGCCGATGATCATCCCCTGATAGACCGCATCCTGCGGGTGGATGAACATCTTGCCGCGCTCTTCAAGGTTCCAGAGCGCATAGGCCACGGCGGTGCCGTTTTCCATGGAGATCAGAACGCCCTGACGGCGGCCCTGAATGGTGCCCTTGTAGGGGGTCCAGCCGTGGAAAATCCGGTTCAGAACGCCAGAGCCGCGCGTGTCGGTCAGGAATTCGCCGTGATAGCCGATCAGCCCGCGCGAGGGCACATGGGCCACGATCCGGGTCTTGCCGGCGCCTGCGGGTTTCATTTCGACCAGTTCGCCCTTGCGCGGTCCGGTCAGTTTTTCGACCACGACGCCGGTATATTCGTCATCCACGTCGATGGTGGTTTCCTCGACCGGTTCCAGCCGCTGGCCGTCCTCTTCGCGCATGATCACCTGCGGACGCGAGATCGACAGTTCGAACCCTTCGCGGCGCATGTTTTCGATCAGGACGCCCATCTGCAATTCGCCGCGGCCCGAAACGATGAACGCTTCGCCGCCCGGAGTGTCCTCGATCTTGATCGCGACGTTGGTTTCAGCCTCTTTCATCAGGCGTTCGCGGATCACCCGGCTTTGGACTTTCTTGCCGTCGCGGCCCGCCAGCGGGCTGTCGTTGATCCCGAACAGGACCGAAATGGTCGGCGGGTCGATCGGCTGGGCGTCAATCGCCTTGTCCACGGACAGATCGCACAGGGTGTCGGCCACGGTGGCCTTGGTCATCCCCGCGATGGTGACGATATCGCCAGCTTCCGCCGCGTCGATGGGCTGCTGCGACAGGCCACGGAAGGCGAGAATCTTGGTCACGCGGAACTGTTCGATCTTTTCGCCGGTGCGCGACAGCGCCTTGAGCGTTTCGCCGACCTTGAGCGTGCCGCTTTCCACACGGCCGGTCAGGATACGGCCGATGAACGGGTCGGCGGACAGGGTGGTGGCCAGCATCCGGAACGGCTCGCCCCGCGCTTCGATCTGCTTGGGCTGGTCCACGTGGCGCAGCACGAGGTCGAACAGGGCGGTCAGGTCCTTGCGCGGCCCGTCCAGTTCCGCATCGCACCAGCCGGACCGGCCAGAGGCGTAGAGATGCGGGAAATCGAGTTGTTCGTCCGTGGCGCCAAGGTTGGCGAAAAGGTCAAAGCATTCGTCCAGCGCCCGGTCGGGCTCGGCGTCGGGCTTGTCCACCTTGTTCAGAACCACGATGGGCTTCAGCCCCAGCGCCAGCGCCTTGGAGGTCACGAATTTCGTCTGCGGCATCGGGCCTTCGGCGGCGTCGACCAACAGGACCACGCCATCGACCATGGACAGGATGCGCTCCACCTCGCCGCCGAAATCGGCGTGGCCGGGGGTGTCGACGATGTTGATCCGGGTGCCGGCCCATTCCACGCTGGTGGCCTTGGCAAGGATGGTGATCCCGCGCTCCCGTTCGATATCGTTGCTGTCCATCGCCCGTTCGGCAACGGCCTGATTGTCGCGGAACGCGCCGGATTGTTTCAGAAGCTCGTCCACCAGCGTGGTCTTGCCGTGGTCGACGTGGGCGATGATCGCGATATTGCGGATATCCATTGGAACGGGCCTTTATCTTCGGGTTGGCGGGGCCATAGCCCGGACAGCCCCCAAAGGCCAGAGCAAACGTCGCGGATCAAACCGGCAGTTCGGTTGTTTCCTTGATCTCTTCCATCACAAAGCTGGCCGAGACATCCGAGAGCGGCAGCCGGGCGATCAGCCGTTGATAGAACCGGTCGTAATCCTGCACCGATCCGACACGTGCGCGGATCAGGTAATCCAGATCGCCGGTCATCCGGTAGGCGCCCAGAACCTCGGGCGTGTCACGCATCGCGCGGGCGAATTTGGTCAGCCAGTCGGGATCATGGCTGCTGGTGCGGACCTGCACGAAGACGGTCAGACCAAGGCCCAGTTTCTCTGGGTCCAGCAGGGCGACCCGGTCGCGGATGACCCCCGCCTGTTCCAGAAGGCGCACCCGACGCCAGACCGCGTTGCGCGACAGGCCGACAAGATCGGCAACCTCGTCCAACGATCTGGTCGTGTCACGCTGCAGTTCGCGCAGGATTTTGCGGTCTATTTGGTCAATTTCCACCATGGAAACAAAAATGAGGGAAATTATCACAATCGGCAAGCGTTTTACGGTTCGATTTGGGCGCAATGCCCATCCAACCCATGGCATCCAGACCCAACGACGACCCACCACCGCAAGACAGACCGCGAAAGGACCAGACATGCTGACCCGCCTCTTCCTCGACCATCCCCGCAGTGTTGACGAATCCTATGCCCAGCACGCGCGCTTTGCCTCGGGTTTTGCCCTGCGCCTGTTCGCGGCGGCCTTTGCCGCCACGGTCCATGCTATTTTGCCGTTCATGTTCGAAAAGACCGCCAGCCGGATCGTGGCGGACCTGTATCAGCGGACCCACACCCGCGGGCGCTAGTGGCGGGCGCTGTCCGAGAAAAGCTGAATAATGACGATCCCGGCAAGGATCAGACCGATCCCAAGGATCGCGGGCATGTCCAGTGATTGCCGGAAGGCGAGCCAGCCGATCAGCGCGATGAACACGATCCCAAGGCCAGACCACATGGCATACATGATCCCCACGGGCATGTATTTCAGGGTCAGGCCGAGCAGATAGAAGGACACCGCATAGGCCACCACCACGATGACCGAGGGCCACAGCCGGGTGAATTGCTGGCTGGCCTGAAGCGCCGATGTGCCGATTGTTTCGGCAGCAATCGCGATGATCAGGTAGATGTAATGTGTGGGCATGGCAAAAACCTCCGGTCGTCCCGTCCTAGACCGGCAAATCGCCCGAGGGAAGCCACGTCATCACCCTGTGACAATCCTAAGGGATTCTCAGCCACATGTAGGGCTTGCTTGCCCATCGGTCCGAGATATAGTGGCAATTAGGCAGGAGCGGGGCGCTCCCGCTCTGGTGCCGAGGCAGGCAGACAGGGTGAGGGAGATTTTGCCGATGGACGGAGACTTCAGGACCGGGTTCGTCAGGGACCCAGCAGCGTTGAAACACCATCCGGCGCTGGTGCTGAATGCGGATTACCGGCCGCTCTCTTACTACCCGTTGTCCCTGTGGCCCTGGCAAGAGGCGATCAAGGCCGCCTGGCTGGACAGGGTGGACATCGTCGCCGAATATGACGAGGTCGTCCGAAGCCCCTCGACCATCATCAGGATCCCGTCTGTCGTTGTCCTGAAAGACTATGTGAAACCTCAAAAGCGCGTGGCCTTCACGCGCTTTAATCTTTTTCTGCGGGACGGGTTTTGCTGCCAATACTGCGGCAGTACCGGCGATCTGACCTTTGACCATGTGATCCCCCGCGCGCGCGGCGGTGTGACAAGCTGGGAAAACGTTGTCGCCGCCTGTTCGCGCTGCAACTTGCGCAAAGGATCGAAGAGCCTGCGTCAGGCTGGCATGTCCCTGCGCAAACCGCCACGCCAGCCGGGGGCAGAGGAACTGCGCAACTCGGGCCGGAAGTTCCCGCCGGGTTACCTGCATGAAAGCTGGGTCGATTATCTTTATTGGGATGCCGAACTGGAGGCATAGTCTGCGCCCATTTCGGGGCCGATGAGCCTCCCCACTGCCGGCTGGGCAGGGATGAAGCCCTGCTTTAGGTTCAGGTTGGCTCACATACTCACATCTCGGATGTCAGAAGGATGCCAGCACGCGATGCCTCTGCGCGCCGAGTATGCCGTTCTCAACTGGGTGATCTCGGCCATTGAGGGACAAGCGACAAGGGCTGACCGAATCTGGTATTACTTTGCTATGACATCCCGGTGGTGGCCTTTGGCCCGTCTGGTCATAGACCGCCGTGGCCTGCGCAAACGCCTGTGTCCGCGCGATTGGCAGGGTGGAAATGAGGGGCGTTGAACCGCTGGACTTTGCAGGTGCAGCACGGTATGAGGACCGCGTTAGCGCTAACGGAATGTGGCGCAAAGTCTGAAACGGGGCGATGTTTCGCCCGGCGACGAAAGGGAACACCATGGTCTCGCGCGTCATTCCGGTCGATCCGTTCGACCTGGTCATTTTCGGGGGCACCGGCGACCTGGCCCGGCGCAAGATCCTTCCCGGGTTGTTCCGGCGGTTCCTGTCCGGCCAGATGCCGGCCGAGTCACGGATCATCGGGGCCGCCCGGTCGCAGATGGACGACGCCGGGTTCCGCGACATGATCGGCGAAGCGATTGCCGAATTCGGTGGCCCGGAAGCCAAGGAAACCGAGCAATTACAGGCCTTTCTGGGGCGCTTGCACTATGTCGCGATCGACGCCAAGGGCGAAGGCGGCTGGGCACAGCTGCGCGATCTGATGCGGGCCGACGTCGTGCGGGCCTTCTATTTCTCGGTTGCACCGTCGTTGTTCGGGGATCTGGCCGAACGCCTGCATCTGCACAAGATTGCCGATGCCAAAAGCCGGATCGTTGTCGAAAAGCCGTTTGGCCGCGATCTGGAAAGCGCCCGGGCGCTGAACGCCACGCTGGCGCTGCATTTCAACGAAGATCAAATCTACCGGATCGACCACTACCTTGGCAAAGAGACCGTCCAGAACCTGATGGCGGTCCGCTTTGGTAACGTTTTGTTCGAACCGCTGTGGAACAACCACTACATCGACCACATCCAGATCACCGTGTCGGAAACCGTCGGTGTCGAAGGCCGCGGCGCCTATTACGACAAGTCGGGCGCGATGCGGGATATGGTGCAAAACCACCTGATGCAGCTTCTGTGCCTGATCGCGATGGAACCGCCCAGTCAGTTCGAGGCGAATGCGGTGCGCGATGAAAAGCTGAAGGTTATCCGCGCCTTGCAGCCCGTTGATTATCATCACATCGTGCGCGGGCAATATGATGCGGATGGGGATGAACCGGGCTATCGGCTGGACGCGGAAAACCCGAAATCCCACACCGAAAGTTTCGTGGCGCTGAAATGCCATATCAACAACTGGCGGTGGGCCGGGGTGCCGTTCTACCTGCGCACGGGCAAGAAGATGCGCGCCCGGTCGTCCGAGATCGCCGTGGTCTACAAGGACCTTGGCCATTCGATTTTCGAAGGTGACGTGGCCCGGCACCGCAACATTCTGGCCATCCGTCTGCAGCCCAACGAAGGCATCGACCTTCAGGTGACGATCAAGGAACCGGGCCCGGGGGGAATGCGCCTGATCGACGTGCCGCTGGACATGTCCTTTGCCGATGCGCTTGGCGATGGGGCCGAGGACGTGACCGACGCCTACGAACGCCTGATCATGGATGTGATCCGGGGCAATCAGACCCTGTTCATGCGCGGCGACGAGGTCGAGGCGGCCTGGGCCTGGACCGATCCGATCATCGAAGGCTGGAAGGCCCGCAATGACGTGCCGAAGCTGTACGATCAGGGCAGCGCCGGGCCGGATGACGCGCTGATGCTGATGCACCGCGACGGGCGCCGTTGGCGCGATATCAAGGGGTAGGGTGGGTCAAGACCCACCTTACGGGCGCTGGGTGCTGCTGTAAGGTGGGGGTCAACCCACCAGTGCGACCCAGAGCAAGCGACGAGGACAGCGAGATGAAATTCATCGAATACGCCGATTCCGAGATGATGATGATGGACCTTGCCAATATCATCGCCGGAGAGTTGGAGAACGTGCTGGTCCACGAGGAGACCGCCAGCCTTGCGGTGCCCGGCGGCACCACCCCCGGCCCGATCTTCGACAGCCTTTGCGCCTCTGACCTAGATTGGTCGCGGGTGCGGGTGATGCTGACCGATGAACGCTGGGTGCCGGAATCCTCGGACCGTTCAAACACGCGGCTGTTGCGCGACCGCCTGCTGACCGACCGCGCGGCAGCGGCGACCCTTGTGCCCCTTTATGCCGAAGGCGGCAGCGCCGAAGAGATGCTGCCGGGCCTCTCCGGCGCCGTGGCCGAGGCGCTACCGCTGTCGGTCTGCCTTTTGGGCATGGGCGCGGATATGCATACCGCCTCGATCTTTCCCGGTGCGGACCGGCTGGATGATGCCTTGAATGGCGTGGACCTGCTCTATCCAATGCGGGCGCCGGGCGCACCGGAGCCGCGGATCACCCTTTCGGCCTCGGTGCTGAACGGCGCCATGGCCCGCCATATCGTCATTGTGGGGGCCGAAAAGCGCGCAGCGCTGGACCGTGCCCGCACCCTTTCCCCGAACGAGGCCCCCGTGGCCGCCGTGCTGAACGGCGCCACGGTGCATTGGGCCGCCAGCTAAGGACGGACACGACCCATGTGGGACAAGCTCAAGACCCATCACGCCGCAATTGCCAACCGCCGCATCGACAGCCTGTTCGATGCCCCCCGCGCCAAAGCGTTTTCCGCCCGCATGGGGGATATGCTTCTCGACTATTCCAAGACCAATATCGACGCCGAGGGCCGCGCCCTCCTGATCGACCTGCTGGAAACCGCGGGCGTTGCGGAAAAGCGGGACGCGATGTTCGCCGGCGCGAAGATCAATGAAACCGAAGGGCGCGCGGTGCTGCACACGGCGCTGCGCAATCTGGACGGCGATCCGGTCATGGTCGACGGGCAGGATGTGATGCCTGAGGTTCTGGAAACGCTCGACCGGATGGAGGCCTTTGCCGAAGATGTGCGCGCGGGCCGGTTCACCGGGCAGGGCGGGAAGATCACCGATGTGGTCAATATCGGGATCGGCGGCTCCGACCTTGGGCCCGCGATGGCCACGCTGGCGCTGGCGCCCTATCACGACGGGCCGCGCTGCCATTTCGTATCGAACGTGGACCCGGCCGATGTGGCCGAGGTGCTGCGCCGGTGCGACCCGGCGACCACGCTGGTGATCGTGGCCTCGAAAACCTTCACCACCATCGAAACCATGACCAACGCGCGCACGGCCAAGGCATGGATGAGCCAATCCGTCACCGACCCCGCGGCGCAATTCGCGGCACTGTCGACGGCGGCGGACAAGACGGCAGCCTTTGGTATTTCGCCCGACCGTGTCTTCGGGTTCGAGGATTGGGTCGGCGGGCGCTATTCCATGTGGGGGCCGATCGGCCTGTCGCTGATGATCGCCATCGGCGGGGCCGCCTTCCGCGCCTTCCTGCGGGGCGGGCAAGCGATGGACCGGCATTTCCGCGACGCGGCGTGGAATGAAAACCTACCGGCGCTGCTGGCTCTTGTCGGGGTCTGGCACAATCAGGTCTGCGGCCATGCGACCCGCGCGGTGCTGCCCTATGACAACCGGCTGGCGCGGCTGCCCGCCTATCTGCAACAGCTCGAGATGGAATCGAACGGCAAGGGCGTCAGCATGGATGGCGCCGATCTGCCGGTCCACTCCGGCCCCGTGGTCTGGGGCGAACCGGGCACCAACGGGCAGCATGCCTTCTACCAGTTGATCCATCAGGGGACCCGCGTGATCCCCTGCGAATTCCTTGTCGCCGCCCGTGGGCACGAGGATGACTTGCACCATCAGCACCAGCTTCTGGTCGCCAATTGTCTGGCCCAGTCCGAGGCGCTGATGAAGGGCCGGAGCCTTGACGAGGCCCGTGCAAAGGTGGCGGGCCGCTTCGAGGGGGAGGAACTCGACCGGCAGGCCCGCCACCGGGTTTTCAAGGGCAACCGGCCCTCCGTGACGATTGCCTATCCGCAGCTGACGCCAGAGGTTCTGGGCCAGATCATCGCGCTTTACGAACACCGGGTGTTCGTCGAAGGGGTGATCCTCGGGATCAATTCCTACGACCAATGGGGCGTGGAACTGGGCAAGGAACTGGCGACGGCCCTGCAACCGATCGTCGAAGGGTCGGAAAGCGCGGCAGGCAAGGACGGGTCCACAGCCGCGCTGGTAGGCTTCCTGCACAGCCACGGGACGTGACGGCGAAGATGTAGGGCGCCCTGAGGTGGCTGGTATCTAGAGGGCGCCTACACCACCTGAAGATCGGCTATGAACCCAAGCCCGACCTTTGGCAGGAGGCCCATCGGCGGACCGCGGGATGGCGATCAACGCCGGTGCTTTCCGCTTTATCTCTGCCACGTCCGCGCTCCGCATGAGCGATGCACCCAGTCCCGCCAAATCGCCAGCCCCGTGGGCGGTCTGGCGATGGGCCGGCACTTTCGGTGCTATTCGGCCCGGGCTAATGAATGACCGTTTCGTCCCGAAAGGCTGTCGTCCAAACATCGCACGCGCGCCGCGCGCTAGAACGAATGGTTCCTTCGCCCCAAGGTCATGCAAGGGACCAGACTAGCCCGACTGTTCCAACCGCGCCCGCAGGTTAGGCGGGTCATAGTCCGGGTCCTTGTCCCGCCGGGTCAGAAGGCTTGGGTCAAGGATGTGGTCCTTGGGTATGACGCGCGGTTCGAACATCGGCAGGAACCAGATGATCCCCCGGCGCAGCAGGAACGGCCCCGGCGGCCATGTGCGTCGGGTAATGCATTTCGGCAGAAACTCGAACAGGGCCCAAATCCAGCTGCCTTTCGGCTTCCAGTCGGTCCCCCAGATCGAATTGTGGATCGGGGCCATCGGGTCCGGGCCGCAATAGGGCAGGCCGCCCGGGGTTTTCTTGCCATTTTCCCCGGTCAGGTAGTTCTTCATCGCGCCGCGTTTCAACTCCAGCCCCGGTGCGAACCGGGCGGCAAGGGGCAGGGCGCGTTTGCGTTCGGATTTGCGGATCGCGGCGTCCTCGGCATCCGCGGCTTCCTCGGCGGCCTTCAATTCGTCCAGCATCCACAAAAGGGTGATCTTGCCGATCCCGCTTTCATCCTCGGGCGGGCTGCCGCCGATGTCGGAATGATAGCCTGCGAACCAGCGCTGTTCGACGAATTGGGTCTTTTCGGTGCCACGCTTGAACCGGTTGCCATAGTAGGGGCCGGGCTGCCAGACCTGCGGCCGGAACATCGACCGGCGTTCATCTGCCGCCAGCGCGTGACGCACGATGCGCACCGAACAATTCTGGTTCACATTGGCATGGGTGCCGTATTCCAGCAGGCTGCCCTCGCGATAGATGGTGCGCAAATCGCCCCGCAAGATCGGCAGCCGGATCATCGACGATACGGTATCGTAAAGGCCCAGAAACCGGATCGGGACAACCCGGTCGGGGTCCATGACATGTTCGTATTCGCGCAGCTTCTGGAACACTTTGTCCGGGTCTTCGCCCTTTTCGGCGTTGGTGACTCGGCGATAGGCGCGGAACACCTGCGTGATCATGTGCAGCCGGTCGGGCGAGACAAGGCCGAAGTTGTGGATGAACCCGGCCAGCACGCGGGCGGCATAGGCGCCCCGCGAAAACCCGAAGATATAGATCCGGTCGTCCTGAAAACTGTCCGAAGGTTTGCTGCCTGCCTCTGCCGCGTGGACCTCGGCACTTTTGTAGGTTGTGGCAAGAAAGCGGTAGGCGTCCAGAACGTCGTCTTCCAGCCCAAGGCCAAAGGCGAGGCCCATGATCGCCTTGACCCGCTGCACCGCCTTGCCGAACATGCGCTGGTTGTCCATCGTGCCCACGCCGGGGACGTAATGGCAGACCTGAACGTCGTCCTTCTTCAGCGCCTTGTAGAGCTTGAGGACATTGGTTTCCTTGTCCCCGACCTCGTTCCCGGTGCCATCCATGCAAATGATGATCTTGCGCATCGCCGCCCCCGAACTGCCTTAACCAATGCGGAAAGGATGGAGCGGGCGGCTCGGCAAATCAACCAAAGGATGCAGCCGGAACAGGAAAGGCCCCAGATTCGGGGCCTTTCCATCAAGTTGGCGACTGTCAGATCGCGGCAGTCACGATGATCTCCACCCGGTAGTCGGGGGTGGCCAGCTTTGCTTCGCCGGTATAGCGGGCGGGGGCGTGGCCGGGGGCGACCCATGCATCCCAGACCTCGTTCATCGGGGCGAAATCGGTGCTGATGTCGGCCACCCAGACCTGCGCGGTCAGGATCTTGGTCTTGTCGGTCCCGGCCTCGGCCAGAAGCCGGTCAATGCTGTCCAGAACGGCGCGGGTCTGGTCGGCGACCGACGCGCCGGGCGTGCCGACCTGACCGGCCAGATAGGCGATGCCATTGTAAACCACGGCCTGGCTCATCCGCTGACCGCATTCGATACGTTTAATGTCTGACATGGGGTGTCTCCCGTTGGAATTGGTTGAAACGTAACCGGTCGGGAGAGGTTGGAGCGGGTAACGGGAATCGAACCCGTAACTGAAGCTTGGGAAGCTTTCGTGATACCTTTTCACCATACCCGCCGCTTGAAGGGGGATGTATTTTCGGGGCGCGCAAAGGTCAAGCGGAATTCGTGGGGCTGACCCGTCCTTGCAGCCGCGCCACCAGCGCCGGGAACCACGGCCAGTTGCGGGCAGCGGAGTCGTTGACCACAAGGCATTTCTTGCGGCTGAACAGGGGCGCGCCCGCCACCTCGAAGATCCGGCCCTGCTGGACGAATGTGTCGGCCAGCGCGCGGGGCAGATAGGCCGAGCCGCGGTTGTCGAGGATGAATTGCAGCGCCCACCAAGAGCTGTCGAAGTTCAGCCGCGCCAGCCCTGCGTCGTGATAGGCTTCGGCGTGCTGTCGGCGAAACTCCGCCCCGTGATCGACAAAGATATATCCCGGATCGCCAATCACCGGGGCGCCGTCGCGCCAGGAATACAGCACCAGCTCCTCGGGCGGCAGGTCGTGGATGGTCTGGTTGCCCCGCGCGACCGCCTCGTAGGTCAGGATCACATCGACGATGCCGGTTGAGATCCAATCCTCCAGATCGCGGCTGCTGCCCTGCTGGACCGACAGGGCCACCTCGGGCCGGTCGGCGGTGATCCCGTAGAAGAACGCCCGCCCCGGACCGTGCCACAACTCGCGATCGCAGCCGAATGTGCAGACCGAGTCCAGCCCCTCGGGCAGGGCGGTTTCATATTTCGCCTGCCGCCACAGCCCCGTCATGAGCCGCGCATGGCGCAGCATCTTGGTCCCGGCAGGCGTCAGGGTTACGCCGGATTTCTGCCGGATCAGCAGGGTCTGGCCGATCTCCTCTTCCAGCCCCTTCAGCCGCGCGGTGACAGTCGATTGGGTCACGTTCATCTTGTGCGACGCGCGAACAAGACTGCCGGTTTCGACGATGGCAAGAAAGGTTTGGAGCGAGGTGATATTCACGGCGGCCTCAATTCGGAATTTCCGCATTAAACGATCAAAACTATTCGTTTTCAAGAATTGGTAACATGTGGCAGTTTCCGCCCGTCAACATGCGGGACAGGAGGTGCGCCATGGCAACAGATCAGGCAGATCGGGACCAGTTCATCGGGGCCATGCGGCGGGTCGCGGCCTCGGTCACGGTCGTCACCACCGACGGGCCGGCGGGACGCTACGGTGCGACGGTCAGCGCGTTTTCCTCTGTCTCGGCCGATCCGCCGACGGTGCTGGTCTGTCTGCACGGGCAAAGCCGGATCGCGCAGGCGGTTCAGGATAATGGCCGGTTCTGCGTCAACGTCCTGCCCGAGGGCAGCACCGACATCGCAGACCGCTTCGCCGGGCGGCATGATGCCCGCGTGTCGGACCGGTTTTCCGGGGTTGATTGCTATGGTCTTCCCGGCACCCCGCCGCAGATCGACGGGGCCATCGTGTTTCAGGCCGAGGTCCAGCAGACCCTCCTGTCCGGCAGCCACCTGATTGTCATCGGGCGGGTTGGTGCGGTTCTGGGCGGTGACAGCCGCCCGCTGACCTACCATGATGGGGCCTATCACCGGGTGGTGCCTGACGCGGCGCACGCCCCGCACTAGGCCGGAGGACAGATGCAAACCTATAAGATGTTGATCGGCGGCGACTGGGTCGCGGCCTCGGACGGGGCGACGTTTCCCAGTATGGAGCCCGCGACGGGCAAAGATTGGGCGCTGATCCCCGAGGCCACGGCAGAGGATGTGGACCGCGCCGTGCGTGCGGCGCATGAGGCCTTCACCACGGGCCCCTGGGCGACCATGTCTCCGACCCAGCGCGGCCGCTGCCTGCGCCGCCTTGCCGACCTGCTGGCCGACCGGTCCGAACAGCTGGGCGCGGTGGAAACCCGCGATACCGGCAAGATGTTCAAGGAAACCCGCTGGCAGGCGAAATACATCAGCGAATTCTATCACTTCTACGCGGGCGCTGCGGATAAGATCCACGGCGAAACCCTGCCCATCGACAAGCCCGATATGTTCGTTTTCACCCAGCGCGAACCGCTGGGCGTCATTGCCGCGGTGGTGCCGTGGAACAGCCAGCTGTTCCTGTCGGCGGTCAAGATCGGGCCAGCGTTGGCGGCGGGCAACACGGTTGTGCTGAAGGCGTCGGAACATGCCTCGGCCCCGATGCTGGAGTTTGGCAGGCTGGTGGCCGAGGCGGGCATTCCCGATGGGGTTGTGAACATCGTCACCGGCCACGGCGATCCCTGCGGGCGGGTGCTGACCTCGCACCCTTTGGTGGCGCGGGTGTCCTTTACCGGTGGACCGGCCTCGGCCCGGCACGTGATCCAGAACTCGACCCAGAACTTCGCCGAAGTCAGCCTTGAACTGGGTGGCAAATCCCCCTTCATCGTCTTCCCGGACGCCGACATCGACAGCGCGGTCAACGGATCGGTCGGCGGGATCTTTGGTGCATCCGGGCAAAGCTGCGTGGCCGGGTCGCGCCTGATCGTGCATGAAGATGTGGCCGAGGAATTCCTGACGAAGATGGCGGCGGTCGCGGGCCGGGTCCGGATCGGTGACCCGATGGCGGAAGACACCGACATGGGGCCGCTTTGCACCATGGGGCAGGTTGAAAACATCGAGCGGGAACTTTCCCGCGCGGTCAGCGAAGGCGCGCGGATCATCTGTGGCGGCGCGCGCGCCGAAGCCGGGTCTGACCTGTTTTTTCAGCCCACCATCGTCGATTGCCCGCGCCCGGACCTGCATATCGTGGATACGGAACTGTTCGGCCCGGTCCTATCGGTCCTGCGCTTCCGCACGGAAGAAGAGGCGCTGGCGCTGGCCAATGACACCGTGCACGGGCTGGCCGCTGGGATATTCACCCACGACAACGCCCGCGCCCTGCGGATGTCCCGCGCGGTCCGTGCCGGGATCGTCTGGGTCAACACCTATCGCGCCGTGTCCCCGATCGCGGAATTCGGCGGGATGAAGAACTCTGGCTATGGCCGCGAAAGCGGGTTCCAGGCCGTCTACGACTACACAAGGCCCAAGACGGTCTGGATGAACACATCCGATACGCCGCTGGCCAACCCTTTTGTCATGCGCTGAGCCCAAGCAAGGATAAACCGATGAAATTTCAGCTCGCCATCAATATGGAACGGATCGACGACAGCATCGACATGGTCTCGGTCCGCGATCACACGCTCGACATGGTCAAGATGGCCGATCAGGGCGGGTTCGATATCGTCTGGGCCGCCGAACATCATGCGATGGAAATGACCATCGCGCCGAACCCGTTCCAATTGCTGACATGGTGGGGCGATCACACGACCCGCATCCGGCTGGGCACCGCCGTGGCAGTTGCCCCCTATTGGACGCCGATCCGGCTGGCGGGCGAGGCGGCGATGACCGACCTGCTGACCGGCGGGCGGCTGGAATTCGGGATCGGATCGGGGGCCTATCAGCGCGAATTTGACCGGATGCATCCGGGGCTGAAGCAATCCGACGCCTGGCGCTACATGCACGAGATGCTGCCCGCGGTGAAGGCGCTTTGGGCGGGGGATTACGAACACGACGGGGAGTTCTGGAAGTTCCCGAAATCCACCTCGGTTCCCAAGCCCGCGCAGAAAGAAGTGCCTATCTGGGTTGCCGCCCGCGCGCCGATCACCTTCGATTACGCGGTCGAACATGGCTACAACATCATGTCCTGGCCCCTGACGCGCCCCATGTCAGAAGTGGACCTTTATATGGAACGTTTCGCTGAGGCGCAGGCGAAGTTCCCCGGCCGCAAACGGCCCGAGATTGCCATGATGCGCCATACAGCCCTTGTGGACCGGGTCGAGGACGTTGCCGTGCCCATCGCCGCCGCCCGCCGCCAGCTGTCGCAATTCGAAAACCTGTTCAAGAACCTTGGCGACGTGAAGAACGGTTTTGCCAGGCAGATTCCGCTGGAAGACCTTGAAAACCGGGCGGAATACGACCCGCAGATGCTGGCCGACAACCTGATGTTCGGCACCCCCGACCAGATCATCGAACGGCTGAAGGGATACGAGGCGCGCGGCGTCGACAGCTTTATCTACTACGCCAGCCTTGGCCTTGGTCAGGCAGAGCAGAAACGGTCGATGGAACTGTTCTGCGAACACGTCATTCCGGCCTTTTCCTGAGGGGACATCTGATGGCTATCGAAATCCGCCGCACGCTTCTGTGGCAGCAGACCACCTATCTTGAAGGCTGGAAAAAGGTTGATGAACCGACCCATCTTTATGCCGCGATGGCAATCATCCGGAACCCGTGGTTCGGGCGCGGCCATGTCGAGAACTTGCGCCCCGAGATTCGCGAACACGGGCCGGTTCTGGGCAAGTTGCTGACCGATATGCTGATCGGCGCGGCGGGTGACCGGATCGAAGGCTACGGCAAGGCGTCCGTCACCGGGGCAGGGGGCGAGAATGAACACGGGCAGGGGCTGACCCATTCGCTGTGGTTCGGCAACCAGTACCGCGAGGCGGTCAAAGCCAAGTCCTATCTGGCGTTTTCGAACACCCGCGGCGGGCCGGGCACGGCGCTGATCATCCCCTTGATGGACAAGGACGATGGCGGCCGCCGGTCGCATTACCAGACCATCCATACGACGGTTCCCGACGCCCCGGCCGAAGATGAGATCATCCTTGCCCTCGGCGCATCGGTCGGCGGCCATCCGAACCACCGGATCGGCAACCGCTACGAAGACCTGCGCGAAATGGGCCATGACGTCGACAACCCGGCGGGCGTGTGATGCCCGTCGCGCCGGATGGGACCGCCTATGACCTGACCGGGCCAGAAGGCGCGCCGGTTGTGGCGCTGATCCACGGGCTGGGGCTGAACCGGGCGGTGACATGGGCGCAGATCGGGCCGGCGCTGTCCGCGGGGTTCCGGGTTCTGACCTATGATCTGCCCGGTCACGGCGAGAGCGCCCCGCCATCGGGGCCAGTCACGCTGCGGATGCTGGGTGATCAGGTGGTTGCGCTGCTGGATCATCTGGGAATCGACCGGGCCGCATTGGTGGGGTTTTCGCTGGGCGGCATGATCAACCGGCGCGTGGCGATCGACCATCCCGCCCGCGTGTCGGCGCTGGCGATCCTGAATTCCCCGCACGACAGGGGCGCGGAACAGCAGCGTCTGGCCGAGGAACGGGCGCGCAACAACGCGGCGGGCGGCCCGGCGGCGGGGATCGACCAGACGATGGAGCGCTGGTTCACGGATGCCTTTCGCAGCACGAACCCGGATGCCGTGGCACAGGTCCGCGCGGCTGTCCTGTCCAACGATGCTGAAACCTATAGCGCCCATCGCCGGGTGCTGGTCGAGGGGGTGGTCGAACTGATCCGGCCCGACCCGCCGTTGACCGTGCCCACGCTGGTGATGACCTGCGAAAACGATGTCGGGTCCACCCCGGCCATGAGCGCGGACATGGGCCGGGAAATCTCCGGGGCCACCGTCACGATTGTTCCGGGCCTGAAACACCTCGGGCTGATCGAACAGCCCAAGGTCTTTTCCGACGCAGTTGAGGCGTTTCTGGCGGGGGTCTAGCTCCGCCCGCGCCGCCGCCGCCGTCCGCCATCGGCCCCGTCACCGCCGCCGGTGTTAAAGCTGACATCGGGCAGGCTGACCACGGAATTCAGGATCGGGAACGGCTCGACCGAGTTGGGCAGTGCCGAGGCGTTCACGAAATGCTCCTGAAAGCGCGGCTCGATCGCGGTTTCGACCTTGTGGATCTGGTGCACGGTCGCCTCGATCTCGCCGCGCGCCGCGCGGTTGAGAAGGGCGATGCGCGCGCCGGTTCCGGCGGCATTCCCGGCGCTGGTGACTTTGTCCAGTGGCGCGTCGGGGATCATGCCCAGAACCATCGCGTGCTTTGGGCTGATATGGGCACCAAAGGCCCCGGCCAGCACCACGCGGTCCACCGCATCCACACCGAATTTGTCCATCAGCAGCCGGGCCCCGGAATAAAGCGCGGCCTTGGCCATCTGGATCGCCCGCACGTCGGGATTGGTCACCGTGATGACCGGGCCGCCATCGGCACTGCCGTCATGCAGCAGGTAGGAATTCGTCCGCCCCTCGGCGATGCAGCGGGCACTGCCCACCTGTTCCGCCGAGCCGATCAGGCCAGAGGCGTCCAGAATCCCCGCCATCCGCATTTCGGCCAGTGCCTCGATAATGCCCGACCCGCAGATGCCGGTGATCCCGGTGCTGGCGGTGGCCTCGGTAAAGCCGTCCTCGGTCGACCACAGGTCGCAGCCGATGACCTTGAACCGGGGCTCCTTGGTCACGGGGTCAATCTCGACCCGTTCGATGGCCCCCGGCGCGGCCCGCTGGCCAGCGCTGATCTGCGCGCCTTCAAAGGCAGGGCCGGTGGGGGACGAGCAGGCCAGAACCTTTTCCGTATTGCCCAGAAGGATTTCGGCGTTGGTGCCCACATCGACGACCAGCACCAGATCCTTCGACTTGTTGGGTTCCTCGGACAGGGCCACGGCGGCGGCATCCGCCCCCACATGCCCCGCGATGCAGGGCAGGATATAGGCGCGGGCGGCAGGGTTCAGGTGCAGGTCAAGGTCGCGGGCCATCAGCCGGATCGAATCCGATGTGGCCAGCGCGAAGGGCGCCTGTCCCAGTTCGAACGGGTCGATCCCAAGGAACAGGTGGTGCATCACCGGATTGCAGACGAAGACCGAGTCAAGGATCAGCGCCTTGTCGATCCCCGCCTCCTTGGCGATGTCGTCGAACAGCTGGTTCATACCGTCGCGGACGGCCTTGGTCATCTCCGCCGCGCCGGTCGGGTTCATCATCGAATAGCTGACCCGGCTCATCAGGTCTTCGCCAAAGCGTATCTGCGGGTTCATAAGGCCAGAGGAGGCGACAACCTCGCCCGATTGCAGGTCGCACAGGTGGGCGGCAATGGTGGTCGATCCCAGATCGACGGCAAGCCCGTAAATGCCACTTTCATGCAGTCCGGGCCAAAGGGTCATGATCCGCGGGGTGTCGTCGTCTTCGTCCTGATGGATCGCGACGGTCACCTTCCAGTCGCCCTTGCGCAGGGCCGGTTGCAGCATCCCCAGAACCGACAGGTCGCAATCGACGCGCGGCAGGCCCCATTGATCGGTCAGGGCGGTGCGCAGCCGCTCCAGATCGCCGGTGGGGTCGTGCATGTCGGGTTCGCGCACCTCGACATAATAAAGTTTCACAGTCGCGTTCAGCGTGATCGCCCGCACCTCGGCCCGTTTGCGAACGACCTGACGGTGCACCTGGCTTTCGGGCGGCACGTCGACAACCACATCCCCCTGAACCGTCGCCTGACAGCCAAGGCGGCGGCCCTTGGGCAGGCCCCGGATCCGGTCATAGCGGTCTTCGACGCTGTTCCATTCGGACAGAGCCCCTTCGCGCACGGTCACCCCGTGTTTCGGAAACTCGCCATACGACGGGGTGATCTGGCATTTCGAACAGATCCCGCGCCCGCCGCAGACACTGTCCAGGTCCACACCCAACTGCCGCGCGGCGGTCAGAATCGGGGTGCCCATGGGGAACCGGCCACGTTTGCCGGAGGGGGTAAAGATCACGAGGGGGTCTTGGGACATGGAAATGATCTGGCCTTGGATGTTCGCGCTTGGCGGCAAGATAGTGGAATGTCTGCCAAGGGAAAGGCCGATCCCGTCATGTTTCAGGTCGCGAGCGGCATCAGCCCCGGTTGGCCAGCCAATCGGCCACCTGCGGCCCCCAGATCATCACCGCAATCGGGACCGGAGAGGTAGCGATCACGAAGGTCAGAACCACAAGACCGGGCCGAAACAGACGGCTGAGCCCGGCAGTCAGCGCAATGCCGCCGCCGCCGCCGATCAGCGCGCTGCCCGGCAAGTTGACCGCAAGGCCAAGGATCACATAGCGCCCGGTGCCCAGCCGGGCCGCGATCCAGCCCGGCATCCGCGACCGCAGCCAGGACAGCCTGTCCTCGGGGGGCAGCCGGTCCAGCCGATCCACCAGTTGACAGGCCCGCAGCATCCGCAGATCTGCGAAAAACGTATGCAGCATCCGCCCTGGAAGAAAATGCCCGACGCAATAAGCAAGTGACAGGCCCACGACTGTCCCGGCCCAAACCAGCGGCGCGACGTCCGGCCCCTCCATCAGGAGAAGGCCCAACCCCACCTCGATCCCGGGCAGGAACGGGATGCTGATCAGGAACCCGTAAATCAGGATCAGGCCAAGGATCACCGGCCATGTCTCCGCCGCCTCGTTCCGCATCACCCAGTCGATGGCCCAATAGCCGGCAAGAACCAGAACCCCGATCAGCGCAAGGCGCAGCACCATCCGGCCCATGGACACCCAGAGGGGCGGGGCAGGCGGCAGGCCAGCGCGTTCGAAAGGGTCATCTTGGTCCATCCTGATCCGCATCATGGCCCCGGTCCTGCGCATTTGACAGGGGATTCAACTGGCCGGACCCGTGGCAGTTCGGGGAAAACCCGCGACAGGCCGGATTTCGGTCTTTCCCTCTGGTGGCAATCGTGAAATAGGGAAGCGCCAAACGAAGCCACCCCATGGAGACCCACATGGAGATTCGCGAGGCCCTCACCTTCGACGATGTTCTGCTGGTTCCGGCCGCCTCTTCGGTGCTGCCGTCAACCGCCGATACCCGTACCAATGTCACCCGGTCGATCCGGATGAATATCCCGCTTTTGTCCAGTGCGATGGACACCGTGACCGAGGCGCGCATGGCCATCGCCATGGCGCAGGCAGGCGGGATCGGCGTGGTTCACAAGAACCTGAACGTCGAAGAACAGGCCCGCGAAGTGCGCCGGGTCAAACGGTTCGAATCCGGGATCGTCTACAACCCCGTCACCCTGACCGCGAACCAGACCATCGCCGACGCGCGCGCGCTGGTCGAGCGGTACAATTTCACCGGTTTTCCGGTGGTTGACGAACAGGGCCGGGTCGTCGGCATCGTGACCAACCGCGACATGCGGTTCGCCACTTCGGACGACACGCCGGTCCACGCGGTGATGACCGTCGAAAACCTTGCCATGCTTGCCGAACCTGCCGATCTGGAAGAGGCGAAATCGCTCATGCGGTCCCGCCGGATCGAAAAGCTGCTGGTGCATGATGGCACCGGCAAGCTGACCGGCCTTCTGACCCTGAAGGACACCGAACAGGCGGTCTTGAACCCCACCGCCTGCAAGGATGAACTGGGCCGGTTGCGGGTCGCCGCGGCCACGGGCGTGGGCGACGCGGGCTTTGAACGGTCCGAGGCGCTGATTGATGCAGGCGTCGATATCGTGGTGATCGACACGGCGCACGGCCACAGCGAAGGCGTGTTGCAGGCCGTCGACCGGGTCAAGCGGCTGTCGAACACCGTGCAGGTCATCGCGGGCAACGTCGCCACGGGCGAGGCCACCAAGGCGCTGATCGACGCGGGCGCGGATGCGGTCAAGGTCGGGATCGGGCCGGGGTCGATCTGCACAACCCGCATGGTTGCGGGCGTTGGTGTGCCCCAGCTGACCGCGATCATGGATTGCGCCCGCGCTGCAGGCGACACCCCGGTGATCGCCGATGGCGGGATCAAGTTTTCGGGCGATTTTGCCAAGGCGATTGCGGCGGGGGCCTCCTGCGCGATGGTCGGCAGCATGATCGCGGGCACCGACGAAAGCCCGGGCGAGGTCATTCTGTATCAGGGCCGGTCGTTCAAGGCCTATCGCGGCATGGGAAGCCTTGGGGCAATGGCCCGCGGCTCGGCCGACCGGTATTTCCAGAAGGATGCCGCCAGCGACAAATTGGTGCCCGAAGGGATCGAGGGGCAGGTGCCCTACAAAGGGTCGGCCAGTGCCGTGGTGCACCAGCTTGTCGGCGGCCTTCGCGCGGCCATGGGCTATACCGGCAATGCCACCGTGGCTGAAATGCGCAAGAACGCCTCTTTCGTGCGGATTACCGGTGCGGGCCTGAAGGAAAGCCACGTGCATGACGTGCAGATCACGCGCGAAAGCCCGAACTATCGGGTTGGCTAAGGAATTCAACGTGGTGGCGTGTCAACTTAATGCGGGGCAGGGGCAATGACCCCGGCCGCGCGAGTCAGCGCCGCCATCGAGATTCTGGACGAATGGCTGGCGGGCACAGCCGCCGAAAAGGCGCTGACCAACTGGGCGCGCCGGTCGCGCTTTGCCGGGTCCAAGGACCGCGCCGCAATCCGCGACCATGTGTTTGACGCAATCCGCTGCCGCCGGTCCTTTGCCGCCCTTGGCGGGGCAGAGACCGGGCGCGGGCTGATGATTGGCAAGGTCCGGTCGGAAGGCATTGATTTAGCTTCTGTTTTTACCGGCGAGGGCCATGCGCCCGCCCCGGTTACGGAGGTCGAAGATGGGGCGCACCGCACCCCGACAGACATAGCTGAGCGGCTCGATAGTCCGGATTGGCTGTGGCCCCGGTTTGTCACGGCGCTGGGTGAAGAGGGCGCGATTGCGGCGCTGTCCGTGTTGCAAACCCGCGCCCCGGTGACTGTCCGGGTCAACACGGCACGCGGGGACATTGCACAGGCGATGGCCGAACTCGTCGCAGAGGGCATCGGTTGTGTCCCGGTCGAAAACGTGAAGACCGCCCTGCACGTTATTGAAAACGAGCGAAAAATGTCTGCTTCGCAGGCGTTTATATCCGGGCTGGTTGAGCTTCAGGACGCCGCCTCTCAGGCCGCAGTGCTGCGCCTTGGGCCACTTGATGGCCGGTCCGTGCTTGACTACTGCGCCGGTGGCGGTGGCAAGTCGCTCGCATTGGCGGCGCAGGGGGCGCAGGTTACGGCCCATGATATTGCGCCGCGCAGAATGGCCGACATCCCGAACCGGGCCGCCCGCGCGGGGACGCGGATCGACATCGTCGGAGACGCCCTTGGGTCCCGCCGCTTTGACATCGTTTTTTGCGATGCGCCCTGCTCTGGCTCGGGAACCTGGCGCCGCACGCCCGAGGCGAAATGGGCGCTAACCGAGGATCGTCTTGCGGATCTTTGTGCAATGCAGGACGACGTTCTGGATCACGCGGTTCGGCATGTCGCGCCCGGTGGTCGGCTGGCCTATGCGACCTGTTCGGTGTTTCGCGACGAAAACGAGGACAGGGTGAAGGGTTTCCTGTCCCGGCATCGTGGCTGGCTTCTGGTTGACGAAATGCGCCTTGCCCCAACCAAGACTTGGGATGGTTTCTATCTGGCGCTGCTGGAAACGCATGAATAGCAACCAAAGGTTGCAATTCGACAGGCTCTCCGTAATCTCGGACCCGAAGTTAAGACGCGATTAACTCCTTTGCGGTCTTGTGCCCAAAGGTGAATCGAAGGGGCAGCTGTGAGCCAGACTGATCTGAATAGTGCCTTTCGTCGGGCGAAACCGCGCAGGATTCGTATGGCCCAACTCCGGATCGGCGTCATACCTGTTCTTGCCCTCGGGCTTGTCGCGATCATTTCCTCGCTCTTCATGGCCGAATGGTGGGCTTCCCTTGGGATGCAGATCATCGGCGGAACCCTGATCGTTTTTGCGCTTGGCCAATGGGCCTTGGCAAAGATGCTCTCCGGGCGACGTCGCATCGTGTCCGACGCGCTCATGGACCTGATCCTGAATGACGCCGTGCCGTCCTACCTATGTGATCCGTCAGGGCGAGTGATCGGGCACAATCCGGCCAGCGGCCCGGGGCCAGAGGGCGAAGACACCCTGACAGCCCGGTTTTCCGATGTGTTCGCCAACCCCTCCGCCGTCCTGTTCCGCATCCAGTCGCGCGCCGATACCGAAGGCGCGGTGCAAGAGGTGATCTCGACCCGCCGGGGCCGGGTGCGCCTGAGCGTGACAAGCGTGACGGAAGGAAATTTCATCTGGCGGGTCGAACATCTGGACGAGGCCAAACCCGGCAATGACAAGGCGCAGGACAGTCAGGCGCTCCCGATGCTGACCGCAGGTCCGTCGGGCACAATCCTTTACATGAATGACAGTTTTCGGCGGCTGGTGGGCAAACGACCCCGGGCCCTGTCGCAGGTCTTTGCCGATCTGCCATTGGTGTCGGGGCGGATGCACCGTGTCTTGGGCACAGAGGGCGAGGTGACCGCCACGGTAGCGATTATTTCGGGAAGCGGCGGGCGGCAAGAGGTCTTTCTGATCCCGGGTGACCAACAGACCACCGGGCATACGCCGGGCGCGCTGGCAACCTGGGATGCCATCGAGGAACTTCCCGTTCCGCTCCTAAAGGTTGCTCGTACCGGTGAGGTTCTGGCCTCGAACCGCGAGGCGCGGTCGCTGGTGGGGCAGTTGGGCGAAGGAACGCGCCTGTCCGATCTTCTCGAAGGGCTTGGCCGCCCGATCATTGATTGGTTGCAAGAGGTGGCGAACGGGCAGCGCGACGGCGACAGCCAGTTTCTGCGCGGACGCGGCGAGAAACAGGACTTCTTCGTTCAGGTCTCGCTGAACGCGGCCGGCAAGGGGGACGACCGGCACCTCGTCGCGGTGCTCAACGACATGACAGAGTTCAAGTCGCTTGAGGCGCAGTTCGTCCAAAGCCAGAAGATGCAGGCGATTGGACAGCTGGCCGGGGGCGTGGCGCATGATTTCAACAACCTGCTGACCGCGATTTCCGGCCATTGCGACCTGTTGTTGTTACGCCATGACCAGGGGGATCAGGACTATTCCGACCTGATCCAGATCCACCAGAACGCGAACCGGGCGGCATCGCTAGTCGGGCAGCTTCTGGCCTTCTCGCGCAAGCAGAACCTGCGACCCGAGGTGATCGACCTGCGGGATACGCTGGCCGACCTGACCCATCTTCTTAACCGGTTGGTGGGCGAGAAGGTGAAACTTCTTCTCAATCATGACCCGGACCTGATGCCGATCCGCGCGGACAAACGGCAGTTGGAGCAGGTGATCATGAACCTCGTGGTGAACGCGCGCGACGCGATGCCATCGGGCGGCGAGATTCGGGTCGAGACAGAGAATATGACCCTGACCGAACCGCTGTCGCGCGATCGGGCGACAGTGCCCGCCGGCGACTATGTCATGGTCCGGGTCATCGACGAAGGCATGGGCATCAGGCCCGAGAAGATCACCAAGATTTTCGAACCCTTCTATACCACGAAACGCACGGGCGAAGGCACCGGGCTGGGCCTGTCGACCGCCTATGGCATCGTGAAACAGACCGGCGGTTTCATCTTTGCCGACAGCGAGGTTGGGACCGGGTCGGTCTTCACACTCTACTTCCCGGTTCACGATCTGACCACCGCCGACCCCGCGCCGGAACCCCCGGTCTTCGCGCATCGCACCGCCGTGACCTCGGCGGACCACGCCCTGCCCGAAGGGGTCGGACCGACGGGTGGCGTTGTCCTGCTGGTCGAGGACGAAGCACCGGTGCGGGCCTTCGCGTCGCGGGCGCTGCGGTTGCGTGGCTATACCGTGCTCGAGGCGGACAGCGCCGAAACCGCGCTGGACATGCTCGAGGATGAGGCGCTGCATGTCGACATCTTCGTCACCGATGTGATCATGCCCGGCAAGGACGGGCCCACCTGGGTGCGCGAGGCGCTGCAAAGCCGCCCCGACACGCGGGTGGTTTTTGTCTCGGGCTATGCCGAGGACGCCTTTGGCGAGAACGAGGACGCGATCCCCAATTCGGTCTTCCTGCCCAAGCCGTTCTCACTGAACGAGCTGACCTCGACCGTGCGGGAGCAGCTTCATTAGGCGCGGGCGGCGCGGCGGTTTTCCAGATCCACAAGATGCGCGGCACAGCCCGTCAGCGCAGCAAAATCATCCTCGACCACCGAGACCGCGAAATTCCCCATGAACCCGGCAAACCGGCCCTTGTCGCGGAACGCCTCGCCAAACCCGTATTCATGCAGGTAGGGCGCCATGGCCCGGGCCACGCCACCGACAAGGAAGACGCCGCCGAAAGGCAGCTGGATCAGTGCAAGGTTGCCGGCGACGGTGCCAAGGATGCGGACAAAGGTCTTGACCGCCTCGGTGGCGCGCGGATCGCTGCCCGCCGCCTGCGCAGCCATGATATCGGCGGCTTTCAACTGGCGAGGATCGTTCGCCTCTTCCCCAAGCCAGGCATAGACCCGCTCAAGGCCGCGTCCGGACAAGACGTCTTCGACGGCCGGAAAGCCATGGGCGGTTTCAACATAGCGGCACAGGCGCATTTCCGCCTCGGTCCGGATTGGCAGGTTTGCGTGTCCGGCTTCCGAAGGGGGGACAAGGCGGGCGGTGTCCCCATCGAACACCGGGGCAGCATTGAACCCGGTGCCGACCCCGATGACCAGTTTCGCGGACCGTTCGTTCCCCTCCGGTCCCGCGAGGATGGGGCGCAGATTGGCCGGGTCGATGTGCCCAATGGCGTGACCCTGCGCCTGAAGGTCGTTCAGAATCGCGGTGGTTTCGGCCTTGGCGGCACGGGCGAGCGTCGGTTTGTCGATGGTCCAGTCCAGATTGGTCATCGTGGCCCGGCCATCCCGGACCGGCCCCGCGACGGCCACGCAGATTGCCCGCGTGTCGACCCCGCCTTCGTCGGCGACGTATTGGGTCAGAACCGCCTCAAGCCCGGGGAATTTCGCGTTTGAATAGCGCCGGATGGTGCCGCCCAGCACGCGCCGTCCTTCGCACAGCGCGACCCGCGTGTTCGTCCCGCCGATATCGGCGACAAGGGAATATGTGTTCGCAGGGTGTGCCATGGGTGCCATCCGTCTGTCGATCTACGCGCCAATGTTAGCGCTAAAGGTAGCTTTCTGTCGTCATAGGGCAGTCCCAACCGGGACTCAAGCCAAAGCGGGCCCGGACGACCCCCCCTGAACAAGCGCCGCCGACAACAAGAGGTGTTGCGGCGGAAGGGTCGGGTCCTCGATCCGGCGGATCAACATATCCGCAACCTCGCGCCCGGCATCGCGCACAGACGACCGCGTCGCGGTAAAGATCGGCCGATCCGACCCGTTCTGAAGATAGGACAACGCATCGTCGTGAATGACAACCGAGATGTCCCGGCCCATGGTCAGCCCCCGTCCTTCGATGGCGCGCCGCACACCAAGGGCCGAGATCATCGACGACACGACAAAAGCGGTAGGGGGCTGGTCCGCGTCAAGCATCTTCAGACAAGAGCGAAAGCCGATCTCCTCGGTCATGTCGCTGCTGAACATCAGGGCCGGGTCGGGGGCGATGCCGGCGGCCTCAAGGCTGTGCAGATATCCTTCGCGGCGCAGATGGGCGAAGGTCATCGTCTCGTGCCCGTTGATCAGGGCGATCCGGCGATGGCCGAGGTCGATCAGATGGGTGGTCGCGCTGCGGAACGCTTCGAAATTGTCCACGTCGACCCAATCGTAGTCGGGAACCTGATCGAGTGTCTGGCCATGCACAACGAAGGGCAGGCCGATGTCTTGCAGAAGCGGGATGCGCGGGTCCGTCACCAGCGGGCCGCTGAGGACAACACCGTCAACCGCGCCCCGGGCCTTCAGCGCCTTGTAGGTGGCGGCCTCGTCCCCGTCCGACACCACCGAGAGGACCATTTCATACCCCGCCTGGCTATAGGCCGCGCCGGCCCCGGCGATGAAATCCCCGAAAATCGGGTTCACAATCTCGGTCGGCCCGTCGGATTGGATCACATGGCCGATCGCAAAGGCTCGGCCCACGGCAAGCCCCTTGGCGCGGGGATTGGGCCGGTAGCCATAGCGTGCCGCCGCCTGCGCAACGCGGTCGCGTGTGGACTGCGAGACTTCCGGGTAGCCGTTCAGCGCGCGGCTGACGGTTGTCTGGCTCAGGCCCAGCTTTGCAGAGAGTTCCTTGAGGTTGATCGTCATCGTTCCAAAGCGGTTGCGGAAGGTCTGGGCCACATAACGCCGAGGGTGGCGGGCGGTCAAAGCGTTTTGAACCCGCGCGGCGTTTTTCCCGCCCTTGGCCTGTCGACAAGGGCCCGAAATGACAGTAATCGATCACCCCAAAGCGCCTTGGGCCTTATATTCACGCCATGTTGGCGTTAACATGGGCGGCGCGACGGCGGTCAGGTGGTGACCGGGCTTTCAAGGATCGAAGTGATATGACGTTGGAACTCAACCGGGATTGGTGGCGCGGTGCCGTGATCTACCAGATCTATCCCCGCAGCTATCAGGACAGCAACGGCGATGGAATCGGCGACCTTGCCGGGATCGTCGAACGGCTGCCCTATATCGCCTCGCTTGGGGTCGATGCGATCTGGATTTCGCCCTTCTTCACCTCGCCGATGAAGGATTTCGGCTATGACGTCAGCGATTATTGCGACGTTGATCCGATGTTCGGCACGCTGGCCGATTTCGACGCGGTGATCGATACCGCGCACCGGCTTGGCGTTCGGGTGATGATCGACCTTGTCCTGAGCCACACCAGCGACCAGCACCCCTGGTTCGTGGAAAGCCGCGCCAGCCGCGACAACGCCCGCGCCGATTGGTATGTCTGGGCCGATCCGAAACCCGATGGCACCCCGCCCACCAACTGGCTGTCGATTTTCGGTGGATCGGCCTGGCAGTGGGACGCCCGTCGGGAACAGTATTACCTGCACAATTTCCTTGTGTCGCAGCCCGATCTGAACTTCCACAACCCCGATGTGCAGAACGCGCTTCTGGATGTTGGCCGGTTCTGGCTGAACCGGGGTGTGGACGGGTTCCGGCTGGATACGATTAACTTCTACGTCCACGACATAGAGTTGCGGGACAACCCGCCGCTGGCCCCGGAACTGCGCAACGCAACCATCGCGCCCAGCGTGAACCCCTATAACCACCAGGAACATCTTTACGACAAGAACCGCCCGGAAAACTTTGATTTCCTGCGGAAATTGCGGGCGGTGATGGAGCCCTTCGGCGCCGCCGCCGTGGGCGAGGTGGGCGATGCCCAGCGGGGCCTTGAGATCATGGGCCAGTACACCGCCGGGGATGACCTGATGCAGATGTGCTATGCCTTCGAATTCCTTGCCGCTGACGCGCCGACCGCCACCCGGATCATCGAGGTTCTGAACAAGGTCGACGAGGTCGCCGCCGATGGCTGGGCCTGCTGGGCGTTTTCCAACCATGACGTGATGCGTCACGCCAGCCGCTGGAACCTGCCGCCCGCAGCCCAGCGAATGTTTGCCAGCCTGATCATCGCGCTGCGTGGGTCGGTCTGTTTCTATCAGGGCGAAGAATTGGGCCTGCCCGAGGCCGATGTGGCCTTTGAGGATCTGCAAGACCCGTATGGCATTGAATTCTGGCCGGAGTTCAAAGGCCGCGATGGGTGCCGGACGCCGATGGTCTGGGAACCGTCGAACCAGAACGGCGGCTTTACCGAAGGACGCCCGTGGCTGCCGGTATCAAGCGAACACCTCGCCCTGTCGGTCACCGCGCAGGAACAGGACCCCTCCGCGCTGCTGCATCACTACCGCCGCGCGATTGCCTTCCGTCATGCCCATCCGGCGCTGATGACAGGCGATCACGGCGGTCTGAACGCCAGTGGAGAGGTGATCAGCTTTACCCGCAGTGCCGGGGACGAGACGATTTTCTGCGCCTTCAACATCAGCGACACGCCATCGGACCTTGAGATGCCCAAGGGCACTTGGGACACGATTGGCGAGGATCTGGGCAGCGCCCATCCCAGCGCCGATGGCAAGTTGCACCTTGGCCCCTGGCAGGTCTGGTTCGCCCGCAAGCGGGGCTGACCCAACCCCGGCCCGCGCCCTGCCGCGCGGGCCATTTTCGCCGTGACGCCGTCGGCGGATCGGGTAGGGTGGCGGCATGAATATCCTGTTCGCCTCTATCGAGGATCTTAACGATTGGATCGAGCCGCTGGGCGGCCACCCGCAGGTGCGGACCCCGAACCTGTCGCGGCTGGCCAAGATGGGGATGCTGTTCCGCAACGCCTATGCCCCGGTTCCGGCCTGTTCCCCGTCACGCACCGCCGCGCTGTTCGGTCAGAACCCTTGGGAAACCGGGGTCTATTCCAACACCGAGAAATGGCACTATCACTACCCTAAAGGGCAGCGCCTGTCGCTGGTCGGGGCGATGAAGAACGCGGGCTATACCACTGTCGGCGCAGGAAAAATTTTTCATCTGGACGTGAAAGGATACGACCCCGCCGATTGGGATGACTACAAATCTGACATCCGCCATCGCAAGTATCCCATCGTCAGCAAAGTCGTCGCGGCGGGCAAACTGGGCCGCCTGACGGATTTCGGCCCGGACCCCGAGGATCGCGCCGATTTCGACGCGGTGAACACCGATTGGATCTGCGACCGGATCCAGCCGGGACTGGACAATCAGTTCTGGGGCTATGGCCTTTATCGGCCGCATCTGCCGTTCATCGTGCCGAAGGAATATTTCGACATGTACCCGGGCGAGATTGCGCCGCCGCCCGGCCTTGGCCAGCCGAGCTTTCGGCCAGGCAACAGCAAGTTGATCGACGATTTGCCGGAAGAGGCGCAGAAGTTCATCGGTCGCTGGACCGGCTGGGCGCTGCACAAGTTCGGGGAATATAACGATTTCCTGCGCGCCTATCTCGCCTCGATCACCTATGCCGACACGTTGTTGGGCAAGGTCCTGGACCGGCTGGAAGAGACGGGGCAGATCGACAACACGCTGATCGTCCTGTGGTCCGATCATGGCTGGCAATTGGGCGAAAAGCTGACTTTCCGCAAGTTTTCCCTGTGGGAGCGGGCCCTACGGGTGCCCCTGATGGTGGCCGGGCCGGGGATCGCGCAGGGCGACTGCCAAGAACCTGTGTCCCTGCTGGATCTCTACCCTACGCTCATGTCCCTGACCGGCGCGCGCCCGGCCCACCGTCTGGATGGCGAGGATTTCAGCCCGGTGTTGCGCGGCGACCATTGGGAGCGGAAGAAACCTGTCGTCTCCGTCTGGGGCACATGGGGCAGCCCCGAAGACGGGCGGATCGCCTTTTCCCTGCGCAGCAAGACGCACCGTTACACCCTGTATTGGAACGGCGGGGAAGAGATGTATGACAGCGAGGCGGACCCGTTTGAACACGTCAACCTACTGGCCCACGGGGCAGGGGATAACCTGCGCGGGCTGGCGGACCATTATCAATCGGTTATGAACGCCGCCATCGGGGATATCGTCCCCCCGGCACCAGAGCCCCAGACATGAAAAGGGCGCCCGAAGGCGCCCTGATCTGAAAACTGGGTCAGGCGGTGCGGCGACGGCCGCCCCGGCGTCCGCCGGTCTTGCCTGCGTCGGCCCCGGCGCTGCCCGCGGGCTTGTTGAACCGGATCCATTCGCCGCCATGCGGGTCGTTGTTGGTCAGCAGGTTGGCGGCGCGAATGGCCTCCATTTCCTTGCCCGCGCGGAACTGGGTGCTGCCCAGCCCGAACATCAGGCACAGGGCTTCGTCATCCATGTCGTCGGGCAGGATGATGCCGGCGGCTTCGATCTCGGCTCGCTTTTCTTCGATCTTCGATTTCGGGGTGGGCAGGGCGACCGGGTTCATGATCGCGCTGGTCATGCCTGCGCCCATCGCCATCGGCAGGAAGGCGTTGTTGATGCCGTGGCGGTTCGGCAGCCCGAACGAGATGTTGGATGCGCCGCAGGTGGTGTTCACGCCCAGTTCTTCCCGCAGACGCCGGACAAGGGTGAAAACCTGGTGGCCCGCGGTGGCCATCGCACCGATCGGCATGACCAGCGGGTCGACCACGATGTCATGGGCCGGAATGCCGAAATCGGCGGCGCGTTCCACGATCTTCTTGGCAACGGCGAAGCGCACGTCCGGGTCTTCGGAAATGCCGGTGTCGTCGTTGGAAATCGCCACGACAGGCACGTTGTATTTCTTGACCAGCGGCAGCACGAATTCGAGCCGGTCTTCTTCCCCGGTGACCGAGTTCAGCAGCGGGCGGCCTTCGGCGGCCTGCAGACCGGCCTCGAGCGCGGCGGGAACCGAGCTGTCGATGCAAAGCGGCACATCGACCAGACCCTGAACCAGCTGGACGATCTTGGTCATCAGCGGCGGTTCAGTCTCGTTCGGGTTGGGGTTGGAGTTGTAAACGACGCCCGCGTTGATATCGAGGACAGTCGCCCCGGCGGCCACCTGCGAAATCGCATCCTTTTCCACGGTCGAAAAATCGCCCGCTTCCAGTTCCGCGGCCAGCTTCTTGCGGCCGGTGGGGTTGATCCGTTCACCGATCACGCAGAAGGGCTGGTCGAACCCGATGATGGCGGTTTTGGTCTTGGACTCGACGATCGTGCGGGTCATGGCTCTTCCTTAGGCTTTGGCTGCGGGGACGGCAGAAGCGCCGCCGTTTTCGATGGCCCAATTGGCATTGGTCTTGATCCCGCCCAGCGGGAAGAAATGCACCTTGGTGATGTTGAAATCGGGGGTTTTGGCGGCGTGGGCGGCCAGTTCACCGATAAACTCGTTCGGCTCGTAGGGCAGCAGCAGCTTGGACACGTCCATGGCCCGCTTCTGCAGAACCTTCAGCGACGGGCCGACGCCACAGGCGATGGCGAACTTGATCAGCGTTTGCAGCTTGGCCGGACCGGCGACACCGATATGGATCGGCAGGTCGATGCCCTCGGCGCGCAGGCGGTCGGCCCAGGCGATGACGGGCTTGGCTTCGAAACAGAACTGGGTGGCCAGCGCCATTTCGGCATCCGAGGTTTCGTTGAACGTCTGCTTCCAGCGCAGCGCGTCCATCACGTTCTTGTCGGACCCATCCGGGTCGATGTCCTTGTTACCTTCCGGGTGGCCCGCGACGTGCAGGCGCTTGAAGCCTGCCTTGCCGAATTCACCGGATTCCAACAGCTGCATGGAGCAGTGGAAGTCGCCATGCGGCTTGGCAACGCCACCGGCCAGCAGCAGCGCCTGTTCGACGCCCGCTTCGCCCTGATAGCGGGCGATCCAGTCGGCCAGCGTGGCCTGATCCTTGATGATCCGCGCCGGGAAGTGGGGCATCACGTCAAAGCCTTCGGATTTGATCCGCTTGGCGGTGGCGACCATTTCCTCGATCGGGGTGCCTTCGATATGGGCGATATAGACCCGAGTGCCGTTGGGCAGCAGTTCGCGGAAATCTTCGACCTTCTCGGCGGTGCGCGGCATCACCTCGATCGAATAGCCTTTCAGAAAGGCCTCGACCTCGGGGTTGACCGGGGTGCCCGCGGCAGGGGCTTCTTTCTTCTTGAGGAAGGGAAATACGGACACGACAGCCTCCTTGATGCGGGCCTGAATGGGATCTTTAGGCGGGGTCGTCACGACCAGCCATCATTCGCGATAAGAGCCTTGATACGCTCTTGGGTGTATTCCGCGTCGATCCGGGCGGCCTCTGCGGCTGCGACCTCGGCATCTTCGCCGTCGACGGTATAGGGTTCGGCCTTGCGCCATTCGGCAAGATAGTCGTCCGTTCCGGCGGCCCCGGTCTTCATCGCGGCTCGGTCGATCGCCTGTTCGAACCGTTCGGGAAGCTGCACCTTGGTGCCCCGGCGGCCCTTTCCGACGATGACCTGCGCGGGGATGTCCCGCCAGTAGACGATGGTAACTTCGGCCATGGGATGATTCCCTTACCCTTCGATGTTTCTGATGCCCTCATAGCCCGCGCGAAAAACGACACAGGGTCGGTTTTCGACATGGTGAGCGATCCTTGCGACGACAAGGCATATCAAAGCTGGGCGGCGGGCGACATGGCGGCGCGTTTCAGAAATCTTCAGCATCATCTTGCAGCCCATTCAAATGGGCCTCCGGGTGCCTCGGGGCTTGCGCCAATGCGGCTTCCATCCTAGCTTGGTCTCAACTCGATATGGAGGGCGTGAGTTATGGCGCCCAAGCGTCCCAAAGGTGCGGGCGCGTTCCCCAAAGCGGTAGAGCGCCCCGTGCCTCCGACGCCCGATCCCGCGACGCTTTATGCGGCGCTTGATCTGGGTACGAACAGTTGTCGGATGTTGATTGCCCAGCCCAAGGGCAGCCAATTCCATGTGATCGACAGCTTTTCGAAATCCGTGCAACTGGGCCATGGGCTGGAAAGCAGCGGCAAGCTGTCCCGGTCGTCGATGGCGCGCACCATCAGCGCCCTGCGCATCTGCAAACAGAAACTGGCCCGTCACAAGGTCAAGCGGATGCGCCTTGTCGCGACCGAAGCCTGCCGCCGCGCCAAGAACGGGGCAGGGTTCATCAATCAGGTGCGGCGCGAAACCGGTCTGAGCCTGGATATCATCGCCCCCGAGGAAGAGGCCCGGCTGGCCGTCATCTCCTGTGCGCCGCTGGTCAGCACCAAGACCGACCAGTTGCTGGTCGTGGATATTGGAGGCGGATCGACCGAACTGGTCTGGATCGACCTGACCAATGTCCCGCACCGGGAACGCCCCGGCGCGATCATGCGCCTGCATCGCGGTTTCATTCAGGACCCCGGCCCCTTTGCCGCGGCCCGTGTGGTCGACTGGATTTCCGTCCCCCTGGGCGTCGCGACCCTGCGCGACCAGTTCGAGGATGTCGAAGATGACGCGGCGCGCTTTGCCCTGATGAGCTGGTTCTTCGAAGAGAACCTTGCGAAGTTCAGCCCCTATGCCGCCGAACAGGCCCGCGAGGGGTTCCAGATCATCGGCACCAGCGGCACCATCACCACGGTCGCGGCCAGCCACCTTGGCCTGAAACGCTACGACCGGAACAAGGTGGACGGGCTGCGAATGACGTCGGACCAGATCGACGCGGTGATCCGCAACTATCTCCTGATGGGGCCAGAAGGCCGCCGTGCCGACCCGCGCATCGGCCGCGACCGGTCGGCGCTGATCATGTCGGGGGCGGCGATCCTGCAGGCGCTGATGCGGATCTGGCCGACCGATCGGATGTCGGTGGCGGACCGCGGCCTGCGCGAAGGGCTGCTCTACGCGCAGATGAGCGCCGACGGGGTCTTGGAAGACGTGCCGTTTTAGGGCAAAGGGGCGGGCCTGACGGAAAGGACCGGACGCATGGCAAAGAAACCGGGAACAAAGGGCACCAGCGGGCGCGGGCAACGCGACCTGCATGTGAAGGTCAAGACCGCGCGCGGCCGGTCCAACAGCTCGACCCGCTGGCTTCAGCGGCAGTTGAACGACCCCTATGTGAAGCGGGCCAAGGCAGACGGCTATCGCGGGCGGGCCGCCTATAAGATTCTGGAACTGGACGACAAGTTCCGGTTCCTTGTGCCCGGTGCCCGGGTCGTGGACCTTGGCTGTGCGCCGGGCGGCTGGCTTCAGGTGGCGGTGCCCCGGATCAACGCGCTTGGCGAAAAGTCGGGCAAGGCCGTGGGCCGGATTATCGGCATCGACCTGCAAGAGGTGGAACCACTGCCGGGCGCAGAGGTTCACCAGCTGGATTTCCTCGACGACGGGGCGGACGAACAGATCAAGGACTGGCTGGGCGGCGAGGCAGATGTGGTCATGTCCGACATGGCGGCGTCGTCTTCCGGGCACAAGCAAACGGACCACCTGCGGATCATCGCCCTGTGCGAGGCCGCGGCCTATCTGGCCTTTGACGTGCTGGCCCCCGGCGGCACCTTCGTAGCCAAGGTTCTGGCGGGCGGGGCCGAAGGGGAATTGCAGAAGCTCCTAAAGCAGCGGTTCGAGAAGGTCGCCAACGTCAAACCCCCGGCAAGCCGGTCCGACAGTTCCGAAAAATTCGTGGTCGCAACAGGGTTCCGGGGCCGCGAGGAATCCTGATTTTTGGTTGGGATGGCGAGGTGACGACGCTCAGGGTCGCGTTGCTTCTGCCACTGGTTCGAAGACCGCCAATGCAAAACAGGAAACGGGGCAGCGGTCCGCTGCCCCGTCGCTGTTTTCTAAAGCGCGGCAACCATGGCTGCCGGGACGGCCAGCATGCCGCCGATAATCAGAAACAGGGAAAGCCCCAGTCCTTTGAACATGTGATGTCTCCGTTCGCGATGTCGACGGGACAAAACGTAGTCCGCAGCCCAGTCTTTGGATGCGACAGGCGGTCGCAGGGCAGACAGGGAAAGGGGGGCGGCATAGGAAGGGGCTAACGCCGGCCGTGAGCAATAACCGACTGATGACGCGCATCGAATGCGACGCGGCGGCGCCAGGGCCTGAGCGCCAGCGCAAATCACATCATCAATTTGGGGTATATGGCGGAGAGACAGGGATTCGAACCCTGGGTGGGCTTGCACCCACAACGGTTTTCGAGACCGCCCCGTTCGACCACTCCGGCACCTCTCCGCGAAGGGTCTTGGTGGGGGGCGTTTAGCCAAGGCCGCGACCTTCTGCAACCCCCAATTCCGGCTCGATCCTGCCATGGCTGAATTTCCTGTCCTGACAATCACGTCAGCACCCTTGGAAACAAGGGGGGCAACCACTAGACCTATTGGGAACGCAAAGTTTCCCCGGTCAGGAGCCATCACATGTCCCTTCGTTTTTCCCTTGTCGGTGCGGTTTTTTCGACGGCAATGGGTCTGCCCGCCTTTGCCCAGTCCGAAACCGGGGACATCGACCGGCTGTTTGACGCGACCGGCCTGCCCGAACTGATTGGAATCATGCGCGAAGAGGGGCTGTCGCACGCGGATCAGCTTGCCTCTGATCTGTTTCAGGGCGGCGGCGGGCCGCGTTGGGACAGCATGATCGACCGCGTCTATGACGTGGAGCGGATGGAGGCGCGGGTCCGGATGGATTTCGCCGCGTCGCTTGAGGGCGAAGATATCGGCCCACTACTCGATTTCTTCGGATCTGACCTCGGGATGGAAATCGTGTCGCTTGAAATCAGCGCCCGCCGCGCCTTCCTCGACCCAGAGGTGGAGGCCGCCGCGATCGAGGCCGCGGCGATTGCCGCGATGGATGAAACCGACCGTCATCAGCTGCTGACCCGGTTCATCGAGGTAAACGACCTCATCGAATCGAACGTCGTCGGGGGGCTGAATTCCAACTATGCCTTCTACATCGGCATGGCCGACGCGGGGGCCTTTGGCGGCGAATTGACCGAAAGCGATATCCTCACCGATGTCTGGAGCCAGGAACCCGAGGTACGGGCCTCGACCACGGAATGGGTCTATTCCTTCCTTGGGCTTGCCTATCAGCCGCTGTCCGACAGCGATGTCGAGGCCTATATCGCCCTGTCGGAGACGGATATCGGGCAGGCGATGAACCGGGCCTTGTTCAACGGCTTTGACGGGATGTTCAATGACCTGTCCCGCGGGTTGGGTCTTGCCGCCGGTGAAATGATGACCGGCGCCGACCTCTAGCCACCGTAAAGTAGCAGGGCGGTTGTCAGCGCCTCCAGATTGGCGCGGTAGACCGGCAGATCGCCCTGAAGCTGAAGGATTCGGGCGGAACGGTCCGACAGCGGCACCCCGGCGGCATCCATGGCGCGGGTCAGAACCGGGCCGCCCCCCGCCGCGATCTCGGCCAGCAGGGTCGGGTGGTTGGTTTTCACGATCACCTCGACCGCGCCGCGCCGTTCGGTGTTGACCGCGTTTGCGGTCTGGTCGAAAACCCGCCCCACGGGGCCATCACCCAGACTGGTGCAGCCGGCAAGAAGACAGGTCGTGGCAATCAGGAATAGTCGCATCTGCAGGCCCCTTTGGGTGTTGACTTTTGCCCCATTGGCGCAGATAAGCCGCCATCCCGGCAAGAGCCTTGTCGGGTAAGTTGCGAAATAACGCCGATACCGGCGCGCAGTCCACGGGCGGGAACGATCCCACAACACGGCCAAGGCCGAGGCCCTAGAGACGCGGAAAATGAAGGAAGATCATATGTTTGCGGTTCTGAAAACCGGCGGCAAGCAATACAAGGTCGCCTCGGGCGACGTTCTGCGGGTCGAAAAGCTGGCGGCTGACGCTGGCGAGAAGGTCCAGTTCAACGAGATTCTCATGGTCGGCGCGACCGTTGGTGCCCCCCTTGTGGAAGGTGCCGCCGTTCAGGCTGAGGTCATCGACCAGATCAAGGGCGAGAAGACGATCCACTTTGTGAAGCGTCGTCGCAAGCACTCGTCCAAGCGCACCAAGGGTCACCGTCAGCAGCTGACGCTGGTCCGGATCACCGACATCCTTGAAAAGGGTGCCGACAAGTCCGGCGTGAAGGCCGCCGTGGGTGCTGGTTCGGTTGCTGGTGTGGCTGTCGCCGCCGCCGCCCCGAAGAAAGCCGCCCCCGCCAAGAAGGCCGACGCTGCCGCTGCTGCGGGCGCTGACGACCTGAAACAACTGTCGGGCGTCGGCCCGGCACTGGAAAAGAAGCTGCACGCCGCTGGCGTCACCTCCTTTGCCCAGATCGCTGCCTGGACTGAAGCCGATATTGCCGAGTTCGACGAGAAGCTGTCGTTCAAGGGCCGTATCGAGCGTGAAGGCTGGGTTGACCAGGCCAAAGAACTGGCCAAGTAAGATACAAGACGTAGGAGAGAGACTATGGCACACAAAAAAGCAGGCGGTTCCTCCCGTAACGGCCGCGACTCCGCCGGTCGCCGTCTTGGCGTGAAGAAATTCGGTGGCGAAGCCGTCATCCCGGGCAACATCATCGTGCGTCAGCGCGGCACCAAGATGTGGCCGGGCGAGGGCGTTGGCATGGGCAAGGATCACACCATCTTTGCAACCGCCGAAGGCCAGGTGAAATTCCACAAGGGCCTGAAAAAGCGCACCTTTATTTCGGTTCTCCCGGTGGCGGAGGCCGCTGAGTAAGCCGAAACCTTCACAAGGCATCACATTGGGGGGATCGGCGTAGGCCGGTCCCCTTTCTCGTCTTACGTGATGTCATGAAATTTTAGCGGATCTGGCATAGGAGGATTGCCGGGGCACCCGCGTTGGTTTTCGAGGAGGAAGACCATGTTGCAAGAATTGGTCGTCAATCAGCCCGTGATCGAGGCGGAGCGGTTCATCCTGCGCCCGCTGCGCAAGTCCGACGCCGGGCTGATCGGAATGTATTCCGCCGACGAACGCGTGGCCCGCATGACGCGTGACATCCCGCACCCGATGCCGCCCGGCGCGGTCGAGGCGCTGATCACCCATGCCTCGGACCCGAAACGCACCGAGGATATCTGGGCCATCGACGGATCGGCCAATGGCCATGCCGAGGTGATTGGCCTTGTCGGGTTGGAACGGATGGACCGCAACCAGTCCGAGATCGGCTATTGGGTGGCTCCGGCCTTCTGGAACGGCGGCATCGCGACCGAGGCGGTTCAGGCCATGCTGGACGCGAATCCGCATCAGTCCGACCGGATTTTTGCCAGCGTGTTTCAGGACAATCCCGGCTCTGCCCGGGTGCTGACCAATTCCGGTTTCGATTATCTGGGCGACGCCGAAGCGTTTTGCGTTGCCCGCAATGCCACTGTCCCAACCTGGACCTATACCAAGAAGATGTAAGTGATGATCCCCGTTTTGACCACCGGGCGCCTCACCCTCCGGCCCCCGGTGGTCGGGGATGCAGAGGCGCTGACCCTTGCCATCAACGACTGGGAGGTCGTTCAGTGGTTGTCGGTTGTGCCCTATCCTTACAGCCGCGCCGATGCCGAATGGTTCCTGACCGAATGCGAAGCGGGCAGAGAGGCATCCTGGGCGATCTGTGACGCTGACGGGCTTTGCGGCATGATCGGCACCACAGACACGGGGCTTGGCTATTGGCTGGCGCGCCGGGTCTGGGGGCAGGGCTATGCGACCGAAGCCGGATGCGCCGTTCTGCGCCATTATTTTGCCAATCCGCTGAACTACAAGATCCGGTCGGGTCATTTCGATGACAACGCAGGGTCTGCGAAGGTGTTGCGCAAGTTGGGGTTCATGGATGTCGGCGCCAAGATGCTGCCCTGCGTGGCGCGGGGGCAGGATGTGCCATCGCGCGACATGCTGTTGACCCGCGACACTTGGGAGGCGCGTCATGGATGACCTGCGCACTGACCGGCTGACCTTGCGGCCCGTGTCGCCGGCCGACCATGAACCACTTCTCGCGCTCATGTCCTGGCCCGAGGTCGCGCGGATGACCGGCAGCTGGCCGATCCCGGCAGATCGGGACTTTGCCCTTGAACGCTGCCAGCGGATCGACCCGGCGCGCGGCTTTGTCTTCGGCCTCTGGCGCGGATCAGAGATGGTCGGCCAGATGGGCATTCTGGAGGGCGAGATCGGCTATGCCGTCGCACCGCCGCATTGGGGGCAGGGCTATGCGACCGAGGCGGCGCAGGTTCTGCTCGACCGGGCCTTTGCGACCTACGGTTGGGGCGAGGTCGTGGGCGGCGTCTGGCTGGACAACCCCGCCTCGATGCGGGTGCTGCAAAAGCTGGGGTTTGAAAACCGGCCCGATACCGTCGGGTTCTGCAAGGCGCGGGGCGAAACGCTTCTGTCGCGGCGCTTTGCCCTGACCCGCGCCCGTTACGACAGCTTGAGGATTGGCGCGGCTTAGAGTATCGCCTGCCTGACGCAACAGAAAGCCTGACTGATGAAATTCCTCGACCTCGCCAAAGTTTACATCCGCTCCGGTGCGGGCGGGAATGGCTGTGTGTCGTTCCGGCGCGAGAAGTTCATCGAATTCGGTGGCCCTGATGGCGGCGACGGCGGGCGCGGCGGCGATGTGATCGCCGAGGCGGTGGACGGGCTGAACACCCTGATCGACTTTCGCTACCAGCAGCATTTCTTTGCCAAGAACGGCCGCCCCGGCATGGGCAGCAACCGCACCGGCCCGGATGGGGATGACATTATCCTGCGCGTGCCCGTCGGGACCGAGATCATCGACGAGGACGAGGAAACCGTCATCGCCGACCTGACCGAGGTCGGGCAGCGCGTTGTGTTGGCCAAGGGCGGCAATGGCGGCTGGGGCAACTTGCATTTCAAATCCGCAACCAATCAGGCCCCGCGCCGCGCCAACCCGGGGCAAGAGGCGATTGAGCGCACAATCTGGTTGCGGCTGAAACTGATCGCCGATGTCGGCCTTCTGGGTCTGCCCAACGCGGGCAAATCCACCTTTCTTGCTGCCACATCGAACGCGCGGCCCAAGATCGCCGATTATCCCTTCACCACGCTGGTGCCAAACCTTGGGGTCGTGGGCGTGGACGGGGCCGAATTCGTGGTGGCCGATATTCCGGGCCTGATTGAAGGGGCCAGCGAGGGCCGGGGGCTGGGCGATATGTTCCTGGGCCACGTGGAACGCTGTTCGGTGCTTCTGCACCTGCTTGACGGCACATCCGGCGATCCGGTGGGCGATTACGAGACGATCATCGGCGAGCTGGAGGCCTATGGCTCGGGTCTGGCCGACAAGACCCGGATCACCGTTCTGAACAAGATCGACACGCTGGATGCGGAAGAACGGCAATTCATCAAGGGCGAGATCGAAGCCGCAATTGATGCGCCGGTCCTCCTGATGTCCGGGGCCACGGGCGAAGGCGTGCAGGACGTGCTGCGCGCCCTCCGCGCCGTGATCGACGGACGCCGGGCGGCCGAAAAGGCAGCGGAGGCGGAGGACGACCCTTGGCAACCCTGACCGCGTCCAAACGCCTTGTGGTCAAGATCGGTTCGGCCTTGCTGGTCGACCGGGAAACTGGAACTTTGCGCCGTAACTGGCTGAAATCCCTTGCGGAAGATGTCTCCCGGATCAAGGCGCGCGGCACGGATGTGGTGCTTGTTTCCTCCGGGTCCATCGCGCTGGGGCGCGGGGTTCTGGGCCTGCCGCGCGGTGAACTGGCGCTGGAACAGTCGCAGGCCGCCGCCTCGGTCGGGCAGATCCGGCTGGCGCAGGCCTATGAAGAGGTGCTGGCCCCGCATGGGATCACCACGGGACAGGTGCTTGTAACGCTGGAAGACAGCGCCAACCGCCGCCGTTACCTCAATTCCCGCGCCACGCTGGAAACCCTGCTGGGGCTGGGTGTGGTGCCCATCGTCAATGAAAACGACACCATCGCCACCGACGAGATCCGCTATGGCGACAATGACCGGCTTGCCGCGCAGGTGTCCGTCACGGTCGGGGCGGATACCCTCGTTCTTCTGTCCGATGTGGACGGGTTCTATTCCGGCAATCCGAACATTGATAGCACCGCGCAACGGTTTGACGTGATTGAAAAAATTACGCCAGAGATTGAGGCAATGGCAGGCGATGGCGTCTCTGGCCTGTCGAAGGGCGGGATGATTACCAAGCTGATGGCGGCCAAGGTCGCGACCGAGGCGGGCTGCGCCATGGCGATTACCTTAGGATCGCCGCTTAACCCATTGGATCAGCTTGATAATGGCGCAAATGCGACCTGGTTTACAGCCCAGACCGATCCGAAGGCCGCCCGCAAACACTGGATCGCCGCGATGAAGCCCAAGGGCGAGGTCGTCGTGGACGCGGGCGCCGAAGGTGCGCTGGCCCAGGGCAAGAGCCTTTTGCCCGCCGGGGTGACGAAGGTCAGCGGCAGTTTCGGGCGTGGCGACCCGGTTGCGATCCGCGCCTCCAACGGGGCGCAGCTGGGCATCGGGCTGTCCCGCTACACCGCGACAGAGGCCCGCCAGATCATGGGCCGCCGCAGCGCCGACATCGAGGCGCTGTTGGGCTACAAGGGGCGGGCCGCATTGGTCCACCGTGACGATATGGTACTTTGAGGGGGCGAAGATGGACGCGACCGAGATTCACAGCCAGATGATCGAAATCGGCGAAAAGGCCCGGGCTGCCGCCGCCGAACTGGCCTATGCCAAGGCCGACCGCAAGCACGCCGCCCTGATTGGGGCCGCAGATGCCGTCTGGAAGAACCGCGCCAAGATCATCGAGGCCAACGCGCGCGATATGGACTATGGCCGTGAGAAGGGCCTGAGCCCGGCGATGATGGACCGGCTGATGCTGGACGAAGACCGCATTCGCGGCATCGTCGACGGGCTGCGTACCGTGGCCGAACAGCGCGATCCGGTGGGCGATGTCATCGCCGAATGGGACATGCCGTCGGGCCTGCACATTCGGCGGGTGCGCACCCCGCTTGGCGTTGTCGGCGTGATTTATGAAAGCCGTCCCAACGTGACCGCGGACGCGGGCGCGCTGTGCCTGATGTCGGGCAACGCGGTGATCCTGCGCGGCGGATCGGAAGGGTTCAACTCTTCCCAGGCGATTCACGCCTGTCTTGTCGAAGGGCTGAAAGGCGCGAACCTGCCCGAAGCGGCGATCCAATTGGTCCCGACCCGCGACCGCGCGGCCGTCAGCGAGATGCTGACCATGACCGACCATATCGACGTGATCGTTCCCCGTGGCGGCAAGGGCCTTGTCGGGCTGGTGCAGCGCGAGGCACGGGTGCCGGTCTTTGCCCACCTGGAAGGAATCGTGCACATCTACGTCGACAAATCCGCCGACCCGAAAAAGGCGCTCGACATCGTGCTGAATGCCAAGACGCGGCGGACCGGGATTTGCGGCGCCGCCGAGTGCCTGCTGGTTCACCGCGACATTGCAGAGGGTCTTGGCGCCGATCTGGTCGCCGCGCTCAAGGCGGCGGGCGTCCGTGTACATGGGGCAGAGGGGATCGACGGCACCGTTGCCGCGACCGAGGACGATTGGGGGCGCGAATACCTCGATATGGATATCGCGGCGAAACTGGTCGACGGGGTGGACGAGGCGATTGCCCACATCCGCAGCTACGGGTCCAACCACACCGATTGCATCATCGCCGAAGACGCAGCCCCCGTGGCCCGGTTCTTTGAACGGCTGGACAGCGCAATCCTGATGCACAACGCATCGACCCAGTTCGCCGACGGGGGCGAGTTCGGGATGGGGGCCGAGATCGGCATCGCCACCGGCAAGATGCACGCACGCGGCCCCGTCGGAGCAGAGCAGCTGACCAGCTTCAAATACCTTGTGGAAGGCAACGGCGCGACGCGCCCGTGACACAACACCACAAGTGGAAAAGCCGAAAGACCGGGCAGGGGTGGAATTGGAGGCTAAAAGACCACTGATAGTTGGCTTGCAGATTGGGTCATTCTGACCTGGCGCCTTTCGCTCCCGATGATCTGTGCCAGAAGCAGGAAATGAACCTGGGCGGCGGCAAGGTCCGGCGCGGGCTGCCCCTCTAGTATCCGCCACAGGGCAGGATCGACCTGCATCCGCTCCGCATCCGCCGTCAACCGCCAGCCGGTGCCATCTGCCATGACGTGGATTTCGCCGCCGTAGGGCAGGGCGGTTTCGAGGCACATCACCAGAAGGAAGGCCAGCCGCACATCGGCCCGCGCCTGCGCCTCTGTGACATCCCAGTGATAGCTGCACCGGCTGGCCCGGCCCAGTGTTTCAAGGATGTTCGCGGCCTCTGCGTTGGACACGGTTTGCTCCTCGCCCGCGGCGCCAAAGGCGATCCGGAACATGCGGATACGGGCATTGGCGTTTTCAACGCTGTCGCGGATCAGCGCCAGTTCCGGGGTGGTTTCCATCCCGGTCATGGACAAAAGCTCGATCCCGTTGCTGATCGCGCCGATCGGGCTGATCAGGTCGTGACAGATGCGGGACCCGACAAGGGTGGACAGGACGGCAGTCATAGGGCACCTCGGGCCGGGAAGGAGCAGGCAATGGATGATTTGAACAGCTTTCTTGAACCGGGCATCATGGTCCGCCACCCCGATTGCCCCGACTGGGGCGTCGGGCAGGTGCAGTCGAATATCGGGGGCCGGGTCACGGTGAACTTTCCGGACGAGGGCAAGGTTGTCATAGATAGCCGCCGCGTGATGTTGATCATGGTGTCGCCTGACAGGTTCTGATTGCAACCGAGGGTAGCAACCCGGCCAGCCCTGTCAATTCCCGACAGAATAGCGGGGTGACAGCCTGTCTTGCCATGGGGTCGCTGGGGGCCTAGAACCCCCCGGACCTTGATCAACCGCGGGCCCGCATGTCCCAGACCTCCCCGGATTTCCAGCTGTGCCTTGCCCGGACAGAGGCGGACCTGCGCGCGGCCCAACGCCTGCGCTATGCCGTCTTTGTCGAAGAACTGGGCGGCACCGGCGAGATGGTGGACCACGACGCCCGGCTGGAGCAGGATGCCTTTGACCCCTTCTTTGATCACCTGATCCTGTTCGACCGCGCCCGGGCTGACGGAGATCAGGCCGTTGGTGTCTATCGGCTGTTGCGCGGGGATCAGGCCGCGAAGATCGGGCGCTTCTATTCCGAGACTGAATATGATCTTGGCCCGTTGCGCCGGTCTGGCCGCAAGCTTCTGGAACTCGGCCGCTCCTGCCTGTTGCCTGACTATCGCGGCGGGGCGGCGATGTATCACCTGTGGAACGGGCTGTCCGGCTATGTGGCAAACCACGGGATCGAAGTTCTGTTCGGCGTTGCGTCCTTTCATGGCACCGATCCACAGGCCTTGGCGGCGCCCCTGTCCCTGCTGCATCATCGGCACCTCGCCCCCGAAGATCTGCGCGTTGCGGCACTGCCGCCCCATGCGGCCAGCATGAACCTCATGCCCGAGGATCAGATCGACAGGCGCAGGGCCATGCTGGACACCCCCGCGCTGATCAAGGCCTACCTGCGGTTGGGGGGCGTCGTGGGCGAGGGGGCCTGGATCGACCATGCGTTCAATACGACCGATGTCTGCCTGATCCTTGATACCGCGCGGATGAATGCTACCCAGCGGGCGATCTATGAAAAGGCGGGCCGGGCATGAGTGACGCAGGCTGGCACCCCGAGATCGAACCACCCCATGCGCCGCTGGGCGTGGTTGGTTGGGGGCTGGCGTTCCTGCGCGGGGTGATCCTTGGCACCCTGACATTTGGGTGCCTCGCGCTTTTGCTGCTGCTGCGGTTGGTTGAACGGCCGCTCTTCGGTCAGGGCCGTCCGCTGACGCCCTTCATCACCCAATTCGTCTGTCGGTCGGCCTTTTTCATTCTCGGCATCCGCTATCGAACCGAAGGCCACATGATGAAAGGCCCCGGCGCGGTTGTCGCCAATCATTCAAGCTGGCTGGACATCTTCGCGCTGAATGCCCGCAAGCGGATCTACTTCGTGTCAAAGGCCGAGGTGGCAAGCTGGCCGGGGATCGGCTGGCTGGCGCGGGCGACGGGGACCGTGTTCATCCGGCGCAACCCGCGCGAGGCGCGGGAACATGTCGATCTGTTCATCGAACGGCTGTCGCATGGGCACAAGCTGTTGTTCTTTCCCGAAGGCACATCGACCGACGGGCGGCGTGTGCTGCCCTTCAAACCAACACTCTTTGCTGCCTTCATGGCAGATGGGCTGCGCGAAACCCTGTCGATACAGCCCGTAACGGTGGTTTATCGGGCCGCGCCCGGCGCGGACCCCCGCCAATATGGTTGGTGGGGCGAGATGGAGTTTGGGCCGCATCTTCTGTCCACGCTGGGGGCGCGGCGTCAGGGGTCGGTGACGCTGGTCTATCATCCGCCCGTGCGGGTGGCCGAGGTGGCCGACCGCAAGGCGCTTGCCCGGTTGCTGGAAGAACGGGTGCGCGACGGGCTGGACCGGGCTGGCGTGCCGGACAGCTGACCCCCTCAGGCCGGGCGGGTCAACCCGCGGGCCTGTTCGGTGATCCGGGCAATCAGCGGGCCATAGGGGGCAGGGGTGTCCACCTGACCCGACACCCATTGATAGAGATCGTGGTCATTCTCGGCCAAGAGCGCCTCGTAAAGGTCGAGGTCCGCCTCGGACAGATCGGCCAGATGGGCGCGCGCGAAACTGTCAAGGATCAGGTCCATTTCCTTGATGCCGCGGCGCATCGACCGCATCGCCAGCCGTTTTTCCCGGATATCGCGCGGCTCGGTCACAGGGCGCTGTCCTGCAAGGCGCTGCGCAGGCGTTTTTCGATCTGGGCCAGCTTTTCGCTGCTCTGCCGGATCTGTCCCTGCAGGGCGCGGATATCGGACAGAAGCTCGGAAATATCGGCCGGGACATAGCTCTCGTCCTCCGGCAGGCTGGGCGCGTCGCCTTCGCCGGTCAGAAGCCACGTCAGGCTGACACCCAACAGGCCGGACATCATTTGCAGACGGTTTGCGCGGGGTTCCTTGAGGTCCTGTTCCCAGGCCTTGATGACAGAGGTCTTCACCCCCAGCCGCGACGCGACGTCCTTCTGGCTCAGCCCTGCGCCTTCGCGCGCGGCGGCGAGCCGGTCACCAAAGGTTGCGCGGTCGTCGCTGTACCAGTTTTCTTCGGCGGGCGTCGAAGACATGTCGAATTCCTTCCCTGCTTGATCCGGTTTCGGGCCAGACGTATGACACGTCTGAACCAGATTGGCCACCGGGAGCCCGCCATGACCTTCCTTTCCGCGACACTTGCACGCGTCAAACCGTCGCCGACCATCGCCGTGACCACCAAAGCGGCCGAAATGAAGGCTGCGGGCAAGGATGTGATAGGCCTTGGTGCCGGCGAACCCGATTTCGACACGCCCGAGAACATCCGCGCCGCCGGCATCCGCGCGATTGAAGAGGGCAAGACCCGCTATACCGCCGTAGACGGGGTGCCGGAACTGAAGCAGGCGATCTGCCAGAAATTCGCACGCGAAAACGGCCTGACCTACGATCCGTCGCAAGTCACGGTCGGAACGGGCGGGAAGCAGGTCCTCTACAATGCCTTCATGGCGACCCTGAACCCCGGCGACGAGGTGATCATCCCCGCACCCTATTGGGTCAGCTATCCGGACATGGTGCTGCTGGCAGGGGGGACGCCCGTTGTGGTCCCGGCCCCGCTTGAGACCGGGTTCAAGATGACGGCAGACCAGCTTGAGGCGGCGATCACCCCAAAGACCAAATGGTTCCTGTTCAACTCGCCGTCCAACCCCACGGGCGCAGGCTATAGCTGGGATGAATTGAAGGCGCTGACCGATGTCCTGATGCGCCATCCGCAGGTCTGGGTCATGACCGATGACATGTATGAACACCTCGTCTTTGACGGGTTCGAATTCTGCACGCCCGCGCAGGTGGAACCGGGGCTCTATGACCGGACCCTGACGGTGAACGGCGTGTCCAAGGCCTATGCGATGACGGGCTGGCGGATCGGTTATGCGGCCGGCCCGAAAGAGCTGATCGGGGCGATGCGCAAGGTGCAGTCGCAATCCACCTCGAACCCGTGTTCGATCAGCCAATATGCCGCGGTCGAGGCGCTGACCGGGCCGCAGGACTATCTTGAAGGCAACAAGGCCCTGTTCCAGCGCCGCCGCGATCTGGTGGTGTCGATGCTGAACGCCGCCAAGGGCGTGACCTGCCCGGTGCCGGAAGGGGCGTTCTACGTCTATCCCGATATCTCGGCCTGCATCGGAAAGACCTCTGCCGGGGGCACCCTGATTGTGGATGACGAGGCCTTTGCCACTGCGCTTCTGGAGGAAACCGGGGTCGCGGTTGTCTTTGGCGCGGCATTTGGCCTGTCGCCGAATTTCCGGGTGTCCTACGCCACATCCGACGCGGCCCTGGAAGAGGCCTGCCGCCGGATTCAGACCTTCTGCGACGGTCTTACAGAAAGCTAGCCTGCCCAGTCGCGGGCTGCTAGGATCACGCCCAAAGGACATCAGGGCCTGCGCAGGGGCGAGCAGTATATGAGTGCAGAACTACCAGAGTTCTATTTCCGCGTCCGTGAAAACGGGGCGGCCGTGTTTCGTGTGGATACCGAGAACCGCCAGCGCCGGATCGAGATGGATCAGATCGCCGTCGTCAACGTCAACAACGGCCAGATCAAGGCGCAGGGCGATCATCAGCTGACCCCGGCAGAGATTGCCGCGATCGAGGACTGGAAAGACGCCCGGACCGAAATGCTGGCCCGGCGCACGGTGGATGATATTCACCGTGCCGTCGATCACCTGAACCTGACCACGCAATGGGTTCAATCCAAGGCAACCGACGACCAGCTTGACGAAATCACCGATACGCTTTTGCTGGCGATGCACGACCTTCGGTCGGTGCTTGTGCGCAAGAAGGCCGATAGGGTCATGCGGGCGCGGGGCGAAAAGGAATAGGCTACGAACCTGTCCCGCAGGCATGAAAAAGGGGGCTCTGCGCCCCCTTATCTTTTGCTGCGATGGGTTTCCGCGTCAGTAGGTGCGGATCAGCCCGACCAATCGGCCCTGCACCTTCACCTGATCGTCACGGAAAATCCGGGTCTCATAGGCCGGGTTTGCCGCCTCAAGCGCGATCATCCCGTTCTGCCGCCGCAGGGTCTTCAGCGTCGCTTCCTGCCCTTCGACAAGGGCCACGACGATATCGCCGTTGTCCGCAACCGAAGTTTCGCGGATCACCACCACATCGCCGTCATTGATGCCCGCGTTGATCATCGAATCCCCGCGCACTTCCAGCGCGTAATGTTCACCCTTGCCCAGCATGGACCCCGGGACCGAGATATTGTGGGACACTTCCGAAATCGCCTCGATCGGGACACCGGCGGCGATCCGGCCCATGACCGGCAATTCGACCGCACCGGCGGTTTCGATGGTCCGCGCGGCGGGCGGGGTGTGGTCGGGGCGGTCCCCATCGATCACCCGAGGCGAGAATCCGGCGCGCTTGCCACCCAGTTTCGCCTCAAGCGCCTCGGGCAGTTTGACGATTTCCAGCGCCCGCGCCCGATGCGCCAGCCGCTGGATGAACCCGCGTTCTTCCAGCGCCGTGATCAGCCGGTGAATGCCGGACTTGGACCGCAGGTCCAGCGCGTCCTTCATTTCCTCGAACGAGGGGGGCACGCCATCGCGCTGCACCCGGACGTGGATGAATTCCAACAGGTCGAGTTGTTTCTTGGTCAGCATCGGGTTTCCCCTTCATCTGGGCCCGTGCAGGTGCCGGGCGAACATGGTGCGGACGGGCGGTCCGTTTTGACTATGTTCTACCGATGTTCCCGTTTTGTGTCAACGGTTTCGGTAATGTTCCTAGATGCGGATGATCTCGACCGGGTCGCCGACGGCGCGGGCCGGGTCATTCGGGGGTCGCACGATCATGCAATTGGACTGCGATAACACGGTCAAAAGGGCGCTGTCCTGCCGGTCGAAGGCGCGCACGCTGTCCGGCCCGGCATGGGCCCGCATGTAATGTTCGCGCGGTCCGTTGGCGGCAAGGTCGCTGTCCAGCCGCACGGTTTCACGCGGGGCGGGCTGCGCCCCAAGGCCAAGCATCTTGTTGATCACCGGGACCACGAAAATCTCGGTGCAGACCATGGCCGACACGGGGTTGCCGGGCAGGCCGATCATCATCGCCTCGCCGTGGTCCGCGCCCATCCGCCCCGCCATGAGCGGTTTGCCGGGGCGCATCGCCACCTTGTAGAACGACTGTTCCATGCCGAGATCACGCGCCACATCGCCCACGAGGTCATAATCCCCGACCGAGGCCCCGCCGATGGTGATGACAAGATCGGCCCCGCGGGCAAGCTCGAAGGTGAACCGCAGACTTTCAACCGTATCGCGGGCAATCGGCAATAACCGGGGAATGGCTCCGGCCGCGGCAAGCCGCGCGGCGATCCCGTAGCTGTTGGAGGCGATGATCTGGTCCGGGCCGGGGGTTTCCCCGGGCTGCACCAATTCGTCCCCGGTGGCGATGATCGCAACCTCGGGGCGGCGGGTGACGGGCAGGCGGGGGATATTCATCGCCGCCAGAAGCGCGATACCCGAAGGGGTCAGGCGGCGCGGCGCGGACAATTCCTGCCCAAACGCGAAATCCTGCCCGGCGGGGCGGATATGCGGGCCGGTGTCGACCCGATCGCCGATGGTCACGGTGTCACCCTCGCGGGTCACGTCCTCTTGCAAGACAATCCGGGTGGCCCCCTTGGGCACGGGCGACCCGGTGAAGATGCGGACCGCCTCACCCGGCCCAACCTCTCCGGCAAAGGCAGTTCCGGCCTGTGCCGTGCCAATGACTTGGAAGGTGGCGCCGGGGCGAACCTCGGCCGCGATCACGGCATAGCCATCCATGGCGGAGGCGTCGAAGGGCGGCTGGGTCAGACGGGCGGCGACAGGGGCCGCCAACACACGGCCAGATCCTTCGACCAGCGGAACCTCTTCTGCGGGCAGCGGCGCGGCCAGCGCAAAGAGTTTCGACAGGGCGTCCGCGACGGAAATCATTCGGCCCGGTAGCTCCCCGATTTGCCGCCATCCTTGGCCAAGAGCCGGATGCCGCCGATCTCCATATCCTTTTGCACCGCCTTGACCATGTCATAGACCGTGAGCAGCGCAGTCGAGACCGCGGTCAGCGCCTCCATCTCGACCCCGGTCTGGCCAGAGGTCTTGACGGTCGCGGTGGCCCGAACGCCGGGAAGGGCGGGATCGACTACCAGATCCAGCGTGACCTTGGTCACCGGCAGCGGGTGGCACAGCGGGATCAACTCGGATGTCTTCTTGGCCCCCATGATCCCGGCGAGACGGGCCACCCCCAGAACATCGCCCTTGTCGGCGCGGCCCTCTGCCACGCGCGACAGGGTGTCCGGGGTCATGGTGATATGGCCCTCTGCCACGGCCTGCCGGGCGGTCACGGGCTTGTCCGAAACATCGACCATATGCGCCTTGCCGGAGGCGTCGAAATGGGTCAGCCCCGTGTCGGCCATCACATGCCCCCCGCCTGCAAGGGATTGGCCAGCAGGGCGCGGGTGGCGGCCGCCACGTCGTCCTGCCGCATCAGGCTTTCGCCGATCAGGAAGGTGCGCGCACCATAGCGGGCCATATCGGCCAGATCGTCCGGGGTGAACAGCCCACTTTCGCAGACGATCAGCCGGTCCTCGGGCACGCGCCGGGCCAGATCGCGGGTGGTGTCGAGCGTCGTCTCGAATGTCTTGAGGTTGCGGTTGTTGATCCCCATGAGCGGGGATTTCAGGTGGCAGGCGCGCTCCAGCTCTTCGGCGTCATGCACCTCGAGCAGGACATCCATGCCCCAGTCAAAGGCGCAGGCCTCCAGTTCCGCCGCCTGCGCGTCAGAGACCGAGGCCAGGATGATCAGGATGCAATCGGCGCCCAATGCGCGGGCCTCGGCCACCTGATAGGGGTCATACATGAAATCCTTGCGCAGGGCGGGCAGGTCCACCGCCTCGCGCGCGGCGACAAGATAGTCATCCGCCCCCTGAAAGGACGGCCCATCGGTCAGGACCGACAGGCAGGTCGCCCCTCCGGCCTTGTAGGCGCGGGCGAGATCCGGTGGGTTGAAATCGGCGCGGATCAACCCCTTGGACGGGCTGGCCTTCTTGATCTCGGCAATCAGGCCGTAACCTTCGCGGCTGGCGGAAATCAGGGCGTCGGCAAAGCCACGGGTTGGGGATGCGGCGCGCGCGGCCTCCTCGACCTCGGCAATGGGGCGGGCGGCCTTGCAGGCGGCGATATGGTCAAGCTTGTAGGCTTTGATCTTGTCGAGAATATGCATGAGGGCCTTCTAGGGGATCATCCGCGCGGCGAAAAGCCGGTTTGGGCGACCTTCGCCCCGGACCGGGGAAGGGTCAAGGGGGTGGTGGGTTGAAACCCACCTTACGTTAGGGGCTCTGCCCCTCTGGCCCGTTCCGGGCCATTCACCCCGGGATATTTTTGACCCAAAGAAGGGGGGCTGGACTCAAGCTTAGTCCTTCTTTGGGTTCTAAATATCCTCTGGGGGTCCGGGGGGCGAAGCGCCCCCGAGGTAAGGTGAGTCTTGAGCCACCACCCCCTACAGGGGTCTGATCTTCAGCCGCGACAACCGGTTTTCGTCCTTTTCCAGAACTTCGAACCGGAATCCGTGGAAGGAAAACACCTGCCCCACGGTGGGAATCATCTGGGCCTCGTGGATCACCAGACCGGCAATGGTGTTCGCCTCGTCATCGGGCAGGGTCCAGTCGTGGGCGCGGTTCAGGTCGCGGATGGTCATCGCGCCGTCAACGATGAACGACCCGTCCGGCGCGGTGGCGACGGGGGCCTCTTCCACCAGATCGAATTCATCCGCAATTTCGCCGACGATTTCCTCAAGGATATCTTCCAGCGTGATCAGCCCCTGAAGCCCGCCGTATTCATCCACCACCAGCGCGAAATGCGACTTGCGCTTGAGAAAGGCGCGCATCTGGTCGTCCAGCGTCGTGGTTTCCGGCACGAAATAGGGTTTCATCGCCACGTCCAGCACGTTGAATTCGGCCAGCCCGCGCGGGTCGATCCGTCCGTTTTTCAACAGCTTGTGCATGGCCCGCAAGAGATCCTTGGCATGGATCACGCCGACGATGTTTTCCTGGTCTTCGCGGTAGAGCGGCAGGCGGGTGTGCGGGCTTTCCAGACAGCGCGCCATGATCTCCTCGGCGGGCAGGTCGGCGTCGATCATCTCGATCCCGGAGCGATGCAACATCACCTCTTCCACGGTCCGGTCGCCAAGGTCGAGCGCGCCAAGAATGCGGTCCCGGTCTTCCTTTTCCACCACCCCTTCGGAATGGCCCAGTTGCAGGGCACCGGCGATTTCTTCGCGCACGGCAAGGATATGGCTGTCCGGGTCGGCCCGCACCCCGAAAAGGCGCAGCACCAGCCGGACAAAGACCCGCACGGCGCTGACCACCGGGGCGAAGATCAGGATCACCCACTGGATCGGCCGGGCCACGCGGGCGGCCACAGTTTCGGCGTTGGTGATGGCGTAGGTCTTCGGCAACACCTCTGCAAAGATCAGGACCAGAAGGGTCATCCCAAGCGTCGCCAGCGCAACCCCGTTCTGCCCGAAAATCCGGGTCAGCACGGCGGTGGCCAGCGCGGTGGCAAGGATATTGACCACGTTGTTCCCCAGAAGGATGGAGCCGATCAGCCGCTCGCTGTCCTCGGTCACCTTCAGGGCCCGGCTTGCGCCCTCGTCCCCCCTGTCAGAGGCCGACCGCAATTTGCCGCGCGACGCGGCGGTCAGCGCAGTTTCAGAGCCGGAAAAGAAGGCCGACAGGATCAGAAGCACGAGCACCGCGGCGCAGGTGATCCAGAAGGCCGCGTCGAGAAGGGAAAGGTCCATGGGTCCGGAGAAAATTGTTGGGTTCCCTGTTTATGGGGGCAGGGCGGGTCCGCTTCAAGCCTTTGGCGCAGCTTTCCCCAGCGGGTGATGTTCCAGCACCAGATCGCGAAGCCGGTCCTCAAGGACGTGGGTATAGATTTCGGTGGTGGCCACATCCGCATGGCCCAGCATCGTCTGGATCGACCGCAGGTCGGCGCCGCCCGCCAGAAGATGGGTGGCAAAGGCGTGCCGGATCGTATGCGGTGTCACCTTGGCAGGGCTGACCCCCGCGGCGACCGCGATATCCTTGATCAGGCGGTAGAACCCCTGCCGCGTCAGATGGCCGGCCTTGCCCGCCGCCGGAAACAGGTGGCGCGAGGCTGTCGTGCCTTCGGCGCGGGCGGCCTCCTCTGCCCGGTCTCGCTCTGCCAGCCAGTCGGCCAGCGCGGCGCGGGCATCGCCGGACAGGGGCACCATGCGTTCCTTGCCGCCCTTGCCCCGGACCAGCAGCATCCGGGGATCACCCCGCGCAGCACTGACCGGCAGTTCCACAAGCTCGCTGACCCGCATCCCGGTGGCATACAGCACCTCCATCAGGCAGTGGTTGCGGGTCGGCTGTCGCCCATGATCGCGGGCCGCCGCCAGAAGCCTGTCGACCTCCTCGACGCTTAGCGTTTTGGGTAGGGATTTGGACCGGCCCGGCCCCTTGATCCGGATCGCCGGACTTTCGGTGCGCCAGCCTTCTTCGAAGGCGAAGCGATACAATTGCTTGATCGCGGACAGGCGGCGGGCGCGGGTGGCGCGGGACAGCCCCTCGGCCTCGCAGTCGATCAGGTAGGATTCGACGTGATCCTGCGTTGCCGTGGCAAAGTGCAGGCCGCGCCGGTCCAGCCAGTCGGCGAATTGCAGCAGATCGCGTCCATAGGCCAGTTGCGTGTTCGTGGCCGCATCAAGTTCTGCCGCCTGCGCCTCAAGAAAGGCTTGCACCCAATGGGCCTGGCTGCGGTCTGTTGCCGCCTGTGTCACGGCGCCCGGTCCAGGATCAGGTATTGCAGGGCAGTGCGCCGGGCCAGATCCTCCATCCCCACGGAGCGGAAGAACGACAGCCCGTCCCGGACCGCCACTGGATCGCCGGATGTGCCCTCGGAAATCAGGGCAATCGCCCGCAAGATCGCCTCTCCCAGCCGACCGTTGCGGGCCAGGGTGGCAAGGGCATCGGGGGCAGGGTGGCCGGAAAACGCCTCGGCCACGGCCCGCCCGGCGGGGGTATCGGGGGCATCCGACAGGTCCACCGTGCCCCGCGCCACCCCGGCCAGAAACCGGTCTTCCGGGGTCTGGGGCCGATAGGACAGGGCCGCCGATTCATAGGCTGACGACAAGAGCCGAACCCGGAAGGCAAGCGCCGCCGCCTCGTCCGTCAGGTCAACCGTGGCCAGCTGCGCGCTATATAGCTGGGCGAAAGGTATCTCGATCCGGGCGGTTTCCATGGCGTCAAAGGCCACTGGCAATGTCTGGGCGACAGCATCGGCGTTCCCCGCCGCGACGGCAGTATCAAACCGCTGAAACGCCGCCGCCCGGTCCCAGACCCCGCCTGATGCCGCCGGGGTCCGTTCCGTATAAAGCGCCTGAAGCCGGTTCGGGTCGACAGCCCCCACACGGGCCAGCCGTTCGGCCGCTTCCATCTGGTTGCGCCAGCCCGCTGTGTCCCGCAAATCCGCATGGGCAAAGGCGCGGGGCAGGGTTCCCGTGGACAGGCGTTCCCCGATCGCTTCCCGCATCGCGAAGACAAGCGGCGAGGGGCGGGACGGCGGCGGCAGGGGGCCTTCACCCTCGAACAGGTCCGGGTCAAGGAAGCGGGCCAGAAGCGCGTCTTCCTCGGGTGAAATATCTCCCAGCGCCTCGCCGGTATTCAGAACAAGGACCGCCGCGTCGAACTGGCCGTTGCGGGCAAGGCAAAAGATGCGGGCCTGATAGGTCGGGGCGAACTCTGGCTTGCTGCGCAGAAGGGTGCAGGCCTCTTGCTCGGTCCCGGTCAGCAGCGACACGTCGAACCAGCGCCGGAACAGGGTCGGGCTGTCGGGGCCTGCCTCGTCCAGCAAGGCAAGGGCCTGATCCAATGCGCCAAGGTCCAGAAGCTTGTCGATGCGGGCAAGGAACATGCGCCCGTCCGGCGTTGCCCCCATCGGCGGGTCCGCTTCGACCAGCATCAGCGTGATGATAAGTTCTTGCAGGGCAGGCAGGGTTTCGACCCGTTCCGCATGGATCAGGTCGGTCAACAGATCGACCGACGACCCCGACCATAACGACCGGGGCAGACCCGTCACCTCGGGCGGCAACAACCCCACGGAATCGGGCGACGCAGCGTCGAGCGGTGCCACCGACACATCGGGCGAGGTGGCATTTTCGGACACCGGGGGTTCGCCGGGGACCGGGGGGCGCAGGCCGGGACGCGGGCCCGCCGCCGCAACCGCAGGTGTTTCGACCGACCGGGACAGCCAGTCGATGGCCGACATCGGCGCGCCGCCCTCCTGCGCCTGTGCCAGACCCGCAACCGTCGCCAAAAGCACGGCCATCAGCCTGCGGCATCTGCGGGGCAGGCACAGGGCCATGTCAGTCCACCTCGAGCGTGACCGGCGCCACGATGTCCTGCGTCGGAGCCGCAAAATCGGACGGGAAGAAGATCGGCCCGAGATAGGCGTAAATCACCAGTCCAATCGCGGCGAGAACCGCGAGGACCAACAGGTATTTGATCAGTCGCCAGATCATCTTGGCACGTGCCCCTTTTCTGCCTCTGCCCATATGGCCGGTTGTCCCCGGCCTTTTTGCCCAACGCCCCGCCAATTGCGGTTCGTGTTTCGTTTATATATGGCCTTTTCGGCAAGTTCACGCCATTGAAGGGCTAAATTCAAGGGGTGCGCGGGGGGATGCCGATCATTTGACCCCGGCAAGTCAGGGGTTTTCGGCAAGATGGGCATAGCAGGCAGGCAGAACGGGGTGACAGGCGGGATGATCCTGCATCGGACCGTTGTGCTGGTGGGCATGATGGGCTGCGGAAAATCCGCCGTGGGCCGCAGCCTCGCCGCCCGGCTGGGCGTGCAACTGCTTGATTCGGATGCCGAGATCGAACGCGCGGCCAATGCCTCCATCTCCGAGATTTTTGCCCGCGACGGAGAGCCGTTCTTTCGCGACCGCGAGGCCGAGGTGATTGCCCGGCTTCTGTCCGGTCCACCCTGCATCCTGTCCACCGGCGGCGGCGCTTTCCTTGCCGAACGGAACCGACAGGCGATCCATGACAAAGGGGTCGCGGTCTGGCTTGACGCCTCTGTCGATCTGTTGTGGGAACGGGTCAAGCACAAGGACACGCGCCCGCTTTTGCGAACGCCGAATCCGCGCAAGACCTTGGAAGAGATTTTCGCGGCCCGGGTGCCCGTCTATCAATTGGCTGACCTGCGGGCGGAAACCCTGCCGGAATACTCTATCGAAGAAACCACCGACCGGGTGATCGAGGTCTTGCTGACCCGCCCAGACGTGCTGGAGAAGACATGATGCAAGATAGCGTTCACGTGGGCCTGCCGGGCCGGGAATATGACATTCTGATCGGACCGGGGCTGCTGGCGGAGGCAGGCAAGCACCTGTCGCCCCACCTGCGCCGCCCGAAGGTTGCCATCGTAACCGATGAACGGGTCGCAGCGGCCCATCTTGCGACGCTTGAGGCCGCGCTGGAGGCCGAAGGGATCACCCATGCCGCGCTGGCACTGCCGGCAGGCGAGGCGACCAAAGGCTGGACCCAGTTTTCCCGCACCGTCGAATGGCTGCTGGAGCAGAAGATCGAACGCGGCGATCTGGTCGTGGCCTTCGGCGGCGGGGTGATTGGCGATCTGGCCGGGTTTGCCGCCGCCGTTGTCCGCCGGGGCGTCCGCTTTGCCCAGATCCCCACAACCCTTCTGGCGCAGGTGGACAGTTCGGTCGGCGGCAAGACCGGGATCAACACGGCGCAGGGCAAGAACCTTGTCGGCGCCTTTCATCAGCCGGTGCTGGTTCTGGCCGACACCAGCCTTCTGGACACCCTGCCGCCGCGCGATTTTCTGGCCGGCTATGGCGAGGTCGTGAAATACGGGCTACTGGGCGATGCGGCGTTCTTTGACTGGCTCGAGGTGAACGGCCCCAAGGCCGCAGCCGGGGATATGGCCGCGCGGGTCTATGCCGTGACCCGGTCCTGCCAGATGAAAGCCGAGATCGTCATGCGCGACGAAACCGAGCAGGGCGACCGCGCGCTTTTGAACCTGGGCCATACCTTCTGCCACGCGCTGGAGGCGGCCACCGGCTATTCCGACCGGCTGTTGCATGGCGAGGGCGTTGCCATCGGCTGCGCGCTGGCGTTCGAAACCTCGGCACGGCTGGGCCTGTGCAGCCAGGAGGACCCAAACCGGGTCCGGGCGCATCTGAAAGACATGGGAATGAAATGCGATCTGGCCGACATTCCCGGTGACCTGCCGGACGCCGCCGCACTGCTGGAGCTGATGGGGCAGGACAAGAAGGTGGTCGATGGCACCCTGCGGTTCATCATGGCCCGCGGGATCGGCGCGGCCTTCGTCACCTCGGATGTGCCGCGTGACGTAGTTTTGTCGGTCTTGAACGACGCGCTGGCGGGGCGCTAGGCAAAAGGGGCTGTCTGCCCCCTCTTGCCCGTGCCGGGCAATTCACCCCCGAGGATATTTCGGACCCAAAGAAGATGGGACGCGGTTCGCGACGGAAAAGGCCCGCGCCGGGGGATCGGTGCGGGCCTTCTTACATTCGTCGTGGTCAACCTAGAACGGGATTTCGTCGTCCATGTCAGATCGGCCACCGCCGCCGCCGACCGGGCCGCTGTCGTAACCGCCGCCGCCACCATAGCCGCCCCTGTCATCGGAATAGCCACCGCCGCCACCGGCAGCATTATCGCCGCGGCCATCCAGCATGGTGATTTCCCCGCGATAGGGGCGCAGGACGACCTCGGTCGAATACCGGTCTTGCCCGGACTGGTCCTGCCACTTGCGGGTTTCCAGCTGGCCCTCGATATAGACCTTGGACCCCTTGCGCAGATACTGTTCCGCCAGACGCACCAGCGGTTCCGAGAAGATCGCGACGGTATGCCATTCGGTCCGTTCGCGGCGTTCGCCGGTGTTGCGGTCTTTCCAGTTTTCCGAGGTGGCGATGCGCAGGTTCGCGACTTTGCCGCCGTTCTGGAAATTCCGAATTTCAGGGTCGCGGCCCAGGTTTCCGATCAGGATGACTTTGTTTACGGATCCGGCCATGCGGCACCCCCCTTCGAATCTTGCTGTCTTGCTTTGCCCTGTTACATCACCCCACCATGGTTAATGGAAGGCTAATCTGACCGCTGACGGGCAGTGTGCCGCCGGTCGCGCCGGGAAAGACTGGCATTTGCAATCGTCCTGCCCTATTTTTCGCGAGGTTAGAGGTGACAGGCGGAACATCGTCAATGACAAGGGTTGAGGGACGCGGCCAGGGTTTGGCCTTTTTCTGCGGTGTCGCTATCGCAATGTCCGCGGCAGCGCCCGTCGGGGCCGAGACGTTTTCGACCCGCAACCGCCTGCAACTGTTCCAGTCCCAGCTTGACGTTCTGGATGGCCGCGCGGCGGAGCAATATTCGAATTCCGTGCGCCTGCAGCCGACCGAACCGGCGGTCCCCGGAGCCAGCGGTCAGCCCTATACCGGCAGCTACCGTGGCCCCTATCTGGATATGGCGCGGTCCGCCGCGTTGCGCCATGGGGTTCCGACAGACCTGTTTCTGCGGCTTGTTCAGCAGGAAAGCGGCTGGAACGCGGGCGCGGTGTCGCCCAAGGGTGCAATCGGGCTGGCGCAACTGATGCCCGCCACGGCGCGGCGTCTGGGGGTGGACCCGACCGACCCCTACGAAAACCTCGACGGCGGGGCGCGCTACCTGCGGCAGCAATACGACAGCTTTGGGTCGTGGCGGCTGGCGCTGGCGGCCTATAACGCGGGGCCGGAAGCGGTGCGGCGTCACGACGGCATCCCGCCCTACCGGGAAACCCAGAATTACGTGCAGGTGATCTGGGGCAGCTGAGCCTTCCAACACCCCAAGCAGAAACAGCCCCAACGCGACGGATGGGGCTGCCTGTCTTTTCCGATGTCTCGCTGTCCTATTCGGCGGCGACCTTGATGACCGGCTCCATCTCGGCAAAGTCCGCGGCCGACAGGTGGCATTTGATCTGGTGCCCATTGTCGAGCGTCTGGACCGGCGGAACCTCTTTGTCGCAGAGCCCGCCCGCAACCTTGGACTTCCAGCGGCAGCGGGTCTGGAACGGGCAGCCCGGCGGCGGGTTCATGGCTGATGGAATGTCGCCTTCCAGCACAATGTGCTTTTTCTGGACCTTGGTATCGGCAATGGGCACGGCGGACAAAAGCGCCTCGGTATAGGGGTGGTAAGGCGGGGCAAAGACCTGATCGGTCGTGCCCAGTTCGACCACATGACCCAGATACATCACCATCACCCGGTCCGACAGGTAGCGCACGATGGACAGGTCATGGCTGATGAACAGCAGCGTCGTCTTCTCGCGCCGCTGGATTTCCATCAGCAGGTCCGTCACCGCCGCCTGCACCGACACGTCCAGCGCCGAGACAGGTTCGTCCGCCACCACGATCCGGGCGCCGCCCGCAAAGGCGCGCGCAATCCCGACCCGCTGTTTCTGACCGCCGGACAGCTGCCGCGGCATCCGGTCGGCGAAGGCACGCGGCAGTTTCACCAGATCGAGAAGTTCAAGCATCTTTTCGCGGCGTTCCGCGTCGGTCTTGCCAATCTTGAAGATCTCAAGCGCGCGGATGATCTGCCGCCCGACCGTCATCGACGGGTTCAGCGTGTCAAAGGGGTTCTGGAACACCATCTGCACATCGGCGATGGTCTTGGTATCGCGGTTCTGGATCGCGGTCCCCTGAATTTCGGCATTGTCCAGAAGGATCTTGCCGTCGGTCGCCGTTTCCAGCCCCATCAGCACCTTGGCAAAGGTGGATTTTCCGCAACCGGATTCCCCGACGATTGCCAGTGTCTCGGATTCGCGGGCTTCGAACGTCAGGGTCTCGTTGGCCTTGACCACCTTCTTGTCGCCCGCACCGAACAGCGCATTGGCCGCCACCTCATAGTATTTCTTGAGGTTGTCCATCTTCAGGACAGTGCGGCCGATCTCGCCTTTTTCCTTGACGGCAGAGGCCTTGATCGGGGCGTTCCAGTCGATTTCGTTGAACTTCAGGCAGCGGCTTTCATGCCGTTCGTTGCCTTCCACCGGGGCCATCATGATGTCGGTGGCGTCACAGCGGCCGGCCTCGAAATAGTCGCAGCGCGGACCAAAGTTACAGCCCTTGGGCCGTTCATGGGGCAGGGGGAAGTTGCCCGGAATAGCCACCAGCGGGCGGGCGTTCTTGTCCGCGCCCGGAAGCGGGATAGACCGGAACAGGGCCTGCGTATAGGGGTGGCGCATCTGGTCGAACACGTCCTCGATGCTGCCACGCTCCACCGCCTCGCCGGAATACATCACGCAGATCCGGTCGCAGGTTTCCAGCACAAGCCCAAGGTTGTGCGAGATGAACAGCATAGAGGTGCCGTATTTCTTGCCCAGATCCTTGACCAGTTCGACCACTGCCGCCTCGACCGTCACGTCCAGCGCGGTGGTCGGCTCGTCCAGGATCAGAAGCGAGGGTTTCGACATCAGCGCCATGGCGATGACGATCCGCTGCTGCTGCCCGCCCGAAAGCTGGTGCGGAAAGCTTTTCAGCATCCGCTCCGGATCCGGCAGCTTCACGTCCGTCACCACCTCCAGCGCCCGCTGATAGGCCTCAGCCTCGGAAACGCCTTCGTGGATCATCGGCACTTCCATCAGCTGCTTGCCGATCCGCATCGCCGGGTTAAGCGAGGCCATCGGCTCCTGATAGATCATCGCGATCTCGGACCCGCGAATGTCGCGCAGTTCCTCGGGCGACATGGCGCACAGGTCGCGTCCCTTGAACTTGATCGAACCGCCGACGATCCGGCCGTTGACCCCAAGGTCCTGCATCACCCCCAGCGCCACGGTGGATTTGCCGCAGCCGGATTCGCCGACAAGGCCCAGTGCCTCGCCCGGCATCACCTTGGCGGAGAAATCCATCACGGCGGGGATTTCACGCAACCGGGTGAAGAAGCTGATCGAAAGCTTGTCGATCTCGAGGATCGGGCCGTCATAATCCCATTTGGTCATGGTCCGTTTCCTTAGTCCTTGAGGCTTTCTTCGCGCAGGCCGTCAGCCAGCAGGTTCAGACCCAGAACAAGGGTCAGAAGCGCAAAGGCGGGCGGCAGGGCAGGGTGGATGTAGGCGATCATCAGCTTGCGGCCTTCGTTGATCGTCGAGCCCCAGTCCGGGCTGTCCGGCGGCAGGCCAAGGCCGAAGAAGCCAAGGGTTCCCAGAAGGATTGTGGTATAGCCGATGCGCAGGCAGAAATCGACGATCAGCGGCCCACGCGCGTTGGGCAGGATTTCCCACAGCATGATGTACCACGGCGTTTCCCCACGGGTCTGCGCGGCGGCGACATAGTCGCGGGTCTTGATGTCCAGCGCCAGGCCCCGGACGATCCGGAACACGGTGGGAGAGTTCACGAAAACCACCGAGACGAAGACCACAAGGATCCCCGGTGCGATGTCGAAGAAATCCAGCGGCCAGAAGTCGATCTTCGAGGCGTTCGCGTTGATTGCAGAGGCATAGATCAGGAACAGCGGAATCAGCACCACGGCAAGCCGGATGTAGTTCTGCTGCGGTTGGGTCTTGTAGCGTGAGTGGATCAGCACCCCGAAGAACACCAGCGGGAAGAAGAACAGCACCGTCGCCATATACTGCGGCAGGCCGGTCTCGGTGATCTCGGGCGTGACCAGAAGGTAGAAGAGCAGGATCACCGGGAAGGCCAGCACAAGGTTGGCGATGAACGACAGGACCGCATCCAGCCGCCCGCCGAAATAGGCGGCCGGCAGGCCCAGCGTGATCCCGACCATGAAGGCGAACAGCGTCGCCATCGGCGCGATCAGCACCACGATGCCCGAGCCGTAGATCATCCGGCTGAACACGTCGCGGGCAAGGTTGTCACCGCCCAGAAGGTAATGCGCCCCAGGTCCCCAGACCTCGGCCCCGGGAACGGCAGTGCCGGGCACCTTGTTCTTCAGGCCAGATACCTGGCTCAGCGGTTCATGGGTGGGGATCCATTCCAGTGCAGCCCCGAAGATGGCGGTATAGACCCAGAACATGACAAGGCCGAAACCGATCATCCCGATGGTGCTGTCGAACAGCTTGCCATACAGGCCCAGCTTGCGCTTGAAGGTGATCGACAGGACATAGGTCGCCACAAGGGCGATCCAGACCGGGGTGAATTGCTTGGCCATCGCACCGACGATCCCGGCCGACCCATAGGGCATGACCATGCCGGCGACGATATAGGTCACAGCGATACAGATCAGCGCCAGCAACAGCCACTTGTTCAGGGTCGAGACGGTTCCCAGAACGCCCCCCTGCCGCTGCAGCGTGCCATCCGGGTTGGATTGCAGCGTCACCGGCGTGGCGAAGAAGGACAGGACCACCTGCGCCGCCACCAGAACGATGAAGAACCCTGCAACCGCGAAAAGGATCGGGTCAAGAATGGTGCCCAGCGCACCGGTCCATGTAAGATTATCCATGGCTGCGCCTCCTTAAGAAATGCGAATGCGGGGGTTCAGGAACACATAGCCGATATCGGAAATCAGCTGTGTGATCAGAACGACGAAGACGGAAACCACCGACAGGCCCAGAAGCAACTCGATGTCGTTGTTGCCTGCGGCCTGCACCAGCGTCCAGCCGAAGCCCTTGTAGTTGAACAGGGTCTCGACAATGACGACGCCGTTCAGCAGCCAGGGGAACTGAAGCATGATCACCGTGAAGGGCGCGATCAGCGCATTGCGCAGCGCGTGCTTCATCACGATGTTGCCAAAGCTGACACCCTTCAGCCGCGCGGTGCGGATGTATTGGGCGGTCATCACCTCGGCCATCGAGGCGCGGGTCATCCGGGCGATATAGCCGGTTCCGTAAAGGGCGATGGTCAGCACCGGCAGGGTGAAGTTGGCAAATGTGATGTCATCCATCGCCGATGTGGCCGAGCCGTTGAACCATTTCAGACCCACGGCGGAGGAGGTGAAAATCGCGATGAACACCACGCCCGACACATATTCCGGCGTCGCGGTCGTGGTAATGGCAACCGTTGAAAGCGACCGGTCCAGTTTCGACCCCTCGCGCATCCCAGCGGCCACACCGATGATCAGCGCGGCGGGCACCATCACCAACATGACAAGGAACATCAGCCATCCCGTCAAACCCAATCGGGTCGAGATGATGGTAGAGACGTCATCCTTGAAAACCGTTGAGAACCCCCAATCCCCCTGCAAGATCCCGCAGAAACGCGGCGTTTCCTCGATGCTCATGTCTGCATCGCGGCAACGGCTGCGCATTTCCCCATCCGGACCTTCGATCACGGGCGTCGGCAGGACGCCAAGCCATTGGCCGTATTTCAGGAACACGGGCTGATTGTAGCCACGGTTCGCCAGCCAGCTTTCGACCTGTTCGTCGGTCATCCGCTGGTTGCCCTGCGTCTTGGCCAGCTTTTCAAGGTTTGGGTAAAGGTTGGTCAGAAAGAACACGACGAAGGTCAGGCAAAGTGCGGTAAGCACCATCAGGCCGACGCGACGTAGGATGAACGCTCCCATAGGAGTCCCCCGGTTGGCAGATCGGCACCTTGTGCGGTGCCTGTTGATTTCGTTTTGCAGCCTTCCGGCAGAACCGGCCAGCCGTTACGAAAACCCCCACCCCGAAAGACGGGGTGGGGGCGTTGGTTTGGCCGTTATCAGGCGGCGAGGCCCAGCTTGTGCACGTGGATCTCGAACGAGGGGTGCATGTCAGCCCCCACAACGCCCGGACGGTAGTGACGATAGAGCGACCGCCAGTAGGACTGGATGATCACCGCGTCGTTCTGGAACACGGTTTCGATCTGTTCCATCACCGCGCGACGGGCGTCGGCATCGGCGATCGACATGGCCTGATCCAGAAGCGCGTCGAATTCGGGGTTCGCATACCCGGCTTCGTTCCACGGCACGCCCGACTTATAGGCCAGCGCCAGAACCTGAACGCCCAACGGACGGTGGTTCCATTCGGTGGCCGAGAACGGGTATTTCGCCCAGTCGTTCCAGAAGGTCGACCCGGGCAGAACCGTCCGCTTGATGTTGATGCCAGCGTCGCGCACCTGCGCGGCCACTGCATCACCGGTGTTCTTGTTGAACCCGTCATCCAGCGTGATCAGCTCGTGCTCGAAATCGGCCATGCCGGCTTCGGCCATCAGCGCGGCGGAAGACGCCGGGTCATATTTCGGACGACCGATGTCGGCATATTCCGGGTGGACCGGGGCGACGTGGTGGTTGTCGGCCTGAACACCGCGGTTCGAGTAGCCGAGTTCCAGAACAACCGCGTTGTCGACTGCCTGGCTGATGGCCTGACGCACGCGGACATCGGCGTAGGGCTTCATGCCATCGACTTCGGTCTGCTGGTTGAAGCGGACGACGACGGTCGCGCCGGTGACCACTTCGGACTTTTCCCAGCCGATCGCGTCAGCGATGTCGATGAATTCATCGGTGTTCTGGTACAGCATGTCGACTTCGCCGGAGTCCACTGCAGCCATCCAGGTTGCCGGGTCGGTGCCGTAGTCGATGAATTCGATCGAATCCAGCGCGCCACCGGCATAGCCGTCCACCGAGTTGCCCCAGTATTCGTGGTCCGCGTTCTTGGTCAGAACGCCTTTCACGCCAACGTCATAGCTCGAAGGCAGGAAGGCACCGGTGCCGATGGGCGTCGCGGTGATGTCGTCGAGGTTGGTGTCGGGGTGCACAACCGCGGCCGGATAGTCAGCCATGCCCGGAATGATCGAGATGTCCGGTGCGGGCAGGGTCAGCTTGATCGTGTGGCTGTCGACTACGGTGATTGCGCCATCGCGGGCCACGCCGGTGTCAGCGTCGATGAGCGAGCCCATGCGGGTCGCCATGGAGTTGCCTTCGACGCCGCTGTCACACCAGTAGTTGATGAGCCATGCCACGTGATCGGCAGTCAATTCGTCACCGTTGTTCCATTTCACACCCTTGCGGACGTTCAGCGTGTATTCGGTCGCGTCTTCGTTGGCAGTCCAGCCTTCCAGAAGCATCGGGCGGAACGAACCATCGCGGTTGTATTCCACGAGGTATTCCAGCCAGCCGCGGCAGTAGTTCGAGATCTGGGTCCAGTCCCAGGTCCGCGGATCTTTCAGCGCCCGCACTTCCTGCTGAATGCGCAGGGTGCCGCCCTGCTGCATGTGCGCGGCCGCTTCTACCGGGGCCTGAAGGCCCAGAAGGCCATAGGCTGCGGTTGCGGTCACGCCCAGCGCGGTCGTCCGAGCGAGGAATTCCCGGCGATCCAGTTTGCCGGCCTTTTCCTCTTCCGCGTACATGTACGCGGCCGGATGAAGATCCTTGTTGAATTCTGTCATGTCAGTTTCTCCCTGCGACATGTTTTGTTGTCCACCTGTCCCGGGTTCCCGGGGGGCGGCGCCGCCAAGGCGGCGTCTTCACTGACGAGGGTAAGCGCCGACGCAAGACCAACCGCGCGCCTTGCGCGCAATTTCATTGCGTCTGACCTCCCGTGTCGGGATACATTGCGCAACTTTTTCGACGCAACGTCAATGACCTTCATCAGGTTTTCTGATCACAAAAGCGACGTTGGACCGTTATGTTTGCGACATGGGCAATGTATGCAATCGCATGCTGTCAGGGCCCGCGCCGGACCTGCCTAGCGCGGATTTGCAATCGGTCCCAAACGACGGAACGCCGAAGGGGTTTGCCCGGTGGCGCTGTGGAAGGCGCGGCTGAAATAGGCGGGAGAGGTAAAGCCAAGATTGGCTGCGATCGCTTGCACCGGTTGCCGGGTTTGCCGCAACAACATCCGTGCCTCGAACAGGGTTCGGTCATTCAGAATGGCAAGGGCTGATTTTCCGCAGGTCTGCTTGCAGCAGCGGGTCAGATGGGTGGGCGTTACCCCAAGCGCGGCGGCATAATCGGCCACCCCCTTGGACGATCTGAAATCCCGGTCGACCAGATCGGAATAGGCCGCGACCAGTTTCGCGGCGGCGCTGGTCGTGCGGTCCTTGCCGACCGGCTCCTGCTGGGCCTGAAGGTCCATCTGCCGTTCGAACAGCACCGACAGAAGGCCAAGATGGTAATGGGCCGCGCGGCTGTGCCCCGACCGGGCCGAGACGAGTTCCCGTTCCAGATTGTCGAACAACTGGGCCAGTTCCTTCTGACCAAGCACATCGCGCAACCGCAGATGCACCGGTTCGTCCGGCCATTCGGCGGCCATGGCGGCGGGAATGGTCAGCATCTGGCCAAAGACGGTCGGTCCAACCTCGAATCCATACATGGTGCGGGCAGGGATGAAGATCAGGTTGTTCGGCCCATAGCCGCGCGTCAGACCAGCGATGGTGATCCGCCCCTGACCCTTCCCGATGTACAAAAGCCGGGGAGAGCTGTGGCTGCGCATCGCCTCGGTCCGCCATTTGCCGGTCGATGAATTGTAGCCAACTGCGGTCAGCGACAGGCGATTGGCCAAAGCCGGATCCTGAAAGTCCATGTCCCATCCCCTCGACACGTGTTCGATATGTGCAAGTTTGGACCGGGCGCGCCTGTAAAACAACGGCAGAAGCGGGCGGAAACAGTCAATTTCCGGGGATTACCCTGTGGATAACTTCTGTATCTTTTCCCACCCGGCCATTCGGGCCCGAAACCAAGTTCTTTGACGCTTGGCATATTGGCGGCTGGCGATGATGGCGCGTTCGCGGGCGTCATCCAGCGTGATCTCGCCTTTCAGATGCGCAATCAGCTCGGGGGCGCCGATGGCCTTGGATGACAGATGCGCCGGGTTCCAGTTGGGCAGCATCGCCTCCGCCTCCTCCAGCGCGCCTTGGGACAACATCATGTCGAACCGCCGGGTGATCCGGTCGTTAAGCCATTCTTTTTCCGGCATCAGAACCACGCAATGGGCCTGATCGGCGGGCAGCAGCGGCCGCGGCGTATCGGCCTGCCAGTCCGCGATCCCGCGTCCGGTGGCGCGCAGCACCTCCCACGCCCTTTGAACGCGGGCGCGGTTGTTCAGGTCGATCCGGTTGCGGCTGCGCGGGTCAAGGTCGGCCACAAGCTGGGGCAGGGGGATCGTATCTGCCTCGACCCGGATCTCCGGCGGGGTCGCGGGGATCTCGGCCAACCCTTCGGTCAGCGCCGTCAGATACAGCCCGGTTCCCCCGACGATGATCGGACGGGCCGGCCCGGACAGAAAGGGGGTCACGTCGCGCAGCCAGTGGCCCACGGAATACTCCGCGTCATAGGGCATATGGCCGTAAAGCGCGTGGGGCGAGACCGCCTCTTCATCCCGGCTGGGCCGGGCGGTCAGAATGCGCCAACCGTCGAAGATTTGCAGCGCATCGGCATTCACCACGACGCCGCCAGACCCCGCCGCGATCGCCAGCGCCAGCGCGGACTTGCCCGAGGCGGTCGGCCCGGCAATCACCACCGGCAGGTCCGCCGGGATGGCTGACAGATCAAGGCCTGTTTCGCGCATCTGATCCCCTGTTGCCCGCTGTGCGTTTCGGTGCGGCCGGAAAAACCGCCGCAAACCTGCCACGGCTTATTGAACCCGCAGCCCTTTTCATACATCTTGCGGCGCGAAGAAAGCACCCCCCAAGTTTTGGAAGGCTCCCTATGACCGATTCAAGCGACGACACCGGAAAAACCACCTTCAAACGCGTGATGCTGAAGATTTCCGGGGAGGCGCTGATGGGGGACACGGCATTCGGCCTGCATCCGCCGACGGTCGAGCGGATCGCACGCGAGGTGAAATCGGTCCACGACATGGGGGTCGAGATTTGCATGGTGATCGGTGGCGGCAACATCTTCCGCGGCCTTCAGGGCAGCGCCCAGGGGATGGAACGGACAACCGCCGATTATATGGGGATGCTGGCCACGGTGATGAACGCGCTGGCCATGCAATCCGCGCTGGAAGGGCTGGGGGTTTTCACCCGCGTCATCAGCGCCATCCGCATGGACGAGGTGGCCGAGCCTTATATCCGCCGCCGCGCCGTCCGCCACCTTGAAAAGAAACGGGTCTGCATCTTTGCCGCCGGCACCGGTAACCCCTATTTCACCACCGACACCGCCGCGACCCTGCGCGCCAACGAAATGAACTGCGAGGCGATCTTCAAGGGCACCAAGGTGGACGGGGTCTATGACAAGGACCCGGTGAAACACGCCGACGCCACGCGCTATGACACTGTCAGCTATGATGACGTGTTGCAGAAACGGCTGGGCGTCATGGATGCCTCGGCCATCGCGTTGGCCCGAGACAACGATCTGCCGATCATCGTCTTCAGTCTGGACGAGCCCGGCGGGTTCAAGGGTATCCTTGCCGGTGAAGGCACCTACACCAAGGTCCACGGCTAGCGCCTGCACAAGCGCTGCACGATCCCGGGGGCGGATGGTCTATACATTTGCCCCCTCGTGGACTAAACCCTTTCGCAAACAACTGCCCCAAGAAGAGTGAGCAGAGCAGATGTCCGATGATTTCGAACTCGATACCGATGACCTGACCCGCCGCATGGACGGTGCGCTTGCCGCGTTGCGCACGGAATTCGCATCCCTGCGGACCGGCCGTGCCTCGGCCTCTATGCTTGAGCCGGTTCAGGTGGATGCCTATGGCCAGATGACCCCGATCAACCAGGTCGGCACCGTGAACGTGCCCGAACCGCGCATGGTCACGATCAACGTCTGGGACAAGGGACTTGTCGGCAAGGTGGAAAAGGCGATCCGGGAAAGCGGGCTAGGGATCAATCCGCAGCTGAACGGCACCATCATCATGCTGCCCATCCCGGAACTGAACGAAGAACGCCGCCGCGAGCTGACCAAGGTCGCCGGCAACTATGCCGAACACGCCCGCGTGGCGATCCGCAACCTGCGCCGCGACGGGATGGATCAGGTCAAGAAGGCCAAGGCCGATGGTCTGTCCGAGGACGATCAGAAGTTCTGGGAATCCGAAGTGCAGGACCTGACCGACACCTACGTCAAGAAGATCGACGCGATGCTGGAAACCAAGCAAGCCGAGATCATGCAGGTCTGACGGGGTACACCGTCGCGTAAAAAGGAAGTGGTGATGGCGAAAGACAGCCAGAAAAACGGCCCGCGTCACGTCGCCATCATCATGGACGGCAACGGCCGCTGGGCGCAGATGCGCGGGCGGCCGCGTCTTTTCGGGCACCACGCCGGGGCGAAACGGGTCCGCGAGATCGTGGAATCCTGTCCCGATCTGGGCGTCAAATATCTGACCATCTTTGCCTTTTCGACAGAGAACTGGAAACGCACCCAGACCGAAGTTGCCGGTCTGATGAAGCTGTTCAAACGCTACATCCAGCGCGAGGCCCGCGACCTGTTCGAGGCGGGCGTGCGGGTCCGGTTCATCGGTGACCGGGTGAAACTGGCCGATGATCTGGTGGACCTGATGGATCACCTGGAACTGCTGACCGAGAAGAACGACAAATGCCACCTGACAGTCGCCATCAACTATGGCGGCCGGGACGAGGTCACCCGCGCGGCCAAGCGGCTGGCCTATGAGGTCGAACAGGGCCGCCTGTCCTACAAGGACGTCGACGCCGAAACGCTGGCCAAATTCCTTGATACCCATGTGCTGCCCGACCCCGACCTTGTGATCCGCACCAGCGGCGAGGCGCGGATTTCCAATTTCCTTCTCTGGCAGTCGGCCTATGCCGAGTATGAATTCGTCGATACGCTCTGGCCGGATTTCACCCGCACCGAATTTGCCCGCGTGGTCGGCAACTTCTCGGGCCGGGATCGCCGGTTCGGCGCGGTGCGAGAGGCCGATGTCAACTGAGGGCGGTAACTGGACCGACCTTCGGGCGCGGGTTCTGTCCGCGCTTGTGATGGTCGTGATCGGCGCCGGGGCGATCTGGGCCGGGGGGCTTGCCCTTGCCGCGCTTGGGGTGGTCGTGACCGGGCTGATGGTCTGGGAACTGGCCCGGATGGTGATCCCTGACAACAATGCAAAACATGTGGCCGCGGGTGCGCTAGGGGCCGTTTTCATGGCGCTGGCCATCGGGCCGGGCGGACTGCTGCCGTTCTACCTGTTGTTCCTTGCTGTGCCGGGTCTTTTGGCCTGGGAGGGCCGGAAACTGCGCCTTTGGGTGCCGCTTTATGCCTATGGGTTGCAATTGGCGGTCTGGTATCTGGTCATGTTGCGCGGGGCCGATGGCGGGTTTTTCTGGATCATCTGGATCGTGCTGGTGATCATCGCCTCTGACGTGATGGGCTATTTCGCGGGCCGGACCATGGGCGGGCCGAAATTCTGGCCCCGTGTCAGCCCCAAGAAAACATGGTCTGGCACCGTCGCGGGCTGGGTCGGGGCCGGGTTGATCGGCTGGGGATTGGTCGTGATCGGGGGGGCACCGCCGATCCTGATCCTGTTGTCGATCCTGACCGCCTTTGCCGGGCAGATCGGCGATATCGCCGAAAGCGCGATCAAACGGGCGACCGGCATCAAGGACAGTTCGAACCTGATCCCCGGACACGGTGGCCTGCTGGACCGCTTCGATGCGCTGGCCGGGGCGGGGTTGTTTCTTTTCGTGATCAATAGCCTGATTGCCGGGGCCTGACGTGCGGCGGATTTCGGTCTTTGGGGCAACCGGCAGCATCGGGCAGAACACGCTCGACCTGATTGCCCGCGACCCGGACCGGTATGACGTGGTCGCGCTGACCGGCGGACAGAACATCGACCAGCTGGCACGGGATGCGATCCGGCTTCGGGCCGATGTCGCCGTCACCGCCGACCCGGCGCTGTTGCCCGCGTTACGCGACAGGCTTGCCGGCAGCGGGGTCGAGGTGGCGGCGGGCGAACCCGCCCTGATCGAGGCCGCGCAGCGCCCCGCCGATTGGGTCATGTCCGCCATCGTCGGCGCGGCGGGCCTGCGCCCTGGGATCGAAGCGGTGCGACAGGGGGCGACGCTGGCGCTGGCCAACAAGGAATCGCTGGTTTGCGCCGGTCCGATCCTTCTGGCCGAGGCCGCCGCCCATGACGCCCGCATCCTGCCGGTTGACAGCGAACATTCCGCCATCTTTCAGGCCCTGATTGGCGAAGACCTTGCCGCCGTGGAACGGGTCATCATCACCGCATCCGGCGGGGCCTTTCGCGATTGGCCGCTTGAGGATATGGCCCGCGCCACCGTCGCGCAGGCCGCGACCCATCCGAATTGGGCGATGGGTCAGCGGATCACCATCGACAGCGCGTCCCTGTTCAACAAGGCGCTGGAAGTCATTGAAGCGCATGAATTCTTTGGCCTCACGCCGGATCAGATCGAGGTGCTGGTGCACCCCGAAAGCCTGATCCACGCTCTGGTGGGCTTTGCCGATGGGGCGCTGATGGCCCATGTCGGCCCGCCCGATATGCGCCACGCCATCGGCTTCGCCCTGAACCACCCAACCCGCAGGCCCCTGCCGGTCGAGCGACTGGACCTTGCCAGGATCGGGCAGCTGACGTTCCGCGCGCCCGATGAGGCCCGTTATCCCGCCCTGCGCCTTGCCCGCGAGGTGATGGCGGCGGGCGGCTATGCCGGGGCGGCCTTCAACGCCGCGAAAGAGGCCGCTCTGGACGCGTTCATCGCCGAAAAGATCGGCTTCATGGACATGTCAGGGGTCGTGGAAGAGACGCTCGCCCAAATCTCTCCCGATCTGGGGCTGCAAAATGCCCCGATGTGCCTAGATAGGGTGGCAGAGATCGACACGCAGGCCCGGCGGATCGCCACCGCGCTTGCCCAAAAGACTTAGATCAAGAGGCCCATGGCAGATTTCATCCCCTTCTTCGGCAGCATCGGCTGGACCCTTGCCGCCTTTGTCGTCGCCCTGTCGGTCATCGTCGCGGTGCATGAATACGGCCACTACATCGTGGGGCGCTGGTCCGGCATCCATGCCGAGGTTTTCTCGCTGGGCTTTGGCCCGGTGATCTGGAGCCGGATGGACAAGCACGGCACCCGCTGGCAGATCGCGGCACTGCCCTTGGGTGGCTACGTGAAGTTTCTGGGCGATGCCAATGCGGCCAGCGCGGGCGGCACCAAGGGCGGGCGCAACACCATGCTTGGCGCGCCGCTTTGGGCCCGGTCGGCAACCGTTTTCGCCGGGCCGCTGGCCAATTTCATCTTTTCCGCCGTTGTCTTTGCCATTTTCGGGATGATCTACGGCATCGTGTCCTACCCGATGACCGTTCGCAGCGTCCCTGACCTTCCTGCGCCCTATGTGGTGGAGCTTCAGGAAGGTGATCAGATCCTTGCGATCGAGGGGATGGAGATCAGCCGGGGCGAGGACCTGTCCGACGTGCTGGACGCTCTGCCACTGGAACCCGCGCTGGATTACACCATTCGCCGCGACGGGACCGAGATGGTCGTCCTTGGCCCGTACCCGCAGACCACCACCGTCCAAAGCATCAGTTTCGACAAACCCGCCGCGCCCGCGGGCGTGAAAGAGGGCGATGTGGTCACGGCCATCAACGGGCAGCCCGTCTTTGCCTTCGATCAGATGATCCAGATTGTGAACGCCTCGGGCGGGGGCGAGTTGATCCTTGATATCTGGCGGGCAGGGGAGACGCTGCAAATCGCGATCACGCCCGAGATGTCGGATGTGCCCCGCTCTGACGGCACTTTCGAAACCCGCTATATCATGGGGATCAACGGCGGCATCGTGCTGGACGCGGAAACCGAGTTTCCGGGCCTGTGGACGGCGATTGAAAACGGCGCCTGGCAGGTCTGGTATGTGATCAAGCTGTCCCTGTCGGGGATGTGGTACATGATCGTTGGCGATATCTCGACCTGCAACCTGTCCAGCCCGGTCGGGATCGCGCAGGCGTCCGGTGCCATGGCGGCGGCGGGGCTGGCCGATTTCATCACGTTCCTTGGCTTCCTGTCGACGGCGGTTGGCCTGTTGAACCTGTTCCCGATCCCGGTTCTGGATGGCGGCCATCTTGTGTTCCACGCCTACGAGGCCGTGACCGGCAAGCCCCCGTCGGACAAGGTGCTGCGGGTGATGTTCACGATCGGGCTGACCCTGATCCTGTCGCTGATGGTCTTCGCCCTGACCAACGAGCTGTTCCTCTGCTAGGGGTCGGACCAGGGCGATTTCACCAAAGCGTCGCGTCCTCGCCACCTTTGCGCCACATTTCGGGGCGATGATTTCTTCATCGACAATCGAATTCATGGGGCAAAGACCATGCAGACCATCAGCGCCGGATACCGTAGCCTGTCCTTCCTGTTCACCCTGAACCTGGATCGGATGTTGTTTGGCGCGGCGATCATCGCAGCCCTCTGGCTCGGCTCGCTCATGGGGTCGTTCTGACGGGGATAAGTCGCCCCGCCTGTGGATAAGTAGCGCGCCCCCTCGGGCGCGTTCTTCGTTTTGACAAGCCCCCCCATAGCAGCTACTTCATCTAGTACCTGGGATGTCTGAAGTGGCTGGATTTATGCATATGAACAACAATAGCGCCTTTGTGCGAACCGTGGGTTTTGCCCGCGCCTTTTTCGTATTTGTTTTCATTGCCTTGGCTGCCCTGCCAGCATCCCGAGCGGTGGCGCAAAGCTTTGTCTTCACCTCGGTTCAGGTCGAAGGCAACCAGCGGATCGAAACCTCCACGATTCTCAGCTACCTCGGCGTGACCCGCGGAGAGGCGGTTTCAGCCGCCGATCTGAACGACGGGATCCAGCGGATTCGCGCCACAGGCCTGTTCGAAAGCGTGGATGCGATCCCGCGCGGCAACACGCTTGTCATCACGGTCGTGGAATACCCGACGATCAACCGGATCAACTTTGAAGGGAACCGCCGGTTGGGCGATGACGAGTTGCGTCCGCTGGTCCGGTCCCAGCCGCGCCGCGTCTACAGCCCCGCCCAGGCCGAGGCGGACGTAGCCGCCATTTCCCAGGCCTATGCCGATCAGGGGCGGATCAACGCCACCGTGACCCCGCGCATCATCCGCCGGTCCGACAACCGCGTCGATCTTGTGTTTGAGGTCTTTGAAGGCGGCGTGACCGAGATCGAGCGGATCAGCTTTGTCGGCAACCGCAACTATTCCGACCGGCGCCTGCGCCGCGTGCTGGAAACCAAGCAGGCGGGCATTCTGCGGGCCCTGATCCAGCGCGACACCTTTGTTGCCGACCGGATTGAGTTCGACAAACAGGTGCTGACGGATTTCTACCGCTCGCGCGGCTATGTCGATTTCACCGTGCAATCCGTCGATGTGTCGCTGACCCGTCAGCGCGACGCCTACCTGATCACCTTCAACGTGCAGGAAGGCCAGCGCTACCGGTTCGGCAACATCACCCTGTCGAGCGAACTGCCCGAGGTCGATCCCGAAGTCTACGAATCCGCGCTGCGCACCAGCAATGGCGACTATTATTCGCCGGTCGCGATCGAGACCGATATCGCGCGGCTGGAACGGCTGGCGCTTCAGAACAACGTGCAGTTCATGCAGGTCGATCCGCGGATCACCCGCAACGACCGCGACCTGACGCTGGACGTCGAATATGTGCTGATCCGCGGCCCACGTATCTTTGTCGAACGGATCGACATCGAAGGGAACAACACGACGCTGGACCGGGTTGTCCGCAACCAGTTCCGCGTGGTCGAAGGTGACCCGTTCAACCCCCGTTCGATCCGCGAAAGCGCCGAACGCATCCGCGCGCTTGGTTTCTTCGGCAACGCCGATGTTCAGGCCCGCGAAGGCTCCAGCCCCGATCAGGTCATCGTTGATGTAAACGTCACCGAACAGCCGACCGGGTCGCTGTCCTTCGGCGCCAACTATAACTCTGACAACGGCGTATCGCTGATCGCCAGCCTGTCGCAGCGCAACTGGCTGGGCCGTGGGCAGTCGCTCAACTTCAACCTGTCCACCGCCGAAACCAACCGTGTTTTCCAGTTCAACTTTGGCGAACCGAACCTTCTGGGCCGTGATCTGCGGTTCGGGTTCGACGTGGAATATTCGGCCACCGACAACGAAAGCGCGCTCTACGATACCGAGAAGTTCAGCTTCTCGCCCTCGCTGACCTTCCCGATTGGGGAACGCTCGCGGCTTGGCGTGTTCTACTCTGCCGATTACGCGGATATTTCCGACGTCACCACCGCCAGTGCGCCGATCATCGCCGATGGGCTTGTTGGCGGCATCTGGACCAACTCGGTCGGCTATACTTACACATGGGACAGCCGCCGCAACGGTCTGAACCCGACCGCCGGTGTCTTCCTGCGCTTCGGGCAGGAATTCGGGGTCGGCGACGTGGAGTTCCTCAAGACAACCGCCATCGCCTCGGCCGAGGCGGATGTTCTGAACGAGGAAGTGACCCTGCGGGCCACGTTGGAAGGGGGCCTTCTGTCCTATGCCAACGGCAACAGCCGGATCATCGACCGGTTCTTCCTGTCCAGCCGCCAGATGCGGGGCTTTAATCCCGGCGGGTTCGGCCCGCGTGACGCGCTGACCGACGACGCGCTTGGCGGCAACGCCTATGCGGTTGCCCGGCTCGAGGCGGAGTTCCCGCTGGGCCTGCCCGAGGAATACGGCATGTCCGGTGGTGTCTTCTTCGACTACGGGTCGCTCTGGGATACCGGGCTCGCCGATACGTCGGACGTTCTGTACAACGATTTTACCCCGCGGTCCGTGGTTGGTGTGTCGTTGTTCTGGACCACGCCGATCGGCCCGCTGCGGTTCAACTGGACCGAGGCGCTGGACGCCCAGCCGCAGGACAACCCGCGGTCCTTCGAGCTGACCGTCTCGACGACGTTCTGATGCGGACCCGCCTGGCGCTTCTCGGGCTTCTGGCGGGTTTGGCCACCGGGCCGGCATGGGCGCAGGACGCGCCGGTGCCGGTCCCGCCGGCCCCAGGCGCGACTGCACCCTTGGTTCTGGTCATCGACTATGACCGGGCCTTTTCCCAATCTCTGTTTGGGCAACGTGTGGTGGCGGAATTCAATCAGGCCGCCCGCGCGCTGGAGGCGGAAAACAGCCGCATCACCCAGGAGCTGCAGGCCGAAGAACAAGACCTCGCGGCGCGGCGGCCCGATATGGCACCCGCCGATTTCCGCGAGGAGGCCGAGGCCTTCGACGCAAAGGTCCAGATCATCCGGGCCACGCAGGACGCCAAGGAAACAACCCTGCAATCCGCGCGGGAAGAGCTGCTGAGCGTCTTCATCTCGACCGCCGACCCGATCCTTGCGCAATTCATGCAGGACCGGGGCGCTGTCGTCCTGCTGGACCGGCGGATCGTACGCCTGTTCGCTCAGTCCGTCGATATCACCGATGACGCCGTGCGTGCCATCGACACCGAGATTGGCGACGGTGCCGATGTCTATACCGTGCCGCAGGTCGCCGACGCGCAATAGGGCGCGGCCATGCTTGCCGCCTGCGGGGCTTGTTGCTACTCAGGTGGCAAGACGGGCAAAGCGCCCACACCTGAAAGGAACCCGCCGCATGACTGACGCCCCCACCACCGCCGATATCCAGCTGATTCAGGCGATCCTGCCGCATCGCTACCCGTTTCTTCTGGTGGACCGTGTCGTTGACATCGACGGCACCCAATCGGCGACGGGCATCAAGAACGTCACCATGAATGAACCCCATTTCCAGGGGCATTTTCCCGGCAACCCGATCATGCCCGGCGTCACCATTATCGAGGCGATGGCGCAGACCGCCGCCGTGATGGTCGGCACCACGATGGGGCTGATCAACGGCGACCTTCTGGTCTATTTCATGGCGATCGACGGCTGCAAATTCCGTCGCAAAGTGGTGCCCGGAGATCAGCTGATCATGAAGGTGGAAACCACCCGCGGCAAACCCGGCGGCAAGGTCTGGAAATTTAAGGGCGTGGCCACCGTGGATGGTGAAATGGCGGCCGAGGCCGAATTCACCGCGATGATGGATATGCAAGGGGCCCCTGCGTGAGCCGCATTCATCCCAGCGCGGTGATCGAAGACGGCGCGGTTATCGGAGAGGGCTGCGAGATCGGGCCGTTCTGCGTGATCGGGCCAGAGGTGGTTCTGGCCGCGAACGTGACCCTGAAATCCCATGTGGTCGTTACCGGCGACACCCAGATTGGCGAGGGCACGGTCATCTTTCCGTTCTCGGTGATCGGAGAGATCCCGCAGGATCTGAAGTTCACCGGTGAAAAGACCCGCCTGCGGATCGGCGCCCGCAACCGCATCCGTGAACATGTCACCATCAACACCGGCACGGCCGGGGGCGGCGGCGAAACCCGCGTGGGCGACGACTGCCTGCTGATGGCGGGCTGTCACGTGGCCCATGATGCGCGGGTCGGGGACCGGGTGATCATCGTCAACTCCTCGGCCGTGGCCGGGCATTGCGTGATCGAAGATGACGTGATCATCGGCGGGCTGTGTGGGGTCCACCAATGGGTCCGCATCGGCCGTGGCGCGATTATTGGCGCGGTAACGATGGTGACCAATGACGTGCTGCCGCATGGGCTGGTGCAAGGGCCGCGTGGGCAGCTGGACGGGCTGAACCTTGTCGGGTTAAAGCGCAAGGGCGTCGACCGGGCCGATATCACCGCGCTTCGGGCCGCCTTTCAGATGCTCAAGGACGGCGAAGGATCGTTCATGGACCGCGCCCGCCGTCTGTCCGACGAAAGCGACAGCCCCTACGTCCGCGAAATGGTCGACTTCATCCTTGGCGATACCGACCGCAACTTCCTGACCCCGTGATGTCGCTGGCGCTGATCGCAGGGCAGGGCGGGCTTCCGCCGGTCCTGGTCAGGACGCTGACCGGGCAGGGCCACCCGCCGCTGATCTGCGAACTGGAACAATTCCCTTCCGAGATCGACCCTGACCTGCCGCGCCGGCGGTTCCGGCTGGAAACGCTGGGCAGCCTGCTGGAGGATCTGAAGGCCGCGGGCGTCACCCAGATTTGCATGGCGGGCGCGGTGCGCCGCCCCGGGATCGACCCGGCACGGATCGACGCGGCCACCGCACCGCTGGTCCCCCGAATTGCCGCCGCCATCGGACAGGGGGACGACGGGGCGCTGCGGGCGATCATCACTCTGTTCGAAGACCATGGGTTCAAGGTTGTCGGCGCCGCCACCCTTGTGCCGGACCTTGTTCCCGCCCACGGGATGCATTGCGGTCGCCGCCCCGACGGGATCGACGTTGATATCGCCGCCGCACAGGAGGCGCTTGCCGAAATGGGCCGCGCCGATCTGGGGCAGGCGGTAATCGTGCGCGACGGGCAGGTCATCGCCCGGGAAGAGGACGCAGGCACCGACGCGCTGCTGGCCGGTCTTGCCGACGCGGCGCGGGGCGGCCTCCTCTACAAGGCGCCGAAACCGGGGCAGGACCTGCGTGCCGACATGCCCCTGATCGGGCCGCACACGGCGCAGGCTGCGGCGCAGGCGGGGCTGTCCGGGATCGTGATCGGGGCAGGGGGCGTCATGGTGCTCGACCTCCCCATCGTCGTCACCAAGCTTGAGGCACGGGACATGTTCCTGTGGGTCAAACCGTGAAGGTCTTCCTGATCGCGGGCGAGGTGTCGGGCGACAAGCTGGGCGGGGCACTCATGGCCGGGCTGAAGTCGCTGATGCCGGATGTGATATTCGAAGGGGTCGGGGGCCCGCTTATGCAGGCCGAAGGCATGGGCAGCCTGTTCCCGATGGACGAGCTTAGCCTCATGGGCATCGCCGAGATCCTGCCGAAATACCGGCACCTGAAACGGCGCATCCGCCAGACGGCCGAGGCGGTGATCGCGGCGCAGCCTGATGTGCTGATCACCATCGACAGCCCGGATTTCTGCCTGCGGGTCGCGCGGCTAGTCAAGGCCGCCAGCAGCATTCGCACGGTCCATTACGTCGCCCCGACGGTCTGGGCCTGGCGTCCGGGAAGGGCCGAGAAGATGGCGCAGGTCATCGACCACGTGCTGGCGCTTTTCCCGTTCGAGCCGCCCTATATGACCGCCGCTGGGATGGACTGCGATTTCGTCGGCCACCCGGTCGTCGCGGAACCCGTTGCGACCGAGGCCGAGGCAGAGGCCTTCCGCGCGTCTCACGGCATTGGCGCAGCACCCCTGATCCTTGCCCTGCCCGGATCGCGGCGGGGCGAGGTCGCGCGGCTGTCAGAGACCTTTGGTAAGGCGCTGGGGCAGGTGGTGGCCCGCCATCCGGACGCGCGGGTGGTCCTGCCCTGCGCTGGCCCGGTCGAAGACCTTGTGCGCCAACAGGTCGCCGGCTGGCCTGTTACCCCGCTGATCATTCCGGCCGCCGACAAGGCCGCCAAACTGGCCGCCTTTCGCGCCGCCGATGTGGCGCTCGCCGCCTCCGGCACTGTTTCGCTCGAACTTGCGGCCGCGTCGACGCCGATGGTCATCGCCTATGACATGTCCTGGCTGTCACGACAGATCATCGGGCGGATGCTGCGGGTGGATACGGTGACGCTGGTGAACCTCGTCTCTGAAACCCGCACGGTGCCCGAATTCATCGGCGCCAATTGCCAGCCCGACCCGATCGCAGGGGCGTTGTCCAACGTGCTTGCCGACCCATCAGCGCAGATCGACGCGATGCGGGTCACGATGGAACGGCTTGGTCAGGGCGGTGAGGCCCCGGGACTGCGGGCTGCCCGGGCCGTGCTGGACCGGCTGCCGACCCGGCCCTAGCAATCCTTGCGCCGCTCTGCCTGCCGCGCTTCGAATTTCTTCCAAACATACATCCGCCCCTTCTGACGCGCATCAGCGAGCCAAAGCTTCTTGCGCGCGTCGGGCTGTTCCAGACACCCATATTCCCCACCGGAAAACTTCGGCCAGTCTATCGCCATGCCCGCCTTGACCATTTCCGCAGAAAGATCGCGCCCGTCCTCCAGATGGCACCGCGCAACAGTCCGGCCAAAACCATCAACTTCCGTCAGGCGCGCCTCAACCATCTGCCCCTTACACAAGGCGTGAAGCGCCCATTTCGCTTTCCTGCCATAGGGATGGTTCATTTCCGGGGCGTCGATCCCGAACAACCGGATCTGGGTTTTCTGAATGACGATGGTATCGCCGTCCACCACCCAGGCCCTACCTCGCAAAACCTTCGGCTCGGCCACGGGAACAGACGTTTCGCGGTCAAATTGCCGACGAACGGGCGGCGGCGGCCTGCGCCGTACTTCGGGCCTTAAGACTGCTTGTGGCCGGGACTTCCTTGATCGGCGTCTCGGGGCGAAAATCAGGACAAGAATTCCGCCCAGAAAAATGAGAACTACAGCTTCCATCCAATTGATCCTTAACAATACCTGTCAGCCTACACGCAGAACGCGAGGTGACAAGCACTCAAAGATCCTGAATTGCGGTCCGCTTCTTTGGGTCAAAAATATCCCGGGGTGAATGGCCCGTCAGGGCCAGAGGGGCAGAGCCCCTCAAATGTCACCATGGGTCTTGACCCTTGGGCCCCGCCCGCTGTCCTTAGCCTTTCCAGATCCAGCCGCCGCCAAGGATACGGCTGCTTCCGTCGTCATAGAAGACACAGGCCTGACCGGGGCTGACGCCCTCCTCGGGAACCACCAGTTCCACCTCGGCCTCGGTCGCGGAAATGGGCCGGATCACCGCCTCGCGCGGGGGGCGGGTGGACCGCACCTTGACCAGCACGTGGCGTTCGGACGCATCCTCAAAGGCGCCATCGCCCAGCCAGTTGATCTCGCGCACCGGGATCTTGCGGGTGGCCAGCATCTCTTTCGGGCCGACGATCACCTGCCGGGTGTCCACGTCCAGTTTCACCACGTAAAGCGGGTCCGCCAGCCCACCGATGCCAAGGCCCCGCCGCTGTCCGATGGTGTAGTGGATCACCCCGCGGTGGGTGCCAAGCACCGTGCCATCCACACCCACGATCTCGCCCGGTTCGGCCGCGCCGGGGCGCAGCTTTTCGATCACCGCCGCATAATTGCCGTTGGGCACAAAGCAGATGTCCTGGCTGTCGGGCTTGTCCGCCACCGCCAGCCCGTATTTCGCGGCCAATTGCCGGGTCGCCTCTTTCGAGGGCAGATGGCCCAGTGGAAACCGCAAATAGTCCAGTTGTTCCGGCGTGGTCGAGAACAGGAAATAGGACTGGTCGCGGTTCGCGTCCTCGGCGCTGTGCAATTCCGGGCCGTTCGGTCCCATCTTGCGCTGGATGTAATGGCCGGTGGCCATGCAATCGGCCTCAAGGTCCTTGGCGGTGGCCAGCAGATCCTTGAACTTCACCCGCTCATTGCAGCGGATGCAGGGCACAGGCGTCGCCCCGGCAAGGTAGCTGTCGGCAAACTCATCGATCACCGCATCCTTGAAGATGTTCTCGTAGTCGAGGACATAGTGCGGAAACCCCATTTCCTCGGCCACCCGGCGGGCATCGTGGATATCCCGCCCGGCGCAGCAGGCGCCCTTCTTGGCCAGCGCCGCCCCGTGATCGTAAAGCTGCAGCGTCACGCCGACCACGTCATAGCCTTCTTCGGCCAGTTGCGCGGCCACGACGGAACTGTCGACACCGCCGGACATGGCCACCACCACCCGCGTTTCCGAGGGCGGTTTGGCAAAGCCAAGCGAGTTCAGGGCAGGGTCAAGCGGCATGGGAGATCCAATCGGGGCTGAGGTCCGCAGGAATATAGGAAAATGCAACATACTCTCAAGGGGCGGTTTCACCCCTTCTTAAGGCTGGGCGCCCAGTTTGACCCTTGCTTTCGACTGACGACCGAGAGGGGTGAGAGAGATGTATCTTCGAAAAGTAGAAGGGCCAAGGGCTGTGACCCTGCCCGACGGAACAAAGATGACCCGGGCGGACTTGCCTGCGAAGGAAACCCGACGGTGGGTGGCGTCGCGGAAGGCCGCGGTGGTGCGCGCGGTGGCTTCGGGCCTGATCTCGCGCGAAACGGCGCTGGACGATTATGGCCTGTCCGACGATGAATTCCGGGAGTGGGAAACCGCCGTAACCTTGCATGGGGAAGCTGCTTTGAAAGCCACCGCGCTCCAAAAGTATAGACAACCCTAGGGCGAGCTGCCAAGCTCAAATCATCCGGTAACGGGTAATTAACCAATTGCCTTTTAAGTTAACGAAGATGATTTGAGACAAGCGGAGACCCCGGGATGCGCATTCTTCTTGTGGAAGACGACCCCACGACCTCGAAAAGCATCGAAATGATGCTGACCCATGCCAATCTGAACGTCTATACGACGGATCTGGGGGAGGAAGGGATCGATCTGGCCAAGCTTTACGACTACGATCTGATCCTGCTGGACATCAACCTGCCGGACATGACCGGGCACGAGGTGCTACGCCAACTGCGGCTTGCCAAGGTGGATACGCCGATCCTGATCCTGTCGGGCGAAGATGGCACCGAATCGAAACTGCGGGGCTTCGGCTCTGGCGCGGACGACTACCTGACCAAGCCGTTCCACCGGGAAGAACTGGTCGCCCGTATCCATGCGATCATCCGCCGGTCCAAGGGCCACGCACAATCGGTGATCAAGACCGGCCGGATTGCCGTGAATCTGGATGCCAAGACGGTCGATGCGGGCGGCACGCCGGTGCATCTGACCGGCAAGGAATACCAGATGCTGGAACTGCTCAGCCTGCGCAAGGGCACGACCCTGACCAAGGAGATGTTCCTCAATCATCTTTATGGCGGCATGGACGAACCGGAACTGAAGATCATCGATGTCTTCATCTGCAAGCTGCGCAAGAAGCTGTCGCAGGCGACCGGTGGCGACAATTACATCGAAACCGTCTGGGGCCGCGGATATGTGCTGCGCGATCCCGACACCGGGTCCGACAGCGAACGACTCGCCGTCGGCGCCTGATCCGAACCTTGCCTTTCTCCCGGACGGGGGTGCCGGCCCAACCACTCACGGACGATGGGGCCGGCACCACTGGACGGATCAGGCAGCGCCCCCTAAGACTTGGCCCAGAGAGTTGCCGGTCGGTCCCAGGATCGCGACCGGCATTGGTCTGAGCGGATGGCAAACGGGGGCGACAGGTGGCGGCGACAGAAGGGGAAAACCGGACAGGGACGCAGCCGGTGGACAGGTTGACCGAGGCGGAGGCCCGGGCCGAACTGTCACACCTGGCCGAGGCCCTTGCCCGCGCCAACGCCGCCTATCACCGCGATGACGCCCCGGAAATCAGCGATGCGGATTACGACGCACTGAAACTGCGCAACGCCGCGATCGAGGCGCGATTTCCCAACCTGAAGCGTGAAGACAGCCCGTCCGAACAGGTCGGCGCCGCCCCGGCAGACGGGTTCGGCAAAGTCCGCCATGCGGTGCGTATGCTGTCGCTGTCGAATGCGTTCGAAAACGCGGACATCACCGATTTCGATGCGGGCATCCGCCGCTACCTTGGCCTCGGGCCCGACGCGCTGCTGGCCTACACCGCCGAGCCCAAGATAGACGGGCTGTCGCTGTCGCTGCGCTATGAAAACGGCACGTTGGTGCAGGCGGCAACGCGCGGCGATGGCGAAACCGGCGAAAACGTCACCGCCAACGCCCGCACCATCGCGGATATTCCCCAGACCCTGACCGGCGCGCCCGAGGTGCTGGAGGTCCGGGGCGAGGTTTATATGGCCCATGCGGATTTCGAGGCGTTGAACGCTCGTCAGGCCGAGAAGGGCGACAAGACCTTTGCCAACCCGCGCAATGCCGCCGCCGGATCGCTGCGCCAGCTTGACGCGACAATCACCGCCGCCCGGCCGCTGCGGTTCTTTGCCTACGCATGGGGGGCGCTTAGCACGCCCTTGTCCGACACCCAAATGGGCGCGATCGAGCGGCTGGCCGACCTTGGGTTCCAGACAAACCCGCTGACCCGGCTCTGCGACAGCCCGGAAGCAATGATCGCCCATTACCGCGCCATCGAAGACCAGCGCGCGACCCTTGGCTATGACATCGACGGGGTGGTCTATAAGGTCGACGATCTGACGCTTCAGGCGCGGCTGGGGTTCCGGTCGACCACGCCCCGCTGGGCCATCGCCCATAAGTTCCCCGCCGAACTTGCCTGGACCCGGCTGGAGGCGATCGATATTCAGGTTGGCCGCACCGGAGCGCTGTCGCCCGTCGCGCGGTTGCATCCGGTCACCGTCGGTGGCGTCGTCGTGTCCAATGCCACCTTGCATAACGAAGACTATATCGCCGGGCGCGGGGCCGACGGGGGCGAAATCCGCGGTGGCAAGGACATCCGGGTGGGCGATTGGGTGCAGGTCTACCGCGCGGGTGACGTGATCCCCAAGGTCGCCGATGTGGACCTGACCAAACGGCCCGACGGGGCACAGCCCTATGTCTTCCCCGAAACCTGCCCGATCTGCGGCTCTCCCGCCATTCGCGAGGAGGGCGACGCGGTCCGTCGCTGCACCGGGGGCCTCATCTGCGCTGCGCAGGCCGTTGAAAAACTGAAACATTTCGTCTCCCGCGCGGCCTTTGACATCGAAGGGCTGGGGGCAAAGCAGGTGGAGCAGTTCCATGGGGACGGCTGGATCGCCGAACCGGCGGATATTTTCACGTTGGAGGACCGATTTGGGTCTGGGCTTCAGCAGTTGAAAAACCGCGAGGGCTGGGGCGAAACCAGCGCGAAGAACCTGTTTCAAGCCATTGCGGAAAAACGGGAAATTCCCCTGTCGCGTCTGATCTTCGGGCTTGGCATTCGGCATGTGGGCGAAGTCGCCGCCCAAGATCTGGCCCGCCACTATACAACTTGGGAGGCGTTGGCGACCGCGCTCGATACGGCACGCCCTGCCGCGCTGGCCCATCGTGCCGCGGACGAGGCGGCAGAGGCCGAACGTGCCGCCGCTACGATGGAGAACCGCCGTGCCCGGGTCGCCGAGGCCCGCGTGGCCGCCCTTGCCGGACAGGACATTCCCGAGGACGCGAGCGCCGCATGGTCCGACCTGATCGGTGCCGATGGCATCGGCCCGGTCATGGCCCTGTCCCTGTCGGACGCGCTGGCCAACCCCGACGAACGGGCCGCCATCGACCGGCTGTTGTCCCATCTGACCCCAATCCCGCCCGAGGCACGCGCAACCGACAGCCCCGTCGCGGGCAAGACGGTGGTGTTCACCGGCACGTTGGAAAAGATGACACGGGCCGAGGCAAAAGCGCGGGCCGAGGCGCTCGGCGCCAAGGTGGCCGGATCGGTCAGTGCCAAGACCGACCTTCTGGTCGCCGGTCCGGGCGCCGGGTCCAAGGCGAAAAAGGCCGCCGACCTCGGCGTCGAGACGATCGACGAAGACGGCTGGCTTGCCCTGATCGGGGACGCATGAGCAGCCGGCCCGAAATCCTCTGGCCGCTGTTCGGCGAGCTGACCGCGCTGGACGGGGTGGGCCCGAAAACGGCGCAGCACATGGGCCAGTTGGAGGTCGGGAAACCCCGCGACCTGCTGTTCACCCTGCCACATTCCGGGATCGACCGCCGCCGCCGCGCCACGATCCGCGAGGTTGTGGCCCCGGCGACCGTCACGGTCGAGGTGACCGTGGGGATGCACCATCCGCCGCGCACAAAGGGGCGGCCGTATCGGGTGCACGTCACGGACGCAGAGACAGAGTTCCAGCTGGTGTTCTTTCACGCCCGTGGCGACTACCTGCAAAAGGTGTTGCCGACCGGGCAACGGCGGATTGTTTCGGGCAAGATCGAGCTGTTCGACGGGATCGCGCAGATGCCGCACCCCGATCACATCCTGCCGGTCGAGGAGGGGGATCAGATCCCGCCGTATGAACCCGTCTATCCGCTGACCTCCGGCGTGGTGCAAAAGACCATGTTCAAGGCGACACGCTCGGCGCTGGCGCTGGCCCCGGACCTGCCCGAATGGATCGACCCCGCCCTGAAGGCGCGCGAAGGCTGGCCAGACTGGCGGGCGGCGCTGGTCACCGCCCATGCGCCTGAATCCTCGGTCGACCTGTCGCCGCACGATCCGGCGCGGCAGCGGCTGGCCTATGATGAATTGTTCGCCCATCAGCTGACCCTTGCGTTGGCGCGGCAACAGTTGCGGCGGGGCAAAGGACGGGCCAGCACGGGCGACGGGCATCTGCGGGGCAAGGTTCTGGCCGCGCTTCCCTATAGCCCCACTGGCGCCCAGACCCGTTCGGTTGACGAAATCGCAACGGATATGGCGGCAGAGACCCGGATGAACCGGCTGCTGCAAGGGGATGTCGGCGCGGGCAAGACGCTGGTCGCGCTGATGGCGCTTCTGATCGCGGTCGAAGCAGGCGGGCAGGGGGTGATGATGGCCCCGACCGAAATCCTCGCCCGGCAGCATCTGGATGGGTTGAGGCCGCTGGCCGAGGCGGCGGGCGTTGTGGTCGAGTTGCTGACGGGCCGGGATAAGGGCACGGAGCGTCGGGCCAAGCTGGAGGCGCTGAAAGCGGGGCGGATCCAGATCCTACTGGGCACCCACGCCGTGTTCCAGAAGGACGTTGAATTCCATGACCTGCGGCTGGCGGTAATCGACGAACAGCATCGCTTTGGCGTGGCGCAGCGGATGGAACTGGGGGCCAAGGGGATGGCCGTGGACGTGTTGGTGATGACCGCCACACCGATCCCCCGGTCCCTGTCGCTCGCCCAATATGGCGACATGGATGTCTCTGTACTGGACGAAAAGCCGCCCGGACGGACCCCGGTGAAAACCGCATTGGTCAGCACCGGCCGGATGGACGAGGTGGTGGACCACCTGCGCCGCGCCGTGGGCGAGGGCCGTCAGGCCTATTGGGTCTGCCCGCTGGTCGAGGAAAGCGAAGTCAGCGACATGACCGCCGCCGAGGAACGGTTCAAGGTACTGCGGGCCGCCCTTGGCGAGGGGGTCGTGGGCCTGGTCCATGGGCAAATGCCCCCGTCCGAGAAAGACGCGGCCATGGCCCGGTTCGTCGCCGGAGAGACATCCGTTCTGGTCGCAACAACGGTGATCGAAGTGGGGGTAAACGTGCCCAACGCCTCGATCATGGTGATCGAACGGGCCGAACATTTCGGGCTGGCGCAGTTGCACCAGTTGCGGGGCCGGGTCGGGCGCGGGGCCGCCGCCTCGACCTGCCTGCTGATGTATCAGCCGCCCCTGACCGAAGGTGGGCGTCGGCGGCTGGAAATCCTTCGCGAGACCGAGGACGGGTTCCGCATATCCGAGGAAGACCTTGCCATGCGCGGCGCGGGCGATGTGATCGGGACCGCCCAATCCGGGCTGCCCCGGTTCCGGGTGGCCGATCTGGAACGGCAGGCCTCGGTCATGCAGATGGCCCAATCCGACGCGCGAAAACTGTTGCACGACGATCCCGGGCTGACGAGCGAGCGGGGACAGGCCGCGCGGACGCTTCTTTGGCTGATGGAACAGGATCGGGCAATCCGTTTGATATCAGTGGGTTAGGGGAGTCCCCGCTCTGGATGTTCCAAAAAGTTCACTAATGTTCTCATAAAGTTCTTTACACGGCGTTAACCATGTGAGAACAAAGGGGCAACAAAGAGAACACCAGAGCAGGAGACGCCCCAATGGCCCAAGAGATCAAAGCCAGCATCACCCGCAGCCGCGACACGCTGATCAGCGACATGCTGGGCGCGGTGTCCCTGATCGTTCTTCTTTATGCCGGCCTGTGGTTGCCGGGAATGTTCTGAGTTTCTGCCCGGAGTTTCGCGCCGGTCCGTCCCCGCATCGCCTGTCCCAAACTGCGATGCCAGACTGAACTGCCTGTCCCAGTCATCACCGGGGTCTGCCTCCCCAATCGGACGGTCACCGGGTCCCACGCGAACACTCTCTGCCTGCCGCCGCCATCCTGTCCCGGATGTGCGGCGGTTTCTTTTTTCGGCGTCGGGTCAGGCGTTGGCCGCGGCTTCGTCCAGCGCGGCAAGGGTCGCGTCAAAGGCCAGCAGGATCGACGCATGGCGGTTCTTGTAGTCCCGCGCCGGTTCAAGAACTGCAAGCCCGTCAAAGGGCGCATCGGGGGCGGGGCCACCTTCCTTCAGCATGGCATAAAGCTGGTCACGGCCCTTCTGGACAATGTCGCGGGTCGTACCAACGATACTGGCACCCACAACCGCTGCCGCCGCCTGTCCAAGGGCGCAAGCCTTCACATCCTGTCCGTAATCGACGATCTTGCCGTCCTTCAGCGCAATATCGACCGTCACCGTCGATCCGCACAGCGGCGACCGCTTGCGCGCGGTCGCATCCGGGGCGATCAGCCTTTCGGTCCGCGGCATCTCGGCGGCCAGTGCAAGGATGCGGCCGGAATAAAGCTTGATCAGGTCGGCGTCGGACGACATGGCGGTTTGCCCTTCGTGATTTCCCCCCTTAGATAGGGTGCGACGCCCGGATACAAAAGGGAAATCCCATGTCTTTCGACCCTGCAAGCCTAAAGTATGATGCCAACGGGCTGATCCCCGCGATCGCGCAGGATCATGGTTCGGGCGAGGTGCTGATGATGGCCTGGATGAATGCCGAGTCCGTGGCGCGGACCCTTGAGACCGGCAAGGTCACCTATTGGAGCCGCTCGCGGCAGTCGTTCTGGGTGAAGGGGGAAAGCTCTGGCCATGTGCAGCGGCTGGTCGATTTCCGCGTGGATTGCGACCGCGATTGCCTGTTGGTTCTTGTCGATCAGACTGGCCCGGCCTGCCACACCAACCGGCGCAGCTGTTTCTATACCGCAGTGCGGGACGGGGCAGAGCTGGAATTGATGACGCCGGAGCGCTGACGGGAACGGTGGGTCAAGACTCACCATACTTTGGGGCAACCTTGTAAGGTGGGTTTCAACCCACCTATTCCGTCAGACCGACAAGCCGCCGGATATCCTCCGGGGATGCACCCTCGGCGCGGTATTTGGCAATCGCGCGGGCGTCATCCCGTTTGGCCAGCCGCTTGCCGTTGTCATCGCGGATCAGCCGGTGATGGTGATAGTCGGGTGAAGGAAGGCTCAGAAGCGATTGAAGAACAACATGTATCTTCGTCGCTTCGAACAGATCGGCGCCGCGGGTCACATCGGTGATCCCCTGATCGGCATCATCGACGACCACCGCCAGATGATAGGACGTGCCCATGTCGCGCCGGGCCAGAACCACATCACCCACGGCCTCAACCAACGCATCGTAGGAAATGGTGATTTCGCCGTGCTCTCCGGCCGGGCCTGCGCCACATTCGAAGAAGGAAAACGTTTCTTTCCCAATATGATCCAGCGCGGCCTTCATGTTCAACCGAAGGGCGGTGTCCCGGGGCAATGGACCAACCGGCGCGGTCCCGGGCCGACAGGTGCCCGGATAGATCAGCCCGTCCGGCCCGGTCAGGATCAATCCGCCTTCCTGCGGCGCGGCCACGGCGGCAAGGATATCGCGCCGATTGCAGGTGCAGGGATATAAAACGCCCATATCCCATAGCCTTACAAGCGCTTGTTCATATCGGTCCATCCGGTCGGATTGCCGCAGGACCGATCCATCCCATGTCAGCCCGAGCCAGGTCAGCTCGTCATAGATCTGTTGTTCCCATTCGGGCCGCGCGCGGGTCTGATCGATATCTTCGATCCGCAACAGGAACTGTCCGCCCGCCGCCCGCGCCATGTCATGCGCATAGATCGCCGCGTAAGCGTGGCCCAGATGCAGCGGGCCGGTCGGCGAGGGGGCAAAGCGGGTGATCACGCCTGCGCGTCCAGCCAACCTTTCCAGTCGGCCTTGGCCCGGTCGGTATAGGCCTTGTAGCGGTCCTTGCGCCCGCGCCGTCCGCTTTTCAACCCGTCAACCGGGGGAAACAGGCCAAAGTTCACGTTCATCGGCTGGAAAGTCTTCGCATCCGCGCCGCCGGTAATATGGGTGACAAGCGCCCCGGTCGCCGTCGTCGCGGGCACGGGCGCTACGGCGCGCCCCTGCAGTTCGGCCACGGCCAGACGTCCGGCCAAAAGACCCATGGCGGCGGATTCAACATATCCCTCGACCCCGGTGATCTGCCCGGCAAAGCGGATATTGGGCCGCGATTTCAACCGCATCTGATCGTCCAGCAGGGTCGGCGAGTTGATGAAAGTGTTGCGGTGGATGCCGCCAAGGCGCGCGAATTGCGCATCCTCAAGCCCCGGAATCATCCGGAAAACAGAGGTTTGCGCGCCATATTTCATCTTGGTCTGGAACCCGACGATGTTGTAGAGCGTCCCCAGAGCGTTGTCGCGGCGCAACTGGACAACCGCATAGGGCTTGTTGGTTGGATCATTGGCATTGGTCAGCCCGATCGGTTTCATCGGCCCAAAGCGCAGTGTCTCGCGTCCGCGTTCGGCCATCACCTCGATCGGCAGGCAACCGTCGAAATAGCCCGCGGTTTCGCCTTCGTGAAACTCGGCCTTATCCGCGGCAAGAAGCGCGTCGATGAATGCCTCATACTGGTCCTTCGTCATCGGGCAGTTGAGGTAGGCCGTCCGCTCTTCCTCGGTCTCGCCCTTGTCATAGCGGGACTGCATCCAGGCCACGTTCATGTTGACGCTGTCGAAGTACACGATGGGCGCGATGGCATCGAAAAAGGCCAGCGCTTCAGCCCCGGTTTCCGCGCGGATCGCCTCGCCAAGGGCGGGGGATGTCAGGGGCCCGGTGGCAAAGATCCAGTGGTCCTGATCGGGAATCTCTGTCACCTCTTCATAGGAGACCGAAACATTCGGCAGCGCCTTGAGCGCGGCGGTCACATCTTCGGAAAACGGGTCGCGGTCCACCGCCAGCGCCCCGCCGGCGGGCAGCCGGTGGCGATAGGCCGTGTCCATGATGATCCCGCCCGCCTGCCGCATTTCCCAATGCAGAAGGCCGACCGCGTTCTGTTCGCTGTCGTCGGACCGGAACGAGTTTGAACAGACCATCTCGGCCAGGTTCCCGGTGCGATGGGCAAAGGTTTCGACCTTGGGGCGCATTTCGTGGATCACCACGCGCACCCCGGCCTTTGCCGCCTGCCATGCCGCCTCGGACCCGGCCATGCCGCCGCCCACGATATGAAGTACCTGTGTCATGTGAGGCATGTAGCGGGCGCATTGTTCCCACGCAAGGGAACCAGAACGAAAACGGGGCGCCACTTGGCGCCCCGCTGTCTGTCTTGGTCCGACCTTCAGAAGATAAAGATCGGAAACCCGCGGAAAATGTCATCGTAGGATTGCTGCATCAGGTCATGATGCACCACCCCACGCTTGCCGGTTTCAAATTCGAACTCCAGCCCCAAGGTGTTGAGCGTCGGCCCGAACCCACCTTGCTCGCGTCCGAAATAGGCGGCCAGCGACACACCGGTCCCAAGCTCATAGGACCCGCCGACCGACATCGACTCCCGATAGAAGGGGCCATCGTCAAAGCAGGTATAGCGGAAATCGACATCAAGCTGATCGTTCACCTGATAGCCAAGGCCAAGCGAGGTGATGTTGAAATCGGTGTATTCCGGATCGGTCCTGAAGGCGCCGGTCAGGCTGAACTGACCGATCTGGTAGTCGCCCGCCAGCTGGATCCACTCGACCCCGCGGCCCTCCGAAAACTCGGCCGACACCCGCAGATCAAGATCCGGGGTGGGCATGAATTCCGAGTAGATACCGCCATAGAAGGGCCCGTCATTGTCGAGGCTGGTCTGGACATAGAGCGCCGCGCGGGTCGACCCGGCATCATATTGCGCAAAAAGCCCAAGATCGCTGTAGTTGCCCCAATCGTCTGCATAGGTCCAGATTTCGGCACCAGCCGCGATTTCAGGGGTGATCCGATAAGCGGCGCCAAGGTTCAGGGACGAAAAGCCCCGTGCCTTGATATCTCCGCTGAACTCGGTGTGGGCCAGCCCGCCAAAGACGATGGCATTGCCAAAGTCATATTCGCGTTCCAGACCGAAGCTCAGCACTTGGGCGCTTCCGTAATCGTCGAAGATACGATCGAAATTGCCGTAGTAGCCGCTGAAGCTATTGGACCCGCTGTCGGCCCAGACAGCCCCCGCAGAAACCAAAGCCGTGGTGGCCGCAAGACCGGCCAGATTTTTGATTTTCATGATCTTCCCCATCATAACAATCTATTTCCAATTCAATAATTCTAACATCAACACCGGCAAGGGGCCAGCATTCACCACCTACGCAGATTGACGCGGCCCGCAGAGGGCCGTCGCCAGATTACTCTTCGGTACCGTCGGTCGCGTCGGGCGCGACGGCCCCGTCCTCATCGCCCTGATCGGCGATCCATGCCACGCTGACGACCTCTTCGCCCTTGCCGGTGTTGAACACCCGCACGCCGCCCGCGCTGCGCGACCGGAAGCTGATGCCCTCCACCGGAACCCGGATCGACTGCCCCTTCGAGGTGGCCAGCATGATCTGATCCGCCATCTCGACCGGGAAACAGGCCACGATGTCGCCGCCCCGCATGGCCTTGTCCATTGCGGCCACACCCATGCCGCCACGGCCCCGCACCGGGTAATCGTGGCTGGAGGACAGCTTGCCCGACCCGCCTACGGTGATCGTCAGGATCAGGTTCTCCGCCGCCGACATCTCGGCATAGCGGTCCTGGCTGATGGCACCAGCCGGGGCGTCTTCGTCCTCGACCTCGGCATCATCGGCAAGCCCGGCCATGGCCCGGCGCATCTTCAGATAGCCGGCGCGTTCATCCGCCTCGGCGTCGAAATGGCGAATGACGGACATCGACACCACCTTGTCATCGCCCTGCAGGCGGATGCCACGCACCCCCGTCGACGACCGGCCCGCAAAGACCCGGACATCCGTGGTTGGGAAGCGGATCGCCCGCCCGGAATTCGTGACCAGCATGACGTCATCATCTTCGGAACAGATGCGCGCATTGACCAGCGTGATGTCTTCGCCTTCTGGGAATTTCATCGCGATCTTGCCATTACGCATGACGTTGGTGAAATCCGACAGCCGGTTGCGGCGCACATCGCCCGCCGAGGTGGCAAAGACGATCTGCAGGTCGTCCCATTCCTCTTCCGGCCGGTCGACCGGCATGATCGCCGCCACGGAAACCCCCTGCGGGATCGGCAGGATGTTGATGATGGCCTTGCCCTTGGCGGTGCGCCCGCCCTGCGGCAGCCGCCACGTCTTCAGCTTGTAAACCATCCCGTCGGTGGTGAAGAACAACAGCTGCGTATGGGTGTTGGCGACGAAAAGGGTGGTGACCACATCCTCTTCTTTCGTCTGCATCCCCGACAGGCCCTTGCCGCCGCGCTTCTGGGCGCGGAAGTCGGCCAGCGCCGTGCGTTTGATATAGCCGCCCGAGGTGACGGTGACGACCATATCCTCGCGCTCGATCAGGTCTTCGTCGTCCATGTCGCCTGACCAGTCGACAATCTCGGTTCGGCGGGGAACGGCGAAAAGGTTGCGCACCTCGCGCAGCTCATCGGCGATGATCCCCATGATCTGTTCGCGGCTGGCGAGGATGGCAAGGAACTCCTTGATCTTGCCTGCCAGCTCTTCCAACTCGTCTGTAACTTCCTTGACCCCGATCTGGGTCAGGCGTTGCAGGCGTAGGTCCAGAATCGCGCGGGCCTGAACCTCGGACAGGTTATAGGTGCCGTCGTCATTGACCGGGTGCAGCGGATCGTCGATCAGCTTCAGATATTCGACGATGGAATGCGCCGGCCAGCGGCGGGTCATCAGCTTTTCACGGGCTTCCGCCGCATCGCGGGACGACCGGATCGTGGCCACCACCTCGTCCACGTTGGACACGGCCACGGCCAGACCGCAGAGGATATGGCTGCGTTCCCGGGCCTTGCGCAGTTCGAACGCGGTCCGGCGGGCCACGACGTCTTCGCGGAAGTCGATGAAATTGGTCAGGAAGCTGCGCAGGGTCAGTTGTTCCGGCCGCCCCCCGTTCAGCGCCAGCATGTTGCAGCCGAAGGATGTCTGCATCGGGGTAAAGCGGAACAGCTGGTTCAGCACCACCTCGGCGGTCGCGTCCCGCTTCAGCTCGATGACCACGCGCACGCCGTTGCGGTCGGACTCGTCCTGCACATGGGCGATGCCTTCGATCCGCTTTTCCCGCGCCGCTTCGGCGATGCGGTCGATCATCGTGGCCTTGTTGGTCTGATAGGGCACTTCGTCGATGATGATGGCCCAACGATCCTTGCGGATCTCCTCTACATGGGTCTTGGCACGGATCACGACCGACCCGCGCCCTTCCAGATAGGCCTTCCGCGCACCGGACCGGCCCAGCATGATGGCACCGGTCGGGAAATCCGGGCCGGGGACATAGTGGATCAGGTCTTCGGACGACAGATCGGGGTTGTCGATCAGCGCAAGCGTGGCATCCACCACCTCGCCCAGATTGTGGGGCGGGATATTGGTGGCCATGCCGACGGCGATGCCTCCCGCGCCATTGACCAGCATGTTCGGGAAACGGGCGGGCAGGACGGTCGGTTCGCGGTCCTTGCCGTCGTAGTTGTCCTGAAAATCGACAGTGTCCTTGTCGATATCGGCCAGCAGATAGGCCGCGGGTTTGTCCATCCGCACCTCGGTATAGCGCATGGCGGCCGCGTTATCGCCGTCCATCGACCCGAAGTTGCCCTGACCATCCAGAAGCGGCAGCGACATCGAGAAATCCTGCGCCATCCGCACCAGCGCCTCGTAAATCGCGCTGTCGCCGTGGGGGTGATATTTCCCCATCACGTCGCCCACGGGGCGGGCCGATTTGCGGTAGGATTTGTCGTGCGTGTTGCCGGTTTCATGCATCGCATAAAGGATGCGCCGGTGCACCGGCTTCAGCCCGTCGCGCAGGTCCGGAATGGCCCGGCTGACGATCACGCTCATCGCGTAGTCAAGGTACGAGGTCTTCATCTCGGAGGTGATCGAGATGCTAGGCCCCTCCCAGGTGCTGCGCGGGATCGGCTTTTCTTCTTCGTTTTCAGGGGTTTCCGGGGTATCGCTCACGTCGTCCGCCTGTCTGCCCAAAGGCTGCTATATCTTGTTTGCGGTGTTATATCAGACCCCGGATATGGGGTGCAACGCCATAAGCCCACCCAGTTTGGCAGCCGCAGGGCTTGGCTGCTAATAGATTGTTTTAATTGACAATTAATATGGTTGTGCTCTCATTTTCTCATCAGGCAGAGAAAGGGGGCGATATGACCACCGAAACCGAATTGATGCTGAAGGGATACGGGCTGACCACGGCAGAGCTTTACTATCACATGCCCGACCATCCGCATGTCCTTAACACCTTCATCTGGCAGGATTACGACCTTGCACCAGATCACGACAGGTTGCTGGGGTTCATTTCCTTCTGGCGGGAAGAGATCGAGGGACCGCTGCATTCAGTCCGCTATACCCACCGAAAACTGATCCGTCCGGGCGAATGGCGCAACGTGGTGGGCGAATTCCGCTACCATTAGGGGATGGTGGGTCAAGACCCACCTTACCCGGGGGCGCTTCGCCCCCCACCTGACAATTCGTGGTCCCTAGAGGAGATATTTTACCCAAAGAAGAAAGGACCTCAGTCCAGCCTCCTTCTTTGGGTCAAAAATATCCCGGGGTGAATGGCCCGACAGGGCCGGAGGGGCAGCGCCCCTGAACGTAAGGTGGGTTTTAACCCACCGCCCCCGGTGCGGCGCGCGCCACCATCCCGAACAGGTCGCGCGGATCATCCGGATCGGCCAGCATGTCCAGGTTGGTAAAGAACCGCGTTGCCTGAATCGCCCGGTGGACATAGCGCAGGGCGCTGAAATCCTCGATCGCGAAGCCAACGCTGTCGAACAGGGTGATCTGCCGCGCGTCGCGGCGGCCTTCGGCGGCACCGGTCATCACCTGCCACAACTCTGTCACCGGATGGTCAGGGTCCAGCTGCTGGATCTCCCCCTCGACCCGGGTCTGCGGCGGGTATTCGACGAAAATCTCGGACCGGTGCAGGATCGGTGCGGCCAGTTCCGTCTTGCCCGGGCAGTCGCCGCCGATGGCGTTGATGTGCACGCCGCTACCGACCATGTTGTCGGTCAGGATCGTGGCATATTGCTTGTCCGCCGTGCAGGTGGTGATGATTTCGGCCCCCTCCATCGCGGATTCGCCGCTGTCGCAGGATACAACCGTCAGGCCCGTTCCCCGCAGGTTCGTTGCGCATTTCAGCGTCGCCTTGGGATCGACGTCATACAGCCGGACCGTGTCGATCCCGCAGTTCGCCTTGAACGCAAGGCACTGGAATTCCGATTGCGCCCCGTTGCCGATCATCGCCATCGTCCGCGCGCCCTTGGGGGCAAGGTATTTGGCCGCCAGCGCCGACATCGCCGCCGTGCGCAGCGCCGTCAGGATCGTCATCTCGGTCAGAAGTTTCGGGTAACCGGTGTTCACATCCGCCAAAAGCCCGAAGGCGGTTACGGTCTGCAACCCCTCGCGCGTGTTCTTGGGGTGGCCGTTGACGTATTTGAACCCATACATCTCGCCGTCCGAAGTCGGCATCAGTTCGATCACCCCGACGGGGCTGTGCGAGGCGACGCGCGGGGTCTTGTCAAACAGCTCCCACCGTTTGAAATCCGCCTCGATCTCGGCGGCGAGGTCGATCAGCATCTGTTCGATGCCGATGTGATGCACCAGCCCCATCATGTGATCGACAGAGACGAAGGGCACGAGGGCCAGATCGGAAGGGGTGGTCATGCGAAACTCCGCGTCGGTCTGTCAAAGATGCGCCGCCCCAGAAGCGAGGCCGTCAGGTCGACCATCAGGCTGGCGGTCTTGCCCCGGTCGTCGAGGAAGGGGTTCAGTTCCACAAGGTCGAGCGAGGTTACAAGCCCGCTGTCATGCAGCAGTTCCATCACAAGATGACCTTCGCGCACCGTGGCCCCACCCGGAACGGTCGTGCCCACGGCGGGCGCGATGGTCGGGTCAAGGAAATCCACGTCGAGCGAGACATGTAGCATCCCGTTAACCGCCGCGACCCGGTTCAGGAAGGCGGTCAGCGGCGCGGTGATCCCGACCTCGTCAATGGTCCGCATATCGGCAAGCGAGACATCCAGCCGCTCCAGCGCCGCCTTTTCCGCCCCGTCGACCGACCGCAGGCCGATCATGCAGACGTTTTCGGTGGGCACCGGCGCGGGCAGGGCGGGGAAGCCATCGAACCCCGGCTGACCGGTGACATAGGCGACGGGCGTGCCATGCAGGTTGCCGGAGCCGGTGGTTTCGGGCGTGTGGAAATCGCTATGCGCGTCCAGCCACAAGACGAATTGCGGCCGCCCCTGCGCCTGTGCGTGGGCGGCCATTCCGGCGACCGAACCCAGCGCCAGCGCGTGATCGCCGCCCAGAAAGATCGGCAGCCCTTTCGGCGCGGCCTCTTGCGCGCTGCGCATCAGGGCCTGCGTCCAGCCGATGGTTTCGGCCAGTGCATGTACCTTCGGGTTCTTCAGGACCGGGGCGTCGGTCACCCTGTCCGGCACCACATTGCCGATGTCGGTCACGCTGTGCCCGAGCTCTGAAATCGCCTCGGCGATGCCGGCGGTCCGATAGGCGTCCGGCCCCATAAGACAGCCCCGACGACGCTTGCCGCTGTCCATCGGGGCCCCGATCAAGATGATATGAGTCTGTTCCATGCCTTATACTTTAGCCATTTCGGGGATGACAAAAGCAGGCAAAAGGATCAAAAGGGGGGCGGAGTGATCAAAACGGATGCCCATCATGGACGAACTGGATCAGCGCCTGCTGGCCGCCCTGAAACGCGACGGCCGCGCGAGCCTGTCAGAGCTTGCCGCCGATCTTGGCGTGACCCGGACAACCGTCCGCGCCCGGATCGCCCGCCTGTCCCAAAGCGGCGAGATCGCCGGGTTCACCGTGCTGACCCGCAACGATATCGCAGCCTCTCCGGTGCGGGGGCTGATGATGCTGGAGATCGAGGGGCGGGGCACCGAAAAGGTGATCCAACGCCTGACGGGCATGGCGCAGGTCGTTGCCGTGCACACCACCAACGGGACGTGGGATCTGATTGTCGAGATCGGGACCGATACGCTTGAGGCGCTGGATCAGGTGCTGTTCGACATCCGCAAGCTGGAGGGCGTGACCCGGTCCGAAACCAACCTTCTTCTGTCGACCCGCCGCGCCGCGCGCCGTTAGGCCCGCCGCGCCGCCATCAGCCAGAGAACGACAAGGCCCGCCGACAGGATTGTGTTCCAATTGGCCATCGACAGGCCGAAGAGGAACGGGGTGAAGGTGTCGCACAGCACGAGGGCAGGGGCATCCATCGCCGCGCCGGGCAACAGCGATGCGCCCGACAGCCCGTCCAGCGCCCCGCCAGAGGCCGAGCAGCTTGCCGGACCATCCCACCATTTCTGTTCGACGCCCGAATGATAGGCGCCGATCCCGGCAGTCGTCAGCGCCGCAAGCCCGCCCAGCCAAGGCAGGATGCGCCAGCCCAGACCCAACAGCGCCAGCGCCCCGATCCCGATTGCCGCACCATGCGGATACCGTTGCCACAGGCACATCTTGCAGGGCGCCCAGCCAAGCGCCTGAAACAGGAACGCCCCGGCCAGCAGGGCGAATGACCCACCAGCGGCCAGAAAGATCAGTCGGGTCCGGGTCATAGATACCTCACAAGGATGAAACCGCCCACAAGAAGGACGCAGAAGGCAGTAAAGGCAAGCCCCAACCGACGTTCGATGAAATCACGAATAGGTGGGCCGAATTTCCAAAGCAGCACCGCCACGATGAAGAACCGCAGTGCCCGCGCGATGATAGAGGCGATGATGAACACCGGGATCGACAGGCCCGTGGCCCCGGACGCGATGGTGATCACCTTGAACGGGAAGGGGGTCACCCCTGCGATCAGAACCGCCCAGGCGCCCCAATCGTTGTAGCGGTCTGCGAAGGCCGCGAAATCCTCGCCCTTGCCGTAGAAATCCAGCACCGGCTGGCCGACCGTATCGAACAGCACCGCGCCGATGTAATAGCCCAGTAGCGCGCCCAGCACCGACGACACCGTGGCGACTGTCGCAATCAGGAAGGCACGGCGCGGCGCGGCGATGATCATCGGGATCATCAGCACATCCGGCGGGATCGGAAAGACCGAGCTTTCGATAAAGGCAATCAGCGCCAGCGCCCAAAGCGCGCGCGGGTGGTTCGCCAGCGACAGCGTCCAGTCATACAGGCTGCGGATCATTGCTCGGTGCCCTTGTTTTGACCTTAGTCCCTTAATCCGGGGCGCAGGTCAACCATGGGCCGTTGACGCCGCCCTGACCGGGCGCTAGACGGTCTGCGCTGGCCGGTGTGGCGGAATGGTAGACGCAGCGGATTCAAAATCCGCCGATGGCAACATCGTGAGAGTTCGAGTCTCTCCACCGGCACCAGAAATCCCTGAAAAACCGTTAACGATCGAATTTTTCTCGAATCGATTCGAGTTTGTTGACCAAATCCGGAACGATCGACGTCCATTATTCGGATTTTGCACAGGTTGCAGACAATCGGGCGCGAATTCAGGCAACATTCTGACACAAGGTAAACGGAACGGTTTTGGGTGTTCTGCGTGAAACAGTTTTTCACGAACCCCCCGGCAATTCACAGTTATTTCAATCTGCGGTTGCTGGGTAGGGTGCCGAAACTATCCTTTTGGACAGGTCGCGTTTCCTAAGACGAAACAATTGGCTCATTCGCCCCGCCCAAAACTCAGGTGAATTCGGGCCAAATTGCGGCGAGACAAACGATTTTCCCCGCTGATCGAAAAATTTTTCGCTTTTTTCGCCACATTCTTGCCGGTATCCAAGAAAGGCCCAACTGGGGGGCACTCCGGCCGATTGGGGCGGTCGGGTTCGATCAGGGCTTCTGATCTGAACGAAGAGTTGAGTCTGCGAGGGTTGTCCTTTCGCATCTGTATTTCGGTTGGCGGGCGCAAGCCTTCCAACCAGCGTGAGAGTATGTGGTGCCCCGACCGACAAAGGTCGATTCTACGTGCTTTGACGTAAACGCCCGGACGGAAAACCGTCCGCTGCCAAGGGCATAGGGGAGTCGCGAAATGTCGGATTATTTAATTGATTGGTCGAGCACCAATATCGATGGAACGAACAGCGCATCGGGGACGGGTGGGTCAGTTGGCTTTACCGTGTCGACGCCGACCAACATCGATGGCGACTACTGGACCAAAGGCACGTCCGGCAGCTCTGACGGGCTGACCTCCAACTGCGTGAACGACCCGACAAAGATCGTCATCAATTTCGATCAGGCAGTCGAGAACCTGAAGTTCGAATTGTTCGACGTCGATTCCGACGAATGCACCTTTGACGACAAGGTCACGATCTACGCCTACGATGCCTACGGCAACAAGGTCGAGGTGAACTTCTCGGATCTCTACTACCACTCGGTCAGCGGCAGCACGGTCGAAGGGGAAGGGTATTACAGCTCGGGCGTCGAAGGCAGCGGCGCCCCCGACAGCGTGACGGTCAGCATCCCCGGGCCGATCGTCAAGCTTGAGATCATCCACGACAACGGCGATGCGGCGGCCTATTCCGGCACCGTCGGCGTTGGCGACATCTCTTTCGATCTGGCAGGACCGGAACTTGACGGCACGGTGTCCGGCACCGGAGGCGACGATTTGATCGACATCGCCTATACCGGCGACCCCCACGGCGACATGGTCGACAATGGCGACGCCATCATCGGCGGCCACAGCGGCAACGACGACCTGATCCTTGCCGGGGCCGGGAACGACACGGTTCTGGCTGGGGCGGGGAATGACACCGTCTATGGCGAAAGCGGGAATGACATCCTGTCCGGCGGCGCGGGCGATAACACGCTCTACGGCGGGACGGGCGACGACCTGTTTGTTGGTGGTGAAGGCCACGATGCCTTTGCAGGTAACGCCGGTCAGGACAACATCGATTACTCCGCCTCGGATTCCGCGGTCTATGTGAACCTTGCGACCGGCGCCCTGTCGGGTGGTGACGCCGAGGGCGACAGCATCATCCAGGGCATCGACGGCGCCATCGGGTCGGCACATGACGACACGCTGATCGGCTTTGACCAATCGGGCAGCGATCCGGCGGACACCTACACCAATGAATTCTGGGGCGAGGCTGGCGACGACAGCATCGCGGGCGCGGGCGGCGACGACCGGCTGATGGGCGGCGAAGGCTGCGACACCATCGACGGCGGCGCGGGCAACGACCTGATCCGCGGCGACACCAACTATGACGGGACCGTCGGCGGGCCGGGCGCATCCACCCCGACCGCGATGAGCTTCTCCTTCGTCGGGGCCAATATCGACGGGGTGAACACCGTCACCTCTGGCGACGCATCGGTCGATGTGACCGTGTCGACCCCGACCAACATCAACGGCGATTCCTTCTACATGGGCACCATTGCCGGCGAGACGGAGCTGACCAGCGCCGGCGTCACCAATGGGACCGAGGTTTCGGTCAGCTTCTCGAGCGAGGTATCGAACCTCAGCTTTGAACTGTTCGACGTCGATTCCGACGAATGCACCTGGGATGACAAGGTTACCGTGATCGCGCTGGACGCGGACGGGAACCAGGTTCCGGTCGTGTTCTCGAACACCTATATCCACGCGATCAGCGGCAGCACGATCGAGGGCGAAGGCAACTGGAACCCCGGCGTTGAGGGCAGCGGCTCTGCCGATACGGTGACGGTGTCGATTGCCGGGCCGATCGTCAGCCTGACCATCATCCACGACAACGGCGATGCGGCCGCCTATTCGGGCACCATCGGCATTGGCGATATCTCGTTCACCGCCCTGGGGTCCGAGGAATGCTATGACGACGTGCTGACCGGCGGGTCGGGCGACGATGAAATCTACGGCGAACTGGGCAATGACACCATTTCGGCGGGCGATGACGACGATACCGTGGTCGGCGGCGTCGGCGATGACCGCATCGACGGTGGGTCCGGCAACGACCTTCTGATCGGCGACGGCACCGGCGACTGCGCCACCGACGATTATTTCGAGGAACAGGACAAGGATATTTCGAATATCGTTGTCTACTTCGACACCGATCACGACGGCGTCTACGACTATTCGGTCAAGATCGACGGCTTCCCCGATTCCGGGACCGGAACCTTCATCAGCAATGACCTGGACGACTATTTCGGCCAGATGCTGAACTATATCTACGCCGAAAACCCGGATCTGGTCGGCGCGTCGGTGACGGCGGGCGTCTCGATCAAGGGCGGCACGTCGGAAACCTACTATGCCGTCGACGGCAACGAAAACGGCTCTGCCGCCGACAGCGGCCCGACCCTGAACACCGGTCCGGGCAACGACATGGTGCTCAGCTATTCGGACTTCTACGGCACCTACGACCCCAGCCTGACCTCGGTCGTGACCGGCGGCGTCGCGGGCACCTTTGACGACAGCATCACCGGCGGCGACGGCGACGATACCATCCTTGGCGAATGCGGCGACGATACGCTGGCAGGCGAGGCCGGGGCCGACATGGTCTATGGCGGGGCCGGGGCCGACCTGATCTTCGGGGCCGCGGGCGACATCGTGGATGGTGGCTCCGAAGGCGATGACAACGACACGCTCGACCTGACCGGTCAGGGTAACTTCATCCTGCAGGATCTGGTGCCGGACTCGAACGGCAACGGCTATGACGGCACGGTCGTCTTCGTGGACGGCGACGGCAACCCGACCGGCGAAACCATCGTCTTCACCGAGATCGAAAACATCATCGGCGACCCCTACAACGGCGCGCCGGTGGCGATCGACGATATTGCCAACACCGGGTTGACGAACCCCGTCACCATCGACGTGCTGGCCAATGACAGCGACCCGGAAGGCGACCCGCTGACCGTGGTGTCGGCCGTGCTGGCCGATCCGACGCAAGGCTCGGTGGTGATCAATGCCGATGGCACCATCACCTTCACCGCCGCACCTGGTGTCGAGGGCGAGGTGATCATCACCTACACCGTCGAAGATCCGAGCGGGAATTCCGACAGCGCCACCGTGACCATCACCGTGGCCGACGGCACCGTCGAAGGGACCGCAGGCGACGACGTGATCGACGTGACCTACACCGGCGACCCCGAAGGCGACATGGTCGACAACAACGATGCGATCATCGCGGGCCACAGCGGCAACGACGACCTGATCGTGGCAGGCGCCGGCAATGACATCGTCCGCGCGGGCGACGGCGACGATACCGTCTATGGCGGCACCGGCGACGACAGCATCGCGGGCGAAGCCGGCAATGATTTCCTTCTGGGCGGCGACGGCAACGACATCATCCGTGGCGGCACCGGCGACGACACCCTGTGTGGGATCGACGGCAACGACACGCTTTATGGCGGGTCGGGCAACGATATCCTTGAAGGGATGAACGACGACGACGTGCTGTTCGGCGGATCGGGCAACGACCTGCTGGCCGGGGACGCGGGCGAAGACACGCTGGAAGGCGGGTCGGGCGACGATCGTCTTTATGGCGGCACCAGCAACGACGTGATCAACGATGTGTCCGGCTCTGACACCGCCTATGGCGGCGACGGCGACGACTTCATCGATGTCTCCGGGAACAACCCGCTGCCCGACATCGGGTATCCGGGGGTCTACCCGGCGGATGCCGACCCGACCGACGACCTTGATACGGTCTATGGCGGCGCGGGCAACGATGTGATCCTGACTGGCGACGATGCGGACTTTGTCGACGGCGGGTCCGGAAATGACGTGATCGACGCGGGCTTTGACGCCGACAGCATCCTTGGCGGGGCGGGTGATGACATCATCACCGGCGGCGAAGGGGCCGACAACATCGACGGCGGCACCGGCAACGACCTGATCTATGGCGGTCTGGACAACGACACGCTGGACATCCCCGACGATCTGGACGGCGACGGCGACAGCAACGATCCGGGCGAAGACCTTGTCACCAACAACAACATGGACACGATCCATGGCGGCGACGGGGACGACACCATCTATGGCCGCGACGATGACGACGTGCTTTATGGCGACGCCGGGTCCGACCTTCTGGACGGTGGCATCGACGAAGACACCATCTATGGCGGCGATGACGACGACACGATCATCGGTGGCGTCGGCGACGTGGTCGATGGCGGCGCGGGCGGCGTGGACTATGACACGCTCGACCTGAGCGGCATGGGTGAATTCATCCTTCAGGACTTGGTGCCGGACTCGAACGGCAACGGCTATGACGGCACGGTCGTCTTCGTGGACGGCGACGGCAACCCGACCGGCGAAACCATCGTCTTCACCGAGATCGAAAACATCATCGGCGATCCCTACAACGGCGCGCCGGTGGCGATCGACGACATCGCCAATACCGGCCTGACCAACCCGGTCACCATTGACGTGCTGGCCAATGACAGCGATCCGGAAGGCGACCCGCTGACGGTTGTGTCCGCGACGCTAGCCGATCCGACGCAAGGGTCCGTGGTGATCAATGCCGATGGCACCATCACCTATACCCCGGCTGCGGGCGTCGAAGGTGAGGTGATCATCAACTACACCATCGAAGACCCCAGCGGGAATTCCGACAGCGCCACGGTGACCGTCATGGTTGCCGACGGCACCGTCGAAGGCACCGCGGGCGATGACGTGATCAACGTTGGCTACACCGGTGACCCCGAAGGGGACATGGTCGACAACAACGACGCGATCCTTCCCGGCGACACCGGCAACGATGACCTGATCTATGGTTACGGCGGCAACGACAGCATCACCGCTGGCGATGGCGACGACGAGGTCTATGGCGGCGACGGCAACGACTTCATCCATGGGGTTGCCGGCAACGACACGCTGTTCGGTGATGCGGGCGACGATACCATCGTCGGCAGCTTCGACAATGACACCATCTACGGCGGTGCTGACAACGACTCGATCAACGGTCAGGGTGGCGTCGACACGCTCTATGGCGGCGACGGCGATGACATCGTAAAGGGCGGCACCGAAGGCGATTTCGTCTACGGCGATGCGGGCAATGACACTGTGTCGGGTTCGGACGGAAACGACTACGTCAGCGGCGGCACCGGCGATGACACCGTCTATGGTCAAGGTGGCGAAGACACCCTGTTTGGCGATGCCGGCAACGACTCTGTCTATGGCGGCAACGAAGACGATCTGATCTACGGCGGCTCGGGCAATGACGTTGTCTTTGGCAACGGCGGCAACGACTATATCAATGCTGGCGAAGGTGATGATGTGGTGCGCGGCGGTGACGGGGATGACTCGATCCTCGGGCTTGCGGGCAACGACACCATCTACGGCGAAGCCGGCAACGACACGGTCCTTGGAAGCACCGACAACGATGTCGTCTACGGCGGCGCGGGCAATGACTCGATCAACGGTCAAGGTGGCGTCGACACGCTTTATGGCGGTGATGGCGACGACATCGTAAAGGGCGGCACCGAGGGCGATTTCGTCTACGGCGGCACCGGCAACGATGAGGTGTCCGGGTCTTCCGGCGATGACTATGTCAGCGGCGGCACCGGCGACGACACCGTCTATGGCCAGGGTGGCGAAGACACCCTGTCTGGTGGCGCTGGCAACGACCTTGTCATTGGCGGGGACGACAACGACAGCATCACCGGCGGATCGGGCGACGACACGCTTCAGGGCAATGGCGGCGATGACAGCATCGAAGCCGGGTCGGGCAACGATCTTGTCTACGGCGGCACCGGCAATGATGTGATCGACACTGCGGGTGGGGCAGGGCTGCCGGATATCGGCTACCCGGGCGTCTATCCGGCCGATCCCATCCCGAACGACGACATGGACACCGTCTATGGCGGCGCAGGGGATGACACCATCACCACCGGCGACGATGCCGACACCGTCTATGGCGGCACCGGCAATGATACGATCGACGCAGGGATCGACGCTGACTTTGTCCGCGGCGGCGACGGCAACGACACGATCATCGGTTCGGAAGGCGGCGACATCATCTATGGTGACGACGGCGACGACCTGATCATCGGCGGGCTTGCCACCGACGTGCTGGACCTACCCGACGATCTGGACGGCAATGGCGACAGCAACGGCCCCGGCGAAGACCTCGTGACCGACAACAACATGGACACGCTTTATGGCGGGGCCGGGAACGACATCATCACCGGCAACGACGATGATGACGTGCTCTATGGCGGCACCGGCAACGACAGCCTTGACGGCGGCGTGGACGAAGACGTGCTCTATGGCGGCGACGGGGACGACACCCTCACCGGCGGTCAGGGCAACGACATGCTCTATGGCGGGTTCGGAAACGACCTGTTCATCGGTGGCGACGCGGACGATGTGGTTGTCGGCGGCGAAGACCCCGATGACGGCGATTGGGACGTTCTGGACCTGACCGGGTCCAACGTGGATTACATCGAATACGTGCCGGGCGACCCGGAAGCGGGCACCGTGCACTTCCTCGATGGATCGACGATGACCTTCTCGGAGATCGAGAACGTGATCCCCTGCTTCACGCCGGGCACCACGATCGCGACCCCGAAGGGCGAACGTCTGGTGGAAGACCTGCGCGAAGGCGACCGGATCATCACCCGCGACAACGGCATTCAGGAAATAGCCTGGGTTGGTCGCAAGGAGATGGCAGGCCGTCAGCTGGTCCAGAACCCGCACCTCAAGCCGATCCTGATCCGGGCCGGCGCATTGGGGAACGGTCTGCCGGAGCGCGACATGCTCGTGTCGCCGAACCACCGGGTGCTTGTGGCCTCCGAGCTGACCCAGCTCTACTTCGAGGAAAGCGAAGTTCTGGCTGCGGCCAAGCACCTTGTCGGGGCGCCGGGGATCCATGCGGTGGACGTGATGAACACCAGCTACATCCACTTCATGTTCGAACGCCACGAGGTGGTCCTGTCGAACGGGTCCTGGACCGAAAGCTTCCAGCCGGGCGACTATAGCCTCAAGGGCATCGGCAACAGCCAACGGAACGAGATTTTCGAACTCTTCCCCGACCTGAAGTCGAAGCAGGGTCTGGAAAACTACCAGTCCGCACGGAAAGCCCTGAAGAAGCATGAAGCCCGGCTTCTGGTGAAGTAAGTTGCAGCATGGCGGCGGGCAACCGCCGCCGTGGTCTGAGGTGGGCAGACAGGAACCACCCCGGCGTCCCTCGTCGCCGGGGTGGTTTCCGTTTCAAAGGCCGGTATCGCGCCGAAACCTGTCCCAGTCCTCTGGTGTATCCAGATCACGACGGGCCCGCTGGCCGGGCAGGGGCACAAGATGCACCCGGTCGGCATGGGCGGCGATGATCGGGGCGCCGCCGGTATCGCCTGTCAGATCCGCGAATTCAGGTCGCAGTGTAGCGTCGAACAGGATCGGATGGCCGGGTTTTCCGTCTTCGGTCGCGCCGCGCCAGATCAGAGCGTCGGGCGCAGTCGCGGGCGCGTCCAGAGCGGCGCGCAGGTCCTCGGGGGCCAATTCCGCCAGATCGGGCAGCAGCACGAGAAACCGGTCACAATCCGGCAAGGCCAACACCCCGCGCCGGAGCGAGGCCGACATGCCCTGCGCCGCATCCGGAACCGGAACGACGACCGCCGGAAGCCCTTGCAGCACCGCGGCCCGCGGATCATCCGGGCCGGGCAGGGCGACCAGAACCGGCCCGCCCGTGGTCATGGCCGACAGCACCTGCCGCCGCAAAAGCGGGACGCCGCCGACCGGCTGCAACAGCTTGTCCGCCCCGCGCATGCGCGACGACCGCCCGGCGGCAAGGATCAGGACTGGTGTTTCCATGATCCTTTCCCTACCGGCAAATCGCCGCGTCGCAAAGCCGCTCTAGCCGCGAAGCCGCTCTCCCTCGGGGTCAAACATCGGGGTGCTGATCGCGCGGGCCTTCCGGCGCGACCCAAGGATTTCGATCTCAACCTCCAGATCGGGCGACGCGGCAGCACGCGGCACCAGCGCATAAGCGATGGATTTGCCCGCGTGATGCGAATAGCCGCCCGAGGTGCAGAACCCTTTCACCTCGCCGCCGATAAAGACCGGCTCGTATGCGACCACATCGGCGTCGTCGGCATCGACCTCGAAGGTCATCAGCGTGCGGGCGGGGGGAGTGGCCCGTTCCGCCTCGGCCGCCGCTCGGCCGATGAAATCCACGTTCTTCTTCCAGGCGATGAAGCGGTCCATCCCGGTTTCGGCGGGCGTGTAATCTGGCGAAAACTCCCGCATCCACGACCCGAAGAACCGGTCCAGACGCAGGCTCATCATCGCCCGCATCCCGAAGGGCTTCATCCCGTGCGGCTGACCCGCGGCCCAGAGGGTTTCCCACAATTGCCGCTGATCCATCGGGTTGCAGAAAATCTCATACCCCAGATCGCCGGTATAGCTGACCCGCTGAACGATGCCGTCCACCTGACCCACGACCATCTTGCGCACGTCAAGGAACCGGATGTCGGAAACATCCGACAGGGTGCAGGCGGCCAGCACATCCCGCGCCTTTGGCCCCGCGATCTGGAACCCGGTCAGGCTGTCCGAGGTGTTTTCGACCCGCACGCCGTCCGCCGCGTTCATTTCGAACCAGCGCAGGTGCTGCGCCTGCGCCCCGTACGAGGCCGTCAGGCGGAAATCATCCTCGGCCAGACAGGACACCGTGAAATCCCCCAGAAGCCGCCCTTTGGGCGACAGCATTGGAGTCAGCGACAGGCGGCCGGGGGCCGGGATACGGCCCGCCATGATCCGGTCCAGCCACGCCCGCGCATTCGGCCCGGTTACCCGGAACTTGCCGAAGTTGTGGGTCTCGTTGATGCCGACACCCTCGCGCACCGCGCGAACCTCGCGCGCGGTCGCCTCCCACGCGTTCGAGCGGCGGAAGGACGGGGTTTCATAGCGCGGCTCGTCGCCTTGGGCGAAGTAGTTGACGACCTCAAGCCCGAATTGCGCGCCCCAGACAGCGCCCATGCTGTCGAAAATATCGTACATCGGCGTGGTGCGATGGGGCCGGGCGGCGGGAAGCTCCTCGTTCGGGTAGCTGACCGAGAAGCGGCGTTGATAGTTCTCGATCACCTTGGGCAGGGTGTAGCCCGGGGTGATCCATTTGCCGAACCGGGCCACGTCCATGGCGCTGACGTCCCGTTCGCATTCGCCTTCGATCATCCATTGCGCCAACATCAGGCCGACGCCGCCACCCTGACTGAACCCGGCCATGACACCGCAGGCGGACCAGTAGTTGCGCAAGCCCGGCACCGGGCCGACCAGCGGGTTGCCATCGGGGGCAAAGGTGAAGGGGCCGTGGATCACCGTCTTGACGCCTGCGCGCTCAAGTACCGGGAAACGTTTGTAGGCAAAGGCGATGGACTCTTCGATCTTGTCGAAATCATCGGGCAGCAATTCGTGCCCAAATTCCCAGGGGGTGCCTTTCACCGCCCAGGGGCGGCAGGGCTGTTCGTAGAACCCGATGCACAGACCCCGGCCTTCCTGCCGAAGATAGCTTTCTCCGGCGGGGTCCATGACGTGGGGGTGTTCTTCGCCGCGTTCATAGATTTCGGGCAGGTCATCGGTGACCAGATACTGGTGCTCCATCGGGTGCAACGGCAGGTAGACACCGGCCATCGCCCCCACCTCGCGCGCCCAAAGGCCGCCGGCGTTGACGATATGTTCGGCGTGGATGGTGCCCTTTTCGGTCACCACGTCCCATGTGCCGTCGGGGCGCTGATTGGTTTCGATCACCTTGCAGTGGGTTTCGATCGCGGCCCCGCCCATGCGGGCGGCCTTGGCATAGGCGTGGGTCGTGCCGGACGGGTCAAGGTGGCCGTCCAATGGGTCGTAAAGCGCACCCTTGATCCCGTCGAGGTTCACGATGGGGGCCAGTTTGGCGATCTCCTCCGGACCGACGATTTCGGTCTCCAGCCCCATGTAGCGGTGCTTGGCCCGTTCCGCGACCAGCATGTCGAACCGGTCCTTGTTATCGGCCAGCGTCACCCCACCCACATGGTGAAGCCCGCAGGACATGCCGGTGATCTCTTCCAGCTCGCGATAAAGCTTGATCGTATAACCCTGAAGCGCGGCCATATTGGTATCGCCGTTCAGCGTATGAAACCCGCCCGCCGCATGCCACGTCGACCCGGATGTCAGGTCGGACCGTTCGATCAGCATCACATCCGACCAGCCCAGCTTGGTCAGGTGATAGAGAACGGAACATCCAACAACGCCGCCCCCAATAACGGCAACACGGGTTTGGGTCTTCATGACTTGCTCCTGTCTTGGTTTCGCAACATCATCTATCCGAGACGAGTGACGCAAGCGTAGCGAAAGGCGACATTTCTTGTCGGCGGTGGAAAATTGAAACTCTCTGATTTGGCCCTCGGGCTGACCCATGTTCCCCTGACGGCCTGGCGGCTGTGGCTGGTCTATTGGCGCAAACTTTGGGTCCGGGTCGTCGTGATGGGCGGGGTGGCGGTGCTGGCACTTGGTCTGGCGCGGCTGTTTGGGTGGCTGATCCCCGGCGACTGGAACGGCGCGGTCAGTGGTGAAGCGACCGACCGTCTTCTGGCGATCATGGCCAACGCGCTTCTCGCCGTGACGACCTTTTCCTTGACGGTGATGGTGACCGTGTTTCGGTCATCCGCGACCCAGTTCACGCCGCGCGTTCATCGCCTGATCATGGAAGATACGGTCACGCAGAAGACGCTTGCCGCTTTCGTCGGGGCCTACGTCTATTCGCTTTGCGGGATCATCCTGCGGGAACTCGATATCTTTGGCGACGACCGGTCGCTGGTGCTGTTTGCGACGACCGTGCTTATGCTGGGCTATGTCGTGGTGTCGATCATTCGCTGGATCGTCCATCTGCAGACCTTCGGAAGCCTAGCCAAGACATTGCAGCAGGTCGAAGACATGGTGCGCCTGCGCTTGCAGGAACGGCTGGACATGCCCTGCCTTGGGGCGAATGTCTGGCCCACGGACAAGGAATTGCCGCGCGAGGCAAAACCGGTCCGCGCCACCGAATCCGGCTACATTTGCGAAATCTTCCAAGAGGGGCTGAACGCCAAGGCGCGGGCGCAGGGCTGGCATATCTACCTGCCCAATGAAATCGGCGATTACATCAGCAAGGGGGACACGATCGCCTATTGGGTCGCCGTTGGGGACGGCGCCAAAGAGGCGGACGAGGAAAAGGCGGCGGAGGTCATTTGTCGTCACATCAACATGGGGCAGATGCGCAGCTATCAGCAGGACCCGCATTTCGGGCTGACTGTGTTGTCCGAAATCGGATCAAAGGCGCTGTCCCCCGGCATTAACGATCCCGGAACCGCCATTGATGTCTTTATCCGGCAGGGGGCCATTCTTGCGGGCTATCGGCGCGAAGATATCGACCCGCCCGAAAACCCCACCTTCGACAGGCTCTGGGTTCGCCCGCTGAACGCGGCAGAGCTGTTGCGGGATGCCTTTACCGCCCCGGCCCGGGATGGCGCGGCGGTGATCGAGGTTCAGGAACGGCTGCAACAGGTGCTGGCCGGGCTTCTGGACCACCCCTGCGAGGACATGGCCGAAGCGGCCCGGTCGTTGGCAACGCTCTGCTGCGCCCGCGCCAGAACCGCGCTGGCCTTTGGGCCGGACCGTGACCGGCTCAAGGCGGCGACGAACCCGGATGTCTGGTCCGGGTCCGAAAGTCTGATCTAGGATCGGATCAGGGAATGATGCGGGTGTATTTCACACCCTCCAGCGTGGCCCCGACCCGGAATCCGGCCTGCGCAAAGACAACGGCGATGACCGGCGCAAGCGAGGTCGTGGTCTCGGCCCGCAGCATTTCGCCCTGATCGTTCAGCGCGTATTCCATATCGGCCCCTGCGGCCCAGCCCGACCCGCGGCGGAATTCCATCAGCGCCTCGTCGGTCATGAAGAACAACACGTGGCTGAACTGCTGCGCGCCCAGCTGAATGCCCGCGCTGGCCCCGGCGGCGGAATAATAATCGACGGTGGTGTTCTGAATGCGCAGCGCACCGCGCCCGAACGACCCGCCGATCCCCAGCCCGACCTCGGTCATGACCGGCATGACCAACATGCCGCGCGCGCTGTTCGCCAGATCCCGGGTGCCGGGATAGCGCGAATACATGTAGTTCAGGGTTTCGTTCACCCGCGCGTCGATGGTTGGCGCGCCGCTACCGCCGATGCCATTGCTGCAGGCGGTCAGGGAAACCCCGGCCAACGCGCCAAGCGCGAAATTGCGTCTGGAAAGACTGCTCATCTATGTGCCTCATGTGCCTGTGGACGGCTCTGGCGGCCGTTCTTGATGGCGCCACTATAGGCAGAGTTGGCAAGCCTGTCACCCGCAAGATGCAGGGGCATCGGCGGTGGCGGGTTTCAGCCGTTCAGCACTTTGGCGGCCTCGGGCGCGAAATAGGTCAGGATGCCGTCACAGCCCGCGCGTTTGAAGCACATCAGGCTTTCCATCATCACCTTCTTGCCGTCCAGCCAATCGTTTTGCGCGGCCGCCTGCAGCATCGCGTATTCCCCGGACACCTGATAGGCAAAGGTCGGCACCCCGAATTCGGTTTTCACCCGTCGGCAGATGTCCAGATAGGGCATCCCCGGCTTGACCATGACCATATCGGCCCCCTCGGCCAGATCGCGGGCGACAAGGCGCATCGCCTCGTCCGAATTGGCCGGGTCCATCTGATAGGTGTTCTTGTCCCCGGTCAGCGCCCCCGATGCCCCCACTGCGTCACGAAACGGCCCGTAGAAGGACGAGGCATATTTCGCAGTGTAAGACAGGATCGTAACCTTCTGGTATCCTTCACTTTCAAGCGCCCCGCGAATGGCGGCGATCCGGCCATCCATCATGTCCGAGGGTCCGAGGATATCCGCGCCCGAGGCCGCCTGCGCCAGTGCCATCTTAACCAGCGCCGCGACCGTGCGGTCGTTGACGATTTCGCCGTTTTCGACAAACCCGTCGTGGCCGTTGATGTTGTAGGGATCAAGCGCGATATCGGTCATCACCGCAATCTCGGGGCAGGCCGACTTGATCTCGCGGATGGCACGGTTGGTCAGGTTGTCCGGGTCCCAGGCCATGGCGCAATCCTCGGTCCGGTGTTCCATTGCGGTGTAGGGAAACAGGCAGATCGCCGGAATGCCCAGTTCCCACGCCTCTTTCGCCGCAGCACCCACCCGATCCACCGTGCGGCGGACAACACCGGGCATCGACGGCACCGGGGTTTCGGCATCCGTCCCCTCCATCAGGAAGATCGGCCAGATGAAATCGGCCGGGGTCAGGGTGTTTTCGCGCACCATCGACCGCAGGGCCGGGGTGGCCCGCAGACGGCGCGGGCGGTTGGCGGGAAAGGGGGCAGGGATGCGGGTCATCTGGAACGGGCCTTTCTTGTCACAAATCACCGGTGCCACGGATTTTGTCGCATCACAAGTCTGGGCAATGCCGCATCCGGGCGCTAGGGTCGCGAAAAATCGAAAAGATCACCCGGACCCGACCCCCGTGAATTGGACCCAAACCCTTTTTGAAGTCATCGACATGCGCTCTTTCTCGAACCTCTGGTTCTGGATCGCGCTGGCGGTGTTCTGGTCGTCGGCCAGCCATTGGGTTTTGGGCGTTCCCTATGATCTGGTCCAGCGCGCGGCCCGGTCCGGCGGCGAGGCGCAGCAGGATCTGGAAGACCTTGTCCGGGTCAACGTGAACCGCATTCTGCACATCGGCCGGGTGTCCGGGCTCTGGCTTCTGGGGTTCGTCTGTTTTGTCCTGACTGCCCTTGGGGTGCTGGCCTTCTGGTATTGGGTGGAATTCGCGCAGGCCGTGTTCCTTCTGGCCTTCCCGATGTCGCTTGTCGGGGCTTTGTCATTGTCCACCGCGCGGCTGATCGCAACCGAACAGCCCGAGGGCGAGGCGCTGCACCGCCGCCTGTACCGGCACCGGGTCTATACCCAGTTCATCGGCATGCTCTCGATCTTCGTGACCGCAATGTTCGGGATGTATCAGAACCTTGCGGTCGGGGCCGGCTTCTGACCGGTTGACATCGCAGGGCGGTGGCGTAGGGAACCGCATGGCCAATTCATCCCATCATATCACCGTTGGCGGCGCGCCCGAAGGTCTGGATGCCCGCCTGATCCTGCAAGAGATCGACAAGGGCGGCGCGCCCGTTCTGCATGTCGCCCGCGATGACAAGCGACTGGCCGCGATGCAGGCCGCGCTGGCCTTCTTTGCCCCCGATATGCCGGTGATGACCTTCCCGTCGTGGGACTGTTTGCCCTATGACCGCGTCTCTCCCAATGCAGATATTTCGGCCACCCGGATGGCGACGCTTGCGGCGCTGGCGCACGGGATGCCGAAAAAATTCGTCCTGCTGACCACCCTGAACGCTGCGACCCAGAAGGTGCCCGCCCGCGAGGTTCTGCGCGAGGCCGCGTTTTCCGCCCGCGTCGGTGACCGGATCAACGAAAAGGGCCTGCGCGATTTCCTGATCCGCATGGGGTTCACCCAGGCGCCCACGGTGCTGGAACCGGGCGATTACGCGATCCGGGGCGGGATCATCGACATCTTCCCGCCGGGTCAGGAAGGGCCGGTGCGGCTGGACCTGTTCGGGGACGTGCTGGACGGCGCCCGCCGGTTCGACCCGGCGACCCAGCGTACCACCGAAAAACTGTCGGTCATCGAACTTGCACCCGTGTCCGAGGTCATTCTGGACGAGGCCGCGATCACCCGGTTCCGCCAGAACTACCGGATCGAATTTGGCGCGGCAGGCACCGATGACCCGCTGTACGAGGCCGTCAGCGCGGGCCGCAAGCACGCGGGCGTCGAACATTGGCTGCCCTTCTTTCACGACCATCTTGAAACCCTGTTCGATTACCTGCCCGGCGCCACGATAACGCTGGACGACCAGACCGGGGCGGCCCGCCTGTCGCGCTGGGACGGGATTGCCGACCAATACGAAACCCGCAAGATCGCCATGACCCAGAAGGGCCGGGTCGATACGGTCTACAAGCCCGTGCCACCGGACCTGCTGTATCTGGACGACGCCGCATGGGACGCGGCCACCGATGGCCGCCGCGTGCTGCATTTCCACCCTCTGCCAAAGGCCAGCGGCCCGGGCGTCATCGACGCTGGCGGGCGGATCGGGCGCAATTTCGCCCCCGAACGGCAACAGGAAAGCATCAGCCTGTTCGGCGCCCTGGCCGACCATCTGCGGCGCAAACTGGACGATGGCCCGGTCGTGATCGCCAGCTATTCCGACGGCGCGCGCGAACGCCTGTCCGGCCTTCTGGAAGACGAGGGCATGGGCGAGGTGATCCACATCACCGCCTTCACCCGCGTCGGCAAGGCAGGCCTGCATCTGGCGGTCTGGCCACTGGATGCCGGGTTCGAGGCGAAGGACCTGACGGTCATTTCCGAACAGGATGTTCTGGGCGACCGCCTGATCCGGCAAACCAAGAAGAAGCGCCGCGCCGAAAACTTCCTGACCGAAACCCAAAGCCTGACGCCGGGCGATCTGGTGGTTCATGTCGACCACGGCGTTGGCCGCTACCTCGGGCTTGAGGTCATCACCGCCGCCGGTGCCGCCCATGAATGCATCGCGCTGGAATACGCCGAAGGGTCCAAGCTGTACCTGCCGGTCGAGAACATCGAGCTTCTGTCGAAATACGGCCATGAAGAGGGGCTGTTGGACCGGCTGGGCGGCGGCGCATGGCAGGCCAAGAAGGCCCGGCTGAAGGAACGCATCCGCCAGATGGCGGAACGGCTGATCCGCATCGCCGCCGAACGCGCTCTGCGCAAGGCGCCCGTGCTGACCCCGCCCGATGGCATGTGGGACCAGTTTCTGGCCCGCTTCCCCTATGCCGAAACCGACGACCAGTTGCAGGCCATCGCCGAGGTGCTGGACGATCTGGACGCGGGCCGCCCGATGGACCGGCTGATCTGCGGCGACGTGGGCTTTGGCAAGACCGAGGTCGCGATTCGCGCGGCCTTTGTCGCGGCGATGTCGGGGGTGCAGGTCGCGCTGATCGCGCCGACGACCCTGCTGGCCCGGCAACATTACAAAAGCTTTGCCGAACGGTTCCGCGGCTTCCCGATCAAGGTGCGGCAACTGTCGCGGTTCGTCTCGGCCAAGGATATGGCCGCCACGCGGGACGGCATGGCCTCGGGCGATGTGGATATCGTCATCGGCACCCATGCGCTCTTGGCCAAGGGGACAAAGTTCCGCAACCTGGGCCTGTTGATCATCGACGAAGAGCAGCACTTCGGCGTCCAGCACAAGGAACGGCTCAAGCAGATGCGGTCGGATGTGCACGTCCTGACCCTGACTGCCACGCCGATCCCGCGCACCCTGCAAATGTCGCTGACCGGCGTGCGCGAACTGTCGATCATCGGCACGCCCCCGGTGGACCGTCTGGCGATCCGCACATACGTCAGCGAATTTGACACCATCACCGTCCGCGAGGCGCTCTTGCGCGAACACTATCGCGGCGGGCAATCCTTCTATGTGGTGCCGCGCATCTCCGACCTGCCCGAGGTCGAGGACTGGTTGAAAACCAATGTCCCGGAAATCACCTATGTGGTGGCCCACGGCCAGATGGCGGCGGGCGAGTTGGACGACCGGATGAATGCCTTCTACGACGGGAAATACGACGTGCTTCTGGCCACGACCATCGTGGAATCGGGGCTCGATATCCCGACTGCAAATACGATGGTGGTGCACCGGGCGGATATGTTCGGCCTTGCCCAACTCTATCAGATCCGGGGACGCGTGGGCCGGTCCAAGACCCGCGCCTATGCCTATCTGACCACGAAACCCCGCGCCCGGCTGACCCCGCAGGCGGAAAAGCGTCTGCGCGTTCTGGGCAGTCTGGATACGCTGGGGGCCGGGTTCACGCTGGCCAGTCAGGATCTGGACATCCGGGGCGCGGGCAACCTGTTGGGCGAAGAACAGTCGGGCCATATCAACGAGGTCGGATACGAGCTGTATCAACAGATGCTCGAGGACGAAATCGCGCGCATCCGGTCTGGCGAGGCCGAGGGCGTCACCGACAACGACGGGCATTGGGCGCCGCAGATCAACCTTGGCGTCCCGGTCCTGATCCCCGACAGCTATGTCCCCGATCTGGATGTGCGCCTAGGCCTCTACCGGCGGCTGTCGGAACTGACTACCAAGGTGGAACTGGAAGGGTTCGCCGCCGAACTGATCGACCGCTTCGGCAAGCTGCCGAAAGAGGTGAACACGCTGATGCTGATCGTGCGGATCAAGGCGATGTGCAAACGCGCCGGCATCAGCCATCTGGACGGCGGGCCGAAGGGCGCGACGATCCGGTTCCACAACGACAAATTCGCCTCGCCCAAGGGGCTGGTCGACTTCATTCAGGCGCAGGATGGGCTGGCCAAGGTCAAGGACAACAAGATCGTCGTCCGCCGCGACTGGAAGAAGGACAGCGACAAGATCAAGGGCGCCTTTGCCATCGCGCAGGATCTGGCGATGAAGGTGAAGGAAGCGAAGGCCGAGAAGAAGGCTGGCTAGCGGCGGCAGGCGGGTCCTAGCCGTCGCTGTCCCGCCGGATCTTTGTTGTCAGCCACAGCGCCGGGATGGCTGCGCAGAGCACACCTATGGCCAGCGGCAGGGGCGTTCCGTCAAAGGCCAGCCCCACCGGCACCGCGATCAGCACCGCGCCGACGGTCGCAATCGCCGTCAGGGCCGAGGCGGCGATCCCCGCGATATGCCCCATCGGCTCGAGCGCCAGTGCAGTCAGGTTGCCGATTGTCAGCCCGACCATGAAGAAGACCGATGCGGTCCAAAGTACATAAAGGGCCAGGGACGCGACCGTTCCGGGGACCAGCAACCATCCAAGGATCATCAGCGCGGAAAGGCCGATTTCCAGGACCAACACGCCCTTGACCATGGCCCGCATCCCAAGCCGCACCACCAGCCGCGCGTTGATCACCGATCCACTCGCCGCGATGACAGCAATCGCGCCGAACCACAGCGGGAAAGCCGCGCCCTGATCAAAGGTTATGTCAAACACCTGCTGGGTCGAGGACAGAACCGAAAACAGCATCCCGAAGCACAGCGTCTGGACGACAGTCGAAAGCCGTACCGTCGGATGCGCCGCCATTTCCCGCAGGGCAGCGCCCATCGCCCGAAAGGACAGGGGCCGCCGATATTCGGGATGCAGGGTTTCGGGCTGTCGCAGCAAATACCAAAGACAGATCACCAGCGCGAAGATCGCGAAGGACAGGAACACAGCCCGCCAGCCCCAGCCCACGATGATCAGCGCCCCAAGCGACGGGGCCAGCGCAGGAACCAGCGCAAAGACCAGCATGACGAAACTGGTGATCCGCGCCATCTGCCGCCCCTCAAACTTGTCTCGGACAATGGCAATCGACATGACCCGCGCGCCTGAGGCGCCAAGCCCCATGATGACACGCGAGATGAGCAGCCCTTCGAGACTGTTCACCCAATAGGCCGACAATGCCGCCCCGATATAGATCACCGTGCCGCCGATCACGACGGGCCGCCGGCCGACGGCATCGGATATCGGCCCGACAAAGAAGGTGCCCACCCCCATGCCCAGCACGAGGCTTGTGACGACAAGCTGCGCACGGTTCAGGGCATCTGGGCTCAGCTCTGCGCCAATCTCGGGCAGCGCGGGCAGCATGGCGTCGATGGAAAAGGCCACCATCGCTCCCATCATTGCCATCAGGGCGACGAATTCAGTACGTTTTGGCCCGGGTTTTCTTACTTGTTCCAAAACAGCCACCCCGCACTTGCCCAGATTGCCAACTCCAGCGCAAAGACCGGATGAAGGATGAAATTCCATATCCAATGCCCGCCAAGGGCAGGCACCGATACGATGGTGTAAAGATGGCTGTCAAAAGGCCACCCCCAGGCTATTCCGCCCGCAATGGCATCAAGCCCGATGTGCAGGGCGACGCCTGCAAGGAACGCGGCGAATACCCTCGATACCCTCAGATCCACCGCCCGCAGGATCGGCCAGATGATGGCGCCCGTGATCACCCAGAACCCCGGAATATGGACCCAATAGTGATGGTGGTGAAAGGCCCGGTCGTCGATCCAGTAGAACCAGATCAGGTCCACATCGGGAAACACCGCCCCCACGACGACGGCAGCAAGGATCGCGTGATGGGTCGCAACCTTCCGCCCCAACAGATAGCCTGAAGGAAGGTGGGCCGTGATCATGTGGTGCTGTCGTTTCGCTGGGCCTCGCGTGCCTTGCGCCGCGCCTCCAGCCGTCGCTGGATCGTCACATGGCCGAACTGCTGGATGGCCAGCGCGAAGACCCCAAGCCCCAGAAAGATCATCACCGTGGTGCCGATCTTGCCCATCACGGTGACGGGGACAAGGTTGCCGTAGCCGACGGTCGACAGGGTCACCACGGTGAAGAAATAGCTGTCGACCCAGCTCCAGCCCTCGACCGCGTGAAAGAACACCGTGCCGCCCGCGACGATGGTGGCAAGAAGACCGATAAGGACAAGGACCGCTTCGTTCTTCATGCGCCGTTCGCCTGTTCCATCTGGGCCTTGATATCGGCGATCACCTGCACCCACAGCTCGACCGGCTGTGCGCCGGGAACCGCGTGCTGCTGCGCGACGATAAAGGTCGGCACCGAATTGACCCCCATCTCGCGGGAATGGGCGTCGCGGGCGCGGATGTCGTCCATGTCCGCGTCGGACCCCAGTAGACGGGTCACAACGCTTGCGTCCATTCCGGCGGTATCGGCAATATCAGCCAATACTTCGGCATCACCGATATCGCGCCCCTCGACGAAATAGGCCTTGAACAGGGCCGACACGACCGGGGTCTGTTTCTGTTCGATCCCGGCCCAATGGATCAGGCGATGGGCGTTCAGCGTGTTCGGCGTGCGCGCGATCTTGTCCAGGTTCAGGGTCAGCCCGGCCTTCTGGGCGTGTTCCGCCACCGGCAGATAGGCCTTCACGGCCCCCTCTTGGCCGCCAAATTTCGCCTCCATATAGGCGCGGCGGTCCATGCCTTCGGCGGGCATGTCGGGGTTCAGCTGGAACGGGTGCCATTCCACGATGAACGGATGGTCGCCCACCTGTTCCAGCGCCCGGTCAAGGTTTGCCTTGCCGATATAGCACCACGGGCAGATCGGGTCGGACAGGATATCAAGCTTGACCATTGCGGGTCTCCCAGTCGGTTTTCAGCGCCTTGCGCAGAAGTTTGTTGTTCGCCCCGCGTGGCAGGGCATCGACCCGCACGAACAGGCGCGGGCATTTGTAACGGGCGAGCCTTTCGGCGGCAAATGCGGCCAGCGCCTCATCAGGCAGGGCCTCGGGTCCGGTGTAGAAGGTGGCGATGACGCTGGTATCGGCCTTGACCCGAACCTCGCAGGCGGCAGCCTCGTCAATTCCGGGGTGCTGGCACAGGGCCTCTTCCACCTCGACTGGCGAGACCCGGTAACCGCCGGCGTTCATCATGTCGTCGTTCCGGCCCAGATAGGCAATCGCGCCGTCCGGGCCTTCCTGTCCAAGATCGCCGGTCAGAAACCAATCGCCCTCGAAACGGGCGGCGGTTTCCTCGGGCCGGTCGAGATAGCCCAGCATAAGCCCCGGATCGTCCCGGTGCACCGCGATGACACCCGGGGTGCCGGGCGCGACGGGGGTGCCGTCGGCCCAAAGGCAGACGTGGCGGCCCGGCTGAATCCGACCAAGCGTGCCGGCGGGCGCAGGGTGGTCGGGGCTGCCCGATATGAAGGTCGAACATTCCGACATGCCATAGGCTTCGTGCACTTCGGTCCCGGTTGCGGCCTGCCAGCGGGCGCGGGTTTCCTCGGGCAGTTTTTCGCCCGCGGACAGCCCGTGGCGCAAGCGCGGCATGGCCGGGATATCCCCGCGCAGCAGCTGGCGATAGACACCGGGGGCGGCGGCGAAAATCGTCGCGTCGTGGCGCTTCAGCAATAGGGGCAGGGCGCGCGCCTCGGTCCCCGGGGCGGGGATCAGGGCGGTGGCCCCGATGGCCCAGGGGTCCATCAGCCCGGTCCCCAGCGTATAGGTCCAGTTGAAGGCGCCCGCATGCAGCAGCCTGTCGGTATCGCGCAGCCCGTACCAGCCGTTCCACATCATCTGCCGCGCCCAGACCGCCCGGTGCGCGTGGACCACCGCGCGGGGCTGGCCCGAAGTGCCCGAGGTATAGATGATATAGGCCGGGCGATGCGGATCACCCAAGTCATAGGGCGCGGCGGGCAAATCATGGAATGCCCGCAATTCGGCGGTGGTCAGGACCGGGGCAGGGTGGTCCGGCAGGGCCACGCCATCGGCGGCGGCAATCGCCTTCGGCGCGATCTCATGCGCGATCTTCGTGGCTTCCGGCCCCGTCAACTGGGCCGAAGTCGGGACCGGCACGATCCCGGCAGCGATAGCGCCAAGGTAGGTAACCGGAAAGTCCGGCGTATTACCCAACCGCATCAACAGCCGGTCGCCCGGTTCCAGCCCGACCCGCAACAGGCCGGTGGCTGTGCCACGCACCGCGGCCTCCAGCCGGGAGTAACTCCATCGTTCGGCGCGCGCCGGGCCAAGCACCGCAAGGGCGATCTTGTCGGGCAGGTCAGCCGCGTGGCGCAGCACGTGCGCTGCCATGTTGAAACTGTCGGGCGGGGTCGGGAACGGTGTCATGGCAATGGCCTAGTCAAGCGGCGAAGCAGTTGCAAGCGTGGTAATCAAGCGGCTATAGGGGCACATGGCACAGGTCGATCCCAAATCCCTTATCCGCATTGCCCGCGAAAATGGCGGGACCGAAGCCGCACAGCCGCTGGACCTTGGTGTGCGGGTGCGCGAATTGCGGAAAGAGCGGGACTGGACACTGGAACAGGCCGCGAAACAGGCGGGGCTGGCCCGATCCACCCTGTCCAAGATCGAGAATGGCCAGATGTCCCCGACCTATGAGGCGCTGAAGAAGCTGGCCGTGGGTCTTGGCATCTCCGTGCCGCAGCTGTTCACGCCCCCGTCGAAGGGGCAAGTAAATGGCCGGATGACGGTGAACCGGTCGGGCGAAGGCGCGGTTCATATCACCACCACCTATGAACACGAGCTTCTGGCCGATCAGCTAACCCGCAAACAGATGCTGCCCTACCGCGCCCGCATCCGGGCCCGGTCGATGGACGATTTCGACGGCTGGGTGCGCCATGACGGCGAAGAGTTCCTCTATGTCCTCACTGGCACGGTGCGCCTGTTCACGGAATTCTACGAACCGGTCGAAATGAAGCGCGGCGACAGCGCCTATTACGATGGGTCGATGGGCCACAATGTGATCTCGACCAGTGCCGAGGATGCGACGATCCTCTGGGTCACCTCGCTGGCCTAGAGCGTTTGCGGCCTTCTGTGTCGTGGCGCACAGAATCCCCCCACCCAATCCGTTAACTTTTTCGAAGGATGGGTGCGGACAAAGCCGTTTTCAGGACCAAACCTTTTCCGGGCATCGTTCGTGAGTGTCGGTGTCCACCCGGTTGCCGCTCAGATCCGTCTGGCGGGGGCAGGGAACTCTGCATCCATCCTGTCCTTCCTCACCGCGATCACCCTTGGCGAAACAGCCGCGGCAGGATCAAAAGCCCAAGGCCGACGCCGACAAACTGCATCGCGATGAACATCGGCACATGTGCCGGGGCGATCCCGGCAAAGGTGTCGGACAGGCCACGCGCGATGGTCACCGCCGGATTGGCGAAGCTGGTCGACGAAGTGAACCAATAGGCCCCGGTGATATAAAGCGCGACCAGCGTCGGCACCGCCTCGGCCCGCGATCGCAGCCCCCCCACGATCACGAACAACAGGCCAAAGGTGGCGATCACCTCGGACGACCAGAGATTCAGACCGGTCCGCGCCGTGGACGAGGTTTGCAAGATCGGCAGGTCGAACATCAGGTGCGACAGCCAAACCCCAAGGGAGCCCCCGGCAACCTGCACAGCCATATAGGGCAGGACATCCCGCCGGGGCAGTTCGCCCCGCAGGGCGAAATAGGCGGTGACCGCTGGGTTGAAATGCGCCCCCGACACCGGCCCAAGCGTGGTGATGATCGCATAAAGCATCGCGCCGGTGGCAATCGCATTGGCCAGAAGCGCAAGCCCGGTGTTTCCGCCCGACAGGGCCTCGGCCATGATGCCAGAGCCGACAACGCCGATCAGAAGAAATGCGGTGCCGATAAATTCGGCGGCAAGTCTTTGCATGGGTCAGTCCTGTCCGATCAGGTTCATCCGATCCCGCAGCTTGTCCGCATCCAGCGTCTCGAAATCAAGGGCCAGAAAGGCGTCTGCCCGGCGTTTCAACTGCGCATAGGCGGTCTCGAACGCCACGTCCCAATCGGCCTCGTCCGCGGCGGCCGGATCTTCGACGCCCCAATGCGCACGCACGGGCGCACCGGGCCAGATCGGGCAGGGTTCCGATGCGGCGGACCCACAAACGGTGATCACTGCGTCCATGACCGGGGCCTGCGGCCCTTCGAATTCGTCCCAGCTTTTGGACCGGGCCGCGCTGGTGTCGAAGCCTTTTGCCTGCAACAGGCGCAGGGATTGGGGATGCACCTGTCCCGCCGGTTTCGACCCCGCCGACCAAGCGGTCACGCGGCCTTCGCCAAAGCGGTTCAGGATGGATTCCAGAAGGATCGACCGGGCGGAATTGCCGGTGCAAAGAACAAGGATATTCATGGGGACTCCGTTTCGGCGCGGCCTGATTTGCCGCCCCGTTTATGACCGTTCTGTAACGCCTGTATGACGGTCAGAGCCAGCCCTGAACGGTGCGTGCACTGGCCGAGACATCCTCGCCCACGCCCGCGACCGTGTTGCACCCCGCCAGCAGGCCGACAGCTGCCAGCACCAGAAGAAGCCTAGTTTTCTTCATACCACCACACATCAGGTTGCCAGCCCGGCCAGTCGCCCAGAACGGGGATGTAGTCGGGATGGTGCAGGTTTGCGTCATGGGCGATCCGCGTGATGTTCCACTGGTAGAAGGGGATCACGTAACGCCCGCTCATCAAGGTTCGGTCCAGCGCCTTGATCGCGGCGCGGAAATCTTCCTGGCTGGCGGCGGTCAGCATCTCGCCGATCAGACCGTCCACCGCGGGCGACGACACGCCCATCAGGTTGCGCCCGCCGGTGTCCACCTGGTCGGCCCCGAAATAGAGGTATTGCTCGTTGCCGGGGGACAGCGACACACCGACCCGATAGTAGGTCATGTCGAAGTCATAGGCCCGGGTCCGTTCGGTGAATTGGGCGCTGTCGATCTGGGTCACATTGGCGGAAACCCCGATCCGTTTCAGGCTTTCGACATAGATATCCGCGATGGTCGACGTTTCGGAGGCCCCGGACTGGATCAGGATGTCAAAGGTAAAAGGGGTGCCACTGGCATCCGCCATCACGCCGTCCTGAATGGTATAGCCCGCCTCCTCGAACAACTCGATCGCGCGGGCGGTTCCGGCGCGGTTGCGTTCGGACCCGTCGCTTTGCGGCAGGTTGTAGCCCTCGAGCGCGCCCGGCAGCAGATCGTCCTGATACAGCATCAGCATGTCGCGCACCCGGCCCTCTGCCGGGCCGTGGCCCATGCCAAGCGGGCTGTTCGACCAATAGGAGGTGATCCGCTGTTGCTGCGATCCGGTCATCGCCTCGTTCACGAACTCAAAGTTGAAGGCGGTCAGAAGCGCCTCGCGCACGCGCCAGTCCTGAAACTGCGGGCGGCGGGTGTTCATGACGAACCCGGTCATGCCCGAGGGGCGCTGGTGGGCCAGCTCTTCCTTCACGAACCGGCCGTCCTGAACGGCGGCAAAATCATACTGGCCCTCCCAACGGGCGACGTTGAATTCGCGGGTCGTGTTGACCAGCCCGGTCTTGATCGCCTCGAAGGCCGCGGTTTCGTCGCCGAAATACTCGATCCGGTATTCATCCAGATTGAACGTGCCGGCCCGGAAGGGGACCACGCCCCAGCCCCAGTAGTCCGGATTGCGCCGGAACGACACGAAGCGGCCGAATTCATAGTCGTCGATGATGTAGGGGGACGAGGTGATCGGAACGATCTTGTCGCCTTCCTCGGCAAAATCGACACCGTCGAACTGCGCCTTCTGAAGGATCGGACGCATCCCCGCCAAAAGCGCCAGCTCGGCGTTTTCCTCGTTGAAGGTGAAGCGGATGGTCCGGTCCCCGACCTGTTCAAGACTATCGACCTTTGCCCAGAACCCGCGATAGCGGCCATGCCCTGCTGTTCCCAGAATCTCGAAACTCCAGATCACATCCTCGACCGTCACCGGGCTACCGTCCGAGAACCGCGCCTCGGGCCGCAGGGTGAATTCCACCCATTCCCGATTCGGCCCGGTCTCGATCGATTCGGCCAGAATCCCGTAAAGCGAGAACGGCTCGTCGATGCTGCGGCCCATCAGCGTTTCGCCATAGACAAAGCGCAGCTGCCACGGAACATTCCCTTTCTGGATGAAGGGATTGAGACTGTCGAAGTTGCCGACGTTGGCCTCGACCATCCGCCCACCGATGGGCGCATCCGGGTTTGCATAGGGCAGGGCCACAAAATCAGGTGGGAGGGCAGGGTCGCCATACATAGCTATGCCATGCTGGGGCTCTGCCATGCTGCTGGCGCCGAAAACCGACAGCCCGACGATCACGGCGGCCCGCAGGTGAGTCGTGAAAAACTCTGATCTCATTTTGGCAACAATCCCTCTGCTCTCAATGCCTGTTGGGGTCAGAGCCTACGCGGCCCTCCAAGTGTTTTCAAACTTTTAGCTTGGACCCCGGCGCTGGATTGCTTATAAAGGGGTCACTGCTCGATAGGTTTCTTGCCTGTATGAAACCTGCCTCAATGACTTAACGCCGGCCTTGTGCCGGCGTTTTTTTCTTGGGTGCCACGGTGTTTCGCATGACGCGCAGATCCCCCTCGAATCGACCCCCAAAAGAAAGACCCCGACCAGATGGCCGGGGTCCATGTCTTGGGCCTGAGAGGGTCGATTAGCCGGGCTGCACCTCGGAGGAGGACGACGACATCGCCGCCGCAATCAGCGCGATCAGGATCAGCGGAATGATCAGGCCGGCCGAAGAGGAGCTGTCAGCAACCACTTCGATGTCTTCGACCGGCATTTCCACGATTGCGGGCGCCAGGCCACCAGCAAGGGCGGCGGAAGCAGAGGCGACAAGGGCGCCGGCGGAAAGAAGGAGTTTTTTCATCTGAATCCCCAGAATCGGAAAGTTACAATACCCAAAGCCTAGCCCTGTGCAGGGCCGCTGGCAAATCCCTATCCGCGCGGCCCGCGCGCTGCCGCCTCGGCTTTGGCCTTGGCCGCTTCCTTGGAGCCGGGGTAAACCAGCCCTGCCGAGATCACCAGTTTCGCCGCGTCTTCAACGGTCATGTCGAGAAGGATCACATCCTCGCGCGGCAGGAACAGCAGGAACCCCGATGTCGGGTTCGGCGTGGTGGGCAGGAAGACGGTCATGATGTCACCGACCGGGGGCAGTTTCTCTGCCACCTCGCCCTTGGCCTTGGTCGAGATGAAGGCCACCGCCCAGATCCCCTTGCGCGGGTATTCCACCAGACAGGCCTTGTCGAACGAGGTTTCCGACTGGGCAAAAACCGTTTCCGCAATCTGTTTCGCGCCGTTGTAGATGGTCCGCACGATGGGCATCCGCCCGACAAGGCTTTCGCCCCACCGCAGGAACGAGCGTCCGATCAGCCCCTTGGCGATCCAGCCGACGACGATGGTGAAGATCAGGAACAGGATCACGCCGATCCCGCGGATGTTCACATCAATTCGGTTCGGCGCTTCACGCCCCAGCCAGGCATTCAGCAATTCCTCGGGGTGATAGGCCTGCGGGATGAAGGGCCAGACCCAGCCGTCGATCCAGCCGACAACGGTCGAGATCAGCCAGACGGTCAGCCCGATCGGGGCAACCACCACAAGCCCGGCGATGAAATTGTTGCGCAGGCCCGTCAATACCCCATGCCGTCGCCGGGGATGGTCCTGTTCATGTTCGGGTGTTGTCACGTTCCGGGCCGCCCTGAAATATCCTGTCCCTTATCTAGGGATGCGCGCCGCAACAGACAATGACCTAGGCACGGCGGGCAAGGGCCACCGCGATCCCGGCGGCAAGCCGCGCATTGTTCAGCACCAGCGCAATGTTTGCCGTCAGGCTGCGGCCCTCGGTCAGTTCAAAAATCCGTTGCAGCAGGAAAGGGGTCACCGCCTTTGCCGCGATGCCCTGCGCCTCGGCCTCGGCCAGTGCCTGCGCGATCACCGGGGCCAGCGTATCGGCGGCAATCTCTGCCTCCGCCGGGATCGGGTTGGCCACAAGCTGCCCGCCGGGGATGCCCATGTCGCCACGCAGCGCGTGGGCGCGGGCGATCTCTTCGGCGCTGTCCATACGCAGGGGTGCAGGGATGCCCGATGCGCGGCTCCAGAAGGCGGGCACCTCGTCCTGCCCATAGGCGATCACCGGCACGCCGAGGGTTTCCAGCACCTCAAAGGTCTTGGGCAGGTCAAGGATGGCCTTGGCCCCGGCTGCCACGACGGTCACCGGAGTCTGGGCCAACTCCTGAAGATCGGCGGAAATGTCGAAAGTCTCTTCCGCCCCCTTGTGCACTCCGCCGATGCCGCCGGTCGCGAAAACCGCGATCCCGGCGATGCGGGCGCAAATCATGGTCGCGGCCACGGTGGTGGCCCCGGTGCCGCCCCGCGCGATGCAGGCGGCGATATCGGCCCGGCTCAGCTTGGCCACGTCCTGCGCCTGTCCCAGTGCCTCAAGTTGCGCGTCGGTCAGCCCGGCATGCAACACCCCGCCCATCACCGCCATCGTGGCGGGCACGGCCCCATGGGCGCGCACCTCAGCCTCGACCCTGCGGGCGGTTTCCACGTTCTGCGGATAGGGCATTCCGTGGGTGATGATCGTGCTTTCCAGCGCCACCAATGGTGCGCCACTGTCGCGGGCGGCCTGAACCTCGGGGGCGTAGGCGACGGGGAAGGTCATAGGGGGGTCTCTCCGCTGACATAGGTGGCGGCGGCCTGAAGGGCGCGGTTCAGCGCCGCGTCACGGTCGGCGCCACCGCGTTCGGCGGCGATATGGGCCGCCATGAATGTATCGCCCGCGCCGGTGACGCGGGTCACCAGAACCGCGGGCGGGGTTTGGGTGATGACGGAGCCAGCCACCGCATCGGATGCAGATTTGCCGCCGTCGGTGACAAGGGCGCGGTGGGTGCCGCGTGCGACAAGGGCCGCCGCGGCCTCGGCCGAAGAAGCGAATTCCTGCTGGCACAAAATACCGGCCTCTTCGAGGTTCACATAGAGCGTCGCCGTCGCATGGTCGCGCAGCGCCAGAAGCCGTTCAGCCTTGCCCGGGCTGGCCGGGGCGACCCGCAGGTCGGACCGGGCAAACAGGGGCGAGCGGGCGATCTCGCGCAGAAGTTCCGTCGTCAGGTTGCCGTCCAGCGCAACCGGCCCTTCCCAGGGCGCCTCGGCACTCCCCAGACGCCCGTCGGACAGGGGGCGCAGGATCTTGTCGCCCGCCGCCTCAAGCGAATGGGCATCCGCAATAGCGGCGATCAGCCCGTTTGCCCCCTCGACCGCCATGTAGATATCTGTTGGCAGGTCGTCGGACCGGTAGGCGTGATCGGTAATCATGCCCATATCTGCGGCCTCGGCCAGCAATTCATCCCCCGCCGGGTCGCGGCCAATGGCGGTCAGCAGGGCAGGGGTCAGGCCAAAGCGCACCAGCGTCATGGCGATGTTCATCGCCACGCCCCCGGGCAGACGGGTGATCCGCCCCGGCACGTCGGACCCGGCCCGCATATGCGAGGCCGACCGCCCGATCACGTCCCACAGGACCGACCCGATGCAAAGGATATCCGGTGCTTTGTTCATTGGCCGGTTTTGACCGGCCGGACAAAGAACGTCAATTGGGAACCGCGAAGGTCAGATTGGCCCAAAGCGTTTCCCAGACGGCGCCGGATGCCTCGGCCAAATCCGGCGCGGGTTCCCGCAGAACCACGGCATCCAGCATGTAGTCATGGCCGGGGACCACCGGAACCGTGGCGATACCATCGGCATCGGTGCGGACATAGCTGATGGTCACCTCGCCATCCGGGGCGCGGTCAAAGACTTCGATCTGCTCCTCGGCCCGGACGTCATATTGGTAGAACAACTGGACCCGGACACCGTCGGTCAGATCATCCGTATAGGGGTTGGTCAGGGCGACGATCTCTGTCTCCATCCCGGTCCGCAGGTCCGCGCCAGCGCCATCGCCGACCGCAATCAACGTCTTGGAAAACCGGAAATAGACCTCCGAGAATTCCGCGAGCGGCAGGCCCCGCGCGATCTGATCCGCCTCGGTCACCCCAAGGTCCTTGTGATCGACGAAAGACTGAAACTTTTCCCATGTCTCGTAATCTACGGTCGAGGGGTTGGTCTGGTAGATCACCACGTTCAGCCCTTCGCCCAAAGGGTCCGCCGACAGGCCGGGGCGATCCCCGGCGCGCATTTCTACCGCTGCCTGTTGCCCCGCATTGAAAATTTCATAGCGCGCAGTGCGTTGAGGAATATAGGCCAATTCGATCCCGGCGAAGGACTGGCCGTTGACAATGCGCCCTTCTAGCCTAGCGTCCGGGGCAACCTGCCACTGGGATGGTTCAAGCCAGAATTCATGGGCCGCAAGCGGACCGGCAGACAGCGAAAGACAGAAAAGGGCGAGCAAGCGCATGATGAAATCCTTTGATCTTCCCTACAGGGTGGTCCTTGGCCTTGTGATGTCAACCTTGGTTGCCGTGCTGATCGCGCTGGCGTTACCGGCCCGCGCCCATGAAGTCCGCCCCGCAATTGCCGACATGACGCAGGATGGCAGCCAGTTGGTGTTCGACGTGCGGCTGAACCTTGAAGGGGTGCTGGCCGGGATTGACCTGTCCGCCGTGGCCGACACCAACGAAGCGGCGGAGGCGGGCCGCTATGACGCCCTGCGCGCCCTGTCCGACAGCGCACTGGCCGACGAGGCCCGCGCCGCATGGCCCGATCTGGCCGGGGGGATCGGTATTCTGGCCGGACCGGACCACCTGACACCGATGCTGAGCGGGATCGTGGTTGAACCCCAACCCAACACCGACCTGCCGCGCGACACCGTTCTGTCCTTCACCGTGGACCTGCCCACCGGGGCCGATGCCGTGACCGTGGGCTGGGCGCGGTCCTATGGCACGCTGGTGTTGCGGCAACAGGGGGTCGACGACCCCTATACCGGCTATCTGGAGGCCGGGGCGACCTCGGACCCGATCCTTTTGACGGGGGGCGGCGCAATCGGGGGCTGGCAGGCCTTTGTGCGCTATATCCCGGTGGGCGTGGATCACATTGTTCCGAAGGGGCTGGATCATATCCTCTTCGTCCTTGGGCTGTTCTTCCTTGCCGCCCGGTTGCGACCCCTGTTGTGGCAGGTGTCGGCCTTTACGCTGGCCCATACCATCACCCTTGCCGCCGCCGCGCTGGGGCTGGTCACTGTCCCGGCCAGCATTGTTGAACCGCTCATCGCGGCGTCCATCGTCTATGTTGCGGTCGAAAACCTGTTCACCGACGGGCTGAGCCGATGGCGGCCCTTCGTCATCTTTGGCTTCGGGCTGTTGCATGGGCTGGGCTTTGCCAGCGTCTTGGCCGAGTTTGGCCTGCCGCAGGGCGCCTTTATCCCGGCGCTGATCGGGTTCAACGTGGGCGTCGAACTGGGCCAGTTGCTGGTCATCGCGGTCATGTCGCTGTGCGTGGTCGCGGCGGTCCGGGTGGACCGGGGTCAGGGTGCGCCGGCGCTGGCCCAAGGGCTCTATGGCGCGCTCGCCCTTCTGTCTGTCGGGCTGATACTCTGGTCGCCCGCCGGGCTGGCCGACCTGCTTGAAAACCCCGTTTGGGTCTTCTTTGGCCCGCTGGCGGGTGTCTTCCTCCTCTCGCTCGTCTCGATCCGGGCAGAGTCGAAACCGGGCGCCTATCGCCGGTTCGTCGCCGTGCCCGCCTCGCTGTTCATCGCGGCAATCGGCGCATGGTGGGTGATCGAAAGGGTCTTTCTTTGAAAATCCTCATCATCGGCGGCTATGGCACCTTCGGGGGCCGTTTGGCCGAGCTTTTGATGGACACCGGCGGGCTGGAGATCCTGATCGCCGGGCGCAACCTTGACCGGGCGCAGGCGTTTTGCGACGGCCTGATCGGGGCGGCGCGTGCCAGACCGGTGCAAGTGTCGCGCGACGGGATCGGGGCCGCGCTGGCGACCCACCGGCCCGATCTGGTCGTCGATGCAAGCGGGCCGTTCCAGACCTATGGGGCCGACCCCTACGGCGTTGTCCGCGCCTGTATCGGGGCCGGGGTCAACTATCTGGACCTTGCGGACGGGTCCGATTTTGTCTTTGGCATTTCGGATCTGGACGAAGCCGCGCGAAAGGCCGGGGTCTTCGCCCTTGCCGGGGCCAGCAGCTTTCCCGTTCTAACTGCCGCCGTGCTGCGCCGGATGTCGCAGGATATCGACATCCGCACCGTGACAGGCGGCATCGCCCCGTCGCCACACGCGATCATGGGGCCGAATGTGATGCGGGCCGTCCTCAGCTATGCAGGGCGGCCGGTCAAACTGGTCCGGGACGGCCAGCCGGGGGCCGGTCGCGGGCTGGCCGACACCTGCCGCTTCACCGTGTCGCCGCCCGGACAGATGCCACTGCCGCCACTGATCTTCGGCCTTGTCGACGTGCCGGACCTTCAGGTCCTGCCACGCAGTCTGCCGGGGCTGCAATCCCTCTGGATGGGGGCCGGGCCGTCGCCCGTCTGGATTCACCGCTGCCTGATCGGGCTGGCGCGGCTGCGCGCCCGGATACCCGCCCTGAACTATGTCCCTTTAGCGGGGCTGTTCCGCACGGTCCTGAGGGTTCTGAAATACGGCGAACATCGGGGCGGCATGTTCGTCCGGGCCGAAGGGCTGCGGAACGGGCTGGGGGCGGCGCGGGAGTGGCACCTTCTGGCCGAAGGCGATGACGGGCCCTACATCCCGTCGATGACCGCCGAAGGTGTGGTGCGCCGCATCCTTGCGGGCGACCCACCCGCGCCGGGGGCCCGCCCCGCAACCGACTGTCTGGAGCTTGACGACTATGACCGGCTGTTCGCCGGTCGCCGCATTTCCTACGGCTGGCGGGGCCGGGTCGACGGCGATGCGCCGCTTTACGCCCGGATGCTGGAGGGTGCGCTTGCCAATCTTTCCCCAATGGTTCGGGCGCTCCACGACGACCGGGAAACGGCCCGCTGGACCGGGCAGGCCACGGTTTCCGGCGGATCGACCCTATTCGCGCGGCTAATCGCCCGCCTGTTCGGCTTTCCCTCTGCGGCCGACACCATCCCCGTCACCGTCGAACTGGGACGTTCGCAGAACGGGGTCGAGGTCTGGACCCGCACCTTTGGCGGCAAAAGATTCCACAGCAGCCAAAGGGCCGGGACGGGCCGGATGGAGCGGCTGATCGAAGAACGGTTCGGCCCGTTTCGGTTTGGGTTGGCTGTGCTGGTCTGTGGCGACCGGCTGGAGCTGATTTGCCGGAAGATGTCAGTGCTTGGGGTGCCTGTGCCGGGGGCACTGATCCCCGGCGGCCATGCCTTTGAGGCAGAAGAAGACGGCAATTTCCGGTTTGACGTGCGGATTGCCCTGCCTTTGGTCGGCCGGATCGTCCACTATCAGGGGCGACTGGAGCGTGCCGAAACACCATAGGGCCGATACAGCCCACGGCGGCGTCTTCATCACGTGGAATCAAGGCCGAAGGCCGCCGCGCATCGCCGGGCCGCCCCCGGCACGGCGATGCGCGGCTCTACGTTGCGCCACGAAAAAGGGGGCCATCGGCCCCCTTTCTTTGTCGATCTATTTCTCCGGCAACAGCCCCTTTGGACTGAACCGCAGCACCAGCAGCAGCACAAGCCCCATCGAGAACAGGCGCATATGGGCCGAGGCATCCAGCATCCGGATGCGGAACCAGTTGTCTTCGGCCATGCCGCTGGTCAGCGTCTCGCTCAGCCAAAGGCCGATCGGTTCCACCTGAACCCACAACCACCAGATCAGGAAGCCGCCCAGAATGGCGCCAAAATTGTTGCCCGACCCGCCGACGATCACCATCACCCAGATCAGGAAGGTATAGCGCAGCGGCTGGTACGAGGTCGGCGTCAGCTGCCCGTCCAGCGTGGTCATCATCGCCCCGGCAATGCCGCAGATCGCAGAGCCAAGGATGAAGATTTGCAGGTGGCGGGCGGTCACGTCCTTGCCCATCGCCTCTGCCGCGACCTCGTTGTCGCGGATCGCGCGCATCATCCGGCCCCAGGGGCTGTTATAGGCCCGTTGGGCCAGCCACAGCAGGATCAGAAGAACGATGGTGAACAGAACCATGTAGCCCAGCTTGACGTAAATGGTCGAGGCGGTGGTCGGGTCCATCCCAAGGCTCGCCGCCCGTTCGAGAAAGCCCGGATCGCCTTGCAGGTCGATCTCGTAGGGGACGGGACGGGGCAGGCCGTTGATGTTCTTCACGCCCCGCGCAAGCCAGTCTTCGTTCTTGAGAACGGCGATGACGATCTCGGCGATGCCAAGCGTCGCGATGGCAAGGTAATCAGACCGCAGACCCAGCGCCGTCTTGCCGATCACCCAGGCCGCGCCCGCCGCGATCAAGCCGCCCACGGGCCATGCGATGATGGTCAGCCAGCCAAAGTCCTTATAGGCATCGCCGCCGGGGTTTAGCCCGCCGATATGGCCGGTCGAGGCGGGGGTAATCGCCTCGACAAACTCGACCCCGCCGTCAAAGACGAAGCGGAACAGGAAGAAGCCGCCGACCAGCAACACCAACATTGTCAGGTTGCGGGCCCGGCCCTTTGCCATCTTCGACCAGACAAGAACCGCCGCCACGATGGTGGCCGCGCCCATGACCAGCGACAGCAGGATCTGCCATGCGCCCCCGGCGGCCCAGGCCCCCGGTGCGGGCGGCATCGACACCAGCACGGTCGCCAGACCGCCAAGGGCGACAAACCCCATGATCCCGATGTTAAACAGCCCGGCATAGCCCCATTGCAGGTTCACGCCCAAGGCCATGATCGCCGAAATCAGCGCCATGTTCAGGATACCGAGCGACGTGTTCCACGACCCCGAGAAGATCCAGAAATTCGTCGTCCCTTCGAGGATGAAAAGGATCGCGACGAAAGCGAAAAGAAGCGGTGCGCGCATCGACTGGGTCATACCGATTGCCCCTTGAACAGTCCGGTCGGTTTAAACAGCAGGACGATCACAAGGATCGCGAAGCTGACCGCGAATTTATAATCCGTGCCCATCAACTGAACGAGGCCCGAGGGTTCGAGGGACTCTGGCATCAGATAGATGAGAACCTTCTTCCAGGCGTACGTCACCGTCACCTCGGAAAAGGCGATGACAAACCCGCCCGCGATGGCGCCCAGCGGGTTGCCGAGGCCCCCCACGATGGCCGAGGCGAAGATCGGCAGGAGAAGCTGGAAGTAGGTGAAAGGCTTGAACGACTTGTCCAGCCCGTAAAGCACGCCCGCGATGGTCGCCAGCGCCGCCACGATCAGCCATGTGACCATGACCACCCGTTCCGGGTTGATCCCGGAAAGAAGGGCCAGATCTTCGTTGTCCGAAAAGGCCCGCATGGATTTGCCGGTCCGGGTCTTGTTGAGGAACCAGAACAACACGGCCACCACGATCACCGCAACCACAATGGTGATGCCTTGGGTCGTCTTCAGCGCCAGCCCTTCGTCAAGCCCGGTCATCGACTTGAAATCCCGGGCCGAGATGATGAACCGTTCCCCGTCGAGGAAATTCTGGTCCTCTACCCCGATGATGAAACGCACGAGGCCGTTGTAGATGAACATGACCCCGGTCGAGACGATCACGATGATCACCGGAACGGCCTTGCGCTGCCGATAGAAGCGATAGATCCCCCGGTCCGTCGCCAGCAGCAGCAGCGCCGCGGCCAGAATGCCGAAGGGCAGGGCCAGAAGGGCGGTGGGCAGTGGCCCAAGGCTGACCCCCATCGACTGCAACCACCAGGTAATCAGGATCGTGGCCATGGTCCCGAAGGCCATGGTGTCCCCGTGGGCAAAGTTCGAAAACCGCAGGATGCCATAGACCAATGTCACCCCAAGGGCCCCAAGCGCCAGCTGCGCCCCATAGGCCGCCCCGGGAATGACCACGAAATTGAGTAGCGCCACGATGGCGTTAAGAATGTCCATTAGTGTGCTCTCCCATTCGCGCAGGTGCCGGTCGAGATACTCTCGCGTAGTCCAAGATCAACCAGTTCGCCATCCACGATGCGCCTAGACCTGTAACTGTCATAATGAACTGCTTCACCGGTCGAAGTGACCCTCAGATAGCTCATCGGTTCGCCATCCTCATTTCGCTCACCCACATATGTTTCACCGTCGATCGACTGTTCCTTGCGAAAGCATTCCATCGCGTCCCCAAAACTTGAAAGGCAATACAGCGGTCCCTCTTGGTCGATATCCTCAACGTGCATCCAAAGCTCGTACTCTCTTCCGTCTTCTCCATTCATCTGACAATGAAGGGACATCATTTGCTGATATCGTTCGCTTTCGTGATACTCTTGCATCTCGGCCGCGGTTGGCGACCGCAAAACCTCAAGCTCCGCTTCCGGTTCCGTACAGCCAAAAGCCAGAAGTGCGGTGGCCACGAACGCGCCCGGGAGGCACTTCATCAATTTACCCCCCCAGGAAACTTTGCCGCACTTCCGGGTCGGCCAGCAGTTCCTTGCCGGTGCCCGTGTGCCCGTTGCGCCCCTGAACAAGAACATAGCCCCGGTCGGCGATTTCAAGCGCCTGTTTGGCGTTCTGTTCCACCATCAGGATCGGGATGCCGGTGCGGCTGACCTCGATGATCCGGTCGAACAGTTCATCCATGACGATGGGCGACACACCGGCGGTGGGTTCGTCCAGCATCAGCACCTTGGGTTTGGTCATCAGGGCGCGGCCCACGGCCACCTGCTGCCGCTGCCCGCCCGACAGTTCGCCCGCAGCCTGTCCGCGCTTGTCCTTCAGGATCGGGAACAGTTCGTAGACCTGCTCCATCGTCTGGCGAATGTCGTCCTTGCGGATGAAGGCGCCCATTTCAAGGTTTTCCTCGACCGTCATCGACGGGAAGATGTTGCGCACCTGCGGGACGAACCCCATGCCCTTGATCACCCGGTCCTGCGGCGACAGCGCGGTGATATCCTCGCCATCCAGCAGCACCCGGCCCGACCGGACGTTCAGCATCCCGAAGACCGCCTTCATCGCGGTGGATTTGCCCGCGCCGTTGGGGCCGACGATCACCGCGATTTCACCGGGGTTCACGGCGATGGTGCATTCGTGCAGGATATCAGGGCCCTTGCCATAACCGCCGGTCATCGCCTCGCCGATCAGGAAGGGCGCGTCGCCGCCGACCGGGACCGCCTTGCCGCTTTTGCCGGGGTAGGGGGCATCACCCGCCCCATGGGGGTTGGCGATCGACCGGTCCTTGTTGCCGCGCCCGTCCGCGTAGGGGTTGTCGCCGCTCATGCGCCCGTCTCCGCCAGTTGGTCCTTGTTCTTCAGACCGGTGCCCAGATAGGCCTCGATCACATGCTCGTTGGCCTTGATCTCGGCCAATGTGCCTTCGGCCAGCACCTTGCCTTCGGCCATGCAGATGACCGGGTCGCAGATCTTGCCGATGAAATCCATGTCGTGTTCGATCACGACGAAGGTATAGTTGCGTTCCTTGTTCAGGCGCAGGATCGCATCGCCGATGGTCATCAGAAGGGTGCGGTTCACGCCCGCGCCGACCTCGTCCAGAAACACGATCTTGGCATCGACCATCATGGTCCGGCCCAGTTCCAGCAGCTTCTTCTGGCCGCCCGACAGGTTGCCCGCCTTTTCGTCCTTCAGGTGGTCGATGGTCAGGAACTCCAGCACCTCGTCCGCCTTGGCCAGCAGCGCGCGTTCCTCATCGGCGATCCGCTTGCGGCCGAACCATGTGTTCCAAAGGGTTTCGCCGGACTGGCCGCCGGGAACCATCATCAGGTTCTCGCGCACGGTCATCGATGAAAACTCATGCGCGATCTGGAAGGTGCGCAGCAGGCCTTTGTGAAACAGCTCGTGCGGGGGCAGGCCGGTGATATCCTCGCCCGCCATGGTGACCCGGCCAGAGGTCGGGGCATGGACCCCGGCGATCACGTTGAACAGCGTGGTCTTGCCAGCGCCGTTGGGGCCGATCAGCCCGGTGATTGATCCCGGCTTGATTTCAAGACTGGCGCCATCGACCGCATGAAAGCCGCCGAAATGCTTGTGCAGGTTGTCGACCCTGATCATCCCATATCCCCGTCAAAGGCGTTAAAATCGCCCGTTATCTTATTGAAACGGCGCGGGAAAACTCCCGCGCCGAGGTCTTGAGCGTCGCTATGAAATCACCGGAAGTTCACGGTCGTAATCACGCCGTCGATGACTTCGATCTGCCGGTAGTTGCCTGCGCTTTCGCCGCCACCAATCAATTCCACCGCCGAAGCGCCGTCATAGTCGATCTCACCGCCGTTCGCGAGGATCTCGAGTGCTTTGGCAAGTTCACCGGGATAGATTTTTTCACCGGGGGCGTTTGCAATACCCATTACCGCGTCTTTGTAGACGCTTGGGTCGGTCGAACCGGTTGCCTGCATCGCCAGAAGGATCAGGGCAGCCGCATCATAGCTTTCCGGGGCGAAGGGCGCAGTCCCCTGGAAGCCTTGGGCTTCGCCGATGGCTTCAATCATCGCCGCACCGGGGCTATCCGTTCCGGGCACCTGGCCGGTGGAACCATTGATTGCCGCACCGAACCGTTCCTGAAGGCTGTCGCCGATCATGCCGTCAGGCAGGTGGAACGTATCAAAGGCACCCGTGTCTAGCGCGGCCTGAATGATACCCGGTCCACCCTGATCGATGTAACCCGCCACGACAAGGCGATCACCACCGGCCGATGCCAGAGCACCAACTTCGGCCGAATAGTCGGCCTTGCCGTCTTCGTGAGGCGTGTTGATGGTCACGGTGCCGCCAGCAGCCGTGTATGCGGCCTCGAAGCTTTCAGCCAGCCCCTTGCCATAGTCGTTGTTCGTATAGGTTACTGCGACAGAGTTGATGCCCTGCTCCAACAGAATGTCAGACATTACAACGCCCTGACGCGCATCAGACGGCGCGGTCCGGAAGAAGTAGCCGTCGTCCTCCAGAACCGACAGTGCCGGAGAAGTGGCAGAGGGTGAAATCATCACCATCCCATTTGGCAGCGCAACGTTCTGGAACGCGGCGGTCGTGGCACCAGAGCAAAGTGCGCCCACGATACCCGCTACGCCATCGCCATTGACCAGACGCTCGGCCGCCGCGGTCGCGAGAGCGGCATCAGAACAGGTGCTGTCGCCACGCACCGGCACAACGGTTTGGCCACCCAGCAGCAGGCCACTCGCAGAGACCTCCGCAATCGCCGCTTCCGCTCCGGCCGCCATGCCCGTCGCGAGGGATTCCGCCGGACCGGTAAATCCAAGAAGCACCCCGATCTTGATGTCTTCGGCCGAAGCCGCGCCGGCCAGAATGCTGGTGGCAGCGGTGGCAAGAAGCAGTTTCTTCATTCTTTGTCTCCCTATCGGATGAAGTATCCTGAAGACGAAGCCTAAGCAGCGGAAATGCAAAAGGGAAGGGTGAAATGCGGGTCAATCGGCCCGTCATTTCCGCTCTGGCAGGACAATGTTTCGCAGGCCCCATTGGGACCAACCGCAAGTTGTCAGATCGACAGCCGGGCCGCGTGGGCGCCGCGTTCGCGGTAAGGCGTGGTGTCGTAGTGCGACCGGTAGCATTTCGAGAAATGCGACGGCGAGGCGAACCCGCAGGCCAGCGCCACGTTGATCACGCTCATGTCTGTCTGCATCAGCAGGTTGCGCGCCTTTTGCAGCCGCAACTCCATGTAATACCGTTTCGGGCTGCGGTTCAGATAGCGGCGGAACAGCCGTTCCAGCTGCCGGGTCGACATGCCGACATCCTTGGCAAGCACCGCCGGGCTGATCGGTTCTTCGATGTTCTGTTCCATCATCTGGATGACGCGGGACAGTTTCGGGTGGCGCACACCGATCCGGGTCGGGATCGACAGGCGCTGGGTGTCCTGATCGGTTCGGATCGAGGAATAGATCAACTGGTCGGCGACCGCGCTGGCCAGTTCCTCGCCATGATCGTCGGCAATGACCTTCAGCATCAGGTCGATCGACGCGGTGCCGCCCGCCGTCGTCATCCGGTTTCCGTCCACGACGAAGACCGACTTGGTCAGGGTCACTTCCTCGAATTCCTCGGCAAAGCTGTCCTGGTTTTCCCAGTGGATCGTCGCCTTCTTGCCATCCAGAAGCCCGGCCTTGGCAAGGGTATAGCCTGCGGTGCACAGCCCGCCCATGGTCACACCGCGGCGCGCCTCGCGGCGCAGCCAGCTGACCATCTTCTTGGTGGTGGCCTTTTGCACGTCGATCCCGCCGCAGACCATGACCGTGTCGTCACGGGTCAACTCGTCCAGCCCCATCTGCACCGCGAATTCGGTGCCGTTGGAACAGGCGATGGTGCCATCCACCTCGGCCGCGACGATCCAGTCGTACAGCTTCTTGCCCGACATGCGGTTGGCGATGCGCAGGGATTCAATCGCGCTGGCAAAGCAAAGCATCGTGAAATTCTCAAGCAGCACAAAGACAAACCGGCGCGGTTTGCCCTTTGCGTCCACTTCGACGATTTGCGGCTCGATATCCATCTCCGCGACCCTTTGCCATGCGTTCGACCTGCGGACCTCAACACCTTTTGGAACGCAGGATCAAGGGGTGTCGTTTCCGCCCTCAATAGTCGCTATTGAACCATCACCTGCCCGATTTTGCACCCCTTTTGGCATTGGCCCCCGCGCGGCATCGGGTTATAAGCGCGTCCTGATTGCGCTAAAGGATCAGCAATCACTGACCAAAACGATATTCTGGGAGCAAGACAATGACCGAGTGGCAGAAATCTGACTGGCGCGCCAAGCCGCGGGTTCAGATGCCCGAATATACGGATGAAGCCAAGCTGAAGGCCGTGGAAGCCAAGCTTGCCAGCTATCCGCCCTTGGTCTTTGCCGGCGAAGCACGTCGCCTGAAGGCCCATCTGGGCAAGGTGAGTCGCGGTGAGGCCTTCCTGCTTCAGGGCGGTGACTGCGCCGAAAGCTTTGCCGAATTCAGCGCCGACAGCATCCGCGACACCTTCAAGGTGATGCTGCAAATGGCGATGGTCCTGACCTTTGGCGCCAAGGTGCCGGTGGTCAAGGTTGGCCGCATGGCGGGCCAGATGGCCAAGCCCCGGTCGGCCCCGACCGAGGTGATCGGCGGCACCGAACTGCCCAGCTACCGTGGCGACATCATCAACGGGTTCGACTTCACCCCCGAAGCGCGGATCCCCGATCCCGACCGGATGCTGCAGGCCTATACCCAGGCCGCCGCGACCCTGAACCTGTTGCGCGCCTTTTCGACCGGCGGGTTCGCCGACGTGCACCGGGTCCACGCCTGGACGCTCGGCTGGACCGGCGCACCGGAAGCCGAGAAGTACCGCGCCCTGTCGGAACAGATTTCAAACGCACTGGATTTCATGAGCGCCGCAGGCCTGAACGCGACCACCAATCACGAGTTGGAAACGGTCGAATTCTACACCAGCCATGAAGCGCTGTTGCTGGAATATGAAGAGGCTCTGTGCCGTCTGGACAGCACCACGGGCAAGTGGCTGGCCGGGTCCGGCCATATGATCTGGATCGGTGACCGCACACGTCAGCCGGACGGCGCCCATGTGGAATTCTGCAAGGGCGTGCAGAACCCGATCGGGCTGAAATGTGGGCCGTCGATGACCTCGGGCCATCTGAAGTCGCTGATGAACAGCCTGAACCCCAACAATGAACCGGGTCGTCTGACACTGATCGCCCGTTTCGGGGCCGGATCGGTGGGCGAACACCTGCCGCGCCTGATCAAGGCAGTTGAGGAAGAAGGCGCAAATGTCGTCTGGACCTGTGACGCGATGCACGGCAACACGATCAAATCCTCGACCGGGTACAAGACCCGCCCCTTCGAAAGCGTGCTGCGCGAAGTGAAGGAATTCTTTGCCGTCCACAATGCCGAGGGCACGATCCCCGGCGGCGTGCATTTCGAGATGACGGGCAAGGATGTGACCGAATGCACCGGCGGTGTCCGGGCGGTCACGGACGAGGATCTGTCGGACCGCTACCACACGGCCTGCGACCCGCGCCTGAACGCCTCGCAATCGCTGGAACTGGCTTTCCTCGTGGCCGAGGAACTGTCGGCCCGGCGCAGCAAGTTGGATCAGGCGGCGACTGCCTGATCCGGATCAGGTGTTATCGACCACAAGCCGAAGGGCCGGGCGGGAAGACCGTTCCGGCCCTTCCTGCATTCGGGGCAGCGGCGGGGCCATGCCCGCAACGGCCCTATGCGCCGGGGCCATTGTCTGAGGCGCGATCCGGTCGCAACGCAGCGGGCGGGAGGTGTCGATATCGAAGCTTCGCGCGCCCAGCCCGGGCGCCCCATCGACCAGCAGGGCACCCAGCACCCGATCGACCAGCCCATCCGGCCCTTCCAGCGGCAGCAGTAACATGGACCCCACCAACCGCCGGCGGGTCAGGGTCATCCGCGACACGACCGGCACCTCGACCACCGCCGGATCGTCCAGACAACGTTCCAGCAGCGGCCCGATGCCTTGCACGCCCTGCGCGGTGAACAGCACCGACAGGGGCATCCCCCGGCTTTCGGCGCCGATGAACTGGGTGATCCGCTGTCCGCAGACCCGAAACCGGGCGACCTGCGGGGCGCAGCGTTCCAGAATGAAGGCATGGGGCAGGGCCGCGTCGATATGGGCCGGATCGACGGCGGTGCGGACCGGCACCCGGCGCGCGCCGCGCAGATCGGACCAATAGCGTTCCAGGTTCGACAGGACCGACCCGCCGGGCGTGGCGCTGCGCACACCGGGCAGGGGCGGCATGGCTGAATCGGTCGGGGCTTGCATCTGTCGGTCCTCCAGTCTGGCTGTTGCCCCTATTTTGCCGCATTTCCGACACTTTCGCACTTAGCATTTTGTTAACAGGTTAACGCGCCCGCCCGGACGGGCCGCTTTGCCTTGCCCCCGCGCACCCTTTCGCATTAGGTGCTATCGCGACCAGTGAGAGGACGGGACCAGTGATCCGATCAATGACGGCATTCGCCAGCAGGCGCGGGGCCCTTGGGGCAACCGGCTGGGCGTGGGAGATGCGCGGAGTGAACGCGCGCGGGCTGGATCTGCGGTTGCGCCTCCCTGACGGGATCGACGGACTGGAACCGGCAATCCGCGCGGCGCTTCAGGACCGGTTCAACCGGGGCAACATCACCCTTGGGCTGCGCCTGACCCGGGAAGAGGGCCAGCAGGCCGCCACTCTGGACGAGGCGCAGCTGGATCGCATGCTGCAGGCGCTGGACGCGGTGCAGGACCGGGCCATGGCCATCGGCGTCACCCTTGCCCAGCCCACCGCCGCCGATGTGCTGAACCTGCGCGGCGTCCTATCCCAGCGCAGCGACGAGGCAGAGGCAGAGGCGCTGAAACCCGCGCTTCTGGCAGACCTTGCGCCGCTTCTGGATGATTTCGCCGCCATGCGCGCCAGCGAAGGCGCCGCCCTGAAACAGGTGATCGAGGGGCAGTTGCAGCGGATCGCCGCACTGGTCGAAGACGCCGCCACTGCCGCCGAAAGCCGCCGGGACGAGGTGCGCGCCAATATGGCCGCCGCCCTGCGCCGGGTCATGGTTGAGGCGGCCGAGGCCGATCCGGACCGGGTCGCGCAGGAACTGGCCCTGATCGCGGTCAAATCGGACGTGACCGAAGAAATCGACCGGCTGCGCGCCCATATCGCAGCCGCCCGCGCCCTTCTGGCCGATCCCGCCCCGGCGGGCCGCAAGCTTGATTTCCTTGCGCAGGAATTCAACCGCGAGGCCAATACGCTGTGTTCGAAGTCCGGCGCGCCCGGCCTCACGGCGATCGGGCTGGACCTCAAGGCCACGATCGACCAGATGCGCGAACAGATCCAAAACGTGGAATAGACCAAACACATGTCCCAGACCCGCCGCGGCCTTCTGATCATCCTGTCCTCGCCTTCGGGCGCAGGCAAATCCACCCTGTCCCGCCGCCTGCGCGAATGGGACCCCGAGATTTCGTTTTCCGTCTCTGCCACCACCCGCGCCCCGCGCGACGGCGAGGTGAACGGGCAGGATTATCACTTCCTGACCGAAGACGACTTCAAGCGGCAGGTCGCAGAGGGCGAGATGCTGGAACACGCCCATGTCTTCGGCAACTTCTACGGCTCGCCCAAGGGGCCGGTGAAGGCCGCCATCGACGCGGGCCGCGACGTGCTGTTCGACATCGACTGGCAGGGGGCGCAACAGATCCGCAATTCGGACCTTGGCCGCCACACCCTGTCGATCTTCATCCTGCCGCCCTCCATCGCCGAACTGCACCGCCGTCTTGTCAGCCGGGGGCAGGACAGCGACGAGGTGATCGCCAAGCGGATGCAGAAAAGCTGGGACGAGATCAGCCATTGGGATGGCTATGATTTCGTGCTGGTGAACGACGATCTGGACACCACCGACGCCCAGCTCAAGACCATCGTATCGGCCACCCGCCTGCGGCGCAGCCAGCAGCCGGGCCTGACCGACCATGTGCGCCGTCTTCAGTCGGAATTCGAGGATACCAAATGAGCCTGTACAGCCTGAACGGATTTGCCCCGACCCTTCCCGCCGACGGGGACTATTGGATTGCCCCCGACGCCCATGTGATCGGCAAGGTGGTGCTGGAGAGCGCCAGTTCTGTCTGGTTCGGCTGCACCCTGCGCGGGGACAATGAAACGATCACCATCGGGGCCGGGTCCAACGTGCAGGAAAACTGCATCATGCACACCGACCCCGGCTTTCCGCTGACCATCGGCGCAGGCTGCACCATCGGGCACAAGGCGATGCTGCACGGCTGCACCATCGGCGACAACAGCCTGATCGGCATGGGGGCCACAGTGCTGAACGGTGCCAGGATCGGCAAGAACTGCCTGATCGGGGCAGGGGCCCTTGTGACGGAAGGCAAGGAGATCCCCGACGGATCGCTGGTTGTTGGCGCGCCGGGCAAGGTGATCCGCGCGCTGGATGAAAAGGCCATCGAAGGGCTGCGCCGGTCCGCGCTGAATTATCAGGCCAACATGCGCCGGTTCCGCGACGGGCTGCGCCGGATCGACTAGATCCGGCTGCCCGACACCTGCGCCAGGATCTCAAGCTCCAGCACGTCGAAATCCACGTCCGGGGCGCGACTGCGCACTTCGGCGCGGATCACCTCGGGCCGGGGCAGGGAGGATGCAACACCACGATACCGGCCCGTAAAACCCGCATTCTGAAGCACGCAGGCCAGATCGACCGAATCGAAACCGTGCCCGACAAGCGCGGAAAGTATGATATCCGGGGGATGAGACGTGCTGAGGTAGGTCGCAAGCTCGCGAAAATCGACGAAATCAATGCCCTTGATTTTCGGAAGGGGCTGGTCGGAACCGCCCCATGCGTGAATATTGCCCACGACTAGCATGGATGGAAAAGAAGGCTCTTCAATATCAATTCCGATGTGCTGGACCGCCACCACGCCAATCCTGATTCGACCAAGGACCGTAGAAACCACCGCCAGCGCACAACAACCCTACCAGAGTCACGCGACGACATTTGCAATTATAGGGCGAAATGCGTGCCGGCCTCAATGCCAATCCGGAGAATCATGACAGCATGTCTGACCTGAATGTGGACACATTTCTGTTAGCGTTACCGTTTCCCGCGCTGGTCATTGGCCCCGACGAGCGGGTTACGGCCGCAAACCGGCTCGCCGAGACCCTGCTGGGGACGGAATTGGCGGGTCGGCATCACATCACAATTCTCCGCCAGCCTGCCGTGCTGGAAACGATCGAGGCGGTCGTTGCGGAAGGGACAGGAAAGTTGACCCGGTTTCTGGGGCGGGACCCTCATCGCGACGCGGTCTATAAGGTTTCGGTCAACCCGGTGGGGTCCTCGGTCTTGTTGGTGTTCGAAGACCAGACCGAGATCGAACAGGCGGGACAGATGCGCCGCGACTTCGTCGCCAATGTCAGCCACGAATTGCGCACGCCTCTGACCGCGCTTCTTGGGTTCATCGAAACGCTGCGTGGCGCTGCGCGAAACGATGCCGCGGCGCGCGACCGGTTCCTGTCGATCATGGAGGGCGAGGCCGCGCGCATGTCGCAGCTTGTGTCCGACCTTCTGTCCCTCAGCCGGGTCGAAGAAAATGAACGTCGGCGACCAACGGACCCCGTGGACCTTGTGGCGCTGATCGACAACGCGGTCAGCGTCCTTGGCCCGGTTGCGGCCACGGCGGGCGTCAGCATCCAGCGGCAGTTGCCCGACCATCCGGTCACGGTGCCGGGCGACGCGGACCAGCTGCGGCAGGTCATCCAGAACCTTGTGGAAAACGCGATCAAATACGGGGTCAGCGGGGGCAGGGTGGTCATCTCTCTGTCCGACCCGGGGCCACAGCCGCTGTTGCGGTTGCCCGGCGTTGTCCTGTCCGTGCAGGACTTTGGCGAAGGGTTCGCGGCCCATCACATTCCGCGCCTGACCGAGCGGTTCTACAGGATCGACAAGCACCGCTCGCGCGAGGTTGGCGGAACCGGGCTTGGCCTTGCCATCGTAAAGCATATCATCGGACGGCACCGGGGCCGGTTGCAGGTGGAAAGCACCCCCGGAAAGGGCAGCCGGTTTTCGGTGATCCTGCCGACGGCGAATTAGACCCGGTCATGACGCTTTCTGACGCGCAGTGGGGTTGTGTTGGGGCAGGATGACCTAAAGACTTGAAGGGAGGGCCCGATGGCCAATGCAAACCCGGCATTCACCAATGCCGAATATCAGGAACGGATCGCAAAGACGCGCGCGGCGATGGACAAGGCCGGGGTCGACCTGATCCTTGTCACCGACCCGTCCAACATGGCCTGGCTGACGGGCTATGACGGTTGGTCCTTCTACGTCCATCAGGGCGTGCTGCTGGGGCCGGACGGCGACCCGATCTGGTGGGGTCGGGGGATCGACGGCAACGGCGCGCGACGCACCGTCTTCATGTCCGATGACCACATTCGGGGCTACGAGGACAGCTACGTCCAGAACCCGTCGAAACACCCGATGGAAGACCTGTCCAACCTGATCCGCGAGATGGGTTGGGACGGCAAGACGCTTGGCGTTGAAATGGACAATTACTATTTCAGCGCAAGCTGTTACACCTCACTTCTCAAGTGCGGTGCGAACAAGGACATTGCCGATATCACCGGCATGGTGAACTGGCAGCGGGCGGTGAAATCGGCCACCGAGATTGACTATATGCGCAAGGCCGCCCGGATCGTCGAGGCGATGCATGCCACCATCCGCGAAAAGGCCGAACCGGGACTGAAGAAGAACGACCTGGTGGCCGAGATTTACAGCACAGCGATCAAGGGCGTCGACGGGATCTGGGGCGACTATCCAGCCATCGTGCCCATGGCGCCATCGGGTCTGGACGCCACCGCGCCGCACCTGACATGGGACGATCAGCCCATGAAGGCCGGTGAGGCGACTTTCTTCGAAATTACAGGGGTTTACAGGCGCTATCATTGCCCGCAATCGCGCACCTTGTTCCTTGGCAAACCGCCGCAGAAATACCTGGACGCGGAAAAGGCCGTGGCCGATGGCACCGCGGCCGTGTTCGAGGTCGCCAAGCCCGGAAACCTTTGCGAGGACATCGCCAACGCCTTCAACGCGGCGCTGGCCAAGCACGGGTTCCTGAAGGACAACCGCTGTGGCTATGCCATCGGGCTCAGCTATCCGCCGGACTGGGGCGAACGGACGATGTCGTTCCGCGCGGGCGACAAGACCGTGTTGAAACCGGGTATGACGTTCCATTTCATGCCGGCGCTTTGGCTGGACGACGGGGGGATCGAAACCACCGAACCGATCCTGATCACCGAAACCGGGTTCGAGCGGCTGGCCGATACGCCTGCGAAACTGGTCATCAAGGACTGACAGGGGGCCGAAATTCGACGGACCGGGCCCCTTTCGGAGTCCGGTCCGATTATCGCATAATCAGTATTATGTAACTAACCGATCTGCCAAACACGAATGAAACCGGCATTTTCACGTTTTTCTTGTTCAACCGGTCAAGAGTTGTGGTAGCCACTCTACCATTGGGGAAAAACGTGGAAAGGCAGACCCGTGACGAGTGTCATCGCGCATCTGGAGCAGCTTTCGAACGCACAATCGATCGAGGAGCTTTGGGCGCTGCATACCCAGCGCATGGATGCCTACGGATTTGACAGGATCATCTACGGCTTTACCCGCTACCGCACCACGCAGTCGCTGGGCGATCCGCAGGACTGGGTCGTTCTGACGAACCACAAACCGTCCTACATGGAACACTTCATCGACGAAGGGCTGGTCTACCACGCTCCGATGATCCGTTGGGCGCTGGAGAACGAAGGCGCCTGTTCCTGGCGCTGGATGGCCGAGATGGAGCGGACAGACAACCTGACCCCGTCCGAGCGCAAGGTTCTGGACTTCAACCGCAAGGTCGGCGTGACCGCAGGCTACACGATCAGTTTCCGCTCGGTCTCGCACCGGTCCAAGGGTGCTGTCGCGCTGACCGGCCGCGAAGGCATGAGCCAGGACGCGGTGGAACAGGTCTGGGCGCGGCACGGCGACGAGATCGTGGTGATGAACAACCTCGTGCACCTCAAGATCCTCACCCTGCCCTACAGCGGCGCCCGCCACCTGACGAAACGCCAGCGCGAGGTGCTGGAATGGGTCGGTGACGGCAAGACCACGCAGGATATCGCGCTGCTTCTGGGGCTGACCTCGGCCACGATCGAAAAGCATCTGCGCCTTGCCCGCGAGGCGCTGGACGTCGAAACCACGGCGCAAGCGGTGCTCAAGGCTGCGTTCTACAACCAGATGTTCGTGCTGGATCCGCCGGCCTGATGGCCCGAAATCAAGGGGAAAAATCCCTGCGACACCTCAAGGTTGGGTTTTCCTGACTTTTGCGACGCTACGTCATTTGCCAATCTGTCCCTGTTCCGTGAGTGGTGGCCTAAGGCCATTGGAACATGCGGATTGTATCCCCGCGATTTCGGGACACTCTGCAATCTGCCTTTCCGGGAAACCGGAGGCTGCGGTCCAACCGGGTTTGCCCGGAGGGGTCGCAGCACCCGGCATGGCGCGTCGATCATCCCATCCATGGCGCGCCATGCTGTCCCCATCCCGCGTGACCTCCCGTCCGGCGGTTGGGACATGGTCCACGAGACCAAAAGGCCCGCGGGTGTTCGCCGCGGGCCTTTCTTGTTTCGATGACGATTGACCGGGGGCGATCAGCCCTTGGCCATTGCCTTCACTTCTTCAGCGAAGTTGTCAGCTTCTTTCTCGATCCCCTCGCCCACGGCCAGACGGATGAAACCGGTGATCTCGGCACCCGCTTCCTTGGCGGCGGCGGCGACGGTCAGGTCGGGGTTGATGACAAAGGCCTGACCAACAAGGGTCACGTCAGCCATGAACTTCTTCATGCGGCCTTCGATCATCTTCTCGATCACGGCGTCCGGCTTGCCGGATTCGCGGGCGATGTCGATCTGAACCTGACGCTCTTTCTCGACCACGGCCGGGTCAAGCGAGGCTTCGTTCAGCGCGGCCGGGCTGGTCGCGGCGATATGCATGGCAACCTGACGGCCAAAGGCTTCGTCGCCGCCATTCATTGCAACCAGAACACCGATCTTGCCCATGCCGTCGGCGGCAGCGTTGTGCACATAGGACACAACGGTTTCACCTTCCAGCGCGGCCATCCGGCGCAGGGTCATGTTCTCGCCGATCTTGGCGATCGCGTCGGTCAGTACGGTCTTGACCGGCTTGCCACCCATGTCGGCCTCGTTCAGCGCGTCCACGTCGGCGACGCCAAGGGCGGTCTGGGCGATGCCAGCAACCATGCCCTGGAATTCGGCGTTCTTGGCGACGAAGTCGGTTTCCGAGTTCACCTCGACGGCAACACCTTTGCCACCGGCAACGGCGACGGCGACAAGGCCCTCGGCGGCGGTACGGCCCGATTTCTTGGCGGCCTTGGCAAGGCCCTTGGTGCGCAGCCAGTCAACGGCGGCTTCCATGTCGCCATCGGTCTCGGTCAGCGCCTTCTTGGCGTCCATCATGCCCGCGCCAGTCGACTCGCGCAGCTCTTTCACCATCGCAGCAGTGATAGCCATGTTCATTCTCCTTGGAAAAACGGGGGTCCGGGCAGCGTGAACCGCCGCCCGGCAAAAAATGTGCGAAACAGCGCGCCTTATTGGGCGGCGGCGGCTTCCTCGGCGAGGGCTTCCTCGGCCAGCTCTTCCATGGCGCCCATGTCGACGCCGGCAGCGCCCAGCTGGGCCGACATGCCGTCAAGCGCTGCGCGCGAAACCAGATCGCAGTACAGCGCGATCGCACGGGCCGCGTCGTCGTTGCCGGGGATGACATAGTCGACGCCGGCGGGCGAGCAGTTGGTATCGACAACGGCCACAACCGGGATGCCCAGCTTCTTGGCTTCGAGGATGGCGAGGTCTTCCTTGTTCACGTCGATGACGAACAGAAGGTCCGGACGGCCGCCCATTTCGCGGATGCCGCCAAGGCTGGCCTGAAGTTTGGCCTGCTCGCGTTCCATGCCCAGACGCTCTTTCTTGGTCAGGCCTTCAAAGCCACGCTCGGCGGCTTCGTCGATGGCCTTCAGCCGGTTGATCGACTGGGACACGGTCTGCCAGTTGGTCAGCGTGCCGCCCAGCCAGCGGTGGTTCATGTAGAATTGTGCACAGCGCTCGGCGGCATCGGCGATCGGCTTGGCTGCCTGACGCTTGGTTCCGACGAACAGGATGCGGCCGCCACGGGCGACGGTGTCACGGATGACGTTCAGAGCAGCGTCCAGCATCGGGACGGTCTGCGTCAGGTCCATGATGTGGATGCCGTTGCGCGACCCGTAGATGTACTGACCCATCTTGGGGTTCCAGCGCTGGGTCTGGTGGCCAAAGTGAACGCCGGCTTCAAGCAGCTGACGCATGGTGAACTCAGGGAGGCCCATGTCCTATTTCCTTTCCGGTTTTGCCTCGGCGGAGGATCAGGCCATCTGGCCCAACCGGTGGATGATATGGGATGTCTCCCCATAGCACCCGCCCCCGCCTGCGGGATTAAGTGCGCGCCGTATAGATCGGGTTTGGGGGATACGCAAGCCCCCTACCCGTCCAGTTTGCGCAGACGTTTGAACAGGCTGGAGGTATCCCAGCGCCCGCCACCCATTTTCTGGACTTCCTTGTAGAACTGATCGACCAGCGCGGTGACCGGCAGGCTCGCGCCGGTTTCATTGGCGGTGTCCAGACAGATGCCCAGATCCTTGCGCATCCAGTCCACGGCGAACCCGTGTTCGAAATGGTCGTCCAGCATCGTCTCGAACCGGTTCACCATCTGCCAGCTGCCCGCGGCCCCGCCGCCGATCACGCTGATCACCTCGCGCCCGTCAAGGCCTGCCTTCTCTGCGAAATGGAGCCCCTCGGACAGGCCCTGTACAAGACCGGCGATGCAGATCTGGTTGACCATCTTGCACAATTGCCCCGCGCCGCTGTCGCCCAGCCGTTTGCACAGTTTGGAATAGGCGTCGATCATCGGCGCGGCCCGGTCATAGGCGGATTGTTCGCCGCCGCACATCACCACAAGCTGGCCATTCTCGGCCCCTGCCTGCCCGCCGGAAATCGGCGCATCGACAAAGGCGATCCCGGCCTCGGCGGCGGCGGCGTGCAATTCGCGCGTGACCGTGGCCGACACCGTGGTGTGATCGACAAAGACCGCGCCATCGGCCATGCCCGCAAAGGCCCCATCCGGCCCGATACAGACGCCGCGCAGGTCATCGTCGTTGCCGACACAGGACATCACGAACTCTGCCCCCTGCACTGCTGCCGCGGGCGTGTCGGCCATCGCGCCGCCATGCTGGGCCACCCAAGCCTCTGCCTTGGCGTCCGTGCGGTTATAGACGGTCACCTCGTGACCCGCCGTCGCCAGATGCCCCGCCATCGGGTAGCCCATGACCCCCAAACCCAAGAATGCGACCTTCGCCATCCGCTTGCCCCCTCGCGCTGCCTGTTCAAAACGGTTATCCGATACCTAACGGGCGCACCCGCGCCGTCAACCGTTCGTATCCCGTCAGGTGATTTTCATGGTGCAGATCTTTCGTTGGCTAATGCGTCTGGCGTCCGGCATGATCGGGCTGGTCGTGCTTGGCTTCCTGCTGTCTTGGTATTTCGCGGCGCGGTCCCTGCCCGATTACAGCGGCACGGAAGACGTGGCCGGTATCACCGCCCCGGTCGAGATCGTGCGCGACCATTCCAACGTGCCGCATATCTTCGGACAGCGGGACGCGGACGTGTTCTTTGCCCTTGGCTATGTTCATGCGCAGGACCGGATGTGGCAGATGACCATGCTGCGCCGCACCGCGCAGGGCCGCCTGTCGGAACTGTTCGGGGAGCGCACCTTCCGGATCGACACGCTGATGCGACGGCTGGATATCTATAATCTCTCGGTCGCCTCGGTCGAAGATCAGTCCCCGGAAACCCTTGACGCGCTGACCGCCTATTCGGCGGGCGTCAACGCCTGGCTGGCCGAGGTGAACGAGGGCGCACGGGGACGTGGCGCGCCCGAGATGTGGCTGTTCAACCATCCCGTCGCCCCGTGGCAGCCTGCCGATTCCATTGCCATCGTGAAACTCATGGCAGTGCAACTGTCCGGCCATATGGAGGACGAGGTGCTGCGCGCCCGGACCTCGCTCCTGATCCCCTCCGCGCGGGTGGCCGACATCCTGCCCGACGCACCGGGCATCGGCATTGCCGCCCTGCCCGAATATGCCTCGGTGATCGACAACCTGCCGACCTATGCCGCCAACAGCCGCCAGCCTTATGATCCGCTGATGCCGGTCAAGCCGCTGGGGTTCGCCGGCGCATCCAACGCATGGGCCGCGGGGATCAGCCGGTCGGCCAATGGCTCGACCCTGATGGCCAATGATCCGCACCTTGGGCTGACCGCCCCGTCGATCTGGTATCTTGCCCGGCTGGAACTGTCCTCGGGCGGGGTGATCGGCGGCACCATCCCCGGCGTCCCGGTGGTGATGACCGGCCGATCCGCCGATCTGGGCTGGGGTCTGACCACTGCTTATCTGGACGATCAGGACATCTTTATCGAAGAGGTGAACCCCCAGAACCCCGACGAATACCGCGGCCTTGACGGCTGGGTGCCGTTCCGCGCCCGCGACAGTATCATCCAGATCAAGGATGCCCCGGCGCGCACCATCCGCCTGCAGTGGACGGACAACGGGCCGGTGCTGCCCCCCGACCAGTTCGACCTTGGCACGATCCGCCCACCCGGACATGTCACCGCGCTTGGCTGGACCGCCCTGTCGGACGCCGACACCTCGGTCACTGCGGCCATGGGGATCATGCGGGCGCGCAACATCGAACAGGCCATCGACGCGGCAGAGGCCTATGTCGCCCCGGCCCAGAACCTGACGCTGGCCGACCGGAACCGGATCGCCATGAAGATGATCGGCCAAATGCCTGCCCGCGATCCGGCCCATGCCACGCGGGGGCGGCTGCCATCTTACGGCTATGAACCGGCCAACCGCTGGCGCGGCACCCTGCCCTATTCCGCCAACCCGGAATTCGTCGATCCCGACGGCGGCATCGTCGGCAACACCAACAACAAGACGGTCGACCGGCCTTTCCCGGAACATGTGTCCTTTACCTATGGCGACACCCAGCGCATCAACCGCTGGCGCCGCCTGATGCAATCGCGCGAGGTGCACACCCGCGAAAGCTTTATCGAGGCACAGTTGGACACCGTCAGCTTTACTGCCCGGTCGCTTCTGCCGCTGATCGGCGCCGACCTGTGGTTCACCGGCGGGGCCGCGCCCGAAGGCACCCCGGAACGGCGCCGGGAAGAGGCGCTGACCCTCTTGTCAGAATGGAACGGCGAGATGAACGAACACATGCCAGAGCCGTTGATCTACGCGGCCTGGGTGCGAGCCCTGCAGGACCGGTTGATCCGGGACGAACTTGGCCCGCTGGCGGATGAATATGTGCACGTCCAGCCGCTGTTCATCGAACGGGTCTACCGCGACGTTGCCGGCGCGTCAGTCTGGTGCGATGTGATCCAGTCCGCCCCGATTGAAACCTGCACCGATATTGCCCGGCTGGCATTGGACGACGCGCTGGTCTGGATCGGGGAAAACCATCCCGGATCACTTGAATCCCTGCGCTGGGGCGATGCCCATCAGGCGACCCACGATCACCCGGTTCTGGGAGAGGCGCCGTTCCTGAACTGGTTCGTGAACATCCGGCAATCCACATCGGGCGGCGACAACACACTGATGCGCGGGCTGACGGCGGGAAGCGGGGACAACCCGTTCTACAATGTTCACGCCGGTGGCTACCGGGGCGTCTACGATTTCGCCGATCCCGACAGCTCGGTCTTCATCATTTCGACCGGCCAGTCCGGGCACCCGCTGTCCAGCCATTACGACGATCTGGGTGAACTGTGGCGGCGCGGTGAATACATCCCGATGTCACTTGACCCCGCGCTTGCGCGAGCAGCAGCAGTCGGGGTGACGATCCTGACGCCCGAGTCCTCACAGTAAAGGTGGGTTGAAACCCACCTTACGGCCCATTGGGGATGTCGTAAGGTGGGTCTTGACCCACCCTTCCCGTCACAACCTGTCGAACCGGGCCTTCTGCACCTCGGTCCAGGTGACGGTCAGGCGGCTTCCGGCCTCTCCCTGATCCTCGGCATCGACGACGCCTTCCTTGAACAGCCACGCCCGCCGTTTGCCGTCGGAATACGGCAGGGTCAGAACCTCGGTCACCATGGCCGGGCGCAGCCGGGCCGATATCCCGGCCAGCAGCGTCTCAAGCCCCTCGCCGGTGACGGCGGACACGGCGAACAGATCCTCCGACCGCTCCGCCTGTGTCACCGACGCCTCGCGGTCGCCAGCCTCGAGCAGGTCGATCTTGTTCCAGACCTCGATCCGGGGCGTGTCCTCCGGCAGGCCGATCTGTTCAAGGATGGTTTCCACGTCCTCGGCCTGTTCGGCGGATTGCGGATGGCTGATGTCGCGCACATGGACCACCAGATCGGCGTCCAGCACCTCTTCCAGCGTGGCGCGGAAGGCGGCGACCAATTCGGTCGGCAGGTCGCTGATGAAACCCACCGTATCGGACAGGATCACCTCGTCCCCGGCGGGCAGCACCACCCGGCGCATGGTCGGGTCCAGCGTGGCGAACAGCATGTCCTTGGCAAACACCTCTGCCCCGGTCAGCCGGTTGAACAGGGTGGATTTGCCCGCGTTGGTATAACCCACCAGCGCGACAATCGGGAACGGCACCTTGGCGCGGGCCTTGCGGTGCAGGTCGCGGGTTTTCACCACCTTGTCCAACTGGCGGCGCAGGCGCACCAGCTGTTCATCAATGGCGCGGCGGTCCGCCTCGATCTGGGTTTCGCCGGGGCCGCCGACAAAGCCAAGGCCGCCCCGCTGCCGTTCAAGGTGGGTCCAGGCCCGGACAAGGCGCGTCCGCTGATAGGCCAGCGCGGCCATTTCCACCTGCAACACCCCTTCACGGGTGCGGGCCCGGTCCGAGAAAATTTCAAGGATCAGCCCCGTCCGGTCGAGGAGTTTGACCCCCCATTCCTTTTCAAGGTTGCGCTGCTGCACCGGGGTCACCGGACCGTCGACCAGCACCAGCTCGGCCTCTGCCTCGGCGATCCGTTCCTTCAGTTCGGCAATCTTGCCCGACCCGAACAGCCAACCCGGCTGCACCTTTGGCAGCGGCACAACCTCGGCCCCGGCCACGACCAGATCGGGCAGCGCGGCGGCCAGCGCCACGCCTTCGGCCAACGCCGGGCCAGCCGCCCGGCGGTCGCGGTTCGACTTGATGTCTGGATGCAGCACAAAGGCCCGCGTCACGGGCGGCTTGGTGTCACTGCCGGTCCGGCGATCGGACCCGTCATCGCCCATGATGGCTATTCTTCACCGTCGTAAAGGTTGATCGGCTGCGCAGGCATGATGGTGGAAATCGCGCTTTTGTAAACAAGCTGCGACTGGCCATCCCGGCGCAGCAGCACACAGAAGCTGTCGAACCAGGTGATCACACCCTGAAGTTTCACCCCGTTAACGAGGAAGATCGTGACCGGAACCTTGGTCTTGCGCACATGATTGAGGAAAGCATCCTGCAGGTTCTGCTTGTCAGCCGCCATTGGCCCAACCCTTTTTGTTCTTGCGGCCGCGGACCGGCCTTGGTGTCCCTTGCCAAGTAAGTATGAAGAAGCGTGAAGCGAGTTTCCAGCCCAAAAAACAAAGAACTACCGCAACTGCCAGCTTTGCCGCCTAGTTGCGCCAGAAATCCGGGTTCAGAAGCGCGATGATCGCCAGCGCCTCGAGCCGCCCCAGAACCATGGCAAAGGCCAGGATCGCCTTGGCAAGGTCGGGGATGCCCGCGATCGAGATCGGGTCTTCCGCCGCGATTTCCGCCAGGGGGCCGGTCGTGGACAGGGCCGCCACCGCCAAAACCATGGAGTTTTCGAACTGCACCCCGGTCAGGGACAGGGCCACCATGACCCCGACGATGGACAGGGCGAACAGCATGAAGAAGATCCAGGCCACATAGGCCCCCTGCCGCCGGATGCGCCGCGCCTCTTGCCCGGCCCCGCCGACGGAATGGGGATGCACAAGCCGCTCCAGCTCGCGCTGGGAATGCCGGAACAGGGCATAGACCCGCAACAGTTTCACCCCGCCCGCCGTGGTCGCGATCCCGCCACCGGTTAGCGCAAGCCCGATCAGGACAAGCCCCGGCGTCGACAGGCCCGACCAATCGGCCGCCCCCATCCAATAACGCGATTCAAACCCGGTCGTGGTCAGGAAGGACGCCACCGTGAACAGCCCGCCCCACAGCGCCTCGAAGGCGGCGCGGATACCGGTGACCGACTGTTCGTCAATCGCACCAAAGAAGTGCCGCAGGAACAGGAACCCGGTGACCACCACCAGCAATCCCATCCCCATCCGAAACTCCGGATCGCGCAAAAGGTTGCTGCGGTCCTCGCCCACCAGCCCCCGGCTGAAGGTCAGCCGCGACAGGGCGAAGACGAAGAAGATCAGGATCAGGAATTCGCCCCAGAACCCCGATCCGGCCCAGAACAGCCCGCCCGTGGCCGAGATTCCCGAGGTGGACAGGACCGCCATCGCATGGATCAGCGCCACCACCGCGCGTTCGCCGGTCACCATCAGCCCCAGCCACAGCACCAGCGTAAGGCCAATGTAAATCGGGGCCAGACGGGCGCTGAAACGGGCCAACCGTTCGGACGGGTCCGCGATGCGCGTGATCTGGACCATCGACCCGCCGCCCTGCAAGGGCTGCGACCGGACCTCGAACCCGCCAAGGTTCAGCGGCGCAAGGATCGCCAGCGCCGCGACCCAGACAAGGAAACCGCCCATCCATCCGACCTGCGCCCGCCACAGGTGCAGCGCCGTTCCCAGCCGCCAGGGCGCGTCAAAGACCGTTGCCCCGGTGGTGGTAAAGCTGGACACCATTTCAAACCAGGCATCCAGAAAACTGATCCGCCCGACCGATACCCAGAACGGCACCGCCAGCATGATCGGCAGAACCGTGAAGGCCGCCAGCAACGTCGTCAGGTGACTGCGCGCGGCGCTGCGCGGCGCATAGTTCACGGTTGCCAGCGCGATCAACACGGTCAGGATCCCGAACAGGACAAAGCCGTAGAAAAAGACCCGCCCCGACACGAATTGCCCCGTGGCCGCCCCGTGGACCGCGGGCATCAGCATCGCCACGGCCCCTGCCCCCATCAGCAGGACAAAGAACGGCAGCGCGGTGATCCGGGACAGCATCGGCCGCTCAGAAGAAGTCGATCGAGACCTGCAACAGCCTCTCGACCTCGGGGACATCGTCGGCCATGGCGAAGATGGCGATCACATCGCCTTCGTCGATCCGGGTCGATCCGGTCGGCTTTACCAGTTTGCCATCCTTCATCACAGCGCCCAGCAGCACCCCTTCGGGGAAGGGAATATCGCGGATGCGTTCACCGGCAATGGGCGAGGTCGACAGAACCTGCGCCTCGATCACCTCGGCCTCGGCATCGCCGATGGAATAGACGTTGCGGACCCGGCCATGCCGGATGTGCCGCAGGATCGAACTGACCGTGGTGGCGCGCGGGTTGATATAGGCGTCGATGTTCAGCGGCCCCATCAGCGGCACCAGCGTCGGGTCGTTGGCCAGACAAATTGCCATAGGGCAGCCCATCGCCTTGGCCCGGACGGCCGCCAGCATATTGGTCTTGTCGTCATCGGTGACGGCAAGGATCGCATCGGCATTGGCCACGTTCGCCTCGGCCTGAATCGCCTCGTCCAGACCGTCTCCATGCAGGACGATGGTCCGTTCCAGCGCGTCCGCCGCCGCCTCTGCCTGCGTGCGGTTCTTCTCGATCATCTTGACGCGAACGCGATCCGCGCGCGCCTCTAGCGCCTTTGCCACCGCAAGGCCCACATTGCCGCCGCCAAGGATGACGATCCGTTCCTGCTTGCGATTGGTCTTGCCGAAGATCTCAAGCGTCCGGTTCACATCCGTCGTGGCCGAGAAGACATAGCATTCGTCGCCAGCAAAAATCTGGTCTCCCGCCGCCGGCGCAAAAAGCGTTCCCGACCGGCGGATCCCGACGACAATCGCCTGAAGCGTCGAAAACAGATCGGTCAGCTGCCGCAGCGGTGTGTTGATCACCGGGCAGGCCTCGTCGATGGTGATCCCCAGAAGCTGCGCCTTGCCGTCCAGAAAGCTTTCCGTGTCAAAGGTCGCGGGCGCGGCCAGCCGCTGCAGAGCGGCCTCGGCCACCTCGCGCTCGGGGCTGATCACCACGTCGATGGGCATGTGATCGCGGCGATACAAATCGGAATAGATGGCATCCAGATAGGACTGGGACCGGAGGCGGGCGATCTTGCGGCTGATCGCAAAGACCGAATGGGCAACCTGACAGGTGACCATGTTCACCTCGTCCAGATGGGTCGCGGCGATGATCATATCCGCGTCCCGGGCCCCTGCCCGTTCCAACACGTCCGGATAGGAGGCATGGCCGGTCACCCCACCCACATCCAGCGTTTCGGTCGCCCGCCGCACAAGTTCGGCGTTCATGTCCACGACCGTCACGTCGTTGCGTTCGCCTGAAAGGTGGCGGGCGATTTGCCAGCCGACCTGCCCTGCGCCACAGATGATGACCTTCATTCACACCCTCCGGGGTTCGTTCCAACCGTCGTGCCAGAGCCGCCCGCCCCGGTCAACGGCTCACTCGTCCTCGACATAGGCAACGCGGGCGCCCGCCTTGTTGGCGGTCACCACCCCAAGGCTTTTCAGCTTGCGATGCAGGGCCGAGCGTTCCATCCCGACGAAACTGGCGGTGCGGCTGATGTTGCCGCCAAAGCGGTTGATCTGGGTCAGCAGGTATTCCCGCTCGAACAGCTCGCGCGCCTCGCGCAACGGCAGGGTCGCCAATGCGCCGGACAGGACGACACGGCCTTCCTCGGCGGGTGGTCCATCATGGACGGGAAGCTCTTTGGCGCTGATCGGATCAGAGGATTCTCCAAGAATTAGAACACGTTCAATCACGTTCTTCAACTGACGCACGTTGCCGGGCCAGTGCATGGTCTGCAACAGGGCGCGGGCGTCCTCGGCCAGTTCACGCAGCGGCAGACCCTGTGCCCGGTTGAAGGCCTCGATGAAATGCGCCGCCAGCAGCGGGATATCCTCGCGCCGTTCCTCTAGGCTGGGCACTTCGATCGGGACCACATTCAGGCGGTGAAACAGTTCCTGCCGAAACTCTCCCGCGCCAATAAGGGCCTGCAAGTCCTTGTTCGTGCTGGAAATAACACGCAGGTCCACCTGCACCTTCTGGGTGCCGCCGACGCGGGTAAAGGATTGATCCACCAGCACCCGCAGGATCTTGGACTGGGTGCCCGGCGGCATGTCAGCCACCTCGTCGAAATAGATCACCCCGCCATTTGCTTGTTCCAGCAGCCCCGGTTCGACCCCTTTATCCAGGCTTTCGCGGCCGAACAGAACTTCCTCCATCCGGTCGGGCTCTATGGCGGCAGAGGCGACCGAGACAAACGGCGCGTCGGCCCGGTTGGAGTTGGCATGGATGTAGCGGGCGGCGATCTCCTTGCCGGCGCCGGCGGCCCCGGTCAGCATCACCCGGCCATTGGATTTCGTGACTTTATCCAGTTGTGCCTTGAGCGCGCGAAACGCGGCGCTTTCGCCCAGCATATCGGCCCCCGGCCCATCGCCCCGCTTCAACGCAAGGTTTTCACGCCGCAACCTGCTGGTTTCCATCGCCCGCTTAATAACGACCAGCAACTGGTCGATATTAAACGGTTTTTCGATGAAATCATAGGCGCCCTGCTTGATCGCGGCGACGGCGATTTCGATATTGCCATGGCCGGAAATGATCACGATGGGGATCTCCGGATGGTCGCGTTTGACGGTCTTGAGGATGTCGATCCCGTCCATCGCGCTGTCCTTGAGCCAGATATCAAGGATCATCAACGCGGGCTTTTCGCTGGCAATCTCGGCCATACAGGCGTCGGATGTGCCTGCAAGCCGGGTTGAGTAGCCTTCGTCGATCAGGATGTCCGAAATCAGTTCCCGGATGTCCTTTTCGTCGTCGGTGATCAGGATGTCGCTCATGGGTTTCGCGTCCTCTTACCTTTACTCGCCCGCCGCTGCCATCGCGGGCAGGATCGGCAGTTCAATGACAGCCATGGCGCCAACATTGGCCCCCTCGGCAAATGCGGCGGCGTCTTGCAGGGTCAGCGAGCCGCCATGTTCCTCGATGATCTTCTTGACGATGGGCAGGCCAAGGCCCGTGCCCTTGTCGCGGGTGGTCACATAGGGTTCAAACAGTCGGGCCCTATCCTCTGGCAACCCGATCCCATTGTCCGAAATCGTGATCCGCGCCGAGGCGCCATCGCCCGCAAGGGTCACGCGGATTTCCGGGACAAACCCGTCCGGCACACCATTTTCCTGAAGGCATTCAATTGCTTCGCCCGCGTTCTTGATCAAGTTCGTCAGGGCCTGACTGATCATCGTCGCATCCAGTTCCGCCATGATCGGCGCATCGGGCAGGTCCGACAGGAACCGGACATCCGGCTGGCCCGCCTCTTGCAAGGTGATTGCATCGCGCAGGATCACGGTCAGATCATTGGTGATCCGGTCCGGTTCCGGCATCCGGGCAAAGCGCGAAAATTCATCAACAATGCGCCGCAAGTCATTGGTTTGGCGAACAATTACATCCGTCATACCTTCCAGAACATCAGAGTCCTCGCCGACCTTCGGCGCAAACTTGCGTTTGATCCGTTCGGCGGACAGCTGGATCGGGGTCAGGGGGTTCTTGATCTCATGCGCGATCCGGCGGGCGACGTCGCCCCAGGCCGCCATCCGTTGCGCACTGACAAGATCGGTCACGTCATCAAAGGCGACCACATAACCCTCCAGCCGGCCATCGTCGTTGCGCCGGGTCGCCATGCGCACCAGAAGCGCCTCCTGCTTGCCGCCGCGGACAAGGTTCACCTGCCCCTGGATCACTTCCCGCGCCTCGGCCCGCAGGCTGTCGAAAAGCGGGCCAAATTCCGGCACCGCGACCGACAGGGCGCTGGTCTGATGGTCTTCGCCCATGTCCAGCAGCCGCCCGGCAGATCGGTTGGCAAAGGTAACCCGCCCCTCATCGTCCAGCCCGACAACGCCCGAGGTGATCGACGACAACACGGAATCGAACAGGCGCCGCCGCCGTTCGATCTGCCGGGTGTTGTCCAAGAGCCGTTCGCGCTGTTCCTTCAACTGGCCGGTCATCTGGTTGAAATGGCGGCCCAGCTGGGAAATTTCGTCTTCGCCTTCATCCTCCATCACCCGCACGTCCAGATCGCCCGCGCCCACCTGCTGCGACGCGGTGACAAGCCGCCCGACGGGCCGGGACAGACGTTCGGCGAACCACAGTCCGAGCCAGATTGCGGCAAGGATCAGGATCACCGCAAAGCCAAGATACAGAAGCCCGAATTCGAACAACAACCGGCCCCGGTCGCTTTCCAACTGTTCGTACAGGCCGACCGTTTCGCGGGTTTCGTCCAACAGCGACAGGATATCCCCATCCACCGCCCGGCTGACATAAAGGTAGCGGTCGGTGAACCGGGCCAGCGGGATCAGGGCGCGGAATTCGTTGTTTTCCCAGTCCTCGATGATCAGGATGCCCTCGGCCTGCGCGGTGGCGATCTGGTCTTCGGTGACCCGTTCGTACCCGAATTCATAGGACCGCGCCCCGCGCGCCCGCAGATCCCCCGCCCCGTCGATCACGAAGGCTTCGGTCAGCCCGCGTTCGATCTGGCCCTGAATCCGGCCAAGCGCCTGCCGGATGTCCCCATCCGACATGAAGAAATCCCGCTCCCGCTCGGAGTTCAGAAAGTTCGCGAGCGACCGGCCATCGCGGGTCAGTTCCTGCCGGTGTTCTTCCTCATAGGCCTGCGCGGCGGACAAGGAGGTGCCAAGAACCGTGCGCACACGGTCGGAAAACCACCCCTCCAGCCCCGAATTGATCGACAGAACCGCGAAGACCGCCACCGTCACCGTCGGGATCAGCGCCAAGAGCGCGAATGCCCCGGTCAGCCGCAGGTGCAGCTGCGACCCGGCAGATTTCGCCCGACGCGCCGCGACCATCCGGGCGACCCGCTGCAGGACCAATGTCGCCACCACCAGCACATAGACAAGGTCGGCCAGAAGCACGTTGCGCAGAACACCGGCATCGCCGCCCTGGTTCAACGGCCCGCCAAGGACAAAGATCGTCAGCCCCGCAAGGATCGGACCCAGAAGAACAAGCCCGAGCGTCGCCGTGTTCTGCACGCGGCGGGTTTTGCGGATCCGGCTAAGCCGGGCCAGATTGATGCCCAAAAGGGACCGCTGCACGCGATACGCCCTGTCTTTTCGCGGGAAATCCCCGCACCGCCGTTATGATGTGGTCCTTGCCAAAGCACGATTGCGACTCTGGGGCCACGGTTCTGTTGCGGTTTTACATCAATTTGCGGCGGCGTGTCACCTCAATATCCAACTCGGTGATCTTCTTGCGCAGGGTATTGCGGTTGATGCCCAGAAGGTCCGCGCATTTTGCCTGATTTCCGCCTGTCGCGTCCAGCGCGATCTCGATCAGCGGGGTCTCAACCTCGCGCAGGATCCGTTGATACAGGCCCGGCGGCGGCAACATCCCGCCATGCAGGTCGAAATAGCGGCGCAGGTGCCGCGCGACCGAGGCCGAAAGCTTGTCCCCGTCCGATCCGCCGCGCAGCGGTTCCGCCGCGGGCTGGTTCATCAGGACCGCTTCCATCTCCGACCGGGTGATAATCTCTTCCGAGGCGGTCGCCACCAACCGCCGCATGGCGTTTTCCAATTGGCGCACGTTCCCGGGCCAGCTGTAGGCGCGGGCCACGTCCTGCGCCTCGTCCGACAGGCGGCGCAACGGCATCCCGTCCTTTTCCGCCTTGATCAGAAAGTGTTCCGCCAGAAGCGGGATGTCATCCACCCGTTCGCGCAACGACGGCACGTCGATCGTGACCCCGCCAAGGCGATAGAAAAGGTCTTCCCGGAACTGGCCCGCCTCCATCAGCCGGGTCAGGTCGCCGCGGCTGGTCGCCATGATCCGCGGGCCATTTTCGGGCTGGGCATCCAGCATCCGCACGACCCGGGCCTGCGCCACCTCGTCCAGATCGCCGACCTCGTCAAACAGAAGCGACCCGCCCCTTGCCCGCGCCATGACCGCCGACGGGCCATCCATCCCGTCCAGATCGGCGGGACTGACCACGACAAAGGGCAGGTTGCGCCGGTCCGAAAAATCGTGGATCGCCTTGGCGATCAGGGACTTGCCCGTGCCGCTTTCGCCGGTGACAAGGACCGACAGCTGCGTGTTCATCACCCGCGCGACAAGACGGTACAGCCCCTGCATCGCCGGGGTCCTGCCCACCAGCGGCAGATCGGTGTCCTGCGCCTGCCCGTCCGCCCTGCGGCTGGGCGCGCGTCGCTTGACCTCCAGCGCGCGGGCGGCCCGTTTCATCAGGTCGGGCAGGTCGAACGGTTTGGGCAGATAATCATAGGCCTCGGCCTCGGCCGCCTGAATCGCCGTCATGATGTTGTTCTGGGCCGAAATCACGATCACCGGCAGGCCCGGCCGCGCCTCGGCGATATGGGGCAGCTGTTCCAGCCCGTTGCCATCGGGCATGACCACGTCCGAGATCACCAAATCGCCCTTGCCCTCTTCCACCCAGCGCATCAGCGTCACCATGGACGCGGTGGCATGGACCTTGCAGCCCGCCCGGGTCAGGGCCTGTGTCAGAACGGTGCGGATCGTGCGGTCATCATCCGCAACAAGAACGGTGCCATCCATCAGCTGTCTTCCTTCCCGTCATCATTGGTTTCTTTCGGGGCCAGCGGCAGGGAAATGCGGAACACGGTCTTGCCGGGGACCGAATCCACCGAGATCCAGCCACCCACGTCGCCCACCAGTTTCGACACCAGCGCCAGCCCCAGCCCGGTTCCGTTTTCGCGGCCCGACACGAAGGGTTCGAACACATCGGCGGCGATATCGGGGGGCAGGCCCGGCCCGTCGTCCACCACTTCGATCTGCAGCGGCAATCGCGCGTGGGTGCCATCCATCCGGCGCACCCGCAGCGAGGCGTCATAGAAGGTGCGCAGCCGGATCGACCCGCCCGGTCCACCCGCCTCTGCCGCGTTCTTGATCAGGTTCAGCACCACCTGAAGCAGCTGGTCCGAGTCCGCCAGCGTATGCGGCAACGAGGGGTCATAATCCTCGATGAACATCATATGCGCCGCCACTCCGACCGAAGCCGACTGTCGCGCCCGGTCCAGCACGTCGTGTATGTTCACCGGCTTCAACAGCGGCGGGCGCAGGTTGCCGAACTGTTCGACCTGTTCCAGCAGCTTAACGATCCGGCGGCATTCATCGACGATCAGGTCGGTCATTTCCTGATCTTCAGTGGGCAGGCCCATCGACAGAAGCTGGGCCGCGCCGGTGATCCCCGCCAGAGGGTTCTTGATTTCATGGGCCAGCATCTCGGCCATGCCGATGGCCGATTTCGCGGCCTTGCCCGAATGGCTGTTCTGGGTCATCCGGCTGGCGATTTCGCGCGGCGAAATCATCATCAGCATCACCCCGTCCTGCCCCTGCAGGGGCGCGAACTGGATGTTGCATTGCATCGGCGCCCGCTCGCCCGAGCCGACATCGACATCGTTGACGAAAAGGGAGGAACTGAAATCGCGCGCCCGGGCATAGGGTTCCTCCAGCGGCGCGTCGATCATCACCTTTTCCCAGATGTTCGACCCGACCAGCGACTTCGCCGAAAGGTTCAGAAAACTTTCCGCCGCCGGATTGGAATCGATGATCACGTCATCCGGCCCCAGCAGCAGCGCCGGCACCGGAAGCGAATTCCACAGCGCGTTGTCAACGATCATGCCGCCGCCCTTTCCCAAGCCTCAAGCGCCCCCGGCAACAGGCGCAGGACCCGCGCCGGATCGGTTTCGGTCAATACCGCCTTGCGCAGCGGTGCCGGTGTGCCCGCGTCGTCCATGTACCATCCCAGATGTTTGCGAATGACCTTGGTCCCCAGTTCCACACCGTAGAAGGCGACCGAGGCCTCGTAATGGCCGCAGACCATGTCGGTAAACTCGGCCGGCGCCGGGATCCGGGGTGCCGGGCCGTCGAACAGGTCATGCGCCACCTGTGCCAGCAGCCATGGCCGCCCCTGCGCCCCGCGCCCGATCATCACCCCGTCCGCGCCCGAGGCCCGCAGCGCCTCGCCCGCGGACCCGCTGTCCACGATGTCGCCATTGGCGATCACCGGGATGGTCACCGACTCGCGTACGGCCCGGATCGCGGCCCAATCGGCGCTGCCCTTGTAGAACTGACAACGGGTCCGGCCGTGGATGGTGATCATCGAAATCCCCGCGGCCTCGGCCCGGCGGGCCAGATCGGCGGCGTTCATCAGGGCATCGTCCCAGCCCAGCCGGGTTTTCAGCGTGACCGGGATGCTGACCGCGCCGACCACCGCCTCGATCAGGGTCAGCGCATGGTCGAGGTCTTTCATCAGGGCCGATCCGGAATATCCGTTGGTCACCTTCTTGGCCGGACAGCCCATGTTGATGTCGATGAAACTTGCGCCATTGGCCTCGACGATGCGGGCGGCCTCGGCCATCCAGGTGGCTTCGCGTCCCGCCAACTGCACGGCGGTGTTCTGCTGGTCAAACCCCAGTTCGGCCCGTTCCCGCACCCCGGGTTTCGCCTGCACCATTTCCTGGCTTGCGACCATTTCCGACACCACCCAGCCCGCCCCGAAGCGGCTGACCAATTGCCGGAACGGCAGGTCCGTGACCCCCGCAAGCGGGGCCAGCGCGACGGGCGGCGTCAGCGTCAGGGGGCCAAGGGGAATCAGGGCGTCGGTCAAGGCAGGGTCTTTTCAGCTATTTCGCCCCTGAAATACGCGGGCGCAGCGGGCAAGACAACGAAATGGGCGTGAATTTTTGTGCAATATTCACGGTTCGCTTATTTTTTGTGCAAATCAGCCCGACAAATCGCCATTTGCGCCGCCTGCCCCTTGGCCCTAGGAACGGGGCAAAGGCAATCGACGGACCACAATGACCACAGCCGCCATCATCGTCGCCGCCGGGCGTGGAACCCGCGCGGGGGACGGCCCGCCAAAGCAGTGGCGCGCCGTGGCTGGCCGCACGGTCGTCGAACATACGCTGGGGATCTTCGAGGCGCATCCGCGCGTGGACGAGATCGTGCTTGTGGTCTCAGCCGATGACATGGGTTGGGCCGAACGGCTGAACCTGACAGCGCGGGCGAAAATCGCGATCGGCGGGGCGACCCGGTCCCTTTCGGTCAAGGCCGGGCTGGCCCAGACCGAGGCCGACCGCGTGCTGATCCACGATGCCGCGCGCTGTTGCCTTCCGCCCGAGGTGATCGACAGGGTGCTGGGCGCGCTGGACGACGGGCCGGGCGCCGCCCCCGCGCTACCGGTGACTGACACGCTCTGGTCCGGGGCTGGTGCCTCGGTCGCGGGCATTCAGGACCGCAGCGGCCTTTACCGGGCCCAGACCCCCCAGGGGTTCCACCTTGCGCCGTTCCGCGCCGCCCTTGCCGCACAGGACGGCAGCGCCACCGATGATGTGGCCGTGGCCCGCGCCGCCGGTATCCCCGTCCGCATCGTCGAGGGCGATGAACGCAACCTGAAAATCACCACCCCCGCCGATTTCGCGCGGGCCGAGGCCATATTGGGGCAAACCATGGATATACGCACCGGCAACGGGTTCGACGTGCACGCCTTCGGGCCCGGCGACCATGTCACGCTCTGCGGCGTCGATATTCCACATGACCACGGGCTGAAGGGGCATTCCGATGCGGATGTCGGGATGCATGCGGTGACCGATGCGATCTACGGCGCGCTGGGTGACGGGGACATCGGCCAGCATTTCCCGCCCTCCGATCCGCAATGGAAAGGCGCGGCCAGCCATATCTTTCTTGAACATGCCTGCGCCCTTGCGCGGGACCGGGGCTTTGCGATCACCCATGCTGATTGCACCCTGATCTGTGAAACCCCGAAGATCGGCCCCCATGCCCTTGCCATGAAACAGGAAATGGCCCGGATCATGGGGCTGGACCCGGACCGGATCAGCGTCAAGGCCACCACCTCGGAAAAGCTGGGATTTACCGGACGTGGCGAGGGGATCGCCGCCATCGCAACCGCAACATTGGTGAAAACATGACCCGGATCATCGCGACGTTCTTCTATGCCGGATACCTGCGGCCCGCACCGGGCACCTGGGGGTCGCTGGCCGCCCTGCCCGTCGGCTGGGCCGTGGCAACCCTGTTCGGGGTCTGGGGCTTTGTCGTCGCCACCGTCCTTGTCTTTGTCGCGGGCCTTTGGGCCACGCAGGCCGAAACCGCCGGCAAGGAGGACCACGACCCGTCCGAGATCGTGATTGACGAGGTCGCGGGCCAGTGGATCGCCCTGCTGCCGGTCATCTACGGCGCGGACATGATGAATGTCAGCCTTCTGGCGCTCTACCCTGGCTGGATCGCGGCATTTGTCCTGTTCCGGCTGTTCGACATCTGGAAACCCGGCCCCGTGGGCTGGGCCGACCGGCGCGGCGATGCGCTGGGCGTGATGCTGGATGATGTGATCGCCGGGATCTTCGCCGCGCTTGTGACCATTGGGCTGGCGGCGCTGTCCCACGGGCTGTTGATGCGATGACCGAGGCGGCCAAGGTTCTGGACGCCGCGCGCGCCCGCGGCCTGATGATCGCCACCGCCGAAAGCTGCACCGGCGGGCTGATCGCCGGGGCGCTGACCGCCGTTCCAGGATCGTCCGACGTGGTGGACCGCGGGTTCATCACCTATTCCAACGCCGCCAAGATCGAGATGCTGGGCATCCGCCCGGAAACGCTCGACCAGTTCGGCGCCGTGTCCGAGGAAATCGCTCGCGAAATGGCGGACGGGGCCTTGGCGCGATCCAACGCCGCGCTGGCCGTGTCAGTCACCGGGATCGCGGGTCCGGGCGGATCGGAACACAAGCCCGAAGGGCGGGTCTGTTTCGGCCTTGCCAGCCCGTCCGGCACCGTCACCGAAACCGTCGAATTCGGGGCCATCGGCCGGGATCAGGTCCGCGCGGCGACCGTCGATCATGCGCTGGCCCTGCTTTTGACGGCACTGTCCTGACAAATCACGCGCTGCCTGCCTCATGGGCGACGCCCCCGCAATCTGCCCAAAAATCGGGCAGTTTCGGTTTTGCCCGGTTTTTCTGCAACCCCGCCGCTCGTTGCCGCTTTATTTGGCGGCCGCATCCCGTTTCTTGCCCGCAAAACACCCAAATACGGGAAAGGAAGGGAAATGAACGGAGCGGATACCGCCTGGATCATCGTCGCAACGGCGCTGGTCCTCTTCATGACATTGCCGGGGCTGGCGCTGTTCTACGGCGGGCTGGTGCGGGCGCGCAACGTGCTGAGCGTCTTCATGCACGTCTTTGCCATCGCCTGTTTGATGAGCATCCTGTGGCTGGTCGCGGGCTATTCCATCGCATTTGGCGACGGCAACGCCATCTGGGGCGGCTTGGGCAAGATGTTCCTGAACGGGGTCGATGCCGACACCGTATCGGGCACCCTGCCAGAGGTGCTGTTCTTCGCCTTCCAGATGACATTCGCCATCATCACGCCGGCGCTGATCGTCGGCGCCTATGTAGAACGGGTCGGCTTTGGCTTTGTCCTGACCTTCTCGGCGCTTTGGATGCTGCTGTGCTATGCGCCCGTTGCCCATTGGATCTGGGGCGGTGGCTTTCTGGCCGACGGCGGCATCTTCGGGGACACCGGCGTGCGGGACTTTGCGGGCGGCATCGTCGTCCACGAGACCGCCGGTCTTGCGGCGCTGGTGATTGCCTTCTTCCTTGGGCCGCGCAAGAACCGGACCACCCCGCCGCATAACCCCGGCATGGTGATGATCGGGGCCGCGATGCTGTGGGTCGGCTGGTTCGGCTTCAATGGCGGATCGCAGCTTGCCGCCGATGGCGGGGCCGCCATGGCGATGACTGTCACCCATATCTCGGCCGCTGCCGCCTCGCTGACCTGGGCACTGTGGGAAAAGATCAAGTTCGGCCGCGCCTCGCTTGTCGGTCTTGTCACCGGGACCATCGCCGGGCTTGCCTCGATCACCCCGGCTTCGGGCTTTGTCGGCCCGGTCGCGGCGCTGATCATTGGCTCGGTCGCGGGCGTCCTCTGCCAGGAAGCGGTGAACCTGATCCGCGACCGGCTGAAGATCGACGACACGCTGGATGTCTTCGCGGTGCACGGCGTCGGCGGCATCTTCGGCACGATCATGATCGCCGTCTTCGGCGCGGGCAGCTGGGCCGCGCAACTGGGCAGCCTTGCGATTGTCGGTGTCTTCACCGTGGTGGTGTCGGTCGTGCTGGTTCTGGTGGTTAAGGCGATCACCCCGCTGCGCGTCGACCTTGAGACCGAAACCAACGGGCTTGACCTGTCGGTGCACGGCGAACGGGGCTACGACTTTACCTCGTGAACGCTGGACAGGACGGAATAGGAAACGGGGGCCAGCGCGGCCCCCGTTTTCATGTCTGCGGCAGGTTTCCCACTGTCTGGGCCCGGGTGGCACACCCGGGACAAAATCAGCCCCCCGCCAGCAGCCCGGCAAAACCCGCAAGATCATCGCCCATGCTCGCCGCCCACAGCGCATCGGCCCGGTCAGCCCCCAAAAGGCCCGCAGCCTTGCGGCGCAGCTTGTCCCCGCGTGCCTCCAGGCTGATCGGCGCGTCAAGGTCATGCCGGGCGGTCCGCGCCGTGCCATCTGTCAGGGTCGCCGTCACGACCGCCTGCATTTCCGACAGCGTGCTGTCGGGCACGACGGTCACCCTACCCCGGATCGCCACCAGATCGGCCCGCTGCGCCAGTGCATCGCTGAAATTCCGGATCGCCGAAGTCTCGACCCCGGCCAGCACCATCGCCACCACATGGGCATAAGAAAACTTGGCCTCCAGCCCGGTCTGCGGGGCGGGTTTGTTGCAGACCCTCAGCCAGCGGGGATGGGTGCGCACCTCCACCCGGTCCACTTGCGCCGCGGTCAGGTCAAGCGATCCCAGCGCCTCGATCGTGGCGTGCAGCCCGTGGCAACAGGCGTGGAACTTGTGGCTGACCTGCGGGAACAGCCAGACCTGCCCAAGACCTTCCAGCGCCTCTTCCTCTGCCGCGCCGTGATGGGTCGGGCCGAACCCCTGCACACCCGACAGACCCGATGGGTTCGACGTGAACCCAAGCGCGGCAAGCGTCGCGGCCTCTACCCCCGTTTCCGCCGCAAGCCCCGCGTTCCACGGTTTGCCCATGGTGCCGAACTGCGATTTCAGCCCCGCCGCGCGGGTCGAGGCGAGACCCAGCGCCATATCGGCCCTGTCCCGCCCGATCAGCCGCGCCGCCGCCATGGTCGCGCCAAAGGCCCCGGCGGTGGCTGTCTGATGGAACCCGGTTTCATAGTGGTTGCGGCCCAGCCAGACCCCCACCCTGACCGCGCCTTCGGACCCGATCAGCGCGGCATCGACAAGCCCCGCCATATCCGCCCCCTCCCGTTCCGCGACGGCCAGCGCCGCAGGCACCACCCCGACCGAGGTATGGCCGATATGGGCGAAATGGGTGTCGTCGTAGTCGAGCGCATGGCTCACCGCGCCATTGACCTGCGCCGCCGCACGCGCCGGAACGCGGCCGCCGCCGAACAGCGTTGCCTGCGGCGCACCGCCCTCGGCCAATGCCTTGTCGCGCAGGATCGCGGCCAGCGGCTCTGCCACGCCTGCCAAGCCGCAGGCGGCCCAGTCGAACAGGGACAGGCGCATCATCGCGCGGGCGTCATCCGCCCCCGTCAGGGGGGCAAGGGTGAATTCGGATAGCTTGGATTCCATGGACATTGGCGAGTCCTCCCGGCGCCGAGAATAGGCGCGACGATTGCAGCCGCAAGAGACAGAGATCGCAAAGGGAACACAAGGGATCGGGGCAATGTGGTATCGCCGGTTTCCTGCACCTTGGCAGTGCGCTCTGGTCCTTGCCAGACCGAACCCCGAAACCTATGATTCACAGACGCGGAAACGGACCAGTATGGCTCGCAGTCAGCGCACCACCCGTTTCAAGTATCAATCGATTATCGTAAGCCAATGTTTCCCAACAAATTTCTCGGCGCCATCGCCTCTTCCGTGATCTTCGCTTGCCTGCCTTTCGATAGCGCGAGATCCGAACAACATTCCCTGCCCGAGACCAAGGAACTTATTGTCGGCCATTGGATCGGCGAGGGGGACAATATTGTCGATCCCTATACCTTCCACACCGTGAACTGTTCGAATGGCAGGTCCGGAACCATCTTCATGCAGGAAGGAAAGGACCACCTCGTCTATATCGGAAACTGGGAAACAGACAGGACGACCATCACGCATCATGGCGAGGTGGTCGCCACCTTCGATCGGCAGACGTTCGATTTGCTCTCGACAACCGAAGACTGGTTTTCGAACACTTATCACATTGTCCTGCTGACCGAAAATCTGTTCGTCTACGAATGGCGGGGCCAGATTACCCGGCGTTTCCTTGCCCGGCGGGCTGAGATTGACGGTCAGTTTGTGCGCGATGAAATTTCGCGCGACTGGTTCGTCCATATCGCCTGCTATTCCGGAGATCAGACATCCTAGCCTGACTTTGCCGGATCAGGTCCTCACGATCTGGGACCAAGCATCACCCATACAGCTCTTTCGCCCGCCCTTCGAAGGCGGCGACGATCCGGTGCATCGCTTCGTTGAAGAACAGCCCTGCTGCCCCCTGCAACAGCCGATTGCGAAACTCGAAATCCACCGCGAAATGGACCTCGCAGCCGCCCGGAGCCTCGGTGAAGGTCCATGTCGAATTCAGGAACTTGAAGGGGCCGTCGATATATTCGGTGTCAATCCGCCGCTGGCCGGGCCAGAGGGTCACCCGGCTGCCAAAGCTTTCGCGGAACACCTTGAAGGACACCACGAGGTCGGCCAGCATTACCGCGTGATCGCCGTGGTCCGTCACCGACCGGATACGCGCCGCCGCCGTCCACGGCAGAAACTTCGGATAGGAGGCCACATCCCCCACCAGATCATACATCTGGGCGGGCCCGTAGGGCAGGAATTTCGTTTCGGAATGCGCGGGCATGCGTCCAACTGCTCTGGTGACTTTGCCCCCTGATGTCGTAGACTGGCGGACGGAAATCAACCCAAAGACCAAGGATTGCCCTGAAATGTCGCAACGCCCCTACGTGATCGACGAAATGATCTCTGCCAAGTCGATCGCCGCCCGGATCGAAGACCTCGCCAAGGACATCAAGCGGGATTTCAAGGGAACCGAGAAGCTGGTCGTGGTGGGCCTGCTGCGCGGGTCATTCGTGTTCATCGCCGATCTGGTGCGTGAACTGGACCTGAACGTCGAGGTCGATTTCCTTGAGGCGTCGTCCTACGGCGACGCCATGGAAACCAGCCGCGAGGTCCGCATCCTAAAGGATCTGCGCGGCGGCATCGAAGGCCGTGACGTTCTGGTGGTCGAAGATATCGTCGATACCGGGTTCACCATGAAACACGTGCTGGGCCTGCTGAATGCCCGCAAACCGCACAAGCTGCGGTCGATCGCGCTCTTGGACAAACCCAGCCGGCGCGAGGTGGAAGTCAAGGCGGATTGGACCGGCTTTGAAATCCCCGACGAATTTGTCGTCGGCTATGGCATCGACTATGCGCAGCGCAACCGCAACCTGCCCTTCATCGGCAAGGTCCGGTTCACCGAGGACGCCTAGGCCCCTGCCCCAGCATCCAGTCGCTTTCGGCGGCCAGCGCCTCGGCTAGCCGCGCCCGCACGCCGCGTAGCCGCGGGGCCTGCGCCAGATCAATATGGCTGGCGACCCACAGCGGCACGACCTGAACCGGGGCGATCTCTTCGGGCAAGCGGCGCAGGCGCCGATCACCCTCGCCCAACACGCAGGGCAGAAACCCGCGCCCCAGCCCGGCGGCGACCATTTCGCACAGGACCATGAAACTGTCGGCGCCACTGGTGATGTCCTCGGGACCGACATTGGCTGCCATCCAGTCCGCCGCGCGCGACCGCGACAGCGCCCCGGTCAGCCCCAGCCATTTCTGCGTGTCGGCGCCCGCGGCCGTATAGGGGGCCAACCCCATCTGCCCCGCCGGATCGCCAACCAGATCATCCGCAAGCTTCAGCGCGGGCCTGACGCTGATATCCGCGTGAAGCCTGGACAGGTCCAGATGGGCATTGGTGCAATGCAACTCGATCGCCAGTCCCGGCGCTTCGGCCATCAGGTCGTGAACGATGGGCGGCAAGACCGTTGTGCAAAATGTATCGGTCGAGGTGATGCGCACCACCCCCGACAATTGCGCATCCGCCCCGCGCAGCAACCGGTCGACGTTCATGATCGCATTCTGCACTTCGCGGGCGGCCTCGATCACCCGAAGCTTGTCGGCGGGCACGCGGTAGCCCTGCGCCGTCCGGTCGAAAACCGGGGCGCCGACACGCTCCTCGAACCCCGCTATGCGGCGAAGAACCGTGGCGTGATTCACTCCCAATGCCCGGGCCGCCGCGCTGACGGACCCGGTTTCGGCAACCGCCAGAACGAACCGTAGGTCGTCCCAGTTGCTCCTGTGCATTTTTCGTCCACCTCTACGCAAAATTTCCGAATGGCTTTTATTCAGGGCACAGATACCATCCAAAAATCAATCGATTTCTCAACCCTGTGGAGTAGCCATGAGAACCCTTGCACTTTCCGCTGGCATCGCACTGACTGCCGCGACCCTTGCCCTGACAAGCACCGCGACTGCCGAAAGCCATGTTGATCCGGCAATTGCCGGGGCCATCAAGGCGCGTCAGGCGCATATGCAGCTGTATGCCCATAACATCGGTGTGCTTGGCGGCATGGCGCAGGGCCGGATTGACTATGACGCCGATCTGGCCTCGGCTGCCGCGTCGAACCTTGCGGCGCTGTCCCAGCTGAACCAGATGACCTATTGGCCCGCCGGGTCCGACAACGCCAGCGTGGACGGCACCAAGGCGCTGCCGGCGATCTGGGACGACCTGCCGGGCGTCATGGCACGCGGGGCCGCGCTGGTCGAAGCCTCGGCCGCGATGGAAGCCGCGGCGGGTGGTGGGCTTGAATCCCTGCAAGGCGCGATGCAGGCGCTGGGCGGGGCCTGCGGCGCCTGCCACCAGAACTATCGCCAGTCGGACAACTGATCCGGTTCCTATCGACCTGACAGCCGAAGGCGCGGACCCGTGCCTTCGGCCCAAACCGTTCCGGGGGCCCTGATGCGCTTTCGAAAGACCGTTGCCTATCTGGCCGGTGCTGCCGTGGTTGTCGCGGCGGTCGGCCTTTATCTCACCCGGCCCCGCCATGTGGACCCGGCAGAGTTTGACCGGCTGACCGGGGATGTAGAGCGTGGGGCGCTGGTCTTCGCGGCGACGGGCTGCGCCTCGTGCCACGCCGCGCCCGAGGCCGAGGGCGAAGCGCGGCGGGTCCTGTCCGGGGGGCGGGGTTTTGCCAGCCCGTTCGGCACCTTCTACGCCCCCAACATCAGCCCCGGCCCGGTCGGAACCGGGGACTGGACCGTTCTGAACCTCGCCGACGCGCTGCGCCACGGCACCTCTCCGGACAACCGGCACTATTTCCCCGCGTTCCCCTATGGGTCCTATTCCCGGATGCAGGCGCAGGACATCGCCGATCTTCACGCCTATCTGATGACCCTGCCCGCCTCGGACGCGGAAAACCGCCCGCATGACGTGGGATTCCCGTTCAATATCCGGGCGGCGCTGGGTGGTTGGAAGATGCTGTTTGCCTCGGACGACTGGGTGCTGGACGGCGATCTGACCGAGACACAACAGCGGGGCCGCTACCTTGTCGAGGCGATGGGCCATTGCGCCGAATGCCACACACCGCGCAATGCGCTGGGTGGGCTTCAGACCGACCGCTGGCTGGCAGGCGCGCCGATCCCGGGCAAGGACGGCCGGGTGCCAAATATCACCCCTGCCGCGCTGTCATGGTCCGAAGCGGAAATCGTCGAATATCTGACCAGCGGCTTTACCCCCGATTTCGACAGCGCCGGGGGCGAGATGTTCGAGGTTGTTCAGAACACTGCGCAACTGCCCCGCTCTGACCGAGAGGCAATCGCGGCCTACCTCAAGATCGTGCCCCCCATCGGCAACTGATCCGTCCCCCGACCGGAAAAACCTTGCCTTGCAGCGGCGAGGGGATCACCCTGTCCGGGTAACGATCCCGAAAAGGGTGCGATTTTCGGAAATAGGCGACGCCAAGGGGGAGGGTCAGATGGCCAGCTATCGCAAACGATATACTGAAATGGAAGTCCGCGGGATGCTGCAAATTTACGGCGGCAACCGGATGATGACAGGTGTCGGCCCGGGGGGACGAACCCAACGGTCCCCGGCCCCGGCCCACGCAAGCGTGCACGGCGGGGCAAGTTTTCTGGACCAGCGCGCGCGGGTGAACACGCCCGGCGAACCCCGGACCACCGGCACCTATTGGACCTTTGACGATCAGGTTTCCGCGACGACCGAGATCCTGAATTCGATGCAGGGCCAGATCGCGCTGCAACGGCTGGAAATCGGGGAAAAGGATTGCGTCATGGAAGCGCCGCTACCGCACCGGAAATACAAGATTTCCAGCGCCCATGACGACAGCGACAAGGGCGGCGGCGCGGGGCATCTTGGACGCAACAACGCGGGCCGGATGGGTGCGGGATCGACGCACACGCAGGGCTATGCCGTGCGCGGCTTCGTCAAGGCGGTCGCCGGGATCAACGGAACCCTGCAAATCCAGACCAGTTTCCCGATCGCGGGCTAGGCGCGGCCCAGCTTGTTCATCCGGTTTTCGCGCAGGCGGGCGAAATCGTTCCCTGCGTGATAGCTGGAGCGGGTCAGCGGCGTGGCCGACACCATCAGGAACCCCTTGCCGTAGGCGGCCTTTTCATAGGCTTTGAATTCATCCGGATGGACGAACCGTTCAACGGCGTGATGCTTGGGCGTGGGTTGCAGGTATTGGCCGATCGTCAGGAAATCGATGTCGGCGGCACGCATGTCGTCCATCACCTGCATCACGGCCTGACGATCCTCGCCCAGCCCCACCATGATCCCCGACTTGGTGAACATGGTCGGGTCCAGTTCCTTGACCCGCTGTAGCAGGCGCAGCGAATGGAAATAGCGGGCACCCGGGCGCACCTCGGGATAAAGGCCCGGGACGGTTTCAAGGTTGTGGTTGAACACATCCGGCTTCGCCGCGACCACGGTTTCCAGAACCGAAGGATCGCATTTCAGGAAATCGGGCGTGAGGATTTCGATTGTGGTGTTCGGGCTGCGGTGACGGACGGCGCGGATCGTCTGGGCGAAATGTTCGGCCCCGCCATCTTGCAGATCGTCCCGGTCTACCGACGTGATCACCACATGGTTCAGCCCCAGCTTCTGCACCGCATCGGCCACGCGGCCCGGCTCGAACTGGTCCAGCGCATCGGGGCGGCCGGTGGCGATATTGCAGAAGGTGCAGCCACGGGTGCAGATCTCGCCCATGATCATCATGGTGGCGTGACCCTGGCTCCAGCATTCGCCGGCGTTGGGACAGCCCGCCTCTTCGCAGACCGTCACCAGCTTATGCTCGCGCATGATGCGGTGGGTTTCCTTATACCCCTGACTGGTCGGGGCCTTAACCCTGATCCACTCCGGCTTGCGCGGTTGCGGATTGTCCGGGCGATGCGCCTTTTCGGGGTGGCGCTGCTCTGGGATTTTCAGGTCACGCATGGGGGCTCCTCCGGCCGGCGTTTCCCCCCACATAATCCCAAGCGCGGCCCAAGGCAACGCGGCCCGGTGCAAGGCCGGGCTGCGCTGGGATCAAACCGGACGCGCCTAGCCGATCTTCGGCCCGTATTTCCCTTGGGTTTCCTCGTAATGTCTGCGCAACCGTTGCAGGGCAATGCGCAGCACGATCTTTCCGGATCGCGCCGCCCAGCCCAGTTTCTTTTCGGCCTGTTCCAGCCCTTCAAGAAAGCAACAACAGCGCAGCACCACGTCGCCCAGCCCCGGTCCAAGATCGGCCAGCGCCGCGGCGACGCGCCCATGGGCGGCCTCTGCACCGCCCTGCCCGCCGCCGCCAACACCACGGGACGGTCCGGTCAGGAACCGTGTCCAGTCGGTTGTCACCTTGGGGCCCATGCTGGCCAGTTCGAAATCTTCGCGCAGCCGTTCCCCGGCCGCCACCAGATCCCGGGTCAGGAACGGCTGGCCATCCTTGTCGCGGCGGCGGGACAGGCCGATCAGCGGGCTTTCCCCAAGGGTGTAGCGCATTCCGCGCCCATCAAGGCCATCGTCCCCGGCAAGATCCTCGATCTCGGCGGCACGGCCGCGAAATTCGGCGCGCGCCTCGGAGAACCCCTGCACCGCGCGGTTTTCGTCCGCCGCCATCAGTTTCTTCAACTCGGCGCGTCCGGTGTTGGTGATGCGGTAACGGACCACCCGCGCGCCCGGCTCGGCGCAGGCGATCCATTCGCGCAGCGCCATGGCCTGTGCCACGTCGCAGCCGACGGTCGCAGTCCGGGTCGTGTCGCCGCCGGGCACGTCGCGCACGACCACGGCGGTATCCATGTCCCGGCCCACCGCAAGAACCGCACCGGTTTCGCACAGACGGCGCAGGATGCGCAGCCCCTCGGCGGCAATCCGGGCCTCTGACGGTTTGTCATCGACCCCGATCGCCGACCTGCGGATATCTATCGTCATGGGTTGGGCCGCCTCCTCGCCTTGGTCCGATGGTTTGGGAACGTGCCGGGACAACCGTCGCAGGGCATCATCGACCAGCGGATCGTCGCGCCGGTTTTCATAACGCCGCACCTGCCTGAGAATGGTCGAGGCATGACAATCCGACGCCCGCGCGAGCGCACGGATCGACAGGCCCATTTCGGTATGGACAAGGTAATTCAGGGCCGCGTGCGGAACCCAATCGGGCATGCGCACCACGACAGAAAGCCGATCTTCGGCAGCCATCCGTTACCCCCTTGGTCGGACCCAGCATCCGGCAGCACCTTTCTGGTACCGGTAACAACCTAAAGTTGATTTTCTTACCTAAACCTTAACAGGGCAGCCATGGATCAGCATGGTTTAGAAAGTCTAAACGCCCGTAACGATTGCGTTCGCTGGAATCGTCGATGGCGCAACACACGCCATAGTTGTGTCACTTTTCGAACAAATTCGTTAAGCCAAAGGGGGCACCATGCTAGATATTCTCGGACTCGTCGGCCAGCTGAACCGGCCCAAACTCCTTGTTCAGTCGGCCCGGATCGGGGTGGATGACTACAGCCGGGATCAGCATCTGGGCCGAATTCTGCGTCGCCCGGCACCGCCCCGCCCGGGCGAGGCGATTCTTCATCTTCTGGAGCTTGAGCGCGAACTGGACACAAAACGGCGCGAGGACCGTGCTGATTATTCCATAGCCCGCCATGTCGAGGTGCTGATCGCGATCATGGGCGAGGCCCGCATTCTGCGCGCCGTGACCCGCGCCTGACCTGCAACATGAAAGGGGCGCCCGAAGGCGCCCCGATGGTCAGTCTGGATCACATGAAGGCATCGGGCATCGACGCTTTCTTTTCCGCCACATAGGCGTTCAACGCCTCTTCGATGCCTGCGTCCAGCGCCGGCTTCTGGTATTGCTCCAGCAGCTTCTTCACGCGCAGGTTGGCAAGGGTCATCGTATCGCGCGCGCCCTCTTCGTCCCACTGTTCGAAGGGCTTGTAGTCCAGCAGGTCGGAGCGCCAGAACGAGGTCTTGAAGTTGGCCTGCGTGTGGGCGCAGCCAAGGTAATGGCCGCCCGGTCCCACTTCGCGGATCGCGTCCAGAGCCTGCGCGTTTTCGTCAAACTTCACACCCTCGGCCATCTTGTGCAGGGTGCCCAACTGGTCGGCGTCCATCACGAATTTCTCGAAGCTGGACACAAGGCCCCCTTCCAGCCAGCCGCAGGCGTGCAGCATGAAGTTCACGCCGGACAGAAGGCCCATGTTCAGGCTGTTCGCGGTTTCATAGGCGGCCTGCGCGTCGGGCAGCTTCGAGCCGGTGAACGACCCGGCCGACCGGTAGGGCAGCCCAAGGCGGCGCACGATCTGACCCATGCCATAGGTGATCTGGCTGGCTTCCGGCGTGCCGAAGGTCGGCGCGCCAGAGTTCATGTCGATCGAGGTCACGAAGGTGCCGGCAATCACCGGCGCACCCTTGCGGACCAACTGGCTATAGGCGACCCCGGCCAGAACCTCGGCCAGCGTCTGGGTCAGGGTGCCGGTCACCGACACGGGCGCCATGGCGCCACCGACGATGAAGGGCGAAATGATCGACGCCTGATTGTTCGCGGCAAAGACTTCCAACGCGCCCATCATGATCCCGTCAAAGGTCATGGGCGAGTTGATGTTGATCAGCGAGGTCATCACCGTGTTGTTCTGGACGAAATCCGCCCCGAACAGGATCGACGCCATATCGACCGAATCCTGCGCCCGGCTGGGCTCGGTCACCGACCCCATGAAGGGCTTGTCGGACAGGGTCATGTGGGCCAGCAGCATATCAAGGTGGCGCTTGTTCACCGGAACGTCGGTCGGTTCACAGACCGTGCCGCCCGAATGGTGCAGCCACTTGGACATATAGCCCAGTTTCACGAACTTCTGGAAATCCTCGATCGTGGCATAGCGGCGGCCGCCGTCCATGTCGCGGACGAAGGGAGGGCCGTAGACCGGGGCAAGAACAAGGTTCCGGCCGCCGATGACCACGTTGCGCTCCGGGTTGCGGGCGTATTGTGTGAATTCCGACGGGGCGGTCTTGATCAGCTCGCGGGCAAGCCCCTTGGGCAGGCGGACGCGTTCGCCATCCACATCGGCCCCGGCCTCGCGCCAGCGCTCAAGCGCGGCGGGATTTTCAACGAAGTTGACGCCGATCTCTTCCAGGATCAATTCGGCGTTGGCTTCGATGATCTCCACCGCTTCGGGGTGCAGGATATCAAGGTTGGGGATGTTGCGTTCGATATATTTCGCGGTTTCGACACTGACCGCGGACCGTTCGGCCCGGCGGGCTGCGCCGCCACCACCCCGTGTGCGACGACCACCACCAGCAGCTGCAACATCCGACATCTTGATTCCCTCCGTAAGGTATGTGGGATGCTGATACGCCGCACAGCCAAACCCCTGTGCTTGAATTGCGTCCTGCTAGGGGCAAAAGCGACATTGACGGGTCAGACCGCGCCGTGCCGCCCCGTCACGCGAAGGGCTTGCGCAAATCGCGGGTCAAGCCTATCAGGCGGCATGTCCAGCATGTCCCACGAAAAACTGCTTATCATCGACTTCGGCAGCCAGGTCACGCAGCTGATTGCGCGGCGCCTGCGCGAGCTGAACGTCTATTGCGAAATCCACCCCTACCAGAACGTCACCGACGCCTTCCTGGCCGAATTTGCGCCAAAGGCGGTGATCTTCTCGGGCGGGCCCGACAGCGTCACCCGCGACGGGTCGCCCAGGCCACCGGAAACGGTGTTCGACCTTGGGGTGCCGATTCTGGGCATCTGCTATGGCCAGCAGGTCATGATGCAATGCCTTGGCGGCCTTGTGGAATCGGGCCATGGCACCGCCGAATTCGGCCGCGCCTATGTCACCCCGACCGATGCCAAGCTGCCGCTTCTTGAGGGCTGGTTCGACGGCGGGCGCGAACAGGTCTGGATGAGCCACGGTGACCACGTGTCGAAAATCGCCCCCGGGTTCGAGGTCTTCGGCACCTCGCCCGGCGCGCCCTTCGCCATCACCGCCGATCCCGCGCGCAACTTCTTTGCGGTTCAGTTCCACCCCGAGGTGCACCACACCCCGAACGGCGCGAAGCTTTATGAAAACTTCGTGCGTCTTGCGGGATTCTCCGGCGACTGGACCATGGGCGCCTACCGCGAGGAAATGATCGAAACGATCCGCGCACAGGTTGGAGACAAGCAGGTGATCTGCGCCCTGTCCGGCGGCGTCGACAGCTCTGTCACCGGCATCCTGCTGCACGAGGCGATCGGCGATCAGCTGACCTGCGTCTTCGTGGACCACGGCCTGCTGCGCTTGAACGAGGCCGAACAGGTCGTCGCGATGTTCCGCGACAACTACAACCTGAACCTGATCCACGCCGACGAATCCGACCTGTTCCTGGGAGAGTTGGAGGGGGTCAGCGACCCTGAGGTGAAGCGCAAGACCATCGGCAAGCTGTTCATCGACGTGTTCCAGAAATACGCAGATACGATCGAAGGCGCCGAATTCCTCGCACAGGGCACGCTCTACCCCGATGTGATCGAAAGCGTCAGCTTCTCGGGCGGCCCCTCGGTCACGATCAAATCGCACCATAATGTCGGCGGGTTGCCGGAAAAGATGGGGCTGAAACTGGTCGAGCCGCTGCGCGGGCTGTTCAAGGACGAGGTGCGCGCATTGGGCCGCGAACTGGGTCTGCCCGACCATTTCATCGGGCGTCACCCCTTCCCCGGCCCCGGCCTTGCCATCCGTTGTCCCGGCGAGATTACCCGTGAAAAGCTGGACATCTTGCGCCAAGCCGATGCGGTCTATATCGACCAGATCCGCAAGCACGGGCTGTATGACGAGATCTGGCAGGCCTTCGCTGCGATCCTGCCGATGCGGACCGTGGGCGTGATGGGCGACGGGCGGACCTATGACTATGCCATCGGGCTGCGGGCCGTGACCTCTGTCGACGGGATGACCGCCGACTATTACCCCTTCACCCATGAATTCCTTGGAGAAACCTCCACCCGGATCATCAATGAGGTGAAAGGCGTGAACCGCGTGTTCTACGACTGCACCTCGAAACCGCCGGGGACGATCGAACTCGAATGATCCGGCTGACGGGACATATCGACGTGCCGGCAGAGCGGCTGGACGACATCCGTGCCGCCCTGCCCACGCATATCTCCCTGACACGGGCCGAGCCGGGTTGCATCGAATTCAATGTGGTCGAAAGCGACAGCGTCACGGGCCGGTTCATGGTTGCGGAACTGTTCACCGACCGGGCCGCGTTTGACGCCCATCAGGCCCGCGCCGGGTCCTCCGACTGGGCCAAGGTCAGCGCGGGCATTCCGCGCGACTACCAGATCTCTGAAACGGACGATTGATCATGGCGCCGCACATCCGCGCGGCCTTCTGGATGATCGGGGCCATCGTCTCGTTCACCTCGATGGCCGTGGCCGGGCGCGCGGTCTCGTTCGAGCTCGATACCTTCGAGATCATGTTCTACCGGTCCTGCGTCGGGATCGTGATCGTCTTTTCGGTCGCGGGCTATGCGGGTACTCTGGGACAGGTCAGCCGTGCGAAGTTCGGGTTGCATCTTGTTAGAAACCTTGCACATTTCTCGGGTCAGAACCTTTGGTTCTATGCCCTGACCGCGATCCCGCTGGCGCAGGTCTTTGCGCTGGAATTCACCACGCCGATCTGGGCAATCCTGCTGGCCCCGCTGGTTCTGGGCGAACGGATCACCCGAACCGGCGCCATCGCCGCGGCGCTTGGCTTCGTCGGTATCCTGATCGTGGCAAGGCCCAGCCCCGACGCGCTGTCCTGGGGATTGGGGGCGGCGGCCCTTTCGGCGGTCGGGTTCGGGCTGACGGCTGTGCTGACGCGCCGCCTGACGCGCACCGAAACCATCACCGGTATCCTTGTTTATCTCACAGTCCTGCAAGCCATTTTCGGCGCGATTGCAGCGGGTTACGATGGGGATTTCATGTTTCCGTCCGCCGCGACTGCGCCATGGTTGTTCCTGATCGGATGCGCCGGGTTGCTCGCGCATTTCTGCCTTACCACGGCGCTGCGCCTTGCCCCGGCGTCCTTTGTCATGCCCTTCGACTTTGCTCGCCTGCCGCTGATCGCGATCATCGGAATGCTGGTCTACGCCGAGCCGATCGACGCGCTGGTCTTCGTCGGCGCGGCCGTCATCTTTGCCGCCAACTGGATCAACGTCCGGGCGGCAAAAGGTTAACGCGCGGGACATTTTTGTGACGCTACGGCGCTTCACCCAACCTGACGTTGCGTAAAGAATTGACCGAAAAACGGCTCCATCCCTAGTGTTCGCGCAGGAGAGGAACAGCATGGGCCACAACCCGTGCGACGGGAGGACAACAATGAACAAGTTTCTGGCGGGCAGTGCAGCCCTGTTGATGACGACCACGCTGGCGCAGGCCGGTGGTCTTGACCGATCCGGCCAGGGGATCGGCGCGATTTTCGAAGACGGCAACCATGCGGAACTCAGCTTTGGCTACGTCACGCCAAGCGTCACCGGGGTTGGCCCCAACCCGTCGTTTACCGGTCTTGCGGGTTCTGGCAATGTGGCGCCGGCCTACAGCCAGATTGGCTTTGCGGTCAAAACCGACGTGAACGATGCGCTGTCGTTTGCACTGATCATGGACCAGCCGTTCGGCGCGTCGGTCGATTATGCCGACCCGGGCTATGCGCTCTATGAAACGGCGGCCGAAGTGACCTCGATGTCCTTCACCGCGCTTGGCCGCTACAAGCTGAATAACGCCTTCAGCGTGCACGGTGGCCTTCGGATGCTCAGCATCGGCGGCAATGTCGCGGTCAACGACCCGACCAACGGCCCCGGCGTCGATTATGCGGCGGATTTCTCGAATGCGACGGGCACCGGCTATGTCATCGGCGGCGCCTATGAGAAACCGGAAATCGCCCTGCGCGTGGCCCTGACCTACAGCTCGGCCATCGACGTGTCGCTGCCGACCACGCTGACCACCCCTGCGCTTGGCCCGGTCCCGTCGACCGAAGCCACGCTGCCGCAATCCGTCAACCTTGATTTCCAGACCGGCATCGCCGCCAACACGCTGCTGTTCGGCTCGATCCGCTGGGTGGACTGGACCGTGACCGAACTGAACCCCTTCGGCTATCCCGCCAACCCGCTGTTGTCCTACGATCAGGACACGATCACCTACAGCCTTGGTGTCGGACGGCGGTTCTCGGATCAGCTGTCCGGCTCTGTCGCCATCGGCTACGAAAAGACCGTGGGCGACCCGGTCACCGACCTGTCCCCGACCGACGGCTACCTCAGCCTGCAGATCGGTGCTGCCTATGACCTTGGCAACGGAACCGAGATCAGCGGCGGGGTGCGTTACCTGATGATCGGCGATGCCACGACCAGCGGCGCGGGCGCGGATTTCAGCGACAACAGTGCCATTGCAATCGGCGTCAAACTGTCCACCACCTTCTGATCGCTCCGCGATCCGGAAACACGGCCCCGCCCCCTTCGGGCGGGGTTTTTCGTTGCACAATCCATCTTCACAGGGCGGGCCCGACCGTCTAGGCAGGGCGCATGATTTACGACACCGCCTCTGACTGGCTCAACGCCCCGCGCAAGCGCGTTCTTCTGTTCGGAATGTCCGGGCTGGGCAAGACCCATCTGTCCAACGTCCTGCGGGCGCAGGGCGACTGGTTCCACTATTCCGTCGATTACCGGATCGGCACCCGCTACATGGGGGAATTCATCGCCGACAACGCCAAGCGCGAAGCGATGAAAGTGCCATTCCTGCGCGATCTACTGATGTCGGATTCGATCTACATCGGGTCCAACATCACCTTCAACAACCTGACCCCGGTGTCGACCTATCTGGGCAAGCCGGGCAACCCGGAGGCGGGCGGCACCCCAATCGCCGAATACCGCCGCAGGCAGGACCAGTTTCGCCGGGCCGAGATCAACGCGCTGATGGACACCGGATACTTCATCGACCGGGCCGAGGGGCTGTATGGCTACCCGCATTTCGTCTGCGATACGGGCGGGTCGATCTGCGAATGGGTGGACCCGGACAACCCGGACGATCCGATCATGGCGGAACTCTCGGCCCAGACCCTGATGGTCTGGATCGAAGGCTCCGACGCGCATACCGCCGAACTGGTCCGCCGGTTCGACCGCGCGCCGAAACCCATGGCCTATCAGCCCGAATTCCTGACCCAATGCTGGACTGACTACCTGGCCGAACAGGGTTGCGCCGAAAACGCCGTGAACCCGGATGCCTTCATCCGCTGGACCTATGCCCGTGCGCTGGCCCACCGCCAGCCCCGCTACCGCGCCATGGCGGACCGCTGGGGCCTGACCGTCTGCGCCGAAAAGATGGGCGCGGTCCAGACCGCCGCGGACTTTGAAAAGGTGATTGCAGACGCCCTTGAGATGCGGGGCTGAACCGCCTATCTACCTGACCTTCCAGACATTCAACCGGAGCTGACTGATGCCGATCAAGCTGCCATCCACCCTGCCCGCCCACGCCGTGCTCAAGCGCGAAGGCGTGATGGTGATGGACGTGGACGCGGCCGACCATCAGGACATCCGGCCGATCCGGATCGGGCTTTTGAACCTGATGCCGAAGAAGATCCAGACCGAGAACCAGTTCGCCCGGCTGATCGGCGCCACGCCCTTGCAGATCGAGTTCGTCCTGATCCGCATGTCCGAACATCAGACCAAGACCACCGCCGCCGAACATATGGAGGAGTTCTATCGCCCGTTTTCGGAGATCGAAGCCTCGGGCGAGAAACTGGACGGGCTGATCATCACAGGCGCCCCCATCGAACACCTGCCGTTCGAAGAGGTGACCTATTGGGAGGAACTGACCCGCGTCTTTGAATGGACGCGGACCCATGTGCATTCCACCTTTGGCGTCTGCTGGGGCGGGATGGCGATGATCAACCATTTCCACGGGGTCCAGAAACACATGCTGGACCACAAGGCCTTTGGCTGCATCCGGCACCGCAACTGCGTGCCGTCCTCGCCCTACCTGCGCGGGTTCTCGGACGATATGGTCATGCCGGTCAGCCGCTGGACCGAGATGAAGCGCGACGAAATCCTGTCGAAACCCGGATTGAACATCCTGATCGACAGCGAGGAGACGGGGCCGGCGCTGGTCGAAGACCCGGGCCATCGCGCGCTCTATATCTTCAACCATCTCGAATACGATAGCGATACGCTGAAGCAGGAATACGACCGCGACGTAGCCAACGGCACGCCGATTAACGTGCCCGCGAACTACTACCCGGACGATGATCCGTCGCAGGCGCCGCAGAACCGCTGGCGCAGCCACGCGCATCTGCTTTACGGCAACTGGATTTCCGAGGTCTATCTGACCACGCCCTATGACATGGCGGAGATTGGCAGCAAATCCACCGACTGGCGCAGCTGACGCCGGGTCGGTCTGGCATTTCCGGCGTCGTGACCTAGGCTTTGGCCCATGCGTATCCTTGTTATCGTCCTTGTTCTGTCCCTTGTCTTCGTCGCGCTGGTGCACTGGCGCGCGGCGCGGCACGAACGGCTTGCCCGGGCCGAGTTTCCACCGACCGGGCAGTTGGTGGATGTGAACGGCCGCACCGTCCACGCGGTTGTCATGGGATCGGGGCCGGACCTCGTGCTGATCCATGGGGCCAGCGGCAGCACGCGGGACATGACCTTTGCCTTCGCGCCGATGTTGGCCGACCGCTACCGGGTGATCGTCTTTGACCGGCCCGGCCTTGGTTATTCCGACCGGGTCGATGACCGGTTCAACGCGGCCTTCGCCCCGCGCGGCGAAAGCCCGGCGGAACAGGCGGCACTGCTACAGGCGGCCGCGGCAAAGCTGGGGGCGGATCGTCCGCTGGTGCTGGGCCATTCCTATGGCGGGGCGGTGGCCCTGGCCTGGGCATTGAACCACCCCAACAATATCGCGGGGCTGGTCAGCGTGGGCGGGGTCGCCCTGCCCTGGCCCGGCGACCTTGGTCCGCTTTACCGCTATGTCGGCACGCCCTTCGGCGGCGCGGTTCTGGCCCCGCTGCTGAGTGCCTTCGTGCCCGACAGCTATGTCGAAAACACCATCGCCGAGATCTTTGCCCCGGCCCCCGCGCCCGACGGTTATGGCCACCATGTCGCCCCGGCCCTGACCCTGCGGCGCGACACGATCCGCGCCAATGCCCGGCAGGTGAACCACCTGCGGCCCTTCGTCGTCGCCATGTCCGCGCACTACCCCACCCTGTCGCTGCCCGTTGAACTGGTCCACGGGGACGCCGACACCATTGTGCCCATCGACATCCACGCGCGGCCCGTGTCGCGGATCATCCCCGGCGCCAACCTGACCGAGATCCCGGCCGCCGGGCATATGCCGCACCACACCCACCCCGAGGTGGTGATCGCGGCCATTGACCGCGCCGCCGACCGGGCCGGATTGCGTTAACCCGCCCCCCGGCCCATAGTGGCGCAAAGCAGTAAGAGACAAGGCGACGACGGGCATGGAACTTCCTTTCGACGGCGCGATCAGCAGCTATTCTCGCGATGAGGCCCCGGAACAGGTCCGCGCGGCGATCAGGGACGGCGGCAAGAAGGATATCCTCGATCCCGGCTACCCCTATGACAGGCTTTGGAACAAGGGCGCATACGAAGAGGCGCTAGAGGCGCTTCAGGTCGAGCTAGTCCGGATGCAACGCTGGGTAAAGGATACGGGCCAACGGATTGCCGTGGTCTTCGAAGGCCGCGATGCCGCAGGCAAAGGCGGCACGATCAAGCGGTTCCGCGAAAACCTGAACCCGCGCGGCGCCCGCGTGGTCGCCCTGTCAAAACCCACCGAAACCGAAGCCGCCCAATGGTATTTCCAGCGCTACATCGCGCATCTGCCCGCAGCCGGGGAAATCGCCTTCTTCGACCGAAGCTGGTACAATCGGGGCGTCGTGGAACATGTCTTTGGCTTTTGCACCCCTGAACAGCGCGAAGCCTGGTTCGCACAGGTGCCCGAATTCGAAAAGATGCTGGTGGACGACGGGATCAAGCTGTTCAAGATCTGGCTGAACGTGGGCCGGGCAGAGCAGCTGCGCCGCTTTCTCGACCGGGAACAGGACCCGCTCAAGCAATGGAAACTGTCGTCGATCGACGTCAAGGGCCTGTCGCGCTGGGACGCCTATACCGACGCCATCGGCGAGACCCTGACCCGCACCCATACCGACCACGCGCCCTGGACGGTGGTCCGGTCAGACGATAAACGCCGCGCCCGGGTCAATGCGATCCGGTCGGTGCTGTGCCAGTTGGACTACGCCCGCAAGGACAGCGCGGCCCTTGGCACGGTCGATCCGAAGATCGCCGGCGGCCCGGACATCTGGCATGGCTAAACGCGGCTATCATCACGGAAACCTGCGCGAAGCGCTGATCGCCGGTTGTCTGCGCCTGATCGAAGAGAAGGGCCCGACCGGGTTTACCCTGTCCGAGGCCGCGCGCGAGGCGGGCGTCACCCCGGCGGCGGTCTATCGCCATTTCGAAGGGCGCGAGGACATGATCGCCGAGGCCGCCCGGCAGGGTTACGAGATTTTCGCCGACCTGATGGAACACGCCTACGACAACGGCAAGCCCACCCCGCTGTCCGCGTTCGAGGCGACGGGACGCGCCTATCTTGCCTTTGCCCGCCGGTTTCCGGGACATTACGTGGCGATGTTCGAAAGCGGCATTTCGATCCAGCGCACACCAGAACTGCACGCCGTCGCGACCCGCGCCATGGGGGTGCTGGAAAAGGCCGCCGTGGAACTGTCCATGCAGATCCCGCCGGAAAAACGGCCACCGCCACAGATGTTTTCCGCCCATATCTGGGCGCTTAGCCACGGGGTGGTCGAACTGTTCGCGCGCGGCAGCCCCGGCACCAAATCGCCCTTCCCGCCCGAAGACCTGCTGGAATCCGGCATCGGCGTCTATCTGCGCGGGCTGGGCCTGATCCCACCGGACAAGTAACCCATGACACCCATTCTTGACGACAAGGCCGCCCGCAACTGGATCGACCTGTTCCGCGCCGTGGCGATCCTTCAGGTGGTCCTGTTCCACGTGCTGTTCGGCATCATCCGTTTTGCCCCGCCCGAGGACCTGCCCGGTGTGGTCGCCCGCCTGCCCGGCGTGTTGGATTTCGCGTGGCAGGCCTTTGGCGTGGACCTTGTGTTCCTCGTCTCGGCCTTCCTCTTGGGGGTCGGTCTGATTTCAGAACGGCACGAGGCGGGCCGGATCGACTTGCGCAACTACTACGTCCGCCGGGTCAGCCGCATCCTGCCGCTCTATTGGTTCGCGGTCCTGTTCTTCGGGCTGGCCGGGGGGGCGACGGCACTGCAAATCCTGCAATCGGCGGCCTTCGTGGGCTATATCGTCGATGACATGAACGTGGTCCCCGTCGGCTGGACCATGGAAGTCATGATGATCGTCTACATCCTCCTGCCCTTTGCTGTTGCCGGGCTGTTTCGAACCGGTAGGCCGCTTTTCTGGATCGGTGTTGCCTTCGCCGCCAGCGCATTGGCCCGGCTTGGGTTCATCTGGGCCAGCGACGACCCCTTTGCCTGGATGCTGCACGACCTCTACGCCACCCGACAACCCACCGATGCCGGGTTCGAGTTGTATTTCCGACTCTGGTTCCGGCTGCCGCCCTTCATCGCGGGGCTGGGACTGGCCTGGGTCTTGGTGCGGCATCGGGACCGGGCGATGACCTTCGCCCGGCGCTACGCCCTTCCGCTGGGGCTGGCTGGCGCCGTTCTGTGCTGGGTCACGGCGGGCATCCCGGCGCATGACCCGACCTCATGGCTCGGGGCGGTGATGCCAGATGGGGAAACCCCGTGGCGGCTCTACTTCGGACTGGCGATCCCGGTGTTTTCCATCGGCGCGGCGCTGCTGCTGTGGGTCGGGCTTGCGCGGGGCTGGGGTGCGTCCGACCGGCTTGCGCAGATCGCGCGGCCGTTTTCGGTGAATATCTTCGGGATCTACCTGTTCCACATGCCGCTTCTGGCGGTGGGCGCGATCCTTGTGTTCCGGGGCACCGATCACGCGCTTTTGGGACAGGCCACAACGCTGCATGTGCTGGCGACATGGATCGTGACCGCGATCATCAGCCTTGGGGTCGCCGCCCTTCTGATGCGGTTCATCGAACGACCCGCCCTGCGGCTGATCCGCCGCAAGCTCGGATAAGGAAAAAGGCCCGCGCATCGCACGGGCCTTTTCCAATTTGTATCCTGTAAGGGATCAGCGCTTCGAGAACTGGAAGGACCGGCGGGCTTTGCGCTTGCCGTACTTCTTACGTTCAACGACGCGGCTGTCACGGGTCAGGAAGCCAGCAGCCTTCAGGGCACCGCGCAGCGACGGATCGTACAGCTGCAGCGCCTTGGAGATGCCGTGCTTGACCGCACCGGCCTGACCGGAGAGGCCGCCGCCCTTGACGGTGGCGTAAACGTCGAACTGACCGTCGACGCCGGCAACCTGGAACGGCTGGCGCAGGATCATCTGCAGCACGGGACGCGCGAAGTATTCCTTCTGCTCCTTGCCGTTGACGGTGACCTTGCCGGAGCCCGGCTTGATCCAGACGCGGGCAACCGCGTCCTTCCGCTTGCCAGTGGCATAGGACCGGCCCAGTTCGTCACGAACCGGCTCGCGGGGGGCGGAAACTTCAACCACGGCTTCACCAGTGGCGGCGCCCAGCTCTTCGAGCGAATTGATCTGATCAGCCATGTCTTAGACCCTCGTGTTCTTCTTGTTCATGGACTTGACGTCCAGAACTTCGGGCTTCTGGGCTTCCATGCCGTGCTCGGCACCGGCGAAAACGCGCAGGTTGGTCATCTGCTTGCGGCTCAGGCGGTTGCCCGGCAGCATGCGCTTGACCGCCAGCGTGACCAGACGCTCGGGGTGTGCCCCTTCGAGGATCTGACCGGCCGAACGGTTCTTAATGCCGCCCGGATGCCCGGTGTGCCAGTAATGGATCTTGTCCGACCGCTTGTTGCCGGTCAGCTGAACCTTGTCGGCGTTGATGACGATAACGTTGTCACCCATGTCCATATGGGGGGTGAAGGACGGCTTGTGCTTGCCGCGCAGCCGCATGGCGACGATCGAGGCGAGACGGCCCAGAACAACGCCTTCAGCGTCGATCAGGATCCATTTCTTGTCGATGTCTGCCGGAGTAGCAGAGAAAGTCTTCATTGTTCACCAGATGCGTTGTGGGGGCAGAAACCCTGCCCGTCATTGGGATGGGCGGGTTATATAGGGCCGGATTGCGCAGTCAAGCGGGAGTTATTCGAATAAATTACGCAATTACAATGACTTGCAAAATAGGTATTATTTTACCCCATCATTTCGGAGGGATCGAATAGGTCATCGAGGCCCGCGCCACCGGTGCGCCCGCGCCATCCGACCGCATCAGCACATCTCCCACCGCCAGAACCCGCCCCAGCTTGAGCAGGCGCACATCGGCCACAAGGTCCTTGCCCGCCTCGGGCTTGCGCATGAAATCAATGGAACAATTTGTCGTCACCGCCAGCGCCTTTGGGCCGATCCGGCTGAGGATGGCAAGATAAACCCCCACATCGGCCAGCGCGAACATCGACGGGCCGGAAATGGTTCCGCCGGGACGCAGGTGTTTGTCATCGGTCAGCAGCCGGACCCGGATACCGTCCTCGGTCACCGCGTCGATTGCAAACTCCGGCCCGACCTGCGGAAAATGTTCGATCAGGAACGCCTCCAGCGACCCTTTGTCCATCACGATCTGCATCGGCTTCCCCTGCCCCATTGACTGGCCTAAGGTTGCCCCGAATTCGGAACAAGGAACAAGGTCATGACCCATATCGAACGCAACGTCAGCGGCGGCGTGGCCCATTTGCACATGGTGATGCCCGACCGGCTGAACGCCCTGTCCGACGGGATGCTTGCCGCGCTGCAAGAGGCGTTGGACGACATCGGCGCGTCGCCCGACATCCGCGCGGTTATCCTGTCCGGCGCGGGCAAGGCGTTCTGCGCCGGGCACGACCTGAAGGAAATGCAGGCCGGGCGACAGGCAGAGGACGCCGGTGCCGCCTATTTCGCCGATCTGTTCGCCCGTTGTTCGAAGGTCATGCAGACGATCCAGACCATCCCCCAGCCGGTCATCGCGCAGGTGCATGGGGTGGCGGTGGCCGCGGGCTGCCAGCTTGTCGCGACCTGTGACATGGCGGTGGCCGCCGAGGGCACGAAATTCGGGGTCAACGGGGTGAACATCGGGTTGTTCTGTTCGACGCCCATGGTGGCGCTGACCCGCAACGTGCCGCGCAAGGCCGCGTTCGAAATGCTGACGACGGGGCGCCTGATCGACACGGTCGAGGCCAAGGAGATCGGCCTGATCAACAAGGCGGTCCCGGCGGACCAACTGGCCGCGGCCACGCGCGAGCTGGCCGAAACCGTGGCCGCGAAACTGGCCAGCGCGGTGCGCGTGGGCAAACGGGCCTTTTACGAACAGGCAACACTGACCACCGCCGAGGCCTATGCCTATTCCGGCGCGGTGATGGTGGAAAACATGCTGAACCGGGATACCGACGAAGGGATCACGGCGTTTCTGGAAAAGCGGAAACCGGACTGGGCATAACCGCCAAGGGAGGCGAGATTGAAGCCAAAGATTCTATCGACGCTTCCGGGGTATACCTTTCAGGCGTTCACGCAGGACCTTGTCGCTGGGATCACCGTCGCGATGGTCGCCCTGCCATTGAGCCTTGCCATTGCCATCGCATCGGGCGCGGACCCGGCGGCGGGACTTGTCACGGCAATCGTGGGCGGATTCCTGATATCCTTGCTGGGGGGCAGCCGGGTGCAGATCGGCGGACCCACCGGCGCCTTCATTGTCGTGGTGTTCGGTGTCATCGCCGAACACGGCTACGATGGACTGGTCCTTGCAACATTGCTTGCCGGGCTGATCCTGTTGGGGGCCGCATCGGTGCGGGCCGGAAACCTGATCCGGCACATTCCAGAACCGGTCGTGCACGGCTTTACCATCGGGATTGCGATCATTATCGCCACCAGCCAGATCAAGGACCTTCTTGGCATGTCGATGTCGGAAGTCCCGGCAGAGTTTGTCGCAAAGGTAGCGGCCCTTTGGCACGCCCTGCCAACGGTGACGCCGGTTTCCGCGGCCATCGGTCTGGGGACCATGGTTCTTATCGTCCTGTTCCGGCGCGCCGCGCCAAAACTGCCCGGCCTGATTGTCGGGATTGCCGCGACATCCGCCCTTGTCGTCCTTGCCGACCTGCCGGTCGAGACAATCGAGTCGCGGTTCGGCACCCTGCCCAACGCGCTGCCATGGCCCTCACTGCTCGAATTTTCGCTTGCAAAAGTGGTAGAGGTGCTGCCCTCCGCCGTCATCATCGCCTTTCTTGCCGGCGTGGAATCCCTTCTCTCGGCGATGGTCGCGGACAAGATGATCGCCGGGCGGCATCGTCCGAATGCGGAACTTCTGGCGCAGGGGGTGGCCAATATCGGCTCTGCCCTTTTCGCGGGGCTACCCGCCACTGGCGCCATCGCCCGCACTGCGACGAATGTCCGGGCAGGCGGCACGACGCCCGTCGCCGGGCTGGTGCATGCCGTGACGATTCTGGCCGCCCTGCTTTTTGCTGCGGGTCTGGTCAGCAAGATCGCGATGCCCGCACTAGCCGGGCTTCTTATCCTGACTGCCTGGAACATGAGCGAGCCACACAAATGGCGCGGCTATCTTGCCCTGCGAAAATCCGACCGGTTCCTGTTGGTCCTGACAATGGGGCTGACGGTGCTGGTGGATCTGTCGGTCGCGGTTGGCGTCGGGGTTGCCGTGGGCCTTGCACTGCGGCTTCAGCGCCGCAACGCGCCCACGTCCGATTGGTCCGATCCCGACCGCTAGGGCCAGACGCGCCCCGGCCCGCCTAGCCGCGGTCCTTCCAGCGCACCATCTGCCGCATCACGCCATGCAGCATCTGCACGTCATGCCGGGTCAGCGGCATCCGGGACCAAAGATTGCGCAGGTTCAGCTTCATCGAAGGCGCCTTGTGCTCGGGATAGAAGAACCCGGCCTCGTCCAGCCGTTCCTCGTAATGTTCCGCCAGCTTTTCGACCTCGTGCTGCTCGGCCCATTCGCCTGCCATCTCCATCCGCGAGGCCACGACCTCGGTGCTGGCACGCCGCCATTCGTAGCCGCACAGCAGGACGCATTGCGCAAGGTTGAGCGAGGAGAACTCGGGGTTGACCGGCACGTTGATGATCGCATTGGCCAAGGCGATATCGTCGTTTTCCATCCCCGCCCGTTCCGGGCCGAACATCACCGCGACCTTCTGGCCCTCGCGGGTCCGGGCGGCGGCATCGCGCAGCGCTTCCTCGGGGCTGAGAACCGGTTTGGTCAGCCCGCGGGGCCGCGCGGTGGTGGCGTAGACATAGGTGCAATCGGCAACCGCCTCGGCTGTGGTTTCGAAAAGCTGCGCCTCGTCCAGAAGCCGCCCCGCGCCCGAGGCCATGGCCACCGCCCGCGAATTGGGCCAGCCGTCGCGCGGGCTGGTGATCCGCATCCGCTCCAGCCCGAAATTCCACATGCCCCGGGCGGCCGCGCCGATGTTTTCGCCCATCTGCGGGCGGATCAGGACAAAGGCGGGTTGCGGGGTCGGGCTGATCATGGCGGGCTCCTTGCACGTCGTGCCGCCTGATAGGCCGGGGCGGCGCGGCTGACAAGGGACTGGCGGCCATGGTGGGTCAAGACCCACCTTACGAAATCGGCGGCACCTGTAAGGTGGGTCTTGACCCACCATCCCCCTTCCGCCGTTCCGCTCCATGGGCTATAGCGGCGCGGAACCGGACAAAGGCCAAAGGGGGCAAGGACATGAGCGACGACACCGACCTGCCGCAAATCTACCTCATCACCCCGCCCGAACTGGACCTGTCGGGCTATCCCGACCGGCTGGCCGCCTGCCTTGACGTGACCGATATCGCCTGTGTCCGCCTCGCGCTGGCCACACGTGACGAAGACCGCCTGTCACGCGCCGCCGACGCGCTACGCGAAGTGACCCATGCCCGCGACGTGGCGCTGGTGATCGACAGCCATGTGCTGATGGTCGAACGGCTGGGCCTTGACGGGGTCCACCTGACCGATGGGTCGCGCTCTGTCCGCAAGACCCGCAAGGATCTGGGCGAAGATGCCATCGTCGGCACCTTCTGCGGCAATTCCCGCCACGACGGGATGACCGCCGGGGAACTGGGCGCGGACTATGTGTCGTTTGGCCCGGTCGGGGACAGCCCGCTTGGCACCGGCACCCGGGCCGAGCAGGAACTGTTCGAATGGTGGAGCCAGATGATCGAAGTGCCGGTCGTGGCCGAGGGCGCGCTGGACGAGGATCTGATCCGCGCCATCGCCCCGCATACGGATTTCTTTGGCATCGGCGACGAGATTTGGAGCACCGACGATCCGGCTGCAACGCTGCTGCGGTTCAAGGCCGCCATGGCAGGCTAAGGGGCGCAGCCCCGCCGTTCCACAGACGCTCGCCCACCACCTCATGGGCGGTGACGATCTCCAGCCCATCCGCGCCCTCGCGGATCGACAGTGCACCGGTCGCCCGCAATCGGTTTGCGTCGTAGGCGATACAGGGCCGATCGCCCGCCAGCCGTTGATCGGTGATCAACACTTCGGCCCCGCCGCATCCCTCCAGCGCGTCCAGCGCGGTCTTGCCTCGCACCAGCAAAACGGTTCCCGCCTCCAGCCGGACGCGCCATTCCCGCCCCGTCGCGTCGATCCCCGGCCGTGCCGCTGCGATCTCTTGCGCAACGGGCGCCCCATCGTTTTCCAGCCAGGCCGTTGCCGCGAACCCGTCGCCCGAGGGCCGCGACAGGGCCCGCCCGTCATCGGTCATAACCCCCATCAGCCCGCCCGTATCTGTGACCAGCAGAACCGGCCGGTCGACCCCGGACCAGAGCCAGAAACCGCAACCCATCACCACCGGCCCAAGCCAGCGCCCCCGCCCCTGCCAGAGGATCAGCCACAGCCCCCCCAGCGCGATCAGCGGCAGGACCCAGCCACCCGGGCTGGGCACATGGCCAAGAGCCCCGTCCCAGCCGGCGATCCGATGGGCGACGCCGAGAATCCAGCGCAGGCCCAAATCCATCAGCCACAACCCCACCCCCTCCAGCCCGATCAGCGACAGGCAGGCGGTCAGCACGGCGGCGGGCATCACCAGCACCCCCATCAACGGCACCGACAGAAGGTTGGCGATCAGGCCAAAATGGGAAATCTGGTTGAAATGCGCCGCCGAAATGGGCGCGGTGGCAAGCCCCGCCACGGCCGAGGACACCACGACGGCAAAGACCGGGCGCAGCCAGCGCGGCAACCAGTCGGTGCGCCCCCGCAGCGCCTCAAAGACCGCCACCAGCGCCGTGGTCGCGGCAAAGGACATCTGGAACCCCGGCCCGGTCAGGTCCTCGGGGTGGATCGCCAACACGATCAGCGCGGCGATGGCCACCGCCCGCAGGGTCAGGGCCCGCCGGTCCAGCAGGACGGCGACGAACATCACGCCCACCATGACAAAGGCCCGCATGGTGGCCACATTCCCGCCCGAGAGGGCCAGATAGAAGGCCCCGGCCAACAACCCGGCAATCGCCGCGTATTTCTTGACCGGCCGGCGCAGGGCCAACCCCGGCACCAGAACCAGCCCCAGCCGGACCGCCCCGAAGACAAAGCCGGTCAGCAACCCCATATGCAGCCCCGAAATGGCCAGAAGATGCGCAAGGTTCGTGGCCCGCAGATCGTCCAGCGTGTCGCGACCCATGCCGGACCGGTCGCCGGTCAGGATCGCCGCCGCGAAGGCCCCGGTTTCCCCCGGTAGCCGCGCCTGTACCCCGGCGGAAATGGACATGCGCAGCCGGTAGAGCCACAGCTCTGCCCCTCCCTTCGGCGGGGCGAGCGCAAGAACCGGCGTGCGGGTGTATCCCACCGCGCCCAGCCGGTCGAACCAGGCCATGCGCTGGAAATCAAATCCCCCCGGCTCAACCGGGCCAGAGGGGGGCGACAGATGCCCCGTCATCATCACCCGCATCCCCGGCACCGGGTCGATGAACCCCTGTTGCCCGTGCAGCGACACCCGCACCCGGTCTGGCCGCCGGTCCGGGTTCATCCGGTCCAGCACGACCCGGTCAAGCGTCAGACGCACCGCATCCGATTGCGACCTGTCCACGACGACGATCCGCCCTTCGATCGTGCCGTAGTACCGAAAACCCAAGACCGGGGCCGCAACCGACTGCGCCCGGATGCCGGCCCAGGCCAGCCCGAGGCACAGCAGAAGGACTGCCACCGCCAGGGGCCGCGCCAGATAGGGCAGCCAGCGCGACAGGCCAAGTGCTACAGCGATCACGCCGCCAAGGATGACGTAGAGTGACAGGGACGGTTCGACCGGAAGCGTGAAATAGGCCCCGATCCCGATCGACAAGACCACCGGTGCCCAGCCGAATAGCGATCCGCGCTGCCTGATCCAGATCTCGGCCATCTGCTGTCCCGGCGCGATGCCCACGGGTAATCCCCTTCCAACTGCGGACAGACTTGCCCTTGCCCCCCGGCCTTAGTATCCCGCAAGCCTAAATCCGCCTTGGTTAGCGAAAGGTTAATACCCCATGTCCGAACAGCAGGTCGTCACCCGGATCGCCCCGTCGCCCACGGGATACATGCACATCGGCACGGCCCGCACCGCGCTGTTCAACTGGCTTTATGCGCGTGGGCGCGGCGGCAAGTTCCTCTTGCGGATCGAAGACACGGACCGGGAACGGTCCACCCCCGAGGCGACCGAGGCGATCCTGAAGGGCATGGAGTGGCTTGGGCTGGACTACGATGGCGAGGCGGTCAGCCAGTTCGCCCGTGTCGACCGGCACGCCGAGGTGGCGCATGAATTGCTGGCAGCAGGCACGGCCTACAAATGCTTTGCCTCGCAGGACGAGATTCAGGCCTTCCGCGAGGCTGCCCGGGCCGAGGGCAAATCGACGCTGTATCGCAGCCCCTGGCGCGATGCCGACCCCGCCAGCCACCCCGATGCGCCCTACGTTGTGCGGATCAAGGCGCCCCTGGACGGGGAAACCGTGATCCGCGATCAGGTGCAGGGCGATGTGACGATCCGCAACTCCGAACTGGACGACATGATCCTGCTGCGGTCCGACGGCACGCCGACCTATATGCTGGCCGTGGTGGTGGACGACCACGACATGGGCGTGACCCATGTGATCCGGGGCGACGATCACCTGAACAATGCCGCACGGCAGATGCTGATCTATGCGGGCATGGGCTGGCCCCTGCCCGTCTATGCCCATATCCCACTGATTTTCGGGCCCGACGGCAAGAAACTGTCAAAACGGCACGGTGCGACCGGCGTCGCCGAATACCAACAGATGGGCTACCCGGCGGCGGGGATGCGCAACTACCTCGCCCGGCTGGGATGGAGCCACGGCGACGACGAATTCTTTACCGATGCGCAGGCGATGGAGTGGTTCGACCTGCCGGGAATCGGGCGCTCGCCCGCGCGGTTTGACTTCAAGAAACTGGAAAATCTCTGTGGCCAGCACATCGCCGCGGGTGACGATGCTGCACTGCTGCACGAATTAGAGGCATTTCTTGCAGCCACGGGTGAAAACGCACTGACCGGGGAACAGCGTGACGGCATGTCGCGCGGGATGTACTGCCTGAAGGAACGGGCCAAGACCTTCCCCGAACTCCTTGAAAAGGCGCATTTTATCCTGACAAGCCGGCCTATTGACCGGGACGAGAAGGCCGACAAGGCGCTCGACTCTGTATCCCGTGGTATACTGAGTGAATTGACGCCGCAGTTGCAAAATGCTAGCTGGGATCGCGAAAGCCTAGAAGGGCTTGTGGCTGCCGTCGCAGAGGCGCATGACACGAAGCTCGGAAAGCTTGCAGGCCCCTTGCGGGCCGCACTCGCCGGGCGGGCTGTTTCGCCCAGCGTCTTCGACATGATGCTGGTCCTCGGGCGGGACGAAACCATCGCCCGATTGACCGATATCGGCGCCTAAGACTTTCGTCACACCTTGACGATAATGCTTCGGGCGGCGACCAAGAAACCGCCCGGACGCAATCCTTGCGTGCCGGTTCCTGAGACGAGGGGATATACATGGCCGAAACGACCAAGACCGCCACGCTGACGATTGACGGGCAAGCCTTCGAATTGCCGATCCATTCGCCAACCGCGGGGCCCGACGTCATTGATATCCGCAAGCTTTACGGTCAGGCCGGGGTGTTCACTTACGATCCGGGCTTTACCTCGACCGCATCCTGCGACTCGACCATCACCTTTATCGACGGGGACAAGGGCGAACTGCTGCACCGGGGCTACCCGATCGACCAGCTTGCCTCGAAGTCTCACTACCTCGAGGTCTGCTTCCTGCTGCTCTACGGCTATCTGCCTTCGGCGGACGAGCTGGAGAAGTTCGAGAACCTCGTGACCCGCCACACGATGATCCACGAACAGATGCATTACTTCTTCCGTGGGTTCCGGCGCGACGCGCACCCGATGGCCACCATGGTGGGTGTCGTTGGCGCAATGTCGGCCTTCTATCACGACTCCACCGACATCAACGACCAACACCAGCGCGAGGTCGCCTCGATCCGCCTGATCGCGAAGATGCCGACCATCGCCGCGATGGCCTATAAGTACCACATCGGCCAGCCGTTCGTGTATCCGCGCAACGACCTCGACTATGCGTCGAACTTCCTGCACATGTGTTTTGCGGTCCCGGCCGAGGAATACCAGGTCAACCCGATCCTGGCCCGCGCGATGGACCGGATCTTTACCCTGCACGCCGACCACGAACAGAACGCCTCGACCTCGACGGTGCGTCTGGCCTCCTCCTCGGGCGCGAACCCCTTTGCCTGTATCGCCGCTGGGATCGCCTGCCTTTGGGGCCCGGCCCACGGCGGCGCCAACCAGGCCTGCCTTGAAATGCTGCGCGAGATCGGGACGGTCGACCGCATCCCCGAATACATCGCCCGCGCCAAGGACAAGAACGACCCCTTCCGCCTGATGGGCTTCGGCCACCGGGTCTACAAGAACTTCGACCCGCGCGCGAAGGTGATGAAAGAAAGCGCCGACGAGGTGCTGGCGCTTCTGGGGATCGAAAACAACCCGACGCTTCAGGTCGCCAAGGAACTGGAGCGGATCGCGCTGGAAGACCCCTATTTCGTCGAGAAGAAGCTGTATCCCAACGTGGACTTCTATTCCGGCATCATCCTTGACGCGATGGGCTTTCCCACCTCGATGTTCACCCCGATCTTCGCGCTGGCGCGGACCGTGGGCTGGATTTCGCAGTGGAAAGAACAGCTTGCCGATCCGCAACTCAAGATCGGCCGCCCCCGGCAGCTGTATCTGGGCGAGGCGAGCCGCGATTACGTCGACATCGAAAAGCGCTGAACCAGACGCTGAACCAGACAAGGCCGCCCCACCGGGCGGCCTTCTTCTTGTAATCTGCAGCGGTATTTCCTATTTGGGCGTCAGGGTCCGCATTTCACCCAGGCGCCGCCATCCGTCACAGGACACGCTAAACCTGCCACGACCAACCGATCGCACCCCTTCTTCGGTGCCATCGACAAGGGCGGCCATCGACCCCGGACCCTGTCCGGGCGGCACTGACCAAAGCAGGAGTGCTCTCTTATGTCGCAGACCGCGATACCCGTCGTCATTGACGACCTTTCGACCTTTGCAAAGATGCTGCGAAGGGAACTTGCCCTACCGCCGGACGCCACCCCCGGGCACAGCGCCATGCTAGGCGCGATTGCCCGCGCGGCTGGGTTCCGCAACCATCAGCACCTGCGCGCCCATGCCCGCGACACCGGCGTTCAAAGCGACCCGGCCCTGCGGGGCCGCGCGATGGAACGCGCGCTTCGGTGTTTCGACGAGGCTGGGGTTCTTGTCCGTTGGCCCAAACAGGCCTCGGCCCGGACCCTTGCCCTTTGGGCGCTTTGGGCGGCCCTACCCGCCCGGCAACCCATGAGCGAACGGGAAGTGAACGAGGTCATCATGGCCCGTAGCGACATTGGCGACCATGTCATGCTGCGCCGCACCCTGATCGACCTTGGGCTTGCGACGCGGACCGCCGATGGGTCCGTCTATCGGCGGGTCGAGACGACCCCGCCCGCCGAGGCCGAGGCCATCATCCGCAGCCTGCGGCGGCGCTAGCGCCCTTCGTAGTGCGGGGGCCGTTTTTCCAGGAAGGCCAGAACGCCTTCCTGGAAATCGCGGGTCTTGCCACAGCGGCCCTGCAGCTTTGCCTCGACCGACAACTGCTGGTCCAGCGTATGTTCGAAGGTATCGGCCAGCGCCTTCTTCAACTGGCGATAGGCCACCGTCGGCCCCATCGCCAGTTGCGTGGCGCGACCCTTCCAATGGGTCTCGAATTCGGCCGGGGCGACCGCTTCGTAGATCATGCCCCAATCGCGCGCCTGCGTCGCCGGGATACGGTCCGCAAACAGCATCGCCCCCATGGCCCGCGCAAGGCCGACCTGCCGCGGCATATACCAGGTTCCCCCGGCATCGGGGATCAGGCCGATCTTGGTAAAGGCCTGCTGAAAAAACGCGTCCTCCGAGGCGATGACCACATCGGCCGCCAGCGCAAGGTTCGCCCCTGCCCCGGCTGCCGCCCCGTTGACGGCCGCAATCGTCGGCACCCGGCAATTGTAGATCGCGTTCAGCATCGGCACGTATTCGTCGCGCAGAACCCGCTCCAGATCCATGTTCGCGGCATTGGTATTGTCGCCAAGATCCTGCCCCGAACAAAAGGCCCGGCCCTCACCGGTGATCACCACGACGCGGGCGGACTTCTCGGCCTCGCGCACCGCATGGGTGATCTCGGCCCGCATCTGGGTATTCAGCGCGTTCATCACCTCGGGCCGGTTCAGCGTGATGGTGGCGATATCGTCCTTCAGGACAGAGCGGATGGCCTGATATTCCATTGGAATCCCTTTGCGGTCTTGTCTGCCGCCTAACCTAGTGAACTTGTCGGTTCAGAAAAGCCAAACCCGGCGTCACGACCGCAGGATTTCGTCGAGCCGGGCCTTTTCGTCCTCGGTCAGGGTCTCGGCCTCTTTGCCGCCGCGGCGCCGGATCGTCGCCCAGCCGATCCCAAGCGCGATAATCAGCATCGCCGGCGCGGCATACCACAGGATCAGGTTGGCCCCGTCCCGCGTGGGGTTCAGCAGCACGAACTCGCCATAGCGGGTGACGATGAAATCCACCGCCTCGGCGTCGCTGTCCCCTGCCACCAGACGTTCGCGCAGAAGGATGCGCAATTCCCGGCTAAGCGCCGCGTTGGATTCGTCGATGCTTTCATTCTGGCAAACCGGGCAGCGCAATCCCTTGGAAATTTCGCGGGCGCGGGTTTCAAGCGCCGGATCGTCCAGAATTTCATCGGGCTGCACCGCCCAAAGGGGCGAGGCCAGCAAGGCAAGGATCAGGATCAGGCGTTTCATTCGGCAGGCACCCCGCCATTGGCGACCCGCGTCTTGGCCGCCCCTGCCGCGACCCGCAACCGCCGGTCGGTCAGGGACACCATGCCGCCAAGCGCCATAAGGATCGCGCCGCCCCAGATCCAATTGGCAAAGGGTTTGATATAGGTGCGCACCGCATAGCCGCCGCCATCCTGCGGATCGCCGATCACAAGGTAGATGTCTCGCAAAATCCCGTTGCGGATCGCCGCCTCGGTCGTGGGCATTCCGGCCACCGGGTAGAACCGTTTTTCGGGGTAAAGCGTCGTCACCTCGGCCCCGTCGCGCCAGACGACCATTTCGGCCATGGTCGAGATATAGTTCGGCCCCTCGACCCGTTCGCGCACCGCGCGCAGTTCAATATCCCATTGACCGACGGTAAAAGTTTCGCCCACCTGCGCGGTGCGGATGTCTTCCTGTTCCCAGGCCATCAGGGTGGCAATCCCGAAGATGGTGATGCCAAGGCCGGCGTGGGCCAGCAGTTTGCCCCAATCCGCGCGCGGCAGGCGGGTCAGGCGGCCCAGCCGGTCGGCCAGCGCCCCGCGCCCGGTCCGCATCCAGATATCGGTGATGGCCCCGAACACGACCCAGACCCCCAGCGCCACGCCAACAGGGCCAAGCGCCGTGCGCCCGGTCTGCATCGCAAAGACCAGCCCGCCAAGGGCCACCGCAAGCACGACCACCGGCCACAGCGGCCGCATCGCCTTGGCCAAAGACCCACGTTTCCACGCAAGGATACCGCCCACCGGCAGGATCAGCGCCAGCGCCACCATGAAGGGGGTGAAGGCCGCGTTGAAGAACGGCGGCCCGACAGACAGGGTGCGGCCCAGCACGACCTCGGCCAGCAGCGGCCACAGCGTGCCGATGAAGACCACGAAAGCCGACACCGCCAGAAGGATGTTGTTGGCGACCAGCGCGCTTTCGCGGCTGACCACCGAAAAGACGCCCTTTGCCTCCATCGACGCGGCCCGCGCGGCATAAAGGGTCAGCGCCCCGCCTAGGAAGATCGCAAGGATGATCAGGATAAAGACGCCGCGCTCGGGATCATTGGCGAAGGCGTGGACCGACGTGATGACGCCGGACCGGACGATGAATGTCCCCAGCAGCGAGAACCCGAAGGCAAGGATCGCCAGAAGGATCGTCCAGCTTTTCAGGCTTTCACGTTTCTCTACCACGATGGCCGAATGCAGCAGCGCGGCGGCGATCAGCCAGGGCATGAAGGACGCGTTTTCCACCGGATCCCAGAACCAGAATCCGCCCCAGCCCAATTCGTAGTAGGCCCACCACGACCCCAGCGCGATCCCCACGGTCAGGAACAACCAGGCCGCCAATGTCCAGGGTCGGACCCAGCGCGCCCAGGCCGCATCGACCCGGCCTTCGATCAGCGCGGCGACGGCAAAGGAGAACGACATCGAAAGCCCGACATAGCCGAGGTAGAGGAACGGCGGATGGAAGGCGAGCCCCGGGTCCTGCAGCAACGGGTTCAGGTCGCGCCCGTCAAAGGGCACCACCGACAATCGGGTAAACGGGTTCGAGGTGAACAGGATGAAGGCATAGAAGGCCACTCCGATCGCCGCCTGAACCGACAGCACCCGCGCCTTCAGCGTGGCCGGCAGATTGCCGCCAAACCAGCTGGCACAGGCGCCGAACAGCGTCAGGATAAACAGCCACAGCAGCATCGACCCTTCGTGGTTCCCCCAGACGCCCGAAACCTTGTACAGCATCGGCTTCAACGAGTTGGAGTTCTGGAACACGAGGTTCAGCGAGAAATCCGAGATCACGAAACTATAGGTCAGCGCCGCAAAAGAGGTGCCTACCAGAAGGAACTGCGTCGTCGCGGCCGGGTCACCAAATCCCATCCAGCCGCGCCAGCCTTTGCTGGCCCCGACCATGGGAACGATCATTTGGGCAACCCCCACAAGGGCCGCCAGAATCAGGGTGAAATGTCCAAGCTCTGCTATCATGCCCCCGTTCTAGCGCAGGGGCGGGGAAAGCCCAATCAAATCGGGGCGAGACATTTTGTCTGAGGCATATATTCAACCCCCCAGCGACAGACCGCCGCGCAGCACATAGGCCAGCGCGCCCATGATGATGGCCCCCATCACCAGCCGGACCAGCCATTTCAGCGTGTCCTCGATGGCGGACAGCCGGGTTTCGACGTTGATCCGGTGCACCTCGTCCACGGCGTTGCGGGTTTCAAGCGATGCCAGACGCCGTTCGATGGTCCGGCCCCAGTCTTCATTGGTCATCGCGGGCGCTCCTCCAATCGGTCAGGGCCGGGTTCGGGGCAAGGGCGAGCGCCTCTTCCGCCTGCTCCTCGGGCGTGCCGGGCGCGGTCAGGGCGGCGCCGGCCCCCAGCGCCTCGATCGCGCGGACCCGGCGGCTGACCTCGCCCGCCTGTGCGGCGGTCAGGACAACGGATTGCTGGAACTCTTGCGCCTTGGCCTGATGCCGCGCCCCGAAATAAAAGCTGACGATCGCCCCCATCAGCCACCACAGCGGTTCGGGCACCAGCGCGATCCCCTGCATCCGGCTGGCAAACCAGATCGGGTCCACCATCGCCATGACGAACAGGCCCAGCGTGCCAAAGGCCAACAGCGGGCGCGGCAGGCGGTTCAGCCCGTCGATGAACCGGTCGAAGATGCCTTTGCGCGGATGCGCGAATTCCGCCGCGAATTGCGACAGGCTTTCGGATTTGGCGTGGGCGTCGCGCGCTGCCCCGGCCTCGGCATTCTCGCGAAAGGCCCCCATGGTTTCCACCACCACGTTGCGCCCGTCCCCGAACAGGACTCCCAGGATGTTCGACATCAGCCCCATGCCGCCACCCGCGCCCGGTGTTCGGCGTCCGTCAGGTGATACTTCGGCGAGATGAATTCCTCGGCCCGGGTGATCCAGCCGCCCTTGCCGCCGTCGCGGCGCCGGGCATATTTGCGGCTGGCCGGGCGGGCATCGGCCAAGGCGTAGTAATAGTTGCGCCGCGCGATCCCATAGGCATCGGCGAAATGGCCCGGCGCGGCAGCTTCGGCGGCAAAAGACGCCTGAACGGTCTGCGGCCCGATCACCCCGTCGACGGCAATCTCGATCCGCATATCCCGGATCAGCCGTTGCAGGATTTTCACCGCATGGCTGCCCGCGTTGACATACATGTCAAAGACCGAGGCCTGAATCGCCTGCGGCAGACGGTCGATCCCCGGCGCGCGGTAATAGTGGTCGATGAAGATGCGGGTGGCCTCTTCCCGGCCCAGGGCCTGAACATCCCGCGCGTCGATCAGCCCATCATGGGTCAGATCGCGGCCCAGACGGCGCATCGTATGAATGGTGACCCCGTATTTCGTGGCCCCGCCGGGATCGTCGGGATCGTTCACATAGCCACCCTCGCGGGCGACGATGGCCTCTGCTATCTGCCGGACAGTCTGCATTTCCGCGCCTCGCCTGTTGATCAGGCACAGGCTGCGGAAAATCCGTTAAATCCCGGCTTTGGGACCGCGCGTTGCGCGCCCCCGTCAGCTTTCGGGTTCGACGTAGGTGCCCTGTTCCTTCAGCGCGTCGATGACTTCCTTGGGCATGTAGGTTTCATCGTGGCGGGCCAGAATCTCGACCGCCTCGAAGGTGCCGTTCACATAGCGGCCCTGCCCGACCATGCCCTGCCCTTCGTTGAACAGGTCCGGCAGAATGCCGGTATAGCTGACCGGGATCGACGCACCGCCATCAGTGACGTTGAAGGTCACGGTTTCGCCCTGCCCTCGGATCAGGCTGCCTTCCTCGACCAACCCGCCGATGCGGAACACCTCGGTTTCCGCGGGCGGTTCGGCGATCACCTCGGACGGGGAGCGGAAGAAATTGATCCCGTCCTTGAAGCCATAGCCGATCAGAACAGCCGAGATTGCCAGCGCAACGAAGGCCAGCGCTATCACCTGCACCCGCCGCCGTTTCTTGAGGTTCTTCAATCCCGCCATCTGTCGCCCCTATGGGAATACCGGGGCCAGCATCAGCCCGGTTGTTTCGTCAAAGCCCAGCATCAGGTTCGCGTTTTGCACCGCCTGCCCCGACGACCCTTTGCACAGGTTATCAAGGGTCGACACCACCAGCGCCCGGCCCGGCTTTCGGTCACCCACCACGCCGATATGGCAGAAGTTCGACCCGGCCACATGGCCCATCTGCGGCGCCTGTCCAAAGGGCAGGACCACGATAAAGGGTTCATCGGCGTAACGCGCCGCAAGGGCCGCATGGATCGCCTGCGGGTCCCCCTTGACGTAGCAGGATGCATGGATGCCCCGGTTGATCGGCACAAGGTTCGGGGTGAACTGAATTTCCACCTTCTGGCCCGCGATCATGGTGAATTCCTGATCAAACTCGCCCAGATGCCGGTGCTTGCCGCCTTGGCTATAGCCCGCCACATCGGTGGACCGTTCGGCAAACAGCATGTTTTCTTTCAGGCTGCGGCCCGCGCCGGAAATTCCGTTCTTCAGATCGCAGATGATGTCATCCAGATCAATCAGCGCGCCTTCGATCAGCGGGCGCAAGGCAAATTGCACCGTCGCCGCGTTGCAGCCCGTGCCCGCAACCAGCCGCGCGCCCTTGATCTCGTCGCGGTAGAACTCGGTCAGGCCATAGACTGCCTCGGGCTGAAGCTCGGGCGCGTCATGGGGCTTGCCATACCATTTTTCGTAATCCGCCGGATCGCGTAGCCGGAAATCTGCGCCAAGATCCACGATCTTGACGCTGCGCGGCAAGTCCTTGACCAGCGCCTGCGACAACCCGTGGGGCAGCGCGGCAAAGGCAAGGTCGATCCCGGACCAGTCGATCTGGTCGATGGTCACAAGGGTCGGCAGATCCAGATGGCGCAGATGCGGAAACACATCCGCCATCTCCATCCCGGCCTTGCGGTCAGCCGAAAGGGCCCCGATCCGCAGCGAAGGGTGGGTTGCGATGATTCGCACGAGTTCGGCGCCGGTGTATCCCGAGGCGCCCAGAATGGCGACGGTCTTGGTCATGTCATGCTCCGTTACAGGAGGGTATTTAGGGGCTGTGATGGCTTTGGGCAATGTGCGCCCGCGCCGCATCAGGCGGCGGTAAAACTGACCTGTCGTCGCAGGAACTGCGTCGCCCGGTCCGACACCTTGCGCGGATCGCCTGTGGTGAGGAAGCCGCTCTCGGTCCCCGGCCCGATCATCGCCGGATGCCGCCCAAGGTAATCGGCCAGGCTTTCGGCCACCAGATTGGCCTGGCTGAACACTTTCACCCCCTGCCCCAGCGCATCCTGAAACGTTTCTTCCATCAGCGGATAATGGGTGCAGCCAAGGATCGCGGCATCGGGTTCCGGCATCTTGCGCAAGAGCGCGTCCACATGGGACCGCACCAGCGCCTCTGCCAAAATCGTGTCGCCCTCTTCGATCGCGTCGACCACACCGCCACAGGCCTGCGCCTCGACATCGACGCCGATGGCGCGAAAGGCGAGTTCACGCTGAAACGCGCGGCTGCGCACGGTGGCGGGCGTGGCGAACAGCGCCACATGCTTCACCGCAACCTCGCGCGGCGGGGAATTGTCGCCCCAGTTACGTTCGGTCAGCGCCTCGATCAACGGCACGAAGACGCCCAAAACCCGCTTGTCACGCGGAATGAAACTTTCCTGCATCCGGCGCAGGGCGGCGGCACTGGCAGTGTTACAGGCCAGAATCACCAGATCACAGCCTGCGTCCCACAGCCGCTGCACGGCGGCGGTCGTCAGCTCATAGATGTCATCGGCGTCCCGCACCCCATAGGGCGCATGGGCGCTGTCAGCGAAGTAGACGAACGGCACATCCGGCAGGCGCTTTTGCACCGCGTCCAGAACCGTCAGCCCGCCCAAACCACTGTCAAAAACTCCGACCGCCATTGCCGCGCCCTTTGTATTTCGCCTCGAATTCATAGCCGACGCGGTTGGGATCAACCGGATCAGGACTCAGCTCATACGTCGCTTTGCGCAGGAAATCCATGCAGGCTTTTGAATCGCCTTTGAATTCGGCCAGCCGTTCGGCGGGGATCGGCGCACCGATCACGACCCGGACAGGGGTGCCGACACGGGCGCGAAATTCGCGGATCAGCATCCCCAAACGCAGGGTGCTATGCAGCCGACTGGCCAGTTGGAACAAGCGGCTGTTGCGCCCCTCAAAGAAGATCGGCACGACCACGGCGCCAGACCGCTGCACCATCTTGGCGGTGAAATTGCGCCAGCTGGGGTCCATCGGCGGCGCGAACAGGCGGGCCGCGGTGGACACCGTGCCGCCGGGAAACACGCCGACCGCGCCCCCTTCGGCCAGATAGCGTTGCGCCTCTGCCCGGGTTTCAAGGTTGGTCTTGGCCGCCTCTTTCGTCTCGTCAAAGGAGATTGGCAGGATCACCCGCTGCAGATCGGGCGAGCGACAAAAGACGCTATTCGCCAAGATCTTGAAATCACCCCCGCGTCGCTCGGACAGGATCCGCCCCATCGTCAGCCCGTCCAGGATGCCATAGGGGTGGTTCGCCACCACCACCAGCGGCCCGGTCTCGGGGATGTTGTCAAGGCTGCCACCCACGATCTCAAGGCTCAGCCCGTAACGGTCGAACAGCACCGCCCAGAAATCCCGGCCCCGCGCCACCTCCTCCTGATAGCCCCGCGCCTTGCGGATCAGGCGCAGCCGGCCCGTGGCGTTCTCCATCACCCGGACCACCGCGCGTGCCTTTCGGCTTTGCACGGCGCTGGCATAGCTGATGTCACGGGCGATCTGGCGGTCGTTCATCGGGCAATCCAAGGCTGAATCGTCGCGCATGTTCTAGTGCGGTTGACGCTAGGTTATCCAGCGAAAGTTTCAGCCTTGTGACAGCTACTCCGCCGCCAGTTTTTCCGGGCCGGATTCCAGCGCGGCCAGCAAATTGTCGCGCTGTTTCGCGGCCTTTTCGATGTTTGCGGCCTTGACCGGACCAAATCCACGGATCGTCTGCGGAAGCGCGGCAAGCGCCAGCGCGGCATCCGCATTCACACGGCCCCCAAGAGCGAGAACCCGATCCATATCCGCTTCGAACAGGGCAATCAGGGCGCGTTCCGTCCGCCGCTCCGACGTATAGCCGAAGATGTCCAACGGCGTGCCGCGCAGCCCCTTCATCCGGGCAAGAAGTTTGAACAGCATCCGCGTGGACGGGCCGAATTGCCGTTTCTTCGGGCGTCCGTCTGCCCCCGTCCCGCCAAGGATCGGCGGGGCAAGGTGATAGGACAGGCGCAGGTCACCATCAAAGGCCTCTCGCGCCTTCGCTTCGGTGTCCAGATGCATCCGGGCGACTTCGTATTCATCCTTGTAGGCCAAGAGTTTGTGATAGGACTTGGCCACGGCCTCTTTCATCGCGGGGCTATCGAACCGGGCCACGAAATCACGATACTTGCGGGCCAGTGCCGGGCCTTGATAGACCGTCAGCGCCTCTGCCCGGAAGTCGATTTTTTCCTGCAAGGTCAATGGCTTTTCGACCGGTCCTTCGCCGATCATTCTAACCACATCTTCGGGATGAAGAAACGCCCAACGCCCCATCTCAAAGGCGCGGATATTGGCCTCCACCCCGGCCCCGTTCAGCTCGATCGCCCGATGGATCGCCTTGCGTGACAGCGGGATCGCCCCCGCCTGCCAGGCGGCGCCAAAGACCATCATGTTGGAATAGATGGAATCCCCCAACAGGGCGGCGGCAAGGGCCGAGGCATCGAACAGCGCCAAACGGTCCTGAAGCCGGGCCTGCAAGGACAGGGTCAGATCTTCGGTCGGGATGCGGAAATCCGGATTGCGGGTGAATTCCCCGGTGGTGATGTCATGGCTGTTGACCACGGCACGGGCGGTGCCCGGACGCAGCAGGCCAAGTGTCTTGGCCCCTGCGCTGACCACCAGATCGCCACCGATCAGGGCGTCGCATTCGCCCGTTGCGACCCGGATCGCACTGATATCGCTAGGGTTTTCCGCCAAACGGCAATGAATGTGAACGGCGCCGCCCTTCTGCGCCAACCCGGCCATTTCCATCATGCCCGCACCCTTGCCGTCCACATGGGCGGCCATCGCAAGGATCGCGCCAATGGTGACAACCCCGGTGCCGCCGACCCCGGTGATGACCACGTTATGGGTGCCAGCGATCGGCCCGAAATCAGCCTCGGGCATATCCGGCAGGTCAAGCTGGGCGGTGGCCGCCTTTTTCGGCTTTGCGCCTTCGATCGTCACAAAAGAGGGGCAGAACCCCTTGAGACAGCTGAAATCCTTATTGCAGGCGGACTGGTCCACCGCGCGCTTGCGGCCCAGTTCGGTTTCGACCGGAACGATGGCGACGCAGTTCGACTGTACGCCGCAGTCGCCGCAGCCTTCACAGATATTGGTGTTGATGAAGACCCGCTTGTCCGGATCGGGAAACTTGCCCCGCTTGCGGCGGCGCCGTTTTTCGGCGGCGCAGGTCTGAACATAAACAATGGCCGATACACCTTTGATATTGCGCATCTTTTCCATGACAGCGGGCAATTCATCCCGTTCGTGGATCATCAACCCGGAAGGAAAGACCGAAAGGTCAATTTCCTCTTTCGGATCATGGACGAGCGCCACGTTCTTCACGCCCATCGCCTGAAGCTCGCGGCAGATCTGTTCCGCGCTCAGATCCCCTTCGTTCTGCTGCCCGCCGGTCATGGCGACAGCATCGTTATAGAGGATCTTGTAGGTGATGTTCGTGCCCGCCGCGACGGCAAAGCGGATCGCCATCAGGCCCGAGTGGTTGTAGGTGCCATCGCCAAGGTTCTGAAACACATGGTCGCGCGTGGAAAACGGCGCCTCGCCCACCCAATTGGCCCCTTCGCCGCCCATATGGGTGTAGCCGCTGGTTTCGCGGTCCATCCAAAGCGCCATGATATGACAGCCGATCCCGGCATAGGCGCGCGACCCATCCGGGAGCCGGGTCGAGGTGTTGTGCGGACAGCCGGCACAGAAATACGGCGTCCGGCTGGCGATCTCGGGGGCGTTGTCGGCCGTCTTGGCGGTTTGTAGCGCCTCCAGCGCGGATTTGACCCGATCGGTGCCGCGCCCCTCCTCGATCAGGATATCCCCGATCCGTTCGGCAATCAGCACCGGGTCCAGCGACATCCGGGTCGGGAAAAGTTCCACCTGCCGTCCATGTTCCCAGGTGTCGCCCTTGTGCCAGCCATAGACGCGCCGACCGCGCCGGTCGTCAAAGATCGCTTCCTTGACCTGCACCTCGATCAGCTTGCGTTTTTCTTCGACCACCACGATCAGGTCCAGCCCTTCGGCCCATTCGTGGAAGCTGGTCATATCCAGCGGGAAGGTCTGCCCGACCTTATATGTGGTGATCCCCAGCCGTTCGGCCTCGGCCTCGTCCAGACCCAGCATTTGCAGCGCGTGCACAAGGTCAAGCCAGTTCTTGCCTGCGGCGACAAACCCGATTTTCGCGCCGGGTTTGCCCCAGACCCTGCGATCAATTTTATTAGCGCGGGCAAAGGCTTCGGCGGCGAACCTCTTGTGGTCGATCATCCGCGCCTCTTGTGCGATCCAGTGATCGCCAAGGCGGATGTTCAACCCGTCCGCGGGCATCGGGAAATCGTCCGGCGTCACGAAGGACAGGCGGTGCGGATCGCCATCCACGACCGAGGTCACCTCGACCGTGTCCTTCATCGTCTTCAGCCCGACCCAAAGCCCGGAATAGCGCGACAGCGCATAGCCATAGAGCCCGTAGTCAAGGATTTCCTGAACCCCGGCGGGGGACAGAACCGGCATATAGGCATCGACCATGGCCCAATCGGACTGGTGGCAGACGGTTGAGCTTTCGCCGGTGTGGTCGTCCCCCATCGCCATGATGACCCCGCCCAGCGGCGAGGTGCCCGCCATATTGGCGTGTTTCATCACGTCGCCCGACCGGTCCACGCCCGGGCCTTTGCCATACCACAGGCCGAACACGCCGTCGTATTTGCCCTCGCCCCGCAATTCCGCCTGCTGCGTCCCCCAAAGTGCTGTTGCGGCAAGGTCTTCGTTCAAACCCGGCTGAAAGGTGATCTGCGCGGCATCGAGATCGGTCTTGGCTTTTGCCATCTGCAGATCCACCGCCCCAAGGGGCGAGCCGCGATAGCCCGTCACATAGCCCGCCGTGTTCGCCCCGGCCCGCGCGTCCCGCGCCTTCTGCATCAGCATCAGCCGGACCAGCGCCTGCGTCCCGTTCAGCAGCACCTGCCGCTTTTCCAGATCGTATTTGTCGTGAAGACTGATTTCGGCCCGGGTCATGGCGTCCTCCCTGACGGTCTGTGGTCCTCCCCCCATTATAGGTCAAAATTGCTGACCTACCAAGGGGATTTTCCGCCCTCTTTTCCCGATAAACACCTGACACTTATAGTTGCATGAGGCATGTTAGCCAAAGTAACAGATGAAACTTCGCGAGCGGTAACGGCGACAACAGGGAAACGTCATGGACTGGGACAAGCTAAGAATATTTCACGCGGTGGCCGATGCGGGCAGCCTGACCCATGCGGGCGATACACTGCACCTGAGCCAATCCGCCGTGTCCCGCCAGATCCGCGCGCTGGAAGAGTCGCTGAACACCACCCTGTTTCACCGCCACGCGCGGGGCCTGATTCTTACCGAACAGGGCGAACTTCTGTTCGACGCGACGAAATCCATGCTGAAACGGTTGGACGCCGCCGCTGCCCGCATCCGCGACAGCGAAGAAGAGGTGTTCGGCGAATTGAAGGTGACGACCACGACGGGCTTCGGCACGCTGTGGCTCGCCCCGCGTCTGCACAAGCTGTATGAAATGTATCCTGACCTGAAGATCGACCTGATGCTGGAAGAACGGGTGCTGGACCTGCCCATGCGCGAGGCCGACGTGGCGATCCGCATGAAAGAGCCCAGCCAGGCCGACCTGATCCGTAAGAAGCTGATGAGCGTGCGGATGCGCCTTTACGCGTCGCAGGACTATCTTGATTCCCACAAACCCATCGATTCCCTGTCGGACATGCCGAACCACCGGCTGATCTGCCAGTCACCCAATTCGTTCCAGGTGTCGGCCGGGTCGACCTTGGTCCAGCACCTTCTGACGTTCGAACCGCAAAGCCTGCTGACCGTGAACAACTACTTCGGCGCGCTTCAGGCCATTCTGGCGAATGTCGGTGTCGGCGTTCTGCCCGATTACCTGACCGAGGATTTCCCGAACCTGATCCGGGTCTTGCCTGACGTTGAATCCGGTGAGGTTCCCGTGTTCCTTGCCTACCCCGAAGAGCTGCGCCAGTCGAAGCGCGTTTCGGCCTTCCGCGACTTCGTGCAGGACGAGATTTTTGCCCATCGCCGCCGGATGCGCGTTCTGGCGGAGGAGACCTGACGTCGAGCTATGCAATCGGTGCATATCGGGCATGTCGTTTTGTGGCCGTTTTTTCCTTGATTGCCTACTGAAGCGACCCTATCTGAAATCTCGAAGCCGGTGATGCTGAAACGCTCATCAACTTCATACCTCCCTGTTGGACTTGCCGGGCCTTGTGCCCGGCAATTTTTTTTGTGCCAAAGCATTGTGCACTGTGAAAAAACGCGCTGGTGCGGCGCCACGGCCCTTCCCCCCTTGGCTCGCTTGCCCTATTAGGGCGCCAATTCCAGCACAGCCCCGGGGGACCACCATGCAGGAACCGCAGATCACCGCTGATCTTATCGCCGCACACGGGCTCAAGCCCGACGAATACGACGAGATCCTGCGCATCCTGAACCGGGAACCAACCTTTACCGAGCTTGGCATCTTTTCGGCGATGTGGAACGAACATTGTTCCTACAAGTCGTCGAAGAAATGGCTGCGCACCCTGCCCACCGAAGGCCCGCAGGTCATCTGCGGCCCCGGCGAAAACGCGGGCGTCGTGGATATCGGCGACGGGCAGGCCGTGGTCTTCAAGATGGAAAGCCACAACCACCCCTCCTACATCGAACCCTATCAGGGCGCGGCGACGGGTGTTGGCGGTATCCTGCGCGACGTGTTCACCATGGGGGCGCGGCCGATTGCGGCGATGAACTCTCTCTCGTTCGGGGAAAAGGACCACCCCAAGACCCGCCAGCTGGTGCATGGCGTTGTCGAAGGCGTGGGCGGCTACGGCAACTGCTTTGGCGTCCCGACCATCGGGGGCGAGGTCCGGTTTCACCCGGCCTATAACGGCAACTGCCTTGTGAACGCCTTTGCCGCCGGTCTGGCCGATGCCGACAAGATCTTCTACTCCGCCGCCTCTGGCGTGGGGATGCCCGTGGTCTACCTTGGCGCCAAGACCGGGCGCGACGGTGTTGGCGGCGCAACCATGGCCAGTGCCGAGTTTGACGACACCATTGAAGAAAAGCGTCCCACCGTTCAGGTCGGCGACCCCTTCACCGAAAAGCGCCTGATGGAGGCTACGCTGGAACTGATGCAGACCGGCGCCGTGATCTCGATTCAGGACATGGGCGCGGCGGGGCTGACCTGCTCTGCCGTTGAAATGGGCGACAAGGGGGGCTTGGGCATCCGGCTCGACCTCGACAACGTGCCACAGCGCGAAGAGGGCATGACCGCCTACGAAATGATGCTGTCGGAATCCCAGGAACGGATGCTGATGGTGCTGCGCCCGGAGAAAGAGGCCGAGGCGCGCGCGGTCTTCGAAAAATGGGACCTCGATTTCGCCATCGTCGGCGAAACCATCCCCGAAGACCGGTTCCTGATCATGCACGGGGGCGAATGCAAGGCCGATCTGCCGCTGGCCCGTCTGGCCGGCTCTGCCCCGGAATACGACCGGCCGTGGAACGAACCCGTGGTCAACGCCGACATGGACGACGTGCCGGGTGTCGACCCGATCGACGGGCTGAAGGCGCTGATCGCTTCGCCCAACTATGCGTCGAAGCAGTGGGTCTATGAACAATACGACAGCCGCGTGATGGGTGACACCACGCAGGCGCCGGGCCTTGGCGCGGGCGTCGTGCGGGTGCACGGCACCCAGAAATCGCTCGCCTTCACGTCGGACGTGACCCCGCGCTACGTCAAGGCGAACGCGGTCGAGGGCGGGAAGCAGGCCGTGGCCGAAGCCTTCCGCAACCTTTGCGCGGTCGGGGCCAAACCCTTGGCCACCACCGACAACCTGAACTTCGGCAACCCCGAAAAGCCGGAAATCATGGGCCAGTTCGTCGGCGCCCTGCGCGGCATTGGCGAGGCCTGCCTTGCGCTGGACACCCCGATTGTTTCGGGCAACGTGTCGCTGTATAACGAAACCGACGGGCAAGGCATCCTGCCGACCCCGACGATCTGCGCCGTTGGCCTGATCTCCTCCCCCGAGGAACTAATCGCCGGGACCGCGCGGGACGGGCATGTTCTGCTGATGATCGGCGAAACCAAGGGTCACCTTGGCCAAACCGCCCTGCTGGCAGAGGTCTTCAACCGCGAAGACGGCGACGCGCCCCATGTGGACCTGAACGCGGAGCGCAAGCACGGGGATTTCATTCGTGCCAACCACGCGCTGATCGACGCCTGTTCCGACATCGCCGACGGCGGGCTGGCGCTGGCCGCCTTCGAAATGGCCGAGGCCGCGGGTGTCGGCGTGACGGTGGACGCGGACGATACCCCGACCCTGTTTGGCGAGGATCAGGCCCGCTACCTGATCGCCTGTTCCTTCGACAAGGCCGAAGCCCTGATGACCGAGGCCGGCGCCGCGGGCGTGCCGATCACCACGGTCGGACGTTTCGGCGGCGACAAGGTGCGTTTCGGCAGCAGCGAGGCCGCGCTGGACGAGCTGTCCGCGATCTTCCGCGGCAGTTTTGAAGCCGCGTTCGGCTAGGCAACCGGGGCCGCCCCCTTGCGGCCCCTCCTGCCCCGCTCTACATCTGGGAAGAAGACGAGGAGAGCACCAAGATGGCCATCACCGCCGAAGAGATCGAACACCTGATCCGCGAGAGTTTCCCCGATGCGCAGATTACCGTGCAGGGTGATGACGGGGCGCATTTCGCAGCACTTGTGGTCGACGAAAGCTTTCGCGGCATGAACCGGGTGCAGCAGCAACGCGCGGTCTATGCCGCGCTCAAGGGCAAGATGGACGGGTCCAACGGCGAATTGCACGCACTGGCCCTGACCACCAAAGCCCCCGAATGACAGGAACATCAAGATGAGCGCTGAAGACCAGATCAAGGAAACCGTGACCGGCAACGATGTCGTGCTGTTCATGAAGGGCACCGCCTCCATGCCGCAATGCGGGTTTTCGTCCCGCGTGGCGGGCGTGCTGAATTTCATGGGGGTCGACTACAAGGACGTGAACGTTCTGGCCGACGAAGGCATCCGTCAGGGGATCAAGGAATATTCCGACTGGCCGACCATCCCCCAGCTTTACGTAAAGGGCGAATTCGTCGGCGGCTGCGATATCGTGACGGAAATGACCCTCTCGGGCGAGCTGGACCAGCTGTTCGAACAGCACGGTGTCGCTTACGACAAGGAAAAGGCCGACCAGATCCGCGCTGCGAACCAGTAAGGCAAGCGTTGGAGCGGCAAGATATTCGGGGGGCTTTGGCCCCCCGTTTTCGTTTCAGGACAAGACTTGCGGCACTTCGGCCGCGTGCGTCACAGCGACATTACGCCAACCACCGCAACCCAAACACCCATCGCAATGACGGACAAGGACCCGAGGGTGTAGAAGGTGGCGCGCAAGTCGTGCCCCTTTGCGGTCCAATAGGCGAAGGCGTGCCCGGCCCGCGCCACGACGAACCCAACCATCAGGATGTATGCGACCCAGGCCACCGGGTCCGTCATCGTGAACAACAGCCCCGCAACCCAGAAGGCCGGGATGTTTTCAAGATCATTGCGGTGCATCCGGCGGGACCGTTCGACCGGTTCATGCGGATCAAGCTGCCCGGGGCGCGGGTCCGGGTTGATCAGTCCGGCGTCCGCGTCTTCCGGGGTCGCATAGCCGCCATTGACCGCGAACATCTGGCGCACGGTCCACCACCCCTGCCCCATAACCTTTAGAACCCCAAGCGCCGCGCAGATTGCGAAGACAGCGAAAACCGGGTTTCCGAAGGTCAGAAGGCTCATGAGTCGACCCGTTCCTCGATCTCGTCAGCAAGGGATTCCGCCCGCGCGGCAAGTTCGGCCAGCGTTTCCGTGACCGAGGCCGGAACGATCGGCACCTCCACCTTCTGCGGGTTTTCCTTCAGCCGGGTCAGTTCAGCCAGCGCCTCCGCCGTGCGGGTCTCGGCCTCTCGCAGCCTGTCCTCCAGCCCCGCGGTCTTATCCGCCAGCATCAGCCCCGCCATCAGCAGCATCCGCGATTCCGGCATCCGCCCGATCTGCGACGACAGTGCTGCGGCCTCGGTATCCAGCATGGCGGCAGCGGCGTGCAGGAATTGCTCCTCGCCGTCCTGACAGGCCACTTCGAAACTGCGGCCCCCGATCCTGATTTCCACGTGCGGCATCAGCTTGCCCCCTCTATCAGCGGCCGAAGTTCATCCAGCACGGCGTCCACTTCGGTCGCGTCTGCCTGCCGCAGCGCGCGCAGCGCGTCCAGTTCGGCGGCCATGGCGCGGTTGATCAACTCCGGCTCGGTGATCCCGTCCTCCAGCGCCTCGCGCAGGCGGCCATTGTTGGCGCGCAGCTCGGCGTTCACCTCGCGCAGGCGGTTGATGTCCTTTTCGAACCGGGCCAGTTTGGCAAGGTTGCCTTCGGCCGCGGCTTCAAGCTCGGCCACACGGCCATCCTGCCGCTCTTTCAACGCCCGCACCCGCTCTTCCAGCTGGGCATTGGCAAGCCGCTCTTCCTCCAGCTTCTTTTCCAACTCGGCCACACGCGGGTCCGGCCCTGCCTCGGCCGGCGCGGCGGCCGGGTCCGCGTCTTGCGGGTCATGGGGCCAATGATCGGCAGGCTCTGCATGCTCCGTCTGGACCGGCCGCGTCAGCCGCTCTGCACTGTATCGGATCCGGTCAAGCGCCGCGGCAATCCTGCTTTCGAAATCTGAAATCTCGCTCATCTGCCTGTCCTTGATGCCCGTTTTTCGTCGGCCCAGGTCGCCCAGCGTCGACCGGGCCGAATCGAACCGCTTTTGAAAAGCCTATGCGATCCCCCCCAGCCCCGCAAATATCCCGGCATATTCGCCCGTTGCGGCATAAGGGCAGCCCGCTGCGGCTTGATCTTGCGCCCTTGCCTGCTATGACGCTTGCGACATTTTGCGATCCAGCAGAGGAACAGCCCGTGGATATTGCCACCCTGCGCACCGCGCACCCCGATCATTGGATGAAAGCCGCCGCCATCCGCACGCTCACGCTTGATGCCGTGGCTGCCGCGAACTCCGGCCACTCCGGCATGCCGATGGGCATGGCCGATGTGGCGACGGTTCTGTTCGAGAAGCACCTGCGCTTTGATCCCAAGGCCCCGAACTGGCCGGACCGCGACCGGTTCATCCTGTCCGCCGGCCACGGGTCCATGCTGCTCTATTCGCTGCTCTACCTGACCGGCTACGAGGACATCACCCTCGACGAAATCAAGAATTTCCGCCAGTGGGGCGCCAAGACCGCCGGCCACCCGGAATACGGCCATGCCCGCGGCATCGAAACCACCACCGGCCCGCTGGGTCAGGGCATTGCCAACTCGGTCGGTTTCGCCATCGCCGAAGCCAACCAGCGCGCCCGCTACGGCAAGAAGATCGTCGATCACTACACCTATGTCATGGCCGGGGACGGCTGCCTGATGGAAGGCGTCAGCCAGGAAGCCATCGGCCTTGCCGGGATGCAGGAACTCGACCACCTGATCGTCTTCTGGGACAACAACAACATCACCATCGACGGCACCGTCGATATTTCCGACAAGACCGATCAGGTCGCCCGTTTCAAGGCGTCTGGCTGGCATGTGCAGGAAATCGACGGCCACGACCCCGAAGCCATTGACGCCGCCATCACCGCCGCCAAGGCCGATCCGCGTCCGTCGATGATTGCCTGCAAGACCCACATCGCCCTTGGCCACGCCGCACAGGACACATCCAAGGGGCACGGCGCCCTGACCGATGCCGCCCAGCTGAAGGCCGCGAAAGAGGCCTATGGCTGGCCCTACGGCCCGTTCGAGATCCCGGCAGAGGTCAAGGCCGGCTGGGAAGCCATGGGCGCCCGTGGCGCCGGTGCCCGCGCCGCATGGGAAGCGGAATTCCAGACCCTGTCGCTCAGCCGTCAGGCCGAATTCAACCGCGCCTACGCCGCTGAGGCCCCGAAGAAACTTGCCTCGGTCGTGCGCAGCATGAAAAAGCAGGTCGCCGAGGACCAACCCAAGGTCGCGACCCGCAAGTCGTCGGAACTGGCGCTGGCGGTGATCAACCCGGTGATGAAGGAAACCATCGGCGGGTCCGCGGACCTGACCGGGTCCAACAACACCAAGACCGCCGATATGGGTGTCTTCCACCCGACCGACCGCAAGGGTCGCTATGTCTATTACGGCATCCGCGAACACGGGATGGCCGCGGCGATGAACGGCATGGCGCTGCATGGCGGCACCCGGCCCTATGGCGGGACGTTCATGTGCTTCACCGACTACGCCCGTGGGGCGATGCGCCTGTCGGCCCTGATGGGCGTTCCGGTCACCTATGTCATGACCCATGACAGCATCGGACTTGGCGAAGACGGCCCGACCCACCAACCGGTCGAACATCTGGCCATGCTGCGGGCCACACCGAATATGCTGGTGATCCGCCCCGCCGATACCGCCGAAACCGCCGAGGCCTGGGAAATCGCCATGACCCAGACGTCGACCCCGACGGTTCTGGCCCTGTCGCGGCAGAACCTGCCGACCGTGCGGACCGAATACAAATCGCAGAACCTCGTGTCGCGCGGGGCCTATGTTCTGGGCGAAGCCACCGGCAAGCGTCAGGTGATCCTGATGGCCACCGGTTCCGAGGTCAGCATCGCGCTGAAGGCGCGCGACGCGCTTGAGGCCGAAGGCATCGGCACCCGTGTCGTCTCGGTCCCTTGCATGGAACTCTTCGCCGCGCAGGACGAAGCCTATCGCCGCAAGGTGCTGCCCGCCGGGCCGGTCCGCGTCGCGATCGAGGCGGGCGTGCGTCAGGGCTGGGATGCGCTCTTGCTGGGTGAACGCGGGCGTGAGGCCAAGGCCGGCTTCATCGGGATGGAAGGCTTTGGTGCCTCTGCCCCCGATACCGTCCTCTACGAAAAGTTCGGCATCACCGCCGAAGCGGCCGCAGACAAGGCCAAGGCCCTGCTGGGCTGACACCAAAACGACAGGAAAGCGCGATGATCCGGACCATAGCCTTCACCGCGCTTTCCGCCTTTGCCCTCGCAGCTTGCGACGCAAGCTATGTTGGCGGGCCTGCGCCGATTTCCCCCAAGGGGGAAGTGGTTGAAAACCGCCCGACCGGTGGTCAGGTCCAGCCACAACGCCGCATCCCCGTCCCGAACCCGCCCGAAGCGGCGGCTGCCGCCTTTGCCCGGTCGTTCCTTGACGAATTGCAGCGCATCTCGATCCGCGAGCAGCGGGAATTTTGCGGCTATTTCCTTGTGAACCCGGACGGCAGTTTCGCGGCCTCACCGCCCGTGCGCGGCACCTTCGCAAGCTGCGACTATTCCATCCCCGACGACCCGCGCATCTTTGCCAGCTACCACACCCACGGCTCCTATTCCTTTGCCTATGACAACGAGGTTCCCTCGGTCGCCGACCTGCAAAGCGATTTCGATTTCGGGATGGACGGATATATTTCGACCCCCGGTGGGCGGGTCTGGCATGTGGACTATGCGACCCGGACGGCCCGGCAGGTCTGCGGGTTGGGATGCGTCTACCGCGACCCGATCTGGCGCCCCTTCGAAGAGGACGCTGTCGCGCAGGTCTATACCGTGAACAGCCTGCTGGCCCGGAATTAATGTGCGGCGGGTTTCCCGCTGAACCGCGCCATGACCGGCCCGATCACTCGGGTCACCACCGGGATTAGCAGAAGGCCAAGGGCCAGACCGATCACCCCGTCGCTGAAAGCCGTGACCGCCCATGAGGCGAACCCCTGCCACGATGCGGACACCCCATGCGCCGCCATCTCGGCCCAATGGTGGATCGTCTCATAGGGCCAGGCCCACAGGTGGGTCACTTCCAGCCCGTGCACGATGATCGACCCGCCAACCCACAGCATCGCCACCGTGCCGATGATGGACAGAACCTTCATCAGGCGCGGCATCGCCTTGACCAACCCCCGGCCAAGGTTCTGGCCGAACCGGGTACGGGCGGTCGCGGCGGTATAGAGGCCAATGTCGTCCATCTTCACGATCAGCGCGACCGACCCATAGACTACCAGCGTGATCGCCACCGCCACGACAGCCAGCGTCGCCGCCTCCATCCAGAAGCCGTCGGCTTCGATCGCCGACAGGGTGATGGTCATGATCTCGGCGGAGAGGATGAAATCGGTCTTGATCGCACCCTTCACCCGTTCTTCTTCCAGATGGGCCGGGTCCTTGACGTCAAGGTCCGCCTCCACATGGGCGTCGCCATGCGGGAACAGCCAATGAAACACCTTCTCGGCGCCTTCAAAACACAGGTAGGCCCCGCCCAGCATCAACAGCGGCGTCACCATCCACGGCGCAAAGGCGTTCAGGATCAGGGCCAGCGGCAACAGAATCACCAGTTTGTTGAACAGCGACCCTTTGGTGATGCGCCAGATGATCGGCAGCTCGCGCTTGGCATCGAAGCCGTGCACGTATTTCGGGGTGACCGCGGCATCGTCGATGACGACGCCAGCCACCTTGGACCCCGCCTTGGCCGCCATTCCGGCCACATCATCCACGCTCGCCGCCGCAACCTTTGCGATCGCCGCTACATCGTCCAGAAGCGCCAGAAGTCCGCTCATGTCCTGCCCTCATACATGTACTGTCACCTTTCCTAACGCGACTCACCTCTGACGCAAGCCCAAACTCGATGCGCCCATGTTCGCGCTAACCGTTAGCGCGCACCTGTGACCGATTGGACCTGTTACCGTTAACATATTGGCGGGATTGAATTTTATTCTTTGCACATGCGGCATGACCGACTAACGAGGCCCCAACCTAAGGCATGCTCGAAAGGACGCCCCCATGACCGTCACCGTCGGCATCAATGGCTTCGGCCGCATCGGACGCTGCACCCTCGCCCATATCGCGGAAAGCGCCCGCAACGATGTGCAAGTGGTCAAGATCAACGCCACCGGCCCGATCGAAACCAACGCCCACCTGCTGCGCTACGACAGCGTTCACGGCCGGTTCGGCGGCGATGTCCGGGTGAACGGCAACACGATGGACCTTGGCCGTGGCCCGATCGAGGTAATGTCCACCTACAACCCCGAAGAGCTGGACTGGTCCGGGGTCGACGTGGTTCTGGAATGCACCGGCAAATTCAACGACGGCCTGAAATCGAAGGTCCACCTGGATCGCGGCGCGAAGAAGGTGCTGATCTCGGCCCCGGCCAAGAACGTGGGCCGCACAGTCGTCTACGGCGTCAACCACCGCGACCTGCTGCCCGACGACGGGATGGTGTCGAACGGGTCCTGCACCACCAACTGCCTTGCCCCGCTGGCCAAGGTGCTGAACGACGCCATCGGCATCGAAAGCGGGCTGATGACCACCATCCACAGCTACACCGGCGACCAGCCGACGCTGGACCGTCGCCACAGTGACCTGTACCGCGCCCGCGCCGCCGCCATGGCGATGATCCCCACCTCCACCGGTGCCGCAAAGGCCCTGGGCGAGGTTCTGCCGGAACTGGCGGGCAAGCTGGACGGGACGGCCATGCGCGTCCCCACCCCGAACGTCAGCGCCGTGGACCTGACCTTTGTCGCGGGCAAGGACGTGACCGTGAATGACGTCAACGAAATCGTGCGCGAGGCCGCATCGGGCTACATGGGCATGGTCATGGCCTATGACCCGGAGCCGAAAGTGTCGATCGACTTCAACCACACCACCCAATCCTCCATCTTCGCCCCCGACCAGACCAAGGTCTCGGGCAAGCGGCTGGTCCGGGTGCTGGCATGGTACGACAACGAATGGGGCTTCTCGGCGCGGATGGCCGATGTCGCCGCCCATATGGGACGTCTTGGCGCGTAATATCCCGCGACTTTCGCCTAAACCTACGCAATAGGCTCCTGCCCCGGTTCCCCCGCGGCAGGAGTTTTCATTTTGACGGCGTCACACTGTGCGGCGCCGCCAGCGGCACAATGCCGCCGAAACAACGCACCCCGAGCCGATCCATTCCAGAAGGCCAGCGCCTCGGCGGTTTTTCTCTGAACCTGGGTTTGAGGCCCCTGAACCGTCGTGATGCCCCGCCCGACCTAAACCTTGGGCGAATGGTCTGTCGGCGTGACGACGCAAATCCTTGGTCCCGACGGTGCGCCAATCCGGTGCCCGCACATCGTGAAAAGGACCAACGCAATGAAGAAACTTATCCTCGCCCTCGCCCTGATCGGGCCTGCCAACTTTGCCTTTGCCTCGGGCGCTGAGCCGGTTCTGACCGACGAAATCCGCACCCAGATCACCGAACTGATGGTCGCCGACGGCTATGAGGTCCGCCGGATCAAGACCGAAGATGGTTACTTCGAGGTCTATGCCCTCAAGGATGGCGAACAGTTCGAACTGTTCCTCGACGCCGACTTCAACATCGTCGACCGCAACGACAACGATTGATCGTTGGAACCGGGTCGGGCCCGCCCCGGCCCGGCCTGCCATCTCAAAGGACAGCAATCATGACCAAATACCGCATCTGGGATCCGTTCGTCCGGGTCTTTCACTGGACCGTTGTCGTGTGTTTCGCGGCCAACGCCCTGTTCACGAATCCCGAAAAGGACCTTCACGAAACCCTTGGATACATCGTCGTGGGGCTGGTCGGCGCCCGGATCCTGTGGGGATTGGTCGGGCCCCGCTTTGCCCGATTCTCGAGTTTCTGGCCAACCCGCGCCGGGGTTGTCGGGCAAATGGGGGACATGGCGACAGGGCGCACCCGGGTTCACCTCGGGCATACGCCCCTTGGTGCCTTGATGATCCTGAACCTTCTGGCTGCCATGCTGGTGATCGGAGCGACCGGCTACATGATGACCACCAACGCCTATTTCGGGATCGAATGGGTTGAAGAGGCCCACGAGGTCTTTGTCACCTGGGCCGAAATCTCGGTCGTGGCGCATGTTGTTGCCGTTGTCTGGGAAAGCCGCCGCACCGGTGTCAATTTGCCTCAGGCGATGATAACAGGTGTCAAGTCCGTTCCGGCCAATGCTACGATTGCGGAATGAAAACCCCGATTTTCGACAGGCCCTTGTTTGTTTCGCTCCTGATCGTGGCGCAGGCCCTTTGCGCCGCCTTCTTCCTGTTCGACGTGGTCGCGGATGGGTTTGAAATGGGGCTGGCTGGGTTCTTCACCAGCCACTTCGGCATCGAATTCATCGCGGTGGTCGCCCTGATTGCGGGCATCCTGTTCGAAATCCGGGTTCTGTCGGGGATGCTGCAACGCACGGCCCATCTTGAACGGCAGGTGTCGCAGGCCTCCAAGGCGCTGCACGAGGTGATCGAGGCGCATCTTGACCGCTGGGGGCTGACGCCTTCGGAACGGGATGTGGCCCATTTCACGATCAAGGGCCTGTCGATTGCCGATATCGCCCGCCTGCGCGGATCGGCCGAAGGCACGGTCAAGTCACATCTGAATGCGATCTACCGCAAGGCCGGCGCAAGCAACCGGGGCGAGCTGTTGTCCTTGCTTCTGGACGACCTGATGGAGTTCCAACCCAACGCCGAGGGCCACGGCAAGGGGCTATCCGGCGGCGATCCCGCGGGTTAGAACCGGTCCATGACCACCCGTCTTGCCCTGATCCTTTTTGTCTTGCTGATTGTGGCGATCATTATCGACCAGCGCATTGGGACCGAAATCGGCCTGCAACTCGCCCGCTGGGGCGTTTCCCTGATCGAATACCTGAAATTCTGGCGCTGATCCCCGCCGATCCGGCCCGAATACCCCATAAAGGCGGTTGACCTTTCCGCTTAAATCGCAATGTTAGCGCCAACATCCGACATCACCTCCCGGAAAGGAGACCGACATGGCCGTTAAGGTTGCCATCAATGGATTTGGACGCATCGGGCGGAACGTGCTGCGCGCGATCATTGAATCGGGCCGCACCGATATCGAAGTGGTCGCCATCAACGATCTGGGTCCGGTCGAGACCAACGCCCACCTGCTGCGCTACGACAGCGTGCACGGCCGGTTCCCGGCGACCGTGACCACCACGGAAACCACCATCGACGTGGGCCGTGGCCCGATCGCGGTAACGGCAATCCGCAACCCCGCGGACCTGCCCTGGGCCCATATCGACATCGTCATGGAATGCACCGGCATCTTCACCTCCAAGGAAGCCTGTCAGGCGCATCTTGAAAACGGCGCCAGCCGGGTTCTGATCTCTGCCCCCGGCAAGGACGCGGACAAGACCATCGTCTACGGCGTGAACCATGACACGCTGACAAGCGATGACATCGTCGTGTCGAACGCCTCCTGCACCACCAACTGCCTGTCGCCGGTGGCCAAAGTGCTGAACGATGCCATCGGCATCACCAAGGGCTTCATGACCACGATCCACAGCTACACCGGCGACCAGCCGACGCTGGACACGATGCACAAGGACCTGTACCGCGCCCGCGCCGCCGCCCTGTCGATGATCCCGACCTCGACCGGTGCGGCCAAGGCCGTGGGTCTGGTGCTGCCGGAACTGAACGGCAAGCTGGACGGCGTGGCGATCCGCGTCCCCACCCCGAACGTGTCGGTCGTCGACCTGACGTTCGAAGCCGCCCGCGCCACCACGGTGGAAGAGGTCAACGCCGCGATCATCGCCGCCGCCGATGGCCCGTTGAAGGGCATCCTTGGCTATACCGACGAACCGCTGGTCAGCTCGGATTTCAACCACGACCCGCATTCCTCGGTCTTCCATCTGGACCAGACCAAGGTTCTGGACGGCAACATGGTCCGCATCCTGACCTGGTATGACAACGAATGGGGCTTCTCCAACCGGATGAGCGACACCGCTGTCGCCATGGGCAAGCTGATCTGATCAGACGCCTGAATGACCAAGATTTGGAACGCCGCTGCCCCCCGCAGCGGCGTTCTTGCTTTGCAACCTCAACCTGAATAGCCTTGTCGCATTATTGCACGAAAGGATTTTCAGATGACTGACAAGCTGGGCGTAAAGCCGGGCAATGTGACCGTGCCGGCTCTGACATTCGCGGGCACCTTTGACGGGCACATGATGACCGGCGATCAAAGGGGGCACACCCATTCTGGCCTGCACCTGACCAACTACTTCACCCGCAACGGGGCGCCGATGTCGGCCGGACAGCTCGCGCTCAATCAGGATGCCGCCGGGCGCCTGATCGGCGCGGGCGTCAACCGTGCCATGACCGTCAGGCTGTTAGAACAGGACAGCCGAAGCGGGGTCTTCAAGGCCGATGTGGAAATCTACGGTAACAGCAAGACCAGCACGTTCTTCCCGTTTGGCACGACAATCAATCAGGCCAAGGACTATATCCGCGACGCCTGGTCCGACTATTGCCACTTCGGCACCGGCGCGCACGGCGGGAAAGAGGCAGACATCTACCGGCAGATGAAAGCGAAATTCGGTCTGAACTGGGTCGGTTTGGCCAAGATCGGGACCCAGAGAATCTGGGTCGGGTCGGCACAATCCGGATCGGTCGTCACCGCCTTCCCCGCGGTCAACAACAAGTTCGGCTAGCGCAGCCGGGCTTCCAGCGCCTCGCGCACGGCGGGGGTCACGAATTTCGAAACATCCCCGCCCAGCCGGGCGATTTCCTTGACCAGTTTCGAGGCAATCGCCTGATGCCGCGCCTCGGCCATCAGAAAGACCGTCTCGATCGAGGAATCGAGCACCCGATTCATCCCGACCATCTGATATTCGTATTCGAAATCGGCCACGGCGCGCAGGCCACGGATGATGACCGAGGCACCAACATCATTGGCGCAGTCGATCAGCAGGTTTTCGAAAGGGTGCACGACAATCTCGCACCCGACGTCGGCCCCGATCGGCACGACCTCCTGTTCGATGAAGGCCACCCGCTCTTCCAGATTGAACAAGGGCCCCTTGTCGCGGTTGATCGCCACGCCGATCACCAGCCGGTCGACCAGCGAACAGGCCCGCCGGACGATGTCGATATGGCCCAACGTGATCGGGTCGAATGTGCCGGGGTACAGGCCAATACGCATGATCTTCCTTTCAGCGACGCGGTGCTGATGCGCACGCAACAATATTGCGCGCCATTTTGCAAGTGCGGCATTGGCCCGCGCTGACGCGCGGTCAGTGACCCATGATCATCCCTTCAAGGGCATTGCGTTCCATGGCCAGCTCTTCCAGCCGTCCCTTCACCACGTCACCGATGGAAATCAGGCCGACCATTTCCCCGTCGCGCATCACCGGCATGTGGCGGAACCGCTTCTCGGTCATGACCCGCAGAATCGCCAGCGCGGTCTGGTCTTCGCTTGCGGTGATGATCTTGGCGGTCATGATCGCGCTGACAGGGTCCTGCAGAACCGGGGCGCCGCGCTGGCCCACCTCGCGTACCACGTCGCGCTCGGACAGGATGCCATCAAGGCTCTTGCCGTCCTTGGACACCACCACGGTCCCGACCCGGTTGTCCGACATCACCTTCAGAGCGTCCTGCACCGAACTGTCGGGGGTGACAGACAAAATTCCGGCATTGGCTTTCGCTTTCAGGATTTGCTGAACAAGCATGATGGGGCTCCTTGACCTTCGTTATGGGTCCAGCGTCCCCCCGTCCGGCCCATCCTGTCAAGCACTCAAATGATCGCGGCCCTCTGGGTCGAAGGCCCGGGCCTCCAGCCGGGCCACCTCGGCCCGGACGCCGGTGGCCAGCGCGGTCGCGAACCGGTTCAGCCGGTCGTTGCGCCGGTCGGCGGCATGCCGGACAAGGTAGAAGGACCGCGTCAGGGCAACATCGCCGGTCAGGACAAAGCGCAATTCCGGCGCCACCGGCATGATGAAATCGTGGATGAACCCGACGCCGCCGCCTGCCCGCAACATCATCGCCTGCACCGCGACCGAATTCGACGCCATCTGCACCCCCCCTGCCCCAAGGTCGCCCAGATAGTCGAGTTCCCGGTCAAAAATCATATCGGGGATATAGCCGACCGTGGGCACGCCCCTCAGGTCCGCCATGGTCCGGATCCTGGCGGCAATATCGGCGTGGGCGGCCAGATGAAGGTGATAATCGGTCAGCTTCTGCACGGTCAGCCGCCCAGCCTCGGGCGGGCTTACGGTGATGGCCATATCCGCTTCGCGCCGGGACAGGTTGATGACCCGCGGCAGGGCAAGGATCTGGATCTCCAGCCCCGGGTTGGCCTTCTGGATCGTCGCGCAGACCTGCGGCAGGATGTAGTTCGCGCTGCCATCCGGCGCACCGATGCGGATCTGCCCGGTCAGGCCCTCGGTGGTCTTCTGGCCCTCGTCGAAGGCCAGTTTCATGGTCTCCTCGGCCTCGGCCGCGCGGTCCCGCATCCGTTCGCCCAGATCGGTCAGGGCATAGCCCTGCGGCGATTTCAGGAACAGCGCCGCGCCAAGCTCGTCCTCCAGCCGCGCGATCCGGCGGCTGACCGTGGCCGGGTCCATCTTCAGAACAGGTGCCGCAGACGACAGGCTTTCGGCCCGCGCAACCGCCAGGAACACCTTCAGATCATCCCAATTCGGCATCGCGCCCTCGTTTTGCATAAATGCAAGACCATTTTGGAAAGCTAGCGCTTCTACCGGGAAATTTGCAAGGCTATAAGGGGGGCAGTTTTCATCGCCCGCCATCCCGCGCGGGCGCACCCATCAGGGAGGATACCGATGCGCGAGATCGGACATTTCATCGACGGCAAGGTCGTCAGCGGCACCTCGGGCCGCACGGCAGATGTTTTCAACCCGGCCACGGGCGAGGTGCAGGCGCAATGCGCCATGGCCAGCGCCGCCGAGACCAACGATTTCATCGCCCGCGCGGCGGCGGCCCAGGTGGCCTGGGGCGCGACCAACCCGCAAAAACGCGCCCGCGTGATGATGAAGATGGTCGCGCTGATGAACCGCGACATGGACAAGCTGGCCGAAGTTCTGTCCAGCGAACATGGCAAGACCATCCCCGACGCCAAGGGCGACCTTCAGCGCGGGCTGGAAGTGATCGAATATTGCATCGGCGCGCCGCAGATGCTGAAGGGCGAGTTCACCGACAGCGCCGGCCCCGGCATCGACATGTATTCCATGCGCCAGCCGCTGGGCGTGGTCGGGTCGATCATGCCGTTCAACTTCCCGGCCATGATGCCGCTGTGGCACGTCGGCCCGGCGCTGGCCTGCGGCAATGCCGTGGTCCTGAAACCGTCCGAGCGTGACCCCTCGGTCCCGATGATGCTGGCCGAACTGTTTGTCGAGGCCGGGCTGCCCGAAGGCTGCTTCCAGGTCGTCAACGGCGACAAGGAAGCGGTGGACGCCATCCTTGACAGCGAGATCATTCAGGGCGTGTCCTTTGTCGGCTCCACCCCGATCGCGCAGTATATCTACAGCCGTGCGACCGCGACCGGCAAACGCGCCCAGTGCTTTGGCGGTGCCAAGAACCACATGATCGTCATGCCAGATGCGGACATGGATCAGGCCGCCGACGCGCTGGTTGGCGCGGGCTATGGCGCCGCTGGCGAACGCTGCATGGCCATCTCGGTCGCCGTTCCTGTGGGCGATGAAACCGCCGACCGGCTGATCGAAAAACTGGTGCCCCGGATCGAGGCGCTGAAGGTTGGTCCCTATACCGCTGGCAACGATGTGGACATGGGCCCGGTCGTGACCGCCGCCTCCAAGGAACGTATCCTTGGCCTGATCAACTCGGGCGTGGAACAGGGCGCGAAACTGGTCGTCGACAACCGCAACTTCAGCCTTCAGGGGTATGAGGACGGGTTCTTTGTCGGGCCGCACCTGTTCGACCACGTCACCCCCGACATGGACATCTATCGTCAGGAAATCTTTGGCCCGGTTCTGTCGACCGTCCGCGCGAAATCCTACGAGGAAGCGCTGAAGCTGGCGATGGACCACGAATACGGCAACGGCACCGCGATCTTTACGCGCGACGGTGACACCGCCCGCGATTTCGCCGCCCGCGTCAACATCGGCATGGTGGGGATCAACGTGCCGATCCCGGTTCCGCTGGCCTATCACACCTTTGGCGGCTGGAAGAAATCCATGTTTGGTGACCTGAACCAGCACGGGCCGGACAGCTTCCGTTTCTACACCCGGACGAAAACGGTCACCTCGCGCTGGCCCTCGGGGATCAAGGAAGGCGGCGAGTTCAACTTCAAGGCCATGGACTGATCCAACCAGTCCCGAAAACAGGGCGGCCGCAACCTAACGTTGCGGCCGCATTCGCTTTTAGGTTGATTATGTTGTGAATTGCTGTGACCCCTAGGGTATGACGGTCAGCTACAAGATTCACCCTAACCTGCACCTTGTGTGCGTCACCTACAGCGGCGAGGTGACGCCCGACCAATACCTCGAATCTTTCGACAGATATCTCAAGGACCCGGACTATGCGCCGGACCTGCGCATCCTGATGAACATGACCACCGCGACTGGCTTCGATATCGACTTCAAGGCCATGTTCCAGATGGTGCTGCACCAGATCCCGCATTACGCGAACCGGCCAAAGGGCACCCGCGCCGCGATCCTGGCGCCGGACGACCTGTCGTTTGGAATCGGGCGCATGTATCAAAGCCTGACGGACGGGCAACTGCCCTCTGAACTTGCGGTCTTCCGCACGGCAGAGGAAGCCTTTGATTTTTTGGGGTTGGAACCGGACGACAGTCTTTTGTCGGCCCCGCCAACAGACTGACCTTGCTTGCCCGAGCGGGGCGCATCTGCTCAACTGTCTGAAAGCCACGACAGGAGCACTCCATGCAGGAACCGGATTTCACCCTTGGGATCGAAGAGGAATACCTGCTGGTGGACCTCGACAGCCTGCAACTGGCCCAGGCGCCCGAAGGTCTGATGGAGGCCTGCGTGGCCGAGCTGGAAGGACAGGTCAGCCCCGAATTCCTGCAATGCCAGATCGAGATCGGAACCCGGGTTTGCGCCACCATCGGCGACGCCCGTGAAGACCTGCGGCGGCTGCGGGCAACCGTGGCGCGGGTGGCGAAAACCTACAACCTCGCGCCCATCGCCGTGTCCTGCCACCCCTCTGCCGATTGGAAGGACCAGCACCACACTCGCAAGGACCGCTATGACAGCCTGCAACGCGACCTTGGCGGCGTCGTGCGGCGGATGCTGATCTGCGGGATGCATGTGCACGTGGGGTTGGGGGACAACGACCTGCGGGCCGATCTGATGCGGCAATTGTCCTACTTCCTGCCGCATCTTCTGGCCTTGTCCACCTCGTCCCCCTATTGGCAGGGGCGCGATACCGGGCTGGCCAGCTACCGGATCTCGGTCTTCGACAACCTGCCCCGCACCGGCCTGCCGCCGCAGTTCGAAAGCTGGGGGGAATACGACCGGTCGGTGTCGGCCCTTATTGATCTGGGCATCATCGAAGACAGCTCGAAAATCTGGTGGGACCTGCGCCCCTCGGCCCGCTTCCCCACGCTCGAGGCACGGATTTGCGATGTGCAGCCCCGGCTGGAACATACCCTGTCCCTTGCCGCCGTGATCCAGTCGCTGACCCGGATGCTGTGGCGCCTGCGGATGAAGAACCAGCGCTGGCGCATCTATGACCGATTCCTGATCGGCGAAAACCGCTGGCGGGCGCAGCGCTATGGCGTGACCGAGGGGTTGATCGACTTTGGCCGCGCCGAGATCGTGCCGTTCCGGGAACTCATGTCCGAGCTAATAGACCTGGTGGCCGAAGACGCGGGCGTCCTGCGCTGCGCGACCGAGTTGGAGCAGGTCATGGGCATCGTCGAAGGCGGCACCAGCGCCGAACGCCAGCGGGCCGTCTGCGCAGCGGCAGAGGCACGGGGCGATGATCACGACGGGCAGATGCGGGCGGTGGTGTCCCACCTGATCGAGGAATTCCACGCCGACCTGTGACCCTCACGAAAAGGTTTCACGGGCTGAAGGCCGACCTGTGTTAGGCTAGCGGCATCAACAGGAGGATTGACCATGCCGCACCTGACCCGACGCACCACCCTTGCCCTCTTTGCCGCCGCCCCGCTTGCCGCCCTATCCGGCACGGCCCGCGCCGCATCGCACGCCATGACCCACGAGGTGGCGATCGAAGGCTTTGCTTTCGCCCCCGACGACCTGACCATCGGCGTCGGCGATACGGTCGTCTTTACCAACCGCGACGGCGCCCCCCATACCGCGACTGCCAGCGACGGCAGTTTCGACACCGGCCGCCTGAATCGCGGCGACAGCGTCAGCCTCACCTTCGAGGCCGAGGGAACATTCGACTACATCTGCCAGTTCCACCGGGCGATGAAAGGCAAGATCACGGTGAGTTAGCGCTGCCACCCCCTTGCAAGCGTGACGGGCCTCCGGCATAAATTGAACAAGCGTTCATTTGCTGACGGGAGGCCGCAATGGATTTCGCCCTGACCGAGGAACAGGAAGCCATCTTTGACATGGCCCGCGCGTTCGGTGCCGACCGGATCGCGCCAAACGCGCGAGACTGGGAGGCCGAGGGCACGATCCCGAAAGAGCTATGGCCCGAGATCGGGGAACTTGGCTTTGGCGGGCTTTACGTTTCCGAAGACTCCGGCGGCTCAGGCCTGTCGCGCCTTGATGCCACGCTGGTGTTCGAGGCCCTGTCGATGTCCTGCGCCAGTGTCGCGGCCTTTCTGTCGATCCACAACATGTGCGCCAAGATGCTGGACGATTTCGGCTCGGACGAGATCAAGGCGCGGTTCCTGCCCAAGGCCCTGACGATGGAGACCGTGTTTTCCTACTGCCTGACCGAACCGGGCAGCGGGTCAGACGCGGCCGCACTGCGCAGCCGCGCGGAAAAGGACGATCAGGGCTACCGCCTGACCGGAACCAAGGCCTTCATCTCGGGCGGGGGGTATTCGGACGCCTATATCGTCATGGCCCGCACCGGCGCGGACGGTCCCAAGGGGATCAGCGCCCTGGTGGTCGAGGATGGCACCCCCGGCCTGTCCTTCGGCGGGCTGGAACAAAAGATGGGCTGGAAATCGCAACCCACCCGCCAGGTCCAGATGGATGACTGCACCGTGCCCGCAGGCAACCTGCTGGGCGAAGAGGGCAAGGGCTTTGCCTATGCCATGAAGGGGCTGGACGGCGGCCGCCTGAACATCTCTGCCTGCAGCCTTGGGGCAGCACAGGCGGCGCTGGACGCCACGTTGGCCTATATGGCCGAACGAAAGGCCTTTGGCCAAAGCATCGACCAGTTTCAGGCCCTGCAATTCCGGCTGGCCGATATGGAGATCGAATTACAGGCCGCCCGCACCTTCTTGCGGCAGGCGGCATGGAAACTTGACATGGGCGCGCCGGATGCCACGAAATTCTGTGCCATGGCCAAGAAATTCGTGACCGAGGCCGGCAGCCGGGTCGCCGATCAATGCCTTCAGCTGCACGGCGGCTATGGCTATCTTGCCGACTATGGCATCGAAAAGATCGTCCGCGACCTGCGGGTCCACCAGATCCTGGAAGGCACGAATGAAATCATGCGGATGATCGTCGCCCGCCAGATGGTGGCCAGATGACCGAAGACATCCTGATCCGAAAAGACGGGCGCGCGGGCCGGATCACCCTGAACCGGCCCAAGGCCCTGAACGCGCTGACCTATGACATGTGCATGTCCATCGACGCCGCGCTGAAGGACTGGGCGAGGGACGACGATGTCGCGCTTCTGGTGATCGACGGGGCCGGTGACAAGGCGTTCTGCGCGGGCGGCGATATCGCGGAAATGTATGCCACCGGCACGGCGGGCGACTATTCCTACGGGCGGCGGTTCTGGCGCGATGAATACCGGATGAACGCGCGGCTGTTCGAATTTCCGAAGCCCGTGGTCAGTTTCCTGCAAGGGTTCACGATGGGCGGCGGCGTCGGCGTCGGCTGCCACGGATCGCACCGGATCGTCGGGGAGACATCGAAGATTGCCATGCCCGAATGCGGCATTGGCCTGTTGCCGGACGTGGGCGGCACGCTTCTTCTGGCCCGCGCACCGGGACGGATCGGCGAATACCTTGGCACCACCGGCGACCGGATGGATGCGGGCGATGCGATCTTTGCCGGCTTCGCGGATTACTTCATCCCCGAAGCGGAATGGGACACCCTGAAAACAGCCCTCTGCCAAACCGGCGACTGGGAGGCGGTAGACCGCGCCGCCCGCCCTGCCCCCGCCGCGCGGCTTGCCGGTTGGCAACCGGTGATCGACGACTATTTCGGCGGCGAAACGCTGGGCGATATCTGGCGGGGGCTGCCCGCCGAAGACGACTGGCCCGAACCCATCCGGCACGCGATAAGACTGATGGACCGCAACGCGCCCCTTGCCATGGCCTCGGCAGTGGAATGCGTCCACCGGGCCCGGATCAGGGACGACATGCGCACGGCGCTGCGGCAGGAATACCGCTTTACCCACCGGTCGATGGAACAGGGCGACTTCCTTGAAGGGATTCGCGCCGCCATCATCGACAAGGACCGCACCCCCAAATGGGCGCACAAGGATTGGCGGGCGGTGCCCGGTGGGGACGTACACGCCATGACCGGCCCGCTGGGACCGGACGAACTGCAATTCGACGATGAAAGGGACGGCTCATGAATATCGGCTTCATCGGACTTGGAAACATGGGCGCGCCGATGGCGCAGAACCTGATCGCCGCCGGACATGCTGTGACCGGCTTCGATCTGGCCGCCCGCCCCGAAGGCATGCCCATGGCCGCCACCGCGGCCGAGGCCGCCAAGGGGGCCGACGTGGTGATCACCATGCTGCCCAACGGCGCAATCCTGCAATCGGTCGCCGCCGAGATCCACCCGGTAATGGCGGCGGGCGCGGTGCACCTCGATTGCTCGACCGTGGATGTGGACAGCGCCCGTGCCGTGGCCCGCGCCGCCGAAGCGGCCGGGTTGATGGCGGTCGACGCGCCGGTCTCGGGCGGGGTCGGCGGCGCGGCGGCCGGCACGCTGACCTTCATGGCAGGCGGCCCGGCCGTCGCCTTCGACAGGGTCAAGCCACTGTTCGACATCATGGGCCAAAAGGCCGTCCATTGCGGCGATGCTGGCGCGGGTCAGGCCGCCAAGATCTGCAACAACATGATCCTCGGCGTCACCATGATCGCCACCTGCGAAGCCTTTGCGCTGGCCGATAAGCTGGGCCTCGACCGGCAAAAGATGTTCGACGTGGTTTCCACCTCCTCGGGCTACAGCTGGACCATGAACGCCTATTGCCCGGCCCCGGGGGTCGGCCCGACTTCGCCCGCCGACAACGGCTACAAGCCCGGTTTCGCGGCAGAGCTGATGCTCAAGGACCTTGGGCTGTCGCAAATGGCGGCAGAGGCGGTGGATGCGGATACACCCATGGGGGCCGCCGCGCTGGCGCTCTACCGGCAATTCGTCGAAGATGAAGACGGACGCGGCATGGATTTCTCGGCCATGTTGCCCCGGTTCGAAAAACGCGGTCGCGGGTGATCTTCGGTGATCTAGTCACAGACAGGCAGGCCGCACTACGCTAGGATCGGCTCATAACCTGAACTGGAGGATGGGCACATGCTCAAGAAGAACGAAGGCAACATCGACCGCATTCTGCGGGTCGTCCTTGGGGCGGCACTGATCCTGGGCTATTTCATGAACTCCGACGGGGCCTACAGCTGGCTCTATCTTCTCGGGATCATTCCGCTGGTGACCGGGCTGATCGGGTCCTGCCCGATCTACACGATGCTCGGAATCTCCACCTGCCCGATGAAGAAGGGCTGATAACCTCTTCTTTGGGTTGATAAATATCCTCGGGGGTGAATTGGCCCCACGGGCCAAGAGGGGGCAGACAGCCCCCTCTTTTCATTTGGCGTATAGGATAGGTCGGCGCGACGCCGTACCGATTTCATAATAGGAATGCGGCGGCAGCCGCGCCTTTGGATCACTCTGCCGCGACCCGTCCGGGGCTAAGCATCGGGCCAAGGTAGTGGCCGGTATGGCTCTCTGCCACTTTGGCCACCTCTTCGGGCGTGCCAAGCGCCACAATCCTTCCGCCACCGTCGCCGCCTTCCGGACCAATATCGATCAGCCAATCGGCAGTCTTGATCACATCCAGATTGTGTTCGATCACCACCACCGTATTGCCCTGATCCACCAATTCATGCAGCACTTCCAACAGCTTGCGCACGTCTTCGAAGTGCAGGCCCGTGGTCGGCTCGTCCAGAATATAGAGGGTCCGGCCGGTTGACCGCTTCGCCAGTTCCTTGGACAGCTTGACCCGCTGCGCCTCGCCCCCGGACAGGGTCGTCGCCTGCTGGCCGACCTTGATATAACCAAGGCCCACCCGCATCAGCGCATCCATCTTCTCGCGGATGCTCGGAACCGCCCGGAAAAACTCCTGAGCCTCTTCAACCGTCATATCAAGAACGTCGGCTATGCTCTTGCCTTTAAAGTGAATTTCCAAAGTTTCGCGATTGTATCGCTTGCCCTTGCAGGTCTCGCATTCGACATAGACATCGGGCAGGAAATGCATTTCGATCTTGATCACCCCATCGCCCTGACAGGCCTCGCAGCGCCCACCCTTGACGTTGAACGAAAACCGACCGGGCTTGTAACCGCGGGCCTTCGCCTCGGGCAGGCCCGCAAACCAGTCGCGGATCGGCGTGAAGGCACCGGTATAGGTCGCGGGGTTCGACCGCGGCGTGCGCCCGATGGGCCGCTGGTCGATGTCGATCACCTTGTCCAGATGCTCCAGCCCCTTGATCGTCTCGCACGGCGCGGGCGTCTGCCGCGCGCCGTTCAGCTTCATGCTGGCGGTCTTGAACAGGGTTTCAATCGTCAGGGTGGATTTGCCTCCGCCCGAGACGCCGGTCACGCAGACGAACTTGCCCAGCGGAAACTCCGCCGTCACTTCTTGCAGGTTGTTGCCCGTCGCCTTGACCACGGTCACGGTCTTGCCGTTGCCGTCGCGCCGGGTTTTCGGCACCTCGATCGCGCGCCGTCCGGCAAGGTAATCGCCGGTGACGCTCGCCTTGTTTGCGATAATCTCGGCCGGCGTGCCGCAGGCCACCACCTGCCCGCCATGAACCCCGGCCCCCGGCCCGATGTCGAAAACGTAGTCCGCCTCGCGGATCGCCTCTTCGTCATGTTCGACAACGATGACGGTATTGCCCTGATCGCGCAGGTTCTTCAGCGTGGTCAGCAGCCGGTCGTTGTCGCGCTGGTGCAGACCGATCGACGGTTCGTCCAGCACATAAAGTACCCCGGTCAGCCCCGACCCGATTTGGCTGGCCAGCCGGATCCGCTGCGATTCCCCTCCCGACAGCGTGCCCGCATTCCGCGACAGCGTCAGGTAATCAAGGCCGACGTTGTTCAGAAACCCGAGCCGGTCGCGAATTTCCTTCAGGATCGCCTTGGCGATCTCGTTTTTTTGCGTGGTCAGGCTCTCCGGGGCCGCTTCGACCCAGGCCAGCGCCTCTTTGATCGACATTTGCACCACCTGCCCCACGTGCAGCCCGCCGATTTTCACGGCCAGTGCCTCAGGCCGCAGGCGGAAGCCGCCGCAAGAGCCACAGGGACGGTTGTTCTGGTACTGCTCGAACTCTTCGCGGATCCAATTCGAGTCGGTCTCGCGGTACCGGCGTTCCATATTGGGGATCACACCCTCGAACGCGCGGGTCACCTGATAAACGCGCCCGCCTTCGTCATAGCGGAACGGGATTTCCTCTTTGCCCGATCCGCGCAGGAACACCTCCTGCACCGCTTCGGGCAGGTCTTTCCAGCGGGCGTTCTTGTCGAACCCGTAGTGTTTGGCAATCGCCTCGATCGTTTGCAGGAAATAGGGGGATTTGCCCTTGCGCCACGGCGCTAGCGCCCCATCGGCAATCCGTAGGGTCACGTCCGGCACCACCAGCCGTTCGTCAAAGAACAGCTCTACCCCCAACCCATCGCAGGACGGGCAAGCCCCAAAGGGCGCGTTGAAGGAAAACAGGCGCGGTTCGATTTCGGGAATGGTGAAGCCACTCACCGGACAGGCGAAGTTTTCGCTGAAGGTGATCCGCTCCGGCTCGCCTTCGGTCGGCGCGGTTTCCAGAATGGCGATCCCGTCGGCAAGGTCCAGCGCGGTGCGGAAACTGTCGGCCAACCGGGTTTCCAGCCCTGCGCGCACGACGATCCGGTCCACCACCACGTCGATGTCATGGCGGAATTTCTTGTCCAGCGTCGGCGGTTCGTCCAATTCGTAGAACTGCCCGTCCACCTTGACCCGCTGGAACCCCTGCTTGCGCAGTTCAAGGAATTCCTTGCGGTATTCGCCCTTGCGGTCCCGCACGATGGGGGCCAGCAGATAGCCGCGCGTGCCTTCCTCCATCCCCATGATCCGGTCGACCATGTCCTGCACCTGCTGCGCCTCGATCGGCAGGCCGGTTGCGGGGCTGTAGGGGGTGCCGACGCGGGCGAACAGAAGCCGCATATAGTCGTAGATTTCCGTGACGGTGCCGACGGTCGACCGGGGGTTCTTCGACGTGGTCTTCTGCTCGATGGAAATCGCCGGGGACAACCCGCTGATGTGGTCCACATCGGGCTTTTCCATCATATCAAGGAACTGCCGCGCATAGGCCGACAGGCTTTCGACATAGCGCCGCTGCCCCTCGGCATAGATCGTGTCGAAGGCAAGCGATGACTTGCCCGACCCGGACAGCCCGGTGATCACCACAAGCTGATCGCGCGGAATATCCACGTCGATGTTCTTGAGGTTATGTTCGCGCGCACCGCGCACCTCGATATACTTCAGTTCCGGCATCTGATCCCCCGGGGCCACTCAGCGTTAACAGATAGTGGACCGGGCGCGAGTCTCCAACCAAAAAAGCGGAACATTGCGCGAACAATTGGGTGTTTGGGACGGATTCGGTCAGGTTCTCCGGACCTGCGGCACGGGCCAACCGGCGTTAACCTTGGGTCATTCTCTCTCATTTCTTCACGAAAGGATGAATTCATGGCACTCCATTTCGAAGTCACCAATACCGGCCCCTTTCCCTATCTGGGAAATGACGAGGCGGTTGCCCTGACCGTCGCCAAGGTCAGCGGCGATCCGATGGTCCTGTATCTCAACCAGACGACCTACGAAGACCCGATCACCTATCTGTCGCTGGCGCTGGACCACACCTACAAGGAACATGACAACCCGCCCGGCTGGAATGTCATCTCCGGTTTCGCCTTCGACCCGATCCGCAACATCGTGGCCTGCGCCAATGGCACGACCAACATGCATCAGGTCATGGCCTTCGACCCGGTCACCGAACAGGCAGTGGCCGACATCGACCTCTCGCTGGACGATGACATCCCGGCCTATGCCGAGGGGATCGGCACCAACGGGTTCTTCTTCATCCGCGGCGGTGGCAACCGGGTCGAGCTTCGCTCGCTAAGCGGGGTCAAGCTGGGGCAGCGGGACTATCCGGGGCGCAATATTTCGGGTGCGTCGGCGGCGGGGATCGGCTGGCTACTGGCAGACAAGAACGCAGATGAGATCGTCGTGCTTGACCCCTTCGGCAATGAACGCGGCACGGTGCCCGCCCCCGGCGCGCCCGGTGGGCTGGATGCGGTGGCCTTCGACTATGTGGTCAACCACGAATACATGCCGCAGGTCATACCGCCCAGCGACGGGTCCGCGCCCGGCGACTACACGATCCCGTGGAATCCCGCGCCGTGGATTCAGCGCCACCGGATCTACGTCGCCAACTCGGTCGATCACACGATCTACGCGGGCTACATCTACGAAACTTGAGCAATTTGGAGCGTCGGTCTTTACATTTCATTTTTCTAATGTATATACCTTCCGTAACACAGCCATACCAAGGATGCCCAAAATGTTTCGCATGTTTTCGTCTCAGCCCGCGACGCCGGGCATGACCGCCGCAGAGGCGATCCAGAAATCCGCCGCCGGCGAGATTGTCGTTCTCGACATTCGCGATGGCGGCGAGGTCGCCATGTCCGGCAAGGCCAAGGGTGCGCTGCATGTGCCGCTGGCCGTGCTGCGGATGAAGGCGGACCCGTCCAGCCCTGAATGCCTCGCCGAACTCAAAAGCGGCAAGCCCATCGCGGTTTACTGCGCTTCTGGCGCACGGTCGTCGATGGCCGCACAGGCGCTGGGGCAGATGGGCCACAAGGATGTGCACAACATCGGCGGGCTGGCCCATTGGGCGCAGGCAGGGGGCGAGATCACCCGCTAATCCCCTCCCCAAGAACGAAAAAAGCCGCCGCGCATCCCTGCGCGGCGGCTTTTCCTATTGGGCGATCGGCCTAGAAGTGGATCGCGCGACCGTAGGCATCCAGAACCGCCTCGTGCATCATTTCCGACAGGGTCGGGTGCGGGAAGACGGTTTGCATCAGGTCTTCTTCGGTGGTCTCCAACTGGCGGCCCACCACATAGCCCTGGATCAGCTCGGTCACTTCCGCGCCAACCATATGCGCGCCCAGTAGTTCGCCGGTCTTGGCGTCGAACACGGTCTTGATCATGCCCTCGGGTTCCCCCAGGGCGATGGCCTTGCCGTTGCCGATGAAGGGGAAGCGGCCAACCTTGATCTCATAGCCCTGCTCCTTGGCCTTCGCCTCGGTCAGGCCGACGCTGGCCACCTGCGGATGGCAATAGGTGCAGCCTGCGATCGAATTCGGCTTGATCGCATGGGGTTTCTGGCCCGCGATCAGTTCGGCGACCATGACGCCTTCGTGGCTGGCCTTGTGCGCCAGCCAGGGCGCGCCGGCGATATCGCCAATGGCGTAAAGCCCCTCGACCCCGGTGCGGCAATATTCATCGGTCACCACATGGGTGCGGTCGATCTTCACGCCCGCCTCTTCCAGGCCCAGACCTTCAACATTGCCGACGATCCCCACGGCGGAAATGACGGTGTCAAACTCCATCTTCTCGATCTTGCCGCCCACCTCGATATGGGCGACGACGCCCTTGCCGGGGGTGCGATCCAGTTGCTTAACCATGGCTTTTTCCATGATCTTCATGCCCTGCTTGACGAATTGCTTCTTGGCGAAGGCGCTGATCTCGGCATCCTCGACGGGCAGGACACGGTCCATCACCTCGACCACGGTCGTGTCAGCGCCAAGGGTGTTGTAGAAGCTGGCGAATTCGATGCCGATTGCGCCGGACCCTATTACCAGCAGCTTCTTCGGCATCCGGGGCGGGGTCAGCGCGTGCTTGTAGGTCCAGACCAGATCGCCATCGGCCTCAAGCCCCGGAAGTTCGCGGGCGCGGGCGCCGGTGGCGACGATGATCGACTTGGCGGTCAGGTCCTCGGTCCCCTTGTCGGTCTTGACCGAAACCTTGCCCTTCCCGGCCAGTTTCGCCTCGCCCATGACCACGGTCACCTTGTTCTTCTTGAACAGGTGGCCAATGCCGCCCGACAGCTGCTTTGCGACACCGCGCGACCGCTGCACGACAGCGTTCAGGTCGTAGCCGATCCCGTCGGCCTTCAGGCCGAATTCCTTGGCCCGGTGCATCAGGTGGAACACTTCCGACGACCGCAGCATCGCCTTGGTTGGGATACAGCCCCAGTTCAGGCAGATGCCGCCAAGGTGTTCCCGCTCGACGCAGGCAACCTTCAGCCCAAGCTGCGCGCCCCGGATCGCGGCCACATAGCCGCCGGGACCAGCGCCGATCACGATAAGGTCGAATTCTTTCGCGGCCATCAGAGCCTCCTCCATCTGAAATTAGTTTGACGTTAAACTATTTTCGCATCCAGCTAAAGGGGGCTGGTGGCATGGCAGGTATTTGCTGGGTGCAAACCAGCCCTATTGCCCGCCCGGCAATAGCAGGGAGGCATCCCCATAGCTGAAAAAGCGGTATTTCCCGGCCACTGCATGGTCGTAGATCCGGCGAATCCGGTCCACCCCCATGAAGGCGGACACAAGCATCATCAGGGTCGATTTGGGCAGGTGGAAGTTGGTCATCAGCCCATCCGCCACGTTGAAGGTGAACCCCGGCGTGATGAAGATATCCGTCTCGCCCCGCCACGGGGTCAGCGTGCCGCCCACTGCCGCACTTTCGATCAGCCGCAGCGCCGTGGTCCCGACCGGGATCACCCGACCACCCGCCGCCTTGGTCGCCATGATGTCGGCCACGGCCTTCTCCGTCACCTCGCCCCATTCGGCGTGCATCTTGTGGTCGCGAATGTCATCGACCTTGACCGGCAGAAAGGTGCCCGCACCGACGTGCAGGGTGACATGGGTCAGGTCCACGCCCCGCACGGCCAGCGCCGCCATCAGCGGTTCGTCGAAATGCAACGAGGCCGTGGGCGCGGCCACCGCCCCGGAATTCCTTGCCCAGACGGTCTGGTAATCCTGCTTGTCCTGTTCGTCCGGCGCCCGCAACGCCGCGATATAGGGCGGCAATGGCATCGCCCCCGCCTCGGCCAGCGCCGTGTCGAAATCCTCGCCGGTCAGGTTGAACCGCAGATGCCCTTGCCCGTCGGCCCGGCCCTCGACGGTTGCGGAAAGGTCCGGGGAAAACACGATCACCTCGCCATCACGGACCTTCTTCAGCGGTTTGAGAAGCGCGCCCCAGGTTCCGTCGGCGCGGGGCTCAAGCAGTGTCGCCTCGATCCGGGCCTCGGTTTCACCTTCGGGGCCGCTGCGCCGCCGTAGGCCTGTCAGGCGGGCCGGGATCACCTTGGTGTCGTTCAGCACCAGCCGGTCGCCGGGCCGCAGGATATCGGGCAGGTCGAACACATGCCGGTCGTCGATCCCGTCGCCAACGGCCAGCAGCAGCCGGGCCGACGACCGGGGCCGCGCGGGCCGGGTTGCGATCAGGTCTTCGGAAAGGTCAAAGTCGAAGTCGCTCAGCTTCACGGTCTGGTCCTATTGGTTCAGTTCTGGCGGCGGACGGCGAAAGATTTCACGGAACATGCCCGGCGTCAGCGCGGACAGCGGATTGACCGACACCCGCAGGTTTCCAACCACGCCGTCCAACCGGTAGGTAAAGCCGAACAGCCCCTCGCCGGGCCGGGTCAGCACCGATCCAATGCCGTTAAGAAGGTAGATGGGCGAAATAACCCCCTGAAACTCCATCCGCTTTGGCCCCAGCATGTAGACCCCGTCCATCGAGATGCCAAGCCCCGGGCCCACGGCAGAGCCTTCGGTGACCACGATCCGGTCGGGCGTGATCCGGAATTTCGCATCGACGTTGGTGAACGACAGGCCCTGCCCGTCCAATTGCCCCAAAAGCCCCACGACGCTGATTGCATCCAGAAGCGCGGCCAGTGCCGGGGCGTCCCGGACCCGCAGGTCCGTCGCCGCCATCGTGCCGTCATAGGTCCCTTCTGCCCCGGTGGGCAAAAGCACCATCTCAAAGGCCCCTTCCTGCGCATTCTCCAACAGCCCAGACGACCGGAACACCCCGCCCGCGTCGTCGCTGAGAATGCGCACGGCCGACCGGCCCTCATAGGGAACAATAGACCCACGCAGCGGCGTGCCCCCGTTCAGGCGCGCGGTGAATTGCCCGGAAAACCCGCCCGCGCCGTCAAATTGCCCGGCAAAACCGGTCAGGGCGATCCCATCCGAAATTTGCAGCCGGTCCAGCACGATCGCCATCGGCCCACCCTGCCCCGCGCTGTCCCCGAACTGCGCGCGCCGCAGGTCAAAGGTACCACCCGAAATTTCGATCCCGACCGCGGCACCCGGCCCACGCCCGCGCAGGACAACCGGCCCGTCCAGCCATCCCCCCGCCACGACCCTGTCGAACCGCGCCGCCTCCAGCCCGCCGCCTTCGCGCAGGGCGATATCCCCCGTGGCACGCAGCCCGCCCGCGTCGATGGTCAGCCGGTCAATCACCGGCACGGCCCCAAGACGCCCCGTCACCTCGAGCACCCCTTGCTGGTTCGCTGGTTTGGTCCAGCCGATTGCCGGCAGTCCAAGGCGCAGCCCGGTCAGGTCCGACCGCAGTGTGAAGGACGGCGCAGTATCGGGCCGCAGGTCCAGCGCCAGAACCCCGGTTCCCGACCCGGCCACGCTTCCTGCGGGCAGGCCGATGTTGAATTCGGACAGGAACGCCGGGTCCAGCGTCACCGCCGCCGCGACCTGGCTCAGCCCGTCGTTGTCGGGGTCAAAGGCGCGGGTCCATTCGCCCGTCATCTGCGCCTGTCCCAGCCGGATCGCGCCACCAATCGCCAGCCCCGCATTGTCGGCAGTAACCGTCAAGCGGCTGGCCGCCAGCATCCTGTCGGGCACCAGCCTGTCGGTCCGCACGTCGCGCAATTGACCGGACAGATCAAAGACGACTTCGTCCGGCCCAAGACGGGGCCGAAGCGGCAACGACAGGCGCCCGCCCCCGGCAAACCGGCCATCCGCCAGGTCGACGGGCAGCCCCGCCTTTGTCAGGAACTCAAACGGTGGCAGATTAAGGATCGACAGGGCGGCGGTGATCGTGCTGTCCAGCGTCAAGCCCACCTCGGCCTGCGCACCAGGGCGGGTAATGTCAGCGACCGAGAAGACAGACCCGGCAAGGTCGATCCGCCCCCCTTGCGGGGCCATGACATACCCTTCCTCGACCGAGGCGACAAAACTGCTGCCGTCGATGGTCAGGAACCCGGCGGCCTGCTCCAGAACCGGAAGCGTTTTCATATAGCGCAGGGTGGTGCCCCTGAAATTCGCGCTGCCTGCCATGCGGACCGGCACGTTCGGGGTCCAGCGAAACCCGAGCGACAGATCGGTGATCGTGGCCGCGATCAAGTTGTCGGCAAACCATGTGCGGGCGCGCGGTTTCACCACTTCGGGCCAGAAGGACATGACCACCTCGGGGCGCAGGGTATCGGCACGCAGGTCTGCCGCCACCTGCCAACCGTCTTCCGCCGCCCGGATGCGGCCCGCGCCAACGATGTCTTGCCCCTCTGCCGCGATCAGGAATTGCCCCACCTCGATCGAGAAGGGATCAAGACGCAGCCGGAAATCCAGCGCCGCGCGGTCCAGCCGCCGGGGTTCGGGAAAGACCCCATCGGGGTTCAGGCTCAGATCGCCAAGGTTGAACTGGGCGATCAGGGCACCGGGCCAGCCGTCGCGCATATCCCGCAGATAGCTGACCCCCTCGGCCGAGAATCCCCCCCAGTCCGATTGCACATCCAGCCGGTCAAAGCGGACCTCGGCCTGTGCCGGGTCATAGGTGAGATAGGCCTTGGCGGTTTCAAAGGGGATCGGGCGGGTTGCCGGGGTGGGCTGCAGGGCACCGGGGCCGATCTCAAGCGTCGCGCTGACCGGACCAAGGGCCCCGGCGCTGTCCAGTTCCGCCCGGAGGTTGCCAGACAGCGGCGCATCAAGCGCCCCAAGCCACCCAAGCGCCGGGAACTGGCTGCCAAGGTCCGCCGCCGCCCCGTCGGTGATCGACAGGCCCATCTGCGCCGCACGGCTGCCGCGCGGACTGGCATAGCTGATCATCACCCCGGTCACGAAAGACCGCCCCGACAACAGCGACAGATCCGCCCGCAACGCGGTTTCACCACCCCGCAGGTCAAGGTTGATCTGGCCCCCATCCACGGTCCAGCTGCGCCCGGCCCGCGCATCGGCGAAATTCACGATGACCCCGTCGACGCTCACCTGCTCCAGCGCCTCCAACCTCGGGCCCTCAAGGACGCGGTCGACCTCGTCCATCAGGGCCAATAGGCCGGGCGCTTCGCGCAGCGGCCCCGCAGATGTCCCGAAGGACAGCGCAACAGACCCGTCGGCGGATCGCCGCAGCGCAATCTCTGCGCCGCTGACCCGCACCTCCTGCACCAGAACATCCTGCCGCAGGATCAGCCCGCGCGGCGACACAAGGGTTTCGATCCGGGGCACCCGCGCCAGTGGCGCGCCATCCGCATCCCGCAGGCTGGCCTGCTCCAGGACCACGGTCGGATGCAGATCGCGCCCGATGGTCACGGTCATCCGGTCGAAGTCCAGACTGCCGCCGCCCAGAACCGCGCTGGCCTCGGCCTCGATCCGCGAGACGACCCAGCTGGGCGCGTCAACCTCGCGTCCGACGATCAGGAACAGGGCCACGATGGCGAAAAGGACCGGCGCCAGCACGGCAATCAGAAGACCCGCGCGCAGGTAGAACCACGGCCCGTGATGCGGCGGACGGGGGGACGGGCGGCGGGCGCCGGTCTCCTCTGTCTCTTTTTCCGCGCCTGCGTCTTCGGTCATCGTGATCCCGCACCGGGCGTCGGGCCGCCCTTTATCTTTTCTCATCCCGCTCTAAAACAAATCGGGACCGAAAACAGCCCCGGCCGGCACCGGCCGGGCAAATAGGAAGGACCCCGCCATGTCGATGCCAGAACCCGGCGCCGCCGCCCCCGACTTCACCCTGCCCCGCGACGGTGGCGGCACCATCGCGCTGTCGGACCTCAAGGGCAAACCCGTCGTCCTGTATTTCTACCCCAAGGATGACACCCCCGGCTGCACGAAAGAGGCGATTGCCTTCACCGACCATGCCTCCGCGTTTGAGTCCGCAGGCGCGGTGGTGATCGGGGTATCCAAGGACAGCGTCAAGAAACACGACAAGTTCCGCGACAAACACGGGCTTTCGGTGATCCTTGCCTCGGACGAAGAGAGCGACACCTGCGAACGCTATGGCACATGGGTCGAAAAGAACATGTACGGCAAGACCTACATGGGCATCCAGCGGGCCACCTTCCTGATCGGCGCGGACGGGCAGATCGCCCGGGTCTGGCCCAAGGTCAAAGTCCCCGGCCACGCCGAAGAAGTGCTTGAGGCGGTGCGCTCGCTCTGACTTTTAGCCTTGAATTCCCTCAATAATATTTCCAATCTGACCCTTTCAACGAAGGGAGATTTGTTGAGCATGTTGAGAGAATTGGCCTTGGAGGACACAGGCAACAAGGATTTGGGAACTGGCCTGATTGTAGCCGCAACGGTATTCGCGGTGATCAAGTTCGGGTCTCCGAAACCCAGTGGGCAACGGTCTGTGACACCGCAGCAGCTAGAAGAGCTGCGGTCCGAGATCGCGAAGGTTCAGCAGGATGTGGAGGACGTGAAGGCCCACGTCTTTGCCGTGCTGGACGAGGAGACGGCCAGGGTCTTTGCAGCCGATGTCTACGGTGTCGGCGAGGCAGTCCGCGCCTGGACCGAGACCGGGGACCCGACTTTTGCCAAAGGGGCCCTGAGTTTGGTCGAGGCGCTGGACTATCGTTTTGTAGGGACACTGCGGAACCCGCCGGATTTCATGACCGACGAAACCAAGGTGGTTCTTGGGAAGCTGTTCATCCGCCACAATGCATTCCGCTTGGCTATCCACGCCGCCAGCGGGCTACAGCATTGGTCAGATGCACATTCGGAATCGCTTGTCGCCGCGCTTCCGGAAATCGGCGACACACTTCTGACGGCGCAAACGGCGCTCAGGACAGCGGACTACAGCCTGTGCCTTGGCGAACGAAGCTACGTCACGACCCCGTCTGCCGGTGGCGGTGAACCGGGGGAGGTGATTTACAGCCAGCCCTATGGCCTGAGCCACAAAGGCAGTGCCTGCGAGATTTTGGGAACCGCGGGCTGGAGTGTTGACACCTATGCGGGTGACAGCACAAGTGCTGGTCTGGCTCGGGCGGAGGCGAAGGAATTCGCAAAGGTCCGCAAGGTCGTGGCCGAGGAGATCAGGGCGCGCAGCAAAGTGAAAGCAACTGCGGATCTTGAAATTGAACTCGACTACCTGAGCAAACTCGCGTCCGCACAGGGGTGACGAACAAACGCAGGCTGGGGGGCGCGGGCGGCAAGGACTTGACCGGCCGCCCCCCGACTGGGCAGAAGGCGGGTCATGACACAGACCCTTGCCCAGATGGCCGAAGAGGTGCTGCGCACCGCCGATGGCCGCGAAAAGACCGCCCTGTCCCGCCGCCATGCCGCCCGCTGGTTTGCCGCGCGCGATGCGGGCACCCCGATCCCGGTGGGCACCGCGACCCCGCCAGACCAACCGGCCCGTCCCGACCGGCCAGAGTTGCTGCCGCCCCGTGACGTGCCCCGCCGCCGCCCCGGCAGCCCGCAGGGCCGGATCGCCCTGTTGCACGCCGTTGCGCATATCGAACTGAACGCGGTTGACCTGCATTGGGACATCATCGCGCGGTTTTCGGAGACCCGCCTGCCGATCGGGTTCTATGACGACTGGGTGAAGGCCGCGGACGAGGAATCCAAGCATTTCAACCTGATCTGCGATTGTCTGAACCGGCTGGGCAGCCACTATGGCGCCCTGCCCGCCCATGCGGGCATGTGGCGCGCGGCCGAGGACACGGCAACCGACCTGATGGGCCGTCTGGCCGTTGTCCCGATGGTGCTGGAGGCGCGGGGCCTGGATGTGACCCCCGGCATGATCGACATCTTCCGCAGGGCGGGCGACGCGGCGGCGGTCGAGGCGCTTGAAGTTATTTATGCCGAAGAGGTGCACCACGTCGCCTATGGGTCCAAGTGGTTTCATTTCCTCTGCGGCCGCCACGATCTGGACCCGAAAGACGCCTTCCACGATCTTGTCCGCACCTATTTTCATTCGACGCTGAAGCCCCCCTTCAACGAGGAGAAGCGGGCCGAGGCCGGACTGCCCCCGGATTTCTACTGGCCGCTGGCCGAGGAGACGCCAGCGAAGGGCCGCGCGCCCTAGGCAGAATACCGCCCAGACAGCGGCCCTCCGGGGTCTAGCTGTGCAAATTTGCTCAAAAATCTTGCGACCGGGCGAAGTGGAGGCTAACACCCTTCGGGACGCACCCGGCAGATGGGCCGGAGTGTCGAAAACGGGATGGACGGGACCGGGCAGTTGAAGTCACGACTGATCAAGAAAATTCATGACGCGCTGGAACGCCGGTTCCCTGAAAAGCGCCTGTTCTTGCGGTCTGACGCGGAAACCCGGTTCATCCGGCTGAAGCCTGAAACCCAGCTTGTGATCTGGACCGGTGGCACCCTGCTTGTCGCCTGGACCATCATCGCAACCGCGATCCTTTTGATGGATTCGATCGGCGCCGGGAACTTCCGGGCGCAGGCGCAGCGCGACCAGATGGTGTACGAAGACCGGCTGAACGCGCTGAGCGAGGAACGCGACATGCGCGCCGATGAGGCCGCCGCCGCACAGGCCCGGTTCAGCTCTGCCCTTGAACAGATTTCGGCGATGCAGTCGGAACTCCTGGCCTCCGAAGATCGGCGGCGCGAGTTGGAAACCGGGATCGAAGTGATTCAGGCGACGCTGCGGCGCACGATGCAGGACCGGCAGGCGCTTGAGTCAGAACTTGAGGAAATCACGCTGGCCATCGAAAACGGTGAGGGCGCAGTGCCGGGCATCGTAGGCGACAGCGAACTGACCTCGACCGTCGATATCCTTGCCGATGCGCTGTCCAAGACAGCCGCTGAACGCGACCAGATCGAAGCGGACGCGCAAGAAGCCCTGCAAACCGCCGCCGACATGCAGCTTGAATTGCGCCTGCTTCAGGACCGCAACGACGAGATCTTCCGGCAGCTGGAAGAGGCGATGCTTGTCTCGGTCGAACCGCTGGACAACATGTTCCGCGCCGCCGGGATGGACCCGGATCGGCTGATTGATCAGGTGCGCCGGGGCTATTCCGGACAGGGCGGGCCCTTGATGCCGATCCAATTCTCGACCCGCGGCGAAGAACCGGATGCCGATACGCTGCGCGCCAATCAGATCCTTGGAGCGATGGACCGGATCAACCTGTACCGGATCGCCGCCGAACAGCTTCCTTTCGATATCCCGGTGCGGTCCAACTACCGCTTCACCTCTGGGTTCGGTCAGCGTTGGGGCCGCCTGCATGCTGGCACCGATATGGCCGGTCCGGTGGGCACGCCCGTCTACGCCACCGCCGACGGCGTTGTGGTCCATGCCGGGTGGTCGTCGGGCTATGGTCGCCTGATCAAGATCCGCCACGAATTTGGCATCGAAACCCGCTATGCGCATCTTAACGCCATTCGGGTCGAAGTCGGCCAAAGGGTCTCGCGCGGGGACCGGATCGGTGATATGGGGAATTCCGGACGTTCGACCGGACCTCATCTACACTACGAAGTTCGCGTCGATGGTGAACCTGTCAATCCCATGATCTATATAAGAGCTGGACGAGATGTTTTCTAAGAGCAAAATCAACGAGCCGGGGCCGAAGGCATCCGAAACAGAAACCCCTGCCGCGCCGGTGACGTCTTCCGCGACGATCCCGCCCGCAGATTTCAAATCCTCTGCGCCGAAGTCGAAACCGGCGCCGTCGATCCTGTCGTCGGACCTGACGATCAAGGGCAACCTGAAGACCACCGGCGACATCCAGATCGAAGGTCAGGTCGAAGGCGACATTCGCGCCCACCTGCTGACCGTCGGTGAAACCGCCACCGTCAAGGGCGAAGTCATTGCCGATGACGTGGTCGTTAATGGCCGCATCGTGGGCCGTGTGCGCGGCCTGAAGGTGCGCCTGACCTCGACCGCACGCGTCGAAGGCGACATCATCCACAAGACCATCGCGATCGAAAGCGGCGCCCATTTCGAAGGCTCCGTGCAGCGTCAGGACAACCCGCTGGACGTGAACGGTGGCAAGTCCAAGGCAGCCGCCGCCGACAAGGCCGACTGATCACGCGATCATCCCAATGCATTTCGGGCGCCCCTTGGGCGCCCGTTTTCGTTTCCAAAGCGTCTGACGAAATACCCAAAGCAACAAGCATCACCTAACGCGTTGAAATCTTGGATTTCAGGCAGCGCTAGGTGATTCAGGTTTTTCGCATGACGCTTTATTCCGGGTGTTCCAGCGCGCGCCGGTAAAGATGCCATGTGGCATGGCCCAATATCGGCAGCACCACGATAAGCCCCAGAAACCACGGGATCAACGCGATGATGGACAGCACCGCGATGATCACCGCCCAGACCAGCATGACCGGCAGGTTTTCGGACACCACCCGGATCGACAGCAGCATGGCCGAGATGAAATCGACCTCTTTCTCAAGGAGCAGCGGAAGGCTGGTCAGCGTCATGGCGAACAGAAGGAAGGCCAGCACCGCGCCGACCCCCAATTCAACCGCGATCATGGTCAAACCGTTCGGCGTCAGGAACACCTCATAGCTTGAGGAGATATTGGTCATTGTGGACAGGCCCATGAAGACCGCGAACAGCATATGGGCGAGGAAAGTCCAGAACAGGAAGTAGATCACGATGATCGCCCCCATCCAGGGGATCTGCCGGGTGCGTTCCTGCCAGACCACGCCAAGGATGTCGGACCAGTTCAGCGGCAACCCCGCCTCTAGCCGCCGGGAAACTTCGTACAGGCCAACTGCCGCGAAAGGCGCGGCCAGAGGGAAGCCAAGCGAGGTGGCCAGAACCCATGTCACATGGCCCGCAGACAGCCACAGCATCCCGAACCCGCCCAGAACATAGACGGCCGAAAAGAACAGCCCGAACTGTGGCGCGGCGCGAAAGTCCCGTACCCCGGCCTTCAGGCAATCTCGGATATCTGCCAGCCTGACCATGCGGGTCGCAGGCAAGGGGCTGGGCGGCGGGCCCGCTTCTGTCAGGATGTCGGTCATGCATTCCTCCGTTGGAATATATGACCACCCGACAGGGGGCACCTGTCAAGCCTGACGCGCGTGAAGACTGCGGCTTAGTCCTCGGCCGTGGCTTCGGCCCGGCTTTTGCCGGACACCCCATGGGCCAGCGTGGCGGCCATGAACGGGTCCAGCGCCCCGTCCAGCACGCCCTGCGTGTCGCTGGTTTCATGCGCAGTCCGCAGGTCTTTGACCATCTGGTAGGGTTGCAACACGTAAGACCGGATCTGGTTGCCCCAGCCGGCCGACCCCTTGGCCTCGTGCGCGGCGTTGATATCCGCCGTCCGCCGATCCAGTTCCATCTGGTACAGACGCGATTTCAGGGCCTTCATCGCGATATCGCGGTTCTGGTGCTGCGACTTTTCCGAACTGGTCACCACGATCCCGGTGGGCAGGTGGGTGATCCGCACGGCGGAATCGGTGGTATTCACGTGCTGCCCGCCCGCGCCCGACGACCGGTAGGTGTCGATGCGGATGTCGGACGGGTTCACTTCAATCTCGATATTGTCGTCCACGACCGGATAGACCCAGACGGACGCGAAAGAGGTTTCGCGCGTGCCCTTGCCGAACGGGGAAATGCGGACCAGCCGATGCACGCCGCTTTCGGATTTCAGCCAGCCATAGGCGTTGGGCCCCGAAATCTTGTAGGCGCAGGATTTGATCCCGGCCTCGGCGCCCGCTTCTTCCGACTGAAGTTCCACCTTGTAGCCGCGTTTTTCGGCCCAACGGACATACATCCGTTGCAGCATCTGCGCCCAGTCGCAGGCCTCGGTCCCGCCTGCACCGGCGTTGATTTCAAGGAAGGTGTCGTTGCCGTCAGCCTCGCCGTCCAGAAGCGCCTCCAGCTCCTTTTCGGCGGCCTTGGCCTGAAGCGCCTTCAGCGCGGCCTCGGCCTCTGTCACCACCTCAGTGTCGTCTTCCATCTCGCCCAGTTCGATCAGGTCGATATTGTCCTGAAGCTCTTGCTTGATGGATTTGTAGCCGGTGATGGAATCGACCAGCATCTGCCGGTCGCGCATCAGCTTTTGCGCCGCCTCCGGATCGTTCCACAGGTTCGGGTCCTCGACACGGGCGTTGAATTCTTCCAGCCGGTATTCCGCCGTTTCCCAATCCATCCGCTGGGCCAGCAGGTTAAGCGACTTTTCAATGGCCGTGACGATATTCTGGGTTTCAGCGCGCATGGGTCTTCCGGGTGTTGGTTCGAAGGGGGTGATAGCCCGCCCCGACCGGACGGGCAAGCGGCGGCGTCAGTAAAGCCCGCCGGACGACAGCGTGCCAAAGCTGGCCTTCGGCCCCACGGTCGCGGTGCCGCCGTCCGAGGTGGTGACCTGACGACCAGCCTGCGGCACCTCGTCAAACAGCGGCAGATCGGCGGCCATGGCAAAGCCCCCGTCGAACATGATGCCGAACACCGGTTCCTCGCCCGCGCGGAAACATTCGCTGACGACATTCGGCCCGCCTGCATCGTTGGGCAGACGCGCACCGGTGTAACGGTCGATCTTGATGAACTGGCAATCCTCGGGAACGTTGAAGGGGCCACCGCCGAACCGGGCCACCGCCTCGGTCATGAATTCCTGGAACACCGGGCCGCACATGCCGCCGCCCGAGGCACCGGGCATCCGCCGGGGCGTGTCATAGCCGATGTAGCAGCCCGCCACGATGTTCGACGTGAAGCCGACAAACCAGACGTCCTTGGAATCGTTGGTTGTCCCGGTCTTGCCCGCGGTCGGAACCGGCAGGTTGACCGACCCGCTGGCCGTGCCGCGCTGCACCACCCCCTGCATCATCGAGGTCAGCTGATAGGCGGTCACCGCGTTCATGATCCTGTCGCGGTTCGACACGACCGCCGGGGCCTGACCTTCGGGCAGGTTCAACAGAGAACAGTCCGGGCAGTCGCGCTGGTCATGCCGATAGACCGTGTTGCCCAGACGGTCCTGAACGCGGTCAACCAGTGTCGGCTCGACCCGCTCGCCGCCGTTGGCAAACATCGCATAGGCGGCGACCATCTTGAACAGGGTGGTTTCCTCGGACCCGAGCGAAGCCGACAGGAAGGCGTTCATGTTGTCGTAGACGCCGAACCTTTCGGCATATTCGGCGACGACATCCATCCCCACCTCTTGCGCCAGACGCACGGTCATCAGGTTTCGCGACTGTTCGATACCGGTTCGCAGCGGGGTCGGCCCGTAGAACTGGTTCGATGCGTTAGTCGGGCGCCAGATGCCCGCACCGGTCTGAATCTCGATGGGGGCGTCAACCACGATCGTCGCGGGGGAATAGCCGCTGTCCAGCGCGGCGGCATAGACGAAGGGCTTGAAACTGGACCCGGGCTGCCGCTGGGCCTGCGTGGCGCGGTTGAACACCGAATGCTGGTAGGAAAAGCCCCCCTGCATCGCCAGAACCCGGCCGCTGTTCACATCCATCGCCATGAAGCCGCCCTGCACCTCGGGCACCTGCCGTAGGGTCCAGTGATCGAACGACCCGCCCGATGTCGCCTCGCTCACGTGGATCACGTCGCCGACGCTGAAATTGTCGAACAGATTGCCCGAGAACCAGCCGGTGTCAGACCGGGGAACGGTGTTTCCGCGCGGATCGTCCAGAGCGATGTCCTCGATCCCGATGACAAGCTGCTGGTCCTGCACTTCCAGCACCACCGCCGGATGCCACTGTCCATCCAGCGTCACGTCGCGGGGCACCTGCGTGGAAGCGAGCGCGGCGCGCCAGCCCTCTTCGGTCGCAAGGGCCTCGGCCTCGATCGATTTGCCGGTGCCGGTCCAACGCCCCTGCCCCCGGTCGAACCGTTCCAGCGCCCGTTGCAGTGCGTGGGCGGCGGTCACCTGAAGATCGGGGTCAATGGTGGCGCGGATCGACAGACCGCCGGTAAAGAACTCTTCCTCACCGAAGTTGCGGCTCAGCTGGCGGCGAATTTCGTCGGTGAAATAGTCGCGTGGCGGCAGGGCCGACCGGAAACTTTCAATATCGCCCGACTGCACGGTCAACAACGGCAAGGCCTGCTGTTCGGCGGCAACCTCGGGCGTGATATAGCCATCTTCGGCCAGACGCCGCAGCACGTAGTTCCGGCGCGACACCGCGTCGTCATACTGGCGCACGGGGTGCAGGTTGCCGGGCCGCTGCGCGAGGGCGGCAAGATAGGCCGCCTCTGCCGGGATCAGCTCTGCCAGCGGTTTGTTGAAATAGGTTTGCGCGGCGGCGGCGACCCCATAGGAATTCTGACCAAGGAAGATTTCGTTGAGGTAAAGTTCAAGGATCTGGTCCTTGTCCATCGCCCGTTCGATCCGCACTGCAAGGATCAATTCCTTGATCTTGCGTTCCACCGTCCGGTCCGCCGACAGAAGGAAGTTCTTCATCACCTGCTGGGTGATGGTCGACGCCCCACGCAGGTCTTCGCCCCGGCTTTGCACCGCCTCGACAAAGGCGGCCGCGATGCCACGGATGTCATAGCCCGGGTGGCTGTAGAAATTCTGATCTTCCGCCGAGACGAAGGCGAATTTCACGATATCGGGAATCTCTTCGGCCGGGGTGAACAGGCGGCGTTCGACGGCGAATTCGTCGATGATCTGGCCCTCGCCGGAATAGATACGGCTGATGGTCTTGGGGGTGTATTGCGACAGCACCTCATGGCTGGGCAAGTCACGGCCATACATATAGAAAATGGCGCCCAGCGTCAGGGCGGCCATGCCAAGGCCAAGGGTTGCCATCGAGAAAATGGCCCCGAAGAAGGACAGGATGAAACGCAGCACCGATATCGCCTTGCTCTGATCTGGTCCGCTTATATGGGGACCGGCGGGCAAGGTCAAAAGGCGATGGGCCCGGATCGGCTGGTTTGCGCCAGTTTTCGCACGGCCCCGTCACACCCCATTGCACCCATCCCCGGCGCCGGTGCAGATGCCCGCATGAGCACCCCCGACCTGATCCTGCCCACCTACGAATCTCACGGCCCCGATTGGGCGAAAAGCCGGGATCGCAGTCTTGTGGAAAAGCGCTGGCTGGATCGGATGATTGCCCATACGCCGCTGCATTCCTCGCGGCGGCGGGTGCTGGACCTGGGCTGCGGATCGGGCCGCCCGATCGCGCAATACCTGTCGGAACGCGGGCTGACCGTCACCGGGGTTGATGGGGCTGCGGCCATGATTGCGCTGTTTCGGCAGGCCCTGCCGCGGGCGCGGGCGATTCACGCCGATATGCGCGGGCTTGCCCTTGGCGAACCCTTCGATGCGATCCTTGCCTGGGACAGCTTTTTCCACCTGTCCGCGCGGGACCAGCGGGCGATGTTTTCCACATTTGCAAGCCACGCCGCCCCCCGCGCTGCGCTGATGTTCACCTCTGGCCCCGAGGAGGGCGAAGAAATTGGCAGTATTGCAGGCGAACCGGTTTATCACGCCTCTCTGTCACCCGATGATTACCGGGCGCTTCTGACGAAGGCAGGGTTCGAAGTGGTGGATTTCAAACCGCAAGACCCCGAATGCGGCGGCCGCACGGTCTGGCTGGCGCGGTTCACTGACGAATAAGGGCCGCGCGCGCCTGTTCCTCTGCGGCCCAGCTTTGCAGGGCCGCAACGATCCCCGACACGATCTTGGCCCGGCCTTCTGGCAGGGTCAGCGCGGCGCGGTCGTCCGTGTTGGACAGAAACCCCGCCTCGATCAGGACCGATGGGAAATCCGCCGCCGTCAGCACCGCCAGCATCGCCTCGCGCCGGGGACGGCTGTTCAGCGTCGCGCCGGATTGGCGCAGTCCGGACACCAGCGCCGTGGCCAGCCTGTCCGTGCGCGGCGCGGTTTCCAGCCGGGCAAGGTCCATCAGCACTGTCGCAACCGTGTCATCCTGCCCCGACAGGTCCAACCCGGCCAGAAGATCGCCCCGATCATGCCGTTCCGCCATCCGGGCCGAGGCGCGGTCCAGCGCCTCTTCGGTCAGCGTATAGACCGACGCCCCCTGCGCCGCGTCGGTTTCCAGCGCATCCGCGTGCAGCGAGATCAGCACATCCGCCCCGACCTGCCGGGCCACGGTCATCCGCGCCTCCAGCGGGACAAAGCTGTCGTCCGTCCGGGTCAGGATCGCGCGCATGGTGCCGGACCGGTTGATCGCCTCGGCCAGATCCAGACCAAGGCGCAGCATCAGGTCCGCCTCTTGCAGCCCGTCGCGTTCGGCGCCGGGGTCGATGCCGCCGTGGCCGGGGTCCACCACCACGGTCAGGACACCGGGTTCGGCGGGGTCCGGGGCCGGCAAGGTCGGGTCCGCAAGGGTCAGCGCCGCCCATTCCGGCCCTTCGGGCGGGGCACCGCTGGCCGCCACGAACTCTGCCTCGGTGACGCGGTGCAGGGCCACGGTCAGATGGGCCGTTCCGTCCACCTCGGACACGCGCATCCCGGCAGTGTCGATGGCAAAGGGGCCGGTCAGGTCCAGCACCAGCCGGGACCAACCGGGGCGCAGGGTGCCGAACCGCAGGTCGCTGGCCCCGACCCTGCCCTGAAGCAGGGTTTCGGCCGTCGCGCCGCGCCAATCCACCTCACGGAAGTCAAGGACCAGCCGGGCGGGATCAGTCAGGGTAAACGCCCGCCACGGAACCGGCTGTGACAGGAACAGGTCCACCTCTGGCCCGGCCCGGGTATCGCGCACCGCGCTTTGGCCCACGTCCAGCCGCGCGAGCGCCGTCAGGTCCTGCGCCTGCCCCAGACCGGGCAGCACCAGCGCAAGGATCAGGGCCAGTGCGCGGATCATGTCCGGCCTTTCATGAAGGCCTGCAACCGGTCCAGACCTTCGACGATGTCCGCCGTGGCCCGCGCATAGGAAAACCGCAGCCAGCGGTGGCCCCGGTGCGGATCGAAATCCAGCCCCGGCGTGACCGCGACCCCGGCCTGATCAAGGATCTCCTTGGCAAACCCCAGCGCGTCGTCGGTATAGTCAGACACATCCGCATAGACATAAAACGCCCCATCGGGCGGCGCGATCCGGGTGAACCCGGCCTTCGGCAACCCCTCGAGCATCAACCGGCGGTTTTCGCGGTAAACGGCGGCATTGGCCTCCAGCTCTGCCGTGCAGTCCATCGCGTGAAGCGCCAACCGCTGCGCCGCGTGCGAGGGGCAGATAAACAGGTTTTGCGCCAACCGTTCGATGGTGCGGACATGCGCCTCGGGGACCACCATCCAGCCGACCCGCCAGCCCGTCATCGAAAAATACTTGGAAAAGGAATTGATGACATAAACATCGTCGGTGACCTCAAGCGCGGTCACCGGGCTGACCTCTCCGACCCCGTGGTAGATCTCGTCCGAGATGAACGCGGTTCCATGCGCCGAACAGGCCGACGCCAGCGCGGCAAGGTCATCCCGGCCCAGCATGGTGCCCGTGGGATTGGCGGGCGAGGCGACGATCAGCCCGTCAAGATCATGGGTGGCCACATCCGCCGGGACCGGCTGAAACCGCGTGTCCATATGGGTCGGGATGCCGACGGGCTGCATATCCATGGATTTCAGGATCTGCCGGTAGGACGGGTAGCAGGGTTCGCCCAGACCCACCCGCGCGCCCGTATCGAACAGCGCGGTGAAGGCAAGGATGAACGCGCCCGAGGCCCCGGCGGTGATGACCACCCGTTCCGGGTTCAGGTCGACGCCATACCAGTCCTTGTAATGCCCGGCGATGCGGGCGCGCAGCTCTGGCAGACCTAGGGCCACGGTATATCCCAGCGGCCCATGGGCCATGTCGGCGGAAAGCCGCTGTAGCGCTTCACTCGGGGCGCCGGTGCCCGGCTGGCCCACTTCCATATGGATAATATGACGTCCGGCGGCCTCGGCCTGCCGCGCCTGTTCCATCACATCCATGACGATGAAGGGATCGACCTCGCCGCGCCTTGAGTTCCGCACCTGACCGCCTCATTCTGGTTTCTTGTATCTTACCCCTGTCTTGCCCGTAGGAGGCTTGGCCCGTCAATGCACCTTTCCCCCTTCAAGCTGATCCTTGCCGCGTTTTTCTGGGCGGTGACGGTGGCGCAGCCTGTCCGCGCGGCCTCGCTTCTGCGCGATCCGGATATCGAACACGCGTTGTCGGAACTGGCCCGGCCGATCCTTCTGGCCGCCGGTCTGTCGCCCTCCAACACGCGCATCCTTGTCGTCGATGACCGGTCGCTGAACGCCTTCGTCATCGACGGACGGGCGATCTTTCTCCATTCTGGGTTGATCCTGAAACTGGAAAGCGCGGCGCAGCTGCAATCGGTCATCGCACACGAGGCCGCGCATATCGCCAACGGGCATATTGCCCGGCGCGGGGCCAATATCCGCAACGCGCAGACGGCGGCGGGGCTGGGCGTGGCGCTGGCCATCGCCGCGGCGGCCTCGGGCAATGCGGACGCGGCGGCGGGGATCGCGGCGGGCACGGCGGGATCGGCCCAGCGGGTCCTGTTTTCCCACACCCGCGCCGAGGAATCCGCCGCCGACCAATCCGGCCTGCGGTTCATGCTGGCCGCCGGGGTCGATGGTCAGGCCGCGGTCGAGGTGCTGGACATCTTCCGGGGGCAAGAGGCGCTGTCGGTCGGGCGGCAAGACCCCTATGTCCGGACCCATCCGCTGACCAGCGACCGGATGCGGCAGTTGCGCGGACTGGTGGCCGCCAATACCGGGCGGGCCGCCGACAGCACCACCGCCGATTACTGGTTCGCGCGGGCGCAGGGGAAACTGTCGGCCTTTACCCAGAACTCCAACTGGACCCTGCGCCGGGTGCGCGGAAACACCGACCTCATCAGCCAGATGCGGGCCGCCATCGCGCTGCATCGCAAGCCCGACCGCGACGGGGCGATCCGGGCGATCAACCAGCTTGCCGCCGCCTACCCCAATGATCCCTTCATCGCGGAATTGCAGGGGCAGATCCTGCTGGAAAACCGGCAGTTCGCGGCGGCGGTCAATGCCTACGGGCGGGGGGTGAACCTTGCCCAGAACAATGCGCTGATCCTTGGCGGCTACGGGCGGGCACTGTTGACGCTGGACACCGCCGATGGCGACGCGCGGGCGCTGCAGGCCTTGCAGCGGGCGCGCGACCGCGATGGGCAGGACGCCCGGGTGCTGCGGGATCTGGCACAGGCCCATGCCCGCGCCGGGCAACCGGGACTTGCCTCGCTGGCCATCGCCGAACGCTATGCGCTCATGGGCCGGATGTCCGATGCGGCACTCCACGCGGGCCGTGCGGCGGATCAGCTTCCTCGCGGAAGTGTGGGTTGGCAGCGGGCGCAGGATGTGCTTGTTGCTGCGGAACAATTGACACGGAGATGACATGCTGAAACGCCTTTTCGCCCCCGCTGCCCTTGCCCTTGGTCTTCTGGCCGGGTCGGCCAGTGCCTTTGACATGGCCACGATGACCGACGAGGAACGCGCAGCCTTCCGCGACGAAGTGCGGGCCTATCTTCTGGAAAACCCCGAGGTTCTGATGGAGGCGATCGCCGTCCTGGAAGACCGTCAGGCCGTGGCCGAGGCGCAGGCCGACGAGGATCTTGCCCGCGCCAATGCGGACGCCCTGTTCAACGACGGGTTCTCCTGGGTCGGCGGCAACCCCGAGGGCGACATCAGCCTTGTCGAGTTCATGGATTATCGCTGCACCTACTGCAAACGCGCCTTCGAAGAGGTCGAGGCGCTGGTCGCGCAGGATGGCAACATCCGCTTCATCCTGAAGGAATTCCCGATCCTTGGCGAACAGTCGGTCCTGTCGTCGCGCTTCGCGGTCGCGGTGCATCAGTTGCATGGCGACGATGCGTATAAGAACGTGCATGACGCGCTGATGCAGGTGCGGGGCGATATCACCGCCGACAGCCTTGTGCGGCTGGCCGAGACCTTTGGACTGGAGCCTGACCCGATCCTTGAGCGGATGACCAGTGACGAGGTCACGCGGGTGCTGGAAGAGAACCGGCTGCTGGCCCAACGGCTGAACATCTCGGGCACCCCGACCTTCGTGATGGATGACCAGATGCTGCGCGGCTACGTGCCGCTGAACGTGATGCAGCAATACGCCGCCTCGCTGCGGGCCGATGGCTGACCATCCGATGCCCTGAAACGCAGAAAGGCGGGCCCTAGCCCGCCTTTCTTGTCTTTGGTTGGCCGATCAGTAGTTGAACTGGAAATGCGCCCCGTCGCCGATTTCTAGGACGCCCTTCGGTTTGTCCGTCCTGGGGGCAAAAGGTTAGGCACGAATGTCCAACAGCTGCGGCGCTACGCCCTGAGGTCAAACCCCGAAGCCGCAAGCAGGTCTTGACCGGAAACCGGTTCCAGTCTGGGCCGACGCTCGCCGCGTTCATAGGCCGGCATATCGAAATCCGCCTTCCCATCCCGGTCCAACGCCCAAAAGTCGCAATGAGTGTTGAACTGGCTGACCAGATCCGCGAATTCCGCCTTGTCGATCCGGCTCGATCCGTCTTCCGCGAAGCTCCAGACACCCGCATTCATGGCCGCGATGTAGGTTTCGATCATTGAGCCAAGAGTATCGAATGCTGGATAGCGAACATCGCTATTCGGAGACCGAGTTGCTGTAAGGACATAGCTATGTCCAATCGGCGAAAGTGTCAGGTCTGGTGCACTGACCGATTGACAGAGAGCGATCTCGTCGCAAAGAGGGAAAGGTGTTCGCAACTTCGAGGTCCTATTTATGATCTTCAGAATGTCCGACGCATGCCAAAAGAACGGACCAAAGAAATTGCCCAGTCCCTGCCACATGGTCTGGGGCGGTTCGGCACCATCATACCGTTCGTAGAGCAGGAACAGGTCCTCCGGCACCCAATCCGCAAGGGACTCGATCATCGCCCTCCGGCGCGGGTCAGGGCGCTTTCGCTTGGCATATTTCGCAATCGGGCGTCCCCGTTCCCGGTGCATCGCGATGAGGGTTTCAAGCTGATCGATTAAATCACTCATTTCGCCTCGGAACTCGCGGCGGCCTCCAGCTCGGCCGCTTTCTTTTCGACCTCTTCGACGATGTGGTCGATCATCCGGTCGTTGGACATCTTGTGGCTTTGCTTGCCCGCCAGATAGACCATGCCCGACCCGGCCCCGCCGCCGGTAAAGCCCACGTCGGTCATCAGCGCCTCTCCGGGCCCGTTGACGACGCAGCCGATGATCGACAGGCTCATCGGGGTCTTGATATGGGCCAGCCGGTCTTCCAGCGCCTCGACCGTCTTGATCACGTCGAACCCCTGCCGGGCGCAGGAGGGGCAGGAAATGATATTCACGCCCCGGTGCCGCAGACCCAGCGACTTCAGGATCTCATAGCCGACCTTCACCTCTTCCACCGGATCAGCGGAGAGGCTGACGCGGATCGTGTCACCGATCCCCATCCACAACAGGTTGCCCAGCCCGATGGCCGATTTGATGGTGCCGGTCATCAGCCCCCCGGCTTCGGTAATCCCAAGGTGGATCGGGGCGTCCGTCGCCTCGGCCAATTCCTGATAGGCGGCGGCGGCAAGGAACACGTCAGACGCCTTCACGCTGATCTTGAATTCGTGAAAATCGTTGTCCTGCAGGATCCTGATGTGATCCAGCCCGCTTTCGACCATCGCCGCCGGACAGGGTTCGCCGTATTTGTCCAGAAGGTGCTTTTCCAGACTGCCGGCGTTCACCCCGATCCGGATCGAACAGTTGTGGTCGCGGGCGGCCTTGATCACCTCGCGCACCCGGTCCGGGCTGCCGATATTTCCGGGGTTGATCCGCAGGCAGGCCGCGCCCGCCTCTGCCGCCTCGATCCCCCGGCGATAGTGGAAATGGATATCCGCCACGATTGGCACCGGGCTTTCCGCAACGATCTCTTTCAATGCCTTAGAGGAGGCCTCGTCCGGGACCGAGATGCGGACGATGTCCGCCCCGGCCTCGGCCGCCGCCTGCACCTGCGCGATGGTAGCCTTTACATCCGTGGTCAGCGTGTTGGTCATCGTCTGCACGGAAATCGGCGCATCCCCCCCGACCGGCACGTTGCCCACCATGATCTGGCGGCTTTTGCGGCGGTCGATGTTGCGCCAGGGGCGGACGGGGTTGTGGGTCATCGGGGCGTCCTGAATGGTGGCCGAAACTGTCCGCGCATAGGTAAGCCGCCCCGGGGCCAAGGGCAACAGGCGCGGGCGCGGATTGTCAGGGATCAGTCGGTGGTGACTTCGGCCACATTGACCACGGCGGCAAGGTCGGCGTCGCCGCTCAGGTCCGCCACCTGGTAAGCGGTGGTCAGATTGTCGACCGACAGTGCCAGGTTCGAGGTGATTGTGCCGGTGTCCCCGGCGGGGCCGTAGTGGACCCCGTTGACCGCGAAATAGATCGCCCCGGATTCGCCGACGCGCAGGGTCGCGGGTTCCTCGGTCTGGGCGAGGTCATAAGTGGCGCCGGCCTCCATGATTCCTTCGTAGATCACGGTGCCATCGGCGGACCGGACCCGGACCCAGGCCGGGCGCACGGCGACGATCTGCACCTCGGGCACCGGCCCGTCGGTAACGCGCACCGGGCTGCCTTCGGCCACATCGGTGGGCAGAACGGCCAGATCGGTGGCGAACTCGGCCGCCTCGGGGGCGAAACTGCCGATCGAGGCCGGATCAAGGGTCGAGATCGGACCATCGCGGCTGACCAGAACCGGCACGTCCAGCGCCTGCGGACGGTAAAGCCGGTCCAGCGCCTCGGTCGAGGGCGGGGTAAAGACGGCGACCGCGTCGCCTGCACCCGCGCCACCGGCCAGCGGGTCCACATCGGCCACCACAACGGGGGCCTGTTCCACCGGGGCGAACTGAACCTTCTGGACTTCCTGCAACACGGTCCAGGCACCAAAGCCCAGCCCGCCGATCAGCAGGACCAGCACGAGAACGGACCCGACCGCGCCCGGCTCTACATGCGACAGCAAGGCGTCCTTGCCGGGGGCAAAGGGCGTGGCGGGGGTTGCGAATATATCCGCGTCGCCGCGGTTTCCCAGCCGTTCTTCACGCGTCGGCCGGACCGAAGAAGCCGCCGCCGACATGCCATGCGCCGTGGAAAATCCGCTTTCCTTGCAGAAGGTCGCAAATGCCTGATCCGGATCCATACCCAGATAGCGGGCGTAGGACCGCACATAGCCCGCGATGAAACCGGGGGTATCAAAGGCCGACGGGTCGGCGTTTTCGATAGCTGCGATATAAGCGGCCTTGATTTTCAGCTCGCGCTGAACGTCCAGCAGGCTCTTGCCCAGGGTCGCCCGCTCACCGCGCATGAGGTCCCCAAGACGCAGCTCGTAGGCATCGAACCCTTTGGGTTCAACTTCCTCGACGGCTTGCTTGCGCTTGAAGCCCTTCAAAATCATCCGGCTGTCCCAAACTGCCCAATTTGCCTCTGCGCAATGGGAATCGATTCGAGTTTTCCCAAGCGCTTTAATTGCGCCTAGCATACACCAAAACCGGGCGCACCCGCCGAAAAATCTTAACCCGCCATTTCGGCGCGATTCAGCGCACAATGGGACCAGAGCGCGTCCATCGCCTTGATCAGCTTGTCGATCTCGCCCGGCCCGTGGACCGGCGACGGGGTGAAGCGCAGCCGCTCTGTCCCGCGCGGGACGGTGGGGAAATTGATCGGCTGCACGTAGATGCCGAACTGATCCAGCAGCATGTCCGACAGCTTTTTGGTATGCACCGGATCGCCGACGATCACCGGAACGATATGGCTGCCGTGGTCGATGATCGGCAGGCCAAGGCCCTTCAGCCGCAGCTTCAGAACCGCAGCCGCCTCTTGGTGCCGGTCCCGGATCGACTGGTCTTCCTTCAGAACCCGGATCGACGCCGCCGCCCCTGCCGCCACAACCGGCGGAAGCGAGGTGGTGAAGATGAAGCCCGGCGCGTAAGACCGCACCGCGTCACACATTTTCGCACTGGCCGCGATATAGCCGCCATGCACGCCAAAGGCCTTGCCCAGCGTGCCATTGATGATGTCGATCCGGTCCAGAAGACCGTCGCGTTCGGCAACGCCACCGCCGCGCGGGCCATACATGCCGACCGCGTGCACCTCGTCCAGATAGGTCAGCGCGCCGAATTCGTCGGCCAGATCGCACAGGGCCTCGATCGGGCCGAAATCGCCATCCATCGAATAGACGCTTTCAAAGGCGATCAGCTTGGGCGCGGCCGGGTCGTCGGCTTCCAGCTTGGCCCGCAGGTCGGCCAGATCGTTATGCTTGAAAATGCGCTTGGCCCCGCCATTGCGGCGAATGCCTTCGATCATCGAGGCGTGGTTCAATTCATCCGAGTAGATGATCAGCCCCGGAAACAGCTTGGGCAGGGTGCTCAGCGTCGCGTCATTGGCGATATAGGCCGAGGTGAACAGCAGCGCCGCTTCCTTCTGGTGAAGGTCAGCAAGCTCTGCCTCCAGCCGCTTGTGATAGACGGTGGTGCCGGAAATGTTGCGCGTGCCGCCCGACCCGGCACCGGTCGCTTCCAGCGCCTCTGCCATGGCCGACAGGACCGCCGGGTGTTGCCCCATGCCAAGGTAATCATTGCCGCACCAGACGGTGATATCCTGCTTGGATCCGTCAGGCCGGGTCCAGACCGCATGGGGGAAATGCCCGCGCTTGCGCTCGATATCAATGAACGTGCGATAGCGGCCTTCCGAATGCAGCCGGTCCAGCGCGGCGTCAAGCTGGGCGTTGTAATCCATGGGTCGTCCTTGCAGCAGCCTCTTTGGCGCGAGGGGCCAAAGGTGTTTCAAGGGTCATATAACCCCATGCCCCCTGTCGCAATACGCTACAATTTGCCGCCCCTTCCGCATAATCGCACAGGGTTTGCCATGGACAGTGGCCACAAGGGGCGTAACCTGCCCCCAAATTCAAACAAACACGGAGCCCCTGACATGAGCCTCGATCAGGTATTGTCGCGTATCGACACCGATCTGGACGCCGCCATCGACCGGTTGATGACCCTTCTGCGGATCGAATCTATCTCGACCGACCCGGCCTATAAGGCAGAGTGCGACAAGGCCGCCGACTGGCTGGTGGCCGACCTGCAATCCATGGGCGTCGATGCGCAAAAGCGTGTCACGCCCGGCCACCCCATGGTGGTGGGCCACGTACGGGGGGACGGTCCGCATCTTCTGTTCTACGGCCATTATGACGTGCAGCCCGTGGACCCGCTGAACCTGTGGAAGACCCCGCCGTTCGATCCCCGGATCGAAGACACCCCGAACGGCAAGGTCATCCGGGGGCGCGGATCGTCCGATGACAAAGGCCAGTTGATGACCTTCGTCGAGGCCTGCCGCGCCTGGACCGCCGTCAATGGCACCCTGCCCTGCTCGATCACCTTCTTCTTTGAGGGCGAAGAAGAATCGGGCTCGCCCTCGCTCATCCCTTTCATGAAGGACAACGCCGAAGAGCTGACCAGCGACATCGCCCTGATCTGCGACACCTCCATGGTCTCGCCCGGCGTGCCGTCCATTGCCTCGCAACTGCGGGGGATGCTGAAGGATGAATTCACCATCCACGGCCCCAGGATCGACCTGCATTCGGGGCATTATGGCGGCCCCGGCCTGAACCCGCTGAAGGAAATCGCCCGCATCGTCGCCTCGTTCCATGATGATACGGGCCGGGTTGCGGTCGAGGGGTTTTATGACGGTGTCCACGAGGTCCCGGCAGAGATCCTGCGTCAGTGGGAGAACTCGGGCTTCGACGAAGCCACCTACCTCAACTCCGTCGGCTACAGCCGCCCCCATGGCGAGGCGGGCTATTCCACGCTGGAACAGCAATGGTCGCGCCCCACGCTCGAGGTGAACGGGCTCTGGGGCGGATATCAGGGGGCCGGGTCCAAGACCGTGATCCCGGCAGAGGCGCATTGCAAGATCACCTGCCGGCTGGTGGGCGACATGGACCCCGACGACCTGCGGGTCAAGGTGCGCAAGCATGTCGAAGACCGGCTATCGCCGGATGCGCGCGTGACCTGGGACAACGATCTGGAAGGGGCGCCCGCATCGGTCATGAATACCGACCGGCCCGAGTTTGAACTGGCGCGGCAGGCCCTGTCCGATGAATGGAACCGCGAGGCGGTGCTGGTCGGCATGGGCGGGTCGATCCCGATCGCCGGCTACTTCAAGACGATCCTCGGGATGGACGCCATGTTGATCGGTTTCGCCAATGACGACGACGCCATCCACAGCCCGAACGAAAAATACGACGTCCAGAGTTTCCACAAGGGCATCCGCAGCTGGGCGCGGGTGCTGGACGCCCTGTCGCGCTAATCGTCACCGGCAAATGAACTGCGCGGTCAGGCCCCCTGGCCGCGCAACACTTCCCGCAGCCCCTTGGCAATCAACAAAAGCCACGGTGCGCCATGCATCAGCAAGTCAAAGATATCGACCGGACGCGACAGCGTTCCGGCCACCAGCATCTTCAGCTTTTCCCAGATATGCGGCTCCGGAAAGAACGGCGCCAGCCCAAGCGTCAGGGCGGCGATGATGACGATATTCCACGGGATTTGATCAAGAAACTGCACGGGACCCTCCTGTCAGCAGTCCAAACATATTCCATTTTACAAATATAACAAGCCCGAGACCACGCAGAGGTGTTCTGGTCTTTCATCGTCCATCGGGAGGGGAAAGTGGCGCGGTTGACGGGGCTCGAACCCGCGACCCCCGGCGTGACAGGCCGGTACTCTAACCAACTGAGCTACAACCGCGCATACGTCTGCGTCGGGCAAGAAAGACAGTGGCGCGGTTGACGGGGCTCGAACCCGCGACCCCCGGCGTGACAGGCCGGTACTCTAACCAACTGAGCTACAACCGCGTATCTGTCTTTCGGCCATTCGACCGAACGTGAGGCGCCTTCTACGGGCAGGCCCGCCCCCCGTCAAGCGCCGTTCGGCGCAATTTTCCGATTTTCCAACATACAAGAAAACCGTGCGTCAACACCGGCCCGGATTTGGTAAAATCCACTTGAATTCTCGGTGAGGCGTCCAACGACACTGTTGATCGGGAAATGCTAAGACGCTAGCGTGGCCGGCAGTTTTGATCACAAGTGCAGGGCACGCGGCACAGGCGCGCGGTCAACCTTTGCGGCGACCGCGCCTAGGGGCCAACTCGTTAACCTGAAAACACCGGAAAACAGATTACAGACCACTCGATGGACGAAACCGAACCCCAGCCCGTACTCATCCATCAAGTTGATCAAAAGATCCGCCGTTCGCCACGGTTTTGTCATGAAATGCGTCTGGTTGACATGTTTGGCAGGGTTCATCCGCTGTCCTTCGCCCAAATCTGGACCCTGATCTGCAACTGGCGAACTTTGGGGCTGGTCAGCCTCGTGGCCATCGCGATCTTTGGCACTAACCCGCATGGTTACAGGGGGCATATGCCCCTTCTCTACGAAGTGCTGATCTGGCAGGTCGCCGCAGGTCTCCTGGTGCTCAGCAAGCTACTGGTCTTTGCCTGCCTGTCGGCCCTGACCTACGGACGGCCAACGCCGAAAATCTACCTGCCAATTCTGACAACCGTGGAATTCACCGCCGTCTTCTTCGTGATGCTCTAGGCGCAAATGGGGTTGGTAGACGACAGTTACCGGTTCGATCACCTCACGGCCTTCCCTTTTCTTCTGATCACGCTTCTGATTGTCGAGGCATTGTTCATGCGGTTTCTTCTGTCGACCTTTGATCTGTCGCCGCACATCCCCCCTGCCGCCAAGCCGGACAACCAGGATGCCCCCGCAAGAACACCGGACATGTCTCCGCGCATGATTGAAGTCGGCGATCGCCGCATCCGGGTCGACAATCTGCGCTACATCGCGTCCGAGGAGCATTACCTGCGCGTCGTGACGAAACAGGAAACCCTCGTTCAACGCGCCAAGCTTGGAGATGTGATCGACCAGCTGCACGACAGCGACGGCGTCCGCCCGCACCGGTCCTGGTGGGTGTGCCGCCACGCCTGCCCCCGGCTGACACGCGACGGCGCACGTGCAACTATTCACCTGCCCGGCTTCGACCTTCCGGACCTTGCCGCAATTCCCGTCGCCCGCAGCCGCCTGCAACAGGTTCAGGACTGGTTCGATTTCCACATGGATTGGTAGCTGGGGAATGGTGGGTGGTGAGGGACTCGAACCCCCGACATCTTCGGTGTAAACGAAGCGCTCTACCAACTGAGCTAACCACCCGGCCCGCGCCGTTTAGCCGCTTCCGCCTGCCCCTGCAAGGGCCTGTGCGTCAGGGCCAAAGCACCTCGTGCGCCCCATCGCGGATACGGAACAGGCACCCCTGCCCGCCCGGCACGTCCATGAGATCGGCAAGGCTCATCCCCAGCGCCCGGGTTCGCAGGAAACGCGAGGTCATCCCGTGGGTGAACAGGACCGTCGGGCGGTTCAGCGACCCAAGGATCACCCCGGCCCGATCCCAAAGCGCGTCAAAGGATTCGCCGCCCGGAGCACGGGTGTATTTGTCGATGAAGCGCTCGTCTTCCGGCCCCGGCCATCTGCTGTCGATCTCATCTACGGTCAGACCTGCCCATGTCCCGACGTCGATTTCCCGCAAATCATGAACAACTTGCGCCGTGGCCCCGATCCCGACCAACGCAATCCGGGCGGTGTCGACCGACCGCCCTTGCGGGCTGGTCAGGAAGTTCCATCCGTCCGGGCCAATCCCCTCTCGGACAAGAATTTCACCCAAACCACGCGCCTGATCCTCACCTTTGGCCGTCAGGGGCGAATCAAGTCCGCCCTGCCAGCGGCCAGCGCGGTTCCATTCGGTTTGTCCGTGGCGGGCGATGATGATCTCGGGCAGGCTCATGCGCTTGGGATAGCCCGCCCGCCTGACCCCCGAAAGCAAAAACGCGCCCGGTCCGGACGCGTTTCAAAAGAAGAATGGTGGGTGATAAGAGATTCGAACTCCTGACATCTTCGATGTGAACGAAGCGCTCTACCACTGAGCTAATCACCCGTTGGCGGGTCTTTAGCCTTCCTCGCCCGTCTCTGCAAGGGGGTCTGATCCCGCTTTTTTCGGCCCCTGTTCGGGGATACGAACCCGGATCGTCGCGACCCGCGCGGTCCCAATATCCTTGGCTTTCACATGCTTGACCTTGCCCAGCGGCGGCAGGTTCAATTCCTCGCCCGCCCGTAACGAGGAGGCCAGCGCCGCAAGCACCGCATCGACCGCCGCGCGGGCGTCTTTCGGCTTCATCCCGCTCTCGGCCGCAACCTTTGCAACGAATTCCTTGCGTCCCAGCGGCTCGCCCGCCTCTGTCGGCGCAGAGGCGCCCACCACTTGCAGCGACGCGCCCTGCGGCTTTGCTGTCTTTGCCATTCTCGATGCCTGCCTTTCCATTCCGCTTTTCGCGACCGGTTTGCGCGATGTTGATCCGTGCAGGCGGGAAATGCCAGCGAAATCCTGTTCCGAAAGGCGGCATTCCCGCCGGGGCATGGAATGCCATGCTTGACCGTTGGGGTTGGACGGGCCACAGTTTCAGTATCATCAATACCGGTGGGCTGCCCAACGTCGCCGGAAGGAACAAAGGACATTAGACATGAAAAAATTCGCAATCTCTGCTTTCGCCCTTATCGGATCTGCCGGCGCGGCACTTGCCGGTGGCATGGCCGAACCCGTGATGGAGATGGCCCCGGTGATCGTGGAAGAGCAGGCTGGCTCCTCTTCTTCCGCTGGGCTGATCATTCCGCTGATCCTGATCGCGCTGATCGCGGCGGCGATGTCGTCCTCGTCGGAATCGACCAACATCAACTGACCCGTCCAAACCCCTTTTCTGATAGGTAGGAGTATTTCATGAAGAAAATCCTCGCGTCCGCCGCCGCCCTTCTGGGCACCGCCGGTGCCGCCCTCGCCGGTGGCATGGCCGAACCCGTGATGGAAATGGCACCCGTCATCGTGGAAGAGCAGGCTGGCTCCTCCTCTTCCGCCGGGTTGATCATCCCGCTGATCCTGATCGCGCTGATCGCGGCGGCGATGTCCAGCTCGACCGGGTCCGAAGATCTCTGATCCGCGAAGCAACGTTTGAAAGACTAGGAGACCAAGATGAAGAAAATCCTCGCGTCCGCCGCCACCCTTTTGGGCACCGCCGGTGCCGCCCTCGCCGGTGGCATGGCCGAGCCCGTGATGGAAATGGCCCCGGTGATCGTGGAAGAGCAGGCTGGCTCCTCCTCTTCCGCTGGACTGATCATTCCGCTGATCTTGATCGCGCTGATCGCGGCGGCGATGTCGTCCTCGACGTCCGATTCACTGCCCGAAACCTGATAGGTTCATCGCATTGACCTGAAAGACAAAAGGCGCGGTTTTCACCGCGCCTTTTGCTTACTCTCCAAGGGCCCTTAGTGGGTAGTGGCCGACGCGCCATCCTCCGGCGATCCGGACAAGGCCCGTTCCGCCGCTGCGGCTTCCTCGGCCTCCTCGTCCCAGTCGATCGGCTCCGGCTTGCGCACAAGCGCGTGTTCCAGAACCTCGGACACATGGCTGACCGGGATGATCTCCAGCCCTTCTTTCACGTTGTCCGGGATCTCGGGCAGGTCCTTTTCGTTCTCGGTCGGGATCAGCACGGTCTTCACCCCGGCGCGCAGGGCCGCCAGCAGCTTTTCCTTCAACCCGCCGATGGCGCTGGCATTGCCGCGCAGCGTCACCTCGCCGGTCATGGCAATGTCCTTGCGCACCGGGATCTGGGTCAGCACCGACACGATCGCCGTCACCATCGCCAGACCGGCCGACGGTCCGTCCTTGGGCGTCGCCCCGTCCGGCACGTGGACGTGGATGTCCAAGCGGTCGAACTTCGGCGGCTTTACCCCGATCTGCGGCGCGATGGACCGGACATAGGAACTGGCCGCATCGATGGATTCCTTCATCACATCGCCCAATTTCCCGGTTGTCTTCATCCGGCCCTTGCCCGGCAGGCGCAGCGCCTCGATCGACAGGATCTCGCCCCCGACTGAGGTATAGGCAAGCCCGGTGACCACACCGATCTGATCTTCCTTTTCAGCGAGACCGTAGCGGTACTTCGGCACCCCGAGGAAATCATCGATATTGGCGTCAGTGACTTCCACCAGTTTGGTTTCGCCCTTGACGATCCGGGTCACCGCCTTGCGGGCGACCTTGGCGATTTCGCGTTCAAGGTTCCGCACCCCGGCTTCGCGGGTATAGGTGCGGATCATCGCGGTCAGGGCGCTGTCATCCAGCGTGAACTCCTTGGGTTTAAGCCCATGGTTTTTCATCACTTTCGGAAGCAGGTGTTGGCGCGCGATCTCGCGCTTTTCGTCCTCGGTGTAGCCGGCCAGCGAGATGATCTCCATCCGGTCCAGAAGCGGGCCGGGCATGTTGTAGGAGTTCGCCGTGGTCAGGAACATGACATTCGACAGGTCGTATTCCACCTCCATATAGTGGTCCACGAAGGTCGAGTTCTGTTCCGGGTCCAGCACTTCAAGCATGGCGCTCGCCGGGTCGCCCCGGAAATCCTGCCCCATCTTGTCGATCTCATCGAGAAGGATCAGCGGGTTGGTGGTCTTCGCCTTCTTCAGCGCCTGGATGATCTTGCCGGGCATCGACCCGATATAGGTCCGGCGGTGGCCGCGGATCTCGCTTTCATCGCGCACGCCGCCAAGGCTGATGCGGATAAACTCGCGTCCCGTGGCCTTGGCCACCGATTTGCCAAGGCTGGTCTTGCCGACGCCCGGAGGGCCGACAAGGCACATGATCGGCCCCTTCAGCTTTTTCGAACGCTGCTGGACCGCAAGGTATTCGACAATGCGTTCCTTAACCTTTTCAAGGCCGTAGTGGTCGGCGTTCAGAACCTTTTCGGCATGTCCAAGGTCTTTCTTGGTGCGCGATTTCACGCCCCACGGGATGGACAACATCCAGTCAAGGTAGTTGCGCACGACAGTTGCCTCTGCCGACATCGGCGACATCGACTTGAGCTTTTTCAGCTCCGCCTCGGCCTTGTCACGGGCTTCCTTGGACAGCTTGGTTTCGGCGATCCGCGATTCCAGCTCGGCAATCTCGTTCGCGCCTTCCTCGCCGTCGCCCAGTTCCTTCTGAATGGCCTTCATCTGTTCATTCAGATAGTACTCGCGCTGGGTGCGCTCCATCTGGCTCTTGACGCGTGTCTTGATCTTCTTCTCGACCTGCAGGACCGACATTTCGCCCTGCATCAGGCCATAGACCTTCTCAAGTCGCTCGCTGATCGACAAGGTTTCCAGAAGCTCCTGCTTTTGGTCAACCTCGATCCCAAGGTGGCCTGCCACAAGGTCGGCCAGCCGCGCCGGTTCAGAGGTTTCAGAAACCGCTGCAAGTGCTTCTTCCGGAATGTTTTTCTTGATTTTCGAGTAGCGTTCGAACTCTTCCGAAACCGACCGGACAAGGGCGATCAGCTCGCTTTCCTCGCCGGGGAATTCGGTCAGATATTCGGCGCTTGCTTCGAAGAACCGGTCGTTTTCGTGGAATTCGGTGATCCGCACCCGCGCCTTGCCTTCGACCAGCACCTTCACGGTGCCATCGGGCAATTTCAGCAGTTGCAGGACATTGGCCAGCACGCCGGCCTTGTAAATCCCGTTTTCATCGGGGTCGTCCTGACCCGGGTCGATCTGGCTGGACAGCAGGATCTGCTTGTCGTCGGCCATGACCTCCTCAAGCGCCCGCACCGATTTCTCGCGGCCGACAAACAGCGGCACGATCATGTGCGGGAACACCACGATGTCGCGCAGCGGCAGCACCGGGTAGGACGTGGCGAGGGGTTCTTGCATGCTCGTTTCCTTGTTCTGGCAAGACGCGACCGGGCCCCGTTTGGTGGCAGCCACCGGCGTCTCCTCTTCTCGGTTTTAACAAATGGGGCCGGTGTGCCGCCAAATCAACCGTGTCTGGGTCGGCGCAGAATGCCTTTGGCATCGACCCGCTGCAAGGGACCATCGTCGGGAAATCTGTCCGATTGGCAGGGTTCGCGCGAAAATCACCCGCTCCGCGCCGCTGTCTTGCCAGATTTCGCGGTCAAGGTGACGCCAAACAAGACCGTCAGGATCGTGCCTATGCTCACCTACCTCCTTCGCCAGAAGCGTCGGATCATCTTTGCCGGGGTCGCGGGAATGCTGGCCCACGCCCTTTTGTTCGGCCCCGGTCTCGGGGCGATCGGAACCGGCGTTCTGCTGGCCGTCATCGGGCTGTTCATCATCGTGCTGGCCCCAAACTATCGCGGCATGGCGGAAAGCCTGTCGTTGGGTCTTGTGATCGCCGCACTTCTTCCCCTACCCGCCCAGATTTTTCCCGGCACCGCGATTGTCTGTATCCTTGCCGCCCATGCCGCGCTGCACGGGTCATGGACCGACCGGTTGCCGCTGCGCCTCGGCCTTGTCAGCACCCGCAAGTCGCTGGTCAATCTGCCCGCCGTTCAGGTCTGGAACGCCGTGATCCCTGGCGAATCTCACCCCGAAGATCACTGGACCGGCCGTCTTGTCGATTTCGACAAGGACGCGGATGATGCTGAAACCATCTATTTGCGCTTCGCCCGTCCCGATGACACGCCCGAGGAAATGACCCTGACCTTCCTCGAACGGGTGCCGCACAAGCGGGCGCGCTACCTTCTGGAACGGGTGGACCCAACCGGCGCCGACGACGTGATGATGACCATCTGCCTGAACGAACCCGAACTTGGCCGCTGCGAGGTTGAAACCCGGCTGGAACAGGAAGCAATGCCGATCCGGCTGGCTTTTGAACATTGGTTCGACGACTGCTTCGGGGACGAGTTGCACAATTTCGCCACCCAATTGCAGCGCAACCACCGCTGGACCGTGGTCCCCACGCAGGCCCTGACAGGCAAGCCCGCCTGATGGGCGGGCGGCTTTGGCGGCAGCGCGGACGGGTCATTCTCTTTGCAGGGATCGTTCTATCGGTGGGGCTTCTGCTCCTGCTTCTGCTGGTCGGCAAAAGCATCTTCGGCAATCCCGACAAATTGCCGGAAGCGCTGGAAATGCTGTTGTCGTCCTATGCGACCCTGTCTGGTATCTTCGCCTGCTTTGCCGCCTTCGGGCTGGTCCTGGGGGCGGCGATCTGGCCCGGCGCCCGCCACTTTGTCGAACAGCTGGCGCTTGTCCTGATCCTGCTGATCCTGCTTGCCACGCTCTGGCCCTCTGCCCTGACCTTTATTGCCAGGCACGCAGGTCTGACAATCGGTATCTTTGTCCTGCCGAACCTGCTGCACTTCCTCGCGATTCGTAGCGGGCTGATCGACAGGCTGTTCCACTTCGACCCGCTGCACCGGGAACGCACCATCGTGCTGAACGCCCCAAGGGCCGCTGTCTGGTCGGCCATCGTGATCGACCCGGACGCCGCGGGTCGCTATTTCCAGAAGACCCTGACAAATGTCGCCGAAGGTGATGCGCCCGGACAATTCCACCTGACCCACGAATGGTCCCGAAAGTCGGTGACCGAGGTTGTGGACATCCTTCTATCCATCCCCGAGACCCGCCAGCACTGGCGGTCGCGGATCGACGCGGGCGACCCGTCGACCGAGAATGAAAACACCATCGACCTTCTGGATCACGGGTCGGGGACCAAGGTGATCTGGCGGCAGGTCTATGCCCGGCCCAGCTACCTGCAGATGTTGGCCCATTATCTGGATGACGATCTGGCCGACGATCTGGCCCTGTTGCGGCATCGGGTCGATGGCGGGCGCGACCGAAGCCTGCTGTCCGCCGTCACGCGCACCCGCCGTTGCGGCTATCAGACCGGGTCGATATCGCCCTCAGCCCGCTGAGCGTGAAACGCCGCTTCCCAGGCGGCAAACCGCCCTTCGGCAATCGCCTCGCGCATGTCCTGCATGATCTCCTGGAAGTAGTGCAGGTTGTGCCAGGTCAGCAGCATTCCCGAAATCATTTCCTGCGACCGGTAGACGTGGTGCAGGTAGGCCCGCGAATAATTGGTGCAGGCCGGACAGGTGCAATGTTCGTCCAATGGCCGCGGGTCGTCCGCGTGCCGGGCGTTCTTGATGTTGACCTGCCCGCGCCGTGTCCAGGCTTGCCCGGTGCGGCCTGACCGGCTGGGCAGCACGCAATCCATCATGTCGACACCGCGTTTCACCGCGCCGACGATATCACCGGGCTTGCCCACCCCCATCAGATAGCGGGGCTTGTCCACCGGCAGTTGGTCCGGCGCATAGTCCAGCGCCGCGAACATCGCGTCTTGCCCCTCGCCCACGGCCAGCCCGCCGATGGCATAGCCGTCGAACCCGATCCGCGTCAGGGCCTCGGCGCTTTCGGCGCGCAGGTCCTCTTCCAGCCCGCCTTGCTGAATACCGAACAGCGCATGGCCCGGCCGGTCGCCAAAGGCATCGCGCGACCGCTGCGCCCACCGCATCGACAGGCGCATGCTGGATGCGATCCTGTCGCGGTCGGCGGGCAGCGCCGGGCATTCGTCAAAGGCCATGACAATGTCGGACCCCAGCAGCTTCTGGATCTCCATCGACCGTTCCGGGGTGATCTCGTGCCGCGATCCGTCGATATGGCTGCGAAAGGTCACGCCCTTCTCGGTCAGCTTACGCAACTCGGCAAGGCTCATCACCTGAAACCCACCGGAATCGGTCAGGATCGGCTTGTTCCAGTTCATGAACCTGTGCAGCCCGCCCAGCCGGTCAATCCGTTCCGCCGTGGGCCGCAGCATCAGGTGATAGGTATTGCCCAGCAGGATATCGGCCCCCGTTGCCGCCACGCTTTCCGGCATCATCGCCTTGACCGTGGCCGCCGTGCCCACGGGCATGAAGGCAGGGGTGCGGATATCGCCGCGCGGCGTGTGAATCACGCCGGTCCGGGCCTTCCCGTCGGTCGCTTTCAGATCAAAGGAGAACTTGGTCATGGGATCGGTCCGCATTTGGGTCGGGCGGGTGATAGCCGAAATCCCGCCGAAAGAAAGCCCCCGCTGACCGCTAAATCACAAATGTTGAACTTCGTCACAGTTGTGATATACCAATCGTGCTGCACCAAAGGAATCCCCATGTCTGCCGAAGCTCAACGCCTGCCCCAGGACGACACCCGCACCCATCTGATGGTGCAGGTCGCGCGCATGGCCTGGGCCGAGGACCGCACCCAGACCGAGATCGCCTCGGAAACCGGATTGAACCGTTGGCAGGTCGCCCGCCTGCTGCAAGAGGCCCGCGATCAGGGCATCGTCCGGATCGAAATCCTGCCGCCCGACCTGCGCCAGCCGGCGCTGGAGGCTGCGCTGGTTGCCCGGTTTGGCCTGCGCGATGCCGTGGTCATCGGGACCGAGGCCGGGCCCGAGGCAGTGACACAGGCCGCCGGCCGCTATCTGGCCGCCCTGCGCCCCACGCCCGAGCTGATCGGGGTCAGCTGGGGCCGGACCATGGCGCAGGTGGCCCATTGGCTGCCGATGGGCTGGGCCGATGGGGTTCGGGTGGTGCAGATCAACGGCACCGTCGCCCCGAAGCCGCAGGCCAGCGGCCATGACGACGTGGCCGCCACCTTTGCCCGCAAGGGTCAGGGCCGGTTCACGCCCCTGCCCGTCCCCGCCATCCTTGGCCGGGCCGAAACCGCCCGCGTGCTGGAAGACGACCGGATCGTCGCCGATGTCCTGTCGCTGGCCCGGTCCGCCCCGGTCCTGTGCTTTTCCATGGGCGCGATGACCGACGACAGCGCCCACCTGCATTCCGGCAATCTTACCGGCGAGGAGATTGCCCGGCTGCGGGTCGCGGGTGCGGTGGGCGATATCCTTGGTCGCTTTGTGACCGCCGACGGGCAGATTGCATCCGCCGGAATCGACGCGCGGACCATCGGGCTGAAACTGGACCAATTGGGCCGCCACGACCGCCGGATTGGCGTTGTCACCGGCACCGACAAACATGCCATCGCCTGTGCCGCCTTGCGCGCGGGTTTCGTCAATACACTCATCACCGACGCGGCCACCGCCGCCCATGCATTGGAGACATCCCAATGACCGACACCCCCCAACACGGGGCCAACCACGCCCGCAATCCCGGCATGGCGCTGGATACCGCCATGTTCGAAGGCCACGGCGTGAACCGCACCGCCGCCGAACGCCGCGCCGCCCAGTTGACCACCCGCCGTACGGTCAAGAAGACCTGGCAGGCGGCCTGGCTGGTGAACGCGATCCGCTGCATCGACCTGACAACATTGGCGGGCGACGATACCGAAGGCCGGGTCCGGCGCCTCTGCGCCAAGGCCCGCCAGCCGCTTGCCCCGCATATCATGGCGGGCCTCGAGCTGGATCTGTTGCACACCGGCGCGGTCTGCGTCTACCCGACCATGGTTGGCCATGCGGTCCGGGCGCTGAAAGGCACCGGCATCCCCGTCGCCTCGGTCGCGACCGGGTTTCCGGCGGGGCTGATGCCGCTGAACCTGCGGCTGGCCGAAATTCGCTATGCGGTCGAGGAAGGCGCGGAAGAGATCGACATCGTCATCACCCGCGAACATGTGCTGAATCGGGACTGGTCCGCACTTTATGACGAGGTCGCCGCCATGCGCGAGGCTTGCGGCGATGCCCATCTGAAGGCGATCCTCGCCACCGGTGACCTGCAAACCCTGCGCAACGTCTACGCCGCGTCGATGGTGGCGATGCAGGCCGGATCGGATTTCATCAAGACCTCGACCGGTAAGGAAGGGGTCAACGCCACCCTGCCCGTGTCGCTGACCATGGTGCGTGCCCTGCGCGATTACCGGGACGCCACCGGGCACGACGTGGGGTTCAAACCCGCGGGCGGCATGAAATCCGCCAAGGACGCCATCGCCTGGCAGATCCTGATGAAAGAGGAAATGGGCAACCGCTGGCTGCAACCGGACATGTTCCGGCTCGGCGCCTCTTCCATGCTGGGCGACATCGAACGCCAGCTAGTACACCATGTTACGGGCCGCTACGCCGCCGCCCACCGCCACGCGATCGCGTAAAGGAGCCACCCCATGCCCACCCTGACAGAGATCCTCGAGACCATGGACTACGGCCCCGCCCCCGAAGACGCCAAGATTGCGCAAAGCTGGCTGGATAAGCATTCCGGCGGCTTTGGCCATTTCATCAACGGCCAATTTACCAAACCGGGACAGTCCTTTTCCGTGTCGAACCCCGCCACCGGGGCCGAGATCGCGCAAGTCACCCAAGGCGCGGCCGAGGATGTGGATGCCGCCGTCAAGGCCGCCCGCGCCGCCCAGCCGAAATGGGCCGCCCTGCCCGGCCACGCCCGCGCCAAGCACCTTTATGCGCTGGCCCGTCATGTGCAGCAGCACGCCCGCTTCCTTGCCGTGCTGGAAACCATCGACAACGGCAAGCCGATCCGCGAAACCCGCGACATCGACGTGCCTCTGGTGGCGCGCCATTTCTATCACCACGCGGGCTGGGCCGAGATCCTGGCCGATGAATTCCCCGGCGCCACGCCGCAGGGTGTCTGCGGGCAGGTGATCCCGTGGAACTTCCCGCTGCTGATGCTGGCATGGAAGGTGGCCCCGGCGCTGGCGGCGGGCAACACCGTCGTCCTGAAACCCGCCGAATACACCCCCCTGACCGCGCTGGCGCTGGCCGAAATCGCGGCAGAGGCCGGCTTGCCCAAGGGCGTGCTGAACATCGTCACCGGTGACGGGGCAACAGGCGCGGCCATTGTCGGCCACAAGGACATCGACAAGGTCGCCTTTACCGGCTCGACAGAGGTGGGCCGGATCATCCGCCGCCAGACCGCCGGATCGGGCAAGGGGCTGACGCTGGAACTGGGCGGCAAATCCCCTTTCATCGTCTTTGCCGACGCCGATATCGACGCCGCCGTCGAAGGCGTGGTCGATGCGATCTGGTTCAATCAGGGGCAGGTCTGCTGCGCCGGGTCGCGCATCCTTGTCGCCGAAAGCATCGCGCCCCGCTTCACCCATCTGCTGAAACAGCGGATGGCGAAACTGCGCGTCGGCGACCCGCTGGACAAAAGCATCGACATGGGGGCGATCGTGCATCCGGTGCAGCTTGACCGGATTGCCAGCCTTGTGGATCAGGGCAAGGCATCGGGGGCGGCGATTACCCAAGGCACCGCGCCGCAGGGCTGTTTCTATCCGCCCACATTGGCCGAGAACGTGGAACCGGCCAATATCCTCGCAACCGAGGAAATCTTTGGCCCCGTGGTCACCCTGACCACCTTCCGCACCCCCGAAGACGCACTGGCGCTGGCCAATGCGACGAACTACGGGCTGGCGGCCTCGGTCTGGTCGGAAAACGTGAACCTTGCGCTGGATGTGGCGGCCAAGGTCAAGGCAGGCGTGGTCTGGATCAACGCGACCAACCTGTTTGACGCCGCCGCCGGGTTCGGCGGCTACCGCGAAAGCGGCTTTGGCCGTGAAGGCGGGCGCGAGGGCATGATGGCCTATCTGCGCCCGGCCCGCCCCGGCAAACCGGGCAAGCCCGAAGCCGCCCCCGCCACGCCCGACCCGCTGCCTGCGCTGTCCGGCCCGGCGCAGCCGATCGACCGCACCGCAAAGATGTACATCGGCGGCAAACAGGCCCGGCCCGACAGTGGATATGTCTATCAGGTGATGGGGCCGAAGGGGCCTGTCGGCATGGCCGGTCTTGGCAACCGCAAGGACATCCGCAACGCGGTCGAGGCCGCGCATAAGGCCGCGGGCTGGGGCAAGGCGACCGGCCACAACCGGGCGCAGGTCCTCTACTACCTCGCCGAAAACCTGTCGGCGCGGGCGGAGGAATTCGCCGACCGGCTGCACAGCTTTGGCCAGTCGAAAAAAACGGCCGAGGCCGAGGTGGACGCAACCCTGCGCCGGGCCTTCTGGTATGCCGCGCAGGCGGATAAATTCGACGGGGCGGTGCATTCCACGTCAAACCCCTATGTCACGCTGGCGATGAACGAACCCCTGGGCGTGGTGGGCGTGTCCTGCCCGGACAGCCTGCCGCTCTTGGGGCTGATGTCGCTGGTTCTGCCCGCAATCGCGATGGGCAACGCTGTTGTGGCCCTGCCCAGCCAGTCGCATCCGCTGGCCGCGACCGACCTGTATCAGGTCTTCGACACCTCGGACCTGCCGGGCGGTGTTGTGAACCTTGTCACCGGCCCGCGCGACGAACTGGCCAAAACGCTGGCCGACCACGATGACGTGGCCACCATGTGGTATTTCGGCAGCGCCGAGGGCTGCACGATGGTCGAAACCGCCTCGGCCGGGAACCTGAAGCAAACCTGGACCGAGGTGGCGGGCATCCGCGATTTCACCGGTCCCGCCGGGCAAGGGCGCGAATTCCTGCACCGGGCCACGCAGGTCAAGAACATCTGGGTGCCCTACGGCGAATAGGGTCGTTCGGGCGCGAAGACAGTTGGTTTTCTTCGCGCCCTTTACGCCCCCGCGGCAAAACCCTATATGAACGGTCAGGAATTATGGGACCTGCATCATGACCGAAGCCACCGGCCACCTTGAAGGCGCACCGCTGATCCAGCCGTCATCGACGGATCATCCGCTTTACGATAGCATCGTAGAGGCCTGCCGCACGGTCTATGACCCGGAAATCCCGGTCAATATCTACGACCTTGGCCTTGTTTACACCATTGATATCAATGATGAAAACGAGGTGAAGATCATCATGACCCTGACCGCCCCCGGTTGCCCCGTGGCCGGTGAAATGCCCGGCTGGATCTCCGACGCCATCGGCCCGGTTGCCGGGGTCAAGGATGTCGAGGTCGAACTGACCTGGGAACCGCAATGGGGCATGGACATGATGTCCGACGAAGCGCGGCTGGAACTGGGCTTCATGTAAAGCGCACCCTTTTTTGGCTGCACACCGGTAAACGCAACCAATTTAAGTTGCGTTTGCGCCTTCCCTTCATACTCTTGCTGTATGAAAGAACTGAATGACAAAATTGCCGAGTTCCAAGGCGTACTTCGGTCCTACGACAACAAGGTAACGGCGTTGGTTGCAATGGGTACGATTGCGGTGGCGCTCTTCGGTAAGCCCGCGGAGTTTTTCGACTGGGCTGCCCTCTTCTTCTTCCTGAGTGGGCTGACTTGCTGCGGCGTCGTGTTGGTTCCTCGATCAAGACTTAACGCATTTGAAAATTCTTGGCCTGTAATTTCACGACTTGAAACCCCCTCGGCTGTAATATCACACTTCAGTAACAACCCTGAGAATGCTGCGGCGCAACTGCTTTCCTTGGCGCAAATAATTCGCAGCAAGACAAGACTTCTTCGAGGGGCAATGATCTTTTATTCTTTGGCATTTGTGGCAAAGTTCTTTGCGTTCCTGACAGTTGCGGCACAGTAATCGAAGCAACGGCTGCCCGAGTCCAGTCGGCTTGTAGTTTGACCCCAAATCCCTAGATTGGGATCAAAGGAGACCCCCATGTTCGGCATTCCCGGAAAATCGCCTGTCACCATCACCCCGCGCGCCGCGGCCCAGATCGCCAAGCTGATGCAGAAGGGCGACCATGCGGGCCTGCGCATCGGCGTGAAGAAGGGCGGCTGCGCGGGCATGGAATACACCATGGACTACGTCGATGTCGTCGAAGCCCATGACGAGGTGGTCGAACAGGACGGGGCCAAGGTGATCATCGCCCCCATGGCCCAGATGTTCCTTTTCGGGACCGAGATCGACTATGAAACCTCGCTTCTCGAATCCGGGTTCAAGTTCAAGAACCCCAATGTGGTGGATGCCTGCGGCTGCGGCGAGTCGATCAAGTTCGACGAATCCCTTGGCGCTGCGCGGTGAGCGTTTCCGCCGCCGATATCGACTTTGCACTGGAACTGTTCGACGGGCTTGGCCCGCTCACCCATCGCAAGATGATGGGGGGCCTGTGCCTCTATTCCGATGGGACCATCTTTGCGATCCTGCATTCGGACGCCTCGCTGTGGCTCAAGGGTGCAGGCGACTGGGCCGATCACATGACGGCGGAATGCTGGGAACTCTGGACCTATTCCCGCGATGGCAAGAAGACCACGGCGATGCCCTATTGGCGGCTGCCTGATGCCGCGCTGGACGACCCCGACGAGGCCTGCCGCCTTGCCCGCGCCGCGCTCGCCTGCCTCTAGCACTCTGCCCCTGCGCTTGCTACAGACAGCGTGAGCGATAACAGGAGGGTCCCCATGCGCCGCAAGCTTGCTGCCGGAAACTGGAAAATGAACGGCACTGCCGCCGATCTGGCCGAGGTCGCCGCATTGGCCGCCGCCCACCCTGCCCCCGGCGTCGATCTGCTGCTCTGCCCCCCTGCCACGCTGATCGACCGCATGGCGCAGGTCGCGGGCCCCGTTTCCATTGGCGGGCAGGACTGCCATGCCGCCGCCAAGGGCGCCCATACCGGCGACATCTCGACCGCGATGCTGCGGGACGCAGGGGCGACCCATGTGATCCTTGGCCATTCCGAACGGCGCACAGACCACGGCGAAACCGATGCGCAGGTCCGCTCCAAGGCCGAGGCCGCGCTGGCGGACGGGCTGGTCGCGGTGATCTGCATTGGCGAAACGCTGGACGAACGTGACGGCGGCCAGACGCTGGACGTTGTGGGCACGCAGCTTGCCGGGTCCACTCCCGATGCCGCCACTGCCGTCAACACCGTGATCGCCTATGAACCTGTCTGGGCCATCGGCACCGGCAAGGTCCCTACCCTTGACCAGATCGCCGAGGTGCATGGCTTCATCCGCGCCGAACTGGTGAAGCGGTTTGGCGAGGACGGCAACGGGTTCCGCATCCTTTACGGCGGGTCGGTGAAACCGTCGAACGCGGCCGAGATATTTGCAGTGGGAGATGTGGACGGGGCGCTGGTGGGCGGCGCGAGCCTGAAGGCCGCTGATTTCAGCCCGATCATCGAAGCACTTGAGGCAAGCTGAACCGAGGGACGCGCCCGTCCCGGGGTGGGCGCTTGGGTTCGTGGCCGCTATGTCGATTTATGGTCCAACACCATCCCGGCGGCTGAGCAATTGGTGACGGTGCAATGCGCCAGCCCATGGGGCGGGACGGGCGCGGCCCGGGCTGGTCGCCCGGGCCAGTAGGCATAAGTGCCCTCTACCTCACGATAATCTCGGGACCCATCAGACTGGTCGGCAGGAAGGTCGACAGCCACGGGATGTAGGTCACCATGATCAGGAAGACGAAGAGGACCATCAGGAACGGCAGCGCCGCCCGGACCACCCGCATGATCGGCATCCCCGCCACACCGGAGGTGACGAAGAGGTTCAGGCCGACCGGCGGGGTGATCATCCCGATCTCCATGTTGACCACCATGATGATGCCCAGGTGGATCGGGTCGATCCCCAGTTCCAGCGCAATCGGGAACACCAGCGGCGCCACGATCACGATCAGCCCCGAGGGTTCCATGAACTGACCCCCGATCAGCAGGATCACGTTCACCACGATCAGGAAGGCGATCGGGCCAAGACCCGCAGCCAGCATCGCCTCGGTGATGTGCTGGGGCACCTGTTCGTCGGTCAGCACGTGCTTGAGGATCAGCGCGTTGGCGATGATGAACATCAGCATGATGGTCAGCTTGCCCGCCTCCAGAAGCGTATGCTTGGTGTCCTTGTGGACCAGCGCGGGCACGAACATGGCAAGGTTCTGCAGGTTCGCCCGGACCAGATGGCCGACACCCGACATCAGGCTGTCCTCGAAGCTGGCGCCAGAGGCGACCAGCCGTTCCGCGGACCGCAGCAGCGCGAAGGCAAAAACAGCGGGCGGCAGGACAAGGATGATCACCGCAAGGACGGTCAGGATGATATCCATCGCGACCGAATTATCGCTGCCCCAGATGCCGCGCAGGACGAACAGAAGCGGCAGGACACCAAAGATCACCACCACGGCGGCAGAAAGTTTCTGGCCCCAGCCCGCGGCAACCGCCTTGTGCATGGTTCCACCAAGGATCACCGCCACGACGAGGAAGGCCAGACCGCCCCAGACCCCGTTCATGATCGGCGCGCCCAGCATGAAGGCGGCCACGACATAGATGATGGTCGAGACAAGGGTAAAGCCCCAGACCCGCAGCCCCAGAAGCGCCCGGTCCTTGTCCTCTTCGGGGATCCACGGCTTGCCCTTCAGCGGCCCCATGTCCCGATAGACGAAGACCGCGACAAGGAAGGCATAGACAGAAGCAATCGCGGCAGCCTCTGTCGGGGTGAAGACCCCGCCATAGATCCCGCCAAGGATCACCACCATCAGGAACAGGCCCCAGGACGCATCAAGGATGGTCGAGAAGACCTCGGTCCAGCCCAGCCATTCGCCCTTGGGCAGGTTCTTGACCCGCGCGATCACATAGATCGCGGCCATCAGCATGAAGCCCGCCAAGAGGCCCGGAATGACGCCCGCAAGGAACATCCGACCGACCGACACATCGGTGGCCGAAGCATAGACGACCATCACGATGGAAGGCGGGATCAGGATGCCCAGCGTGCCTGCGTTACAGATCACACCGGCGGCGAAATCCTTGGAATAGCCCACCTTCTGCATCCCGGCGATGACGATAGACCCAACCGCGACCACCGTCGCGGGCGATGACCCGGACAGCGCCGCGAACAGCATACAGGCCAGAACACCCGCAATCGCTAGACCGCCCCGCACATGGCCGATCACCGCAATGGCAAAGCTGATGATCCGCTGTGCCACCCCACCCGTGGACATGAAGCTCGAGGCGAGGATGAAGAAGGGAATGGCCAGAAGCGTATAGTGCCCCGCCATCGCCTGATACAGCGACTGGGCGATAGACCCCAAGGAGCTGTCTGAGAACATCAGCAGGAAGATGGTGGACGACAGGCCAAGCGCCACGGCAATCGGAACCCCGACCGCCAGAAGGGCGATGACCATTGCAAACAGGATGACGACGTCCATCAGCGGGCTTCCTTGTTCAATTCGCGACCGGCTTCTTCCACCGCGTCTTCGGCTTCATGGCTGACGATCAGGCAGTCGATGTCGCCCCGGATCAGGCGCACAGTGGCCTGCGCGATGCGGAACAGCATCAGCGCCATGCCGACGGGCAGGATCACATAGGGAACGAACCGCGGCAGTTTCTCGTAGTCCTCGCCAAGGTTGAAATTGGCCTCAAGCCACTCTTTGGCGAAGGGGATCGGCACCTGTTCGGTTTCATACCAGCCCTGATCGCGTGAGTTTTCGAACCCGGTCGGGAACCAGCGGCCCGAGGTCGCATCCAGCCCGGCGAAGGGTGCCCAATAGTCCCAGGCCCCTTTCAGCAACAGGAAGGCGTAGGCCAGACAGGCAGCGGCGGCAAGAATACCCATCACCCGGCGCGCGGGCGCGGGCACGATGTTGATCAGCGCGTCTACCCCAAGGTGCGACACCACCTTGAACCCGTAGCTGATCCCGAACAGGACCAGCCACGCAAACAGGATCAGCGTGACCTCAAGACCCCAGATCAGCTGGCTGTTGAACCCGTAGCGCATGACCACGTTGACGAAGGTCACCACGGTCATGAGGCCCAGCAGCAGGGCAATCATGCTTTCTTCCAGCTCGTGGACGATACGGCCGACCGGGCCGCGCGGTGTTGTGCCTGACGATGACATGGATATCCCCACCCTGTGCAAGTCGGGGGCGGCGGCAAAACCGGCGCCCCCCGTGTTCGGTGTTGGAAAGGGCCCGGCGCTGTCCCGTTCGGGCGCGCCGGGCCGGGTTTTCAGCCCTTAGAGAGAGGCGTTGATCGCCTGGGCGGCGTCGATGTTTTCCTGGCCGACGTCCTCGAGGAACTGTTCCCAGACCGGCTTCATCGCATCGACCCATTCCTGACGCTGTTCGGCGCTCAGTTCGCGGATCACGCCACCGGCATCCAGAACCGACTGACGGGCGGCGGCATCCACCGCGCCCACGGCGGCGTTGCGCTCAAGGGTGACCTCGTTGAGGATGGTCAGGAACTGGTCGCGGGTCGCCGGTTCAAGGCTGTCCAGCCAGTCAACCGAGGCCACGACCAGATAGTCGATCACGCCGTGGTTGGTTTCGGTGATCCCGTCCTGCACCTCAAAGAACTTCTGGCCATAGATGTTCGACCAGGTGTTTTCCTGTCCGTCCACAACGCCGGTTTGCAGGGCACCGTAAACTTCCGAGAAGGCCATCGGCTGCGGGCTCGCGCCAAGGGCTTCCATCTGGGCAACCAGCACGTCCGAGGTTTGCACCCGGAACTTCAGCCCAGACGCGTCCGACGGCGAGATCAGCGGCACGTTGGCCGAGAATTGCTTCATCCCGTTGTGCCAGAACTCTAGGCCCTGAAGACCGCGGCGCTGCATGCTGTCCTTCATTGCCTGACCGGTTTCCGAGGTCTGGAAGGCGTCGACCGCATCGATGTTGGTGAACATGAAGGGAAGGTCGAAGATGCGGAACTGCTTGGTGAACTGTTCGAATTTCGACAGCGACGGCGCGGCAAGCTGCACATCGCCCTGAAGCATGGCTTCAAGCACCTGGTCATCGTTGTACAGCGTGGAGTTCGGGAAAACTTCCATGCACATCACGCCGTCCATCTCGGCGTTGACCCGCTCCATCAGAAGCGTCGCGGCAATACCCTTGGGGTGACGGTCGGTGTTGGTGACGTGGCTGAACTTGGCGACGATTTCGCCATCGTCACAGCCCATCGGGTCGGCCTGTGCCAGACCGGCGGTCAGGGCGATGGCAGCGACAGAGGTGGCGAGTTTTGCGAATTTCATGTGGTCTCCTCCCATGAGACATATGTGACCCCCGCAAACTACGGGGCGCGCCAAGAGTGTGCCCCGACCTGCCCCGACCGGTGCAAGAAATGATGAAATTCTTCGCAGCTACCGGATTTTTCGTTCCATCGCATATAGTTATGAGGCAAAGCTGGGGCGACGACCGCTGCCGCCTGGCACCCAAGGGCGGAAAACCGCACATAGGTTACCGGTAACCGTGCGGATTTCCGCACACACCGGCCCATCGACTCGCCGCTATGGTCCCCGCGCCGGGATGCTCTGGCGGAACCGTGGGGGTGCTAAACCCTGTAGTCCTCGGCCCGGATTTCGTGCCGGGTAAGCTTGTCATAGAAGGTCTTGCGCGGCAGTTTCAGGGCGCGCGCCGCTTCGGTTGCGTTGCCCTGCACCCGACGCAGGGCGGCGATCAGCAGCGATTTTTCGACCCGCGCCATTTGTTCGGCCAGACCCAACCCTTCGGCTTCTTCAACCTCGCCCAGCCCCAAGGCAAAGCGCATCGCGGCGTTCATCAGGGCCCGCGCGTTGCCCGGCCAGTCCTGCGCCATCAGACGGGCCAGAACATCCGGCTGGATCGCCGGAACCGGCAGGTTCGCCTGTTCGCAGGCCTGGGCGACATAATGGCGGAACAGCACGGGAATATCTTCGGTCCGTTCCCGGATCGCCGGAATGCGGACCCGCATCAGGTCCAGCCGGTAATAGAGGTCGGCGTTGAACCGCCCTGCCCCGACATCACGGGCCAGATCGCCGGTGGTGCCCGCGATGACACGGCATTGCACCCCGTTTTCCAGCCGGTCCAGCAGGTCGAATTGAACCCCCAACGGCATCGCCCCCACCTCGTCGATATACAGCGATCCGGCCTGCGCGGCGTCGATCGCCTGCGCCAGACCTTCGACACTCAGCCCGGCCCCGGCCCGTTTGACAAAGGGATGGCGGGCGGCGGCGGACAGAAGGTGGATCACCTCGGCCACCTTGGGGGTGCCGCTGCCCGGCTCTCCGGTGACCAGAACCTCGGCGCTGGCGCGGGCCACGGTGCGGACGCGGCCGCGCAGGTCGCGGGCAAGGTCCGACGTACCGAACAGCATCCGCGCCGCCGCATCGCCGCTTTCCATTTCCAGCTTGTGGCGCCGGTCCTCCAGAACCGCGCGCCGCTGGTCCAGCGCCTTTTCGACGACCGCGATCAGGTCGGACGGGGCGCAGGGTTTTTCCAGAAACGAATGGGCGCCCGCGTCCATCGCGCGAACCGCCATGGGAATGTCGCCTTCACCCGTCAACAGGATCACCGGCAGGTCCGGGTCTTGCTTGCGCGCGTGATCCAGAAGGTGAAACCCGTCGCGGCCCGGCATCCGGATATCGGTGACGATCACCCCGTCAAACCCCGGTTCGATCCGGTCCTTCGCCTCGACAAAGCTGCCGGCAAGGATCGGGTCCAGATCGGCCAGTTCCAGCGTCTGGCCAAGCGCCTCGCGCACCTCGCGGTCATCGTCCACCAGAAGAACCTTGCGCGTCATGCGCCCCCCTTCCCGGCCACCCCGGCCAGTTCCACGGTAAAGACCGCGCCGCCGTCCGGGTGATTGCGGCCCCGGATATTGCCCCCGAAACTTTGCACCAACCCGTAGGAAATCGACAGGCCAAGCCCCATGCCGTCGCCGCTGCCCACGGTCTTTGTCGAATAGAAGGGATCAAATATCTTTTCCGGCTCGTCAATGCCGGGGCCGGTGTCCCGCACGGTCACGAACACCTTCGCCCCCTCGGAGGACACCCCAATCTCCAGCCGCTTCTCGCCCGTCTCTTCCATCGCGTCGACCGCATTGGTGACAAGGTTCAGGATCACCTGTTGCAGGCGCACCTCTCCACCTCGGACCATGACCGGGCCGGACGGGCGGTCCCAGATCACGGTGACGGTCGATTGGGTCAGCCTTGCGCTTGCCATCTCAAGGACAACATCGACGACGGCGGTGATATCCACGTCCGACAGGGCTTCGCTTTCCTGTCGGGCGAAGGCGCGCAGGTTGCGGATGATCCGACCCATCCGACGGGCCAGGTCGGAAATGCGGGTCAGGTTCTGGGCGGCCACATCCTGTTTTCCCTTGGCCAGAAAGACTTCGGCGTTTTCGGCAAAGGACCGGATCGCCATCAGGGGCTGGTTCAATTCATGGCTGATGCCCGCCGACATCTGCCCCAGCGCCGACAGCTTGCCCGCTTGTACAAGGTCCGCCTGCGCCTTCTTCAACCGCGCTTCGGCGGCGGTCCGTTCCGCCACCTCGCGAAGCAGGTCGGCGTTGAGGTCGGACAGTTCGGCCGTCCGCTGCGCCACCCGCGCCTCAAGCCTCTGGTTCGCTTCCGCCAGGGTGCGGCGGCGTTCGGTAGCCAGAAACAGCAGCGCCCCAAAGGCAAGACACAGCGCCGCCGTGACCGTTGCCTGCAACAGAGCCAGTTGCCGCGCCGGGGCCACGTCCAAAAGCGCCTCTCCCACAAGGCCGATCACCGGCAGGTCCAGTTCAAGATGCAACGCCCGTTCCGGCACATAGCGGCCCGCATCGACCCGCCACAGGTCCATCCCCTGCCACAGGCGGGCCTCGTAATGGACAAAGGGCATGATCCGCCCGGTGGGGTATTCCGCGCTTTGCCCTGCCGCGCGCATGTCCCCGGTGCGGGACCGAAACACCAATTCAGATCGGTTCGACACAAAGATGACACCCAGTTCGTCGGTGAAGAACACCGTGGGGCGGTCGCCGCGCCAAACGGCCTCGACTTCCTCGACATCGGCCAACACCAGAACCGCCCCGGATGGTGGGCCGTCTTCGGAAAACACGGGCGCGGCGAAGAGGAACGTGCGCCGACCGTAGCGGTCCGACAACTGATGATAGACGCCAAGCGCCCCATCCATCGCCCGTTCGTAATAGGGCCGCCCAGCGTGGGGATCGGGCGGTGTGCCACTGGCCGCGGCGCGTTCGCGGCCTGTTTGGTCCACGACGATCACATCCAGCGATCCGGTCTTGTCCGCGACCTCCAGCAGCAGGGCGCGGGAGGTGGCCGGATCAACCGTCCCCGCCAGCAGCCCCGTCACTGTGGGGTGATCGGCCATCAACACCGCAAGTGACCGGAATTGCTGCAATTCGCCGGTCAGCCGATCACCGGCAAGGGCAAGGTCCGACTGGCCCCGGCTTTGCAGCTGCCGCAGCGCCCCGGCATAGCCATAGGCCCAGACCCCGCCCGCAACGGCGGCCACGGCGGCAAGAAAGGACAGGATCACCGCAAGGCGGCGCAGACGGGGCGCGAACATGGGCCAACCCTAGAAACCGGCACGGGCCTTGACCAGAGCCAAGCGGATCAGAGCGGCAGGGAAACCGTCGATTTCAGTTCTTCCATCGACAGAAGGGCGGTGACGTTGTGGATCTTCACCTCGGAAATCAGCGCCTGATAGAAGACGTCATAGGCCCGCGCGTTCTTGACCCGCACCTTGAGGATATAGTCGATATCGCCCGCCAGCCGGTGTGCCTCCTGCACCTCGGGCCGGTCGCGCAGGGCGGAAAGAAACTTGTTCTGCCAATCCGCCTCGTGCTCGGACGTGCGGATCAGGACAAAGAATGTCGCCTCGAACCCCAGCGCCTCGGCATCCAGCAAGACGGTCTGCTGACCGATGATCCCGGCCTCTTTCATCTTGCGAATCCGGTTCCAGACCGGGGTCTTGGACGACCCGACATTCTTGGCGATTTCATCCAGCGACTGCCCGGCGTCACGCTGCAATTCGCCAAGGATTTTCCGATCCATATCGTCAATTCGAAACGCCATTCCGGTTTTCTCCGCAGTTTGGAACAGAAGCTATCGCCGGGCGATGGATGTGAACATACGTCCTTATTTCTGCGGTGCAATAGCCAAATACAGGGACAATTTCCTATATTGGGGTCAGATTTCGACCATAGGACATGACCCGATGCAGCACTTCCCGATTTTCCTGGACGTCAAGAACGCCCGGATCGTCCTTGCCGGCGGTGGCGAGGCCGCGCTGGCCAAGCTGCGCCTTCTGACCAAGACAGAGGCGAAGGTCGAGGTTTATGCCGATGCGCCCCACCCCGATCTTCTGCGCCTTGCGTATGACGGCAAGATTGCATTGATCCCCCGCGCCCTGACCACGGGGGACGCTCGCGGTGCCGCGCTTGTCTATGGCGCAGCCGAGGACGAAGTGGAAGACGCCCGCGTGGCCGGGATTGCCCGGGCCGAGGGCGCGCTGGTGAACATTGTCGATAACCTGCATGGGTCCGACTTCATCACCCCCGCCATCGTCGACCGGGACCCCGTCACCGTCGCCATCGGCACCGAAGGCGCAGCCCCCGTGCTGGCCCGCGCGATCAAGGCCGATCTGGAAGAACGACTGCCTGCGACGCTGGGGCTGCTGGCGCGGATCGGCAAGGCCTTCCGCCATGCCGCCGATGTGCTGCCGATGGGGCGCAAGCGGCGCGACTTCTGGGCCGACTATTACTTCCGCGATGGCCCCCGCGCCTTGGATCAGGGCGGCGAACCGGCGGTGGACCGAGCCCTGTCCGACCTGCTGGACACCCATGTCATGCAGGCCCGCCGCGACGGCCACGTCGCCCTTGTCGGCGCGGGCCCCGGTGACCCGGACCTGCTGACCCTCAAGGCCCGCAAGGCGCTGGATACCGCGGATGTGGTCATCTACGACCGGCTTGTCTCGCCCGAGATCCTTGAACTTGCCCGGCGCGAGGCGCTGATGATCGACGTCGGCAAAGAGGGTTTTGGCACCTCCACCAGCCAGTCGGACATTAATGCGCTGATCGTGGAACACGCCGCCGGGGGCGCACAGGTTGTGCGGCTCAAGGCCGGGGATCCGACCGTCTTTGGCCGTCTGGACGAAGAGATCGACGCGCTGGACGCCGCCGGGATCGACTGGCACATCGTGCCGGGGATCACCGCCGCCTCCGCCGCCGTGGCCCAGATCGGCCAGAGCCTGACCAAGCGGCACCGCAATTCATCGGTCCGCTTTCTGACCGGCCATGACACCAAGGGGTTCTGCGACCACGACTGGCGCGCGCTGGCCCGGCCCGGAGAGGTCGCTGCGATCTACATGGGCAAGAAATCCGCCCGTTTCATTCAGGGCCGCCTGCTGATGCATGGCGCGAACCCGGCAACCCCGGTCACCGTGATTGAAAACGCCAGCCGCCCCGACAGCCGGGTTCTGTCCACCACGCTGTCCAACCTGGAACCGGACCTGACCCGCGCCAATCTGTCCGGCCCTGCCCTGACCTTCCTTGGCCTTGCGCCCCGCGCCGCCTTGGCCGCCCTGACCACACCCGAGCTGAAAGAGGCCACCCAATGAGCCGCCCCTTCACCCCCAAGGTTGTTACTGCCAACGCCCTTCTGGACGGCGATGCCATCTGGCTGACCGAGGACGACCGCTGGACCCGCGACATGGCAGAGGCAGAACTGATCGAGGACGAGGCCCACGCCGATATCCGGCTGTTGTTCGCCCTGTCCCAACCCGACCACGTCGTCGGCCCCTACCTTGCCGATGCCAAGCCCGGCCAGACCGGCCCCGAACCCATCCACTTCCGCGAGGCATTCCGCACCCGCGGCCCGTCGAACTATGCCCACGGCAAGCAGGCAGAGGTGTAAGATGTATCACTACAACGACTTTGACGCCGCATTCGTCCACGAACGCGTGGCCCAGTTCCGGGCCCAGGTGAACCGCCGGATCGACGGATCGCTGACCGAGGACGAGTTTCGCCCGCTGCGCCTGATGAACGGGCTGTATCTGCAACTGCACGCCTATATGCTGCGGGTGGCCGTGCCCTATGGCACCCTGAACCCCGCCCAGATGCGCCAGCTAGCCTATATCGCCGACCGTTGGGACAAGGGCTATGGCCATTTCACCACGCGTCAGAACATCCAGTACAACTGGCCCAAACTGGCTGATGTACCGGATATCCTTGACGCGCTGGCCGATGTGGGGATGCACGCGATCCAGACCAGCGGCAATACCATCCGCAACGTGACCGCCGATCATTTCGCGGGCGCAGCTGCCGATGAAATCGCCGATCCGCGCCCCGTGGCGGAACTGCTGCGCCAATGGTCTACCGACCACCCGGAGTTTCAGTTCCTGCCGCGCAAATTCAAGATCGCAATCACCGGCAGCCCCAACGACCGCGCCGTGACCCGCGCCCATGACATCGGGCTGCGCATGGTCCTGAACGACGCGGGCGAGCCGGGGTTCGAGGTGATCGTCGGCGGCGGGCTTGGCCGCACCCCGATGATCGGCAAGGTGATCCGGGACTTCCTGCCGCAGGCTGATTTGTTGCCCTATGTCGAGGCGGTCGTCTCGGTCTGGAACCTGCTGGGCCGACGCGACAACAAATACAAGGCCCGCGTCAAGATCACCGTGCACGAGCATGGAATCGAAGAGATTTCCCGGTTGGTCGAGGACCGGTTCGCGGAACTGCGTCCCGCCTTCACCGGCGTCGATCAGGACCTTCTGGCCGAGATTGAACAACACTTCCAGCCGCCCGCCTTCGTGACCAAGCCGACGGGTGGATACGAGGCCGCCCGCGCCGCGAACCCGGCCTTCCGCAGCTGGACCGATACCAACCTGGCCCAGCACAAGGCGGAGGGCTATGCCATCGTCTCGGTCTCGATCAAGGCGCATGGGCAGACGCCGGGCGACGCCACATCAGACCAGATGCGCGCGCTTGCTGATCTGGCCGAGGTCTTTGGCCACGGCGAATTGCGGATCAGCCACGAACAGAACGTGATCCTGCCGCATGTCCATAAATCCGACCTGCCCGAGGTCTACGCCCGCCTGCGCGACGCAGGGCTGGCAACCGCGAATATCGGGCTGGCCTCGGACATCATCGCCTGCCCCGGCATGGACTACTGCGCCCTTGCCACCGCCCGGTCGATCCCGATCGCGCAAGAGATCGCGACCCGCTTTGACGAACTGAAGCTGGAGCACGAGGTCGGCCCGCTGAAGATCAAGATTTCGGGCTGCATCAACGCCTGCGGTCATCACCATGTCGGCCATATCGGCATTCTGGGGCTGGATCGCGCCGGGGTGGAAAACTACCAGATCACCCTTGGCGGTGACGGCACCGAAGACGCCGCCATCGGCACAAAGACCGGCCCCGGTTTTTCCGCCGATGAAATCGTCCCCGCGATCGAACGGATCGTCCGCGCCTATGTTTCCCTGCGCGAAAGCCCCGAAGAGACCTTTCTTCAGGCCTTCCGCCGGGTGGGCATGACTCCGTTCAAATCCGCGCTCTATGAAGCGGAGGAAAAGGCCGATGCCGCTTGACCTGACCAATAAAGTTGCCGGGCTGAATGACCGCTACCGCCACCATGGCGCCACCGCCGTGCTGGAACGCGCCTTGGGCGACGCCGAGATCGGCAAGATCGCCCTGGTGTCTTCGTTCGGGGCGGAATCGGTTGTTCTGCTGCATCTTGTGTCGGTGATCGACCGGAAAACCCCGGTCCTGTTCATCGACACCGAAATGCTGTTCGCCGAGACGCTGGTCTATCAGCAGGAACTGGCGGAACGGTTGCGGCTGGAAGACGTGCGGATCATCCGCCCGACGCGCGAAGCTGTGTTCAGGGACGACAACGAGGGGCTGTTGCACCTGCACGACCCCGATGCCTGCTGCTCTCTGCGCAAGACGGTGCCGCTGCAACAGGCCCTGTCCGGGTTCGACGCTTGGATCACGGGGCGCAAACGGTATCAGGGCGGCAAGCGCGAGGCCCTGCAATTCTTCGAGGCCGAGGACGGCACCGGGCGGATCAAGATCAACCCGCTGGCCCATTGGGGCACCGAGGATGTGAAGGATTACATCGCCGAAAACCGCCTGCCCCGTCACCCTCTGGTGTCCAAAGGCTACCCATCCATCGGCTGCGCCCCCTGCACCACCCGCGTGAACGACGGGGAAGACCCGCGCGCGGGCCGCTGGCGCGGCAGCGACAAGACCGAATGCGGCATCCATTTCGTGGATGGCAAGATCGTGCGCGGCCCGGTCACCACCGACGCCGCCTGAGAGGACAAGACAATGAACGTGATCGTAACCGACGCGGGCTTTGGCCCTGATGACTGGACCGGCGATATCGTGACGCCCGATGCCCTGCCCGCCAATGACGGCGGCGCCATCGGGCTGGACCTTGCCCCGGATGCCGACCTTGCGAGGCTGGACTTGTCCGGTGCGCGGATCGGCCTGATCCGGATCGCCTTTCCGGCCTTTTCCGACGGGCGGGGCTTCACCCTTGCCCGGCTCTTGCGCGCCCGTGGCTATACCGGGCGGCTGCGCGCCCGTGGCCATGTGATCGCCGACCAATATGCGATGGCCCGCCGCGTCGGGTTTGACGAGGTCGAGATCAGCGCCGAGTTGGCCGCCCGCCAGCCCGAGGACCAATGGCTGGTCCGCGCCAACTGGCAATCCCATGACTACCAGCGCCGCCTGCGCGGGTAAGTCCCTTTAACTGACCCAGATCAAAGACTAGAAGGGGACGTGGCATCAATACATGCCGCGAGCGAAATATGACAGAGTTGATGCCCGTGACCGAAACCACCGCCGTGAAAGCCACCCCCACCCTGCCCGACGCGCAGACCGTGACCGAGGTGCAGCACTATACCGACCGCCTGTTTTCCTTCCGGGTCACACGCCCGCAATCCCTGCGGTTCCGCTCGGGCGAATTCGTGATGATCGGTCTGATGGGCGACAACGGCAAACCGCTTCTGCGGGCCTATTCCATTGCCTCGCCCGCATGGGACGAAGAGCTGGAGTTCTATTCCATCAAGGTTCAAGACGGGCCGCTGACGTCGAAGCTGCAACACATCCAGCCCGGCGATCAGGTGATCCTGCGCCCGAAACCCGTGGGCACGCTGGTGCATGACGCACTTCTGCCGGGCAAGCGGATCTGGTTCTTTGCCACCGGCACCGGCTTTGCGCCCTTTGCCTCGCTCCTGCGGGAGCCGCAGACCTACGAGGATTACGACGAGGTGATCATCACTCACACCTGCCGCGAGGTGGGCGAACTGACCTATGGCCGCAATATCATCGACAGCCTGAAAGAAGACGAGCTGTTGAACGAGGTGATCGGCGAAGGGTTCTGGAAGAAGATCAAATACTACCCCACCACCACCCGCGAACAAAGCCCCAAGATGGGCCGGATCACCGACCTGATGCGCTCGGGCGAGGCCTTTGAAGACCTTGGCGTGCCGCCCCTGTCGCCGGAAACCGACCGTGCCATGATCTGCGGCAACCTTGCCTTCAACCTCGAACTCAAAGAGATGCTGGAAGGCTACGGGCTTGTCGAAGGGGCAAACTCCAAGCCGCAGCATTACGTGGTGGAAAAGGCGTTCCTTGACTGACGTCACCGACTGCCGGACATGAAAAGGGCCGCCCAATTGGGCGGCCCTTCGTTCTTGGATAAGGCGGGGATTACATCCCCAGCGCTTCTTTCACCTGAGTGATCACGCCTTCGACCAGATCCGGGTTGTCGGCGGCTTGGTTCACGGCAGTGGTCAGCGCGGTTTTCTGCAGCGCGCCAAGGTCAGAGGCTTCGATCGCTTCCACGATCTTGGCGGCATCGAAGCCGTCGGCGGTCAGCAGCGACGACAGATCCGTGCCATCGGCGGCAGTGTCGGTCATGTCGGTCGCGGCATCCTCGGTCGCAGCGGCGGCATCGTCGGCCATGTCGGTGGCAGCGTCAGCAGCTTCCTCGGCGGCGGCGGCAGCATCGTCCACGGCTTCTTCGGTCGCGGCAGCGGCGTCATCAGCCATGTCGGCAGCGGCGTCAGCAGCTTCCTCGGTGGCAGCGGCGGCATCGTCCACAACTTCTTCGGTCGCGGCCGCGGCGTCATCGGCCATGTCGGCGGCGGCATCGGCAGCGTCTTCCGTCGCGGCGGCGGCGTCATCGGCGACGCGTTCGGCGGACTCGGCAGCACCTTCGGCTGCATCTGCAGCCTCTTCAACGGCCTCTGCGGCGGCATCGGTCGCCTCGTCGGCGGCGCCGGTGATGTCGTCGACAACGCCTTCAACAGCCTCGGTCACCGCATCGGTGGCGTCTTCTACGGCCTCTTCGACGGCGGTGGTTGCTTCCTCGACGGCTTCTTCAACCGCCTCGGTCACCTGGTCGGCCACTTCGGCAGCTTCTTCGGTCGCTTCCTCTGCGGCTTCGGCAGCTTCGTCAGCGGCTTCGGTCGCCATTTCCTCGGCGGTCGCGGCGGCTTCCTCGGTCTGACCGGTCAGCGCCTTGACGGCCTCCACCGGCCCACGGCCGTTTGCAGCATACTGGTAGCCGAAAAATCCAAGCACGGCGGCGATGACAATAATGATTGTCGCTCTCATCTCACGATCCCTTTCAAAACGGAATTCCCCCCAAGGGAGATTCGACCTACTCTATGTCAGATGCAGCAAAGATACGGAAGCGGGAACGAAAACACCATTCTCCCCCCGCAATTATTGGCTGAGCGGCCGTTTTTTGCGGGTTGCGGTCCCGCGGCCCGAGGTCTAGTTTGCAGGCCGAATTCTTCAATGTTCGAAAGGTAAAAACCATAGCTCGCAGACCTCATAACGCACCCCCGGTGCGTGACACCGGCCCCCGCGTCAACGATCGCATTCGGGCCCCTGAAATCCGCCTCATCGGTGCCGAAGGTGAAAACCTTGGCGTCGTTCATCCCGCGAAGGCAATGGACCTGGCTGAAGAGGCCGGCCTTGACCTCGTGGAGATCTCGCCCAATGCCAATCCGCCGGTCTGCAAGATCATGGATTACGGCAAGTTCAAGTACGAGACCCAGAAGAAAGAGGCCGAGGCCCGCAAGAAGCAGAAGATCATCGAGATCAAGGAAGTGAAGTTCCGCCCCGGGACCGACACCCATGATTACGAAGTGAAGATGCGCAATGTGTACAAGTTCCTTGAGAACGGCGACAAGGTGAAGGTGACCCTGCGGTTCCGTGGCCGCGAGATGGCCCACCAGGATCTTGGCCGCGAGCTGTTGCACCGGATTGCCGAGGACGTGAAAGAACACGGCAAGATCGAGAACATGCCGAAGATGGAAGGCCGCCAGATGGTCATGATGATCGGCCCGCTGAAGTAGCGCCCGATCCCATCCGAGAGAAGGACCGCCCCGTCGCAGACGCGGGCGGTCTTTTCATGTCAGACGCCGGGCAGGTTCGCGGGGGTGATCACCCGGATGTCCGATGGGCCCGGCCGGTCCGGCCCCGGCCCGATCCGATGCGCGGCCAGCAAATGCCGGAACGCGGTTTCCATGTCTGCCCGCAGGTCGTGTTCCAGAACGACGGTCAGCCGCCCCTGCCGCAAAAGCGCGCGGTTCTCCCGGTCCAGATCATGGGCGATATAGACCTGCGGCGCGATCCCGGCCTTGTCCAGCTGGGCAAGGATGGTGCGGTTGCCGCCCCCCATGGAATAGACCCCGCGAATGTCGGGCAAATCGGCCAGCGCCTGCCCGACTTTCTCTGCCGTTCCGTCGGACAGCCCGCCGCCGCCGCTGGCGTCGCGGATCACAAGGCCCGGGGCCAGACGGGCAAGGTCGGCGGCGAAACCGGCAAACCGGGCCTCCTCGCCCGCGAAGGCGCTGTCGGACATGGTGGTCAGAACCACGCCGGGCTGCCCGCCCAGCATCTGCGCCATCAGAAAGGCCGCCGTGCGCCCGGCCGCGGCATTGTCCAGCCCGGCATAGGCCAGACGACCGGGCGCTTCCACATCGGTCAGAAGCGTGACCACAGGGATGCCTCGCGCGGCCAGCCGGCCGATGGCGGCGCGGATCGGCCCGGTATCCCGCGCCTTGAGAACCACGCCCTGACTGCCCCGCCCAGCGATCCGGTCAAGGATCGCCACGGTCTGCGCCGCCTCCATCCGTTCGTGAAAATCGAACCGGGGCCGCAGGACCGCCCCGCCCAGACGGGGCAGAACAGCCTCGGTCGCGGCGCGGATCTCGGCCGAAAACCGGCGCGGCGCCTCGACCACCAGATCGACGAACAGCCGACGTCCCCGCGCGGACAGTTGCGCCTCTTGACCCTCCAGCTCGCGCAGGGCTGCGGCCACGCGCGCCCGCGTTTGCGGGCTGACGTGGGGGCGGCCATTGATCACCCGGTCCACGGTCGCAGTAGACAGGCCCGCCTGCGCGGCGATCTCCTTGATTGGAAAGCGATGGGTCATTGATGGATTATTGATGGATTTCGGCGCTGACGGCAATCCCGCGCCGGGGATAGCCTGACCCGGACATGCGAACGGGAGGACCGAAGATGAAAGACCTGAGCCAGACCGCGCCCGCCTTCTTCCGGGCCGAAGACTGCGACCTGAACGACCTGAAGGCCCTGTGTGAACAGACCCTGTCCATCAGCGATGTGCCCCATGCGGCAGCGGTGGACCAGAACGTCGCAATCTACGAGGCCCGCGCCCTGCGCCCCGCCCTGTCCGACACGGCGGCCCGGCCCCACCTTCTGGCGGAATGGGCGCATCTTCTGCGCTGGTCGGCGGGGGTTTTCGTCATCAAGGGCGCCTATGCCGATACCGCGCCCATCGACCGGGCGACCGAAATCTACATGCAGATCATCGCCGACGAAAAGGACGGCCATACCGCCGCCGACCATTTTGCCGCCGCCGGGTCGAACGACCGGGTCTGGAACAGCCTGCAAAAACTGTGCGAGGCCGACCCCGAGATTTTTGCCCGCTACTTCGGCAACGTGAACATCGACGCCGCCTGCGAGGCGTGGCTGGGTCCGAACTACCAGATGACCGCGCAGGTGAACCTTGTGCATCCGGGCGGCGCGGCGCAGCAGGCGCACCGGGACTATCACCTTGGGTTCCAGACGGCGGATATCTCGGCCCGCTACCCGGCCCATGTACACGACCTGTCGCCGGTGATGACCCTTCAGGGCGGCATCGCCCATTGCGACATGCCGGTGGAAAGCGGCCCGACCAAGCTCTTGCCATTCAGCCAGGCCTACCGCGCCGGATACGCCGCCTACCGCCTGCCCGCCTTCCGCGACTATTTCGAAGAGAACTTCGTGCAACTGCCGCTGGAAAAGGGCGACGCGATCTTCTTCAACCCCGCACTATTCCATGCCGCCGGGGCCAACCGGACCGCGGATCAGGAAAGGTTCGTGAACCTTGTGCAGGTGTCCTCGGCCTTTGGCCGGTCGCTTGAGGCGATCAACCGCGACCGGATGTGCCGCCTGCTGTATCCGGTGCTGCACAAGGGGATTTCGGGCATCTCGGCAGAGGAGATCGACGCCGCCATTTCCGCCACGGCAGAGGGCTATCCCTTCCCGACCAATCTTGACCGCGATCCGCCGGTGGGCGGGCTGGCCCCGGAATCGCAGGCCGCCCTGTTCCGCCGCGCCCTGTCCGAAGGGATGTCCCCCGCCGCCTTCAACGCGGCGCTGGATGCCAAGGCGCTGAAACAGACGGTGTAGCTCAGCAGAGGCATGTGACCGACCGGGTGGGCGCAGAATGCGCCCGCCGTGGGGCGGGCGGGCGCATGCCGGTTCGCTTCGCGCACCGGCGAAGGTAAGTGCGCTAGTCCGGCCCCTCGCCCCAGTCGGCCAGCCCGCGCTGACCTTCCATGGTTAGCCCGTAGACACCCCGCGCGACCCGTTCGAACCAGCCATAATGGTTGTCGGCCATGATCCGGGTCGCCTGCGGCACCTCAGCCCAATCCGCCACCTTGGCCCCACGCGACGGCCCGTGCACAGCAAGGAACCGGACGCAGGCCAGCGCATCCTGCCGATAGCCGGTGACGATCCCGTGCCGGGTTGCGCCGCCATCGTTCGGGTCACCGCGCAGCCGGTCGAATTCGCGCAAAAGCCGGGCCGATTTCTTTGCTGACTTTCGGGGGCGAAAGGGGCCGGGGTCGCATTGCACCTCGACGAACCCGTCGCGGGGCCGGACAAAGATCACCCCCAGCCCCAGCATCCGGGCCAGTTTCACGTTGTCTCGGGCGGCCTTTTTCGGGGTCGGCACACAGATATAGACTTGGTCGCTGACCGCCTGCCGGGCAATGGCCTGATGAAACAGCGCCAAGGAAAACCCCAGTTTCAATTCGACAATTAGCGGCTCTTCCGCCCCGCGTCGCGCCACCACATCGGCCGCGCCGACCTCGCCCTTGACGGTATAGCCCTGCGCCTCAAGATGGGCTTTCAACGGCGGGTATAGATCGCGTTCCTTCATGGGCGCATCCGACGCCAAAGACAGGCCGGACGCAAGACCCATGACCTGCCCGCATGGCGGGGCTGATCCATGCGGCGAACCGTCCCCCGTGACAAGCCCCCTGCCCCTGCCTATAAGGCGCGCGAAACACATCTGAACGTCAGGACGATAACCCATGACCACCCTCGTTTTCGGGCACAAGGCCCCCGACACCGATTCCACCGGCGCCCCGCTGATCTGGGCCTGGTACCTGTCGCACAAGGGCCAGCCGGCCGAAGCCCGGCTTCTGGGCCAGCCCAACACCGAAGCGGCCTTTGTCGCGCAGCGCTGGGGCTTTGACCTGCCCGAGATCATCGCGGATGTGGCCGACGATCAGGCCTGCGTGATCGTGGACACCAACAACCCCGCCGAGCTGCCCACCAACATCAACAACGCCGACGTTCAGGCGATCATCGACCACCACAAGCTGGTTGGCGGTTTGGAAACCAAAGGGCCGATCGACATCACCATCCGCCCGCTGGCCTGCACCGTGACCGTCATGCACGACCTGATGGGCGACGATGCCGACGCCATGCCCGAGGCGATCAAGGGGCTGATGCTGTCCTGCATCCTGTCCGACACGCTGGAATTCCGTTCGCCCACCACCACGCCGACCGACAAGGCGCTGGCTGAGGCGCTGGCTGCCGATCTGGGCATCTCGATCCCTGACTACGCCGCCGAAATGTTCGCCGCGAAATCCGATGTCTCGGCCTTCTCGGATGCTGAACTGCTGCGGATGGATTCCAAGGAATACGAAGTCGGTGGCAAGCAGTTCCGGGTCTCGGTTCTGGAAACCACCGCGCCGAAGATTGTGCTGGACCGCAAGGACAGCCTGATGGCGTCGATGGTCGATGTGGCCGCTGAAGACGGTGCCGATCAGGTGCTTCTGTTCGTGGTCGACATCCTGAACGAGGAAGCCACCCTGCTGGTTCCGAACGACCTTGTGAAAACCGTGGCCGAGAAAAGCTTTGGCGCGACGGTCAGCGGCGACACGGTGGTCCTGCCCGGCATCATGAGCCGGAAAAAGCAGATCATCCCGAACCTGAAAGTCTGATATGGAAGGGGCCGCGTTTCGCGGCCCTTTTCATTTGGAACCCCTGATGAGTTTTCGTGCGCTTGCCATTGCCACCACCGCCCTTTGCGCGGCGCTTGCGGTTGGCCTGATGGTGGCCCCCGGTTTCTTCGCCGCCACCTTCGGGCTGGACCCGGTGACAGAGGCGGCGGTCATGGCGCGACGGGCGGCCGTCCTGTTCGTGGGACTTGGTGGCATGGTCTATGCAACCCGCGACCTGCCCGAAGGACCGATGCGGCGTGGCGTTGCCTTGTCTGTCTTCGCAATGATGGCCGGGCTCGTCGGGCTTGGGCTGGCCGAATTTGCCGCCGGGCGGGTCGGGATGGGGATCTTTGTCGCCGTGATCCCCGAAGCCCTGTTCGCCTTGGGCTATGCCCGGCACCTGCGCGGGTAGACGATCAGCTTTTCTTCACGAATTGGGTCAGGATGACGATCCGCTGGCCTTCGACCCGGCCTTCGATATGGCCCGCGTTGTCCGGCACCAGCGAAATGCCTCGCACTGCCGTGCCACGCTTGGCCGTGAAGCCCGCGCCCTTGACCGGCAGGTCCTTGATCAGGACGACCGTATCCCCCTGCGCAAGGACCGCGCCGTTGCTGTCGCGGTGAATGATGTCGGGCACCCCGGATATGCCAGCCTCGGCCAGTGCCATCACCTCGGGCTCCAGATAGGCGATGTCCAGAAGATCGCGGGCCCAGGGTGCCTCGGGCAGGGATTTCAGCAGCCGAAACGCCAGAACCTGCGCCGCCGGTTCGGTGGACCAGATCGCCTCGTTCAGGCACTGCCAATGGGGCGCGTCCTGCGGCCCATCTTCCACCCCGGCAAGACAGGTGGCGCAAAGGGGCGCGGACAGATCCGTCGCGGCGATATCATGGGCAATGGCGCCGTCGGCGCCGCACAGGAGGCAAGTTGTCATTGATCTTTCCTTTCGGGCTTGCCCCGCTCTAGCAGCACAGGCCCGAAAGTCCAGTCAAAGCCCCTACTGCGCCCATTCGCCCTTGCGGAACACCGGCACGCGGGTGCCATCGGGCTTGATCCCGTCGATGTCGGTCTCGGGCCCGCCGATCATCCAGTCGACGTGGATGAGGCTGGTGTTGCCGCCCCCGGCGGTCACCGCCTCGGGGTTGCTGGCGATCTCGTCCTTGAAGCAATCGGAATAGCACTGCCCCTGCGCGATATGGCAGGCGGCGTTTTCATCATAGAGCGTATTGAAGAACAGCAGGCCCGATTGCGAAATGGGCGAGGAATGGGGCACCAGCGCCACCTCTCCCAGACGCGCCGCGCCCTCGTCGGTTTCGATCAGCTTGCGGAACACCGCCTCGCCCTCGCTCGCCGTGGCCTCGACGATGCGACCGCCTTCGAAGCGAACCGAGATATCGGAAATCAGCGTGCCCTGATGCACCAGCGGCTTCGATGCCTTGGCGACCCCGTCGACCCGCTGGGCATGGGGCGTCGAGAACACCTCTTCTGTGGGGATGTTCGGGTTGCAGGTGATGCCGTTCTTGGCCTTGGACGCGCCACCCTTCCACGCATGACCATCCGCCATGCCAACGGTCAGGTCGGTGCCGCCTCCGGTGAAATGCAGGGCCGAAAACGCCTGATCATTCAGCCATTCGGTGCGGGCCTTCAGGCGGGCGTTATGGGCCTCCCATTCGGCGATGGGATCGTCGCGGTCAACGCGGCTGGCCGCGAACAGGGCCTTGGCCAGTGCCGCAACGGCCTCGGTTTCCGGCAGGTCCGGGAAGACCTGTTTCGCCCAGGCCTTGCCGGGATAGGACACGATGTTCCAGTTGATGTCGAAATTGGCAATCTTTTGCAGCGCCGGGCGATAGGCCATCGAATTGGCCTTGCCCGCGCGGGCCACTTTCTCGGGGTCCTGCCCTTTCAGCAGCATCGGGTTGTCCGCCGAAATCGCCAGACGCGCGGCATTATTGGCGAATGCCTCGGCCATCCCGGCATAAAGCCAGTCCGGCGCGCGGTCGAAGGCCTCGTCGCTTGCGTTGTTGAACTTGGCCAGCGTCACGCCCTCATCCGACAGGATCGGCGTCACCACGCCCGCCCCCGCCCGATAGGCCGCCGCCGCGATCCGGCGCACCAGCGGCAATGCTTCGACCGGGGCCGTCATCACCAGATCCTGACCGGGCTGCAATTGCAGGCCGACCTTCACGGCAACCTCGGCCAGTTTGTCCAGACGGGTTACGTCAAAGGGAAGGGATTCGTCGGTCATGCACAGCCTCACTGGTTCAGGTTCCGGCGGATACTACGCGCCCAGCGGACGGCGTCCAGCCCCTCGCCCCGGTTGACGTGACGTGCTAGGAACGGGGCGAACGAACAAGGACAGGCCCATGACCCGCATTATCCAGACCTTCGCCGAGATTTCGGACCAATACGACGTGGCTTTCGTGGACCTTTGGGGCTGTATGCACAACGGGCTGCGCGCCTTCCCCGACGCCGTCGCGGCGATGCAGGGGTTCCGCGCCCGTGGCGGCAAAGTGGTTCTGGTGACCAACGCCCCCCGCGCCCGTGGCCCCGTCGCCGTCCAGATCGACCGTCTGGGGATTCCAGACGACGCCTGGGACAGCATCGCCACCAGCGGCGACAGCGCCCGCGCGGCCATGTTCCGGGGGGCGGTTGGTGAAAAGGTCTGGTTCATGGGCGAGGCGCATGACGAAAGCTTTTTCGAGCCGTTGGCGATCATCGACAACCCGGTCCCGGTGCGTAAGGTTCCGTTGGACGAGGCAGAGGGCATCGTCTGTTGCGGCCCTTTCGACCCGCACGCCGACCCGGACGTCAACCGGCCCGAGTTCCTTTATGCCAAGACCAAGGGCATGAAACTTCTCTGCGCCAACCCTGATATCGTAGTCGACCGGGGCGAATCCCGTGAATGGTGCGCCGGGGCATTGGCGCGCCTCTATACAGAAATGGGGGGAGAGAGCCTGTATTTCGGCAAGCCGCACCCGCCGATTTATGACCTCGCGCGCCGCCGCTATGCCGCCTTGGACGGGGCGGTTTCTGACCCCCGGATCATCGCCATCGGCGACGGCATTCGCACCGATATCCTTGGCGCGCAGGGCGAAGACATCGACAGCCTGTTCATCACCGGCGGCCTTGCCGCGGCAGAGACCAAGACAACGGACCAGCCTGACCCGGCCGCGCTGGACGATCTGGTCGCGGCGGAACAGGTAACACCAACTTACGCCATCGGCTTCCTGCGCTGATTTTCCTGACATCGCCCCCGTCATCCGCCCCCATTGGGGGTGGATCATTTCCGGCTGCCCGAACCGAATCCCCCTTGATCTTTCTGCAGTTGCAAAGTAATTAAGTTTCAAAATCGGATACGAACTGGACTAATTGTTACCTGATGGAGCGCGACATGCTGGACAATGCCCCCCGCGGGACGATCTGCATCGAAGACATTGAAATCGGCATGGTGCGGTCGCTGCGCAAAGTGGTGACCGACCGCGATATCGAGTTGTTCGCCGAAGTATCGACCGACCGGAACCCGGTGCATCTGGACGACGATTATGCGCAGGACACCATCTTTGAAGGCCGGATCGCCCATGGGATGCTGACCGCCGGGCTGGTATCTGCGGTGATCGGGGAACAGCTTCCGGGGCATGGCACGGTCTATCTGGGCCAAAGCCTGAAATTCCTTGGCCCCGTCCGGCCCGGCGACATGGTTCTGGCCGAGGTCGAAGTGACCGGCATCGACCATTCCAAGCGGCGGGTGACGATGGATACCCGCTGTCTGGTGAACGGCAAGAAGGTCCTGATTGGCGAAGCGACCGTGTTGGCTCCCAGCCGCAAGTTCGACTGAGTTGTGACGAAGCTTGACCGGGCCAAACGCGCCTGCGGGTGCCGCTAGGCCCTTGGTTCCCCCCGCCCGACTGCGATGAAAATCGAAGATAGGGCTGCGGAGATCAGCGCGAACAGCGGCAAGTAGGTCAGCCCCGGAATGGTCAGAAGCCAGACAAGGACGTGAAACGCCACGTCCGACCGCCGTGGCCTGCGCCACCGCCAATAGGCAAGATGCACCCCCAGAACCATCAGTGGCCCTACGATACCAAGCGCCATGATCGCCATGAACGCCATTTCACCAACACTTGGGGAATGGCCATTCAGTTGCGACAGCGCCAACCCGAAAAACAAAGTGACATAGAGCCCGCCCAGAAACAGGGCCACCCCGACAAGACGCAACAGAAACCGTAAAACCTTCATGCCGGGATTAGCGGCAATCGGACCGCCCTTGTCAACGGATGCCCCCAGCGGGCGATGGGCGCCGCACCCCGCGTCGCAGGGTGCGGCCCGATCCGGGGTCAGACGTCGATGGCGACCCGGCCCTGCGGTTTCGAACAGCAGGCAAGGATATAACCCGCCTCGATGTCATCGTCCGAAATGCCGCCGTTGTGGACCATGACCACCTCGCCCTCGGTCTTGCGGACCTTGCAGGTGCCGCAGATGCCGAAGGTGCAGCCAGACGGAATGTTCAACCCCGCCGCCTTGGCCACGGACAACACCGTATCGGTTTCCCGGCAGGTGGCGGATTTGCCCGACAGGCTGAACATCACCTCGGCAAGGGCGTCCGCCTCGGGGATCACGTCGTCGAGTTCCGGGGCGTCAGCCGCTTCCTCGACCGGGGCCTGGAAACTTTCCTGATTGTAGCGGCTCATGTCATAGCCAAGGCCGATCAGCATTTCGCGCACGGCCTGCATGAACGGCTCTGGCCCGCAGCAATAGACATCGCGGTCCATGTAATCCTGCGCCATCATCCCCAGCATGATCTGGGTCAGACGGCCCCGATAGCCGGTCCAGACGCCATAGGGGTCGTCCTGTTCCACGACCCAATGGATCTTGATCCCCGGAACCCGGGCGGCCATGTGCTCGAACTGGCGGCGGGCGATGATCTCGGACGGGCTGCGGGCGCAGTTGACCACGCAGATATCCGGCGACTGCCCCCGGTCGAACAGGTATTGGGTCATCGACAGGCTGGGGGTGATCCCCGACCCGGCCGAGATGAACAGGTATTTCCCTTCAGGCGGCTGCGGCAAGGTGAAGATGCCCGCCGGACCGCTGGCCTTGATCCGCATCCCCGGCCGCAGATGGTCCAGCATCCAGCGGGTGCCGATGCTGCCCTCCTGCGCCTTGACCGTGACCGAGATCGACAGCGGCCGCGACGGCGAGGACGAGATTGTATAGGTGCGCCAGATCGTTTCCCCCGGCACCGGCAACTCCAGCGTCAGGAACTGACCGGGCCGGAACCGGAAGGTCGCGCCAGAGGCGGCGCGAAAGCTGAAGGTGGCAGTATTGGGGGCCTCGGGCACCACGGTCACGCATTCCAGCGGTTCGCTGTCGGACCAGATGGCCGCTTCCTCAAGGGCGGTAAAATTTGCTTGAAGTCCCATGTCTACTCCGCCGCGATCAGGGTTTTGCCGGTCAGGGCCTGCACAAGGGTGCGGGCATACCAATCGGTGAACTGGATCACGCCGCTTTCCTGCCGGGCCGAATAGGGACCGGGCACATAGGCGGGCGAATTGATGCCCTGCTGGTTGTCTTCGACCACGCGGCGGTCTTCGTCATTGGTGGCGATCCAGACCTCGGTCAGCCGGTCGAGGTCATAATCGACCCCTTCGACCGCGTCCTTGTGCACCAGCCATTTGGTCGTGACCTCGGTCGTGGTCGGGGTCAGCGGGGTGACGCGGAAGACGATGGAATGATCCGACAGGAAATGGTTCCAGGTGGTCGGGTAATGGAACTTCAACAGGCTGCCCGCGTCGTTGAACGGGATCTGACCCAGCTTCTTCGTCGCCGCGATCTTACCGTCCATCGTATAGCTTTCCGCGCCTTCGTTCAGGGGAACACGGGCAAGACGGTATTGCCCCGAGGCCGAAAGGTGGAACGCCGACCGAAAGCCCGCAGCCTCGCAGCGGTCCATATGGGCCTGCATGAAGGGCGGGGTTTCGCCGCCTTCGATCCCGGTGATCGACGGGTCTTCGGGGAAGGTACGGCACAGGGCCGGGTGATTGCCGCCACAGTGATAGCACTCGCGGTTGTTTTCCCAGACCAGCTTCCAGTTGCCGTTCTCAACGATCGAGGATTCAAACGCGATCTTTGCGTCGTTTAGATCATGCGGGGCCAGATAGGGCCGCGCCACATCGGCGAAGATGTCGAAATCGGGCGCCTCATCGGCAAGGCAGATATAGATCAGCCCGGCAAGGTTGCGGCAATGAACCGGCTTCAGCCCATGACGCGAGGCGTCGAATTCCGCGCCCATGTCGCGGGCCCACAGCAGCGACCCATCCAGTTCGTAGGTCCATTGATGATAGGGACAGACGAGTTTCGGCGCGGTTCCCTTCCTGGCGTTGCAGACGACCGACCCGCGATGACGGCAGGCGTTGTGAAAGGCGCGCACCTCGCCGTCGCCGCCGCGCACGATGATGACATTATAGGGGCCGACCTTGTGGGTGACATAGTTTCCGGTCTTCGGGATCTCGCAGGCGGGGATCGCGAACAGCCAGTTGCGATAGAAGATCTGGCGCATATCCAGATCGAACACGCCCGGATCGGTATACAGCGCCTGTTCAAGGGAATGGGCCGGGGCCCGGGTCATCAATTTGGTCAGAATCTCGCTGTCACGCAGCATGGTTGCCTTTCCGCCGCAGCCCCGCGGCATCGGTTAAGCGTTTGGCGGACAAGGGAAAGCGGCAGGCAAAACCTGACCAGCCGCCCAAGACCGCCGCCCGCGGTTGACGTTTTCAGAGGCTGGTTTCCGGACTTGGACGGGGCCCGTCGGCCCGGTCATGACACCTTCCCGGGGGCGACCCAGTGGTATCCGTCATGACCTTCCCGTCCCTACCGTTGCGGGGGCAGTGCCGGCCTTTCACCGGCTTCCCAATTCTCCGCCTCACGGCGGCACCTCTGTTTGCTTGCTACTCCCGGATTCGCCGCGCGTGCGTCTTGTTTGCGACCAGCCGGAACGGGGAAAAGACATGGGCGAAATTAGCCTGCTTTCGCGCCGCGAATGCATTCCTTGGCATACCGGGGCACGGGCCGTCTTGCGCCCTCCGCGTCATGCGGCTACCCAAGCGGTCATGCGTATTCTTCGTGACACCCTCTTCATTGATCCCGCCAATCGCGGCGCGGTCGCGGCCATCGGCAATTTCGACGGGGTCCATCTGGGCCACCGGGCGGTGATCGACGCGACCCGCGCCGTGGCCGACGAACTGGGCGCGCCGCTGGCCGTCATGACGTTTGAACCCCACCCGCGTGAATATTTTGCCAGCGTCAAGGGCATCGACATGCCCCCCTTCCGCCTGATGAGCGCCGAAGCCAAGGCGCACCGGATGGCGAAGATCGGCATCGACCTGCTGTTCGAGATTACCTTTAACGACACGCTTGCCTCGCTGACGCCCGAGGACTTCGCGCGGACCATCCTGTCCGACCGACTGGGCCTGCGCCATGTCGTCGTGGGCGAGGATTTCTTTTTCGGCAAGAACCGCGCCGGAGACGCCGGGATGCTGCGGGCTTTCGGGGCCGAGATGGGCTTTGGCGTCACCGTCCTGCCCCTGGTCGAGGTCGGCACCGGAGAGGTCTCCTCGACCGCGATACGGCAGGCGCTTGGCGAGGGCCGCCCGCGCGACGCGGCGGCAATGCTGGGCCATTGGCACCGGATCGACGGGGCGGTGATCCGAGGCGACCAGCGGGGCCGCGACCTTGGCTATCCGACCGCGAACATGTCCATCGCCGGGCTGCACCCGCCCCACTTTGGCGTCTACGCGGTGAAGGTCGATGTGCTGACCGGCCCACATGCGGGCAGCTATGACGGGGCCGCGTCGATCGGGGTGCGGCCGACCTTTGGCGAGAACCACCCCAACTGCGAAACCTTCCTGTTCGACTTCAAGGGCGATCTTTACGGCGAAGACCTGTCTGTCGCCCTGATCGACTACCTGCGCCCGGAAGAAAAGTTCGACAGCCTTGAGGCGCTGATCACCCAGATGGACGCCGATTGCGCCCGCGCCCGAAAGATCCTGGCCGATGTCTGACGGACCCGCGCGCGACGGGCTGCGCCCCCGGTTCTGGGCCAACGTCCCCATGTCCAAGATGACCAAGGACGAATGGGAGGCGCTGTGTGACGGCTGCGGCAAATGCTGCCTGAACAAGCTGGAGGATGAAGAGACCGGCGAGGTCGTGCTGACCCGCGTCGCCTGCCGCCTTCTGGACGATGACAGCTGCCTGTGCAGCCAATACGACATCCGGCATCAGTTCGTGCCGGAATGCATCGTCCTGACCCCAAAGACCATCATCGACAACCTGTATTGGTTGCCCCAGACCTGCGCCTACCGGCTGGTCCACGAAGGCCGCGACCTGTTTCACTGGCACCCGCTGATTTCCGGCGACCCGGCCTCCGTCCATGCGGCGGGTGTGTCGGTGCAGGGCATCACCGTGCCCGAATACGAGGTGGCCGAGGAAGACTGGGAAGACCACCTGATCGAGGAGCCGCTCTAAAATGGAATTTGCATCCGACAATGCGGGCCCGGCCCATCCGCAAGTGCTTGAGGCGCTGATCGCCGCCAATGCGGGCTATGCCGGCGGCTATGGCACCGACAGCGTGACAGAAGCCGTGCAGGCCCGCATCCGTGACATATTCGAGGCGCCCGAGGCCGCAGTCTATCTGGTGGGCACCGGGACGGCGGCGAATGCGCTGATCCTTGCCACGCTGACCAACCCCTGGGACACGGTGTTCTGCACCTCCATGGCCCATATCAACGAAGACGAATGCAACGCGCCGGAGTTCTTCACCGGCGGCACCAAGCTGACGCTGGTGGACGACACGGACGCCCGGATGGACCCCGAGGCCCTGCGCGCCGCCATCGCCACCGAGGAAAGCCGGGGCGTCCATGGCCCGCAGCGCGGCCCGGTGTCGATCACGCAGGTGACCGAACGCGGCACCGTCTATTCGCTGGACCAGATCCGCGCGATCACCGGTATCGCCCGCGATTTCGGCCTGAAGACCCATCTGGACGGGGCGCGGTTTGCCAATGCGCTGGTGGCCCTTGGCTGCACCCCGGCCGAGATGACGTGGAAGGCCGGCATCGACGCGGTCAGCTTTGGCGGCACCAAGAACGGCTGTCTTGGGGTCGAGGCCTGCATCTTCTTTGACCCGGCCAAGGCGTGGGAATTCGAATTGCGCCGCAAGCGGGGCGCCCATCTGTTTTCCAAGCACCGCTATCTGGCCGCACAGATGCAGGCCTATTTGCAGGACGACCTGTGGCTGAACAGTGCCCGCGCCGCCAATGCCGCCGCCGCGCGACTGGCGGACGGGTTTGCCACCCACCCCGAGGTGACCCTCGCCCATCCGGCCGATGCGAACACCGTCTTCGCCCGGTTCCCGCGCCATCTGCACGCCAAGATGCTGCGCGCCGGGGTGCATTACTATGTCTGGGACGGGGACGCGTTTAGCGGCGACCCGGAGGAGCAGCTTTTGGGTCGTTTCGTCCTGGACTGGAGCGCGGACCCGGCGGAAACCGACAGGTTTCTGGAATTGCTCGCGCAGGGGTAACAGCCAAGCCTCTGGCGCAGGGGTCGGCCTGGGCCGCTCTTTAGAGCCGCCCCGCCAGATGATCGTCGAGATGTTCGAGCCGATCGTGCCCCCAGAACCGTTCATCCCCGTCGGTGATGTAGAACGGCGCGCCGAAGACGCCCCGATTGACCGCCTCTTCCAGATTGGCGGCATAGGTTTCCGCCCCCATCAATAGCCCGCTGTCGGCAAGCCCCGGATCGAACCCGGCCCCGGACAGGCAGGCCCGGATCACATCATCCTGGCTGATGTCCTTCTCTTCGGCCCAGACCGCCCGCAGGAAGGCGCGCACCAGCGCCCCCACGTCGCCCCCACCCGCCGCCTGCGCGGCGATGATGGCATAGGAGGACGGCGCGGCATTGGTCGGAAAGAACATCGGTTGCAGGTTCAGCGGCATCCCGGCCTTGGCCGCGCTCCGGCGCAGATCCTGCAGGCGATAGGCCTGACGGTTCGGATGCCGGTCCTTGGGCAATTGGCCACCGGTCCGGGCATACAGCCCCACGATATCCATCGGCTTGTAGGTGATCGTTGCCCCATGGGCCGCCGCGATCTGTTCCAGCCGGTCACCCGCAAGGTAGGTATAGGGCGAGATCGTCGTGAAAAAGTAATCAATCTGCGGCATTTGCCCACTCCCTGCTCAGGTTTTCTTTGCCTGACCGTATCCCTGTGCTACGCGGTGTCAACGTCACGATTCCGTCACCAAACCGGGACGGAAGGCAGAACCTGGGGACCCTATCGACATGCCGACCATGACCGAACCGAAACTGATTTCCGGAAACGCCAACCTGCCCTTGGCCAAGGCGATGGCGCGGCGCATGTCCATGCACCGGGGCATGAACGTGGGGCTGGTGGACGCGCGCGTCGAACGGTTCAATGACCAGGAAATCTTTGTCGAGGTCTACGAGAACGTCCGCGGCGAGGACATGTTCATCATCCAGCCCACGTCGAACCCGGCCAACGACAACCTGATGGAACTGCTGATCATCGCCGACACGATGCGGCGGTCTTCGGCCGACCGGATCACCGCCGTGATCCCATATTTCGGTTACGCCCGTCAGGACCGCCGCGCCAAGGCCCGCACGCCGATCTCGGCCAAGCTGGTTGCCAACATGATGGTCACCTCCGGCATCGAGCGGGTTCTGACGATGGACCTGCACGCCGCCCAGATTCAGGGCTTCTTCGATATTCCCGTCGATAACCTCTATGCATCGCCCATCTTCGCGCTGGACATCATGCACCACTTCAAAGGCCAGCTACAGGACGTGATGGTGGTGTCGCCCGACGTGGGCGGCGTGGCCCGCGCCCGCGAATTGGCCAAGCGGATCGGCGCGCCCCTGTCGATCGTCGACAAGCGCCGCGAAAAGCCGGGCGAAGTGGCCGAAATGACCGTGATCGGTAATGTGTCCGGCAAGAAATGCATCATCGTCGATGACATCTGCGACACCGCCGGCACCCTGTGCAAGGCCGCCGAGGTTCTGATGGAACATGGCGCGACCGAAGTGCACAGCTATATCACCCACGGCGTTCTGTCCGGCCCCGCGGTCGAGCGGATCACCAAATCGGTGATGAAATCGCTGGTCATCACGGATTCGATCGAACCGACCGAGCCGGTGAAGAACTGCCCCAACATCCGCATCGTTCCGACCGCGCCGATGTTCGCCCAGGCGATTCTGAACATCTGGAACGGCACCTCGGTGTCGTCGCTGTTCGAACATGAAACGCTCGTGCCGATCTACGAAGGCATGTATCAGGCGGGCTAATCCGACCTGACAGACCGACAGAATTCGGGGCGCCGCGGGCGCCCCTTTTCATGTCAGTCGACGGTCCAATCGTCGTCGTGCGGCAATTCACCGATGGCCTGCCACGACACCCGCACGCGGGCGACCTTGGTGTCGCCCCAGGTGCGGAACACCAGCGCGGCGCTTCGTTCGGTCACGTCTTCGGCCTGAATATCCATGCGGGCGATGGTTTCGTTGGACACGTCCCACATCGTCAGCCAGCAGGTCACGACCGGCGGGGTCTTGAACGCTTCGGAGAACATGACAACGGCACGGGTCTGGCGCGGTCCCTGCCCCGTCCACATGACCCCGTCATGTTCAAAGTCGGAAAACAGGACCACTTCTCCGTGGTCGACGCCGACAAGATAGTTGCGCAAACGTTTCATTGTGCAATCGGTATCGCGGACTAATGGTTAATTTTCGAAAAAACTAAGGCGATGAAGAACACCGTCAATGGTTCACCGTCCAGTTGAAAAAGTATAGGCCCCGCGGTTTCCCGCGGGGCCCAGTGTATCGTTCCGGTATCAGTCAGCCGATCAGCTGGCCGACAGACCCAGCTGGCTGCCCACCGCCTGAAGGTCGGTGACAACCTTGGCGCTGTCGTCAGACTTGGCGATCTCATGCGCCTCGCGGGCGCCGGCCAGCATGCCGTTGAAGGCGTCCTGGGTCACTTCGTCTTTCGGCAGGGCTTGTTCGGCCAGAACCGAGACGCCTTCCGGCGTGATCTCGGCAAAGCCGCCGGACACGAGGTATTCGTCGGCCCCGGACCCATGCACGACCCGAAGGATGCCGGGGCGCAGGGTGGTGATCGTCGGAGCATGATCGGCCATGGCCGTCATGTCCCCGTCGGCACCGGGAATCTGGACCTCGCGGGCCTGAACGGAAGCAAGCTTCCGTTCGGGCGACACGAGATCGAATTGCAGCATCTCTGCCATCTAATTGGCCTCCTTAGGCGGCGGCGGCCGCCATGCGTTCGGCTTTGGCGATCACTTCCTCGATGTCGCCAACCATGTAGAAGGCACCTTCGGGGAGGTGGTCATATTCACCGTTCACCACGGCCTTGAAGGACGCGATGGTCTTTTCAAGCGGCACCTGCACACCGTCGGAGCCGGTGAACACCTTCGCCACGTCGAACGGCTGGGACAGGAAGCGCTGGATCTTCCGGGCGCGGGCCACGGTCAGCTTGTCCTCTTCCGACAGTTCGTCCATGCCGAGAATGGCGATGATGTCCTGCAGCGACTTGTAGCGCTGAAGGATACCCTGAACCGAACGGGCGACTTCGTAGTGCTCTTCGCCCACGATCGCCGGATCCATCAGACGCGAGGTGGAGTCGAGCGGGTCCACGGCGGGGTAGATGCCGAGTTCCGAAATCGCACGCGACAGAACGGTGGTGGCGTCGAGGTGGGCAAACGAGGTTGCCGGCGCCGGGTCGGTAAGGTCGTCCGCGGGAACGTAGATGGCCTGAACCGAGGTGATCGAGCCTGCCTTGGTCGAGGTGATGCGTTCCTGCAGGGCGCCCATGTCGGTGGCCAGCGTCGGCTGGTAGCCCACGGCCGAAGGGATACGGCCCAGAAGTGCGGACACCTCGGAACCGGCCTGCGTGAAGCGGAAGATGTTGTCGACGAAGAACAGAACATCGGTGCCGGACTGGTCGCGGAACTGTTCCGCAAGGGTCAGACCGGACAGGGCGACGCGCATACGGGCCCCCGGCGGCTCGTTCATCTGGCCGTAAACAAGGGCCACTTTGGATTCGGTCAGGTTATCGGGGACGATAACGCCGGATTCGATCATTTCGTGATAAAGGTCGTTGCCTTCACGGGTCCGTTCACCAACACCGGCGAACACGGAGAAACCCGAGTGCACCTTTGCGATGTTGTTGATCAGTTCCATGATGAGAACGGTCTTGCCCACGCCGGCGCCGCCGAACAGGCCGATCTTACCGCCCTTCGCGTAGGGGGCCAGAAGGTCCACAACCTTGATCCCGGTGACCAGGATTTCGGATTCGGTCGACTGGTCAGCGAATTCCGGGGCGGGCTGGTGGATGGCGCGGGTTTCCTTCGCCTTCACCGGGCCTTTTTCGTCCACGGGCTCGCCCACGACGTTCAGGATGCGGCCCAGGGTCGCGTCGCCAACCGGCACCGAGATCGGCGAGCCGGTGTCGACCACTTCCTGACCACGGACCAGACCTTCGGTCGCGTCCATCGCGATGGTACGGACGGTGTTTTCGCCAAGGTGCTGGGCCACTTCAAGAACCAGCTTCTTGCCGTTGTTGTCCGTGGTAAGTGCGTTAAGGATCGCCGGCAGCTGATCCCCGAACTGCACGTCCACAACGGCGCCAATCACCTGCGTGATCTTGCCTTTTGCGTTTGCCATATTCGTTTCTCCGGTTCTTTAGAGCGCCTCGGCGCCCGAAATGATTTCAATCAGCTCGTTGGTGATCACAGCCTGACGCGAGCGGTTGAACTCGATGGTCAGCTTGTCGATCATTTCCCCAGCGTTGCGGGTGGCGTTGTCCATGGCGGACATCCGGGCACCCTGTTCCGAGGCGGCATTTTCCAGCAGGGCAGCAAAGATCTGCGTCGCCACACCACGCGGCAGCAGGTCGGCGAGAATGGCCTCTTCGCTGGGCTCGTAGTCGTAAAGCGTGCTGGCCCCGTCGTCTTCGGCGTCGAAGGCGGCCGGGATGATCTGCTGCGCCGTCGGGATCTGGCTGATCACCGACTGGAACTGCGAATAGAAGATCGTCGCCACGTCGAACTCACCGCCTTCGAAGCGGCTCAGGATGTCGCGGGCGACGTCCTGGGCATTCGCATAGCCGATGCGCTTGACCTCGGACAGATCCACGTGCGCGATCAGAAGATTTCCGAAGTCGCGGCGCAGCTGTTCACGGCCTTTTTTGCCGACGGTCATGATCTTCACGGTCTTGCCCTTGGCGGTCAGTTCTTCCGCCTTGAGCTTGGCCAGTTTGACGATCGAGGAGTTGAAGCCACCGCAGAGGCCCCGCTCAGCGGTCATTACCACCAGAAGGTGGATCTGATCGCTGCCGGTCCCCGACAGAAGCTTCGGTGCGGAATTCGACCCGCCCACCGAGGCCGCAAGCCCCGACACCACAGCATTGAAACGCTCGGTATAGGGACGGGCCTGTTCGGCCGCATCCTGTGCCCGCCGCAGTTTCGCGGCGGCCACCATCTGCATGGCCTTGGTGATCTTGCGGGTCGATTTGACCGACTCGATCCTGTTTTTCAGGTCCTTAAGACTTGGCACTGCCTTGTCTCCTTATCCAAAGCCGGGGTTTAGGCGAAATCGGCGGCGAATTCGTCCAGAGCGGCTTTGATCTTGTCCTCGGCCTCGCCCTTGATCTTCGGGTCTTCCTTGGTGAGGTAGGCCAGAAGGTCGGCGTGCTTGCCGCGCAGGTGACGCAGCAGGTCGGCTTCGAACCGGCCAACGTCCTTGACTGCGATCTTGTCGAGGTAGCCCTTGGTGCCGGCGTAGATGACGCAGACGATTTCCGCGTTGGTCAGCGGCGAATACTGCGGCTGCTTCATCAGCTCGGTCAGGCGGGCACCACGGTTCAGCAGCTGCTGGGTGGCGGCATCAAGGTCCGAACCGAACTGCGCAAAGGCGGCCATTTCGCGGTACTGGGCAAGTTCCAGTTTCACCGGACCGGCGACCGACTTCATCGCGTTGGTCTGCGCCGAGGAGCCCACGCGGGACACGGACAGACCGGTGTTCACGGCGGGGCGGATGCCCTGATAGAACAGTTCGGTTTCAAGGAAGATCTGACCGTCGGTGATCGAGATCACGTTGGTCGGAATAAAGGCCGACACGTCGCCGCCCTGGGTTTCGATGACCGGCAGAGCGGTCAGCGAACCGGCGCCGAAGTCTTCGTTCAGCTTGGCCGAACGCTCCAGCAGGCGGGAGTGGAGGTAGAACACGTCGCCCGGGTAGGCTTCGCGGCCCGGCGGACGACGCAGAAGCAGCGACATCTGACGGTAAGCAACGGCCTGCTTGGACAGGTCATCATAGATGATCAGAGCGTGGCGGCCGTTGTCACGGAAGTGTTCGGCCATCGCGGTTGCCGCATAGGGGGCAAGGAACTGCATCGGCGCCGGGTCGGACGCGGTGGCGGCCACGACGATCGAGTATTCCAGTGCGCCGTTTTCTTCCAGCTTTTTCACCAGCTGGGCCACGGTGGACCGCTTCTGACCAACGGCCACGTAGACGCAGTAAAGCTTCTTGCTCTCGTCGTCGCCGGCGGCTTCGTTGTAGGACTTCTGGTTCAGAATGGTGTCGAGCGCGATTGCGGTCTTGCCGGTCTGACGGTCACCAATGATAAGTTCCCGCTGGCCACGGCCGATCGGGATCATGGCGTCGACGGATTTCAGGCCGGTCGCCATCGGTTCGTGAACCGATTTACGGGGAATGATGCCCGGGGCCTTCACGTCGGCAACGCCGCGCTTCTTGGTCTTGATCGGGCCCTTGCCGTCCAGCGGGTTGCCCAGACCGTCCACAACGCGGCCCAGCAGCTCGTCGCCAACCGGCACGTCCACGATGGCCTTGGTGCGCTTGACGGTGTCGCCTTCCTTGATGTCCCGGTCAGAGCCGAAGATCACGACGCCGACGTTGTCGGCTTCGAGGTTCAGCGCCATCCCGCGGATACCACCGGGGAATTCGACCATTTCACCGGCCTGAATATTGTCGAGGCCGTACACGCGGGCGATCCCGTCGCCAACCGACAGCACCCGGCCCACTTCGGCCACTTCGGCCTCTTGGCCAAAGTTCTTGATCTGGTCCTTCAGGATCGCAGAAATTTCTGCAGCTTGGATCGCCATTATCCGACCTCTTTCATGGTGTTCTGGAGAGCGTTGAGCTTGGAGCGGATCGAGGTATCGATCATCTTCGAGCCAACTTTAACGACAAGACCGCCAATGAGGCTTTCATCGACGGTCGTATTGATTATCACGGTCTTCCCGACCTGCGCGGCAAGGGTCTTGGCCAGCTTGTCCGACTGGGTCTTGGTCAGGGCCTTGGCCGAGATCACCTCGGCCGTCACTTCGCCCTTTTCCTCGGCCAGCTTGTCGCGCAGCGTGGCAAGCAGCTGAGGCAGCACGAACAGGCGACGCTTGGACGCCAGAAGCGCCAGCGTATTGCCGGTCATGCCGGAAAGTTTCATCTTTTTGGCAAGGGCCGCCATCGCGCCGGCCTGTTCGTCGCGGCTGTAAAGCGGCGAGGAAATCAGCGCCCGCAGGTCGTCAGAGCCGTCAAGTGCGGCCGACAATGCGTCGATGTCGGATTCGAGGCCCTTCAGCCCCTTGCTGTCTTTGGCGAGGTCGAACACCGCGGACGCATAGCGCTGCGCGATGCCGGAGGAGATCGAAGCTGGTTCGGACACGTCCACCCTTCCGATGTTAGTTTGCCCTGCCCGCTGGTCCGGGTCTCGGTCAGCGGGAGGGCAGGTTCGTGGGCCCGGCCATGTCGGCTGGGCGGCAAAATCAGGGGGGATGTAGCAGAGCCTTAATAACGGGGCAACCGCCTTGACGCGGAAAGATGGGGCGGTCGGGCACCTGTTTTCAAAGGTTTGGCGCGGGGTGCGACCATCTGCGCAGTATGCGACGGCATACCAAACGCGGGCTTTCAGACAAATTCGCCCCTTTTCGGCGAATCTGCGGCGCGGGGCCGGTCCTAGCCCCTTGGCAGGGTCCGGGGCTGGGGCCGGGTGGGAATCTCTTTCAAAAGACCGCCGACCCCCATCGCCGCGATTTCAGCGGCCCCGACGGGCACACCGCACAAGACCCGCTCGAGCACCCAATCGGCGCCATTCAGGGCCGGGCTGCGGGCACAACCGGGCAGGCCGATGACCGGCTTTGACCCCATCGCGCCGATCAACAGCAGGTTGCCCGGATCGACCGGCATACCGAACCGGTCCACCCGCCCCCCGGCCAGCCCCACGGCCGACGGAGCCACATCATGAATGTCAGAGGTGGCAGAGGCGGTCAGGATCATCAGCACCTCGCCCTCGGCCGCGTGCAGGGCGTCGGAGATGGCATCGGCTCGGTGTGGAACGATCACCCGCCCGTCCAGCCCGATCCCCAGCCGGTCCAGCCGCCCCTGCATCGCGGCCCGCCCCTTTGGGTTGGGATCGGTATCGGTGGTCGTCGTCTCGATCAGGGTCACCGTCCGAAAGACCGGCGGCAAAAGGCATAGCGCCCCTGCCCCCGCCGCCGCCGCGCGATCCACCGCCGTTCCGTCCACCCCGTAGGCGATGATCTTGACCGTTCCGACCATTCCGTCCGGATCGGCGCGGTGCCATTCCGGCACGGTGGCCAGCGTGATCATAGGATCGACAGCATTCAGCGCATCGACCGCCGACCGATCGACCCGGACAATCCCCGGCCCCGTCGCGTGAAGGTTCACCCGCCCCGTCGCCGCCTGCGTCACCCGCAGCCCCTGCCCCGCCACCGCCGCCGCGATGCGCGTCGCCGCCGCGTCTTCATGCAGATCGCCCGGCGACAGCCGCGCGGCAATGACCGTGGCCACCCCATCGGCCCGCAGCAGGGCCTGATCCTCGCAGGTCAGTACCCGGCCCTTGCGCAGCCGCCCCGACGTCAGGTCCAGCGAATGGGCAAGGATCGCGCCGCGCGCCGCGGCCACAGGGATCGGACCGAACTCCACCGCCCTACCCTTTCCGCAGCCGTTCGGTGATCTGGGCCATGACCGACACGGCAATCTCTGCCGGGGACCGCGCACCGATGTTCAACCCGACGGGGGCATGGATGCGGGCGATGTCGTCGGGGCCGAACCCCGCTTCGGTCAACCGGTCCACCCGCTTGGCATGGGTGCGGGTCGATCCAAGGCAACCAAGATAAAACACGTCGGACCCAAGCGCGGCACGGATCGCCGGATCGTCCAGCTTTGGGTCATGGGTCAGGGTCACAACGGCGGTGCGAGGATCAAGACCGACCTCTGCCATCGCCTCGTCCGGCCAACCATCCAGAATGACCTCGCCGGGAAACCGGTCTTCGGACCCGAAGACCGGGCGCGGGTCGATCAGCACCGGGTCATAGCCACAGGCCCGCGCCATCGGTGCAAGATGCTGGGCGATATGCACAGCGCCGACAATGATCATCCGCAGGGGCGGGTTGTGAATGGCAACGAAGGTGCGGTTGTCCTCTTCGACCCCCGACCGGTCCATGCGAAACCGGTCCGGGAAATCCCCGGCCCCGGCAAGGCGCCGCGCGGGCCCTTCCAGATCCGCCACATATGCCACCTGCCTGCGGACGGCGCGCTCCGCGACGAGATCCTCCAGAACCGGCAACGGCAGAGCCGTGCCCACCGGTTCAACCAGCACCTTGATCCGGCCGCCACAGGCCAGCCCGACGGCAAAGGCCTGATCGTCGGACACGCCGAATTCCATCAACCGGGGCTTGCCGTCGCCCTCGACGGCCTCGATCGCCTCGGTGATTACCGCACCCTCGACACAGCCGCCCGACACCGACCCTTCCATCGCGCCGTCCCGGTCCACCACCAACTGGCTGCCCACCGGGCGCGGCGCCGATCCCCAGGTCTCGACGACCGTTGCAACGGCCACGCCCCGCCCCGCGCGATGCCAGTCCAGCGCGGTCTCGGGGATCTGTTCAAGGCGGGTCAGGGCCATTGCTTTGCTCCTTCGCGATGTGGGTGCAGGATTTGCCAGCCGCGCGCACTTGTCCACCTGTCAAATGGTGGCATAGGGTGCGCGGACCTTCATTTGCCGGATTTTATCGCGCTATGCCTCCCAATCCGTTTGCCAATATTGCGGCCGACCCCGAAAAGCTGCGGCAGGCTCTGGCGTTGCCCGCGCCGGAAAAGACCTTTGTGATACATTTCACGCCCCGGTCCGGAAGTTCCTGGCTTACGGATATCTGTGAACAGACCGGGCGGCTTGGACGTCCCGGCGAAATGTTCAGCCCGCGGTTCGTGCCGGACATCGCCCGACACATGGGGATCGACAATATCGACGATTACGCCCGGGCGATTGCACGGGACCGGACAGTCGGCGGGGTCTTTGGGTTCGAGATCACGTTTTTCCAACTGCGCAGGACTTTTGGCGGGCCAAAACCCTTCCTTGCCCATTTTCAAGACGCGACCCATTTCTGGCTGATCCGCGAAGATATCGTCGCACAGGCCGTCTCTCTGTCCAAGAAGGCGCAAAGCCGGATCGGGCACGCCGTTCATGGCGATGCCGATGCGCTTGCGCGGGCGGATGATGAATTTGCCTATGACGCGCAGGACATCGAGAAATGGGTCGGCCATATCCGCAAAATGGAAGTGCAGGCCGAGAAGTTCTTCGCCAACTATCCGCTGACGCCCGTCCGGATGAGCTATGAACGGATGACCGCCCGCCCGCCCGAAGCCGTGGTCAACGAGATCGCAAAGGCCATCGGAATCGGCCCGGTGGCTGGCAAATCCACCCCGATCAGAACCGGTCACGCCAAGATCGGGACCGACAAGAACGCCGACTTCGCTGCCCGGTTCCGAAAGGATCGGGCCGGTCTGATCGCCGATCTCGAGGCCGAAAGAGCGGCCATGCTTGCCGCCCTTGACGAGACACCGGACGCTGGTCGCAGGCGCGGTTGGTGGCCCTTCTCTCGCTAGAATAAAAAACGCCGGGGACATGCCCCGGCGTTTTCAGTTTCGGCCACTCCCGCTGATCAGTTCAACAGGTTTGGAATGATCGTCACCACCGCCGGGAACAGCGCCAACAAGAGCAGCCCGAACACCTGGATCAGCACGAAGGGCGCGACCCCGCGGTAGATATGGCCCGTCGTCACCTCTTTCGGGGCAACCCCGCGCAGGTAGAACAGCGCGAACCCGAAGGGCGGCGTCAGGAACGAGGTCTGAAGGTTCACCGCGACCATGATCGTGACCCATTTCGGATCGAACGACCCGCCGTAGATCACCGGGCCGACAATCGGGATCACGATGTAGATGATCTCGAGGAAGTCGAGCACGAAGCCGAGGATGAACAGCACCAGCATCACGATCAGGAAGGCCGTCCATTCATTCGAGAACGAGCGCAGGAAGTCCTGAATGTAATGTTCCCCGCCAAAGGAGATCAGCACGAGGTTCAGAACCTGCGACCCGATCAGGATGGTGAAGACCATCGACGTCACCTTGGCCGTTTCCCGGACCACCGGACCCAGAACGTTTTCTCGCAGCAAGTGGATGCAGGCCCAGCCGAGGCCGAACATCGAGTAGAGGAAGGCCGCGAAGGTCACGAGGAAGGCGACCATGTTCTCGAACGAGGTATTCTGGTTCAGCCGCATGTCGAAATTGGTGCCCAGCAGGATCATCACCATCATCGCCAGTGCGGTGCGGATGATGATCGTCGGCTTCAGCCCCGCTTCGGTCAGCTTCCGGGCCGAGGCGAGCAGGATCGCCCCACCGGCCCCAAGTGCTGCCGCCGGGGTCGGGTTGGTGATCCCGCCAAGGATCGACCCAAGCACCGCGACAATCAGCACCAGCGGCGGGAAGACGACGCGGAACAGATCATTCTGGAACAGACGGCCAAGCGCCTCCCAGCTGCCATAGGCGGCCAGCGCCAACGGCACAGCGATCAGCACCAGCGTCATGCCCGGGCTGGTCAGCGGCGTCAGGAAGGCCACATCGACCAGAAGGACACCAAGAACCCCCACGGCCCCGGCAAGAAGCGGGGTGGCGGACAGGGTCGGGTTGATCCCCCGCCCAAGCGCCAGAAGCAGCCCCAGAAGCAGCGCGATCACCGACAGGCCGGTGCCAAGCGCCGGGGCGTTGTCCAGCAGGTCGACAAGCAGCTCTGCGCGCTCGTCCTCGGTCAGTTCGCGCGATTCCTGTGCCCCGCCAGCCGCGTCGATGGCGGCCTGTTCGGCAACCGCCTGATCCCAGGCCTCCTGCCCGTGCAGGTCGATCATCGCGGCCTGACATTCCGGGCCGACGTTGGTGCGCAGCGATGCCGCCTCGCCGGTGTCGGAATAGGTGTCGACGATGGTGCTCTGGCCACCCAGAACGCCGACCTGCATCAGAATGATGAAGGCCGCGACAAGACCGGCCGGCGCATAGAGGAACCAGGTCAGCTTGTCATTGCGGGTTGCGGGAATGCCCTCTTCATCCTCGAACATGACCGCGGGGGCCTTCGACGGATTGAGAAGCGCAAAGCCAAAGGCATAGGCGGCGTAAAGGAAGGCCAGCAGGATCCCCGGCAGAAGCGCGGCCTGAAACAGCGTGCCCACCGACACCACGGCCGGTTCGCCCAGATAGGTCAGCGCGTCGTTACACCCGGCCAGTTGCGCCCGGTCTTCCTGCGCCGCTGAATAAAGGTCGCCCGTCAGCGTGCCCAGAAGCACCAGAACGATCGAAGGCGGAATGATCTGCCCCAGCGTCCCCGAGGCCGCGATGACCCCGGTCGCCAGTTCAGGCGAGTAATTGTTGCGCAGCATGGTCGGCAGGGCCAGAAGGCCCATGGTGACCACGGTCGCGCCCACGATCCCGGTCGAGGCGGCAAGGAAGGCCCCCACCACCACGATCGACACGGCCAGGCCACCCGGCAGCGGGCCGAAGACCTTGGCCATCTTGGTCAGAAGTTCATCCGCGATCCGCGACCGTTCCAGAACGATCCCCATCATGACGAACATCAGCACCGCCAGAAGGGTTTCAATGGATTGGCCCGCAAAGACCCGTTCGTTCATCCGGTTGACGATGAAGGACACGTTACGGTCCATCGCCACTTCCCAGCCTGCGGGGAACACCGGTTCGGCGATCCTTGGAAGCTCTGGATAACTGAAGACGGATATCGCGCCGGGTTTGATCCCCTCGGCCACAACGGCCGCGTATTCCGCCGACCCCTTGTCAATCGCCTGGTGGATCAGCAGCCCCGCATTATCCAGCGCGGCAATGATTCCGAATGCGATCATCCCGGCACCACCGATGGCAAAGGCCACCGGAAAGCCCGACAGGATCGCGGCAAAAAGCGTCAGGAAAACGATGATCAGGCCGATCTCGACGCCATCAAGTCCGAAAAGCATGGGTTCCGTTCCTTTACGCTTTAGTGGATTTCGGCGACGCGTTCGGCGGTCGGATCGCCCAGAACGTCACGGTCAAGGTATTTGCCTTCCGATGCTTCGCCTTCGCGCCATTCAAGGAACGACCGGTAGAAGAAGCTGACGGCGTGGATCAGGATCATGCCGGTGTAGGCAAGGATCAGGACCTTGAAGAGGAAGTAGGCGTTGAAGCCATTCGGACTGAACCCCGTGGTTTCGATGTTCCACCGCAGGGCGGCGGACTTGGCGACCAGCCGGTCCAGCGCGTCCGAAGCCGAGGCGTTCGGCACGATCATGTGCCGCCAGAAGAAGAACCAGGAATACATCCAGATCACGACACCCGCCGGGATCATGAAGACCAGGCTGCCGAACATGTCGATGATCTTCTTGGTGCGGAACGAGACCGCCGAATAGACCAGATCGACGCGCACATGCCCGCCCTGAACGAAGGTGTAAGTCGCACAAAGAGCGACCACCATCGCATTGTAAAACTTAAGACTTTCGGACCACCAGCTGACGTCGAAGGACACCGCGATGCCGAAACCGAGCGTGATCTGCGCAACCGCGAAGATCCGCTGCGTAAAGATGATCAGGATCTGGATCAGGACCATTGCCAGACCGGCCCAGGCAAAGGTGCGCCCGACCGTATTGGCGAATTTTTCAAGCCCCCGCACCGTGGCCCACATCAGCGGCCGGTGCCAGATGGCGACGGCCGTGTAGACGATCAACAGCATCGCAAGGACAAAGAACAGCTCGACCGAGGCACCGTAGTAAACCAACCGCATCAGCGATTGCTTGTCTTCCGTCGTGTTGTTCCAGGTAACCCAATCCAGCCAGAGGCCGGGATGGGTCAGCGCGTAAAACAGGTTGTAGACGGATTCGATCAGGTTGGCGACGATCCACCCGAGGAGATTCCCCCCCCACGCTTCGACCAGTCCCATGGGCTGTCCCCCTTCCATCGGATGCAGGTTGGCAAAAGGCGGCTCCTCCGCCCCTTTTGCAAGAACCGGGCCATTTCTGGCCCGGTTCAGTTGATGTGCGATCTGTCAGGATCAGCCGTTGTTGACGCGGTTCCGCTGGTTGGCGAAGACGCTGTCGGACACGCTCATCCAGTCGTAGGTGCCCTGCACCGAGGCTTCAAAGCTGGCGCGGGTCCGGGCGAAGATGTCGTCGCCCATGAACTCGTCCAGGGCCTGCTTCGACGCGGTGCCGAACGCATCCCAGATTTCGTCCGAGAACTGCAGAACCTTGACGCCAGCGGCCTTCAGACGCTCCAGCGCGACGGCGTTGTTGGCGTTCGACTGGGCCAGCGACCAGCTGTGGGTTGCAGCGGCTGCGGTGTCGACGATCGCCTGCTGCGAGGGCGTCAGCGAGTCCCACACATCGCGGTTCATCGCGGCCGACAGGGCCGAACCCGGCTCGTGGAAGCCCGAGGTGTAGTAGAATTCGCAGATTTCCTGGAACCCGAGACGTTCGTCCGCGAAGGGGCCGATCCATTCGGCACCGTCGATCGCACCCGACGACAGAGCCTGATAGATTTCACCGCCCGGAATGTTCTGTACAGAGGCACCGGTCAGGCCAAGGGCCTTGCCGCCAAAGCCCGGCATACGGAACCGCAGACCCTGAAGGTCTTCGGCGGTGTTGATTTCCTTGTTGAACCAACCGCCCGGCTGGTGGCCGGTGTTGCCGGCAAGGAACGACTTGAGGCCGAAGATCTGGCCCAGCTCGTCGTGCAGCTCTTTGCCGCCGCCGTGCTGATACCAGCTCATCATTTCCGGGCCGGTCGCGCCGAAGGGCACGGCGGTGAAGTAGGCGTAGGCCGGATGCTGGTTCATGAAGTAGTAGTCGGCCGAGTGATACATGTCGGCCTGCCCGGCGCTGACCGCGTCGAACACTTCCAGCGCACCCACGAGCGAACCCGCCGGCTTTTTGTCGACGGTCAGCGCGCCATCGGTCATGGCAGTGACGAGATCGGCAAAGTGCTGGGCCGCGTCATCGAAAACCGCAAAGCCGTCGGGCACGGACGTGACCATGGTCAGGGTCCGGGTGCCCTGCGCAACAGCCGGAGCCGCCAGCGTGGATGCGGCTGCAGCGGTCCCGCCAAGGGCCGAGGTTTTCAAGAAAGAGCGACGATCCATAGTTTTCCTCCCTTATGGTTCGTGTCGGAGCCTAGCGTCTTTCGAAACAATCGCCAGCCTCTCGTTCATGTCGGGCCCACAATTTCGCAAACCCTGCCGTGTGGTAAGGTTTACTTACCAATTTCATGATTTCAAGAAAATTCAGTGCGACAATTGCGACTCTGCGCTGGATGAAAGCGTATTCCGCCCGATGTTATCGCAAACACACGCGGAACCAGACACGCCCGACAACAACCTTTGGTCGGAAACCATCGTTCGACAAGATTTCTAGTCGTCAAGAATCACGAGATTGCCGCTGATTTGCCGCCACCGGCCCCATCGCGGCACCCGACGCCCTGAAAGAAAGTTGCGAAATCCGGCCACCCGGCGAAATTTTCCCCACAAAGACGGTTGACCATCATTTCCGCAGATGCATAAGGTCCCGCCAGCACGAAACCCCGCACGGGAACGGAAACCAAAGATGACGGAACTACTCGTAATCGTAGGTGATTGGCGCATGGAGGCCTGAGGCCAGCCATACCGGTTCCCCATGCGCCCTCGGATCAAATCCCGGGGGCTTTTTTGTGCCGCAAGACAAGTGAAACGACGACGTCGAAGATAGGAAGAGACAGATGACACGTCAGATGACCGGAGCGAAAATGGTGGTTCAAGCCCTGAAGGATCAGGGTGTGGACACGGTATTCGGATACCCGGGTGGGGCTGTCCTACCGATCTATGATGAAATCTTCCTGCAAAATGACGTCAAGCATGTCCTCGTTCGTCACGAACAGGGCGCGATTCATGCCGCCGAAGGCTATGCACGGTCTACCGGCAAGCCGGGCGTTGCGCTGGTGACCTCGGGCCCCGGTGCGACCAACGCGGTCACCGGCCTGACCGATGCACTGATGGATTCGATCCCGATCGTGGTCTTCACCGGGCAGGTTCCGACCTTCATGATCGGCTCGGACGCGTTTCAGGAGGCCGATACCGTCGGCATCACCCGCCCCTGCACCAAACATAACTGGCTGGTGAAGGAGACCGACAAGCTGGCCTCGACCATCCACGAGGCGTTCCACGTCGCCACCTCGGGCCGCCCCGGTCCGGTGCTGATCGACATCCCCAAGGATGTGCAGTTCGCCACCGGCAGCTATACTGAAAAGAAGGTGCTGAAATCGCGCTATCAGCCGCAGGTGAAGGGCGATCTTTCCGCTATCACCGAACTGGCCGAAGCGATGGAAAAGGCCAAGCGCCCGGTGTTCTACACTGGCGGCGGCGTCATCAACTCTGGCCCGGCGGCCAGCCAGCTGTTGCGCGAACTGGTCGAAGCCACCGGTTTCCCGATCACCTCGACCTTGATGGGGCTGGGCGCCTACCCGGCCTCGGGCGAGAAATGGATCGGCATGCTAGGCATGCACGGCCTGTACGAGGCCAACATGGCGATGCATGACTGCGATCTGATGATCAACATCGGCGCGCGGTTCGACGACCGGATCACCGGGCTGATCTCGAAATTCTCGCCGGGGTCGAAGAAGGCGCATATCGACATCGACGCCTCGTCGATCAATAAGGTGATCCATGTTGACATCCCGATCCTGGGCGATGTGGCCCATGTGCTGGAAGACCTTCTGAAGGTCTGGAAATCGCGCGGCCGCAAGACCAACACCGAGGCGCTGACCAAGTGGTGGACCCAGATCAACGAATGGCGGGCGGTGAAATGCCTGACCTACACCGGGTCGGAAACCACCATCAAACCGCAATACGCGCTAGAGCGGCTTGAGGCGCTGACCAAGGGCATGGACCGCTACATCTGCACCGAGGTCGGCCAGCACCAGATGTGGGCGGCGCAATTCCTTGGCTTTGATGATCCGAACCGCTGGATGACCTCCGGTGGCCTCGGGACCATGGGCTATGGGTTCCCGGCCTCCATCGGCGTGCAACTGGCGCATCCCGACGCGCTGGTGATCAACGTCGCGGGCGAGGCATCCTGGCTGATGAACATGCAGGAACTGGGTACCGCGATGCAGTATCGCCTGCCGGTGAAGCAGTTCATCCTGAACAACGAACGGCTTGGCATGGTGCGCCAGTGGCAGCAGTTGCTGCACGGTGAGCGCTATTCCAGCAGCTGGTCGGAATCGCTGCCTGATTTCGTGAAACTGGCCGAGGCCTTCGGGGCCAAGGGCATTCAGGTGTCCGACCCGAAGGATCTGGACGACGCGATCATGGAGATGCTGAACTACGACGGGCCGGTCCTGTTCGACTGCCTGGTGGAAAAGCACGAAAACTGCTTCCCCATGATCCCGAGCGGCAAGCCGCATAACGAAATGCTTCTGGGCGACGCCTCGACCGAAGGCGCGATCCAGTCCGGCGGCGCGGTTCTGGTCTGATGCGCAGCGCCCCTGCCCTTCTCTTGGCGCTTGCCGCCTGCACCGGCGGCGGGCTGCCGCTGGACGAAGGCGGGGCCGCGACGCGGGTCGAGGCCGGGGGCGATGTGTTCTTTATCAAGGTTCAGGGCGACAGCGCCCTGATCCGAAATTACGCAACCGGGCTGCGCAATCAGGCACGGCTGGCAGGCAATGCCCGTGCCGCTGCCGAACAGCTCACCGGCTGCACCGTGACAACGCTCACCCAGCAATTGGGTGTGAATTCCTATATCGCCGGGCTCGACTGCCCGGCCACGACCTGACGGACGGAGTGACCCATGTCTGCACTACGCATCAAGAAAGGCTCCACCAGCCATTCCGCCTATAACCTGCGGCCCGATTTTTCGGACGTGGAAGAACGGCACACGCTGGCGATCCTCGTGGAAAACGAACCGGGCGTGCTGGCCCGCGTCATCGGCCTGTTTTCCGGCCGGGGCTATAACATCGAAAGCCTGACCGTGGCCGAAGTGGACCATGCCGGCCACCTGAGCCGGATCACCGTGGTCACCACCGGCACCCCGCAGGTCATCGAACAGATCAAGGCGCAGCTGGGCCGGATCGTCACCGTGCACGACGTCCACGACCTGACGGTCGAAGGCCGTCCGGTCGAACGCGAACTGGGCCTGCTAAAGGTCGCCGGCAAGGGCGACGACCGGGTCGAGGCGCTGCGGATCGCCGACATTTTCCGCGCCAATGTGGTGGATTCGACGCTGGAAAGCTTTGTGTTCGAAATCACCGGCACCTCGGACAAGATCGACGCCTTCGCCGATCTGATGCGCCCGCTAGGTCTGGTCGAAATCGCGCGCACCGGAGTTGCGGCACTGGCCCGCGGGGCCTGATCGCCCGAAAGACCGCGCCGGGCGCAGGTCCGGCGCATGTCGCCCTGATACAGGCCTATGTCGCCTTGCTGCAACCGGTTCCTCGGATTCGGAGTAGGATCACCACGATTCTGAGCAAGGAGCGCCGTCATGGCCAAGGATTCCCCGATTTCCGATATCTCTGCTGTCCGCCGCCCGGTTGAAACCGCGCGCGGCCTGCCCAACGCCCATTATGTCGACCCGGCGCTGTGGGAAGAGGAAAAGAAGGCGGTCCTGTTTTCCACTTGGGCCGGTCTGGCCGTCGAAGGCGAAGTGCCCGAACCGGGCGACGCCAAGCCGATGACCTTCCTCGGCGTGCCGCTTCTGCTGATCCGCGACCGGCAGGGCCATGTCCGGGTGTTCGAAAACATCTGCCGCCACCGGGGCATGATCCTTGTCGAGGAAGCCCGCAAGATCGAAGGCGCGATCCGCTGCCCCTATCACTCGTGGTGCTACGGGACTGACGGGCGGCTGGTGTCCACCCCGCATGTCGGCGGCCCCGGCCATAACAAGCATGACGCCATCGTGCGCGAAGACCTTGGGTTGAACGAGGTCCGCAGCCACATCTGGTTCGGCACCGTGTTCATCAACATCGATGGTCAAGCCGCCCCGTTCGAGGAAATCCACGCCGACCTGATCGAGCGTTGGAAAGAATTCGACCAGCCGATGGTACATGGCGGGCCGGACAGCATGTTCACGCTCGAGGTCGACACCAACTGGAAACTCGCCGTCGAAAACTACTGCGAAAGCTACCACCTGCCTTGGGTGCACCCCGGGTTGAACAGCTATTCCCGGCTGGAAGACCACTACAACATCGCCGAAATGGGGCTCTATTCTGGTCAGGGCTCGCTGCTCTATCGCCAGATCAAGGGCGACGACGGCGCGGTCTTCCCAGACTTCCCCAACCTGTCGGACAAATGGGATACGGGCGCGGAATACATGGCCGTCTACCCCAACGTGCTTCTGGGCGCGCAGCGGGACCACTGCTTCTCGATCGTGCTGGAACCGGTCACCCAGACCAAGACCCGCGAACATATCCACCTGTTCTATTCGACCAAGGACACCGACGACGCCCTGCGCGAAAAGAACGCCACGCAGTGGAAAACCGTCTTTGTCGAAGACATCTTCGTGGTGGAAGGGATGCAGAAAGGCCGGATGGCGCCGCAGTTCGACGGCGGCAAGTTCAGCCCGGCGATGGATGGTCCGACCCATTGCTTCCACGACTGGGTCGCGGGCCGGATCGAAGCGCACCGCAACGCCAGCGAATGAGCGACCTTGACGACCGTCTGCTGGCGGCCCACGCGCGGGACGACCGTCCCGCGCTTGTGGACCTTTATGCAGAGGCGGCGGATCAGGCAAACACGGTTGATGCCGCCTGCTTTTTTCTAACCCACGCCTATATTTACGGGCTTGAGTTAAACCATCCCCGCGTACCGGAACTGCGCGACAGGCTGGCCGCTGAAGACCGGGTTTGACGGGATGGTGGGTCAAGACCCACCTTACGAAATTGGATAGGTTCGGACGTCTGTCCTTCTTTGGGTCTCAAATATCCGCTTGGGTCCGGCGGGTGACGCGCCCCCGGGTAAGGTGGGTCTTGACCCACCACCCCCTTGCGCCGCCATCAACAACAGGACAGTCTGCCGCTTCAGGCAAGACCGGAGGCGGACATGGCACCACGCAAGATCATCATCGACACCGATCCCGGACAGGACGACGCCGTCGCAATCCTTCTGGCGCTGGCCAGCCCCGAGGATGTGGAGGTTCTGGGGATCACCGCCGTCGCGGGCAACGTGCCGCTGCCCCTGACCCAGAAGAACGCCCGCATCGTCTGCGAATTGGCGGGCAAGCCGGAGACCCGCGTCTTCGCGGGCTGTGACGCCCCGATCCGCCGCAAGCTGGTCACCGCCGAACATGTCCACGGCAAGACCGGCCTTGACGGTCCAAAGATGGACGACCCCACCATGCCGCTGCAAGACCAGCACGGCGTCGATTTCATTATCGACACGCTGCGGGCGGAACCTGCGGGCACCGTCACCCTTTGCCCGCTTGGCCCCCTGACCAATATCGCCACCGCCTTTTCCCGCGCCCCGGATATCGTGGATCGGGTGCAGGAAATCATCCTGATGGGCGGCGCCTATTTCGAGGTGGGCAATATTACCCCGGCAGCCGAGTTTAACATTTACGTCGACCCGGAAGCCGCTGATATCGTGTTTAGATCTGGCGTTCCGCTGGTCGTGATGCCGCTGGATGTCACCCATAAGGCCCTGACCACTAAACCCCGGATCGACGCCTTCCGCGCGATGGGCACGCGGGTCGGCACGATGGTCGCCGCCTGGACTGATTTCTTTGAACGCTTCGACATGGAGAAATATGGGTCCGAAGGCGCGCCGCTGCACGATCCCTGCGTCATCGCCTATCTGATCGACCCGCATCTGTTCAAAGGCCGCCATATCAACGTGGAGATCGAAACCTCCTCGGACCTGACCTTGGGTATGACCGTTGCGGATTGGTGGCGGGTGACCGACCGTAAACCCAATGCCCTGTTCATCGGCGACCTACATGCGGACGGGTTTTACCAAATGCTGACAGACAGGCTGGCCCGGCTGTGACGACCGCCATCCACCTTTGCGGCCCCGACGATGCCGACCGCCTTCTGGCGCTGGTTGAACGCTGCCATGGCGAGGCCGGGATCGCATCTGACCCGGAAAGCCGCGCGGCGGGCGTTCGTCCCCTGTTGGACGGATCGCCCTTTGGCGCGGCCTATGTCTTTGGCCCGTCCCGCGCGCCTTCGGGCTATGTGATCATCACCTTTGGCTGGTCGACCGAGATGGGCGGCCTGTCCGCCTGCGTAAACGAAATCTGGGTCCGCCCCTCGATCCGGGGGCATGGCATAGCAACCGAGGTGCTGAACGCGCTGGCCCCCGAATTGCGCGACGCCGGGGTGCGGATCCTCACCCTGCAGGCCGACCGGGCAGACGGGTTGTTCGCCCGCACCGGTTTTGCCCCGTTGACCGGTGTTATGCAGTTGGCGCGGGTGCTTTGACCCGGCGGGGCGGTCGGTTGATCAGGACGATCCCCGCCGCCACCAGCAACAGCGCCCCCCAGATGCCGGGGGTGATCCGTTCGCCCAGAAGCCACCAGCCAAGAAACACGCTGAACACCGGCGACAGGAAACTGAACGAGGCGACCCCGGAGGCCGGGTAGATCGACAAAAGCCAAAGCCAGAAGATGAACCCGGCGCTCACCACGACGACGATCTGGAACGCCAGCCCCCAGATGTGGATCGGCTGCAGATCCCGCACCAGGTCGCCAAACAGCGGCGCCACCAGCACAAGGATCGGGCCGGAGACCGCAACCTGAATCCACAGTTGCACCTCTGGCCGGGCCTGTCGAAGCGGCGAGGCCTTGGCCATCATCGCCGTCGCGGCCCAGCCGATCGCCGCGCCCAGCGCCGCCAGATCCCCCCAGATCGACGCCTGCCCGCCCTGCCGGTCGGCAAAGGCCAGCGCCACCCCGCCCAGCGCCAGCGCAAGCCCGAGGAGCTTTATCGGGCTGACACGGTCATCGGGCGTGGCGAAATGGGCGATGACCGCCATCCACAGCGGCATGGAATAGAAAATGATCCCCGACCGCGCCACGGTGGTCAGATCCAGCGCCACGAAAAGGCACAGAAATTCCCCGGCGAACAGAACCCCCGTCAGCAGCCCTGCGGCCAGCGCGCCGGGCGGGAAATGCAGCGGGATCTTCCGGTAGCGCAGCCAAAGCCACACGCACAGCACCGCCCCAAGCGACCGCAACCCTGCAAAGAACACCGGTTGAAGCCCGCCGTTGGTGACCTTGATCACCACCTGATTGAAGGCAAGAAGCAGCGCAAAGCCTGTCAGGGCCAGCGCGCCGAATGTGTCGATACCGGGTTTGCGTTCCATCCGGCCACAAAAGGGCCGGTCTGCGGCAAAGTCAACGCCTGCGCTGGCGCGACGCTACTGCCCCAGCATCCATTCCCCCTCGGGCCAGAAGGCATGAAAGGCAAAGGCGAACATCACGTCATGCACCACGTCGTCCCCTGCCCCGTCCCGGACCCGCACATTACCGACGTCGCGGCTGTCCCCAATGTCGCGCCCATCCAGCGCAGAGGCCTGTCCGGCAACCCATGTCAAGGTCACGCCCCGTTCGGTAATCCTGCCCGCCTCGGCCAGCCGGGTGAGCGGCCATGCGGCATCGCCCACCCGCACGACACGGGCCAGCGGCGAGATGTCATGCGGCGGCATCTCTCCGTTGAACAGGAAGGGGCGGAACGCGCTGTCATAGCGGACATAGGGGTTTTCCCCATAGCTGCGGGCAACTTCCGTCGGTTCGGACATCACCAGCGCATCCGGGTTGCGGGCGGCAAAAACCTCCCAGGCCTCCATCCAGCTGGGCAGGCTTTGCAGCTCTGTTCCGGTCATCTCGCCGACGATGCCCCTGCCCACGGCCTGCTGCCACCAGCTTTCGGTTTGGCGGTCGTACATGATCATGTCGGAATTGCGCAGCTTGCCGGAGACGCCAAAGGACAGTTCCTGACCGCCAACCCGCCGATCAAAGGTCAGCCCGGAATTGCACAGCGGGCAGAAGGTGACGGTCACGGGCGTATCGCCGATCCGGTCATTCACAATCTCATGCCACATCAGGTAGCGGATCGGATAGGCGCGGGGCACCTCGCCGGGCAGTTCGACGGCGATCACCGGTTCGCGCGGGGCCAGGACGGTTTCCTCTGCCACGGGATGGAACGACGGGTCGTCGATGGCCGGTATACCATCCTTCGGCGGCCCACCCGAAAGGACCTCGGTCCAGCTTTCAACAGTGGTGGTGGTGAAATCGGTGTTCGGCCATTCGTGCCGCCAGAACTGCGGCTCGGCCGTGGTCAGACCTGCGACGAATGTCAGGACAAGAGACAAAAGGGGCAGTCGCATCGGCATCTCCGTTTCCGGGATCATGCCTTGGCCGGGCCTGCCCTGCCTATCCCCCCTCACCCAAGGGTGATCAGGGGTGAGGCCGCCCGGATGCACCCCGGGCGGCCCAAAGGATCAGTCGGTCACGGTGACGGACGTCATCCGGTCAGGTTCACCAATCACGGCGCCATTGGCGCCAAGGCCCCGCTTGATCGCGTCCACGATATCCATTCCTTCGGTCACTTCACCGACGACGGTGTATTGCCCGTTCAGGAAATAGCCCGGTTCGAACATGATGAAGAACTGCGAATTGGCGCTGTTGGGGTCCTGTGCACGGGCCATGCCGACGATGCCACGCTCATAGGACCGGTCCGAGAACTCCGCCGGCAGATTGCCCCGGTCAGAGCCGCCCATTCCCGCGCGGCGCATGTCAAAATCTTCGGCGGTGGAATCGCCGAACTGCACATCGCCGGTCTGGGCCATGAACCCGTCGATCACCCGGTGAAACACAACCCCGTCATAGGCGCCTTCCGCGGCCAGCGCAGTGATCTGTTCCACATGCTGCGGGGCCAGATCCTCGAACAGGTCGATATGGATGGTGCCGTTCGCCTCGCCTTCGATTGTGATGTCCAGACCGCTGGCCAGCGCCGGACCGGCGGCAAGGGTCAGGATCGCAGCCAGCTTATACATCGGCGGCGACCTTCATGCTGATCATCCGGTCGGGGTTCATCGGCGGCTCGCCGCGCTGGATCGCATCCACATGCTCCATCCCCGAGATCACCCGGCCATAAACGGTGTACTGGCCGTTCAGGAAATGGTTGTCCTTGAAGTTGATGAAGAACTGCGAGTTGGCGGAATTCGGGTTCATCGACCGGGCCGCGCCAAGGGTGCCACGATCATGCGGCAGCTTGGAAAACTCGGCCGGAACATCGGGCAGGTCCGACCCGCCGGTGCCGGCGCGGCCAAGGTTGAAATCCTTCTCCATATTGCCGTGGGCCACGTCGCCGGTCTGGGCCATGAACCCGTCGATCACCCGGTGAAAGCAGACGTTGTCATAGGCCCCGGCGCGGGCCAGTTCCTTGATCCGGGCGCAGTGCTGCGGGGCGACATCGGGCAGAAGCTCGATGGTGACGGGGCCACCCTTCAGTTCAACGATGATGGTGTTTTCGGGGTCCTTGATCTCGGCCACGGGCCTCTCCTTTGGTTTGAAATGCGTTGGCACTGACATATTCGGCGCGACGGGCCTTGCCAAGGGAATGCGTGGGCCGTGCCCCGCCCGTCCCGGTGGCAGGTTTCCGCCGCAGCGCAGCATTCCACCGGTGTCGGCACTTTTCATTCATCCATGGCTCTGTCATGGGCGCGCCTTCCCCCCATCATCGGGGCAACAGACACAAAGGCACCGACATGTCCTCATCCGAGGTTCAGACAACCACACCGCAGACCGAGGCCGCCGCGACCGCGCCGCAGGCCCTGCCCCTGAACGAGACCGCGCTGATCGGAATCAGCGTCGATGATGCCGGCCCCCGCGCCTTCCTGCGCAGCCGCGCCGGGCGGATCGTTGTGGCGATGCCGGGCGAACGCACCGCGCTTGGCGACCTGATGGCAATCGGCGAGAACTATGTCGTCCTGCGGGCCTGGGGCCGGGACGAACGGCTGGAATTGCCCGCCGCCGCCTGACCGGGTAATCTTTCCAGATGCCGGACAAACCCACCACGATTGATGAATATCTGACAGGGCTGGCGCCCGACGCGCGGTCCCTGCTGGACGAGTTTCGCCGTAGGGTCGAGGCGATGCTGCCGGGCGCACAACCCTGCATTTCCTACGGGATGCCCGCCTACCGGGTCGGGGGCAAAGCGGTTGCCGGGTTTGCCGTGTGGAAGGCGCACGGTTCGTTCTATCCCCATTCCGGCGGGATCGTCCCGCGCTTTGCCGCCGATCTTGCCGCGCTAGGTCTGACCCACACGAAATCGGCGGTCCATTTCACGGCCCAAACCCCGTTGCCCGACGACCTTTTGCACCGGATGATTGCTGCGCGCTGTGCCGAGGCGGGCGTCGACCTGCCGCCGCCCCTTGCCTAGACGCGCGGCCCGTGCCAAAGCGTGCCCATGACTGATCTTTCCGAACGCCCCGTCGCCCTTGTCACTGGTGCTTCCCGCGGTCTTGGCGCCGCGATTGCCGAAGCGCTGGCCCCCACCCATCATGTCGTGGCCGTGGCCAAGACCGTTGGCGCGCTGGAGGAACTGGACGACCGGATCAAGGCGGCAGGCGGTCAGGCGACCCTTGCGCCGATGGACATCACCGTCGAGGCAGCGATGCAGCAGCTATGCCGGTCGATCTTTGACCGCTGGGGCAAGCTGGACCTCTGGGTCCATGCCGCCGTACACGCCGGGCCGTTGGCCCCGGCCAGCCAACTGGCGCCAAAAGACCTGACCAAATCCATCGCCACCAATATCGAGGCGACAGCCCGCCTGATGGGCTATATCGCCCCACTGCTGGGGACCGAGGGGCGCGCGGTGTTCTTCGACGATCCGCGCGGGGGCGAGAAATTCTTTGGCCACTATGGCGCCACCAAGGCCGCGCAGATCGCGCTGGCCCGCAGCTGGCAGGCGGAAACGGTCAAGACCGGCCCGCAGGTCGCCATCCTGTCGCCCGCGCCGATGCCCACTGCCACCCGCGCCCGGTTCTACCCCGGCGAGGACCGCAGCGGTCTGGCCGATATCCGGGCCGAGGCGGCAAGGCTTTTGCCCGAGGTGCTCGGCCAAGGCTGATCCTGCCTTTCCCGGGCCATCAGAACCACAACAGGCATGCGGACGCCAGGGTGGGCGCGAATGCGCCCGCCGTGGGGCGGGCGGGCGCATGCCGGGCCGCTGTGCGACCCGGCGCTGAAGAGTCCAGAATGCTTGACCTTTTGCCCCCAGCGGGTAGGTGAAAGGCCAACCATTTCTAGCGGAGGCGATCATGGCCTGGAAAACCCTTGACGACATGGACCTGGCGGGCAAGCGGGTGCTGACCCGTGTCGATATCAACGTGCCGGTCGAAGACGGGCGCGTCACCGACGCCACCCGCATCACCCGGATCGTCCCCACCGTTCAGGACATTCTGGCCAAGGGCGGGACCCCGATCCTTCTGGCCCACTTCGGCCGGCCCAAGGGCAAATACGTCCCGGACATGAGCCTGCGTGTGACCCTGCCCGCGCTGGAAGAGGCGCTTGGCCGCCCCGTGACGTTCATCGAAAAACCCTCGCGCGATCAGATCGACGCCCTGCCGATGGATACAGTTGTCCTGATCGAGAACACCCGCTTCACCGAGATGGAAGAAAAGAACGACCCGATGATGGCAAATTTCCTTGCCAGCCTCGGGGATGTCTATTGCAACGATGCGTTTTCCGCCGCGCACCGTGCCCATGCCTCGACCGAGGGGGTGGCGCATCTGCTGCCGTCCTGCGCCGGGCGCCTGATGGCCGAAGAACTGTCGGCGCTGGACGCGGCCCTTGGTAACCCGGTCCGGCCCGTGGTGGCCGTGGTGGGCGGCGCCAAGGTTTCGACCAAACTGGACCTTCTGGGCAACCTTGTCGGCAAGGTGGATCACCTTGTGATCGGCGGCGGCATGGCCAACACCTTCCTTGCGGCGCAGGGCGTGGATGTGGGCAAATCGCTGTGCGAACACGATCTGGCCGAAACCGCCCGCGAGATTCTGGCCAAGGCCGGGGCCGCAGGCTGCGAGATCATCCTGCCCCGCGACATCGTGGTCGCCCGCGAGTTCAAGGCCGGGGCCGAGAATGAGACCCTGCCCCCCGATGCATGCCCGGCCGATGCCATGATCCTTGATGCCGGTCCCGCGACCGTCGCCTATATCGAGGAAGTGCTGAAATCCGCCAAAACGCTGATCTGGAACGGGCCGCTTGGCGCCTTTGAAATCGCGCCCTTCGATGCGGCCACCAATGCTGCCGCCCGCGCCGCCGCCGCGCTGACCAAAGCGGGCAGCCTGACCTCGGTCGCCGGGGGTGGCGATACCGTCGCCGCGCTGAATCAGGCCGGGGTCGCCGGGGATTTCACCTATATCTCTACCGCCGGGGGCGCCTTCCTTGAATGGATGGAAGGCAAGACCCTGCCGGGCGTCGCCGCGCTGGGATAGGCGCGACCACGACCGCAATTGCACCCCGCGCCCCCGTGGCCTAGAACACCGTCAACCATCTGCTGTCAGGGAAACACCACATGTCGAAGACCGAACAGGCCGAAACGATCCGTAACGGTCAGGGCTTTATCGCCGCGCTGGACCAATCCGGCGGGTCCACCCCCAAGGCGCTGCGCCTGTATGGGATCGAAGAAGACGCCTATGGGTCCGAGGCCGAGATGTTCGACCTGATCCACGCCATGCGGTCGCGGATCGTCGAAAGCCCCGCCTTCACCGGCGACCGGGTTGTTGGCGCGATCCTGTTCGAAATGACCATGGACCGCGACATCGGCGGCGTGCCCGCGGCGCAGGCGCTGTGGAACAAGGGTGTGGTTCCCTTCCTCAAGATCGACAAGGGGCTTGAGGCCGAGGCAAACGGCGTGCAGCTGATGAAGGACATGCCGGGGCTGGACGATCTTCTGTCCCGTGCCGCCGCCAAGGGCATCTTCGGCACCAAGGAACGGTCGGTCATCAACGCCGCGAACCCCGAAGGCATCCGCGCTATCGTCGACCAGCAGTTTGCCGTGGGCGCGCAGGTCGCATCCCACGGGCTGATGCCGATCCTTGAACCCGAGGTGACCATCACCATCGCCGACAAAGCCGAGGCCGAGGCGATCCTGCGGGACGAGATCCTGCGTTGTCTGGACGCCCTGCCCGAGGGCCAGCAGGTCATGCTGAAACTCTCTCTCCCGACCGAGGCGAATTTCTACAAGCCGCTGGTGGATCATCCCAAGGTGCTGAAGGTCGTGGCCCTGTCCGGCGGCTACAGCCGGGACGAGGCGAACGCACTGCTGTCCCAGAACACCGGCATGATCGCCAGCTTCAGCCGCGCCCTGACCGAGGGCCTGTCGGCGCAACAATCGGATGCCGAGTTTGACGCGAAACTGGGCAACGCGATCCAGTCGATCTACGAGGCGTCGATCGCGGGCTGATCACCTGCCGCGCTTGAAATCCACCCCGGTCGCGCCGTGCGGCCGGGGTTTTCTTTTGTCTGGACGCCACTTGGGGGATTCACAAACCGAATCGAATATGCGATTCTGGTTGAAACCGCCCGATCAACGAGGCGGGACCGAGGCAGACCATGACCAGACGCAGCCGCCCAAGCCTGGGCACGCTTCTATACTTCGTGACGCTTCTGATGCTGGGCGTCTATTTCACCTTTGCCGCCGTGCAAGGGGATTATGGCGTGTTCAAACGGGCAGAAGTGGAGGCCGAGGGCCGCGCCCTTCAGGCAGAACTGGACCGGCTTGAGATCGAGGTCGCGCGGATGGAAAACCTGACCCGCCGCCTGTCTGACCAATATCTGGACCTTGATCTCCTGGACGAACAGGCCCGTGACGTCCTCGGCATGATCCGCGCCGATGAAATCGTGATCCGCTAACCGTCGTCCCGGTTTCCCGCGAACTGCCCTGCCCCGACCAATGGTGACAACCAGCCCTCGCGGCGGTCCGTCCAGCATTCATAGTCCGGTTTGAAGACGCTGGAGTGATCCAACGCGCCAAGATGCACCTCGACCTCGTCCCCCGAAACCGCAAAGACGGACGATCCGCAGGTTGGGCAGAAATGCCGCCCCGCGTAGCTGCTGGATGATCCGCTGATCGTGACCGCAAGCTTGGGAAAGATCGCGGCGGCATAGAACGGGGCGCCATGATGTTTGCGACAGTCGCGACAATGGCAGATTCCGACCCGCAGCGGCGCACCGCGCGCAGAAACGCGCAACGCGCCGCACAGGCATCCGCCGTCCACCTGCTTCATCTGATCCTCCTTCATTACGGCCCTTGGGGATGATGTGCCCACCCTTGCGCCCCGCGCAAGGCACCTATTCGCCGGGCTTTCTCATTGACGCTCGCTTTTCGTCACGTCATGCTTTATAGATAGTTTAAAGCTAAACTATCTCGCTAGCCAGGACGGAGGACTCATGGTCGCGAAGAAGAAAACGGCGGACGCCGCCGCAAAGCCGAACGTATCGGCTGATGAACTGCTTCACTATTACCGCGAAATGCTGCTGATCCGCCGGTTCGAGGAAAAAGCGGGCCAGCTGTATGGTATGGGCCTGATTGGCGGTTTCTGCCACCTTTATATCGGTCAGGAAGCGGTTGTCGTCGGTCTGGAAGCCGCGGCAAAGGATGGCGACAAGCGCATCACCTCGTACCGCGACCACGGCCATATGCTGGCCTGTGGCATGGATCCCAAGGGCGTCATGGCCGAGCTGACCGGCCGCGAAGGCGGCTATTCCAAGGGCAAGGGCGGCTCGATGCACATGTTCTCGAAAGAGAAGCATTTCTACGGCGGCCACGGGATCGTCGGCGCGCAGGTGCCGCTGGGCGCAGGTCTTGCCTTCAGCGACAAATACAAGGGCAACGACAACGTCACCTTCGCCTATTTTGGTGATGGCGCGGCCAACCAGGGCCAGGTCTACGAGACCTACAACATGGCCGAGCTTTGGGACCTTCCGGTCATCTTCGTGATCGAGAACAACCAATACGCCATGGGCACCAGCGTGAAGCGGTCGACCAAGTCGACCTCGCTTTTCGGTCGCGGTGCCGCCTACGGCATCGAGGGCGAAGAAGTTGACGGGATGTCGGTTCTGGCTGTGAAAGAGGCAGGCGAACGCGCCGTCGCCCACTGCCGCGCCGGCAAGGGCCCCTACATCCTTGAGGTGAAGACCTATCGCTATCGCGGCCATTCGATGTCCGACCCGGCGAAATACCGCACCCGCGAAGAAGTGCAGAAGATGCGCGAAGAACGCGACCCCATCGAACAGGTGCGCGGCATCCTTCTGACCGGAAAGCACGCGAGCGAAGACGATCTCAAGAAGATCGACAAAGAGATCAAAGAGATCGTCAACGAGGCCGCAGAGTTTTCGAAAGAAAGCCCCGAGCCCGCGCTGGCGGAGCTTTGGACCGACATTTACGCCTGAGTTCCGGGAGGAGATACCCCAATGGCAACCGAACTGCTTATGCCCGCCCTCTCCCCCACGATGGAGGAAGGCACGCTGGCCAAATGGCTGGTCAAGGAAGGCGACACCGTCAAATCCGGCGATATCATCGCCGAAATTGAAACCGACAAGGCCACGATGGAATTCGAAGCCGTCGACGAAGGCATCGTCGGCAAGATCCTCGTGGCCGAAGGGACCGAGGCTGTGAAGGTCAACACGCCCATCGCGGTCCTCGTCGAAGAGGGCGAAAGCGCGGATGACGTGGCAAGCGCCGCGCCGACCGCCGAGGCCGCCCCCGCCGCGTCCGAGGCCCCGGCCAGCGTGCCGGCGCAGGCCGCCGCCGCGGCCCCGGCCCCCGACACCAGCCCCGACTGGCCCGAAGGCACCGAGATGAAGACCCAGACGGTCCGCGAAGCCCTGCGCGACGCCATGGCCGAGGAGATGCGTCGCGACGAAGACGTGTTCCTGATGGGGGAAGAGGTCGGTGAGTATCAGGGCGCCTACAAGATTTCCCAAGGCCTTCTGGACGAATTTGGCGCCAAGCGCGTGATCGACACCCCGATCACCGAACACGGCTTTGCCGGGATCGCCACCGGTGCCGCCTTTGGCGGGCTGAAGCCGATCGTCGAATTCATGACCTTCAACTTTGCCATGCAGGCGATCGACCACCTGATCAACTCTGCCGCCAAGACGCTCTATATGTCCGGCGGCCAGATGGGCGCGCCCATGGTCTTCCGTGGCCCCAACGGTGCGGCCGCCCGCGTCGGCGCACAGCACAGCCAGGACTATGCCGCGTGGTATGCGATGGTTCCGGGCCTCAAGGTCGTCATGCCCTACACGGCCGCCGACTATAAGGGCCTGATGAAGACCGCCATTCGCGACCCGAACCCGGTCATCTTCCTTGAAAATGAAATCCTCTACGGCAAGACCTTCGACGTGCCGGTAATGGATGATTTCACCGTGCCCTTCGGCAAGGCCCGCGTGGCCCGTGTGGGCGAGGATGTGACCATCGTTTCCTTCGGGATCGGCATGACCTATGCGATGGAGGCCGCCGAAAAGCTGGCCGCCGAAGGCATCAGCGCCGAGGTGATCGACCTGCGCACCCTGCGCCCCCTCGACTACGACACCGTGATTGCCTCGGTCATGAAGACCAACCGCTGCGTCACCGTGGAAGAGGGTTGGCCCGTCGGTTCCATCGGCAACCACCTGTCGGCCTATATTATGACCAACGCTTTCGATTACCTCGATGCGCCGGTCCTGAACTGCACCGGCAAGGACGTGCCCATGCCCTATGCCGCCAACCTTGAAAAGCACGCGCTTTTGACCACCGCCGAGGTGATCGACGCCGTGAAACAAGTCACTTACCGCTAAGGAGATCGAGACATGCCCACCGAAATCCTGATGCCCGCCCTCTCCCCCACGATGGAGGAAGGGACCCTTGCCAAGTGGCTTGTGAAGGAAGGCGATACCGTATCGTCCGGCGACATCATCGCCGAGATTGAAACCGACAAGGCGACGATGGAGTTTGAGGCCGTTGACGAAGGCACCGTCGGCAAGATCCTGATCGGTGAAGGCACCGAAGGGGTCAAGGTCAACACTCCCATCGCCATCCTGCTGGACGAGGGCGAAAGCGCCGATGATATCGGCTCTGGCGCCGCCGCTCCGGCTCCGGCCCCGGCGGCGCAGCCCGCCGCGGACGCCAAGGCGGCCCCCGAAGGGGTGGCCGCAACCCCTGCCCCCGCAGCCCCCAAGGCTGCCGACGGTGGACGCATCTTCGCCTCTCCCCTCGCCCGTCGGATCGCGGCGCAGAAGGGTGTCGATCTGGCGGCCGTCAAGGGCTCCGGCCCGCATGGCCGTGTCGTGAAGGCGGATGTCGAAAACGCCCAGCCCGGCGCTGCCGCGGCTCCGGCTTCGGCCCCTGCCGCCGCGCCTGCCGCGGCTGCCCCCGCCGCCATGGCCTCTGGCCCGTCGACCGATTTGGTCCTCAAGACCTACGAGGGCCGCCCCTTTGAAGAAGTCAAGCTGGACGGGATGCGCAAGACCATTGCCGCCCGCCTGACCGAGGCCAAGCAGTCCGTGCCGCATTTCTACCTGCGCCGGGACATTCAATTGGATGCGCTCTTGAAGTTCCGTGGCCAGTTGAACGCCCAGCTTGAAGGGCGTGGCGTGAAGCTGTCGGTCAACGACTTCATCATCAAGGCCTGCGCCCTTGCCCTGCAACAGGTGCCGGATGCAAATGCGGTCTGGGCCGGGGATCGGGTGCTGCGGTTCGAAAAGTCGGACGTGGCCGTGGCCGTCGCTATCGAAGGCGGGTTGTTCACCCCGGTCCTTCAGGACGCCGACACCAAATCGCTCTCGGCCCTGTCCTCGCAGATGAAGGATCTGGCCGCGCGCGCCCGGGACCGCAAACTGGCCCCGCATGAATATCAGGGCGGCAGCTTTGCGATCTCCAACCTTGGCATGTTCGGGGTCGATAATTTCGACGCGATCATCAACCCGCCCCATGCCGCGATCCTCGCGGTCGGTGCCGGGGTGAAGAAACCGATCGTCGGCAAGGATGGTGAACTGGCGGTCGGCACGGTGATGTCGGTGACCCTTTCGGTCGACCACCGGGTGATCGACGGGGCGCTTGGGGCGAACCTGCTTCAGGCGATCAAGGACAACCTTGAAAACCCGATGGTCATGCTGGCCTGATCACCAAGTTCCGGAAATCGGAAGGGCGCCCCATCGGGCGCCCTTTCCTTTCGGCCTCGCCCGATCAGACGCCGTAGTGATAGCCGGGCGTCGATTTCATCAGGGCGATCTCTTCTTCGGTCATGACCGCTTCGACATCCTCGAACAGCGGCGTCGACAGATACCGTTCTCCGGTATCGGGCAGCATGCACAGGATCACCGACCCATCCGGGGCGGATTCGGCCACTTTGATCGCCGTCGCAAAGGTCGACCCGCCGGAAATCCCGGTAAAGATGCCTTCCTCTGCCGCCAGCCGTTTTGCCCATGCCATACCTTCGGGCCCCGTCACCGGATGCAACTCGTCGTAATAGGCCTTGTCGATGGCCTCTTGCAGGACAAGCGGGATGAAATCTGGGGTCCAGCCCTGAATCGGATGCGGTTCCCAATTGGGGTGGCTGCCTGCCGGCGAACCGTCTTCCAGCCGTTCCTGGGCAGAGCCGGAGCCGACAATCGCGGCATTGGCCGGTTCGGTCAGGATGATCTTCGTGTCCGGCCGTTCCTTGCGCAGGACCCGTCCGATTCCCGTCACGGTGCCGCCGGTCCCGTAGCCGGACACGACGTAATCAAGGCGCTCGCCCGCGAAATCAGTGATGATTTCCCGTGCCGTGGTCCGTTCGTGGATATCCGCGTTCGCCTTGGTCTCGAATTGCCGGGCAAAGAACCAGCCGTTCTGCTTGGCCAGCTCTTCCGCCTTCCGGTACATTCCGAACCCCTTCTTTTCCTTCGGGGTCAGGATGACCTTCGCGCCCAGAAAACGCATCAGACGCCGCCGCTCGACCGAGAAGGTCTCGACCATCGTGATGACAAGCGGATAGCCCTTGGCCGCGCAGACCATCGCCAGACCGATGCCGGTGTTCCCCGAGGTGGCCTCAACCACCGTCTGCCCCGGTTTCAGCGCCCCTTCCCGTTCGGCCGCTTCGATGATCGACAGGGCCAACCGGTCCTTGACCGAACCCGCCGGATTGGCGGATTCGGTTTTCACATAGATCGTCACATTCTTCGGGGCGATCCGATTGATACGGACAACGGGCGTATCCCCCACCGTATCCACGATCGAATCGTAGGTTTTGCCGCGCCCCTTGGTCGAGAAGCCAGTCATCCATCCCTCCATCTGCTGTGTGTAGATCCAAGGTAGCACATCTGCTTTGGGCTGTCCCAAGTCCGCCCGTTTAGAAGTTGATCCATCGCAAAGCCCTGTCCCGGTTGCTGCCCTATCAGGGGGCGACACCAATGACAGGAGAGCCAGATGGACTGGACCGCCGCACTGAACGAAACGACCGACCTGACCAAGGATTTCCGAAAGGCCCACCCCGAGGCGGCCAAGGCCTTTACCCAGATGCACCATGCCGCCCTGTCAGACGGGGCCCTGTCCACGAAGGACAAGGAACTGCAATGCGTGGCCATCGGCATTGCCACCCGCTGCGTCGATTGTATCGGGTTTCACGTCCGTGGCGCGGTCAAGGCCGGGGCTACCCGAGACGAGATCGTCGAAACCATCGCCACTTGCATCATGATGGGCGGCGGCCCGTCCTACATGTACGGGGTCAAGGCGCTGGAAGCCTACGACCAGCTGACCTGAAACGAAAAAGGGCCGCGCCCGAAGGTGCGGCCCCTATCTGTCGGCCCGTAAAGGGTCAGTCGTCCTTGCCGATGTGGGTCTGGTCCATCTCGACCGAGGGCTGGTCGCATCCCGCTTCGCCCACGATCTTGGCCGGCACACCCGCCACCGTCACCGACGACGGGATATCCTTCAGCACCACCGACCCGGCGGCGATCCGCGAACAGCAGCCCACCGTGATATTGCCCAGAACCTTCGCGCCGGCCCCGATCAGCACGCCATTGCCGATCTTCGGATGCCGGTCTTCCTCTTCCTTGCCGGTCCCGCCCAGCGTGACCGAATGCAGCATCGACACATTGTCGCCCACCACGGCGGTTTCGCCGATCACGATGGAATGGGCATGGTCGATCATCAGCCCTTTGCCGATCCGCGCGGCGGGGTGAATGTCCACGCCGAACACCTCGGACACCCGCATCTGGATGAAATAGGCAAGATCCTTGCGCCCCTGCTGCCACAGCCAATGGCCCAGTCGATAGCTTTGCACCGCCTGATAGCCTTTGAAATACAAAAGCGGCTGCATGTAGCGGTGGCAGGCCGGGTCACGTTCATAGACCGCGACAAGGTCAGCGCGGCAGGCCGCGACAAGATCTGGGGCAGAGGCAAAGGCATGATCCGCGATCTCGCGCAGAATCTGTTCCGACATTTCCTCGGAGGCGAGTTTCATCGAAATCCGGAAGGCCAGCGCCCGGTCAAAGGAGGCGTGGTGCAGAATGCCCTGATGCAGCAGGCTGCCCATAAGCGGTTCGGCCGCAATCGCCTCTTCGGCCTCGCGGCAGATGCGGTCCCAGACGGGATCGATATTGGCAAGCTGTGGTTGGGTCCGGGCCATGGGGCACCTCTTTGTCTTTCACTGGCGTTCTACCCCAGATAGGGTTCCTTGGCCAAGAACAAAGCCGTGATGGAAGGGATCACGCGAATGAATGACCAAGACCTTGAGTTCTATCGCGAAAAACTGCGCGCCCTTCTGGCCGGGCTGGAGGATGAAGACGCCCGTGGCGCTGACGCGCAAAAGGTGGTTGAACTGGATCAGCAGGCCGTTGGCCGTCTGTCCCGCATGGATGCCCTGCAAAATCAGGCGATGGCGCAGGCACAGGCCGGGCGCAGACAGGCGCAACGACAAAGGATTATCGCGGCTCTGGCCCGGATCGACGAGGGCGAGTTCGGCTATTGCACCGACTGCGGCGAAGACCTGCCCCCTGCCCGGCTGGAGGCCGACCCGACCGTCCCGCGCTGCCTGTCCTGCATGCGCGGCTAGGCCGATTTTCGGGCCATGACAGCCTCGATCAGCACGGCAAGGGCCGCGCAATAGCTGTCGTTGCAATAGTCTGGCAGGCTTTCGCGCTGATGCCTGCGCGCCGCCTCGTAGAGGCTTCCATCCCCAAACGCGGGATGCGCCCGACCAAGGCGGCGGCAGGTTTTGTCGGCCACCTGCGCCTCGTCCAGCAATTGCCGGGCCAGCCCGGGCCGGTCCGGTTCAGGCACCGCAAGAAGCGCCCGAACCGCCATATCCAGATCACCGGGAAGAAGCGGGCGCACCGATCAGGCCGCCAGATCAAGGCCAACTGCCGGACCCGGCCCAAACTGGGCCGAGATTTGCGCCACCTCGATCCGGTAGAGGCCGGGATTCCCGTCTGCCGCCTGCATTGCGGAGGTGTAGGTGAAACCCGGTGAGGTCACGATCTCTTCGCGCAAGACCGTACCTGCTTCGATCACCTGAACCCGGTAAAGCTCGATATCCTCGCCCAGCGGGATCTCAAACCCCTCCCAGCCGTCGCCGTCGACACGGCTGCGCCGGACCCAGGACAGGACAGGTTCCGCCCCGCCCCCGGCCCGCAGATGCCCGACGCGATAGGGCCGCAACCCGTTGCCCGAAAAGGCATATTCGGCGTGACGGAAACTGGCGTGGTCGATCGGCCGCGAGGCCGGGCCCCAGCGGAAATGCCGGGTCACCCCACGGGCAGAGGCGGCAAGCGCGATCTGCCTCGGCGTTGCGTTCATCAGAACCACAAGGCTACCCACTGGCCACCCCGTCAGGGCGATCCCATCCGACCCGGCCTGCCCCCGAAGGCGCATCCGTAGCTCATAGGTATCTTCCGCCACCAGCACTGCCTCGGCGAATTGGATGACCTCCCAATTGTCGGGCGTCCCGTTGCCGATCACCGCCACATTGGCCCCGGCGATCACATCCTCGGCCGAAACGGACCCAAGCGCCCCCGTGACCAGCCGCACCCGCAGGGCCGGACCACGGTCAAACAGCCCGGGTTGGGCCGGAACAATCGCGGTTTCCGTGATCCCCACGACAGAGGTCGAGGGGGAAACCGTGTTCAGCGCATAGTCATAGTCCGCAGGCGCGGAATACAGCGCCACGCTGCCCGGCCATGGGTCGCTGAAGGCGGCAAAATGGGGGGCATGTGGCACCTCATCCCCGCGCAGCAGCGGCAGGTCCATGAACAGCCCCTCGACCGGAACCGGGACCGCGAAGGACGACAGACCAAAGCTGTCCGCCCCCGACAACCGCCGGTCATACAGCGCCGGTTCGATCCGCACGGCATCCAGCATCTTATGTTCCGAGATTTCGGCCCGGTCCACCCGGTAGTCGGCTCCGTCCAACCGGATCACGTCACCTGCCCCGATGTCAGACCGCGACGGCGGCAGGGCCAGCTGCACCCGGTCCCGCGCCACCCGCGCTTCGGACAGCCAGCGTTCGGTGATGGCCCGCGCCTCGGACCCGATCAACGCCATCGGCAATTCGGATTGCGAGACGGCGAATGTCGCCTCGTCCGGGAAGATCGCCTCGGTCGCGCGCGCGGCGTAATCACTGTCGGGATCGACGTGCAGAAGGCGCACCCGCCCCGCCAGTTCGGCGGCAGGCGCGCGGCTTCGGTCGACCGTTGGCTGGTCGGGGTCAACCAGAACGGCCTTCCCGGCATCCACCTCAACCGGGTCTTCCAACCCGCGGGAAACGAACGACAAAACGCCATCGCGTTCGATCACGTCGAACCCATGGGCCAACATCAGGGGTTGCAGCGCCGCGCGGGCGGTATCCACATCCGTCACCGCATAGCCCCGCACGATCCCATGCAGGCGCGACACATCCGCCCCGGTCACCCCAGAGCGGGCGCAGATTTCATCCACTACGCCGGCCAGCGTCCGGATCGACGTCCGCCCACTGATCCAATGCCCCCGCGACCAGTTTTCGCCGTCCGACCACAGCGCAGCATTGCCCGGAAATGCCGGATAGGGCCGCGCGTCCCATGCCCAGACATGTGTCCGCCCCATGTCGATCATCTGCACCCCGGTCCCCGCATGGGTGGGGTTGTTGGCCGGGTCGGTGTAGTGTCCGATCAGCGCCCGAAGATACTGGTTCTGGATCAACTCATCTCGCTGGCCGTTCGAATGGCGCGGCAAGGTGGATTCCGACGACTTGGGGTCAAGGAATTTGTTGGGCTGGTTCGTGCCCTTCTCCACGGCAGCACAGCCGATTTCCGTGAACCAGATCGGCTTTGATCCGGGCACCCAATCGGTCGGCAAGGCCGCGCGCACCCCGCCAACCCGGTCGTGGTGATGGTTTTCCCACCAGCCCCGAATGTCCTTGGTCCGCCAGACCCAGGGTTCTCCGTCGGCATCGACGATCGGGGTACGTATCTGCGCCGCACGGGCCTCCTCGGAATGGTAAAACCAATCGTAAAGCTCGCCGCCTTCGACATTGGCCCGCAGATAGTCGAGGTTGTAGATCGACTCCCACCCCGCGTCGGCGTGGTCCTGTCCGTCGCGCCAGTCCGACAGCGGCATGTAGTTGTCGATGCCGATGAAATCGATCTCCGGATCAGCCCAAAGCGGATCAAGGTGAAACAGCTTGTCGCCCGTGCCCGCCGGTTGATAGCCGTGGTATTCCGACCAATCGGCCGCATAGCCGATCTTGACCCCCGGCCCAAGGATCGCGCGCACATCCGCCGCCAGTTGCCGCAGGGCCGCCACCGCCGGAAAACTGCCGCCCGCCCCCCGGATCTGGGTCAGGCTGCGCATTTCGGACCCGATGCAAAAGGCATCGACCCCGCCTGCCGCGGCACATAGGTGCGCATAGTGCAGGATGAACCGGCGATATGACGCCTCGGCCGGTCCGGTATAGCTGACCGAAGTGCCGGTCACGGTGAAATCGCCGGGCGCCGCCGTGCCGAAAAAGGCCGCGACCTCTGCTTCGGCCGCTGCGGTTTGGTCCGGGCTGCCCGCCACGCCGGGCGCGAGCGAGGTGGTAATCCGCCCCCGCCACGGCAAATGCGGCTGGCCAACAGCACCGGACCACGGATCAGGCAATGTGTTGCCCTGCATCTGGCCCATCAGCAGGAACGGATAAAACACGACAGATTTGCCGCGCGCGGTCAGATCGCCGATGGCCTGCATAACCGACGCATCCGCTGGGGTGCCGCCATAAACCGGCCGGTCGTCGCCGTCGCGCGGCACAAGCCCCGCCGAGGCCCGCGTGATCCCCGACACGACCCAGGGCATTTCCACCGGGTCACTTGCCGCCTGTTCGACCTTGGGCGCGATGGCACAGTCCCCACAGCACAGATCATCGCCAAACCAGCTGACCACCATGCTAACCGACCCGCAGGCCGGCAATTCGCCCTCCAGCGCGTCCATCGAGGCGACGAAATCAGGTTGGCCGCTGGCCGAATTCACGTTGATCGGCGCGGTTTCTCCAACGCCAGCGCGGGCATAGACCGGCTCGGTCGCCAATGCGTATTCCCCGGTGCCGGGAACCAGTGCCACGCCGGGCACCAAGCGGGCAATGTCGGTCACCTCCGGCGCCGCATCGGGCTGCGACGGACGGGATACCTCGAAGGAAAACTGCGGGACGCGGTTACCAAAGCGGGACAGGTCCAGATCCTCGAACACCACATAGGCGATGCCGCGATAGGCCGGCACATTGCCCGCACCCTCCACCGCCTCCATCTTCGGGTCCGGCAGTTGGTCCTCGGCCCCGGTATAGACGCGCATGTTCAGGTCATCGGGCGAGATTTCCTGCCCGTCGGCCCAGATGCGGCCCACATGGGTGATCTCGCCCTCGCACAGGGCCACGGCAAGGCTGATGGTGTAGGAATAGCTGATCGTGGTGGGGCGCGGGCTGCCCTTGCCCCCGCCCGATGTCGTGCGATCCTCCAGAAACCGGGTCGCCCAGATCACCTGCCCGCCAACCCGCATCCGGCCATAGACCTGCGCCACCGGCGCCCCGTCCGAAGCCCCCATCAGTCGGAACCGGTCGATCCTTCCGGTTTCCACCGGCTCCGACCCGGCCCCCATCAGGCGGTTGTCGATCACCCGGCCAAGGGTTGCGCCGACCGCCCGGCCAATCACCGCCGTCGACAACCCAAGCACCGAGCCGCCCAGCGAACCGCCAAGGGCCATCCCCGCCGCAGAAAGAACAATCGTCGCCATCACGCGCCCCTTTCAGGAAAATGAAACCGCGCCACGATGCGGCGCGCCCAGGGCCGGGTCAGCGGATTTTCCACGACCCCATGCCCGGAATAGGAATGAATGAAAGTCGGATGCGCTCCGACCTCCCCTTGAAACGCCAGATGCTTGGCCACCGCCCCCGCCCGCATCCGAAACAGCAGCACGTCGCCCGGCTCCGCCTCGGTCAGCGGGCGGGGCACCAGATGGCGCAGCGCCGCTTGCAACAGCACCTCTTGCCGTTGCGGTTCGGCCCAATCGGAGCTGTAGGCCGGAACCCGTTCGGGCAGATCACCCAGAAGGGCCGCCCAGACACCCCGGATCAGGCCAAGACAATCGCAACCCGCGCCACGGGTCGCCGCCTGATGGCGGTAGGGCGTGCCGATCCAGCGACGCGCCTCTGCAACCACCTCTGGCCCGCTCACCGGTAGCTGCCCCCGTCGTTCTGGCCGCTCTGGGTTGGCACCGAAACCAGCCAGTCATCGCCGGGAATGTCGGGGAACCCCCGGAAATTCAGTGCATTGGCGAATTTCAACTGGCAGGTTGTGAACTGCTTGTCGCAACCCGCCTCGATCCGAAGCGGATCACCCGCCAGCACCTCGGCGCGAAGCTCTTGCCAAAGCTCGATTTCGCGGCGGCCATCGGGGAGGATCCGGTCGGCCTTGATCACCCCGTTCAGACCACCCGCCCCGCCCGACAGAACCCGAAGCTGCCCCTTTTCGAACCAACCGTCGGAAAACCCGGTCAGTCCCACGAAGCGAAACAGCCGACCGTCCTCCACCTCTTCGGCGGGCAGGTCAGCCGACAGGCCGGGCGCATCCAGATCGACCCGGCAGGCCGCGTCCCCCAGAACCGCGGAACACGGTCGCTGGTAGATGCGGCCCTGAGGTTGGTTCAGCGCCTCGGTCAGCCCGCGCAGTTCCGCGTCAAACGCCCCCGCCCCGCGCCGGATTTCCCCGATGGTGCCACGAAACCGCAGTGCCCGTTCGGTCACGTCACGCCAATTGACCAGCCAGGACCGAACCTCGGCCCCGTCATAGCGGCCCGCGTCGATATCCGCCTCGCGGATCGCCGCATCCGACAGCACGCCCATCGCCTCGGTATTGTTTACTGACAACCCGGTCGAGGTTTCCAGCGCGCGGGCGGTCATGCCGGTATCGGCGCGAAAGGTGATCCCGTCAAAGACCAGCGGTTGGTCGTGGTCGGTAAACCCCATCGTGACCCCGTCGCGGCGGGTCAGCGCCCAGCAGCGGCACAGGGACGTGGCCCCGGTGGCCAGCGTGTCCATCAACGCGGTCATGTGCGGATCTCCAGCACGGGCACATCGGGCACTTCACCCGCCTGAAACGACGCAAGCGAGGTGCGGATCATGTCCGTGTCGAACCGCACCGGCACGTCAAATTCGAACCCCGCGAAGACCTGCGCCCGCTCGTCCGGCGGATGGCTGAAAGTGACAACGCCCGTCGTCACATCCAACGTGTAGTCGGTCCCCTCCAACTGCGGCACGCCGCTCAGCTCGACCCGAACCGACCCGGCCACCGGCTTGCGGATCGGACGGACATAGGTGTGCACGCCCGACTCGTAGGTCTTCACCAGTTGAAACGCGGTCGTGACCTGATCGCCTTCGCCGATCAACTGGTCCGCGCTGTCAGTCTCCTGCGAGGGGCGACAGGACTTGTAGTCGGCCCAATCCTTCCAGCGGAACCCGTGCAACCGGCCGCTGCGGGCCTCGAAGAAGGCAATAAGGGTTTCCACATCGTCCATCGACCGCAGGCCCATGCCCGCGTCGTAGCGGCGGCGCGAATGCTCCCAAGGCGTATTGCGTTCCTCATGCCCGTTGGCAAGGGTCACCACCTCGGTGCGCCGCTCGGGGCCGCCCGTCGAACCAAAGCTGAGCGAGGTCGGAAACCGGATCTCGTGAAAGGCCATCTGTTTGCTCCCCTACCTGTTGCGGCTGCCCTGCCCCAATGCGCGCGCCATCTGGGCGGCGATCTGGGACCGGCTGCGCTGAAACCCCTGAACGTCTGGGGTCGTGATGTTCATATTGACGGTGACATTGGCCCCGCCCTGCGCCTGCACGCCAAGCCGGCCATCGGCACCGCGGGTCAGCGGCATGATCGCCTCTGGCCCCGCTTCGCCCATCAGCCCGGTCGCGCCCCGCATCGGAAAGGCCGTGGCCTGCGCCACCACACCGCCCTTGGCAAAGGGCATCACCCGGCCCTGAGAGAACGCCCCGCCATCGGCATAGGGCATCATCCCCGACACGATCGAATTCAGCCCATTGGCCAGCATCCCGCCGAAATGGTCGGTCACCGGACGCAGGGCCGCGTTATAGACGGTCTGGATCATAGAATTGGCCAGCACGCCCAGCGCATCCGACAGCCGCAACCCGTCGAAGACAAGCCCGTCGAACGCCTTGCGCAACCCGCCTGAAAACCCGCGTTCCAGAGTGCCAAGATCGCGGACGGCGGCGCCCATGCTGACCTGCACATCGCGCAGTTGGGCATCGAAGGCGCGGGTCATGGCGCTGGCATCGCCCAGGGTGCGCTCCAGCGCGCTCACCTCGGCCTCCAGATCGTCCAGCCGGTCAATCTCGTTCATTGTCGCTTCCTTTCACATCATCCGGGAAGGCCCGGATCAGATCGTCCAGCCGGTCCCGAACCATCGGGGCCCGCCCGCCGTCATCAAGACCCAGCATCAGCATCAGTTCGGCCGGGGTCAGCGCCCAGAACTCTGCCGGGCGCAACCGCAGCCCGCACAGGCCTGCCCGGATCAATCCCGGCCAGTCCAGACCACCGCTCATGATCCCGGCGGCAGGAAGGCGCGGGCCAGAAGTTCCGCCGCCGCCTGCGCCGCGCCCACCGGGCCGCCCGCGATCTCGGCCGACAGGAGATCGGCAGCCGTGCCGCGCCATCCTCCGCCCCGCAGGCCCGCCACGATCAGCGCCATGACATCGCGGCTGGAACAGGCGCCGCCCTCGAACCGGCGGACCAGATCGACGATGGTATCCTCGCCCATCTGCACCTCCAGTTCGGCCAGTGCGCCAAGGGTCAGCTTCAGGCTGTGGGGCTGGCCATCAATGACCAGCGCCACCTCGCCCGCGTGCGGATTGGCCATCAGACAAAGGCCGTAAAGCTCAGCGCCCCGGCCGAGGCGATGGACAGCTCATAGGTCGCCTCGCCATTGTGGCTGCCCGCATATTCGATCGAACTGATCTGGAACGGGCCTTCGATGATGCCAAAGTCCGGCACGATCACCTGGAAATCGGGGGTTTCCCCATCAAAGAAGATCTGCCGCGCCCGTTCGTCGGTGCCCGCGTCCTTGAACACGCCCGACCCCGAGATCGACGCGGACCGGACCCCGGCCCCGCCCAAAAGCTCGCGCCAGCCACCAGTGCTTTCGATGCTGGTCACATCCACCGTTTCAGCATTGAGGGAAAACCGCGTGGCGCGCAGCCCCGCGATGGTTTCGAACGTGCCACTGCCGTTCATGTCGACCTTGATAAGAAGATCCTTGCCGTTCTGGGCTACCATAGCCATCACTCCGCTTGGTTGATCGTTTCAGTTTGGGTGCCCGAACGGGCTAGACGTCGTCGACACGGGCGCGGAACACCAGGTTGATCTGGCGGGTGTCGCCCGTTTCGACCCGGGCCGCGACAGCCCGGTAAAAGTTCAGCGACACCAGCACGCCGCGCGACAGGATCAGGTTGGCATCGACCAACGCGTCGGAAATGGCAGCCGCCACATCCTTGGCACTGGCAAAGCCCGCGCTGTCGGTCACAACGGTGACGGTGAATTCATGCTCTGCCCCACCCCCGGTCTTGTCCGACCGGTCCCGCGCGGTTTCCGGGCCAAGGGCCACGTACAACCCGGGAAGGGCTCCGGTGGGCAGGGCGTCATAGATCGCCGTTCCGACCAGCGCGGTCACAGCCGGATCGGTCGACAGATGCTGATAGACGGCAGCCTGAAGCGCCGCCGCAACGCCATAGCTCATGTGACCACCTCCTCATGGGCGTGACAGACAAGGAACCGCGCATCCGCGTCCCATTCGGTGACGGCATTGATCTGGAACACCCGCGTCCCATCCCGTAGCCGCTGTTCCGGCAACGGGCGGCGGGGCGATCCCACCGGCGCGGCCCGCAAAACGATGCGATAGGCCGCCTTGGACAGGGGCGTGGCGATGCCCGCCGCCTCCCGCCCCGTGCGGGCGTCAAGATCGGCCCACAGGGTGCCCAGCGCCGTCCAGGTCACGGAATAGCCGCCAGCGCCGTCCGGCACGCGCACCGGCGCCTCCAGCACCAGCTTTCGGTTCAACCGGGGGCGTCTCATCCGCGTCCCCCCGCAAACAGGCGGACCGTGCGGTAGCGGTCGATCAGGGCGGCCACGCCCTGCGGCATCGCCCCGCCCGTGCCCCGCATATCATGGCGGAATTCGTAATAATGGGCGGCCAGCATCAGCACAGCCTGCGCCAGATCGGCGGGCAGATCGGCCCAGTCGGGCCCATAGCCCGCCATGAACACCACACGGGCCGACCCGCCCGGCGGGATCGTCGGCAACGCGCCCCCAGTCGCCGCAAGGCGCGGACGCTGGCTATCCGGGATCAACTGGTAGGCCTGAACACTCACGCTCGTTTCGATCCCGTCGCGCCCGGCGATCCGCAGATCGGCAATCGCGCTGACCGGGGCCACCTGCAGGGCCTGCTCGGCATGGTCGCGCCATGCGCTCAGGGTCCAGCTGAAGTCCCGCTCGATCAGGATCTTTCCGGTCCGGGCCTCGACCGCGGCCAGCGCGGCACGCAGGTAGGTCTCCAACACCGCATCCTGCAGACCATCATCGGCAAAGCCAGAGCCAAGGTGCAGGTGCTCTTTGAATACGGCCACGGGAAGGGCCGCCTGGGGCACCGTGGTCTCTTCGACTAACATCATGGAATTACTCCGATCTCCGGTCCACGTTGGCGATTGGACCGGACGCACGCCGCGCACCCCCGTATTGCTCGGACGGATGGGAGCAGCTGGACAACACGAGGCCGTTTCACCCCGGCGCGCGCCCGGCGGGACCGCCCTGTCGGGCGGCCCCTTCGGTCATCAACCCTTAGGCGATGCCGAACTTCAGCAGCTTGATCGCGGCAAAGTCGGACACCGCACCACCGACGCGCTTGGTGGCATAGAACAGCACATGCGGCTTGGCCGAGAACGGGTCACGCAGCACGCGCAGGTCCGGACGTTCGGCAACGGTGTAGCCCGCGCCGAAGTCGCCAAAGGCGATCGAGGCGCTGTCGGCGGCCACATCGGGCATGTCCTCGGCGATCAGCACCGGATAGCCCATCAGGCGGGCCGGTTCACCCGCGGCCAGACCGTCCGACCACAGGAAGCGGCCATCGGCATCCTTCAGCTTGCGGATCAGGCCGGCGGTCTTGGAGTTCATGACAAAGCTGGCCCCGGCGCGGTATTCAGCGCCCAGCGCATAGACAAGGTCGATGATCGGATCGCCATCGGTGATGTCCCCCGCAACACCAGTGGTGACATAGCCGATATTGCCCCAGGACCAGGTGCCATTGGCAACCTGTGCGTAGTCCAAGAAGCCGCGCGGCTTGTCGATGCCGTCACCGTTGATGAAGGCAGCCGCCTCGGACCGGGCGAACTTGTTGGCGATGCGCTCGGCCAGCCAGCCCTCGATGTCAAAGGCGCTGTCGTCCAGCAGGCGCTGCGACGCCTTCGGCAGGGCCGACAGCTCGTGCAGCGGAATGGTGATGCGGTCGATGGTCGGGGTGCCTGTTTCGGTGGTCGGATCGACCTCGGTCGCCCAGCCCGCACCCATTTCGGTGTGGTCGATCAGCACGTCGAACGACGTGGCATCGACGTTGACGACATTGGCAATCGCCCGGATCGACGCAGTGGAGGACAGGGTTGATTTGATGGTCTCCGCGGTCTGCGGATCCACCAGATAGCCGCCATCAGCGGCCACGGCGGTGGACATCGCCTTACCTTCAAGGGTCAGCCCGCGCAGCGCGTCATCGTCGCCCGACCGCAGATAGGCGGCAAAGGCCTTCTGGTGGGGGGCTTCAACCTCGGCGCCCGAGGCAAGGACAGGCCGCGCGGCCATCAGGGATTTGCGATCCAGCTTGTTCATACGTTCTTCCTGTTTCTGAAGCTTGGCATCAATGCCGTTGGAAAAGTCTTTGAATTCGGTGACGAAATCGGCGATCGCCGACTTCAGCTCCTCAGCCGGAGACGAAAGCTCCCCGGCCCGAGCCTTGGTCTCGGGTTTGCTCATCAATCAGTCCTTCTTGATGTGAAACGCCGGCTCGGTCAGTCGTCCGGGGCCAGCAGGCTGCGGGCATCGCGAAATGCCGCTGCCATCTCACGCAGGATCGCCGCATCCGGGGTGTCCCCCTTGGCGCCGACCCGCGCATCGGGAAGCATGGGGAACGTGACCAAAGACACCTCCCACAGCTCCAGCTCGGACAAGAGCCGCTGACCCTTGTCATTCTTCGTGGCCCGGATGGTGCGATAGCCGATCGACAGACCGTCAATGGCCCCCGCCGCCACAAGGGCCGCCGCTTCGCGCCCCTTGGCCACGTCGGTCAGGATCCGGCCCTTGACCCAAAGGCCCTTGCCGTCTTCCCGCACCTCGTCCCAGATACCGATGGGCTGGGTCGGGTCGTGCTGCCACAGCATCCGCACCTTTCCGCCCTTCGCGCCCAGCCGCGCCAGCGACGCCGCATAGGCCCCCGGCTGCACCACATCGCCGCCCTGATCGGTTTTGCCAAAGAAAGAGGCGTAACCTTCGATCAAATGACCATCAGTGACCTGCACCTCCTGGCCCAGGGCGCAAAACTTGTGTTCCAGTTCCATATCCTGTCCCTTCAATTGCCGCCGACCAGCGCCGCGACGACCTCGATCCCCACCAGCGCAAAGGCGGCGCAGACGATCAGCCAGACCTGTTTTTCCAGACGGCCAACCACGAATTCGATCTTGCCCAGACGCACATCCATCTGCGCGAACCAGAAATCCGACACCGGGGCCGGGTCGCGGCGGGGTCGGCCCTCCATGTCCACGACGTCACCCTTCATCGCCGACCTCCAGCGCGGGCAGGCCCAGCAAGGCGCGCTTTTCCGCGTCAGTCAGGAAACTCGCCTCGCCCACGCGGCGCCACTGCGCTTCGCGCTCGGCGGCAAGGGCCGGGATCTGGTCAAGGTCAGGACGAATATCCAGCCGTTCATCGGTGAAATCCGACAGCCAGTCCGCCAGCGTCGCATAGACCCGGGTCGCCAGCGGCAGGACGGTCAGGCGATAGAACGCCCGGTTCGCCTCTTGATAGTTCGCATAGGTCGCGTCGCCCGGAATACCCAGCATCATCGGCGGAATACCGAAGGCGATGGAAATCTCCCGCGCGGCGGCCTCTTTGGTCTTCTGGAATTCCATGTCCGACGGCGAAAAGCCCATCGGCTTCCAGTCCAGCCCACCTTCCAGCAGCATCGGTCGGCCCGCGTTTCGTGCCCCCTGATGCTGCGTCTCCATCTCGGTCAGCAGGCGATCATATTGGTCCGACGACAGGCTGCCCTGCCCGTCCGCGCCCTTATAGACAATGGCCCCCGACGGACGCGCGGCATTGTCCAACAGCCCCTTAGACCAGCGGCTGGCCGCGTTATGCACGTCAATCGCGGTGGCGGCGGCTTGCAAGGGCGAAAACCCATAGTGGTCATCCTGCGGATGGAACGACTTGATATGGCAGATCGGGCTGGCATCGGAACCGACGGCAAACCGGTGCTTGCGGCCATTGACGGTATAGTCATAGGCGACGGGCCAGCCATCGGCGCCGGGAACAAGGCTCATCCGGTCGGACCGCAGCACATGCATCTCCACCGGCAGGGCCTCGCCCGCGACAGCCTCCACATACGCGTTGCCGGTCAGCAGAAGCTGGGCAAAGACCGCTTCCATCAGCTCGGCCCGTCCCTGAAGCGCATTGGGGCGCGACAGCAGCGCCTGCACCGGGTGCGTGTCATAGCGGCGTTCCCGGTCCTGCAGAACCAACGGAAGGGCCGCGGCGGCCTCGGCAATCATCTTGACCGCGCGAAACCCCACCGGGTTTCCCGCAAAACCGTTCTTGGTCAGCGACACAACATCGCGCGGGCTCCACGCCACGCGGCCAGAGGCCAGCGCGACAACCTTGCCCGTGGCCGAGGCCTTCGCCTCCATGCTGGCGGGGCCGGTCGCCTCGGGCCGCTTCAGAAAGTCAAACATCCAATTCTCCTCGATCCTGCGTGCCGCCGGAAACGCGGGCTGCGGTGCGTGAGGGGAACAATCGGATGAAATGCTAAAGAACGGGCTGACCCACCGCGCGGTGGGCCACGCAACGGGCCAAAGGCTATTTGTAAGGGATCAGGAGGACAGAGAGGCGCGAATCTGGTCGAACCCCTGCGCGATATCGGCGTGAATCGCATCGCGAACGCGGGCCGCATCCCCGTCCCGCAGGGCTGACAGCGCGTCTTCATGCATGTCCGGCAGGTTGGAGGTGCCGAACCGGCCGCACATGACCCGCAGCGACGGTCCCATGCGCAACCACAGCGTGTCGGCGATCGAAATCATGATCGTCGCGCCGGATGCCGCATACAGCTCGGCATGAAACTGGTGGTTCTTCGTCAGATAGGCTTTCACGTCGCCCCGCGCGATGGCGCGGTTCACTTCGTTGTCGATCTCGGTCAACCGGGCAATCTGTTCGGTCGAAACCTTCTCCGCCCCCCAAAAGGCAAGTTGGGGTTCCAGCGCCAGTCGGGCAAAGGCCAACTCGTCCAGCTGTGGCAGGGTCAGGACAGGGACAGACACCCGACGGTTGCCCTGAAACTCCAGCGCGCCTTCCGAGGTCAACCGGCGGATCGCCTCGCGTACGGGGGTCATACCCGCGCCCAGCGTCCCGATCAGCCCCTGGATGGTCACCGCCTGCCCTGGTTCCAATTCACCACACAGGATCATCTCGCGCAGGCGCTGATAGACGATCTGGTGCTCCGGCTGTTTTGCGGGGATGGCTGGCACGTCTGGGGTTCCCTTCATCGGGCATGAACATTGGCCCCATAATGCAGCGCCGGACGAGTATGATCAAATCCAATCGGAAATCGGGTCAAAAAGGGTTTTCTTCCCCACGAGAAAATGACCAGATGCCGCCAAACCGCCGACCATAGGACCACGCCGATGTCGATCTCTCCTGCCCTGCTCGACCGCCTTTCCGATCCGACCCTGATTCCCGCCGCAGGGATCATTGCCGGACGACAGGTTCATTCGGCCCCCAATGGGCGCACCTTCGACGTGACCGATCCGGCCACCGGCGACCGGGTCGCAACCCTGCCCGACCTCGGCCCCGAAGCGATCAACGAGGCGATTGACGCAGCGGCACCGGTGCAAAAAAGCTGGGCCGCCCGCACCGCCAAGGACCGCGCCAACACGATGCGCCGCCTGCATGACCTGATCCACGACAATGCCGACGATCTGGCCACGATCCTGACCGCCGAGATGGGCAAACCCCATTTCGATGCCAAACGCGAAGTGCTCTACGGTGCCTCCTATATTGAATGGTTCGCGGAAGAGGCCAAACGGGTCTACGGCGAGACCATCCCCTCCATGGCCGAGGACCGGCGACTCATGGTGCTCCGGCAGCCGGTCGGGGTCGTGGGCGCGATAACGCCCTGGAACTTCCCCTCCGCCATGCTGGCGCGGAAGATGGCCCCGGCACTGGCCGTCGGCTGCGCCATGGTTGCAAAACCGGCCGAGGCGACGCCGCTGTCCTCTATCGCACTGGCGGTCCTGGCCGAACGGGCGGGCCTGCCTGCGGGGCTCTTGTCGGTTGTTCCGGGGCTGGACGCCGCCGGGATGGGACAGGCCATGTGCCGCCACGACAAATTGCGCAAACTCAGCTTCACCGGCTCGACCGAGGTCGGACGCATCCTCATGCGGCAGGGCGCGGACAAAATCCTTCGGCTCTCGCTCGAACTCGGCGGCAACGCGCCCTTCATCGTCTTCGATGACGCCGACCTTGAGGCGGCGGTCGACGGCGCGATGGCCTCCAAATACCGCAATAACGGCCAGACCTGCGTCTGCGCCAACCGGATCTACGTGCAATCGGGGATCTACGATGCCTTCGCCGCCCGCATGGCCGAGGCCGCACAGGGGCTGACACTGGGCAACGGGTTCGACGCCGACACCACGACCGGCCCGCTGATCGACGCGGCGGCCCTGGCCAAGGTCGAACACCATGTCGCCGATGCCATCGCCAAGGGTGCCAAGGTCGCCACCGGCGGTAAACGGTCGGATGTTGGAGCGCTGTTCTACGAACCAACCGTGCTCACCGGCGTGACGGCCGACATGCAGGTGGCGTGGGAAGAAACCTTTGGCCCCGTCGCCCCCCTCTTCCGTTTCGAGACCGAGGAAGAAGTGCTTGGCGCCGCCAATGCCACAGACTACGGGCTTTCGGCCTATTTCTTCACCCGCGACATGCGGCGGGTCTGGCGCATGGCCGAGGCGCTGGAATACGGGATTGTCGGGATCAACACCGGGCTGACCACGTCCGAGGCCGCGCCCTTCGGCGGGATCAAGCAGTCGGGCCAGGGGCGCGAAGGGTCGCGGCACGGGCTCGATGACTATCTGGAAATGAAATACCTCTGCCTCGGCGGCATCGGCTAGGGCGCCCACCACGCGGGACGGGCGCCCCAAAGATCACAACAACCGCAGCCGGGGGCGGCGATATTGGGCCGCGGGCGCGACCATCAGGTCATGCAGTGCCCAGACCAGCGCATCCACGCGGTCAGGCGACCCGCGCCCGGTAAAGCCACGGGTGGTCATCTCGCACATCTGGTCTTCAAGCTCTGACAGCCCGCGCATATGCGACACCCGTCCCTGTTCATAAAGCGCGGCAACCGGCTCTGCCCGGGCGGCCTTGCCCTTGCCCGCGCGGACCGCACGATAGGGCACCAGCGGGTCGATCTGGCGAATGACCTCCTCGACCATATCGCCGCCTTGGTTGACCTCCGCTACCAGCCGGTCGGCCCCGTGCCGTTCCATCGCCGCAAGCGCCGCCCGCGCCCATTCGTTGGGCGAGGCCGCGCCGACGCTGGCATCCTCAAGGACATAGGCCCGCCAGTTCTGCGGCGGGCCATCGGTGACCACCCCGGCCACGACGATCCCGCACAAGTCGGACCCCTTGTGGCCCGTCACCGGCGGATCGACGGCGACGACGATCCGGGCCAGTTCGGGCGCCTTGTCCACCGCGCAGGCAGCGATCAGGTCGTTGGTCCACAACGCGCCCTCGATATCGCCCAAGAGCATGCCATCCAACTCCTGCCGGCCCAGTCGGGTGCCCGCATAGCGACGCTGTACTTCCTCAAGGAACCCAGCCGCCAGATTGGCCGCGTTCGCCGTGGTCGGCGCATGGGTCATGACCGTGCTCTCGCGGTCCAACAGGTCGCGCAGAACTGGGGCATTGCGCGGGGTCGTAGTGATACAGGCACGCGGGTCATCGCCCAGCCGCAACCCCAGTTGCAGCATGTCCCAACTGTCCTGACCGCGCTTCCACTTGGCCAGTTCATCCGCCCAAAGCGCATCAAACTGCCACCCGCGCAGGGATTCCGGATCATGCGCCGACAGGACATGCGCCGTGGCCCCATTCGGCCAGACCAGCATCTTGCGGCCCGAAATCCATTGGGGGCGTCGGTCCGGCGGCGAACAGGCCATGATGCCGCTTTCGCCAAAAACCATCACCTCACGAGCCTGATCGGCGGTTTCCCCGACCAGGCCGATGCGCCGGGCCGGGCCCCGGTCGCGCGGACGCGACCCTTCGACCATCGACCGGACCCACTCTGCCCCGGCACGGGTCTTGCCCGCGCCGCGCCCGCCAAGGATCACCCAGTTGCGCCACTCTCCCTCCGGCGGCAACTGGTGCTCCAACGCCCAGAACTCGAACAGATAAGGCAGCGCGCGCAAATCATCTTCATTCAGGGTCTCCAGAAACTTCTCCTGCACTTCGCGCGCGGCGGAGGCTATCCAGACGGCTCCCGATCTGGGCCCGGACGGCGTCAAAGTCGATGTCTCCGGCTCGTAAGCCGCTTCCGTATTTTTCATGGAACTTCTCCTCGGCAGCGCGAAAGTTCAGATACAGCTCATGCAGCGATCGCAGCGCCTGCCGAACCTCGGTTGTCTTGGTTGCTTCTGTTTGCTCGATTGCGGTGATCTGCGCCGCCAGCACCGTCTGGGCGCTGGTCAGCACGTTCAGGATTTCACCCAGCTTTCGCTCGGCTTCGGCCACCTCACCATTCCGGCCCCGTTCTTGTGTTGTCATGTGGGTCTTGTGCCTTGCTAGGGGTTCGTCCATTGAGACGAAAAACGGCCCGAAGGGTCGCCCCCGGGCCGCGTCACACGTCTTCCAGCATGTCACAACTTATACGCGAAACCGGGCGGACGGTCAACGCGTTGCGCAACCAACCGCCCGGTATCATTCAGGTTTTCGAAACCTATTGGTTTGCCGCCGCCTCGGCCTCCAGCGCCCGATAGGCCGCCACATTGCGGTTATGATCGTCCAGCGTGGCCGCGAAATTATGCCCGTCCCTCGGATCAAGCGTCTTGGCCACGAAGAAGATATAGTCGGTTTCTTCCGGGTTCATCACCGCCTCGATCGACAGCCGGCCGGGGTTCGCGATCGGCGTCGGCGGCAGGCCCTCGATGACATAGGTGTTATAGGGGGTTTCGGCCCGCAGCTCGCTTTGCCGCAGACCTCGGCCCAGAACACCGACGCCGTTGGTGATGCCATAGATCACCGTCGGGTCCGTCTGCAGGCGCATCCCACGGTTCAAACGGTTCTCGAATACGCTCGCCACCGTGCGGACCTCGTCATAGCCGCCGGTTTCCTTTTCGACGATCGAAGCCAGGATCAGCGCCTCCTCCGGCGATGCCAGCGGCAGCCCTTCGGCCCTGCCCGCCCAAGCCTCTGCCAGGATCGCGGCCTGACGGTCTGTCATGCGGTCGATGATCGTAGCGACCGGCGTGCCCGGCGTGAACTCATAGCTGTCAGGGGCCAGCGACCCTTCGGGCGGGACGCCCTCGTAATCCGCGCCAAGCGTATCAATGGCGTTCAGCGTATCGACCACCTGCCAGCTGGTCACGCCCTCGGCCATGGCCACGCGGTACCGGGTGTCGGACTTCTCCTGCACCTCAAGATAGGCGGCCGGGATCTCCTCGGCGCCGCGCTCGAACTCTGCCACCTCGACATAGCGGTTGTCGGCCGGGTCCAACTCGCGCACCTGAATGACCGACCGGGTCACCCCGATCCGATAGACCACCTCGGTGCCGCAGGTGCTGGCACCCCCACGGGTGATGATATCGGTGATCTCTTCCATCGTGGCGCGCGGCGGGATCAGGAAACTCCCGGCCTTCAGCTGGCCCGACTTGTCCGAATAATCGGCGCCTATCCGAAAGATCGACCCCGAACTGATCGCCCCCTGCGATTCCAGATCGCGCGACACGGCCCGCATGTTGGTGCCGCTTTCGACCCGCAGGCAGATCGCCTGCACCAGCGGTCCTGGCTCCGAATACTGGCGCGCGCCAAGCATCACCACCCCGGCCAGAAGGAACAGGACAATGATGAAGAATGTCAGCGCGTTAGAGGCGATATGCCGCCACATCAGGAGGGTTTCCCGAACAGCACGCTCGCATTGGTGCCGCCGAAGCCGAAGGAGTTCGACAGGGCCACGTTAATTTCCCGCTCGCGCTTGGCGTTGGGGGCCAGATCGACCTTGGTTTCCACCGCGACATTGTCAAGGTTGATGGTCGGCGGCGCCACCTGATCGCGGATCGCAAGGATCGAGAAGATCGCCTCGATCGCGCCAGCCGCTCCCAGAAGGTGGCCGGTCATCGACTTGGTCGACGACATCGTGACCTTGGACGCCGCATCGCCCATCATCCGCTCGACCGCGCCCAGTTCGATCACATCTGCCATGGTCGATGTGCCGTGCGCGTTGATATAGTCGATATCCGCCGGCTGAAGGCCGGCATCGGCCAGCGCCGCCCGCATGGACCGCTCGCCACCCTCGCCGTCCTCGGACGGGGCGGTGATGTGATAGGCGTCGCCAGACAGGCCATAGCCCAGAACCTCGGCATAGATCTTCGCGCCACGGGCCTTGGCGTGCTCGTATTCCTCCAGCACCACAATACCTGCGCCTTCGCCCATCACGAACCCGTCACGGTCGGCGTCATAGGGGCGGCTGGCGGCCTTGGGGTCGTCGGCGCGCTTGGTCGACAGGGCCTTGCAGGCGTTGAACCCCGCGATCCCGATTTCGCAGATCGCCGCCTCTGCCCCACCGGCAACCATGACATCGGCATTGCCGTATTTGATCAGGCGGGCGGCGTCACCAATCGCGTGTGCGCCGGTCGAACAGGCCGTAACAACCGCGTGGTTCGGACCCTTGAAGCCATAGCGAATGCTGACCTGACCAGAGATCAGGTTGATCAGCGCGCCCGGGATAAAGAACGGCGACACCCGACGCGGGCCACGTTCCTTGATCATGACGGCCGTGTCGGCGATGGACTTCAGCCCACCAATCCCCGACCCGATCAGAACACCCGTGCGGTTCTTCTGCTCATCGGTCTCGGCAACCCAGCCCGAATCCTCAACCGCCTGCTGCGCGGCCGCGATCCCGAACAGGATAAAGTCGTCGACCTTCCGCTGCTCTTTCGGCTCAAGGTATTTGTCAGCATTGAACGTGCCGTCCGTGCCATCGCCGCGCTTTACTTCGCAGGCATAATTCGTGGTCAGATGGCTGGCATCGAACTGGGCAATGGTGCCCGCTCCGGACTGCCCGTCCAGAATACGGGTCCAGCTTTCTTCGACACCATCTGCAAGAGGGGTCACAAGCCCCAGCCCAGTTACGACGACACGGCGCATATTCTGCCCTCACCTCTGTCAGGTTTCCTTCGGCCCCTGATAGCGCAGGCGGCAATCCGTGGGCAAGGGAAAGAGGCCAAGAACAGGGTATTGGGCAAAGTCCCTGACGATTTGGCGACCGCGCGCGGGCAATCATTGCGCACAAAGAAAAACGGCGCCCTACGGGGCGCCGTTTCCGGTTCGAAAACCTTCGAAAGCTTACTGGGCTTCCGAGATGAACTTCACGGCGTCGCCGAAAGTCTGGATGGTTTCGGCCGCGTCATCCGGGATCTCGATGCCGAACTCTTCTTCGAAGGCCATCACCAGTTCGACGGTGTCAAGGCTGTCAGCGCCCAGATCGTCGATGAACGAAGCGTTCTCGGCAACCTTGTCTTCTTCCACACCCAGGTGCTCTACAACGATTTTCCGCACGCGGTCAGCGACGTCGCTCATGTCTGTTCCTCACGTTCCATTTGGGCACTTCGCCCGTTCTTGCTTGCCCCGCGGGGCGGCTATGGGTCCCCAGTTGGGGATGAAACCGCCAGCGCACAAGGGCGCGCCGCGGCAAAACTGCGTGGCCTATAGCAGAGAAATCGGCCAAGGCAAACGCTTTCGGGTCATGTGACACCGGCTATGCGATCAGGTCAACGGTCCAATATGCAACCGTCGCAGACCGGCCAGCCGATGCCACCTTGCCCAAGGGTCAGATCATTGCCATGCCGCCATTTACATGCAACGTGGCGCCCGTCACGTATCCCGCTTCGTTCGATGCCAGATACAGAACGGCGGCGGCAATCTCTTCAGGCGTGCCCATGCGCGCGGCCGGAATCTGGCCGTTGATCTTCGCCTTTTGATCGTCGTTCAGCTTGTCGGTCATGGCCGTGGCGATGAACCCCGGGGCGACGCAGTTCACGGTGATTCCCCGGCTAGCGACCTCATAGGCGATGGATTTCGACATCCCCACCATGCCGGCCTTGGACGCGGCATAGTTGGCCTGCCCCGGATTTCCCGTGGCCCCGACGATGGACGAGATATTCACGATCCGGCCCCAGCGGGATTTCATCATCCCGCGAATGGCGCCTTTGCACAGGCGCATGGTCGAGGTCAGGTTGACCTCCAGCACGCTCGCCCATTCCTCGTCCGACATCCGCATGAAGATATTGTCACGGGTAATCCCGGCGTTGTTCACCAGAATATCCAGCGATCCCATCGCCTCGACCGCCCGGCCCGGCAGCGCGGTAACCGCCTCGGCATCGGACAGGTTACAGGGCAGCACATGCACCCGGTCACCCAGTTCGGCGGCCAGCTCCTGCAGCGGCGCCTCGCGGGTGCCCGACAGGGCGACGGTCGCGCCAGCCGCGTGCAACGCCTTGGCAATCTCGCCGCCGATTCCGCCGGACGCACCGGTTACAAGGGCATTTTTCCCAGTCAGATCAAACATCTGGATTCCTTTTCTGAAGTAACTTCTGAAGTTCAGCCGCGCAGGCTCTCGGCCGCGGCGGCAACATCCTCGGGGGTGCCGATGGCGCGAGTTCCCATCTCACGGGAAATCCGCTTGATCATCCCCGACAGGGCCTTGCCCGCCCCGATCTCCCAGGCTTCGGTCACGCCCTGTTCGGCCATCCACGCCACGGATTCGCGCCAGCGGACAGACCCGGTGACCTGCTCGACCAGCAGCGACCGGATGGTCGCCGGGTCGGAAACCGCGCGGGCTTCGACATTGGCCACGACCGGCACCTTGGGTTCGTTGATGTCCACCGCGTTCAGCGCCTCGGCCATCACGCGGGCAGCAGGCTCCATCAATTCGCAATGAAACGGGGCCGAAACCGGCAGCAGCAGGGCCCGCTTGGCGCCCATGTCCTTGGCAATCTCGACAGCGCGTTCCACGGCCTCTTTGTGGCCCGACACAACCACCTGACCGGGATCATTATCGTTGGCAGCCTGACAGACCTGGCCCTGCGCGGCCTGCTTTGCCACCGCAGTCGCCCCCGCAAAATCCAGCCCAAGAAGCGCGGCCATCGCGCCGACACCGACCGGAACGGCCTCTTGCATCGCCGTGCCGCGAATGCGCAGCAGGCGCGCCGTATCGGCCACGGTCAGCGCGCCCGCAGCGGCCAGCGCCGAATATTCGCCAAGACTGTGGCCCGCCACGAAAGATGCGTCTTCGATCCTGACCCCTTCCGCCTCAAGCGCGCGCATCGCCGCCAGCGAGGTCGCCATCAGCGCCGGTTGCGCGTTGCGGGTCAGGGTCAGATGTTCGATCTCACCCTCCCAGATCAGCGCCGACAGGCTCTCTCCCAGGGCCTCGTCGACCTCCTCGAAAATGGCCTTGGCTGCCGGATAGGCATCTGCCAGCGCCTTGCCCATCCCGATGGCCTGGGCGCCTTGTCCCGGAAATACGAATGCCCGCATGTTCTTGTCCCTTCCCTTGCGTCAGAGGTCCGTTGTTTTTCCTGCCATAGCGCGCGCGCGGCCCCAGAACAAGAAAAGGCGACCGGATCGGCCGCCTTTCAGACATGGGGAAGGCCCTGTTCAGGCCGGGATGGATTTCCGCAAGCTGTCGGGTGAGAAATCGGGCCGGGGCTCCTTGACCGCCCTCTTCTCGGTCGACGGGGCGCCGCGCGCACCAACCAGAAGATCCCGGCCAAGGCGGTCACGAACCGGAACCAGATCGGCTTCGGGGCCGGAAATCAGGTCGATCGTGCGGTGGGTATTGCCAAGGCGCAGTTTCAGGGTGCACAGCCCGACGCGGCTGCGATCGATCAGAACGCCGCCGATCGCGTCGACCCCGATGCGGCCAACGACGGCAGGCCGCCCAACGCGGGACTGAACCACGAACCGGATCTCGCCACGGGTTGTATCCACTTCAACGATCTGGTCCCCGGTCTTGCCCGACCAATTGAGCAAGAGCGCCCCGATCCCCGCAAGTACAACCGACGACCCAAGCTTCATTCCCAGCACGCTTCCGGAAAAAACCGCACCCGGCATGATCCACATCCCGGCGGCGGCGATCATGAACCCGATCCCGACAAGCCAGGCAGCGCCAGCCGAAATATTCGCCAGTTTCATCTCGTCGCCCTGCCCCTGCAGGACGTATCCCCAATAGGTCTGATCGACGCGGACCCCGTTGGCGGGCGTGTCCGCCATGCGTGACGATTGCGATCCCCGGTGCGTTTCGGACATCTTTTGCATGACGTCTCTCCTGCTATTCCATCCGCATTCGACTCAAATGCAGGACTGTGGCCAAAGTCTGGCGCGGCTGGGGCGGCTGTTGGAAAATTTACTCTTGATTAACGGCGATTTCCGACGCCTCCGCGGGGCTTTCGGGATGTCGATTTCGCCTTGCCTGTGGCGGCTCCACCTGTATAAGGCCGCATCCTTCCGCGGTAATTTTATGAACCGCGCAGACTCTCGTGGGTGGGGTGCGGAAGGCATCGACCCCCTACCCTATGAAATGCGCCGCGATAGAAATGGAGCCCGCATGCCGCTTTACGAGCATGTATTCATTGCGCGTCAGGACCTGTCCAACGCGCAAGCCGAAAGCCTCATCGAACATTTCTCGACCGTGCTTGCCGACAACGGCGGCAAGGTTGTCGAGAATGAATACTGGGGCGTCAAGACGATGGCCTACAAGATCAACAAGAACCGCAAAGGGCACTATGCCTTCCTGCGTTCGGACGCGCCCTCGGCCGCCGTGCAGGAAATGGAACGCCTGATGCGTCTGCATGACGACGTGATGCGCGTGATGACCATCAAGGTCGATGCGCACGAGGAAGGCCCCTCGGTCCAGATGCAGAAGCGTGACGACCGTGGCGAACGCCGCGAACGTCGCTAACTTGATCCCGAAAGGACTGTAAGTCATGGCTACCAAACCGTTTTTCCGCCGTCGTAAAAGCGATCCGTTCGAAGGCGAGAACGCCCCGAAGATCGACTACAAGGACACCAAGACCCTGCAGCGCTACATCTCTGAGCGCGGCAAGATCGTCCCGGCCCGCATCACCGCCGTTGGCGCCAAGAACCAGCGCAAGCTCGCCCAGGCGATCAAGCGCGCCCGGTTCCTGGCCCTTCTGCCCTACGCAGTGAAGTAAGGAGCTGACATCATGGAAGTGATCCTTCTCGAACGCGTGGCCAAGCTTGGCCAGATGGGCGAAGTGGTCTCCGTCAAGGATGGCTACGCCCGCAACTTCCTGCTGCCGCAAGGCAAGGCCCTTCGTGCAAACGACGCCAACATGGCCCGTTTCGAAAACGAAAAGGCCCAGCTGGAAGCCCGCAACCTCGAAACCCGCAAAGAGGCCGAAGCCCTCGGCGAAAAGCTGGATGGCCAGCAGTTCGTCGTGATTCGCTCCGCCGCCGACTCGGGCGCGCTCTACGGCTCCGTCACCCCGCGTGACGTCTCCGAAATCGCGACCGCCGAAGGGTTCTCGGTCGATCGCAAGCAGGTCGTCCTGTCCGAGCCGATCAAGTACCTGGGCCTGCACACCGTTGCCGTTGTGCTGCACCCGGAAGTGACCGTTTCGGTCGCCGTGAACGTTGCGCGCTCGCCGGAAGAAGCCGAACTTCAGGCTTCGGGCAAATCGATCCAGGAACTGGCCGCCGAAGAAGAAGCCGCCGCTGAATTTGAAATCCAGGAGCTGTTCGATGATATCGGCGGCGCCCAGATGGATGACGATGGCGACGCCCCGGCTGCCGGGGATGACGACGCCTGAGGCGTCCACCCATCCTGACCCAAACGACGAAGGGCCGCGCAACCTGCGCGGCCCTTTTCATGTCTGGCGGTGCTGAAATCAGCGGCGGAAGGTTTCCAGCGACAGGACCGCGTCGCAGTACTCTCCGTCATAGGTACCAACCCAGATGTCCAGATAGCCGTTGGCCGGGCGGGTCAGGACGATGCGCGGGTCAAGGTTCCCGTTGTCGTCATCATCATAGTACCAATTGGCCGATGCGGTGTTGACCAGCAGCGCGGCATCGCAGCGGCTGACGACACTGATGACCAGCTGATAGCCCCCCATCCCCGACAGATCGAATGTGAAATCGGGCGCGGTCGTGAAATACCCCGCCCCCCGGTCCGTTCCCGGCCGGACGTTCGGGCAATTCCAGATATAGTTGGACCCACCGGCAACCACGTTAAACTGACGCTCTTGAAACAACTGCTGGCCGGTCGCCTTATAGCTTTCACCCCACTGATTGAAATCGGGGCAGGCCTGCGCCGAAACGGCAAACCCCATCAAAATCGCCATAGCGGCAAGAATACGTTTCATTTCATGTCCCTTCGTATCGATATTATTGGCCGAAGTGTGCCCCCATCCCCGGCAATTTTCAAAACAAAACCTTCTGTCTTTTGGTCAGGATATCCCGACCGTTCCTGAAACGATGGCTCCGCCGGGCTCCGCGCAAACGAAAAAGGGCACCCGAAGGTGCCCTTTCCGATCCGGTGCTGATGCGCCCGGACCTTATTCTTCTTCAAGCGCCTCGACGGCCTTCTCAAGGTCAGCCTTGGACACTTCTTTCTCGGTCACCTTGGCGGCATCCAGAATGTGATCGACGACCTTGTCTTCGAAAATCGGCGCCTGCAGCTGCTGCCGGAAGGCGGCGTTCTGCTGGACGAACTCGAAGAACTGACGCTCCTGACCCGGGTACTGGCGGGCCTGGTTCATCACGGCCTGGGTCAGTTCGGCGTCAGAGACCTTGATCTCGGCCTTCTGGCCGATCTCGGCCAGCAGCAGGCCCAGCTTCACGCGGCGCTTGGCCAGCTTGACGTGCTCGTCGGTGGTTTCGATCTCGCCATGGTCATGGCCGTGGTGATCGGGGTTGTCCTCGTGCCACAGCTGGTGCGCGATCTGCTTGGCTTCGGCGTCGACCAGCGTGGTCGGCAGATCAAAGTCAACCAGACCATCCAGCGCGTCCAGCAGGCCGCGCTTGGCCACCGCGCGGGACGCACCGGCATATTCGGCTTCAAGACGCTCGGTGATCTGGGTCTTCAGCGACGCCAGATCCTCGGCACCGAACTGCTTGGCCAGATCGTCGTTGATCTCGGCGGCCTTCGGCTCTTTCACGGCTTTGATGGTGCAGGAAAAGACAGCGGCCTTGCCTGCCAGATGCTCTGCGCCGTACTCGGCCGGGAAGGTCACTTCCACGTCCTTTTCATCCCCGGCCTTCACGCCGACCAGACCCTCTTCAAAGCCCGGAATGAAGGAATTGGACCCCAGAACCAGCGGATAGTCTTCAGCGGACCCGCCTTCAAAGGCTTCGCCATCGACCTTGCCGACGAAATCGATCACGACCTGATCGCCATCCTTGGCTTTCGAGCCCTTCTTGCGGTCTTCGAAGTTCTGCGCGGTCTTGGCGAGGTTTTCCAGCGCCTCGGTCACGGCAGCATCGTCGGCCTTCACGACCATGCGGTCCAGCTTGACCTTCGAGAAATCGACATCCGGAATCTCGGGGAGCATTTCATAGCTCACCTCGACGTTCACGTCGTCGCCTTCTTTCCAGTTCTCGCCGTCGGTCATCTTCATTTCCGGCTGGGCAGCCGGACGATGGCCCGAGGTTTCAAGATGGTTGTTCAGCGCGCCGTCGATGCCTTCCTGCATGGCCTCGCCCAGAACGCGGGGGCCGAACTGCTTTTTCAGCAGCGACATGGGCACCTTGCCCTTGCGGAAGCCTTTCATGGCGACCTCGGGGCGGGCTTCTTCCAGCTTCTCGTTGACCTTGGCTTCAAGCTCGGCCGCCGTCAGGGTAATGGAATAGGCGCGCTTGAGGCCTTCGTTGAGGGTCTCGGTGACCTGCATCTTCTGTCCTTCTACGTCAATAGAGGCCGCGAAGGGCGCGGCCGATCCCAAATCAGGGGCTCTTCTATTGGCCGAAGCCAACCTGCGCAAGGCGTTTAAGGCCCAAAACACCCGCCCGGGCGCGGTTTCCTGCCTCTGTCCTGATGATGGTGCGGGTGGAGGGACTTGAACCCCCACGCCTTGCGGCGCCAGAACCTAAATCTGGTGCGTCTACCAATTTCGCCACACCCGCGTCCGGGGGTTCTCTAGCAAAGCAAAACGGCAGAGGCGAGAGGCATTTTCGAAAATTCTTTGCCCCGAAATTGTCAGACCACATCCCAAAAAGAGCATGACATGAACCATTTTTTGACACATTCTGCCGCAAAAGATTGAGGCAGACATCAGCAAGAGCGGGAACCGCCATGCACCAAGGGATCAAGACCGCATCTGCGGCCACGGCAGACGCCGTTGTAACCAAAACCTCTGCCGGGCTTCTGGCCGGTGCCATCGTCATGACGATGGAAGGGGAACTTCCGATTGAACATATCGCCCCAGGCGACCGCATCATCACCCGCGACACGGGTGTGGCAGTGCTGAAGGAAATGCGCATCCGCGAAGAGGATGCCGCCTGCATCCGCATCAAGGCCGGCAGCCTTGGCCACACCCGCCCGGACCGGGACATGGTGGTGGCGCCCGACACGCTGATCCACCTGCGTGACTGGCGGGCAGAGGCGCTGTTTGGGGCCAAGCAGGTTCTGGTCAAGGCCTCCCGCCTCGCTGACGGCGAATTCGTCGCCGAACAGCCCAAGACGCGCGTGAAGATTTATGAAATGGTCTTCGACAAGCAGCACATCATCTACGCCGACGGCGTCGAAATGGCCTCCGCCTCGGTCTGAGCCGGACACCACCCGATTTGAAGCAGCCCCGCGCCTCCGGCCGGGGCTGTTTTCGTTCGGGGGCCCATGGGTCAAGACCCATGGTGACATCAGGGGGCGCTGCCCCCTCGGCCCCTGCGGGCCTCACCCCCGGGATATTTCCGACCCAAAGAAGGGGTTACAGGTCGAGAGAGCGGAACACTTTCGGCAGTTCCTCGGGCAGGTCTTCGGCAATCAGCCCCGGCCCGAAGGAAAGCGCGCATTCGACATGCAGCCACGCGGCGGTCTCGGCGGCCTGTTGCGGGCTGAAGCCGCGGGCCAGAAGCCCGGTGATGAACCCCGCAAGCACATCCCCAGACCCCGCCGTCGCCAGCCAGGGCGCGGCGCGGTCATAATGGGCGGAGTTGATCGCGCAGCGTCCATCTGGCGAGGCAATCACCGTGTCCGGCCCCTTGAACAGGACCGTGCACCCCGCCCGCGCCGCCGCATCGCGCGTGGCATCCACCTTGGAATAGGCGGGGCCGGTGGTGGCGGGTTCGGCAAGCCGTTCAGCAATATCTGGAAACAGGCGCGCAAATTCGCCCGCGTGCGGGGTCAGAACGCAAGCCTTATGCAGCAGACGGAACAGATCTTCCGGGCGGTCGGCGAAAGCGGTCAACGCATCGGCGTCCAAGACCGTCCGCCGCCCTGCCGACAGTGCCACTGGAACAAGCTCGCGCGCCCGATCCAGCCCAAGACCGGGACCAAGACACAGGGCATTGATCCGCTGATCCTCCAGCACGCGGCCAAGCGCATCCCCATCCGCGATCTGCGTCAGCATCACCGCATCCAGCCGGGCCGCGTTTTCGACCAGCGCCTCCGGCGGGCAGCCCACCGTCACCAACCCCGCCCCGATCCGCAGCGCGCCGCGCGCAGACAGCCGGGCCGCCCCGCCCTTACCGGACCCGCCAGAGAGGATCAGGGCGTGGCCGTGGGTGTATTTGTGCTCAGAGGCGTGTTTGTCGAGGCTGCTTTTCCCCCGATTGAATGCTGGCTCATAGCGGTATCTTTCGATGGTCTGAGCGATGATTGACGGGTCCGGCCTATCGAGTTCATTTTCCGGCCCCGGCCACGCTCCCAGCACGCGACGCGCCTTGCACGGATCGATCCCGATATCCTTTATCCTAAGTCGACGACCATTCCGTCCCGCAGCATCCAGAAAATGACCGCTCTTTGCGAACTGAAAAGTGACTGACAGATGTGCACCGACCGCGAGATCGTCGCTGCCACCAAGAATACGGCCGCTATCAGAGCAATGGCCCGACGGAATATCAACGCTGACAATATAGGGAGGGTGGCTGTCATATGCCGATCCCCCCAACAATGACTCTCCGATCAATGTTTGCAGGCCGTCGATCGGGCGGCCAAGTCCTGTCCCAAACAACGCGTCGATACAGACCGCGCTATCATGGCCGACCAAAGCTATCGCTGAACTGACAAGGTCAATCTCGTCGTTCGTGAGTGCAGGGAAAGACAGACCGACGACCTCCCCCCTCTCCAACCACCGCTCGTAATTCACCCGCGCATCGGGCGGCAGCTTGTCGGGGTCGCCGTAGAGGAACACCTCCACCTCCCAGCCCCAGTCTTTCAGCAGCCGCGCCACCACGAAGCCATCGCCGCCGTTGTTGCCCGGTCCGCAGAGGACCACCGCCCGGTGCGGGGATTGCGCCAGCTCTGGCCATTCCTCGAACACGGCCTCGACCACGCCACGCCCGGCCCGTTCCATCAGTTCCAGCCCCGTCACCCGGCCAGAGTCGATGGCGGCCTGTTCTATGGCGCGCATTTGGGCGGCGGTGAGGAGTTCGGTCATGGATTGAGCCCCGCAAAGTTTTCAAACTGCCCGCCAGACGGGCTATTTGCACAAAATTTAGGCACTCCACCCGAAATGCCCCCGGCGGATACCGCTATCACAGCCTATCCAATTGTCCCCGCGAATGGGAAGTGGTCAGACGCCCTAGAACACCATGCACGGGGGAGTCGCGCCCATGAAAAAGATCGAAGCCATCATCAAGCCGTTCAAGCTCGACGAGGTGAAGGAGGCCCTGCAAGAGGCGGGCGTCCAGGGCCTGTCCGTGGTCGAAGTCAAGGGCTTTGGCCGGCAGAAGGGCCATACCGAGCTGTATCGGGGCGCTGAATATGTCGTCGACTTCCTTCCCAAGGTGAAGATCGAGGTGGTTCTGGCCGACGATCAGGTCGACGGCGCCATCGAGGCGATCATCGGCGCTGCCAAGACCGACAAGATCGGCGACGGCAAGATCTTCGTCTCGCCCGTCGAACAAGCCATTCGCATCCGGACCGGTGAAACCGGCGACGACGCGCTGTAATTCCAACACTGCTACTCCAAAAGAGGTATCAAACATGAGCGCAGCTGACGTTCTCAAGCTGATCCGCGACGAAGACGTGGACTACGTCGATATCCGGTTCACCGACCCCAAGGGCAAACTCCAGCACGTGACCATCGTGTCCGATCTGGTCGACGAAGACTTCCTTGAAGAAGGCTTCATGTTCGATGGGTCGTCCATTGCTGGCTGGAAGTCCATCGACCAGTCCGACATGAAACTGATCGCCGACACCGAAAGCGTCTACGTCGATCCCTTCTACGCGGAAAAGACCATCTGCCTGCATTGCAACGTGGTCGAGCCCGACACCGGCGAAGCCTACGACCGTGACCCGCGCGGCACCGCGCTCAAGGCCGAAGCCTACCTGAAGTCCTCGGGCGTGGGCGACACCGCCTACTTCGGCCCCGAAGCCGAATTCTTCATCTTCGACGATGTCCGTTTCTCGGTCTCGATGAACAAGGTCTCCTATGAGGTCGACGCCATCGACGGCGCCTGGAACACCGACACCGAATACGAAATGGGCAACACCGGCCACCGTCCCGGCATCAAGGGCGGCTACTTCCCGGTCAACCCGATCGACGACGCGCAGGACATGCGCTCGGAAATGCTCTCGACCATGAAGCGCATGGGCATGAAGGTCGACAAGCACCACCACGAAGTGGCCTCGTGCCAGCACGAACTGGGCCTGATCTTCGGCACGCTGACCAAGCAGGCCGACGAAATCCAGAAGTACAAGTACGTCATCCACAACGTGGCTCAGGCCTATGGCAAATCTGCGACCTTCATGCCGAAGCCGATCTCGGGCGACAACGGCACCGGGATGCACGTCAACATGTCGATCTGGAAAGACGGCAAGCCGCTGTTCGCTGGCGACAAATACGCCGACCTCAGCCAGGAAGCCCTGTATTTCATCGGCGGCATCCTGAAGCACGCCAAGGCGCTGAACGCCATCACCAACCCGGCGACCAACTCGTACAAACGTCTGATCCCCGGCTTCGAGGCCCCCGTTCTGCGCGCCTACTCGGCCCGCAACCGGTCTGGTTGCGTTCGTATTCCGTGGTCGGAATCGCCGAAAGCCAAGCGCGTCGAGGCTCGTTTCCCCGATCCGGCCGCGAACCCCTACCTGGCGTTCGCTGCCCTCCTGATGGCCGGCATCGACGGCATCAAGAACAAGATCGACCCGGGCGCAGCCTCGGACAAGGACCTCTACGATCTTCCGCCGGAAGAACTGGCCGAGATCCCGACCGTCTGTGGCTCGCTGCGCGAAGCGCTGGAAGCCCTTGAAGCCGATCACGAGTTCCTGCTGGCCGGTGACGTGTTCACCAAGGGGCAGCTCGAAGGCTACATGGCGCTGAAGTGGGAAGAGGTCTACGCCTACGAACACACCCCGCACCCGGTGGAATACAAGATGTACTACAGCTGCTGATCCAGCTGGACCATCAGATCAGGAAGGGCGTCCCGACCGGGGCGCCCTTTCCTTTTGCCCGGCCAAAACCCGGCAACAATCGCCCGCCCCGGGCCTGACCGTTTCACATTTTGGCACCAAGCCTGACATGATTGTCGCCAAAATGCTCACAGTCACTCCAAATTCTCCACACAATTTCGGTGTTAACCATTTCGAAACAACGCTGGAGGATTGACCATGAAGAATGGATCCATCAGTACGATTTCGGCTTTGTGCTATGCCAAACCATCCCGTCTGGACTTCTCGGCGCTCTGCCGGGAACTCTCGGACACGCTGTGCAATAACCCAGAGCTGGATGCGACGCAGTCGTCCCGGTCCGACGATTTCGTAATCTTCGATATGACCGGGCTGCGCATCTGCGTGGCCTTCTGCGACTTCCGCCGTGACTTCGCGGATATCGACTGTTTTCGCGACTTTGCCGAGGCCGTTGTGTTTTCCGTGGGAAGTGGGCCGGACGGGTCCGGGTTCGGTCCATTGTACAGTCAACGGTCCGATGTATGCCGGGGCCTGGCCGACCGTGTTCAGTCGTACCACCCCGCGGATGAACTTCTGATGATCGAGGTCGATCAGACCATTGGGTCGGATATCTGCGGCACCCTTGTGGAGTGCCTTGTCCCACTTGTGAAGAAAGCGCTGGAAAGATCAAGGCAGGCAAACCAACGACCGCGTCAAACGACGCCGGGCGCAGTGGTCCCCGTCCGCCCCGCCAAGATGTCAGGGCGCGCGGTGCAAAGCCGGGCGTTCCGGCCCGTTCCATGCCCTCCCGAGGGCTGCGAGGAGTGGTTTGACCGTGCACGGGTCCGAACGGCCCTCTACCCGACCGAAGACGAACTGCCCGTTCCAAGGCTCGCTAAGCCCTTGGTGCACCGGGCTGCGGTCAACGCCCTGAATTCTGCGGTCATCGCCTTCTCGCTGCCCTTGGGGGCGGTCGTGCTGACCATGTCGATCCTTGGCCGCGAAAGCCTCTCGCTTAGCGCCGGGATGATGGGGCTGGCAGGGGCATCGGTTGGTGTCACCCATTCGGATCTGACCCCGCAGATACTGGTGCTGCTGACATGAACAAGACCGAAAAGGCCCACCAAGGGTCAAACGACGGACAGGAGATCGAGCGATGTCCACAACACTGAAACGAACCTACGCACCGCCGCAGGCCCGGCATCAGCCGGTCCCGGCCCGACTGGGATGTGGATTGCGCCCGGAAGAGGTGTTGCCCGCGCTCACCGCCCGTTTCGATGCCGAAATGGCCGAACGGGATGCAAAGCGCGCTTTGCGCAACCGGCACGTCCGGCGCCGGCGTTGGTTTGACATCCGTCGGCTTCTGTCGGCCCTTCCGGAAAAGCCGAAAACCACGGTTCCGCTTGAACGCCGCTTGTCGACCAACGCCCTCAACGCCGCGCTTCTCGCGTTTTCCCTACCGATCGGTCTGGCGATGTTCGTGCTTGCCGCTCTGGGGCGCGAAAGCCTTTCGATGACGGCGCGGACGATGGCCCTGACCGGAACCGCGATGGGCACATCGCAGCTGGAGGCCGGGCAGGAACTGCTGAAAGTGCTGTTCTGACCATGGAGAAGCAGCGCGGACGGTCACACCAAACCGGCGGCAGCATCAAGGTCAGCGACTTCCTTCGTGAAGCGCAGGCCCGTCAGCCTGAGATCGGTAAAAGGACGGTGTCAAACCCCCGCCCTGCCCGCATGGCGCGACCACGAACAGACCGGCTGGCTGTCCTCCGCACCCTGCTTCGGGCAGCCAGCTTCGGCCCCTTGGGTAAGGTCGTTCAATTCGGCCTCGCCATCCTGCTCTACTTCGGGCTGATGCACCTTGACCTGTCCACAGGGCTGTCAACGCGCCTGTTCGGGATGGAACAATCGGGCGAGGTCGTCACCCTGTCGGCCCCAAAGGGTGACACGCTCGCTACCCCTGACTGATCGCACCCCGGCGCACAACGTGCGTGTGGATCGAAAACACGACCGCCCTGGTGCCCGGCAGCCGCAAGACCGTCTGCCGTTCAGATCGTTCAAAGGCGCTGTCGGGGCGCCCCACGGGGCGCTGATCGGCCTCGGCCCGGGGTTGGAACAGGGTCGGGTCTTCATAGCGCAACAGGTTGGCCCGCCAGACCGGCCGCCCCGGTTGCACCCCATCAAACAACCGTTGAACCCGCGCCGCGATCCCGTCGTCATAGGGGGCGACAGGAACATGGATCACGGTCAACGGCCGCCCGATCTTTTCCGCCAGCGTCCAACTGGCCGGAAAGCACAGAAGTGCCGCCGTCAGAACATGCTCGTCGCCCTGTTTTTGCAGGATACACAGGTCTTCCTGCACCAATTGCGACAGGGTCAACAGCGGGTCCTTTGGATCAGGTGACACCACCACCCCATCCGGCCGCCTGATCCCATGCCCCACCATCGCGAAATCGGGCCGCATGGCGATCTCTGCCAGAACCACCGTCAGAAGTTCCGCCGCCGCATCCCGCGCCTCAGGAAGGCAGGCCATCACCCGGTCCCGATGGGCAGCAATCAACCGCGCCTTTTCCGCCAATTGCCCGGCATAGGCATCATCCACCTGCAGCCAGTCCCCCGGGGCGACAGGCACCATCGACGGAAGCCGCGCGGCGGCCCTGTCCCGCTGGATCTGCGGGATATGGCTTTGCAGGATTGGGGCAGATTGCGTCATGCCGAATTCTTGGCAGGACCAGCCCGGAGATTCCATACCCGAAAATGTCGAAAACAGGCCGGATTTTTCCCAGCCCCCGGCGCAGCATTCCACGGCAGGCAGGGAGGCCCAGATGAACGACCATTACCGCGACCGACGCAAGATCGACCCGACCCGTGGTGATCGACTGGGCGACGGCAGTCCCAATGACAATGACCGGATCGAAATAGGGCCGACCCAACTGGCCTTCGGGGAATGGGCGGCCGCGGGGCTGGAGCTTCCTGATCTGGACGCCATGCGCGGCTACCGTCTGAACCGTCTGACACAGGCGATCGTGGACCGGGGCTATGCCGGCCTGTTGATGTTCGACCCGCTGAACATCCGCTACGCTACTGACTCGACCAATATGCAGCTGTGGAACACGCACAACCCGTTCCGCGCCTGCCTTGTCCTGCCGGACGGCTACATGGTGTTGTGGGACTACAAGAATTCGCCCTTCCTTGCCGAATTCAATCCGCTCGTGCGCGAAATCCGGTCCGGGGCTGACCTGTTCTACTTCGATCGGGGCGACAAGGTGGATGTGGCCGCCGATGTCTTTGCCAACGAAGTGCGCAAACTGGTCGCGGACCACGCCGGGGGCAACCGGCGGCTTGCCGTTGACAAGGTCATGCTGCACGGGCTTCGCGCGCTTGAGGCGCAGGGGTTCGAAATCATGCCGGGCGAGGAGGTGACCGAGAAATCACGCGCCATTAAAGGCCCCGACGAGATCAAGGCGATGCGCTGCGCCAGCCATGCCTGCGAGACAGCCGTCAAGGCGATGGAGGATTTCGCCCGCGCCGCCGTGCCCCAAGGCAAAACATCCGAGGATGATATCTGGGCCGTGTTGCACGCCGAAAACATCCGCCGGGGCGGCGAATGGATCGAAACCCGGCTGCTGGCCTCCGGCCCGCGCACCAACCCGTGGTTTCAGGAATGCGGCCCCCGGATCGTGCAGAACAACGAGATCGTGGCCTTCGACACCGATCTGATCGGCAGCTACGGCATCTGTATCGACATCAGCCGGACATGGTGGATCGGCGACAGGAAACCGCGCGAGGACATGATCTATGCCATGCGCCACGCCCATGAACACATCATGACCAACATGCAGATGATCAAACCCGGCGTTTCGATCCCGGAGCTGACCGCGAATTGCCACCGGCTGGACCACCAGTTTCAGGCGCAGAAATACGGCTGCATGATGCATGGTGTGGGCCTGTGCGATGAATGGCCGCTGGTCGCCTATCCAGACAACGCGGTTCCGGGCAGTTTTGACTATGAACTGCAACCGGGCATGGTCCTGTGTGTCGAAGCGGCAGTGGGCGCGGTTGGCGGCGATTTTTCCATCAAGCTGGAAGATCAGGTGCTGGTGACGGAAGACGGGTTCGAGAACCTGACGAAATACCCCTTCGATCCGGCGCTGATGGGCGAATAGGGCGGGCCGGTTACCGGCCCTCACCTTCCCGAGAGACTGCTGAAACATGGGTTGAGCGGCAGCCCCCTGCCGACCACTTTGGTCCGATCCAAAGGAGGTCCGCCGATGCCCACCGAACGTTTCACTTTTCCTGGCCACAGCGGCGACAAGCTCGCCGCCCGGCTGGATTTGCCCGACGGGCCACATCTGGCGACTGCGGTCTTTGCCCATTGCTTCACTTGCGGCAAGGACATCACCGCCGCCCGGCGGATCGCGGCACGGCTGTCGGGCATGGGGATCGCGGTGCTTCGGTTCGATTTCACCGGGCTGGGCCATTCGGGCGGCGAATTCGAAAACACGACGTTCTCGTCCAATATCGCCGATCTTGAAGCGGCGGCAGAGGCGTTGTCCAAGCGCGGTATGGCGCCAAGCCTGCTGATCGGCCATTCGCTGGGCGGGGCCGCCGTTCTGAGCGCAGGCCAGCGGATCGAGGGCATCCGGGCCATTGCAACCATCGGCGCCCCGTTTCACCCCGGCCATGTCACCGCGAACTTCCGCAGCGACATCGACCGGATTCAGACGGACGGCGTCGCCGAGGTCAATCTGGGGGGGCGGCCGTTCCGGATTGGTCGGGATTTCGTGCAGGATGTCGAAACCCACGACCTTGAGGACGGGATTGGCGCGCTGCGCGCGGCGCTTCTGGTGCTGCATGGGCCACTTGACGCCATCGTGGGGATCGACAACGCGGCGCAGATCTTTGCCGCGGCCCGTCATCCGAAAAGTTTTGTCACCCTTGACGATGCGGACCATCTGCTCAGCCGGGCCGAAGACGCCGAATATGTGGCCGAGGTCATCGCCGCCTGGGCGGGCCGATACCTTGACCTGCGCCCCCCCGCCCCGCCACCCGGCGTGCCCGAGGGGATCGTACGCGTGACCGAGGCCGACGCAACCGGGTTCCTTCAGGACATTCAGGGCGGGCCGCATCATCACATTCTGGCGGACGAGCCGATCACCTATGGCGGCACCAACCGCGGGCTCTCCCCCTACGGGCTGTTGTCGGCGGGGCTCGGCGCCTGCACCTCCATGACGATCCGGATGTACGCACGGCGCAAAGGCTGGCCGCTGGACGGGGTCAGCGTCGAGGTGGTGCATAACAAATCCCACGCACAGGACGCGGCGACCGGTTCACAGGAACGGGTCGACCGGTTCACGCGGACCGTTCACCTGACCGGCGCTCTATCGGACGACCAACGACAGCGGCTCTTGGAAATCGCGGATAAATGCCCGGTTCACCGGACGATGGAAAACGCTTCGGTCATCGAGACGGCGCTTGCCCCGGCAGATCCAGCCTGACCAGCACCCCAAGGTGATCTGACCCGAACCGGGGCCGCACCTCTGCCCGCGCGGCGGTTCCGTCGGGCACCAGCACATGGTCGATGGCCAATGGCGCGAACCAGCCAAACCCCGGAAAGGTCGACCCGTAACCGCCGACACGGTCGGCCCGTGCTGCCCGCGCGATCTGGCGCACGGCACTGCCCCAGGGGACCATGTTGAAATCCCCGCCGATCAGCACCGGCTCGTCCAGCGCGGCCAGGCCCCGGATCACGCCGGGCACCTGCCGCGCTTGATCATAGGGGAAGGGCCAGTTCAGATGCACCGATCCGATCCACAGGCTGTCACCGTTCGGCAGGTCGGCGCGGGCAAGGATGATCCCCTCTCCGGCACGGCACCCGTCCTGCCCGTCCTGCAACGGATGGCGGGACAAGATGGCGATGCCGCCGTTGCCCGCGCTCTGACAAATCTGGCGATGGGGGTATAGGTCGGCCAGCCCATCAACGATCGCGGCGTTTTCCCGGCTGACCTCTTGCAGGGTCACGAAATCCGCGTCCGAGGTCCGGATGTCCTGCAACAGGGCGTCGCGGTCCGTGCCGTTCCACAAAAGGTTCTTTTGATAGATCGACAGCGCGCCCGTCCCGGTCAGACGATCCGCTGTGCCGTGCCAGTCGGAATAGGTGAACCAGGCCGATGCCGAGACCGCAGCAAGGGCGACAAGGGCCACCCGCCCCAGTCGGGCCAAGAGCAGGCCAAGAACGACAGGCACACCAAGCAAGATCACATGCGGCCGCAGAACCGCCAGCGCGTCCCCCAACGGCACAGCAGCGCCGAGGTGCGTCAGGGCAAGGACCACAAGACCAATGACGGCAAGAAGCCCCCAAAGGGCCCGCATCAGGCTTCCTCTCCGCATCGTTGTTCCCATCCATCCGACCGCGATGGCGGGACTATCGCCAGCGGCACCCCCGGGCGCAAGTAGGCCGGGCGGGACAGGCGGCAAACTGCTGGCCTGTCCCGCCAATTTGCCGGGTCGATGGGTTGTGACCGGGACCGATCCGCCGTATGACCCACCCCATCCCGTTTCCCCAAGGAATAAAGGCTGCCACACCGATGATCCCCCGCTATTCCCGCCCCCAGATGACCGAAATTTGGGAACCCGCCACCAAGTTCCGGATCTGGTACGAGATCGAAGCCCACGCCTGCGACGCGCAGGCCGCGCTTGGGGTGATCCCCAAGGAAAACGCCGAAGCCGTTTGGAAGGCCAAGGATGTGGAATTCGACGTGGCCCGCATCGACGAGATCGAGGCCGTGACCAAGCACGACGTGATCGCCTTCCTTACCCACCTTGCGGAACATGTGGGTAGCGAAGAGGCCCGTTTCGTGCATCAGGGGATGACCTCGTCGGATGTGCTAGACACCTGCCTGAACGTTCAACTGGTCCGCGCCGCCGATATTCTGCTCGACGGCATGGACCGGGTTCTGGCCGCGCTCAAGACCCGCGCCTACGAACACAAGGACACCGTCCGCGTCGGCCGCAGCCACGGCATTCACGCCGAACCGACCACCATGGGCCTGACCTTTGCCCGCTTCTACGCGGAAATGGACCGCAACAAGACCCGCCTGCAAAACGCGCGGGCCGAGGTGGCGACCGGTGCGATTTCCGGCGCGGTCGGCACCTTCGCCAATATCGACCCGGCGGTCGAGGCGCACGTCTGCGAAAAACTGGGCCTGATCCCGGAACCGATCTCGACCCAGGTGATCCCCCGCGACCGCCACGCCATGTTCTTTGCCACGCTGGGCGTCATCGCCAGCAGCATCGAAAACGTCGCAATCGAGATCCGTCACATGCAGCGGACCGAGGTTCTGGAAGGCGCCGAGTTTTTCTCGATGGGGCAAAAAGGCTCTTCGGCCATGCCGCACAAGAAAAACCCGGTTCTGACCGAGAACCTGACCGGCCTTGCCCGCCTTGTGCGGATGACCGTGATCCCGGCGATGGAAAACGTGGCGCTGTGGCACGAACGGGACATTTCCCATTCCTCCGTCGAACGCGGCATCGGCCCGGACGCGACCATCACGCTGGACTTCGCGCTTCACCGTCTGGCCGGGGTTGTGGAAAAAATGCTGATCTTCCCGAACAACATGCTCGACAACATGAACAAGTTCCCGGGACTTGTGATGAGCCAGCGTGTGCTTCTGGCCCTCACACAGGCCGGCGTCAGCCGCGAGGACGCCTATGCCATGGTGCAGCGCAACGCCCTGAAGGTCTGGGAAGAGCGGGTCGATTTCCGCGAGCTTCTTCTGCAGGACGCAGAGGTCGTTGCCGCCCTCGGAGAGGACGGCATCAACGCGAGGTTCGACATGGACTACCACACCAAACACGTCGACACGATTTTCGCCCGCGTCTTCGGCGCATGATCAATCGCGGCGGTGCCCAATCGGGGGACCGCCGCGACCTGCCCTAGCCAAAGGATGGGGCATGAACCATGCCGGGATGTGGCAGATGCGTCGGAACCGCCGCAGCCGCAGGGATCCGCACATAATCCGGCAGGGCGGGAACCGGCATCGCCATAACCGCGTATTTGTGCCCGTCATCCGCGTTCACATAGGGGTCGCACCACAGGTCTGTCGGATGGCCCAGCTTGTTCAGCGCCCGATGCAGCCACAGGTTTGATAGCGACATCAGGATCTTGCCGCCGCGTGGCCGGGCAATATCGACAAGCCCATCCACGATCAGGCCAAGCACGGAAATCCGTTCCCGCATCGATTTGACCTTGTCCGACACGACCAGCCGGGTGCATTCCCAAACCGTGTCCGTCACCATGTCCGGCTCGATCAGGGCCGGTATCTCGGGAAGGGTCCCCAACGCGGCATCCCGCAGCATGTAGCTATGGCTTCCCCAGTTCGCGGAACACGGCAAGGTGCGCGCGCCCGCGATCACCTCGCCATCGTCATCCAGAACCAGCGAATAGAACGCCAGCGGGTTGTCGTATTGGTCCATTTCCACTCTGGCGTTATGTGGAATTCCCCAGTTCAACGTGTCCACAAAGAATGCCTTTCGCAGTGCCAGATAGTCTTCGAAAGCAGCCCCATGGCGGTGCATCCCCAGCAGATCGAAAGTGATATTTTGCACGCCAACTCTCCTCTTGGTTGTGTTGTATTAGCTACAATATCCTGTAGATTGCATCTTAATTATCTCAAGTTGTAGCAAAGTGATAATCACTCTCCTATTCTTAACGCTTGATTAAGCATTAACAGAAGGTTGCATCAGTTCAGGCCATGAACCGATGAAAACCCTTGTTTTCCGGATGTTTGGGATAGGGCGAAAAAACGCCGATGGACGTCTTGTCGCGGGGCGCGCTGTTTTGGCAACGCTCCACCGCCCTGACGGGAGTGGCGCAGCAGCGAATCAATCAGGGGAAATGGATCAGATCAGGCCAAATCCGCTCGCCAAAGTAACCGCCTGGGGCGCAGTCTGCGCCCCGAGCTTCGTTTTGGCGTTGCGGATACGTTGCTTTACGGCACCTTCGCTGACCCCCAACTCATGGGCGATCTGCTTCAGGCGAAGGCCCTGCTTTACCATCACCAGCGCCTCGATCTCGGCCTGAGTCAGGTTGGTTGGCGGAGCCTTTTGGAAGTGCAGCGCGTGCAGATGGCCGGACAGGCGCGCGATCTCGGCCTTGGTGAATTCCCTGTCCGGTCGTGCAAAGGACCCGAACGACCGCTGGCCTTCCGCGGAATCGTCGGCACAGCAGATCGCCAGACCAAATCGCAGACCGAAATTGTAAGCCCTTTCAAAGACTTTCTGCGGGTCCGGCAGGTCGATGTCACTCCAGCGGACGGCCCCTGTATTCACATAGACCCAGCGGATGACCGGGTCGTGCAACATGAACCTGTTGGCCGTGTAATGTTCGATCCATTGCGTCGGAAGCGCGTTGATTTCTTCAAGCGGAAAGGCAAAACCCAACCGAAGCGCAAGGTAGTACCCCGACGGGGCAAGATGCTCCAACTCTTCGGCAGTCAATGTTTCGTTTTGCGGGCTTTCGCTCACTCTGAAGATCTTTCCCGGCGTCAGTCTTTGATTGTTGGACCGTCAGTTTTATGACAGGCTCTTGTGATGTTACCTAATGTTATCGGTGTTCGACAGGCAACCTAAAAGGGGAAAAGCAACGCCATGAATACAACCGCAGAGATTCGTCGTATCCTTACGACCATGCAGGACATCGCTCCGGCGGGATTTGCGATTGCTTTTCATATCCAGTTCACGACTCCGGCGTTCCTGTTCCAAACTTACCCCAAAGAATGGATCAATCTCTACAACAAACGCGGGATGGTCATGCAAGACCCGATCGTCGGCTTCGGCTTTGAAAACAACGGAACGATCCGTTGGTCCGAACTTGCTGCCAACGACCCTGCCGAAGTCCTGTCGGAAGCAAGTAAATATGGGCTTGTCTACGGTATGGCCTGTGGCATCGAAGACGGCGGAAGCCGCTCTGTCGCCGGTTTCGCCCGCAGTGACCGGGAATTGACCGATGCCGAGATCGACCAGTTGCAAGGTCTTGTTCAGGATCTGCACACCATGACGGCAGAGGCGAAATCCGTCTCGCCCGAGGTCCGCGAAGATCTGCGCCGCATGTCCATTTCCTTCACACACCCCTAAATCCCCAACCGCGCGAGCAAGCGGAGCGCCTGTGGTTGACGTTGCGTCAACCAATTCCCAAAGGCTCGGATTTGTAGCATTTTCGGCTACGATTCGGGGGATTCCGCCAAATCTTGCAAAGGGTCCGTAACCCGCTGTTTACGGGATTCGTGGTCATCTCGGGGTGTCCCTGTCCTGACTGGCCGCACCCGATGACCCTAACCCAGCCGATCGATCCCCCTACCCCGTCCCCGCCCGCACGAACCATCAGCCGCCGCCGTAAGGCCGCGATGGTGGTGCAGCTGTTGTTGAAGGAAGGTGCCCCCTTGGGGCTGTCCCAACTGCCCGAAGACCTGCAACTGCAACTGACCCGCGAACTTGGCGGTCTGAAGGTCATCGACCATACGACACTCAACACCGTGATCGAGGAATTCTCGCGAGAGTTGGAACAAGTCGCGCTGACTGCGCCCGACGGGGTCGAGGCGGCGCTGGCTGCCCTGAGTGATACCCTAAGCCCGCGAGCCGCCGCCCGGCTTCGCGAGGAAAACGCCCGCGCCAAGGGGGGCGATCCCTGGCAGCAGGTTCTGGCGCTGGAGGTTCCCGACCTCGTTTCGCTGATGGAAACCGAAAGCACCGAGGTTTGCGCCGTCGCCCTGTCGAAACTCCCCGTTGCCCGCGCCGCAGAGGTCCTGGGTAAGCTGCCCGGCGAACGGGCCCGGCGGATCACCTATGCCGTCTCGCAAACCGGGGCCGTGACACCCGATGCGGTGGCCCGAATAGGCGCCTCGCTCGCCGCCGACTACTCCAATCGCCCGATGCCCGCCTTCGACGTCCACCCGTCGCAGCGGATCGGCGCCATTCTGAATTCCAGCGGGGCCGATACCCGCGATGCCCTGCTCGAAGCGCTTGGCACCGACGACCCTGCCCTTGCCGACGAGGTCCGCAAGGCGATCTTTACCTTCCCCGACATCCCCGCACGTCTGCTTCCCAACGATGTGCCCAAGGTCATCCGCGAGGTCGAAGGCGCCGCCCTTGTCACCGCGCTGGCCTATTCCGTCTCGGTCGGCGGGGATTCTGCGGCCGCCGTCGATTTCATCCTGTCGAACATGTCGCAACGCATGGCCGACCAACTGCGCGAGGAAATGGGCGAACGCGGCAAGATCAAGAAATCCGATGGCGAAGGTGCGCAGGCGCTTCTGATCGGTGCGATCCGGGCAAAGGCCGACGCGGGCGACATCACCCTGATCGAGGCTGAGGAGGACGAGGACTAGCGCCCCTACCCTTCGATATGGAGATAGACCCGGCGGTTCTGTTTGCCCTTCTTTTCGATCTTCCCCAAACGAACCCGGCCAATTTCGGTGGTGCGCGCCACATGGGTTCCGCCGCAGGGCTGAAGATCGACAGTTGTGTCACCGGCACCAATCCGCACAAGGCGGATGTGTCCTGCCCCCCGTGGCGGCTGTACCGACATGGTCTTCACCAGCCCGGGATTGGCATCCAGCTCGGCCTCGGTGATCCATTCGTCGGCGACGGGAAGATCGCGGCCGATCAACTCGTTCAGCGCTTCCTCAAGCGCTTCCTTGTCCTCGGGTGCCTCGGGCATGTCGAAATCCAGCCGCCCCTTGTCTGCGGAAATCGACCCGCCGGTGACCGGCAGCGGGATCACCACGGACAAAAGATGCAAGGCCGTGTGGACCCGCATATGCCGGTGGCGGCGTTCCCAATCCAAAACCTGCATGACCGCGCGACCCACCTGCGGCAGGGCCGACGGCTCTGCCGGGACAAGGACGATCGCCTCCCCTTCGCCCTTGACCGTTGTGGCCACATCGATCCCGCCACCGTCCCAGGTCAGGCGCCCGCTGTCGCCCGGCTGTCCGCCCGCCGTGGGATAGAAGATCGACCGGTCCAGCACGATCCCCCCTTCTTCGGTGATCGCGACCACCTTGGCGGAAGCGTCCCGCAAATAGGCGTCAGCGCGGAAAAGCGGCTCTGTCATCTGTCGTCCTCCGTCTTGCCGGCTGCGTCATCTGCCCGAAGCGCCTCGGGATTGCGCAGCCAGATATCGCGCTGCGCAAAGGGAATCTCGATCCCCTCCTCGGCAAATCGCTTGGCGATGGCGTGGTTGATCTCGGATTTCACATTCATCACAAAATTCACGTCCCGCAGGATCGCCCGGATCTCGAAATCAAGGCTGTCGGCCCCAAAGCCGACGAACAGGACATTCGGCGGCGGCGCCATCACGACCATCGGGTTTGCCTCGGCAATCTCGCGCAGGATACCGGCGACACGGGCGGTATCCGTGCCATAGGCCACGCCAACCGGGACGATCACCCGACCGACCGAATTGCCGCGGGTCCAGTTCGTGACCTGCCCGCTGACAAGATCGGCGTTTGGCACGATCACATCGGTCCGGTCAAAAGTCTCGATCCGGGTGGACCGAACCGAGATATCCCGGACATAGCCCATCTGCCCCCCGACCTCGATCCAGTCGCCTTCGGCGATGGGCCGTTCGATCAGCAGGATGATTCCCGAGACAAAATTCGACACGATGTTCTGAAGGCCGAACCCGATCCCGACCGACAGCGCGCCCGCGACAATCGCCAGCCCCGACAGGTCGATCCCGGCGGCGGTGATCGCGGCGAGTGCCGCAAGGAAGATCCCGACATAGCCCAGACCGGCGACAACGGCATTCTGCCCGCCGACATCCAGCCGCGTCTTGGGCAGGACCGAATTGCGCAGCGTCCCCTGCACCAGCCGGGTCAGGGTATAGCCAACCGCGAACACGATGGCGAAAGTTATGAAATCGGTGGGGGAAATCCGGGTCTCGCCAATTGCGAAACCTTCGCTAAACCGGGTCCAGATCTCGGTCAGGTCGGTGACCCGCGCCCCCCAGATCAGCGCAAAGGCCGGAAGTGACAGAAGGACCAGCGCAAACCCCAGCAGCACAGGCGCAAGCGCGTCATCCCCCGATTGCCGCCCCGTCAGGATCAGCCCGTAGATGTCGAAGATCAGCCGCTGCAACAGGACCAGCGCCCCGATCAGGGCAAGGGATTCGACCGCCGGGTAAAGGGCCGCCTCGGATGCGGCGCGAAACCCGATCAGGGCGGCCAGCGGCGCCAGCCCCGCGATGATCATGGCGACCCGGCCAATCATGCGGAAGATCCGGGTCCGGTAGGTCTTGTCGCGCGTGGTCTCGATCACCAGCGCGTCGCCGCCTTCGGTGCCGACCTCTGCCCCATCGCCGGACGCCCCACCATGGGCAAGCAACTGACCGAAGCGAAACAACAGCACAGCCGACAGAAGATGCACGGGGAACAACAGTGCCGCCGCCCCGCCCGCATCGACCCGAGAGATCGACACAATCCCTGACACGAGGATGAACAGCCCCAATGCCCAGCCCAGCAACCCGGTCAGCCGGGCCGCGGTCGCCCGCCCCTCCGGGCCCACATGAAGCGCCTGTTCAAACTCTTCCTGAAACAACCGCCGGGCCAGCCATTTGGCCGTGATCACCATCGCCGCCGCTTCGGGAAGCGTGTTGAGCAGGCTGCGCCCGCGCGGCCCCAGAAGCTGAAGGATATCCACCGCCTCGACCAGCAGGACAATCCCGGCAATGGGCAAAAGCAGTTCACCAAGCGACAGGACAAAGTCCCGCACCCCCTGCGCGCGCAGCCCCGACAGCGGCAGCAGCCCCCGCGCGCGTTCCATCCAGCGCCTGCCATGCGCCATGAACAGCATCCCCAACAGCACGAAGAGGACGGATTGCGGCAAGCGGTCCAATGCGGCTTTGCGGCGTTCGTCGATCGACAGGACGGTATGGGCCTCGGACACGACCGAGGTAACGGACCCGCTGACCGCGGCCAGCGCGTCGGGCCAATGCGCGGGGTTCAACGGCGACGGATCGCGCTTGGTCAGTTCTGTCGTCTGCCGGTCCCGCAATTGCCGGTCGATCTCGCCGACCATGCCGTTGGCGCGGCTGCGGGCCTCTGCCGCCAGCAGTCCGGGCGCCCTCAGGCGGGCCAACTGCCGGTCAAGCGCATCGCGCCGGGCAGAAACACGCGGGTCTTCGGTTCCCGTTTCCGGTGCCGGACCCAGCGCCGCGATCTGGTCGCGGATCGTGGCCAGACGTTGTTCGTTGCGGTTCTGAACGGCATCGAACCGGTCGCGCCAGACAACCAGAAAGGCACGGGTTTCTTCAAGGATGAAGGCCGGCTCGGCACCATCGGAAATCACGGCCTCGGCCTGTTCGGCCTGCGCCTCCCATTCGGCATAGTCCAGCCCGGTTTCCGGCAGCTCGATCTCAGCCGGGACCGCGCCTTCGTCAACCGGGCCTGCCGCCGGATCGGCCAGAACCGGCTCCGGTGCATCCTGTGCGAAGGCCGGGGCCGCCAGCCCGCAAAGGGCCAGCCCCAAACAGAACCAAAGGGTCCTCAGGCCTGTCATATGTCCTCGAACACACCGGGGATCGACTGCGGGCCACGATCCAGCCAACCCGGAACCGGCAGCCCCTTGTCCTTCAGGAAATCGGGGTTGAACAGCTTGGACTGGTAGCGCGTGCCATAGTCGCAAAGAACCGTGACAATCGTATGCCCCGGCCCCATTTCGCGGGCCATGCGGATGGCCCCGGCCACGTTGATCCCGGACGATCCGCCAAGGCACAGGCCCTCGTGTTCCAAAAGGTCAAAGACGATCGGCAGCGCCTCGGCATCGGGGATGTTGAAGGCCATGTCGGGCGTAAACCCTTCAAGGTTGGCGGTGATCCGCCCCTGCCCGATCCCTTCGGTGATCGACCCGCCCTCGGCCTTGTGTTCGCCGGTGGTGTAATAGTTGAACAGCGTCGCGCCATCCGGATCGGCCAGACCGATCTTCACGCCCTTGGGCTGAAGCGCCATGCCCACCCCGGCCAGCGTCCCGCCGGACCCGACCGCGCAGATGAACCCGTCGACCTTGCCGCCGGTCTGGTCCCAGATTTCGGGGCCGGTGGTCTCGATATGGGCCTGACGGTTGGCGACGTTGTCAAACTGGTTGGCCCAGATGACGCCCTCGTTCCTGGTCTTCGCCAGTTCCTCGGCCAGACGCCCGGAATAGCGGACGTAGTTGTTGGGATTGCGGTAGGGCGCAGCAGGCACCTGAACCAGTTCCGCCCCGGCCAGCCGCAGCATGTCCTTCTTTTCCTGGCTTTGGGTTTCGGGGATAACGATGACCGTCTTGAACCCCATCGACGCGCCCACCAGCGCCAGGCCGATCCCGGTATTCCCGGCCGTGCCCTCCACGATGGTCCCGCCCGGCTTTAGCAGGCCCCTTTCCACCGCGTCCTTGATGATGAACAGCGCCGCCCGATCCTTGACCGACTGGCCCGGGTTCATGAATTCCGCCTTGCCCAGAATGGTGCAGCCCGTGACCTCGGACGCGGCGCGCAGCTTGATCAGGGGCGTGTTGCCGATACTGGCGGCGAGGTCGGGCTTGATCTGCATCTTCGGGCCTTTCATTCAGCGTGGCATGGCCCGGCGAACCGGGCGTTGATCCATGTGTATGGGCGGGGGCGCGGGAACTCAAGCAGGGGCGGCGGTCAACCGGTCTTTGTTCCGGTCCAGCCAGTACAGCATCGAGATCAGCGGCCCGGCGTTCACCTCGCCCGTGTCGATCAGGGCAAGCGCCTCGGCCAGCGGCAGGATATGCAGCCGCAGGTCTTCCGCTTCCTCTTCCAGCCCGCCGGAATACTGCTGTGCTCCGCCCAGATCAGCCACCCCGGCATAGCAATAGAAATAGTCCGTCGATCCCCCCGGAGAGGCGTAATAGTCGAACATATGATGCAGGGTAATCTGCCCCAGCGCGGCCTCTTCCTCGGCCTCGCGGCGGGCGGCGGCGGCGGGGGTTTCACCCGCGTCAACGATCCCCGCAACGGGTTCAAGGACCCAAGGGTTCGCGTCGCCCCGCATGAAAGGGCCAACCCGGAACTGTTCAACCAGCAGCACAAGGCCCCGCGCCGGGTCATAAGGCAGCACCAGCGCCGCATCGACTGCGTGGAAGACCTCGCGCGGCAAGGGGCCGCTGTCGGACCCGTCGAACCGGTCATGCGACAGGGTCGCCTGCCGGAACTTGTAGAACCCGCCAGTTGGCGGCGTGGCGGACAACACGCGCGCATCGCCGGGGGTGGAGGTCCGACGGTGGGTGGCCGGGGCCGCATTGGCCGCCGCGCGGGCGCGGGCATAGGCCCGCATCCGGATCATGCCCCACTGCCGGGCCAGATCCTCCCCGGACAGCCGGGGGGCATGGGCGGCGATCTCCTCGGCGGCGTACAGCGTCACCTCGCCATCCTCGGCAAACCAGTCATCCATCGACCACGGATCGCCGCTGGCCGCCTGCGCCACCGGTGGCAAATAGACCTCAGCGGGCAATTCGCCCGCTGTCGCCCGGACCGTCACCGGCGACCGGACGTACCCAAAGGGAAGTTCATAGGCATCCAGCCGATCCAGCTGTTCCGCCGACAGGCCGCGTAACAACAGGCCCTCGGCCTCGGACCCGTCGCGCTGCACGATCATCGGCAAGGGGCTGTCCCGGACCCGGTCCACGGCATAGCCCGGCAAGGTGGCCGGTTCCGCCACCGCAGGTCCCGGCCCGCCAATCAGGTCAAGCAGCCGGGGATGGCGCAGCGTGCCATACAGGAAAAGGTCCATCCTCAGGACGCTCGCTTGCCCACGAATTCGACAATCAGCGCGGCGATGATCGACCCGATGAACAGGGCGCCCAGAACCTCGGCAGTCGCCAGCATCTGCCCGGTTTCGACCCCGATTTCAAAAATGCTGACGACAGCCTCGACCGGGCCATCATAGCGTTTGTCCAGCGACCGTTCGACCATCTCGACGGCGGAGTTTCCGAACAAAGCCCAGAAGATGATGGCCGCCGCCGTGGTGACCCCGTAGCTGAGCGCGGCGTTCAGCCCCATTCCGGCCCGCTTGCCCGCCACGACCCAGCCCATCAGGATGCCAAAGCCCGTGTTAATGCCGGTCCAAAAGGTCGGCATCGTTCCTTCGGGAAAGATCGGGATGCACAACTGCGAAACATACCAGGCCAATGCCCCGAAAAGCACGGCGGCGACAAGTTTGCCCATGGTTGGCATGGACTGCCCTCCTCTGCTGTCGGTCGCCGCCTTCTGTTCTGGCCCTAGGCCGGGCGGCTGACCGTAATCTGCGTCACGTCGCAGTTTCCGCTATGGAAGGTCCCCGCGCAAGAGGTGAGGTAGAAGTTCCACATCCGGCGGAACCGGTCGTCAAAGCCCAGCGCCGCGACCTGATCCCATTTGTCGTTGAAGACCTCGTGCCAGCGCCGCAGCGTCTGGCTGTAGCTTTCGCCGAATTCGACCGACCGGGCGACAGAAAGCCCCGCCTTTTCCACCTCGGCCCGCAGCACCGTGGGCGAGGGCAGCATCCCGCCGGGGAAGATGTATTTCTGGATGAAATCGACCCCGCGCCGATAGACCTCCCACCGTTTGTCCTGAACGGTGATGATCTGAAGCGTGGCATTCCGGCCCGGTTTCAGGCACTGGCGAACCTTTTCGAAATAGACCGGCCAGTATTTCTCGCCCACGGCTTCGAACATCTCGATGCTGGCGATGCCATCGTATTGGCCCACCTCGTCCCGATAGTCCTGCAACTTGAAGGTCACACGGTCGGAAAGCCCGGCCTTTTCAATGCGGTCAACGGCGTACTTGAACTGTTCCTTGGAAATCGTCAGGCAGGTGACCTTCATGCCGCGCTTGGCCGCCGCATATTCGGCAAAGCCACCCCAGCCACAGCCGATTTCCAGAATATGGTCGCCTTCCTGCGCGCCCATCTGGTCCAACATCGAGGCGTATTTCTGCTCCTGCGCCTTCTCAAGGCTTTCCTGCCCCGTTTCGAACTTGGCGCTGGAATAGGTCATGCTTTCGTCCAGCCACAGGCTGTAGAAGTCGTTCCCAAGGTCATAGTGGTAAGAGATATTCTTTTTTGCCTGCGACTTGGTGTTGGACTGCATCCAGAACCGAAGCTTCTCGTAGGCCCGCACAAGAAACTGACCGGGGAACCCGTCATAGATCTCCTCGGCCTCATCATGGACAAGGTCCATGAAGGTCATCAGGTCCGGCGTGGACCACCAACCGTCCAGATAGGCCTCGGAAAACCCAAGGTCGCCCTCGCGGATCAGGCGGGCAAAGCAATCCGGATTATGAATATGCAGTTCGGCGACATAGCCCGGCTCTGCGCCCTCCGCCCGGAACACGCGCCCATCCGGCAGGACCATATCCAGACGTCCCCGCTTAATCTGGCTGACCTTTTCGAAAACGGGTGCGAAGTATCGCGGCAGATCGCTCTGCCCTTTGGTGGTTGTCAGGATCATCCCCACTCCTGTCTTTGTCGCCGATGTGTCCCGGCTGTTTCTTCAAATTCTAATACGACCGGCAAAAAAGTCACTACCGGCATCACTCGCGGTCGGCCTTCCATGCCTCATAGGCTGAAAGCGCCCTTTTTCGGCCTGCCTCGGGCGTCACGACGGGCGCGGGATACCGGGCCTCACGCGCCAGCCCCCACGAGGCCGGAACCGCATCGAAATAGGCCAACGCGGTGTCTGGCGGCTGCCCCTGCTCCTCGGCGATCCAGCGCCGGATGTAGGATTGGTCGGGGTCGAATTTTTCCTGTTGGCCGACCGGATTGAACACCCGGAAATAGGGGGCGGCATCCGGCCCGCAGCCCGCAACCCATTGCCAGCCCATCGCATTGGCAGCCCAGTCCCAATCGGTCAGGCAATCGGCGAACCAGTGCATCCCGATCCGCCAATCCGCCATCAGGTGCTTGGTCAGGTAAGAGGCAACGATCATCCGGGCCCGGTTATGCATCCGGCCAGTCACATACATTTCCCGAAGCCCGGCATCCACGGCCGGGATCCCGGTGCGCGCCTGTTTCCACGCCACCACCTCGGGCCGGTCTTCATCCGTATCCCACGGAAAGCCCGCCCATTCCGGGCGCCAGTTTTCCGTGGCCAGCCCCGGGCAATGGTGCGCCAGATGCCAGGCGAACTCGCGCCAGACCAGTTCCTTCAGGAAATGCTCCGCCCCTGCAGCGCCCTCTTCCATCGCCCGGCGTCCCGCATGCCAGATGGTGCGCGGCGATATTTCGCCATAGGACAGCCCTTCGGACAGACCGGATGTTGCATCCTCGGCAAGGAAATCACGCCGCGCCTTGTAGCCTTCGACGCGTCGTTCCAGGAAGCTGCCCAGCATGTCCGCCGCCGCGTCTTCACCCGGCGACTGCCAGCCCCGGACGATGTCCGCGCCCCGGCGCATCGGCACGTCCATCCGCCAATCAGAAAGACTGTCCGAGGCGGGCCAGACCTCTGGCGCGAAAATCCGGGCCGGGCGTGGCATGGGCAGACCGGGGTCGCGGTCCTTCACCGCCCGCCAATAGGGCGAATAGACCTTGTAATACCCGCCCTGCCCCGTTTCGACGGTCCAGGGTTCGAACAGGACCGCGCCACCAAAGGACCGGGCGTCGACCCCTTCGGCCCTCAGGGCGGCCTTAACCTCTGTATCGCGGGCCTTGCTGTCCGGGTCATAGGCACGGGTCCACCAGACCGCCCCGGCCCCGGTTTCAGCGATCAGCGCCCGCAGCACCTCCAGCGCCCGGCCCCGGCGCAGGATCAGGCGGCTGCCATGCCGGCCCAGCGCATCGCCGAAGGACTCAACCGCCAGCCCAAGCCGGAACCGGGGTGCGGCGCCCAAAGTCGCAGTGACCTCATCATCCAGAAACACCGGAATGACACGGCGGCCCGTTTGCGCCGCCTCGTGCAGGGCCGGATGATCCGACAGCCGCAGATCGCGGCGGAACCACAGAATGATTGGGGATGATGACACGCGTAAACCCTGCCCGTTTTTCTTACTTACGTCCGGCGTCCCCCCGTGGATCGCAAAAAAACACGAAAACCGTTTGCGCAACCATGGGGCGACAATACCCGCAATTGGGCCAAACTGTCGCATTGCGAACATCATGGGGCGTTGCCGAACCACCCGACCGCGCCCACAAGACCCACCCTGTTCAAAATCTTCAAGACCCCGGCCAACGGCGGCGTGATTCATTCAAGAGGGGACAAAATGGCGATTAAACCACCATTTACCGAACTGCATATTCCGAAGGCGCCTTCGGGGTTCTACGAAGGGCACAGCCTGCCCATCGCGCTTATTTCCAAGGTGTCCATGTCGCTGCTGGTGATCTGGGCCCTTGTCTGGCCCGCCAACGCCGGCAGCACGCTGGGCAGCCTGAACTGGCGGCTTCTGGAAACATTCAACAGCTTCTACATCATCATCGTCGGGTTCTTTGCCTTCTTCCTGCTGGCCGTGGCCGTACTGCCCTCGGGGCGAAAGGTCATGGGTCGCGAAGGCGAAAAGCCGGAGTTTTCCAACTTCTCGTGGTTCTCGATGATGTTCGGCGCCGGTCTGGGCGTCGGCCTGATGGTCTTTGCCACTGCCGAACCGCTGGGCCTCTGGGGGTCGAACCCTGTTGTCATCTCCGGCGCGGTTGCAGGCGGCACCGAAGAGGCCCTGCAATCGGGCTATCGCTATACCTTCCTGCACTACGGGTTCCACGCATGGGTGATCTACGTCGTGACAGGCCTGTCGCTGGCCTATTACGCCTATACGCGTGACATGCCCCTGACGATCCGCTCGGCGCTGACGCCGCTGTTTGGTCGCTATGTCAACGGCTTCTTCGGCCATATCGTCGACGTTCTGGGTATCGTCGCCACGATCCTTGGCGTGTCCGTCACCATCGGGTTCGGCGTTAGCCAGTTCATCGACGGGGTCTATGCGGTCACTGGTATGGAATGGGTCATGAACATGGGCGCCGAGGTGCCGACCCCGTCCAAGGTCGGGCTGATTGCCGGTCTGGTCGTGATCATGGGGCTGTCGATCATCTCGGCTGTCTCGGGTGTCGGGCGCGGGGTGAAATACCTGTCCAACCTGAACCTTGTGATGTCGATCATCCTGCTGCTGACCTTCGTTGTCTTCGGGTCATTCGTCTTTGCGATGACCACCTATGGCAGTGCTCTGGTCGACTACATCCTGCACTTCGTGCAGCTGTCCTTCGGCGCATGGGGGCCGCAATCCGCCGTCGATTTCGCCTCTCTGCTTCCGGCAGAGGCGCAACCGCTGGCCGAAAGCCTGTCAGGCGCGCAGAACCCCTGGGGATCGTTCGATAGCTTTGTCGCCGGTCTGGAAGGCGACGCCGCCGCCCTGCCGCCGGAAACCCTTGCCGCCGTTTACGAGGCGGGCAATGCCGGACGCCAGTTCGGCTGGCAGGCGGGCTGGACTACCTTCTACTGGGCCTGGTGGATTGCCTTCTCGCCCTTCGTCGGCCTGTTCCTTGCCCGCATTTCCAAGGGCCGGTCGGTGCGTGAATTCATCGTCGGCTGTGTCATCGCTCCGGCACTGGTCTGCTTTGCCTGGATGACCATCCTTGGCGGCACCGCGATCGACCTTGAACTTTCGGGCGCGGCAGAGGGCGCGATCACCGGCGCATCGAACACAAACAAACTGTTCGTGACGCTCCAGATCATGCTGGGAGACGGGGCGTTCCTAAGCGGGATCACCGTCATGTGCGTGGTTCTGGTGATGACCTTCCTTGTCACCTCAGCGGACTCGGGCATCCTTGTGATGAACACGATCATGTCCGGCGGCGAACAGGAAACCGGGATCAAGCACCGCATCATCTGGGGCATCCTGCTGACCCTCGTGATCGGCGCGCTGCTACTGGCCGCGGGCGAGGAAAACCCGATGAACGCGCTGCAATCGGCGATGATCATCGGCGCCTTGCCCTTTACCATGGTCATGGGGCTGATGTGCGTGGCGCTGGCCAAGGCGCTGTATCGCGACAGCCTGCGGGAAAAGCACGGGGTTGCGGGCGAATAGCCCCGACCCGACCTGAAAACGCGAAACGGCGCCGGTCTCCCGGCGCCGTTTTCATTTTGGCACTCTGATTTGCGATCAGGCGTTCACATCCACCACGACCCGGCCCTTAACCTGACCCTTCAGGATGTCGCGGCCCAGACCCGGCAGGTCGGACAGGGTGGCGGGCTGCACCATCGCCTCAAGCTTGTCCATCGGCAGATCGCTGGCGATCCGCTGCCAGGCGCGGACGCGGTTGTCATAGGGCTGCATCACGCTGTCGATCCCCAATAGGTTCACGCCCCGCAGAATGAAGGGGGTGATCAACGCGCCGTCGATGGCCGCCCCACCGGCAAGGCCGATGGCGGCCACGGAGGACCCGTATTGCATCTGCTTCAGCACCCGGCCCAGCATCGCGCCAGCAACCGCATCGACGCAGCCGCCCCAGCGTTCGGCCTCCAGCGGCTTGCGGGTCACTTCGGTCAGTTCGTCACGGGCGATAATCTCGCTCGCGCCAAGGCCGGTCAGATAGTCGGCCTGCTCCGGGCGCCCGGTGACGGCGGCAACCTGATGGCCCAGCTTGGCCAGGATCGCGGTCGCGACCGACCCGACCCCGCCAGCGGCACCTGTCACCAGAACCGGACCATCCGTGATCCCCTGATCTTCCAGCGCCATGACCGCCAGCATCGCCGTCAGCCCGGCGGTGCCCACGGCCATTGCCTGCCGCGTGGTCAGCCCCTCGGGCAGCGGCACCAGCATATCGGCCTTGACCCGCGCCTTCTGCGCATAGCCGCCCCAGCGGTTTTCGCCGACGCGCCAGCCGGTCAGAACCACCTTGTCGCCGGGCTTGTAACGGGCATCCTCCGATGCCTCGACCGTGCCGGCAAAGTCGATCCCCGGCACATGCGGGTAGCTGCGGACAAGCCCGCCGCCCGGTCCGATGCACAGCCCATCCTTGTAGTTCACGGTCGAATAATCCACCGCGACCAGAACCTCGCCCTCGGGCAGCTGATCGACCGAGACCTCCTCGACCTGGGCCGAGGTCTTGCCGCTTTCTTCGTCTTTCCGCACCACCAGCGCGTTGAACATATCAATCTCCTTCTTGTGCAGGCTGACCTGCATTGGTCTGGACCCGTGGACGCGTGACTGCGCCCGTCAGATCCAGAATTTATCCTTCACGACCGCCTTGCGCGGCCCGGCGACGGTTTCCACCTCCAGCGCGGTGCCCGCATCCCAGTGGGCGCGGTCCACCATGCCGATGGCCACATTTGTCTTGAAATCGGGGGACCAGATCGCCGTCGTGACCTGGCCAACCTCTTTGCCGCCCGCGCGCAACGGCCAGGCAAAGTTGATCGGGGGAATGTCGCCCATGATTTCGATCGGGCGGATTTGCTGCGTGGGTTCCGACCGGGCCAAGAGCCCCGCCTTGCCGATGTAATCGCGCGGCGAGTTGACGAATTTACCCAAGCCGCATTCAAACGGCGTGTTGTCGCGGGTCATGTCATTGCCATAGCTGAGCAGCCCCGCTTCGACCCGTTCCATGGTCGAGGGGCAGCCGGCCCGCACGTTCAGGTCTGCACCCGCCGCGAACAGGGCATCCCACAGGGGCATACCGATGTCCGACCCATCCACGTAAATCTCGAACCCGCCCTGTTTGGAATAGCCCGACCGGGCCACGACCAGTTCGCGCCCCATGAACGGCAAACGTTTGTAGCGGAAGAACCGGATGTCGCGCGCGATGTCGCCAAAGACGCGGGCCATCAGGTCATCCGATTTCGGGCCCTGCACCGCCAGCGGGCTGACGTCAGGTTCGAACACCTGCGCATCCAGCCCCAGCGCGTCGCGCACACCGACCACATATTGCAGATAGTCGCTGTCAGCGACGGAAATCCAGAATCGGTCCTCTGCCAGCTTGACCAGCACCGGATCGTTCAGCATCCCACCGTCCCGGTCAATCGCGGGCATGTAGTAGCATTGATCCATCGCCATCTTGTCCAGATCGCGCGGGCTAATCAGGTCCAGAAGGCGGCGGGCGTCCGGCCCAACCACCTCGACCTGACGTTCACAGGCCACGTCCCAGACCTGCACATGGGTCTTGAGGTGGCGATAGTCTTCTTCCTGCCCGGCGAACACCGACGGCAGGATCATCCGGTTGTAAACCGTGCAGACAGACATGCCCGCGGCTGTCACCCCCGGCGTAAAGGGGGTGGACCGAACGCGGCGGGACGGAAAGATGGATGCCATTTTACACCTGTGTTGAAAGAATTAGCGCGGGCCGTGCCAGTCGATCTGGCAGATCTCGGCCGACCGTCCGTCAAAGTCCCAGACCCGGCCGAAGGCGCGGACCTTGCCCAGATCGGCCTTGGCGACGGTGATGTCGGGGCCCATCCAGTATTCGGTATTGTGCACGACGATATCCTCGCCGCCCTTGCCCGGAACCGGGGTGATCGACCCCTGAATCTTCTTGCCGACCATCAGGCGGCGGGTCTTGCCTTCGGTCTCGAACACCACCGGCGCGCGTTCGGCGCCAAGGAATTCGCTGACCAAAACCTTGAACAACCCCGTGGTGCCACGTGCCTTGCCCGAGAAGATGCGCAAGAGCCCCTCGTAGGCGTCATAGCTGGCCCGTTCGTCGATATAGGCGGCGGCCTTCCAGTTGCCGCGCCCCATCTTGCCCGGAATTTCCAGCAGAAGGCCGACGTTCAGCCCCGACAGATCTTCGTCGCCATAATGGCCGCTGTCGATCCGGATCCCGGCCCAGCCCATGCAGTACCCTTCGGTCGGCGGATGTTCCCCAAGGCTGATCACGCAGGGACAGAAGACCGTGCAGTTGCAGTTCAGGATCAACTCGCCCTTGATCGCCCAGGGCGTCTGGCTTTGGTCCACCGGGCCCGCCGCCGGATGGCGGTTCGAGATTTTGGCGGGGGCTTTGATCTTGTCAGAGGCCATGGGGCATCCTTTCGGTTAGACAACAAAGGGAAGCGGGGCCGCGCAGATCAGCACGATCCCGGCAGGGCGGGTCAGGAAGCGGCCAAGGCCGGGCAGCTTCTCGAAAGTCATGAAAAGGGTGGCAAGGCCCATCCACCACAGGGCCATCGTGCCGCCGACAAAGGCCAAGAGCATCAGCGCCCAGCAGCATCCGAAACAGACGATCCCAAGGTCAACGCCCATGCGCAGGGCCGCGCGGGCACCGGGTTTCCAGCGTTCCATGAAAAAGGTCATCGGCATCCGGCATTTGGACAGGCAGGCGTCCTTGAAACGGGTGAATTGATAGCCGCCCGCCACGATCAAAAGGCCCGAGGTCAGCCAGGGCGACAGGCTTTGCCCCAGCGGCGACAAAAGACCCGCGCGGGACAGCGCCCATTGCGCCACGGCCCCTGCCCCGGCACCAATCAACCACACCAGACCATAGCCGGTCACCAGCGCCACGAACCCGGCCGTGGTTCCGGCCCCGGCCTGCCGCAGGTCATCATAGGTGCGAAAGGCGGGCACGGCGGTGGGCAACATCATCGCCAGCACCATCAGCGCCCACATCAGGAAAAGGGCGCCCAGATCGGCCTCGGCCGCCGCCGCGCACAGGCTTTCCCAAATCTCCGCCGGAAGGTCCGCGCCGGGCAACCCGCGCGACATGATCACCACGCCAGCCCAGCCCAGAAGGATCGCGGCATAGATACCCAACCACACGAAACCGGCCCCGCCAATGCGGGGCAAACGCCGTTTCAGGGTGGCGCTGGTATCGGACATGAACCCTCCCAAGGTGCGGAATCAGCTTGTCGGGCTGCCGCCTTGAAACTAGGCTCTGCCCATATGGCAGAAATGTCAAACAATTAATGTCTGACAATTGAAGGGGGCCGGATGGCGCCGATCTACAAACTGGGCAAGGAAGAAGGCGAGCTGCCGATCCGCATCGCCGCCGCCATCCGCGATGCCATTGTCGAGGGGCGGCTGATCGTCGATCAGCGGTTGCCATCCGAATCCGAACTGGCCGATGAGTTCGGGGTCTCCCGGCCCACCGTGCGCGAGGCGCTGAAACGGCTGGCCGCGCAAAACCTGATCCGCACCCAGCGCGGCGCGACCGGCGGGGCCTTTGTCAACCGGCTGTCGTTTCAAGAGGCCTATGGCCAGCAGATCACCACATCGACCCTGCTTCTGTCGATGAACCAGGTCGATTTCGAAACCGCCTGCGAGGCGCGCTATACGCTGGAACGGGCCGTTGCCCGGCTGTCGGCGGAACGGCATGACGCCGACCAGATGGCCACCATGCGGGCGGAAATTCACCGGCAGGCCCAGCCGGGGCTGTCCGACGAAAGCTTCTGCGCCTCGGACGTGGCCTTTCACCGGGCGCTGGTGGACGGGGCGCAGAACCCGGTGCTGTCCTATCAGCTGGCCGGCGCGGTCGAAGCGATGCAGCCCCTGATGAACATGATTACCTTCACCCAACGCAACCGTGCCCGGATCGTGGACCTGCACACGGCCATCGCCGACGGGATCGAAGCCGGGGACGGCAAGGCGGTGGACGAAAACCTCGCCGCGCTTTGCGACTACACGATCACGCTTGGGGTCGCGGCAATGGAGGCACGGGCGGCGAAGAACGGCTGAACGCGCAGACCGTACTTTGTTCGGGGTATCCTCCAGCGGCAACGGGGACTGTCGCCGCGCCCGCCCCGCGGGGGCGGTTCGGGCGCTGCCAGATCTTTGTTCTGGCATTCATCGCTATGCTAGTGCTTACGCTCTTGCACAGTCGGGGCGCTTTCAATCGCCCCCTTTTCAAACACCCCCACGCCCCCTATATCTAACCTGTCTCCTTCGGGGGACTATGGGCATAAACGTGCGTGAAATAAGCGGATCGGACCCGGGGGCGGTACCCGGCGGCTCCACCAAACATCCCTCGTTGGGGGCAGATGGGGCCGAAATAGGATCGACGAACGTGTAAAGACGTGGCTTTGTCCCGGTGAGCTACCACCGTTATCGGTGCGAAAAGTACAATTGCCAACGACAATCGTGCTCCGATCGCTCTGGCTGCCTAAGCAGTCCGAAAGATCGAAAATTAAGTCCTTGGGCTTTGCAGCCTAAGGCGGGGTTCGGAGGTACCTGGCAACAGAAACCTCCACTTTCCCAACATACTAAAGGCCAGCGTTGATCCAAAACCGCATCCCCTGCATAGTCAGGACATCAGGATGGGGATTGCATGGCACTGGACATCATCGGCGCCGGATACGGCCGCACCGGAACGGAGTCGCTGCGCAGCGCGCTGGAGGTGCTGGGCTTTGGTCCCTGCCACCATATGCACGCCATCCGCGACACGCCCGCCCTGCTGCCCGCGTGGCAAGAGTTTGCGGACGGAAAGCATCGGGACTGGGACCGCCTGTTTGACGGGTTCCGGTCGCAGGTGGATTTTCCCGGCGCGGCCTATTGGCGGGACCTGATCGTGCAGTATCCCGACGCCCGCGTGATCCTGACCATCCGCGACCCCGAGAAATGGTACGACAGCGTACTGGCCTCGGTTCTGGAATTGATGAACAAACGCGAGACGCTGACCAACCCACACCACCGGGCCGTTCTGGACCTGTCGGACCGGCTGGTCGGCGAGGCCTATTTCGGCGGGCGCGGGCCGGACCGCGACCACATGATCGCCCGCTTCCGGCAACATACCCAAAACGTCATCGATACGGTGCCAGCCGACCGGCTGCTGGTCTATCAGGTGGCTGAAGGCTGGGGCCCGCTCTGCGCCTTTCTGGACGTGCCCGTTCCCGATGCCCCCTTCCCCCACGCGAATGACGCGGCCTCCTACCGCGACCACTGGGACGGGCCGTCCCCCGGCTGATCCAAGATGTGAGGATCGAAAATGCTACTGCGCGCCGCACTGCTTGCCCTTGCCCTGCCCTTCGGGCCGGTCCGTGCGTGCGAAACCGCGCTTCTGCTGGCCATCGACGTGTCGAACTCCATCGACGTGGCGGAATACCGGCTTCAGACCGACGGGTTGGCCGATGCGCTGCGCGACCCGGAAATCATCGACGCGCTGGTACAGGGACAGGTGGCGCTGGCGGTCGTGCAATGGTCCGGCGTCGACCGGCAGGAGCTGACCATCCCGTGGGAACGGATGTCCAGCCCGACCGAGGTCGAGCTGTTTTCCAACCGTGCCCGGATCATGCCGCGGGCCTTTGTGATGTCCGACACCGCCCCAGCCGAAGCAATCACCTTCTCCATCTCGCAATTCGACGCGGTTCGGGATTGCCGCCGCCACATCATCGACGTGTCGGGCGACGGCACGGCAAACGCGGGGGCCGACGTGCGCCGCCTCCGGACCGAGGCGGAACGGCGCGGAATCACCATCAACGGGATCGCGATCGAGTCCATGGGCCTTGCCATCACCGGGTTTTTTCAGCGGGCAATCATCACCCGCGACGGCTTTGTGATCACCGCGCGTGGCTATCGCGACTACCCGGAAGCGATCCGCACCAAGATCCTGCGAGAGGTCAGCCGGATTTTCGGCTGATGCGTCCGGCCTGGGCCGAAGACGCCCCCTTTCATCCGGTTCCGAATCCCGTATGCTGCACCCAAGCGACCAACAGGGGGCCAATGCGTGCGACACTCCATCGACTACGGATCACTCATGCATCGGGCCATGCGCGGCCTGATCCAGGAAGTCCTCGAACGGGTGCAGCGCGAGGGCCTGCCGGGCAACCATCATTTCTTCATCACCTTCGACACGCTCCATCCCGATGTGGAACTGGCCGATTGGCTGTCTGACCGGTATCCGGGGGACATGACCATCGTCATCCAGCACTGGTTCGACAAGCTGGAGGTGACGGACGACGGCTTTGCCATCACGCTTAATTTCGGCAATCAGCCGGAACCGCTTTATGTTCCCTTTGACGCGATCAAGACCTTCGTCGATCCGTCGGTCGAATTTGGCCTGCGCTTTGAAAGCCAGGACTCCTCGGACGAAGAGGACGAGGATGACATCGAGGACGAGGACGACGAAGCCCCGATGGATGAGATGGTGGAACCCGATGCCGCGCCCAAGCGCGGCGAGGCCGAGGTTGTCAGCCTCGACAAGTTCCGGAAATAACCTTTGCGGCATTTCGCCCGTTGCCCGGTGGGCCGCGCAGCGCTAAACGGCATGCAACGGCATACCAAAGGATCATGACATGTCCCAGACCCGTACCGAATCCGACAGCTTTGGCCCGCTGGAAGTCCCTGTAGACCGCTATTGGGGCGCCCAGACCCAGCGCAGCCTGATGAACTTTCCCATCGGCTGGGAAAAACAGCCCGTCGCGGTCGTCCGCGCCCTTGGCGTGATCAAGAAAGCCTGCGCAATGGCCAACAAGGCCAGCGGCAAGCTGGACGCGCAGCTGGCCGACGCGATGATTGAAGCCGCGGGCGAAGTCATCGACGGCAAGCTGGACGATCATTTCCCGCTGGTGGTCTGGCAGACCGGCTCCGGCACCCAGTCGAACATGAACGCCAACGAGGTGATCTCGAACCGGGCGATCGAACTTCTGGGCGGCGTGATCGGGTCCAAGGATCCGGTGCACCCGAACGACCATGTGAACATGGGTCAGTCGTCGAACGACACCTTCCCCACCGCGATGCATATCGCCGCCGCCATGACAGCGCGCGACGTACTGCTGCCGGGGCTTGAGAAATTCGCCGCCGGGCTGGAAGCCAAGGCCGAGGAATTCAAGGACATCATCAAGATCGGGCGCACCCACACGCAGGATGCGACACCCCTGACGCTCGGGCAGGAATTTTCCGGCTATGCCAAGCAGATCCGCAACGGGATCGAGCGGATCAAGCTGGCCCTTCCCGGCATCTACGAACTGGCGCAGGGTGGCACCGCCGTCGGCACCGGGCTGAACACCGACAAGGGCTGGGACACCACCGTCGCCGCCAACATGGCCGAGATCACCGGCCTGCCCTTCGTCACCGCCCCCAATAAGTTCGAGGCGCTGGCCGCCCATGACGCCATGGTGTTCATGTCCGGCGCGATCAAGACCGTGGCCATGGCCGCCTACAAGATCGCCAACGACATGCGCTTCCTTGGCTCTGGCCCCCGCTCCGGCCTTGGAGAGCTGATCCTGCCGGAAAACGAACCCGGATCGTCGATCATGCCCGGCAAGGTCAACCCGACCCAGGCCGAGGCGATGACCCAGGTCTGCACCCATATCCTTGGCAATGACGCGGCGATTTCCTTTGCCGGGTCGCAGGGGCACTTTGAGCTGAACGTCTATAACCCGATGATGGCCTATAACCTGCTGCAATCCATGCAGCTTCTGGGCGACGCAGCGGACAGTTTCACCGAACGGATGCTGATGGGCACCCGCGCCAATGAAGAGCGGATCGAGAAGCTGATGAAGGAATCGCTGATGCTGGTGACCGCGCTGGCGCCGACCATCGGCTATGACAACGCAACGACCGTCGCCAAGACCGCGCATAAGAACGGCACCACCCTTCGGGAAGAGGCTGTCAAGCTGGGGTTCGTGGATGAAGAGACCTTTGACCGGGTCGTGCGCCCCGAACAGATGATCGGCCCGAAAGGCTGACAACAGACAAAATCACATCACAGACTCGCGCCAACCGGCGCGGGTTTTTTTTGTTTTATTTCATAAGGATTTGACCCAAACCTCATTCAAAGCACGAAGAATGCCTCTTGAATGTGGCGCGGTTTCGATGTTCCCTGATCTTCCCGCAACAAGGTGGTCCCCCCATGTCCGAGATCGTCAATCTGAACCGGTTCCGCAAGCAGGTGTCCAAGGCCGAAGAAAAGGCGCAGGCCGATGCGAATGCGGTCAAGCACGGGCGCACCAAGGCCCAAAGACTGCTTGAAGCCGCGCTTGAGGAAAAGGCGCGCGCGCGGCTGGACCAGTTGAAGTTCGAAGACGAATGACCACCCCGCCCGCAGGCCGCCCGGTGAAACATTCACTGACCCTGCGCGGGCATCGCACATCCGTATCACTTGAAGCGGAATTCTGGGCTGCCTTCCGGCTGGCCGCCGACGAAGAGGGCAAGGCGATCAACGAACTTGCCGCTGAAATCGACGCGACCCGGGGCGATGTCGGCCTCGCCTCTGCCATACGGGTCTGGGTTCTGAACAGGTATAGGTCGGCGCGGTCCTAACCGCGCCGAACGATCACTCAGGCTGCTTCCTGCGGATAAAGCGCGGAACGAAGGCTATCCAACTCCTTGCGTCCCTTGGCGTTTTCCCGTTCGACATCCCGCACAACCGGGCGCGGCCCCAGATCCGCGTCATCCGATTTGTCAGACAGCATAAAACGGTCGGTCAGCGACGCCGCGCTTGCCTTGATAAGCTCGAAAAACTGAACTGCCATTGGCCGGTCCCCACTTACTGGTACGGCCCCCACGCCCCAACATTAGCCCAAAATGCGGCCATGAAACCGCCTAATTTCAGGTGCGATGCGCACCGGTCGCGTTAGTATTTCCTTAACATATTGATTTACTTTACATTTACCGACTTCCGCCCAAGAAATGACGGCAAAAGATGACCGATCCCGCCAATCTTTCCCCGTTTTGCCGTTGGATGGTTGGAAACAGTTCTTCCCGGACCCAAAGGATCGTCGTGGATCAGGAAACTAGCGGTCGAATCACCGCCCAGATTCGGCCCCGCGTCGGTCCAGCCGCAGCCAGATGCCATCAGCCGCCCGGACAGTCAGATGCGCGACCGGGACCGGGACGCGCCCTTCGACCGTGGTGACCCGGAACTCCCGCAGGATCATCGCCAGCAAAAGCGGCCCTTCGACCATCGCAAAACCCGCCCCGGTACAAACCCTTGGCCCCGTGGAAAACGGCATATAGGCGTCGCGCATACAGGTCTTGCCGTTCTCGGTGCCCCAGCGCGCCGGGTCGAACCCATCGGGGTTGTCCCACATCCGTTCGTGCCGGTGCAGATGCCAGGGCGACAAGACAACCTGCGATCCGGGTTTGACCGCCCTGCCCCGGAACTCCTCTGGGCAGGTGGTTTCGCGCACCATCATCGGCACCGGAGGATACAGGCGCAGCGCCTCGCGGAACACATCGCGCGCCACCCGCAGGCGGGACACGGCTGAGAACTCGGGCGTCAGACCCTGCGCCTCTGCCGCGACGCGATCTTGCCAGTCGGGGTGCGTGGCCAGAAGATACAGCGTCCAGGCAAGGGCCGAGGCGGATGTCTCGTGCCCGGCCAGAAAGAAGATCGCCACCTGATCGATCATTTCGGCCACATCGAACCGGTCACCGGTTTGCGGGTCCGTGGTGGTCATGATCTTGGTGGCCAGATCATCCGGGGCGGTCCCGGCCTCGATCTCGCGCAGGCGCGCCTCGGTCAATTCACCGATCAGCCCCCGGATGACACGGGCCGTGCGCCGGGTTTCACGGCTGAAGAACCGGGGCATCCAGCGGGGGCCCGCGATAAAGGCCCGCAGGTTCAGGATTGGCTGTTCGCGCTGATAGGCGCGAAATTCACGAAACACCCGCGCCGCAATGTCATGGTCAATCGGGATCGAAAATAGGGTCCGGAAAATCACATCGGCGGCGGCGTGGCTGGTCTCTTCCTCGATCTCGACCGGGGCGCCCCCCGCCTTGTCAGCAAGCCGCGCGTTCGCCGCCTCTCCGGCCGCCCACATGGCCGGGAAGGTATCGCGCAGCCGCCCGCCTTCGAAGGCCGGGTCGATGATCCGCCGCTGCCGCTTCCAGACTGCGCCATTGGTCAGGAAGACCGAATTGCCCAGAAGCGGGCGCAGCCCCGCGCCAACCCGGTCCGACTTCGGGAAATCGTCGGGCCGTTCATTCAGCACCCGTTTCAGCAGCGCCGGGTCATTGACCATGTAGCTGCGAAAGAACGGCGTTCGAAACTCTGCCATCCACGCGCGGTAAAGCTTGGCCGGCTGGGCCGACAGGATGTCCTGCCGAAACAGCCGCATATAGCGCCAAAGCGACACCCGGTCGGGCCGCGACGGGGGCTTTGGCGGAAGGGTCACGGGGCGACCACCGTGGTGTATTTCGATGCCGCCACGTCGATCCGGCTTTGGGACGGGGCGCGACCGTCGTACCGGTCGGCCAATGTGACCGGCCCGGCGGTGATCTGGAAATAGTCATAGTCGCCGGGCCGGTCGAAGGCGCAAAGATATTGGAAATGCAGCCGGAAGAACCGCCAGCGCAGCTCTTTCCACCGTTCCGGGCTGAGGGTCTGGGTAAAGGCCGCCGACAGGACCAGGGGCCATTTCTGCCCGCGCGGGGCCACCCCTGACACCGCCACCGGATCACAGAGCGCAAAGGCGCAACCATCCCCCGGCGCGGTCACATCGATCCACGCCAGTTCGCGCCGTTGCGACAGGAACATCAGGTCCGCCCGCAGCCGCCATGCCCGTGGCAGGAAGGACACCATCGGCACCACCTGCCCAAGGCTGAGGAACCCAAGCGCCGGGCCCGTGGCAGGCACCCGGCCGGCCCGGATCAGGTCGGCCAGGATCGACACCCCCAGATGGGCACCGGACGAATGGCCGACCACCAGAACCTCGTCCACGGACGGGTCATGCAGCGCATCGGCGATCTGGTCGCCAAACTCGGCCATCCGCGCTTCCAACTCGGGCGGGTTTTCCCCCTTCCAGCGGGCGGAATAGGCGTAGTCGTGCATCAGGTAATAGGCGAACAGCTTGCCATCGCGGGCCTTGAACCAGCGCAGGACAAGCGGGACGACCACAAGAAAGGGCACCCAGAACCCCGCCGTGTCCAGAAACACGCGCAGCGCGCGCCAAAAGCCCCCCTCGCCCCAGATCGGGACAAACCCCAGGACCGCGCCCACGATCCGCCCGGCGATGAAGCCCAGCACCACGGCGATCAGCAGTTGCAAGATCAGCATCCCGACCGGGTAAAGCGCGGCGATCACCGGCCCTTTGCGCATCCACATCAGCCGCCGGAGCGTGCCGCTGGCGATATAGGTCCAGGCCGTGCGGACAAGTTGCAGGTAGGTGGCCGGGATCGTGTTGGACATCGACCCGCGCACGATGTCGGACCAGACCAAGACCTCGACCGAGGCCTCGACTGGTGTATCGTCAATCCGGGCCTCAACCTCCCAGCCATAGGCGCCATCGCCCTGCTTGGGGGAAATGCCGATGTCATAGCCCGAGATCTCGGCCTGCGCCGCGCTTTCCTTGCGGTAAAGCTCGCGGTAGCGGCGCGGATGAATGGGATCGTAGCCCGGAATATAGAATACCCTGCGCCGCCGCACCTGCCGTCTTGCCTGCTCTGCCATGTGTCTGCCCTGGCTGCCTTTGGCAGCAGGATAGCCCAAGAACCCGGCAGGATTAAGACGGCATTTCGGGTGGGCCTAGCCGAGCGCGGCAAGCCCCGGGAAGGTTTCCAGAAGCCAGTAGGAGAAGGTGGAAAACTGACCCGTCAGCATCATCAGCCCAACGGTCCACAGCAACAGGCCCGACACCCGCTCGATCCGGTCCATATGCCGTTTCATCCAGGCCATCGCCCCCTTCAACCGCGGGAAGAAGGCCGCGACGAGAAGGAAAGGAATACCCAGCCCGAACGCATAGGCCGCCAGCAGCGTGGTGCCGCGCGCCACGTCCCCTTCGGAGGTGGCAAGCCCAAGGATCGCGCCAAGGATCGGACCAAGGCAGGGGGTCCAACCAAAGGCAAAGGCCAGACCCAGAAGATAGGCCCCCAGCGCCGAACCGCCCCGGTCGCCCGCGTCCACCCGCGCCTCGCGCATAAGGAAGGGGATACGGAAGACACCGATGAAATGTGCCCCGAAGACCATGATCAGGATCGCGGCACCATAGTAGAACCAGTCCTGCGCCGACAGATACATCCGCCCGATGCTGGAAAAGGCGAACCCCAGAAGCAGGAACACCGTCGACAGCCCAAGGACAAAGAACACCGCCGCAAGGAACACGCGCCCACGTCCGCCGCCGTCGTCCATATCCCGCACCGATACCCCGCCCATATAGGCCAGGTAGGGCGGCACGATGGGCAACACGCAGGGCGACAGGAAGGACAATACTCCGGCTGCCAGCGCAATGACCAGCGCGGGCAGAAGTGAGGCATCCATGAATGTCGCGGCGTCCAGCATAGCAGCTCCTGTTTTCCCTCACATAGGCGATGGTTGGGCAGAGGTCACGGGTCAGTTGGTCGCATCGGGTCACAAGAAAGCGACGGCTTGAAAGAAAAAACGCCGCCCGGTCGGGGCGGCGTTTCCTGTCCTTGGTCCGCGATCAGCGGCTCATCGACCACCAGCCGCGCCGTTTCGGCTTGTCTGACTTATCGGCGGGGGCCTCTTCGGCCATCGCCTCTGCCAGTTCAGGCTCGGGTTCGGCCGGGGCTGCGGGGGCCGGCTCGGCGGCGGGTTCGACCACCGGTTCCGCCACAGGTTCTGCCTCGGCTTGCGTCTCGGCTTCCGGTTCCGCTACCTGCACCGGTTCGGGCGCGGGTTCGGCCTTCTTGCGGCTGCGGGTCCGTTTCTTCGGCTTTTCCTCAGCCTCGGCCGGGGTTTCTGCCGGGGCGGCGTCCACTTCCGCTACCGCCGGTTCGGCCGGGGCTTCCTCGACCTTCTTCTTACGGCTGCGGGTCCGCTTTTTCGGGGCCTCATCGGCCACGGCTGCGGGTGCTGCCGCCTCGGCGGGGGCCTCGGTCACGGCTTCGGCCTCGGCCGGGGTGTCTTCAACCTTCTTCTTGCGGCTGCGGGTCCGCTTCTTGGGCTTTGGCTCTTCCTCAGCGGCGGCAGGCGCATCAGCTTCCGCGTCCTGCGCAGCCTCGGTCGTGGCGTCGTCCGCCGCAACGTCCTCTGCGTCGGACTCGTCGCCCTCGGCCTGCCCGTCCTGCCCTTCGGCCCCGTCCTTCGCGCCACCCCGGCGGCGACGACGGCGACGGCGCTTCTTCTTGGGCTTGTCATCTTCCGCCTCGGCGGCCTCGGTCACCTCGGGCGCGTCCTGCGCCTCTTCGGCCTCCTCGGCAGCCAGCGCATCCTCGACCTCTTCCATCAGGGCCGCGGCGCCGGTGACGACCGGCGCGGCTTCGGGCACGATGCGGGTCGCGGTCTTGAACTTTTCAAGCGCGTAGTCGGGCGACACCATGAAGGGATCGGCCTCGATCCGGACGGCCATGCCATAGCGGGCTTCGATCTCGGCGATATGTTCGCGCTTCTGGTTCATCAGGAAGTTGGCGATGCCCACCGGGGCCTTGACCAGAACCTCGCGGGACCGGCCACGCACGCCTTCTTCTTCCAGCTGACGCAGGATCCCCAGGGCCACGTTGTCATCCGACCGCAACAGGCCGGTGCCATGGCAATGCGGGCACGGCTGGGTCGTCGCCTCGAGCATGCCGGGGCGCAGACGCTGGCGCGACATTTCCAACAGGCCAAAGCCCGAAATGCGGCCCAGCTGAATACGGGCGCGGTCAGTCTTGAGCTTGTCTTTCAGGCGCTTCTCGACGGCGGCGTTGTTCTTGCGCTCGTCCATGTCGATGAAGTCGATGACGATCAGCCCGGCGAGGTCGCGCAGACGCAGCTGGCGGGCCACTTCCTCGGCCGCTTCAAGGTTGGTCTTGAGCGCGGTCTGTTCGATCGACCCTTCCTTGGTCGCCTTGCCAGAGTTCACGTCGATGGCAACCAGCGCCTCGGTGATGCCGATCACGATGTAGCCGCCGGAAGGCAATTGAACCGTCGGGTTGAACATCCCGCCAAGGTAGCCTTCGACCTGATAGCGGGCGAACAGCGGCAGCTGTTCGCTGTAGAACTTCACGTTCTTGGCGTGGGACGGCATGATCATCTTCATGAAGTCCTTGGCCGAGCGATAGCCCGCCTCGCCCGCGACGATCACTTCGTCGATTTCTTTCGAATAGAGATCGCGGATCGTGCGTTTGATCAGGTCGCCCTCCTCGTAGATCTTCGCAGGTGCGATGGACTTGAGCGTCAGTTCGCGGATCTGTTCCCACATCCGCTGAAGATATTCATAGTCGCGCTTGATCTCGGCCTTTGTCCGCTGGGCACCCGCCGTGCGGATGATCAGGCCGGCGCCATCGGGCACGTCGATCTCGGCCGCGATTTCCTTGAGCTTCTTGCGGTCGGCGGCATTGGTGATCTTGCGCGAAATGCCGCCGCCACGGGCGGTGTTCGGCATCAGCACGCAGTAGCGGCCAGCCAGCGACAGATAGGTGGTCAGGGCTGCGCCCTTGTTGCCGCGCTCTTCCTTGACGACCTGAACTAGCATGATCTGCCGGACCTTGATCACTTCCTGGATCTTGTACTTGCGGGGGCGCGGCTTGCGGACCGGGCGCACCTCTTCGCTGTCGTCTTCCTCGGCGACGCTTTCAATGGTGTCGTCCTTGTCGACCGACTGAACCACGGCGTCATCGTCGGCGTCGGCGTCCTCGTCCTCCTCCTCGCCTGCGGCGGGGGTTTCAACGGGGGTCTCGGCGACGGTCTCCATCGGGCTGCTGCCCTCTTCGACGACCATCTCACCGGCTTCGGACTCGTCCTCGCCCAGATCAAGGACTTCCATCCCCTTGATATCGCCGGAAATCACCTCTTCCGGCGCTTCCTCGGGCAGATCGACCTCGGCGGTGGCGATTGCGTCGCCATTGGTCGCATCGGCGGCCTTGGCCTTGGACCGGCCGCGCCCGCGACGGGACCGGCTGACCTTCTTGGCCTTCTTTTCCTCTTCGCCCTCTTCCTCGGCCTTCAGGCTTTCGGCATAGGCGCGTTCCTCGGCCAGAAGCGCCTCGCGGTCGGCCACAGGGATCTGGTAGTAGTCGGGATGAATTTCCGCGAAGGCAAGGAACCCGTGGCGGTTGCCACCGTAGTCCACGAACGCCGCCTGAAGCGACGGTTCGACCCGTGTTACCTTTGCAAGGTAGATGTTACCGGCCAGCTGCCTGCGCGACTGGCTTTCGAAATCAAATTCTTCGACCTTGTTTCCGTCCACCACGACAACGCGGGTTTCTTCCGCGTGCGTGGCATCGATCAGCATTTTCTTTGCCATGTTGTCCAATTGCATGGCGCAAACCAGCGCGCGCCCCGGGGGGCGCGGAAGATCTTGCGGCATGTCTGATTAGGGCGAGCGGGTTTGCGCAGTAAGACAACACAACAGGGGACGCGCCACTGAGGGCCGCCTGCATCCTGCCTGTATCACCTGCGCGGTGCATCGCGTTTCTTCTCCGATCCCTGCCGAAAACGACGAAGGGACCATTTCACTGGCCCGGGCGCGTCCGATCAATCCTCGCGCACTCCAGGGCGTCCTTCTGGCCTTTTGGGGCCAAATCCTTTCCGCTGATCAAGGTCCGCCGGGTCATGGCCCGCGAACACCCGACAAGCAGGCAATCACTCCGGGCGGCATCGCACAGCGTCGCGCGAACGTCCGTATCCTCTTCATAGGGGAGGAACCCGGCAATTGACAATGGGCAATCTTTGGGCGCCTCAGGTCCAGTCGTGGCGTTCGAACGACAAATCCCGCCCTTTGGATCGCATCACCACCCGCGAAAACGCCTGCCCTGACGGGCTGCGCTGCGCCTCGCGGATCTCGGTCAGGTGGCGGGACAGAACCGCGCAGGTTTCCGGGTCCAGTGGTTCATCCTCTCCGTCGAAGCGAACGCAGAACACACCGTCGTCGCCCCGCACCGCCTCGGCCTGCCATTTCCGCGGCGCAGGCGCCAAGGCCGCCAGCGCATCGAACAGCGCCCGCAGATGGGCTGCATCCGCCAGTTGCCCGGCCTTGCCGCGCCGGAACAGCCCGCCAAACATGGCTACAGGTAGTCGGACCGCTGCAGGCCGTATTTGGCCATCTTTTCGTTCAGGGTCCGACGCGGCAGGCACAATTCATCCATCACCGCCACGATCGACCCCTTGTGGCGGCGCATCGTGTTGTCGATCAGCATCCGTTCAAACGCTTCGACGAATTCTTTTAGCGGCTTGCCTTCGGTGGTGATCGCGGGCTTCTGGCTGTCATCGGAATCAGCCATGAGCAGCGATGCGATGGTCCCGGTGCCGCGCCGGTTCTGCAGCACCGCGCGTTCCGCCACGTTGATCAGCTGGCGCACGTTTCCGGGCCAGGGGGCCTGCAACAGCTGCGCGGCTTCCTGTGCGCTGACCTGCGGCGCGTCACAGCCGTACTCCTCGGAAAACTGTTCGCCCAGCTTTGTGAACAGGGTCAGGATATCTTCGCCCCGCTGGCGCAGGGGCGGCACGGTGATCCGCAGCGCGGCCAGCCGGTAGAACAGATCCGGGCGCAGCACGCTTTCGCAGGTCTTGCCTTCGTCCTGAAGGTTGCAAATGGCGACGATCCGGGTTTCGGCCGGGGTGCCCTGATCGTTGATCGCCGTCAAAAGCCGGGCCTGAAGGCTGGTCGACAGCGCCTCGATATCCTCCAGAACCAGGGTGCCGCCGCGCGCCTCTTCCACGGCCGGGATCGGTTCATCCTCGTTCGCGGGACCAAACAGGCGGCGGCCAAGGCTGTCCTCGTCATAGGCGGAACAGGAGATCAGGACGAATTTCTTCGACGCCCGCGCGCCAACCGCGTGCAGCGCATGGGCCACGAGGGTCTTGCCCGTGCCGGTTTCCCCTTCGATCAGCACATGGCCATCCGCCTGCCCAAGGTCGAGGATGTCTTCCTTCAACCGCTCCATCACCGGGCTGGTGCCGATCAGCTTTTTCATCAGGGCCGACCCGTCCGACAGTTCCTTGCGCAGCGCACGGTTGTCCAACGTCAGGCGGCGGGCATTGCTGGCCTTCTTGGCCAGTTCGGTCATCCGGTCGGGGTTGAACGGCTTTTCAAGGAAATCGAAAGCGCCGATGCGCATCGCCTCGACCGCCATGGGCACGTCGCCATGGCCGGTGATCATGATCACCGGCAGCGCACTGTCGACGCCCTTGAGCTTTTTCAGGAACTGCATCCCATCCATGCCCGGCATCTTGATATCGCTGACCACGATCCCCGGATAATCCGGGCCCAACCCCTTCAGCGCGTCTTCGGCGCTGGCGTAGGTTTCGGTATCGAACCCCGAGAGGGCCAGCCACTGGCTGATGGACTGGCGCATATCCCGTTCGTCGTCGACGATGGCGATCTTCATGGCCTTGCTCATGGCGCGGTCCCTTTCTTCGTTCTATTCGGCCGCTTCGGCCCCTGCCTTCAAGATAGGAAGCTGCAGTTCAAATACAGCCCCCCCGGCCGTTGCATTGCGTGCGGTCAGCCGTCCGCCAAGGTCGTTGACGATGCCAGAGGAAATGGCAAGCCCCAGCCCGACCCCCTCGCCCGGCTGCTTTGTGGTGTAGAAGGGTTCGAACAGCGCATCGAGATCGTCGATGCCGGGGCCGTTGTCGCGGATGGTCAGCCGCACGGTCTCTCCCACCGCCAAAAGGATGTCGATATGGGGGTCGTCCGCCGCCTTGGTGGCGTCAAGCGCGTTGCGCAGCAGGTTCACGATAACCTGTTCCAGCCGCAACCGGTCACCAAGGATCATCGCCGGTTCGGTGGGCAGCGTGCGGGTGATTTCCACCTTTCGAACCTTCAACTGCGGTTCCATCATCGCCAGTGCGGACGACAGCGCATCCCGTGTATCCACAGGTTCAAAGGCATCCGCGCCCTTGCGGGCATAGGATTTCAGCTGCCGGGTAATCGCCCCCATCCGGTCGATCAGATCGTCAATCCGCTGGAAGGACGACAGCGCCTCGTCCGGGCGCTTGCGCTGAAGCAGCAGGCGGGCCCCGGCAAGATAGGTCTTCATCGCCGCCAGGGGCTGGTTCAACTCGTGGCTGACCGCCGCCGACATCTCGCCCAGCACCGCCAGCTTGGAACTTTGCGCCAGCGTCTGTTCCGCCACTTCAAGGGTCTTTTCGACCTTTTCGCGTTCGGCAATTTCCCGCTGCAGCCGGATGTTCAACTGGCGAAGCTCCGCCGACTCACGCTGGAAGAAGATCAGGCGCGACGCGGCCTTGCGCGACGAGACCCAGAAGACCAGCGCCAGAAGAATCGCGAATCCCATGATTTCAAGCGCCAGAATGCCGTTCACCCGTTCACGGACGCTGGCGTAGGTGGTGTAGGTAACCATCTTCCAGCCCTGAAACGGGATGCGGGCCTCGCGGCGCAATACGGCCTCACCCAACAGGTAGGCATCAATCGGGATCGCCGCCCAGTCCTGCGTGGCGCGGACCGCCCGTTCGATGGCCGAGGGCGCGGACTGACGGTCCAGCGCCGCCGCCTCCTCGAGCCCGCGCCAGCGGGGTTCGGTGGACAGGATGATCAGGCCCGCACTGTCGGTCACCAGCACCGCGTCGGAAATATTGGCCCAGCTGCGTTCCAGCTTGGCCAAGTCAGCCTCGACCGTGATGACGCCCAGCCCGGTGCCCGCGTCATCGATCCGGCGGGAATAGACGAAGGAATAGCCACCGCTGTCACGGGGGCTGACGGTAAAGACGGTCGTATTGGTCCGCAGCGCATTGACGTAATAGGCATCGGCCCGGTGGTTTTCACCCAGCCGGTTACGGTCGGTCGCGGCCACGGTGCGCCCGTCCCGGTCCAGCAGCATAAGGGATGCCGCTCCGATCTCGTCCACAAAGGACAAAAGCCGCTGGGTCGAGCGCGAATATTCCGCCGACCGCAGCGCGTTGATCAACTCGGGATCGCGCGCCAGAAGCTGTGGCACGATGGAATTGCGCTGCAACTCGCTCAGCAGGTTGCCCGCGTAAAGGGTCATCCGAACCTCGGCCCGGTTGCGGGTGGTCTCAGTAAACCGTTCGGTCAGAAGCTGGTTGGTGACGTAAATCACGGCGACCGCAATCGCGACAAAGGCGATCATCGCCAGCCGGAGACCCCAGACGGTCCGGCGGGTGCGGTCCAAACGTGCCTGCGATGCGCGTGCCATGTAACGATCCTAGGCGCCTGCCCCGCCCGTCACAAGACAGGGCCGTCAGGCAGAGGCAAGCTGCCCGATCAATCCGCGGAAAAGCGCCTGCCCGTCGGTGCCGCCGTGGCCCTCGTCCACCGCGCGTTCCGGGTGCGGCATCATCCCCAGCACGCGCCGGTTGTCCGACAGGATCCCGGCGATATCGGCGACTGCCCCGTTGATCGGGGTTTCATAGGTGAAGGCAATCCGATCTTCGCCTTGAAGCCGGGCAAGGGTGTCGGCGTCGGCGTAGTAATTCCCGTCGTGGTGGGCGACCGGAATATTGATCACGTCGCCCGCATTATACCCTTCGGTGAAGGCCGAGGCAGAGGTGGTCACCCGCAAAGGCACCACGCGGCTGATGAACTTCAGCCCCGCGTTGCGCATCAGCGCACCCGGAAGAAGCCCGGTTTCGGTGAGGACCTGAAACCCGTTGCAGACGCCCAGAACATATCCGCCACGGTTGGCATGTTCGACCAGCCCCTTGCACACCGGCGACTGGGCCGCGATGGCCCCGCAGCGCAGGTAGTCGCCGAAGGAAAACCCACCCGGAACCGCCACAAGGTCCAACCCCTTGGGAAGCTCGGCATCCTTGTGCCAGACCATGGTCACATCGGCCCCCGCCTGTTCCAGCGCGACCTTCATGTCGCGGTCGCAGTTCGATCCGGGGAAAACGAGGACGGCGGCTTTCATGGCGGGTCCTTTCGGGAAGCACGAGTCGTTGGGCGAGCGTTTAGCCGCTTTTGCTGCAAAGGCAAAGGGGCGGTGGGTTAAAACCCACCTTACATGAGGGGCGCTGCCCCTCTGGCCCGTTCGGGCCATTCACCCCGGGATATTTGCAACCCAAAGAAGGGGACTGGACTCAACGTCCCTTCTTCTTTGGGTCAAAAATATCCTCTGGGGGGCCATGAGCGATCTGGTGGGGGGCGAAGCGCCCCCGGGTAAGGTGCGTTTCAACCCACCCCGCCCGTGTCAGGACTGGAAGTCGGTGATTACGGCCACGCCGGGCGGTGCGGGGTGATTGAAGGCCTCCAGTTCCGCGTTCACCCCCGACAGGCCGATCCGCCGCGTCACCAGCGGCGACAGGTCCGCCTGTCCGGCCTCGATCAACGACAGAAGCGACGGGTAGCGATGGGCGGGCATTCCGCGTGTGCCGAAGATCGCTAATTGCCCTGAATAGACCGTGTCCATCGGGATCGGCATCGTCGCATGATCGCCCGCCGGCATCCCCACCTGCACCATCCGCCCCAGTTTGCGCAGGGATTTCAGGGCGGGGATCGTGGTCGCCGGAATGCCCAGCGCCTCGATCGCCACATGGGCACCGCCGCCGGTGATGTCCCGCACCGCCTCGGCCGCGTCGACCCGTGCGGCGTTCACCACAGCATCGGCCCCCAACCCTTTGGCAAATTGCAGCTTTTCCTCGACCACATCAACGACGACCACCCGCGCGCCCAGCGCCCGGCCGAGGATCAGCGCACAGGTCCCGACCCCGCCGCCCCCAAACACGGCAAGCCATTCGCCGCCCGCCAGCGCCGCCCGCCCGGTCAGCGCATGCCATGCGGTCGTGGCCCGGCAGCCCAGCGCGGCGGCAAGGCCGGGGTCCATCCCGTCAGGCAGGGCGGTCAGGTTGTGGTCGGCATGCGGGACCGAGATCATCTCGGCAAAGGCGCCATTCTGGGTAAAACCCGGCACGACCTGTGTTGGGCAGGTTGTCTGCTGCCCCGCCGCGCAGGCGGGACACGAACCGCAGGCAAGGATGAAGGGGGCGATCACCCGGTCCCCGACCCGCCAGCGGCTCACCTGCGGGCCGATCTCGACCACCTCGCCACAAAACTCGTGCCCGGGGATGTGTGGCAACACCACATCCGGGTCCGCCCCGGTCCAGGCGTGCCAGTCGGACCGGCAGACCCCGCAGGCCATGACCCGCAGCACGACACCGTCCGGCGCACAGCCCGGGTCCGCGACGGATGTTATCTCGAGCGGGGAATTGTAGGTGGTCAACAGGGCCGCGCGCATCATTCCTCTCCGCTTTGGTCAGCGGCAGAGTGGCGGGCGGCGGGCGCCGGGGCAAGCCCCGGCGACAGGCCTTAGGCCATTTCGATCTGGTAGCTTTCGATCACCGTGTTGGCGAGCAGCTTTTCACACATCTCTTTCACGGTGTCCTCGGTCGTGCCATCGGCAAGATCCAGTTCGATGATCTTGCCCTGACGGACACCGCCAACCCCGTCGAACCCGAGCGAGCCAAGCGCGTGGCGCACGGCCTCGCCCTGCGGGTCAAGGACACCGTTCTTCAGCATGACATGAACACGGGCTTTCATCGGTCAGTTCCCCCTCGGGTCGTGTGTTGGTGCGGTCAGTTGACCAGCGTCGGCTTGTGGGTATGCGTCACGTTGGACGGCAGAACCCCAAGGCGGCGGGCCACTTCGGTATAGGCATCGGCAAGGTTGCCAAGATCACGGCGGAACACGTCCTTGTCCAGCTTCTGGCCGGTCTCGATGTCCCACAGGCGGCAGCTGTCGGGGCTGATTTCATCGGCCACCACGAGGCGCATGAAATCATTGTCCCAGATCCGGCCGATCTCGATCTTGAAGTCGATCAGCTTGATCCCGACCCCATGCATCACGCCCGACATGAAATCGTTCACCCGCAGGGCGATCGCGACGATATCGTCCAGATCCTGCTGCGCGGCCCAGCCGAAGGCGATGATATATTCCTCGGGGACCAGCGGATCGCCCAGTGCATCGTTCTTGTAGGAGAACTCGACAATCGGGCGCGGCAGCGGCGTGCCTTCTTCCATGCCCAGCCGCTTGGCCATCGACCCTGCGGCAAAATTGCGCACGATCACTTCCAGCGGGATGATCTCGACCTGCCGGACCAGCTGTTCGCGCATGTTCAGCCGCTTGATGAAGTGGGTCGGCACCCCGATCGACTGCAGCCCGGTCATGAAAAACTCGGACAGGCGGTTGTTCAGCACGCCCTTGCCTTCGATCACTGCCTTTTTCTCGGCGTTGAAGGCAGTTGCGTCATCCTTGAAATATTGCACGATCGTGCCCGGTTCCGGGCCTTCATACAGGATCTTGGCTTTGCCTTCGTAAATCTTCTTGCGCCGGGCCATGGTCACCTCTTGTCCGCGCAATCGGACCCTCGGGCAGAGTCGCGTTCAGGCGCGGTATGCGGCCTCATAAGCCAAGCCCCTCTTGCGGGCAAGCGCATCCGCGGGCATATCAGTCCTGACACAGACGCAAGCGCAAGGACCAAGGCCGATGACCACCTTTGACGAACGCGAGAACGCCTTCGAGAACAAATTCGCCCATGACGCCGAGATGCAGTTCAAGGCCGAAGCCCGCTGCAACAAGCTTCTGGGCCTTTGGGCAGCCGAAAAACTGGGCAAGACCGGCGATGATGCCGCCGCCTATGCCAAGGAAGTCGTTGTTTCCGATTTCGAGGAAGCCGGGCACGAAGACGTGGTCCGCAAGGTCGCGGGCGATCTTGGCGATCTGTCCAGCCCGGACGAGATCCGCGCCAAGCTGGCGGAACTGCTGCCGATCGCCAAGGCCCAGCTGATGGAAGAGCACTAGGCCACGTTCCCAAAAGACAAGGATGGCGTCCGGTTTCGGGCGCCATTTCCTTGTGTAAAATTCGATATTTAACGCCCTGTTCACGCCACGCCCGATAGACGGTTGTGGCAATGCCGGGCTTGCCGGCCCTGACCGGAGCCGAAGATGCCGACACGCCGCCGCCCTGCCCGCGCCCTTGCCGCCACGGCCCCCTATCTTCCGCCGCTTCGTGCCCTCCTGTCCCGTGGCCTGCCGCCATTTGCGCTGGTCGTCTTCGGCTGGCTTTTGTGGCGCAAGGTGGACGGGCTGGACCCTACGGACATCCGCGACGCCATCGGCGCTGTCAGCCTGACCGGCTGGGTCGGCGCGGTGCTGGCCACGGCGGGAAGTTTCGCGGCCCTTGGACATTACGACGCGGTGCTGCACCGGGTTATGGGCACAAGGGTGGGTGGCCGCGCGGCGCGATGGACCGGGATGCAGGCCATCGCGGTATCACAGTTTTTGGGATTCGGTGTGCTGACCGGCGCGCTGGTCCGCTGGCGGCGGCTGCCGCAACTGTCCCTTTGGCAGGCGACCCGGCTGTCGGCGATGGTCGCCCTGTCCTTCCTTGCCTCCTGGGCGATGGTTACGGTCGTAGCTGTCCTGATCGCCGGGGCGCCCCTGGCGCTGCACCCGGCCCTGCGGATCGGCGCCGGGATTGCCCTGTCCGGGGTTTGCATCCTTCTGGCGCTGCGGCAGGTCCTGTCCCTTGGATGGCTGTCTAGGTTTCGGGGGGCGGATGCAGGACGACTGCTGTTTTGGACCGTTGTCGACACCGGCTGCGCCGCGCTGGCCTTGGCCTGCCTTTTGCCTGCGGACCTGCTGCCGCCGGTTCCGGTCATCTTCGCGGCCTATCTCCTCGCCCTGGGGGCGGGGCTGTTGTCGAACGCCCCGGGCGGCGTGGGGGCGTTCGAACTGACCCTGCTGGCCCTGTTGCCGCACGTCCCGGCCGAAACCCTGCTGGGGGCGGTTCTGGCATTCCGGGTCGTCTATTACCTCGTGCCTGCTGTCCTTGGGCTTTTGGCACTGATCCCGCAGCCCCGGGAACCGATCCCGTCCCGGCTTGACACGATGGGACCGGGGGCAGAGAGGCTTCCGGCGCAGACCGGCGCGCCGTCGGAATGGGGCTTGGTCCGACAGGGCGGGACCATCGCCATGATGCCCGATGGCCAGTCGGGCTGGTTGTTTCGGGATCTTGCCGACTACAGGGCGGCGATCGGACCGGGCTGGGGGCAGCCGGACATCGCGGGTTTCGCCCGATTGGCCGGGACCGATGGGCTATCCCCGATCCTCTACAAATGCAGCCGGGCCGAGGCCGCTCGCGCCCGCGCGCTTGGCTGGGCGGTCCTGCATTGCGCGGATGAGGCACGAGTGAACCTGTCGGGGTTCGACCTTTGCAGCCCCGCCCATCGGCAATTGCGGCGCAAGCTGCGCCACGCAGAAAAGGCCGATATCCGGGTGCTGCGGGCGGCCAGCCCGCTGCCCATCGCCCAGATGGCCGCCGTTCATCAGGACTGGACCCGCGCGCAGGGCCGCGAACGGGGCTGGTCGATGGGGCTGTTCGATCCTGCGCTTCTGGCCGGTCAGGCCGTGTTTCTGGCCAGCCGCAACGGGCAACTTCTGGGCTTTGTCAGCTTTCACCGGGGCCGGTCCGACTGGACGCTCGACCTGATGCGGCACCGCGCCGACCTGCCCGACGGCACCATGCACGCGCTGATCGTCGCCGGGCTCGAGGCCGCCCAGACCGAGGGGGTGCCAGTCGTCTCGCTGGCCGCCGTGCAGATGTTCCCGGGCTTGGCCGGCCAGATCGCCAACCGCCGCAGCGCAGGCCTGCGTCAGTTCAAGCAAAGTTTCGGCCCCGAATGGGCGCCCCGCTACATTGCCGCCCCGACCCGCGCTGACCTGCTTCGGGCCGGGATTGCGGTTGCCCGGGCGATCCACCGCCCCGGCCCCCTGCCCGCGACGCGCCCCCGTCCTGCCCCCGGTTTTCAGTTTGATCCCGACCGCGCTTCGTGCGATGTGCTGGCTGATGACCATGACCTTCGGGCCACCGCCCGGCAACGCGCAGGACACCCCCATGTCGAACGCCCTTTCCCGCCTTCTTGAAACCCGCGACTGGCTGATGGCCGACGGGGCCACCGGCACGACGCTGTTCAACATGGGGCTCAGCTCTGGCGACGCGCCGGAGATGTGGAACATCGACCATCCCGACCGGATTACCGCGCTGTATCAGGGGGCGGTCGATGCCGGTTCGGACCTGTTCCTGACCAACAGCTTTGGCGGCAATGCAAGCCGGTTGAAACTGCACGGGGCCGAGGGCCGGGTCGGCGAATTGAACCGCATCGCCGCCGAGATCGGGCGCGAGGTGGCCGATAAGGCGGGCCGTCCGGTCGTGGTTGCCGGATCGGTCGGCCCCACCGGCGAAATCATGGCGCCCATGGGCAGCCTGACCCACGACATCGCGGTCGAAATGTTCCACGAACAGGCTGAAGCCCTGAAGGAGGGCGGCGCCGACGTGCTGTGGGTCGAAACCATTTCCGCATCCGAGGAATTCGCCGCCGCCGCCGAGGCCTTCAGGCGCGCCGATATGCCCTGGTGCGGCACGATGAGCTTTGACACCGCCGGGCGCACCATGATGGGCGTCACCTCGGCCGATATGGTCAAGATGGTCGGCAAACTGGACCACCAGCCGCTTGCATTTGGCGCCAACTGCGGCGTTGGCGCGGCGGACCTTCTGCGCACGGTCATGGGGTTTGCCGCCGCCGGGCCGGAACTGCCGCTGATTTCCAAGGGCAACGCCGGCATCCCGAAATATCACGACGGGCATATCCACTATGACGGCACGCCCGAGCTGATGGCCGAATACGCCATTCTGGCCCGCGATGCGGGCGCGACGATCATCGGCGGCTGCTGCGGCACCACCGCCGATCACCTGCGCGCCATGCGCGAGGCGCTGGAAACCCGTCCGCGCGGCGACCGCCCCACGCTCGAGGCGATCGCGGCAGCGCTCGGCGGCTTCTCCTCGGCCTCGGACGGGACCGGTGACGACGCGACCGCCTCGGCCCGGCGTGGCGGTGGCCGGCGACGCGGCCGGGGCTGACCGGCGGGCGCTGCGGTTGCGCCAGATCAAGGACGAATAGGTGCCGACGCCGTTGGATTGCGCAGATCGCAACCAGAGGACGGGCAAGATATGACGACCAATCACGGTTCTGGCCTGTCCCGCATCATCCTGTTCTATGCCATCGCCTTTGGGTTTTCCTGGGCCTTCTGGGGGCCTGCCGCCCTCTTGGCCCAAGGGGTGATCACCCTGCCGGACGCGGCAAGAGGCTTTTTATCCGGGTCCACCCCGGCCGCTTGGGGGCCATTGATCGCCGCCCTCGTCGTGACCTGGGCCTATCAGGGGTCAGCCGGGCTACGGTCGCTTCTGTCGCGGCTGGTGCGCCTGCGCTTTAGCGCCGCTTGGTATCTTGTCGCATTGGGACTGCTGCCCGCAATCATCGGGCTGGCCGGGCTGGTGGCGACGGCCCTTGGTGATGCGCCGCCCCCCTCGCCCGCGCTTGATGCCCCCGCGACCTTACCCTTCGCTTTCCTCTGGATCTTCTTTCTTGGCGGGCCGCTTCAGGAGGAAGCAGGTTGGCGCGGGATCGCGGCGGCAGGGTTGTCGCCCCGGCTTGGCGCGCTGGGTGCCAGCCTACTGACCGGCGTCCTTTGGGGCCTCTGGCACCTGCCCTTGTTCTACATCCCGACCGAGGACATCTATTACAACCGACCCATGTTCGGCCTGATGGGGTCGACCGCGCTGCTGTCCGTCTTGATCTACTGGGTCTACCTAAACACCGGGCGCAGCCTGTTTGCCGCGATGCTGATGCACACTTCGTTCAACTTCGCCAACTACCTGTTCACGACGCTGGAAACCGACACAGGCGGGCTGGTCTATTTCATTCTGATGGGCGCAACCGTGGCCGTGGTCGCGGTAGGGTTCGGGCCACGAACCCTGTGCCGCGCGGATCAAAGCAGAGAGAGTTGATCACCGGGGCGGGGTGGCGCACGAAACAGATCGGTCCGCAAGGGTGGCAAGGTCGTTTTCAGCCCCAACCGCCGCACCGCGACATCGAAGCGGGATTTCATCAACGCGGCCCAATGCCCCTGCCCGCGCATCCGGGTGCCCCATTCCGGGTCATAGTCGCGCCCGCCGTACAGGTCCCGCACGCGGCCCATGATCCGGGCCGCGCGGTCGGGAAACTCTGCCTCGACCCAGTCGCGGAACAGGCCCGCCACCTCGCGCGGAAGGCGCAACACGATCGACGACGCCGCAATGGCGCCCGCATCGCGGGCCGCCTCTAGGATCGCCTCCATCTCGTGATCGGTCAGGGCCGGGACGATGGGGGACACCATGACCCGGACCGGGATGCCCGCATCGGTCAGGCGCCGGATGGTCTGCAATCGCCGGGCCGGACCGGGCACGCGCGGTTCCATTTTCCGCGATATGGCGGGGTCAAGCGTGGTGACGGTAATCCCCACCCGAACCAGCCGCTCTGCCGCCATTTCGGACAGGATATCCACGTCGCGCTCGATCAGGCTGCCCTTGGTCACGATGCCGACGGGATGGCGGAAATCGCGCAGAACCTTCAGGCAGTCGCGCATGATTTCCCGTTCTTTTTCAATCGGCTGGTAGGCATCCGTATTGGTGCCGATGGCAATGGTCGCCACCCGGTAGGACTTGGCCCGAAGTTCCTTTTCCAATTGGGCCGCCGCCCCCGGACGCGCCACCAGCCGGGTTTCGAAATCCAGCCCCGGCGACAGGCCAAGATAGGCGTGGCTGGGCCGTGCAAAACAATAGATGCAGCCGTGTTCGCAGCCCCGGTAGGGATTGATGGAGCGGTCGAAATTCAAGTCCGGAGAGGTGTTGCGGGTAATCACCCGGCCGATCCGTTCGTCCGACACTTCGGTCCGCAAGACCGGCAGATCATCCTCGGCCCGGTCCCAGCCGTCATCCGCCCAGACCCGCGCCAGGGGATCAAAGCGGACCTGTGGGTTCGACCCCGCCGCGCGGCCCCGCGCCCGCGCGCCCAGCAAATGTTCAACGTGTTTTTCCACCATGCCCCAATATAGAACATAACAAGAACATATGAACAGGCCTCACGTTCAAAGCCCGAATTTTTCATTTGATCCTTCGTCGGTTCAGGGGCAGGCAGTGTCGCAATCGGTTCAGACCAATGGCGCAAACGGGCGCAAACCCGGATTAATCGGCCCCGGCCCTACAACTTTTCAGGAATCACGACCCATGTCCGACGAAGATGAAATCATCCTCTCCGAACTGAACGACGAAGAGCTTGTGCAGCAAATGTTCGACGACCTTTACGACGGTCTCAGGGAAGAGATCGAAGAGGGCGTGAATATCCTGCTGGAGCGTGGCTGGGCCCCTTACCGGGTTCTGACCGAGGCGCTGGTTGGCGGCATGACCATCGTGGGTCAGGACTTCCGCGACGGTATCCTTTTCGTTCCCGAAGTGCTGCTGGCCGCCAACGCGATGAAGGGTGGCATGGCCATCCTCAAGCCGCTTCTTGCCGAAACCGGTGCCCCGCGCGTCGGCAAGATGGTCATCGGCACCGTCAAGGGCGACATCCACGACATCGGCAAGAACCTCGTGTCGATGATGATGGAAGGCGCAGGCTTTGAAGTGGTCGATCTGGGCATCAACAACCCGGTCGAGAACTATCTTGAAGCGCTGGAAACCGAAGGCCCGGATATCCTTGGCATGTCGGCCCTGCTGACCACCACTATGCCCTACATGAAAGTCGTGATCGACACGATGATCGAAAAGGGGATGCGCGACGATTACATCGTGCTGGTTGGCGGCGCGCCGCTGAACGAAGAATTCGGCAAGGCCATTGGTGCCGACGCCTATTGCCGTGACGCCGCCGTGGCTGTGGAAACCGCGAAAACGCTGGTGGCCCGCAAGCACAACCAAGGCGCAACCGCCTAAACCACGCGGAAACCCCATTGGGAAAGGCGCGCCGGTCTGGCGCGCCTTTTTCGTTTCCGGAGTCAGCTGTCGCCCTTTTCGGCCTTCTTGACCCAGCGCCCGCCGTCCTGCGCCCAATATTGCGCGGCGCAGCCCGCATCGGTGAGGGCCTTCCATTGGGTGCGGGCATGGGCCACGGCATCCGGGTTGGCTCCGTCAAAGATCACGCAAAGCCGCTCCAGCGCCTGCGTCTCCTCGGCCGAGACCTCGGCCCCATCAACAGCCATGACACAGGCGGGGTCATTCGCCGCCCCCTGTCCCAGTGTGAACAGGATCGGCTGGTCGGCGTCATGCGGCCCACCCGCCATCCCATGCGGCAGAAACCCGTCTTCGGGCCGTTCCCACAGCATCAGGTCCAGCCGGTCCAGCCGCGCCCGGTCGGTGCCGCGCAATTCGATCCGCCAGCCCCGTTCCCGCGCCTTGCCCAGCAACAGCGGCAGCGCCGCCTCGAGCGGGCTTTCGGTCAGGTGGTAGAAGAACGCGGCCCCCATGCCCCTAGCCTTCGCAGGTGTCGGCGATCAGCCGGTTCAGCGTCATCACGCCCCAGCCCGTCGCCCCCTTGGGCGCAAGGGTCGACGCGGATTTGAGCGAGGCAACCCCGGCGATGTCGATATGGCACCAAGGCGTTTCATCCTTGACGAAGCGGCGCAGGAATTGGGCGGCGGTGATCGACCCGGCGGGCCGGCCGCCCGTGTTCTTGATGTCGGCAATGTTGCTGTCGATCAGCTTGTCATAGGCGGGCCCCATCGGCAGACGCCACGCGCCTTCGCCTTCGGTCCCGGCCGCCTTGATCAGGTCCCCTGCCAGATCGTCGTTGTTGGAAAACACGCCCGCGTTTTCATGGCCCAACGCGATGACCATTGCCCCGGTCAGGGTGGCAAGGTTGATCATGCCGCGCGGCTTGAACCGTTCCTGCGCGTACCAAAGCACATCCGCAAGAACCAGACGCCCTTCGGCATCGGTGTTGATTACCTCGATCGTATCGCCCTTCATCGAGGTCACCACGTCCCCGGGCCGGGTCGCCGTGCCCGACGGCATGTTTTCGACAAGCCCGACAAGCCCCACGACATTGGCCTTGGCCTTGCGCAGGGCCAGCGTTTTCATCACCCCGGCGACGACACCCGCGCCGCCCATATCCATGGTCATGTCTTCCATCCCGGCGGCCGGTTTCAGGCTGATCCCGCCGGTGTCGAACACGACCCCCTTGCCGACAAAAGCAAAGGGCGCATCGTCCTTCTTGCCGCCCTTCCATTGCATGACGACAACCTTGGACGGGCTGGCCGACCCCTGCCCCACGCAAAGAAGCGACCCCATCCCCATCTTTTCCAACTGGTCTTCTTCCAGCACTTCGACCGTCAAACCGAGGGATTCCAACCCTTTCAATTGCTTGGCGAATTCGGTCGTCGTCAGGACGTTGGCCGGTTCGTTGACCAGATCGCGGGTAAAATAGACCCCTTCGGCAATGGCGGACAGCGGCGCAAAGGCCGCCTGTGCCTCTTCCACATCCTTGACCCGGAAGGTCACGGCCCCGTCGGGCCCGGCATCGGGGGCGGATTTCCGTTTTGTGAACGTATAGGATTTCAGCACCAGCCCCAGCGCGACCTCCTCAGGCGCGCGGACCCCGGCGCACAACACATGCAGCGCCCCTTTACCCCGTGCGGCGGCAAGGGCGGCACCGGCCTTGCGCCCGTCCTCCACGCTTGCCCGGCGCGGCAATTTCACGATCAGCACGGCCCCGGCCTGCATGCCGCCCGGCACGGCGATTTCGACAACCTCGCCCGCTTTCATCCGTTCGAACCGGTCAGAGTCGATCATCCGCTCTACCGCCTTGCGGGTCAGGCTGTTCAGCTTGCGCCCGTCCGGCCCGATCCTGCCATCCTCGCTGGCGAAAATGGCCACGCGCCCGGCCAATTGGGCAAGGTCGTCTGTCCGGGCCTCTTCGAACTGGATCGGGGTCGGTCTGGTCATGGTGCGGTTCCTTTGGAAATGGCGGCCCGGCGGGCAGTGAGGACGGATCGGCGGCAGCCTGCCAGCCTGTGATTGGCAGTTCAATCCCCTGTCGGGATCGTCTAATGTCCCACCAGATTTAGTATGTCTTCGGGGGGATCAACAGGGGTGTCGCGATTCGACAGATATCTGCTGTCGCAGTTGATGGTCCTGTTCGGGTTCTTTTCGCTCGTGCTGATTCTTGTCTATTGGGTCAACCGGGCCGTGATCCTGTTCGACCGGCTGATCGGCGACGGGCAGTCCACCTGGGTCTTTCTGGAATTCACCGCCCTGTCGCTGCCCGGCATCATCCGCCTTGTCCTGCCGATCGCGGCGGCGGTGGCGGCCATCTATGTCACCAACCGGATGAGCGTGGAATCTGAGCTGACCGTAGTTCAGGCCACCGGGTTTTCAGGGTTCCGGTTGGCCCGGTCCTACGTGGTCTTCGGCGTGATCGTCGCGGTCTTGATGTCGATCCTCGCGCATTACCTCGTGCCGCTGTCGAACAAAGTCTACACCGAACGCTACCGCGAGGTGAGCCAGAACCTGATCGCCCGGCTGCTCAGCGCTGGGGAGTTCCTGAACCCGACCGAAGGCGTGACCTTCTATATCCGCGATATCACCCCGCAGGACGAATTGCTGGATGTATTCCTGTCCGACACCCGCAATCCGAAAGAAAGCGTGACCTACATGGCCTCGCGCGCCTTTGTCGTGAATGCCGAGGCCGGTCCGCAACTTGTCATGATCGAGGGGACCGCCCAGACCCTGCGCCACCCGAGCCAGCGGCTGATCGTTACCCGGTTCGATGATTTTTCGTATGATATCAGCGATTTCATTGAAACAGACGCCACGATTTCGCGGGCCCCACGGGAATTGCCCACATGGTTCCTCTTGTCACCGTCCGAGGAGATCATCGCCGAAACCGCGCAGGATCGCGCGACGCTGGTTGCGACGGCCCATCAACGGATCGCTGAGGCGCTCTTGCCCATCGTGGCCGTCCTCATCGGGTTTTCCACGCTCGTTCTCGGCGGGTTCAGCCGGTTCGGGGTCTGGCGGCAAATCCTGATCGCGGTTCTGCTGATGATCGCGGTCAAGGTGGTGGAAACCGCGTTTGTTTCCGCGATCCGCGCCACACCATCGCTTTGGCCGCTCAGCTACGTCACTCTGGTCGTGGGTCTGAGCATTTCGTGGTTCCAGCTGTTTTGGGCCGGGCGTCCCTACCTGTTCCGCCGCTACCGCCCCTTCGCCCCGGTTGAGGGGGACACGGCATGATCCTGCACCGGTATTTTGCCCAACGGTTCGCGATGACCTTCGCTGGCGTGCTGGGGGTTTTCATCGTCATGCTGACCCTGTTGGACCTGATCGACCAGCTGCGCAGCTTTTCGGCGGACGCCTCGTTTCGGGAGGTTCTCAGCCTCACACTGCTGTCGGCGCCGCAGGCGCTGTATCGGATGCTTCCGCTCATCATGATCCTGACCACCATCGCGCTTTTCCTGAACCTTGCGCGGACATCGGAACTCGTCGTGACGCGGGCGGCGGGGCGGTCGGCGCTGCGGGCCTTGCTGGCGCCATTGGCTGTCGCGCTGGTGATCGGGATCCTTGGGGTGGCGGTCATGAACCCGATCGTCGCGGCCACCAGCAAGGAATATGACCGCCGCGTGGATGGCCTGCGCGGTGTCTCAAGCGTTCTGCGCATCTCGTCCGATGGGTTCTGGCTGCGTCAGGGCAGCGCTGAACGGCAATCGGTTATTCGGGCCGTGGCGACAAATGTCGACGGAACCCAGCTTAGCGGGGTGACGTTCATCACCTTCGAAGACGGCCCAATTCGTCGGATCGAAGCGGCCCGCGCAACCCTTACCGACGGCGCGTGGGAAATGACCGATGTGAAAATCTGGCCCCTTGGCGACACCCCGAACCCCGAGGCCGTCGCCGAGACCCATGCCAGCTTCACCGTTCCATCGACCCTGACCCCGGACCAGATCCGCGATAGTTTCGGCACGCCTTCCTCTATCGCGATCTGGGACTTGCCGGGGTTCATCAACCGGCTGGAAACCGCCGGGTTCGCCGCGCGCAGGCACTTGATGTGGTTCCATTCCGAATTGGCCCAGCCGCTGTTTCTGGTGGCGATGGTACTGATCGCGGCGGGGTTCACGATGCGCCACCAGCGCGGCGGCCGAACCGGGTTGATGGTGCTTCTCGCCATTCTCTTGTCCTTCGGTCTGTATTTCCTCCGGAACTTCACCGCCGTTCTTGGTGAAAACGGACAATTGCCGGTCGCGCTGGCTGCATGGGCGCCGCCGCTGGTCGGGATCGGGTTGTCGCTGGGCCTGCTGCTGCATCTGGAGGACGGATAATGCGCGCCCTGCTGTTCGCCCTGCTGATCCTTGCCCTGCCCCTTGGCGCCGCCCGCGCCCAGACCCAGCCGCCCGCCACCATGGTCGCCGATGCGCTGACGGTGGATGCTGCCGACCGGCTGATCGCCTCGGGCAATGTCGAGGTCTTCTTTGACGGAACCCGCCTATCCGCCAGCCAGGTGATGTATGATCCGGCCACCGATACGCTGCAGATCGTCGGGCCGATCCTGATCGAAACCGCCGACGGGCAAGTTTTCATCGCCGACCGGGCCGAGATTGACCCAAGGCTGGAAAACGGCCTGTTGCTGGGCGCACGCCTGATCCTTGACCGCCAGTTGCAGATCGCCGCCAACCGGATCGACCGGGTCGATGGCCGCTATACGCAGATGACCCGCGCCTCGGCCTCGTCCTGCGCGGTCTGCGGAACGGAAGACCCATTGTGGGAGATCCGCGCCCGCCGGGTCATCCACGATCAGGACGAACAGCAGCTTTACTTCGAGGATGCACAGTTCCGGGTGCGCGGCGTGCCGATCCTTTGGTTGCCGCGGATGCGCCTGCCCGACCCGACGCTAGAGCGGGCCACCGGGCTGCTGATCCCGCAGATCCGGTCCTCTGACCTTCTGGGGATCGGGATCAAACTGCCCTATTTCATCACGCTGGGCGACCATCGGGACCTGACCCTGACCCCCTTCCTATCGCCCGAAACCCGGACCTTGGAACTGCGCTACCGTCAGGCCTTTGCGGCAGGCAATATTCAGGTCGATGCGGCGATCAGTGACGACACCCTGCGCCCGGACGAGACCCGCTACTACCTTTTCGCCGATGGAACCTTTGACCTTGGCAACGACTTCCGTCTGGATTTCACGGTGCAGAACGTGTCGGACGACGGCTACCTTCTGGATTACGGCTATTCCTCCGCCGACCGGCTTGAAAGCGGCGCGACCATCTCGCGGGTTCGCCAGAATGACATGTTCCTGGGAAAGGGCGTCACCTATCAGGGCCTCATTCCGCTGACGACGTCGGAAAGCACACCACAGGTCCTGAGCGATCTGCACTATGAACGGGCGATCTATCCGGGCTTGGGCGGTCGGGCGACGCTGTCATGGGATTTCGAAACCCATATCCGGACCGACGATGTCGGCGTCGAGCGGGATGTGGCGCGTTTCGGGATCGGCGCGGATTGGACGGGAAGCCGGACCACCTCATCCGGACTGGCCTTCAGGTATGGGGCAGGCCTTGCCGTTGATGCCTATGCCACCTGGGATGATCCGTCGGCAGAGGAATTTATCGGCCGGGCAACGCCCTGGGCAACCACGGTCGTGTCCTTCCCCCTTGCCCGGACCGAGGCCACCGGCGCGACGCAGGTCATCGAACCGGTTATTGCCTTTAGCTGGTCCGAGTCCCTTGGCGGAACCCCGATCAACGAAGACGGCACCCGAAGCGAGTTCGACGAGGCCAATCTGATCGCCTTGTCCCGGTTCGGCGGGGAGGACCGGTCCGAGACAGGGTTCCGGATCGCCGCCGGTGGAAGCTGGAGCCGGCTGTCCCCGGATGGCTGGTCGGCCCGCCTTACACTGGGCAAGCTTTGGCAGGACACGCCGGCCGATGACTACACGCTGTCATCCGGGCTGGACGGAATGTATTCAGACTTCCTGATCGCGGGTCAGCTTGCGCTGCCGAACGGGCTGTCCGTTGATGGCCGGGCCTTGTTCGATGCCGGGTTCCGCCCGACCAAGTCGGAAGTCAGGGTGGATTGGCAGGCTCCGCGCTTCGATCTGGGCGCCGCCTATACCTGGCTTGATGCTGACACCGAAGAAGACCGGCCAACAGCGGTATCCGAATGGGAAATCGAAGGGGCCTATCGGATCAACACCAATTGGGAGGTCGGACTGACCAGCCGCTACGACGTGGCCGCCGACGAACCTGCCGAAGCCGGGCTGCGCGTAAATTGGCAAAACGAATGTGTCACGGTCGAGCTTTCGGCCTCGCGCCGCTTTACTTCTTCGACTACGGTGCAACCATCCACGGATTTCGGCCTGACCATCGGGTTGGCCGGTTTCTCGGCGCAGGGTGTGGGGGCAATCCCGGCCCGGTCCTGTACGAACTGAACGACGATGACGACGAGGGTAAAATGAACTGGTTCCCCCGCCTCCTGATGATCGGCCTTCTGGCCATGCCTGTTCCGGCCATGGCGCAGGGCCTGTTTTCGCCCGCGATCACGGTGAACGACAAGGTCGTCACGAATTACGAGATCAATCAGCGGGTGCTGCTGTTGCAGTTGTTCCGCACCCCCGGAAACCTGCCCGAACTGGCCCGCGAACAGCTGATCGACGATCGCCTGAAGGCGCAGGAACTGGACCGCGCAGGTCTGCGCCTTTCCGAAGAGGCGCTGGAGACCGAGATGACGGCCTTTGCCCAGCGCGCCAACCTTGGGCTGGATCAATTCATCGCCCAGCTGGCCAGCGCCGGCATCGCCGAGGCGACCATCCGCGATTTCGTCGGCACGGGCGCGGCCTGGCGCGAATACATCCGGTCCCGCTATGGCGCCCGGGTCGAAATCACCGAGGCTGATATCGACCGGGCCCTTGGCCAGTCGGCGGGCAACGGCATTCAGATCCAGGTTCTGCTGTCCGAGATTATCCTTCCCGCCCCGGAAGAGCGGCCCGAGATGGCCGCGCAGGCCGCCGCGATTGCAAATGACATCGCCCAGATGACGTCCACGGCGGCCTTCTCTGCCGCGGCCCGCGAATATTCGGCGCTGCCGACGCGCGAAAACGGCGGGCGGCTGGGGTGGTTGCCGATCACCAACTACCCGCCGCAACTGCGTGGCCTGATCCTGTCGCTGGACCAGAACGCTGTGACCGCCCCGCTGCCGATCCCCAACGGCATTGCCCTATTCCAGATGCGCGGCGTGCGCGAGGTCACAGGCCCCGCACCGGAGTTCGGCGCCATCGAATATGCCGCCCTCTACCTGCCGGGCGGCCGGACCGAGGCGGGCCTTGCCGCCGCCGCCCGCGTGCGCGACGCCGCCGATACCTGCGACGACCTTTATGGCATTGCCCAAGACATGCCCGAAGAGGCGCTGGAGCGGATCACCCTACCCCCGGCTGAAATCCCGTCCGACGTGGCCATCGAACTGGCGCGTCTTGATCCGGGCGAGGTGTCGACCACCCTGACCAGCGCCGATGGGCAGACGCTTGTCTTCCTCATGCTGTGTGGCCGGACCCCGGTGCTGGAGGGCGAAGTGGACCGTGGCGCGATCCGCAACCAGTTGCGCGGCCAGCGTTTGACCGGTCTGGCCGATGCGCTGATCGCGGACCTGAGGGCCTCGGCGACCATCGTCACACAATGACCATCGCGATCAGCTGCGGCGAACCCGCCGGGATCGGACCCGAGGTCGCGGCCAGGGCCTGGGCCGTGCTGCGGGACGAAGTGCCGGTTCTCTGGATCGGTGACCCGTCGCATTTGCCCGCAGGCACGCCGTGGGACGCCGTCGACACCCCGGCGGATGCCACAAGGATCAGTCCCCGTGCCCTGCCCGTCCTCGCCCGTGACTTCGGGCCGGATGTGACGCCCGGCACGGCAAACCCCGCCCATGCCGCGGGGGTCGTGGCTGCAATCGAAACCGCTGTCGATCTGGTGCTAACCGGACAATGCGCAGCCCTGTGCACCGCGCCGATCCACAAGAAGGCGCTGGCCGATGGGGCCGGCTTTGCCTTTCCGGGGCATACAGAGTTTCTGGCCCATCTGGGCGGAGTGGAACGGGTCGTGATGATGCTCGCCTCAGATCTGTTGCGGGTCGTGCCCGCGACCATTCACATCCCCCTTGCCGAGGTTCCAAACGCGCTGACCGCCCGGCTTTTGACCGATACGATCCTGATCACCCACGCGGCCCTGCGCCGGGACTTTGGCATTGCGGCACCCCGGATCGCGGTGGCCGGTCTGAACCCCCATGCGGGCGAAGGCGGGCGCATGGGGCAGGAAGAAATCGACCTGATTATCCCCACGCTGGACGCGCTGCGGGCCGAGGGGCTGAATATCGCTGGCCCCCTGCCCGCGGACACCATGTTCCACGCCGCCGCCCGGGCCCGCTATGACGTGGCGATTTGCGCCTACCACGATCAGGCGCTGATCCCGATCAAGACGCTGGCCTTTGACGACGGGGTGAACGTGACGCTGGGCCTGCCCTTCGTGCGCACCTCGCCCGACCATGGCACCGCCTTCGACATCGCGGGCAAGGGCATCGCCAACCCATCGTCGATGATCGCCGCCCTCCGCATGGCCGCGAAAATGGGGGCAGCAAGACCATGACCCGCGACATCTGCAAACCAGCCCTCGCTCTGCTTTTGGCATTCGCCATTCAAAACATCGAAGAAATCCTTTTTCTGCCGTCCTGGATGAGGCGCTTCATCCCACCGGGACTGCCAGTAACCGCTTCGCAATTCACCCTCGCTACCCTGATCCTGACTGGGCTGGTCGCAGCACTTGTCGCGACAGCCTGCTTTCGGGGCGGGCCGATTACACGGCTCTTGCTGATTGCTACGGCAGCCATGTTGCTGGCCAATTCGGTGACCCAGATCCTCGTCTCTGCCGGACGGGGCAGCATCATGCCGGGTGCGGCAAGCGGGCTTCTGCTTCAGGGGCCTGCGGCGATCTGGGTATTGAGAACCCTAGACATTCGACGGATCGCGATGCTGGCCTGGACGGTCTTCGGGCTGGTTGCCGCGCCGATCGCGACACTGGCCGTCTTTGTCATCTCAACCCATCTCATAAATTGAATCCCATGAGCCAGATTGACAGCCTCCCGCCTCTCCGCGACGTAATCGCGACCCATCAGCTTTCGGCGAAGAAATCTCTGGGGCAGAACTTTCTTTTGGACCTGAACCTGACCGCCAAGATCGCCCGGATGGCGGGCGACCTGACCCAGGCCGATGTGCTGGAAGTCGGCCCCGGTCCCGGTGGTCTGACCCGCGGCTTGCTGGCCGAAGGCGCGCGCAAGGTTCTGGCGATCGAAAAAGACGCCCGCTGCATGGCCGCGCTGGCCGAAATCGAAGCGGCCTACCCGGGGCGGCTTGAGGTGATCAATGCGGACGCGCTGGACGTGAACCCGCTGGCTCATTTGACGCCGCCGATCAAGATCGCGGCCAACCTGCCCTACAATGTGGGCACGGAACTTCTGGTCCGTTGGCTGACCCCGCCAGACTGGCCCCCGGTCTGGGAAAGCCTGACCCTGATGTTCCAGCGCGAGGTCGCACAGCGGATCGTGGCGGAACCGGGCAGCAAGGCCTATGGCCGTCTTGCGATCCTGTCGCAATGGCGCACCGATCCGCGCATTGTCATGGACCTTCCGCCCGAGGCCTTTAACCCCGCGCCAAAGGTCTGGTCTGCCGTGGTGCATATCAAGGCACTGCCCGAACCGAGGTTCCCGGCCAACGCCGCGACGCTGTCGCGCGTGGTTGCCGCCGCCTTCAATCAGCGGCGCAAGATGCTGCGATCCTCGCTCAAGGGCGTGTCGCCAGATATCGAGGCGCATCTGACCGCGGCAGGCATCCCGCCCACGGAACGGGCCGAACAGATCGGGCTGGAGGCCTTCTGCGCCCTTGCACGGTCGCTTGACGCGGCCTGAGACCGGAGAGGGCCATGGTGGGTCAAGACCCACCTTACGACCGTCTGGGGATCTGGGCCAAGGCTGGCCACGAGGTCTCGGAGCATGCCGATGTTGTAGGGTGGGTCTTGACCCACCTTACCTTTATTTGGTCGGTTCGACGCCCCGGTGCGCCGGTTCGACGCGCGGCGGTGCCAGCACCTGCAGCGGCCGTTTCACCGCTTCGGGCAGACCTGGCCGTCGGGGGGACAGCACCTGTTTCGAGGCTTCGATCATCAGCACGCCCCCGGCCCGGAAGAACGGCACATGGCGTCCCATCGTTTCCACCATCCCGGCCATTCTGCGCCAGGACCGGCTGGTCGACGGTGGCTGATACAGGGTCGAGATCGCCCGCTCGGTCACAAATCCATGTCGCCGCAGCTGAGTTTCCAACTGTCCCAGCGAATAGGGCCGCCCATAGCCAAAGGGGGTCTTGTCCGAGCGGGACCAGATCCCGGCCCGGTTCGGCACCACGACGATCATCTTGCCCCCCGGCCCGAGCACCCGCCAGCATTCTTCCAGAACGGCGGTCGGCTGTTCCGAGGTTTCGAGCCCGTGCATCAGAACCAGCTTGTCCACCAGCCCGGTGGACAAGGGCCAAAGCGTTTCTTCGCAGAGCACGCTGACATTCGGCAGACCCGCGGGCCAGGGCATCACCCCCTGCGGCCCCGGCATCAGCCCGATCACCCGCCGGGCATCGCCAAGGTAGGGCCGCAACAGGGGCACGGCAAAACCGAATCCAGCCACCGTTTGCCCATGGGCCTCGGGCCAGAATTTCAGCAATTCGTCGCGGACAACTTTTTGCGCGGCCCGCCCCAGCGCGCTGCGATAGTAGAAGTTCCGAAGGTCGAGCACGTCCAGATGCATTGCTCTTGCCGGTCCTTTGCGCCAAGTTTGGCCTTACCCTGCCTTCAAGACCGGAGAACGACAAGCCATGCCGCTATCCCTTGTGACCATTCCGTGCCTTGCTGACAACTACGCCTACCTGATCCACGACGCGGAAACTGGTGAAACCGCCCTGATCGACGCGCCCGAACCCGGCCCGATCCTTGCCGCCCTTGCCGAACGTGGCTGGAAGTTGACCGATGTGATCCTGACCCATCACCATTGGGACCACATCGACGGGCTGCCCCCGATTGTCGAGGCCTTCGCCCCCCGCGTCATCGGTGCTGCGGCGGACGCGCACCGCCTGCCGCACCTTGATCTGGCCGTGCGCGACGGCGACGCCGTGACGGTCTGCGGAGAGACAGCGCAGGTGTTCGATGTATCCGGCCACACAGTCGGCCATATCGCCGTGCATTTCCCAGCCTCCGGTCTGGTGTTCACGGCCGACAGCCTGATGGCCCTGGGCTGCGGCCGCCTGTTCGAAGGCACCGCCGCGCAGATGTGGGACAGCCTGTTGAAACTGCGGGCGCTTCCGGACAGCACGACCGTCTGTTCCGGCCATGAATACACCCTTGGCAACGCCCGGTTTGCCCTCACCGTCGACCCGGACAACGTGGCACTGCAACTGCGCACCGCCGCAATCGAGGAAGCCCGAGACGAGGGCCGCCCGACCGTTCCGACCACCCTCGGCGAAGAAAAGGCGACAAACCCCTTTCTTCGCGCTGATGCGCCGGACCTTCAGGCCGCGATTGGCATGGTTGGGGCCGACCCGGCGGATGTTTTTGCCGAGGTTCGGACCCGGAAGGACAATTTCTAGGCGATTTCTTGGGTCAAATCACGATATCGGGTGCCGTTGTCGTGATTTGTGACCAGATTTTCGAAAAAACTCCTTGAAGGTTCGGTCAGAAAACCAAACTTTAAGAGGTATGAGGCCACGGTCAGGACGGGGCCAGTCCCTTCCCGACCCCGACACGAAAGGAGCACGCAACGTGCCGTCTTTTTCGACCACGCTCGAGCAGTCCATCCACGCAGCCCTCGCCATTGCGAATGCGCGACGGCACGAGTTGGCGACGCTTGAACATCTTCTTCTGGCCCTGATCGATGAACCCGACGCCGCACGCGTCATGAAGGCCTGCGCCGTGGATCTGAATGACCTGCGCCGCACCCTTGAAGAGTTCATCGAGGATGACCTGTCGACCCTGATCACCGACGTCGAAGGGTCCGAAGCGGTGCCGACCGCCGCCTTCCAGCGGGTGATCCAGCGCGCCGCGATCCACGTCCAGTCCTCGGGCCGGACCGAGGTGACGGGGGCGAACGTCCTTGTCGCGATCTTTGCCGAACGGGAATCGAACGCCGCCTACTTCCTGCAGGAACAGGACATGACCCGCTATGACGCGGTGAATTTCATCGCCCACGGCGTGGCAAAGGACCCCGCCTATGGCGAGGCGCGGCCGATCACCGGGGCCGAGGCGGGCGCGGATGGGTCCGAGACCTCCTCCGCCACCGAGGTCGAGGAAAAGGAAAGCGCCCTTGGCAAGTATTGCGTCGACCTGAACGCCAAGTCCCGCAAGGGCGATGTCGACCCGCTCATCGGGCGCGACAGCGAGGTGGAACGCTGCATTCAGGTTCTGTGCCGCCGCCGCAAGAACAACCCGCTTCTGGTGGGGGATCCCGGCGTGGGCAAGACCGCCATCGCCGAAGGGCTTGCCTATAAGATCGTCAACGGCGCGGTCCCCGATGTCCTGTCGGAAACCACGATCTACTCGCTCGACATGGGCGCGCTTCTGGCCGGAACCCGCTATCGCGGCGATTTCGAAGAACGGCTGAAGGCGGTGGTGACCGAGTTGGAAGACCACCCCGACGCGGTTCTGTTCATCGACGAGATTCACACCGTGATCGGCGCCGGGGCCACCTCTGGCGGGGCGATGGATGCCTCCAACCTGCTCAAGCCCGCGCTGCAGGGCGGCAAACTGCGCTGCATGGGTTCCACAACCTACAAGGAATTCCGCCAGCATTTCGAAAAGGACCGCGCCCTGTCGCGCCGGTTCCAGAAGATCGACGTCAATGAACCTTCGGTCGAAGATACCGTGAAAATCCTCAAGGGCCTGAAACCCTATTTCGAGGAACACCACGACATCAAATACACCTCCGACGCGATCAAGGCGGCAGTCGAACTCTCGGCCCGCTACATCAACGACCGCAAGCTGCCCGACAAGGCCATCGACGTGATCGACGAGGCCGGCGCGGCGCAGCACCTTGTGGCCGAAAGCAAGCGGCGCAAGACCATCGGGTTGAAAGAGATCGAGGCCGTGGTGGCCAAGATCGCCCGGATCCCGCCCAAGAACGTCTCGAAGGACGATGCAGAGGTTCTCAAGGACCTCGAACGCAGCCTCAAGCGCGTGGTCTTCGGGCAGGATGCGGCGATCGAAACCCTCTCCGCGGCGATCAAGCTGGCCCGCGCGGGCCTGCGTGAACCGGAAAAGCCCATCGGCAACTACCTGTTTGCCGGGCCGACCGGTGTTGGCAAGACCGAAGTGGCCAAGCAGTTGGCCGATACGCTGGGCGTGGAACTTCTGCGCTTTGACATGTCGGAATACATGGAGAAACACGCGGTTTCGCGCCTGATTGGTGCCCCTCCCGGCTATGTCGGGTTCGATCAGGGCGGCATGTTGACCGACGGGGTCGATCAGAACCCACATTGCGTGCTTCTGCTGGACGAGATCGAAAAGGCCCACCCGGATGTCTACAACATCCTGCTGCAGGTCATGGACCACGGGAAACTGACCGACCACAACGGCCGGACAACTGATTTTCGGAACGTGATCCTGATCATGACCTCGAACGCCGGGGCGGCGGAACAGGCGAAAGAGGCGATCGGCTTTGGCCGTGACCGGCGCGAGGGCGAAGATACCGCCGCCATCGAACGGACCTTCACCCCCGAATTCCGGAACCGTCTGGATGCGGTGGTGGCCTTCGCGCCGCTTGGCAAAGAGGTGATCCTGCAGGTGGTCGAGAAATTCGTCCTCCAGCTTGAGGCGCAGTTGATGGACCGCAACGTGCACATCGAACTGACCCGGCCCGCCGCCGAATGGCTGGCCGACAAGGGCTATGATGACAAGATGGGCGCGCGGCCTTTGGCCCGCGTGATCCAAGAGCACATCAAGAAGCCCCTGGCCGAAGAGCTTTTGTTCGGCAAGCTGACCAAGGGCGGTCTGGTGAAGGTGGGCGTAAAGGACGGCGCGCTTGACCTGCGGATCGAGGCGCCGGAACAGGGCAAGATCGGCAAGTCGAAAAAGCCGCCCCTGCTGACCGCGGACTGATCGAAACGGCAACGGCCCCCACGCGGGGCCGTTTTCCTGTGTGATGGACAAAAATGCTGCGCTTATCCTGTTTTCTGTCTCTGGCCACGGCCCTGCCCGCCGTCGCGCAATCGCCCCTGTTCGGCTGGCCGGTCGACTGCAATCTGGACCAGACCTGCTATGTCCAGAACCTTGTCGATCATGATCCCGGGCCGGGCACCGCCGATTTCCGCTGCGGCGCGCAGGGATATGATGGGCACAAGGGGACCGACATCGCCCTGCCTGATCTGCGGGCGCAGGCGGCGGGGGTGTCGGTTCTGGCCGCCGCCCCCGGCACCGTGCGGGCCGTGCGGGACGACATGCCGGACATCCTGCAAGGGCAGCCCGGTGCACCGGACACCACGGGGCGCGAATGCGGCAACGGCGTAGTGATCCGCCACGGCGGCGGCTGGGAAAGCCAATATTGCCACATGGCGCTGGGAAGCATCACGGTCCAGCCAGGCGACCGCGTGGCAATGGGCCAGCCATTTGGACGGATCGGCCTGTCGGGGCAATCCGAATTCCCGCACCTTCACTTTGAACTGCGCCGCGACGGCGCGCGGGTCGATCCCTTCGACCCCGACAGCGACGAAAGCTGCACGCTCGACCCCGAGGACACGCTCTGGCTGACGCCGGCAGACCCCGCCGCCGGCGGGCTGATCGCCGTCGGGTTTTCGACCGACGTTCCGGACTACAGCGCGGTCAAGGCGGGAACCGCCGACCGCAGCCTTGCAGCGGATGCGCCGATTGTCCTGTGGGGCTATGCCTTTGCCACCCGGCCCGGTGACATTCTGCAAATCGTCATCGACGGGCCGGACGGCCGGGTTCACCTGCACGAGGAAACGCTGGAGCGGGCGCAAGCCCAGATGTTCCGGGCCTCGGGCCGCCGCGCCCCCGCGGGCGGCTGGGCACCCGGCACCTACAGCGGCACGGTGACCCATCTGCGGGGCGCGCAGGTTCTTGGTCAAATGACCGTGCAGTCAGACCTGCCCTAACGCTCGGTCAGTTTCAGTTCGATCCGCCGGTTCTGGGCGCGGGCGTCATCGCTGTCCTCGGCATTGATCGGCTGATATTCCCCGAACCCGTTCGCCGCCAACCGGTTGGGCGCGATCCCTTCGGCGTCGATCAGATACAAAACCACGGCAAGCGCCCGATCCTGGCTCAACCGCCAGTTCAGCTCTGCCGGGCCCGTGTCATCGGTGTGGCCGTCCACACGGATCACCCAGTCGATTCCGTCTGGAATATCGGCGGCGATATCGCGCAACACCCCGGCGACGCTGGACAATTGCGCCTGCCCGGCCTCCGACAGGGTGGCAGAGCCAAGCGGGAACAGCACCTCGGACGAAAAGACGAACCGGTCGCCGACCACACGGATATCGTCGCGGTCCTCAAGGATCGACCGCAATTCGCCAAAGAATTCAGACCGGTAGCGGGCAAGGTCCTGCGCCTCGGCGGCCAGACGGTCGCGTTCTTCCTCCAACCGGATGCGCTCTGCCTCTTCCAACTGGCGGCGGCGGCGTTCCTCGGCGGCGGCGCGGGCCAGCGCGGTATTCAACTGTGCGCCCAGCTGTTCGATCTGCACCTGCGCCTCGCGGTCGGCCTCGTCCGCGATGTTCAGCAGCGATTGCAGGTTGGTGACCTGCCGCCGCAGTTCGGACACCTGCGCATTCAGGGCCTGCACCTGCCGCTGGCTTTCCGCCGACAGGGCCTCTTCCTCGGCGAGCGCCGCATTGGCCTGCGCCAAAAGCGCGGCTTGCCGCTCGGCCTCGGTCATTTGGGTCTCGGCCGTCGATTGCGCGGCCGCGATTGCGGCCAGCGCCTCGGCCAGACGGGCCTCCAGCGTGGCGCGGTCCTGCTGGGTTTCGCTGCGCGCTTCAGAAAGGGAGGCTACCTGCGCCTCAAGCGCCTGCTGCGCCAGAAGCGCCTCTGCCAGACGTTCCTCAAGCGTGGCACGCGCCGCCTCAGCCTCGCCGCCCTCGGCACGGGCGGCCTCAAGTTCGGCCTCCAGCGCCTGACGCGCCAGAACCGCCGAGGCAAGGCGCGCCTCGATCTCGGATCTCTCAAGCGCTGAGGTTGACAGCGCCTCCTCCAGCGCGGCCTGCGCAGCTTCAAGATCACCGGCCGCGATGTCGCGGGCGGCCAGCGCGGCGGCCAACCGTGTTGCCAGATCCTCGCTTTGGCTCTCGGCCAGCGCCAACGCCTCGCGCGCCTCGGCCAGTTCCGCGGCTGTCTGATCCTGCAGGGACAGCGCCGCGACCAGCCGCGCATCCAGATCGTCGCCTTCGTTCAGCGCGCGGGTCAGTTCGTTTTCGGCCTGCTGCCGGGCCAAAAGGGCGGCGGCAAGGTTGCGGTCCAATTCATCCCGCGCGGCCTGTGCAGCGGCCAGAAGGGTTAGCGTGGTTTCGGCCTCGCGCCGCTGTTGTTCCAACGCCAATGTCATCGCGGTCAGTTCCGCATCCGCATTGGCCAGCCGGTCGCGCAGGGCCTCTGCCGCGGCAGCGTCCGCCAGACGGGCGGCCTCTAGCTCTGAAATCTGCTCGGCGTCGGTGGCGCCTTCTGCCTCCAACTGCGCGACCAGCGCCTCCAGCGCCTCGCGCCGGGCAGCGGCAAGCCGGGCCTCTTCGGTCTGGGCGTCAATCTCGTCCCGCGCGGTGGCAAGGGCAAGGTTCAGCGCCTCCTGCTCTGACAAGAGCGCGGCCTCGCGCCCCTCCAGCCCGGCCACCTGTGCCTGCAGGTCCGACCGCTGCGCCAGAAGGCCCGCGACCTGCGCCTCGAATCCGGTGATCCGGTTTTCCGCCTCGGCCAGCGCCACCGCCTGCGCATCCCGCTCGGCCGTCAGCGCGGCAATCAGCGCCGCCTGCGCGTCGGCCTGATTGGTCAGAGCGTTCAGATCGGTCGTCAGCGTCGCCACCTGGCCGCCAAGGGCAGAGGATCGGGCCTGTTCCAGCCCCAGCGCCTGGGTGAGCGAGGCGATTTCCTCGGTCAGTTGGGTCAGGCGGCTTTCCTGCCCGGTGATGGTTTCCCGCAGGACAAATTGCAGCACCATGAAGATGGCCAGCACGAAGGTAAGCACCAGCAAGAGGCCGGTCATGGCATCGACGAAACCGGGCCAGATGGCGGCGCTGAACCGGTTCGCCCCTCTGCGGCTCAGGGCCATGGCCTAGCCCTCTTCGCTGGGTTTCGGACGGGGCGGACGGCCGGGGCGCGGCGCGGCCGCGGTGGCGCGCAGGGCACTGGTCAGGGCTGCAATATCGCCGCGCAACTCGGTCAGGCTTTCCTGCCGCCCGGCGGTCATTTCTTCCAGAACCCGCAGCAATTGCACGTCGATCGACCGCAGCCGCATCCGGCTTTCGGCGTCGATCCCCTCCATGCCGCTGTCCTTCAACTTGTCCACCAGACGTTCCTGTGCATCGGCCACGCGGGCCAGCGCATCGCGGGTGTCATCCTGATCCAGCTTCCGCGACAGGGTCGTCATGGCCCCGGCCAGTTCGCCCAGCTTGTCATCCACAGCGGCGCGGCTGATGTCGGACTGGGTGAACATCTGGGCCAGGGATTCCATCTGCTCGGCCATATGGTCCACGACCTGCGCCAGCAGGCTGGTATCGGCACCGCCGCCCTCTTCCCCGCTGGCAAAGCCCAGCCGGGTGATCGACGATAACCATTCTTCCAATTCGCGATAGAACCGGTTCTGACCGTGCCCCGCGAAAAGTTCCAGAAGCCCCACAACCAAGGACCCCGCCAGCCCGAGGAGTGATGAGGAAAATGCCGTACCCATGCCGCCAAGCTGGCTTTCCAGCCCCGCCTGAAGCCGCACGAAGATATCTGTCGCGGTTTCCCCTTCGACCGGGGTCAGCGACCGGATGGTTTCCACCAGCGCCGGAACCGTCGTCGCCAGCCCGTAGAAGGTGCCAAGCAGGCCAAGGAAGATCAGCGTCGACCCCAGATAGCGGGTAATCTCGCGGTCCTCGTCGATCCGGCTGGCGACGGAATCAAGGATCGACCGGCTGGACGTCGACGAGATCTGCGCCCGAGCGCCACGTGACCGCATCAGCGTGGCCAGCGGCGCAAGAAGCGACGGGGCCGCGTTGACATCGCGCGCGCGGGCGAACCCTTCGATCCAGCGGACGGAATACATCAGCTGCGCCACCTGCGCGAAACAGGACAGCACCCCCAGAACAAAGACCGCAAGGATCAGCCCGTTCAGATAGACGTTCGACAGAAATACGGCCGCAATCGCGCCAAAGGCCACATAGGCCCCCGCACCGACAAGCCCCAGGGCGACCAGCATCGAGATGATCTGCCGCACGGGCTGGGTGAAATAGACGTTGGTGTCCGGTTCGGTCTCGCGGATGTCCGTCACAGGACTTTATCCTCGGCTTTTTTCTGCTCGGCCCCAACATAGTGGGGATGCCCCCAAAACCCAACCAAAATATCGTGTAGGGCCTCCGCCGCTATTTGCCGTCCAGAAGGCCCCGGACACGGGTCGTCAGCCATTCCATTTCCGCGTCGCGGATGCCCATTTCCGCAAGATGGTCGGCGGTATTGAACAGGTATTCCGTATTCGGCCCCCGCCCGCCCACGGCGCTGGCGATCATCCGCGCCTGTTGTTCCAGCGGGAACTGGCAATATTGCTCATGCGCGCCGTCGATCACATAGGCCAGCGCCTCGACCTCGGCACCGTCGTCCAGGGTCAGGCCCACATGCCGCTCGACATAGGCGGAAGAGATCAACTCCCGCTCTCGCAGGTAGGACAGAACCGTGTCCTCCTCGCTCGGGCGCACCTGAAAGGCGACGCCGGTGCAGGTCGCGCCCGGCTTTTCATCCAGCGCAAGGACAAGCCCCGGATGATCCACCGTTCCCCGGTGATGGATCGACAACATGCAGAACGACCGGTGGTAATCGGCCAGAACCGCGCGGCGCCGCGCCACGGGGTCGAACCCGGGGTTCCACAAAAGCGATCCGTATCCGAAAACCCACATGCCTCTGGCCCTTTGCTTAGTGGCCCCTATAAACACGTTTCGAACCCAATGGGAAAGGCCCTGCCCCGATGCGCAAACTGATCGTTCTCGCCCTCGTCCTTGCCGGGCTTTATGGCGGGTATTGGGCCGTTGGTGCCAATCAGATCCGCGGCGGCGCGCAGACCGCGCTGGACGGGATGACCGCCGAGGGGCTGACTGTGCAATATGCCGGCCTGACCACGCGCGGGTTTCCAAGCCGGTTCGACACCACGCTGACCGATTTCACCATTGCCGATCCAACCACTGGTGCAGGCTGGTCCGCGCCCTGGGTGCAGGTCCTGGCCCTGTCCTACCGGCCCAATCACGTCATTGCCGCCTTCGCGCCCGAACAGGTGATCACGCTCGCCCCCGGACAGTCGATCACTGTCACCTCGGACGGGCTGCGGGCCAGCGGGTCGGTTGATCTGTCAACCGATCTGCCCCTGACCGCGCTGACCGCAGAAACCGGGCCGATCCGTCTGGCGCTGCCCGATGGGACCGCGCTGGCCGCCGCACGCGGCCTTGCCGCCCTGCGCCCGACCCCGGCAGAGGATGGCGCGACCTATGACCTGTTCACAGATCTGGAGGCCATCGCCCTGCCGGAGACGGTCAAGGCCCTGATCGACCCAGAGGGCACTCTGCCCGGCACCGTGGCCATGGTCCGGGCCGACAGCGCCCTGACCCTTGACCGCCCGCTGGACCGGCACCTTGGGTCAGGTCCGGCACCGGCGCTTCAGGCGATCACCCTGCGGGATGCGCGGATCGTCTGGGCCGATATGACGCTGGCCGCGACGGGTGACCTGACCATCGCCCCGGATGGCACCCCCGACGGGCGGATCGAGATTGGCGCGACGGGCTGGGAACGGATGATCGACCTTGCCGTCGCGGCAGGGGCGATCGACCCCGGCGTCGCCCCAACGTGGGTCAACATGGGCCGCAGCATGGCCAATGGCGGGCCAACCGTGACCCTGCCCCTGATCTTTCAGAACGGCAGGATGAGCCTTGGTCCCTTCCCGCTAGGCCCCGCGCCGCGCCTGCGCTAGGGACGCAGCCAGCGGAAGGCACGGGCCAGAAAGGCGGGGGCGTCCCGGGTGACAGGTGCGCCATGCGCCATCACGACCCGCTTTGTGCGCCAGTTCAGGATCTGGCGCACCGCATTCCGCGCGGCCGCCCGGTCGCGCAACGCCACCCGAAATTTTCTCGGCACGGCGGGCGCTGCCCCAACCATCCCGTCCAGCCGGGCAACCAATCCCCGCCATCCCCGGAACCACCCCGGTCGATGCTGTTGCAGCAGATCGGTAAACAGAACCGTGCCGCTGTGCCGCTGAAACAGGACCGCCTCGGTCATGATCTTCGTCTCGATCAGCACATGGTCGATTGCCCCGGCCCACCCCTCTGGCGCCTCGGCGCCAAACTCCGTCGCGGCACGAAGGTCTGGCACCTTGCCCCGGACGCCGGGCGCAACGATCACTGCCGCCTCTGGATAGGCATCCGCCCAGTCGCCAAGGAACATGAAATGCAGCCCGTTCGGTGCAACGATCTGGCGAACAGGGCCAATCGCATCGACCGCCTGTCGTAGTCCGGGCGTCAGGGCCACCGGCGACCAGACCAGCAGCCCACCGTCCAGCAGCGACAGGACGGCCATGCGGGTCGGAAAGCGGAACCCCATCGCGCCGTCCACCACGGGCCCCGCGGCCAGCCATAGGCCCGGCGCAAACTCTGTCAGGGCCTCTGTGTGCCCGCTCACCTGCAATAGCTTCCGCTGCGATATCGTGCCGTGTCAAAATGGAAATGGTCCCGGTGATAGGCATTCGCCTCTGGTCCCAGCACGGTGCCGAAGGTGCCGCAGGCCGCGCGGTGCATCTGCCGCAGTTGCGCCCCGTCATCCCCTGTGCCCCAGCCCCGCAGGACCGAGATTTGTGATCCGTCCCGCAGGGTCATGCCGCCCACATCCACCGCCCGGCCAAAGGCGTGTTCCGACAGGCGCGCGCCCTGCTGATTGTTCCGGCCCCGGCAGGCATAATGGCCCATGACCTGCAACTGCGCGATGCCGCCGCCTTCGTTCCCGACCGCCGGGATCGCGCCACGCGCCACCCATGTCTTCAGCGCGCGCGCCGTGGTGCAATCCATCACCGCGCGCTGGCTCAGCCGGACGCCAAGGATGGACCGGACCCGAACCGCGCCCTCTACCCCGCAGGCCCCGGCGCCGCTGACCGTGCCGATCTCTTCGCCCTGAATGTCCGGATCACCGCAGACCTGTCCGCGCAGCCTGGCCAGACGCGCCTCCTCGGCCCGGCGCTCTATCGCGGTTGGGCGGCGGGCCGGACGATACGACCGGGCCACGGCAAGCGGCGACAGCGCCACGATCGCCCGCTCGGCGCGGGCCTCGGGCAGGGTTGGATCGGCAGGGGCGGTCAGCGGGCGGGCCACCGGTCGCAGCGACCGGCCCGGGGCATCGGCCCAAACGGGGGCGGCAGAGACGGCAATTGCCGCAAGGAGAACCAGAACCGAAGTTAACCGCATGAGACTCGCCAGAAGAGGGATGTCGGGCAGTATCGCCCGGGGCGCCGAAACAGGCAACCGGCACCGGCGGCGATCAGCCCAGTGTCACATCCAGAACCATCATCAGGATCAGCCCCACGATAAACCCGGCGGTTGCCCGTTCCTGATTTCCCTTGCGGTGGGTTTCCGGGATGATCTCATGGCTGATAATGTAAAGCATCGCACCGGCTGCGAAGGTCAGCCCGATCGGCAGAATGTGCACCGACACATGGATCAGCCAGACCCCCAGAAGCCCGCCCAAGGGTTCGATCAGACCGGTCAGCGCGGCGATGGTAAAGGCCCGGCCCCGGCCATAGCCTTGGGACATCAGCGCCACGGCAACCGCCAGCCCTTCAGGCGCATTCTGAAGCCCGATCCCGGTGGCCAGCGAAAAACCGTTCGACAGATCGCCGCCGCCAAACCCGATGCCCACGGCCATGCCTTCGGGAAAGTTGTGGATGGTGATTGCGATCACGAACAGCCAGATCCGTGCAAGCCCATGCGGATCCGACCCTTCCGGCCCGGTTTGAAAATGCTCATGCGGCAGCGCGTGGTTCAGCGCCGCAACCGCCGCCGCCCCCAGCGCGATGCCAATCGCCGCGATCCCGGCCGCCACCGCGACCGATCCATAAAGCCCTTCCGCCGCGCCAAGCCCCGGCAGGATGAGAGAGAAGTAAGAGGCCGACAGCATCACCCCGGCGGCAAAACCCAAGAGCATGTCGCCCGACCGGCGCGACATGGCCCTGCCAAACAGAACCGGAAGCGCGCCCAGTGCCGTCATCATGCCTGCACCCAGGCTGGCAAGAAGGCCGATCAGTATGATGGACACATCAGGCCCTCCGGTTGCGGTTGCGACCTTTGCACACCCGCGCCCCCGGCAAGACAAGAGACAAAATGTCACTTGAGCCACATCGCCTATTTTGGTAATTTATTTTTACCAATTTCAAGGAAACGCGCCCATGCCCGTGATTACCTGTATCGACGACCTCAAACGCCTGCACAAACGGCGGGCCCCGAAGATGTTCTACGACTACGCGGAATCGGGCAGCTGGACCGAACAGACGTTCCGGGAAAACACCTCTGATTTCGAACAGATCCGGCTGCGGCAGCGGGTGGCGGTCGATATGTCGAACCGGACGACCGCCGCGACCATGATCGGGCAGGATGTGTCGATGCCTGTCTCGCTCGCCCCGGTGGGGATGCTCGGGATGCAATGCGCGGACGGAGAGATAAAGGCCGCCCGCGCGGCCGAGAAATTCGGGGTGCCCTACACCCTGTCCACCATGTCGATCTGCTCGATCGAGGACGTGCGCGAACACACGAAAGCGCCGTTCTGGTTCCAGCTTTACGTGATGCAGGACGAGGATTTCGTCGACAACATCATCGCACGCGCCAAGAAGGCGGGTGTCTCGGCACTGGTCATCACGCTGGACCTGCAAATTCTGGGTCAGCGGCACAAGGATCTGAAAAACGGCCTCTCTGCGCCGCCGAAACTGACCCCCGCGACCCTGCTGGACCTGTCGATGCGCTGGCGCTGGGGGTTGGGCATGCTGGGCACCAAGCGGCGCAGCTTCCGCAATATCATCGGCCACGCCAAAAGCGCGTCCGACATGCGGTCGCTGGCGGTCTGGACGGCGGAACAGTTCGAACCCAAGCTTGACTGGTCCATGATTGCCCGGCTCAAGGAAAAATGGGGCGGCAAGGTGATCCTTAAGGGCGTTCTGGACGTCGAGGATGCCCGAAAGGCGGTCGAGATCGGGGCGGATGCAATCATCGTTTCAAACCACGGCGGTCGGCAACTCGACGGGGCGCTGTCGTCGATCCGGGTGCTGCCCTCGATCGTCCGGGCGGTGGGGGATCAGACCGAGGTCTGGCTCGACAGTGGCATCCGATCCGGGCAGGACGTGCTGAAGGCGCTGGCGCTGGGGGCCAAGGGCACGATGATCGGGCGGTCCTACATCTACGGGCTGGGCGCCATGGGCGAGGCGGGCGTGACCAAGGCGCTGGAGGTGATCCAGAAGGAACTGGATATTTCCATGGCCCTGTGCGGCCGCCGGGACGTGAGGACGCTGGACCGCGACGTGGTTCTGGTGCCCGAGGATTTCGAAGGACGTTGGCAAGCCTAGGGGGCGGTGGGTCGAGACCCACCTTACCCGGGGGGCGCTTCGCCCCCCACCTGCAAACTCATGGCCCCCAGAGGATATTTCGAACCCGAAGAACATTGAAGGCTGAGCCCAGCCCCCTTCTTTGGGTCAATAAATATCCCGGGGTGATTGGCCCGGTAGGGCCAAAGGGGCAGAGCCCCTAACGTAAGGTGGGTCTTAACCCACCACCCCCTTGCCCCGCCGCCGCACGGCAAGCGCAAGCGGGATCGCCGTCAGCATCAGGATCGCAACGCTGCCGAAGGCCACCCGCAGCCCGAACAGCTGGCTGAGTGTGCCCATCAGGATTGGCGCCACGAAGAACCCGGAAAATCCCATCACCGCCGCGCGGGCAATCGCGTCGGTCCGGTGCCGCGCCGCCACGGCCTTGCCCGCAAGTGCCAGCCCCACCGGCCCGATCACCGATACCCCCAGCCCAAGCACACCAAATCCCGCATAGGCCACGACAGGCGTGGGCGCGACAGCGACAATCACCGCCCCGGTTGCCGCCATCAGCGCGGCCACGACGATCACGGTCAGTTCCGAAAACCGTTCCGACAGGGCCTGCCCTCCGAACCGCCCCACCGCCATGGTCAGCCCCAGCGTGGCCGGGCCAAGCGCGCCTTCGGCCGCGCCGCCGCCAAGGGTCCGTTCCACGTGCAGCGCCGACCAGGCCTCGACCGTGGCCTCCGAGGTGAAGGCCACGAACACCACAGCCCCACACAGGAAGACGGGCCAGAACGGGAAAGCCCCGGTATGGCTGGCCTCTTCTTCGGACAGGGTGTCGCGGTCCATCCGCAGGATCAGGGCCAGCGCGACGATCCCCAGGGCAAGCGCGGCAAAGGCCTGCTCGGGCGGCCAGCCCGCCTCGCGGAAGGCACCGGACAGCAGCGCGGACAGGCCATAGGCCAGCGAAAACATCCCGTGGTTGGCGTTCATCAGCGCCCGGCTGTGCCGCGCTTCAAGGTCGGCAACACGGGCATTCATGATCACATCCAACAGGCCAGAGGCCATGCCCACCGCGACCATCGCAAGGGCAAACGCCATCCCCACCGTCGCCATCCCCGGCAGCAGCACCGCCCCCGCAAAAAGGGCCGCCGCCACCTGCATTCCGCGCGCGCCAAAGATCCGGTCGGCCCGCGGCGCCAGCCACATGGCGGTAACCAGCCCCACCGCGGACCCCAGCAAAAGCAGGCCGAACACCGCGTCATCGACCCCAAGACGGGCCTTGATCACCGGCACATAGGCGGCGAATGTACCCCAGAACAACCCCACCGCCGCAAAGGCGGCAGAGGGGCGACGGGACAGGCTGATAGCGCTCACAACAGACATGGCCGGAGACTTGGGCGGGAAACAGCCCCTTGGCAAGTCACATTCGGTTTCGCGCGGCAACATTTGCCCTTCCCAAACCGGGGAATCGGCCTTATACGCGCGGCTTCTACCGGGTCGCACACCCTTGGAGGGCGGCCCATAACCCAATGGAGAAAACCATGGCTCGTGAGATCCCTGATCTGAACGCCACGGTACGGACGGGGACAGGCAAGGGGGCCGCTCGTCAAGCTCGCCGTAACGGCGACGTACCAGGCATTGTATACGGTGGCGGCGCTGATCCGCTTCCGATCAACATCCCTTTCAACGCTCTGCTCAAGCAGCTCAAGGCCGGTCGCTTCCTGTCGACCCTGTTCAACCTGAAGGTTGATGGCCACGATGACGTCCGCGTCATCTGCCGCGGCGTGCAGCGCGATGTCGTCAAAGACCTGCCGACCCACGTCGACCTGATGCGCCTGAAGCGCACCAGCCGCGTGAACATCTTCGTGCATGTCGAGTTCGAAAACGAAAAGGCCGCTCCGGGCATCAAGAAGGGCGGCGTTCTGACCGTCGTTCGTCCCGAGGTGGAACTGAACGTTCTGGCCGGCGACATTCCGGAATCGGTGACTGTCGACCTGACCGGTCTGCAGGTTGGCGACGTGATCCACATCAACGACGTGACCCTGCCGAGCGGCGCCAAGCCGACCATCGACCGGAACTTCGTGATCGCCAACATTTCCGCCCCGTCGGGCCTGCGTTCGGCAGAAAACGACGAGAGCGAAGAGGCTGAGGAAGAAGCCGCCGAGGAGTAATCCTCCGGTAGTCCTGATCTTTGGAAACGGGGCCTTCGGGTCCCGTTTTCTTTTCTGGGGTGGCCTTTCTCGCGGCCCTCCATGCAAAGCCCCGAACCGGCAAACCTCCGCTTTGCAGGACGAAACGGCCATTCATTGGCCCGGGCCGAATAGCACCGAAGGTGCCGGCCCATCGCCAGACCGCCCACGGGGCTGGCGATTTTGCGGGACTGGGTGCATCGCTCATGCGGAGCGCGAGCGTGGCAGAGATAAAGCGCAAAGCACCGGCGTTGATCGCCATCCCGCGGTCCGCCGATGGGCCTCCTGCTAAACGTCAAACTTGGGCTCAAAGTCGCCCTTCGCTGTTTTCCAAGAGAATGGCGAAGACCCTTCGATCCGCGTCAGATTTCGACAAAACCGAGCGCCGCCTCGACCACCTCGGGCCCGGCCCCGTCCCGATGGGCGTTTTCTGACAGGTGCCGCCGCCAGCCGCGCGCGCCCGGACGTCCGGCGAACAGCCCCAGCATATGCCTTGTGATCTGGTTCAGCCGCCCGCCAGCCGACAGATGCGCCTCGATATAGGGCAGCATGTCGCGGGCGGCCTGTTCGGCTGTCCGCCCTGCCCCGCCGTCCCCCCAGATCCGCGCGTCCGCCGCGCCCAGAATGTCGAAGGGCTGGTGATAGGCCGCGCGCCCGACCATGACCCCATCCATCCCGGCGTCCAGAAATTCCTCGGCCTGATCCAGCGATGTGATGCCGCCGTTCACCGACAGGTGCAAATCGGGGAACCGCGCCCGCATCCGCAGAACCAGATCATAGTCCAGCGGCGGGATGTCCCGGTTCTCTTTCGGGCTAAGCCCTTCCAGCCAGGCTTTGCGGGCGTGGATTGCAAACCGGCGACAGCCCGCAGCGGCCACCTTCTCGATGAAGTCGGGCAGAACCGCCTCGGGGTTTTGTTCATCGACCCCGATCCGGCATTTCACCGTGACCTCCGCCCCGGCCACGTCCTGCATGGCGCGGACGCAGTCGGCCACAAGGTCGGGCGATTTCATCAGCACCGCGCCAAAGGCCCCGGACTGCACCCGGTCCGACGGGCAGCCGACGTTCAGGTTGATCTCGTCATAGCCGTAGGCGTTGGCGACCTGCACCGCCGCGGCAAGCTCTGCCGGATCGGACCCGCCAAGTTGCAGGGCCACAGGGTGTTCCGCCGGATCATAGGCCAACAGCCGGTCCCGGTCGCCATGCAGGATCGCCGGGGCCGTCACCATCTCGGTGTAAAGAAGCGCGTTGCGCGACAATAGCCGATGCAGATAGCGGCAATGGCGGTCCGTCCAGTCCATCATCGGCGCAACCGACAGCCGCGCCGCGCGGGTCACGGCGGCCCTGTCCATCGGTCTGGTCTGGGTTGGTCCGGTCATCGGGTCGTGTCATCCTGCATCTGGAGTGCCGAAGTGCCATTCCGGCCCCGTCTTGTCAAAGGCGCAAAGGAGGCACGACAGGTCGGGCAAACTGCACCCGTTTTCGGCCGCTCATCACAAGTCTTCCGACCCCATTCGGGCAAAAACACGCAAACCACCCCCAAATTCGGGCAAATCCGGTCAAGAAGGCTGGTCAAATCCGGAAACTCGGCAGAAGCTTTGACAGGGCCCGCGCGGCGGGACGACTGATTCCATTTGCCGGGTCTGCCTGTCCCGGCCCCAACCCGAACCGGTGACAGATGACCTTTGACGAGCTTAAGACACAGATCGCCGCAGGCCGGATCGACACGGTCCTGACCTGCATCGTGGACATGCAAGGCCGCCTGATGGGCAAACGGTTCCATGCCGAGGCTTTTCTGGAGATGGCCGAGGATGAAACCCATTGCTGCAACTACCTGCTGGCGACCGATCTGGCGATGGCCACGCCGGATGGCTATGCCTCGACCAGCTGGCGGGGCGGCTATGGCGACTATGTGATGAAGCCCGACCTGTCGACCCTGCGTCCGGTGCCCTGGCTGGACGGGACCGCCCTGTGCCTTTGCGACGTGCAGGACCACCACAGCCACGCCCCGGTTCCCCATTCCCCGCGCGAGATGCTGAAACGTCAGGTCGCCCGCGCCCGCGCCATGGGGTTCGACCCGATCATGGCGACCGAGCTGGAGTTTTTCCTTTTTCAGGGCACCCATGACGAGATCGCCCGGAACGGGTTCAAGCTGCAGCCGATTTCGAACTACAACGAGGATTACCACATCTTCCAGACCTCCAAGGAAGAGCCGATCATGCGCCCGATCCGCAATCACTTGCGGGCCATGGGCATCCCGGTCGAGGGGTCCAAGGGCGAGGCCGAGGCGGGTCAGGAAGAGCTGAACATCAAATACGCCGATGCGCTGGCCACCGCCGACCATCACACCATCGCCAAGCATGGGATCAAGGAAATCGCGCATCTGAACGGCGCGGCGGCCTCCTTCCTGCCCAAGTGGCACCATGACCGCGTCGGCAGCGCCGCCCATGTGCACCAGTCGCTCTGGTCGGATGGCAAGAACGCCTTTCACGACCCCGACCGCCCGCTTGCCAAGTCCGAACTGATGGACCACTACATGGCGGGCCTGCTGAAATACGCGGCCGATTACACCTATTTCATGGCCCCCTATGTCAACAGCTACAAGCGCTTCGCCAAGGGCACCTTCGCCCCGACGCAGGTGGTCTGGTCGGTGGACAACCGCACCGCGGCCTTCCGCCTGTGCGGCGACGGGACAAAGGGCGTGCGCGTGGAATGCCGGGTGCCGGGGGCGGATATGAACCCCTATCTGGCACAGGCCGCCATGCTGGCCGCGGGCTTGAAAGGAATCGAGGAGAAGCTGCCCCTGCCCGCCCCCTTCAAGGGCGATGCCTATGAAGACGGCGCGGCGGCCCGCATCCCCCTGACCCTGCGCGACGCGCGCGATGCGATGATGGGATCCGAGATGCTGAAAGAGGCTTTTGGCGAGGCCGTGATCACCCATTACACCCGCGCCGCTGAATGGGAGCTGGAAGAGTTCAACCGCGTGGTCACCGACTACGAAATTGCCAGAGGGCTTGAAAAAGCATGACAACGCTTCGCTGTATCTCTCCGATCGACGGATCGGTCTATGCCGAACGGGACAGCCTGTCCCCGGATCAGGCACGCGCCGCCGCCGACCGCGCCCGCGCCGCACAGGCCGATTGGGCCGCCCGCCCTCTGACCGAGCGGATCGCGCTGGTTCTGGCCGGGGTTGCCGCCGTGGGCGCGATGAACGACGAGATCGTCCCCGAACTGGCGCATATGATGGGCCGCCCGGTCCGCTATGGCGGCGAATTCGGTGGCTTCAACGAACGGGCCACTTATATGGCCGAGATCGCGGAAACCGCGCTGGCCGATATCGAGGTGGGCGAAGACGCGACCTTCAAGCGCTATATCCGCCGGGTGCCGCATGGGGTCGTTCTTGTCGTGGCCCCCTGGAACTATCCCTATATGACCGCGATCAACACGGTCGCCCCGGCCCTGATCGCGGGCAATACGGTGGTTTTGAAACACGCGACCCAGACCCTTCTGGTGGGCGAACGCATGGCCCGCGCCTTCCAGTCTGCGGGGGTGCCCGAGGACGTCTTCCAGAACGTCTTCCTTGACCATGACACCACCTCCGCGCTGATCGCGGACCGGGCGTTCGACTTCGTCAACTTCACCGGGTCCGTCGGCGGTGGGGCCGCGATGGAACGGGCGGCGGCGGGCACCTTCACTGGGGTCGGCACCGAACTGGGCGGCAAGGATCCGGGCTATGTCATGGACGATGCCGATCTGGACGCCGCCGTGGACACGCTGGTCGACGCGGCCATGTATAACGCCGGGCAGTGCTGCTGCGGGATCGAACGGATCTATGTGCACGAAAGCCTGTATGACGCCTTCGTCGACAAGGCCGTGGCGCTGGTGAAGGGCTACAGGCTGGGCAACCCGCTGGACCCCGACACCACCATCGGCCCGATGGCCAACACCCGCTTTGCCGCCGAGGTCCGCGCCCAGATCGCCGAGGCCGTGGCCGATGGCGCCGTGGCCCATATCCCCACCTTCGCCGAAGACGACGGCGGGGCCTATCTGACCCCGCAGATCCTGACCAATGTCACCCACGACATGCGGGTCATGCGCGACGAAAGCTTTGGACCGGTCGTCGGCATCATGAAGGTGTCCTCGGACGACGAGGCCGTCGCCCTGATGAACGACAGCGAATTCGGCCTGACCGCCAGCCTCTGGACGTCCGATCTGGAGCGGGCGATGCGCGTCGGCGACCGGGTTGAGACCGGCACCGTATTCATGAACCGGGCCGACTACCTTGATCCGGGCCTGTGCTGGACCGGCTGCAAGAACACCGGCCGGGGCGGCGGATTGTCCGTCATCGGCTACCAGAACCTGACCCGTCCGAAATCCTATCATCTGAAGAAAGTCACGACATGAGCCCAACCGCGAATTGGTCTTACCCCACCGCGATCCGCTTTGGCGCGGGCCGGATCAAGGAATTGGCCGAGGCCTGCAAGGCCGCCGGGATCAGCCGCCCGCTTCTGGTCACCGACCGGGGGCTGGCCGCCCTGCCCGTCACCCAGACCGCGCTTGACGTGCTGGAGGGCGCGGGTATGGGCCGGGCGCTTTTTGCCGATGTGGACCCCAACCCCAATGAAAAGAACCTTGCCGCCGGGGTCGCGGCCTTCCGCGACGGTGGCCACGATGGCGTGGTCGCCTTTGGCGGCGGGTCGGGCCTTGATCTTGGCAAGATGATCGCCTTCATGGCCGGTCAGACCCGCCCGGTCTGGGACTTCGAAGATATCGGCGATTGGTGGACCCGCGCGGACGCTGGCGCAATCTATCCCAACGTCGCCGTGCCGACCACTGCCGGGACCGGGTCCGAGGTCGGGCGCGCCAGCGTGCTGACCAATTCGGAAACCGCCGAGAAGAAGATCATCTTCCACCCCAAGGTCCTGCCCTCGGTCGTCATCGCCGACCCGGAACTGACCGTGGGCATGCCCGCCTTCATCACCGCGGGCACCGGGCTGGACGCCTTCGCCCATTGCGTCGAGGCGTTCTCCAGCCCGCATTACCACCCGATGAGCCAGGGGATCGCGGTGGAAGGGATGCGGCTGGTGATCGACAATCTGCCCCGCGCCTATGCCACCCCCACCGACCTCGAGGCCCGCGCCAATATGATGTCTGCGGCGATGATGGGGGCCACGGCCTTCCAGAAGGGTCTCGGCGCGATCCACGCGCTGTCCCACCCCATCGGCGCCATGCACCACACCCACCACGGCACCACCAACGCCGTCTGCATGCCCGCGGTTCTGCGGCTGAACGCGGATGCGATCCGGGGCCGGTTCGACGCGGTCGCGGGCTATCTGGGAGTCGACGGCGGCTTTGACGGGTTCTGCGCCTTCGTGGACCGGTTCAACGACAGCCTCGGTATCCCGAAACGGATGTCGGACCTTGGGGTAACCGACCCGGACATGGACCGGCTGGTCAAAGGGGCGCTGTCCGACCCAAGCTGCGGCGGAAACCCCGTCACCCTCACCGAAGCGAACGTCCGGGCGCTGTTCGAAGAGGTGCTCTAGGCCAACGCGCGCCTGCCCGGATTACCACGGGCGGGCGGTCTAGCCGTCATAGGCGGCGGTGACGATGATCTCGACCTTCAACTCGGGGCGGGCCAGCTTCGCCTCGCCGCAGGCGCGCGCCGGGGCGTGGCCTGCCGGCACCCATGCGTCCCAAACCGCATTCATCTCGGCGAAATCGGCCATGTCAGCCAGCCAGACGATGGCTTGCAACATCCGGTCCGGGCCAGACCCGGCCCGCGCCAGCAGTGCCTCGACCCTGGACAGGCAATCGCGGGTTTGTTCAGCCACGTTGTCGCCTGCCCCGACCTGCCCGCACAGGTAGGCGACGCCATTGTGCTTGACGATCTTGCTCATCCGTTCGCCCGTGTCGATCCGTTCGATCATCGCGAAACTCCTATTCTGCCGCGTCCTTGTGCGGGGCATCCATTGCCGCCAGTTCGGCCAGCGTCACGGGCTTGAGGGGCGGCCGGATGCGGTAGTATCCGGTCTCGTCCTCGGTCTGCCCCGTCGCCTCGGCTAAAAGCGCGGTAACCGTCAGCCCGCAATATCGGCCCTGACAGGGACCCATCCCAGCCCGGCCGAAGGCCTTGGCCTGATTAGGGCCGGTGCAGCCCAACTTGGCATAGCCACGGATCGCCCCGGCGGTAACCTCCTCGCACCGGCAAACGATGGTGTCATCGGCAATCGGCGCGGCTGCGGGCGGATAGGCCGCATCCAGGAAGGGGCGCACCGCCCCTTCGGCCCGGCGCGCGGCCATCAAGGGCGCGGCGTCGCGGTCCCGCTCTGCCGGGGTGATCCACCCGGCCTCGGCCGCGATGGCCAGCGCCGTGATCCGGCCCGCGACCTCGGCCAGTTTCGCGCCGCCGATCCCGGCCCCGTCCCCCGCAAGAAAGACGCCCGGCACCGCGGTTCCGCCCCATGTATCGACGACCGGCGAAAAGCAGCGTTGCTGATCGTCCCACAGATGCGGCACGCCGATGGACCGCGCGGCCTGTGTGTTTGGCACAACGCCCTGATGCAGCAGGACCGTGTCGCAGCCGATCCGATGGTCCTGCCCGCCGGCGCGGAACCGGACCGCCGTGGCCCGGTCCATGCCTTCGATGTAAATCTCAGTCGCGGCGCGATAACGGGGCACGCCCGCCCGCCGGATCGCGGCCAGAAGGCCCGCGCCCTTCATCAGGTATCGCCAGCCGCGCAAGGCGCCCCCCAGATGCCGCAGCGCACCCGCGAAATCGCCCCGCGCCGGGGTTTCGACCAGCGCCAGCGGCGGGGTGCCCGCCCGCACCATCTGCGCCGCGATCAGGTACAAAAGCGGGCCGGAACCGACCAGCACCGCCCGGTCCGCCACGATCCCCGATTGCTTCAGCAGGATCTGCGCCGCCCCGGCGGTCATCACCCCCGGCAGGGTCCAGCCCGGCAGCGGCATGGGCCGTTCCAGCGCCCCGGTCGCCAGCAGGATGCGCCCGGCCCGGATCTGCGCCGACGCCCCGTCGCGGGTGTAGTTCACGGTGAACCCCGCGTCATCCGTCTCGATGGCCCAAACCACGGCACCGGTCACATGCCGGGCGGCGCTGTCGCGCAGCGCCCCGCTCAGGGTCGCCCCATGGGCATAGTCCGGACCAAGGATCGCGCCGAGCGTCCCCGCCGCCCGGTCAACATCGCGATAGATCTGGCCCCCGGGCCGCGCCTGTTCATCCAGCACGCAGACCGACAGGCCCCTGCCCGCCGCCTCGGCCGCGGCGGCCATGCCGGCAGGACCGGCCCCGATGATCGCCAAGTCAATCATCCGCCGCCTCCCGTGTCGGGCGGGTAATTTCCATCCCTTCGGCGACCTCGGTCATGCAGGCCTGCCGGGTCACACCGTCGATCTGCACAAGGCAATCGAAACAGGTGCCCATCATGCAAAAGGGTGCGCGGGGCGCCCCGCTGACCGGCGTGTCCCGCAAGGACACGATCCCAGCCGCCAAAAGCGACGCGGCAAGGTTCGCGCCTTCGGGCAGCAACAACTCCTGCCCGTCGAAACGGACGGCGACCCGCACCGGCGCGGGGTCGATTTCATGAAAAGCGGGCTTCACTGAAGACCTCCAGATCCGGGGCGGCGGCGGTGCCGTCCAGCCAGTCAGGCAAAAGCCGGGCGTGAGCCGCCGACAGGGTGATGCCGCTGTGACAGGTGACAAGATAGGCCCCCGGCATCTCGGCGCTTTGCTGATAGATCGGCAGGCCATCGGGCGACAGAACCCGCAGCGCACCCCAGCTGCGGACCAGTTGGGCGCGACCAAGGATCGGATAGGCTGCAATCGCTTCGGCGGCGAGGCCAGACAACCCCGTCTGGGTCACGCTGTCGTCCAGTCCGACCTCTTCATTGGTTGCGCCGATCTGGATGCCGCCCTCGTCGACTTGACGGGCAATGAGCGAAGGGCGATTGATGATCTTGGGCAGTTTTTCGGTGATCAAGACCTGCCCGCGCTGCGGCCGGATTGGCGCCCTGAAGCCCAGTTTGGGACCCAGCTGCATCGCGCCCAGCCCCGCGGACAGAACCACCTTGCCGCCTTCGACGATCGTCCCATCGGCACAGGTCACGCGGAACCCATCCGGTTTCGAGACATCGGTGACGGTCTTGCCGGTCAGCACCCGCCCACCCATGCGCCGCACATCGTCGGCCAGCGCCAGCAACAGGCGCAGCGGGTTCGCGTGACCGTCCTGATGATGCAGGATCGCGCCAACGACCTTTGGCCCGATATGCGGTTCTTCCTTGCGCAGGGCGTTGTGGCCCAGAACCTCGTAGGGGTAATCCCCGCCCAGTTTGGCCTTCAACACCTCGTATTGATCGACGGTCTCCTGCAGGGTCTCTTCTGAAAAATGCAGGTCATAGCCGCCGCGCTGTTCAAGGCCCAGATCGTGGCCGGTGGCATCCTGCAATTCGGCGGCATAGTCGGCCCATGCCGCGGCAGAGGTCTGCGACCATTGCGCATAGCGCGGCTGCTTCATCCCTTTGGACTGAACCCAGACCAGACCGAAGTTCCCGCGGCTGGCCCGAAACGACCCATCGTCGCCATCCAGAACGGTCACCGTGTGGCCGCGCTTGAGCAGCCCCCAGGCGACCGAGAGGCCGACGACCCCTCCTCCGATGATGACGTAATCGGTTCCCATGCCCTGCCCCGTTTGTTGTCGTGCATGGGGCGGCGCGATGGCCGCCCCAGCGGTTGTGCAATCAGTTGGCCGCAGCCGCGACCTGATCCAGGATCGACTGACCCCATTCGACGCCCACGTCTTCCAGCACGGCGGGCCAGACATCGGCGCGAACCTTTTCGGCCATCGCGGCCAGTTCGGCATCCGACAGGGCAACCACGGTCGCGCCCAGTTCATCGACCAGCCGCTGTTCGTTGCGGCCCTGATCGGCCTCGGCCACATCCCAGCGGGTCGCCTCGAAGGCGGCGGCCTGTTCCAGAAGCGCGGCCTGATCTTCCTCGGACAGCCCGGCAAGGCTTTCGTTCGAAATGATCATGTACCAGACTTCAAAGTGGGTGTTGGCGGGGATGTAGGTCTTGGTCACGTCGCGGAAAGAGGCATAGTAGCCTTCCGCACCCGACCCGATCACCCCGTCAACCACACCGGTCTGCACGGCGGTGAAGGCTTCGGAGAAGGGGATCGGCGCGGGGATATAGCCCAGCGCTTCGCCGGTCAGCTGAAAGCTTTTGATCCCCGGCACGCGGACCTTGATCCCGTTCGGTTCGACCGACCCGGCATTAGGGTTTTCGACGTTCAGGGAAATCCCGCCGAAATAGACCGGATAGGCGGCCAGCATGGTGATGTCCTGTTCGCCGTAAAGGCCAGCCATGGTTTCACGCACGACCCCGCCGGGGCCATAGACCGCGCGGGCCTGATCCCAGTTCCCGGCCAGATAGGGGAAGGACGAGATTTGCATCCGGCGGTCGGCCGCGGTGGCGGCCGGCTGGGTCGCCATGTCGATGGCGCCAACGCTGATCCGTTCCTGCACGGTGGTGTAGTCGCCCAGCGCCGAGGCCGGGAAGATTTCGACATTCACGTCGCCGCCGGTCGCTTCGGCTACGGCTGCGGAAAAGGCGCGCAGTTCCACGTCAATGGTGGCGTCCTGCGGGCGCACGTGGCTCATCTTCAGGTCCTGTGCCTGGGCCAGGGGGGCCAGGGCCATCAGGGCGGCTGTTGCCGTGGCAAGCATCGCATGTTTCATTTGAGGTTCCTCCAGTTGGTCAGATGGTTACGGGGTTTTGTTCAGGTCTTGGATCAGGGGGCCACGTCATAGCCGAACAGGCGCGGCAGGTAGAGCGAGAGATCGGGCCAAAGCGAGGTCAGGAAGACAACCGGGACATAGCCGAACAGGATCAGCTTCATCGCGGGCGGGATCACCTTGGTCACCTTCACCTTGCCAATCCGCGCGCCCAGATAGAGGATCGAGGCATAGGGCGGCGTCACCCCGCCCATCGCGGTGTTCACGCCCATGATCGCGGCGAATTGCACCGGGCTGACCCCGATCGCCTGCATCAGCGGCAAGAGAAGCGGCGCAATCAGGATGATCGCGGTCACGTCGTTGACGACCATGCCCACAAGGAACAGCAGGATATTGATCATGATCAGCAACAGCACCTTGTTCTCGGTGATCGAGAAGATGCCCTGCACCAGTTGCTGCGGGATGCTTTCATAGACGAACATCTGGGACAGGATCATCGAGAAGAGGATCATGAACATGATTGCGCCGACGGCGGTCGCGGCTTCTTTCCCGGCGGACAGGAAATTGTGCCACTTCAGCCCCTTGTAGATCAGGAACCCGACCGGCACGGCATAGATCACGGCCACGGCGGCGGCCTCGGTCGGGGTCATGACCCCGCCATAGATGCCGCCCAGAATGATCACAGGCATCAGCAGCGCCGGGAAGGCATGAATGCCGCGCTTGGCCACCTCGCCCGACAACTCGCTGAAGCTCGGCTTGTCGTCGAGGATCAGGTTGAACTTGCGGCTCATCCACAGATTGATGACCGAGAACGAGGTCATGATCAGCAGGCCCGGCCCAAGCGTGGCAAGGAAACAGGCAAGGATCGACGTGTCGGTGACCCAACCGTAGACGATCATCGTGACCGAAGGCGGGATCAGCAGGCCAAGGATGGACGAGTTGGCAATCAGCGCGGTTGCATATTCGCGGGGATAGCCGCGCTTTTCCATCTCGGGGATCAGAAGCGGGCCGATGGCCGCGATCCCGGTCAGGCCCGAACCGGAAATGGCCCCGATCACCGCGCAGGACACCGCCGCCACCACGCCCAGACCGCCGCGGATATGGCCGATGAAGGCATTGACGAACCGCAAAAGCGAGGCCGCGATCCCGCTTTCGGACATGATTGTGCCCGCAAGAACGAACAACGGGATGGCCAGAAGCACCGGGTTGCCCATCTGCTGCATCCCCCAGAGCATCATGCCCTTCATCGTCACGTCGCCGATGAAATACATCACCATCAGCGCGGCGCCGAAACAGTAGGGCAGCGGCACGCCCAGCGTCAGGGTGATAACCAGAACGGCAATGGCCAGAAGCGCGATCTCGATCATGCCGGGGCTCCGTCACGCAGGGCCCGGACATGGCGCAGCAGGTGCCAGGCGGTGTAGATCATCATCAGCGCAAGGCCCACAAGCAGCGCGATGTCGGAATAGAAGGTCGGGATGTAAAGGGTCGGGCTTTCGCGCCAGACCCGCCAGGCGTAGCGGGTATAGTCCCAGGCCCAGCTCAGCAGCCACAGGCCGACTGTCAGGCTGATGATCTCTCCGACGATGGCCAGGATCGTGTGCCCCCGGTCGGTCTTGATGAAGATCTCAAGCACGTTGGCCCGGATATGGGTGTTTTCCCGCGATGCGTTGACCGACCCGAGGATATACAGCCAGAGCGTCGGATAGAGCATGGTTTCCTCAAGCCCCATCACCGGAATTTCCAGCACATAGCGTGTGATCACCTGAACGAATTGTCCAAGTGCCACGATGCAAATCAACGCTGTCAGCGTGTATTTTGCGAATCTGTCCAATTGTCCCTCCGTCGGGGTTATCCCCGCGCTTTGGCAAAGCATCGCTGGACATGCCGTATTAAATCAATTTAAAAATATCTCTGATTTCATAAATTGGATTTATGGATAGATGAACCTTTCGATCCGCCAGATCACCACCTTCCGCGAGGTCATGCGCTCGGGCTCGATCAGTCAGGCGGCGCGCACGGTCGGGCGGACCCAACCCGCCGTCAGCACGATGATCGCCACGCTGGAAGAGGAGTTGGGGTTCAAGCTGTTCGTCCGTGAACATGGCAAGCTGAGCCCTACGCCAGAAGCCCGGTTCTTCCTTGAGGAATGCAACGGCATCCTTGACCGGCTGGAGCGCACCGAGCGCACGGTCAGCCGCATCCGGGCGCTTGAGGCAGGCAAGCTGCGCATCGCCTGCCACCCCGCCGCCTCGGGCATCTTCATGCCCCGGCTTCTGACCGAATTTCTGCGCGGCAAGGACGACTTGGAGGTCGCGCTGATCATGCGGTCGTCTGACGTGATCGAGGACCTGATCGCCTCGCAGCAATATGACATCGGCTTTGCCGAAACCCCGGCGCGGCGCTCGTCCATCGACCAGATCGACTATGAACTGGATTGCGTCTGCGTTTTGCCCGCCAATGACCCGCTTGCCGATCGGGACGAAATCACCCCCGCCGATCTGGACGGGAAACCGATGGCGGTGCTGTTCGACGAACACCCCACCGCGACCCAGACCGAGGCCGCCTTTGTCCGGATGGGGTGCAAGTTCACCAAGCGGCTGGAACTACGGACCTTTCTGCCCGGCCTGCAATTCGTTGCCGCCGGCATGTGCTATATGGTCTGCGATATGATTTCGGCCTACGGGCACCTGTTGCAGGGCGCGACGCCACAGACCTTGGCCATCCGCCGGTTCAGCCCGAAGATCACCAACAGCGTGTCGATCCTGACGCCGGGCTATGCCACGCAATCCCTGACCGCGCGGGCCTTCATCACGCAGCTGGATGCGGGGGTGCGCCGGATGCAGCAGGAGATCGAACAGGTTCTGGCCTAGGCCCCGGGGTCAGCCCCCGCCTTGACCGCCCCCCGGTCCGGTCTGTTCCCGTTGCCCCCATTCCCGCGCTAGCGGGCGTAGTCCGATCCCTCATCGTCAAGGATCGCCATCAGTTCGGACAGGTGCCGCTCGGCCTGATCGGGGTAATCGTCCAGTTCCTGCGCGGTCTTTTCGGCGATCTCATGGCTCAGAACCCGCAAGGGCTGTCCGGTTTGCAGGGCGCGGATATAGGTCTCTGCCGCGCGTTCGAAGTAATAGAGCCGGTTGAAGGTATCGGCGACCGAGTCCCCGATCACCAGCACCCCGTGGTTGCCCATGATCATCACCTTCTTCTTCGGGTCCGACAGCATCCCGGCGCAGCGGGTTCCCTCCTCTTCGAAGGCCAGCCCGCCAAAGCCCTCGTCGACGACATAGCGGTTGTAGAAGGTGGCGGTGTTCTGGTCGATCGGCGGCAGGGTGCTGTCGGCAAGGCAGGCCAGCACGGTGGCGTGGATCGAATGGACATGCATCAGGCAGCGGGCATGGGGCACCAGCCGGTGGATCGACCCATGCAGCCCCCAGGCGGTCGGGTCCGGCGCGTCGGGCTGGTCCATCGTGGTCGGGTCGTTCGCGTCCAGAAGCAGCAGGTCCGAGGCCTTGATCCGCGCGAAATGCCGCTGGTTCGGGTTCATCAGGAACTTTGTGCCATCGTCATTGACCGCAAGGCTGAAATGGTTGGCAACCGCCTCGTGGAAATTCAGCCGCGCGGTCCAGCGAAAGGCGACGGCAAGCTGGGCACGTTCGGGCCAATGGGTGACGTTGGGAACGGGAGCAAGGTTCGTCATGGCGTGGCCCTTTTTGGTTGGCATGTTGCGCGCAGCATGGTCCGGGCCGGGGGCGGCTGGCAAGCCCGATCATCCGCCCCGTCGACAGGCGACACCGTTGCCCTATCTGTGCGAACATGCCATTCCGGGGCAGCCCCGGCCACGAACAGGACAGCGCCATGACCCACAGCTTCGACCCGGCGGGCGAACCGCTTGCCTTCCGCCACGCGCTAGGGGCCTTTGCGACAGGGGTGTGCGTGGTGACCACGATCGGCCCGGACGGCCCCGTGGGGATGACCATCAACAGCTTCGCCTCGGTCTCGCTCGACCCGCCGCTGGTATTGTGGTCGGCGCTGAAATCCTCGGGCCGTTACGCGGCCTTTGCGGGGGCCGAAAAATTTGCCATCAACGTCCTGACCGCCAGTCAGCGCGATATCGCGGCGGGGTTCTCCCGGCCCGGCGACGCCTTTGACGGGCTGGACTGGACCCTGTCCGACAATGGCCTGCCGCTGGTCGACAAGGCGCTGGCCGCATTTGAATGCCGGCTGCAGGCGCAGCATGAAGGCGGCGATCACACGATCCTGATCGGCCACGTCCTGCGCGCCCATCATGGAACCGGCGCCCCTCTTGTCTTTCAGGGCGGCAGTTTCGGCGGGTTTTCAACCGGGGATTAGAACCTCGGCCAGTGGTCTGCGCGCCCGGGGTGGCATCGCCCCCGCCGGTTTGCCCAGCCGCATCACCTGCACCAAACGCCGATCCGGCCCAATCCCGGCCCTTTCGCAAACCTCTGCCCGCGTGGTCGGGTGATCCGACAGCGCCGCCATGGGCCAGCCTGCATAGCCCAGCGCCGTCGCCTGCAACCACATCCGCAAATAGGCGCGGCCCGATGCGACCGGGCTTTCGCCCGCCGGGCGGTGGAAACAGGCGATGACCTGCGCCGATCGGGTCGCGCCCGCCTCTGCCGTCAGCCCTTTGGTCAGGCCCAAGAGATGCAGCACCGGCCACAGCGGACCAAGGGCGATGGGTGCGCCAAGGGCCTCTGCCCCGCTCATCCGCATCGCCTCCCGGTTCATCCCGTCGAAATCGTGGCGCGGGTGGCTGGGCGACAGGCGCATCCAGCGTAGCAACTCCTTCCGGAAGGGACGGGCTTTCATGATCTCAAGGCTGGCCCAATCGTTGCGCTCCGCGATCCAGCCCTTGTCCGCCGCCTCGGTCAAAAGGACCGTATCGGCGCGGTCAAAGGTTTTGACCCTGCCCTCGGCAAATGCCCCGCGAAAGGTGAACCGCTTTTCCAGCTGGATGTTCAACGGGTCCGCCTCTCCGCCCGCAAAGGTCAGCTGGGCGGCGATCCGGTGGCCAGGCCATGTGGTGCGGTCATCCCCGGCCCAAAGGTCTTCGACCTCGGCCGCGATGCCCAGCGCCGACAGGGCCAGCACCAGCGCCTCTGCCGCCGCACCGCAGGACAGGCCCGCATCCATCCCGTTTGGGTCGCCCACGGACAGGCCCACGGAAAGGTCACAGCCAAGTACCAACGCCTCGCCCTCGCGCCGCCAGCGGGCGGGCTGGGTGTTGTGCACCGACGGGGCCAGCGCCGCGCGGGCCAGCGCGGTTTTCAGAACCGTGTCAGTCAGCATCGGCGCCCTTTCCGATCAGCATCGCCATGCGCTGCACGGCGGCAAGTTCCAGTTCCGCCCGTGGGCTGGTGGCAAGGCTGGGCAGGTTCAGCGCCACCAGCCGCAGGGGCACGGTTCCGACCAGCAGGATATGCGAGGCATCGAAGCGGGCGAACAGATGGGCGACGATCTCTGCCTGCTCTGCCGCGACGGGGGGCGGGTCGGCACGGCGCAGAACCGGGCGGGTCCGCATCAGCGCGGCCACCGCACCGGCATCAAGATCGGCCAATTGATCCACGTCGACCAGCGCCGCACCGTCAACCATCGGGTCACCCTGAAGACCCTGCAGGAAAGCAACCGGATCCTCCGGCCCCTCTGCCAGATGCCGCAGCAGGCTGGCCGACCGGTCCGCGCCGCGCAGATTACGCGCCTCGTTGATGACCGCGCCGGCAAGGGCCGCCGAGAGGGACAGCGACAGGGTGATGATCCAGCCGTCCCTGTCCATCCCGGCCATGAAGGCGATCAACACCGCCGCGCCCCCGGCCGCGCCAAGAACGACCAGAAGACCGCGCAGCGCCGTCCGGTGGCCAACGCCCCCCTGCCCCAACCCGATGGCCAGCCAGCACAGAACCAGCACCCCGATTGGGGAGGCCTGCACCGGCAAGTCCGCCCGGATTATCGCGAAATCGGCCACAGCCAGCGGGGCCAACACCAGAAGCGACAGGGACAGGCGCACGACCGTGGTGTTCTCTGCCGCGCTCAGTCCCGCCCGGTCGCGGCGCCAGACCATCCAGCCGACCATCGCGAAGGTCGCCAATTGAAAGGCGATCAGCCCCCACAGCCGCGCCGGGTCGACCAGCCCACTGCCCATGACCGACAGGATCAGGAACAGCGCGGTTCCCAGCCCGACGAAACTTTTGATGCTGGCGGGCGCATGGCGGCGCAGCAGTCCTTCGGTCAGCACCAGCGCGGCCAGCGGCACCAGCGAGGCGCCGATCATCATCACAAAGCGGAACCCGGCCCCGCCCGTGACAACGGCCAGCGCCCGCCCCGCGAACAGCACCATCAGCACCCGAACCCCGAACAGAAAGCGGCGGGTCAGCGGCCCGTCCGGGTCGCGCCCGGTCAGGACAGCGTGCAGGGTGGCAAGCCCGACAAGGGCCAGAACCGACAGGGTCAGGTCGGTCAGATGGGGCGCGGCGGCGATCATTCGGCGGTCAGCCCGTTCAGGAACCGGCGCACCAGCGGGCGCAGCATCGCCGCGATGATCGCGGGCCGCGGCCGTTCGACCCGCGCCCGGTAGGGGTTGAAGAACCAGCCCCGGTTGTCCGCCCCGCGCGGGCGGCCAAGGACCGCGTTCACCACCTCATAAACCATCAGCTGCCCCGTGGTGATCACCATCGGCGCGAACGACATGCGGCTGCGCCGCCCGGCCACCACATCGCCCACCATCGCCATGTCGATATAACGGCGCGACGAGGAATGGATCACCACCCATTCCGCCTCGCGCAGGAAGGCCGTGGCGCGCTGATCCTCGCTCAGCTTGTCCCAGTCGGTTCCGACGGTGGGATAGCCCATCCGGTCCTCATGCGCGGGGTCATCAGGGGCCGTGACATAGACCGATGGCAAGGGCGAGGCATAGGCGTCGATCACCGATTTCCCCAGCCGGCGCGCGGTGCGGTACAGCAGCAGCGAGGCCCCCAGATCATCGGTTCCATTGACCACCACATCGGCCCGCGTCACCCAATCCTCGACCCCATCGGCCCAGTCGCCATGCAGAACCGTGACCTCCATCTCGGGGTTGATGCGGGCGCAGACCTCGGCCGTGGCCTCTGCCTTGTGGCGGCCGATCGTGTCGGAAAAACAGAACACCTGCCGGTTCAGGTTCGACACTTCGAAGTCGTCCAGATCGGCGATGATCAGATGGCCAACCCCGATCCGGGCCAGCGCAAGGATACAGGCCCCGCCCATGCCGCCGGTGCCGCAGACAAAGACCGTCGCGCCGCGCAGGCGGGCCTGTTCCTCTTCACTGACGAACCCGATGTTGCGGGTGGTCATTTCGGCGTAGTCGAACTCCATTCAGCTGTCCTTTGCCGGGCGCAACACGCCCCATTGCCGGCCACTGTCCGACCAGTAAAGAAGCGGCAGGATCAACCGGCGCAGCGCCACCATGCCGCCCGTGATCAACAGGCCGGGCACCTGCCCCTTTGGAACCTCGCGCGACAGGTAGCGACCGATGGCGGCAAGATCCATTTGTCCCAACTGGATCACGTCATCGCCCCGGTCGTAATCAAGCTGTTGGGCGCAGAACGCGTTGAACCGCTCGTCGCGGTGTTTGGGCGCATCATCAAAGGTCTTTTTCAGGTCATCCGACCCACCCGTATAGGCATTGGTGATCACGAACCGGTCCTCGTCAAACCCGGCCTCTGGCCCGACGCCGAAGACATGGCGGTGACCCTCCATGATGCGGCGGGCAAGGATCAGGTGGGTCAGGGTCCGGCGGCCGCCATCGGGCACAGGCCAGACGTTCGAAAACATCCCCGACACCATGCCAACCACGGCAGGCACCTGGGTGACGTTTGAAATCCAGACCGGCCGGAACTGTCGTCGAAAGAAGATCAGGAAACAGGTCAGTCCGTAAAGCACCCAGGAGAGGGATCGGGACCGTTCGTCGGGGTCCACCATGACAAGGCCAAGGTGCAGCACCTCGGTCGGGCGCGGCTGGGTGTCCAGCTCCATCACGGCCAGCGCGTTGAAGGCGACGGGCGTGCCATCGGCGCGGGTGACAAGGGTGATGATGCTTTGGCCCATCCGGGCGCGGTCGGCGGCGAAAACCCCGTAGGTCAGCCCGCCTTCGGCTAGGGTGCGCGAGGCGACCCGGCGCAGGTCGGCCGAAAGCGCCTCAAGCGCCGCCGCCTCCATCCACAGGCCCGGGCGCTCCAGGATGCGCACACGCAATCCCGGCCCGGATTTCAGGCTGACATCCATGTACCGCTGCGACATCGCCGCCAGAACCGTGCGGATCACGCCAAACTCTCCCTGCCCCTCGGGCACCAGCCTAGGTTGCACCCACCCGGCGAACAAGGCTGGAAAACCGGACCCGGCCTCCTGCGGCACAGGTGCAACGGCGGGTCAATCCAGCCCAAATTCCGACAGATCAAGCCGCCGGGCATGGGTCACCTCGTCCGGGGTCAGGGGGAACCGGCGCAACAGCGCGTCGTTATGGGCGCGAACCCGGGCCTCCCAATGGGGGCGAAGATGGCCCATCAGGCGGGCCTGCCCCTCCATCCAGGTCTGGCGGCTGTAGTTGTCGCGGACAGGGCGGCCCATGGCGCGCTGCACGGTGCTTCGGGGCAGGTTGGTCCGACTGCGCAGCTCTGCGTCCTGCGCCATCCGCCGGGTGATCCCCTCCAGCGCGATGAACAGCAATTCGGTCCCGTCCACCCGGCGACGTTCGTATTCCTGCCCGCGTTCGGAGACGACCCAGTCGAACTCCGGCCCGTCGCCCTCGACATGCGGGGTGCCATCGCCAAAGGGGGTGCGGTCGAACCGGAACTCGGGCGCGCTGTGACCCAGCCGGGCCAGCGCTGCGCGGATCTCCTCTTCGACCTCTTCCAGCGTCACCCGGTCGCCGCCTCCGCCTGCCAGACAGTGGACACCTCGTCGCGGATGATCCGGCCAATCAGCGCGCAGTCGTCAAGGCTGAAGGTCAGCGGCAGGCGCATATCGACGATGGATTTCAGTATCGCATCGGATTTCGGCATCCGCTCGATCGGGGCATAGCGCCAGCTGTCATAGCGCGAGGTAAAGCCGACCGGTTCCGCCGATCCGAACCATTTCAGCTCGACCCCGCGTCCGGCGCAGCGGGCGATGACCTCGACGATGGCCTCCTCGGACCACTCCCGCAAAAGGAACTGGAAGGACGAGGCGACAAAGCCCTCCTCCTCGGGCCGGTCGATCAGGGTCAGACCGGGGGTATTGCGCAGGCCCGCCTCGACCACGCGGTAACGGGCGTTCCACTTGCCGCATTGTTCCGACAAAAGGCGCAATTGTGGGCGCAGGATCGCGGCGCGCAGGTTGTCCATCCGGCCCGAGATATTCGGGGTCTCATATTTCACCCGCTCGAACACCTCCGGCGGCGGCGCGGCGCGGTGCCGGTCATACAGCATGTAGCTGCCAGACAGGATCGTGGCGCGGGCCATCGCCTCGGCATCGTCGGAAATCAGGAACCCACCCTCACCCGAATTCATGTGCTTGTAGGTCTGGGTGGAGTAGCAGCCAAACCGGCCCCAGCGGCCCGACTGGGTGCCGTTCCAATGGGCGCCCATCGTGTGCGCGCAATCCTCGATCACGGTGATCCCGGCGCGGTCGCAGAGCTCCATCAGCACGGCCATGTCGCAGATATGGCCCCGCATATGGGACAACAGAAGCACCTTCGCCCGACCCGCCTTGGCCGCAAGATCGTCAAGGTCGATCACCAGCCCCACTGTCACGCCGACGAAGACCGGCACGGCGCCGACACTGGCAATGGCCCCCGGCACAGGGGCAAGGGTAAAGGCATTGGTCAGGACCGGATCGCCGGGCCGCACTCCCGCGGCCCTTAGCGCGGTCGCGATGGCATAACCGCCCGAGGCGACCGCAAGGCAGTATTTCGCGCCCGTGGCCTGCGCGAATTCCTCCTCCAGTAGGGCCGTTTCGGCAATCTCTCCGGGGGCGGTGTTGTAACGGTGCAGCCGACCCGTTTGCATCACGCGCAACGCCGCTTCGATCCCCTCGTCCGGGATCGGTTCCTGCTGGGTGAACGAACCTGTGAATACCTCTGTCATGGCGCGATCTTGGGCGGGGCGGCTGGCGCCGTCAACCATACAGTCACGGTGGGTTGAAACCCAACTTACCCAACGCAACGGCAAAAGGGGCCAGCCCCTTCTTTGGGTCAGAAATATCCCGGGGTGAGGCCCCCAGGGGCCGAGGGGCAGCGCCCCTCACTGTAAGGTGGGTTTCAACCCACCGCCCTAGGACAGCAGACGGGCCGCGACCGCTGGCAATTCAGCGAAGTCGTCGATCAGCGCCTCGGGCGCGAGGTCTTCGACCGCCCGGCCCAAGGGGCCGAAGGTCACCAGCACCGAGGGCACCCCCGCGGCCCGCGCGGTTTCACGGTCGGTCACCGTATCGCCCACCAGAAGGGCGCGGGTCGGGTTGCCCCCTGCCCTGCGCACGGCCTCGACAAATGGCGCGGGATCGGGCTTGCGCACTGGCAGCGTGTCGGCCCCGACCAGCGATCCGAACGCGTCACGCACGCCAAGGTCGCGCATCAGCCGTTCGGCCAATCCCTCGGGCTTGTTGGTGCAGATGCCCACCGCGAACCCATCGCCCCGCAGCGCCCCGACCGCCGCCATGGTGCCCGGAAACAGGGTGGTATGGCGCGACAGGTCGCGCCCATAGGCCTCCAGCAGGATGGGATATTGCCGGTCGATCTCGTCTTCTCCGTGACTGCCGGTCCGGCCAAATCCAAGGGTCAGCATCGCCCGCCCGCCCCGCATCGCTGTCGGGGCATCGGCGGGATGGGTCAGCACATCGCCCAGCCCCAAACCGCGAAAACAGTGGTTCGCCGCATTGATCAGGTCGCGGCTGGTATCGGCCAGCGTTCCGTCCAGATCGAAAATAACCGTGCGCATGGGCGCCGCCCCCTGAATTTCCCCATTGATCGGGTCTGGTGTAACGATCCGAAAACTGTTGTGAAGCCCCCAAAACTTGCGCCCCGGCCAAAGCCGGGTAGAAGAGGCGCAGAAGGCCGGGCAGAACAAGGAAACAGGCATGGCAACCGCATTGATCGTATTGGCCGCCGGACAGGGCACCCGGATGAATTCCGATCTGCCCAAGGTCCTGCACGAGGTCGCGGGTGCGCCGCTGCTGGTTCACGCCCTGCAATCGGGCGCGTCGCTGTCGCCATCGCGTGTGGTGATCGTCGCCGGACATGGGGCCGAGGCGGTGACAGCCGCCGCGCAGGACTGGACGCCCGAGGCCGATGTGGTCATTCAGGCCGAACAGCTGGGCACCGGCCACGCCGTCGCCCAGGCCGCCCCCGCGTTGCAGGGTTTTGATGGAGAGGCGATCGTTCTTTACGGCGACACCCCCTTTATCCGCCCCGAAACGCTGGAGGCGATGATCGCCGCCCGCGCCGCGCATGATGTTGTGGTCCTGGGGTTTGAACCCGGTGATCCCGCCCGCTATGGCCGTTTGGTGATGGAAGGGAAAAGCCTGACCCGGATCGTCGAATTCAAGGACGCATCGGACGAAGAACGCGCGATAACCCTTTGCAATAGTGGCGTTCTTTGTGCATCTGCACCCGCTCTGTTCGACCTCTGCGCGGCGCTGGAAAACAACAATGCTTCGGGCGAATACTACCTGACGGACGTGGTCGAACTGGCCCGCGCCAAGGGCCTATCCGCCACCGCCGTCACCTGCGCCGAAGAAGAGACTCTGGGTGTCAATTCCCGCGCCGATCTGGCCGCCGCCGAGGCCGCCTTTCAAGCCCGCGCACGGGCAGAGGCGCTGGACATCGGCGTGACCCTGACCGCCCCGGACACCGTGCATTTCGCCTTTGACACGGTCATTGGGCGGGACGCGGTGATCGAACCCAACGTGGTTTTCGGGCCCGGCGTGACCATCGAAAGCGGTGCCCGTATCCGGGCCTTCACCCATCTCGAAGGCTGCCATGTCAGCCGCGGCGCGATCGTAGGCCCCTTCGCCCGGCTCCGCCCCGGAGCGGAATTGGCCGAGGACGTGCACATCGGCAACTTTGTCGAGGTGAAGAACGCGCAAGTCGACGAAGGGGCCAAGATCAACCACCTGTCCTATGTCGGCGACGCCCACGTGGGCGAAAAGACCAACATCGGCGCGGGCACGATCACCTGTAATTATGACGGGGTGTTCAAGCACCGGACGACCATCGGCAAACGGGTCTTTATCGGGTCGAACACCATGCTTGTGGCCCCGGTCACGATGGGCGACGATTCCATGTCGGCCACGGGCACGGTTGTCACCACTGATGTCCCCGCGGGCGCGATGGCGATCAGCCGCGCCAAGCAGGAAAACAAGCCCGGACTGGCCAAGCGCCTGTTCGACAAACTGCGCGCCCGCAAGGCGGCGCAACAGAAGAAGGACAGCTAACCCATGTGTGGTATTGTCGGCGTTCTGGGCACGCACGAAGCCGCCCCGATCCTTGTCGAGGCGCTCAAGCGGCTGGAATATCGCGGCTATGACAGCGCAGGCATCGCCACCGTGAACGAGGGCGTGCTGGACCGCCGCCGCGCGGTGGGCAAGCTGGTGAACCTCTCCGATCACCTTGTGCACAACCCGCTGGCGGGCAAGGCCGGGATCGGCCACACCCGCTGGGCCACCCATGGCGCCGCGACCGAGGCCAATGCCCACCCCCACCGCGCCGGGCGCGTGGCCGTTGTTCATAACGGGATCATCGAAAATTTCCGGGAATTGCGCGCTGATCTTGACGCAAAGGGCATTCCCCACACAACGGAAACCGATACGGAAACCGTGGCCCTTCTGTGCGAAGATTATATGAATCAGGGGCTTACACCCCAGAAGGCCGTCGAGGCGACGCTTGCCCGGCTGGACGGGGCCTATGCCCTGCTGTTCCTTTTCGACGGTGAAGACGACCTGATGATCGCCGCCCGCAAGGGCAGCCCGCTGGCCATCGGACATGGCGACGGCGAGATGTTCGTGGGCTCCGACGCGATTGCGCTGGCCCCCATGACCGACCGGATCACCTATCTGGAGGAAGGTGACTGGGCCGTCGTGACCCGCGCGGGCGTCGAAATCCGCGATGCGGCGGGCAAGCTGGCCAACCGCCCCATCAAGACCGTCCAGATCGACGCCGCGGCGGTGGACAAGGGCGGTTATAAGCATTTCATGGCCAAGGAAATCGCGGAACAACCCACCGTGTTGACCGGGGCGCTGAACCACTATGTGTCGGGGGGGAATGTCTCACTGCCCGCCCCCGGCATCGACTGGGCCCGCATCGACCGGATCACCATGGTGGCCTGTGGCACGGCCTATTACGCCTGTGTGGTCGCCAAATACTGGTTCGAACAGGTCGCCCGATTGCCGGTCGACGTCGATGTGGCGTCTGAATTCCGCTATCGTGAACCCCCGGTATCTCCCGGAACCATGGCGGTTTTCGTCAGCCAGTCCGGCGAAACCGCCGATACGCTCGCCGCCCTGCGTTATTGCCGGGACAAGGCCGACAGCATCGTTTCGGTCGTGAACGTCGCCGAAAGCTCCATCGCGCGGGAAAGCGACCTTGCTCTGCCGATCCTGGCGGGGGTCGAGGTTGGCGTTGCCTCGACCAAGGCGTTCACCTGCCAGTTGACCGTCCTGAAAATGCTGGTGCTGGACGCGGCCAAGGCACGCGGCATCATCGGGGCCGAGGAGGTCGCGGAACGGCTGGAGGCCCTGACGACCCTGCCGGGCCTTCTGAACCAGGCGCTGGGGATCGAAGAGGAATGCCGCAACATTGCCCGCCAACTGGCAGAGGCGCGGGATATCCTGTTCCTTGGCCGTGGGCAGATGTATCCGCTCGCCCTTGAAGGGGCATTAAAACTGAAGGAAATCAGTTACATCCACGCCGAAGCTTATGCATCGGGCGAACTGAAGCACGGCCCGATCGCGCTGGTCGACAAGACCGTTCCGGTGATCGTCATGGCACCGCGTGACGCCCTGTTCGACAAGACCGTATCGAACATGGAAGAGGTGATGGCGCGGGGCGGCAAGGTGCTCTTGATCTCGGACCGGACCGGCATTGCGCAGGCCGGCGATGGGGTCTGGCAGACGATCACCATGCCCGAAATCGCCGCTGACCTTGCGCCGATCCTATATGCGATCCCGGCACAGCTTCTGGCCTATTACACTGCTGTCGCAAAGGGCACGGATGTGGACCAGCCGCGCAACCTTGCCAAATCCGTGACGGTCGAGTGATGCAGGTCGCCGAGGCCCTTGCCGCGCTGGAGCAGCACATCGAACCCGGCCGCGCCGAAGGGTCCGCCGCCTATCACAAGGTCGACCGCCCCTATCTGGGCGTCACCAACCCGTCGATCAACGATCTGACCAAGACCTGGCGGCAGACCCTGTCGGTTGAAGACCGGGTGCGTCTGGCCGACGAGCTTTGGCAAACCAACATCTACGAGGCCCGTTTGGCCGCTGCCAAACTACTGACACAGGCCCGCATTCGGCCGGATGACGCCGTGTGGGACCTGATCTGCCGCTGGGTGCCCGATTTCGACTGCTGGGCGATTGCCGATCATGTCTGCATGGCCGGGATGAAACGGCTGGTCGCGGACCCCACCCGCATTGACGAGGTCGAAGGCTGGACCACGTCCGAACACAAATGGACCCGCCGCGCCGCGCTGGTCATTACCCTGCCCTGGACCAAGCAGAACAACCCGAAACCCGAAGATCTGGCGATCCGCGACAGGGTGCTGGACTGGGCGGCGGGTTATGTCCCCGACCGGGACTGGTTCATTCAAAAGGCCATCGCATGGTGGCTGCGCGATCTGTCAAAGCACGACCCGGACCGCACCCGCGCCTTCCTTGCCGAACACGGTGCGGCGATGAAGCCCTTCGCCCGCAAGGAAGCCGGGAAATACCTGCCCTAGAGCGTCATGCGAAAAATCTAAATCACCTAGCGCTGCCTGAAATCATAGATTTCAACGCGTTAGGTGATACCTGATGCTTCCTGTTTTCGTCAGACGCCCTAAAACTCGAACCGGTACATCGCCTGCGCGTTGAGGATCGCGGTCTTGTCCGACGCGGCGGTCAGCCCGACCGTCACCCCGAAGACGGCACCATTGTCCTGCGCAAAATTGGCCCCAAAGGCGACCCGGGGCGCGACATAGCCGATACTGTTGCCGAAACTGTCCGCGTAGTGACCGATATCCAGTTCCAGCCGGCCGAAATTCATCCGGTAACCGTTATTTGTGCGCACCGGGGTTTGTTGCGCGGTCGTCCCAAGGGTCAGCACCGTCGCGTCGATCCGGCTGCTGCCCGTGGGCCGTTCCCGTTTGACCGACAACCCGGCCAGCGGGACCACCATAAACCCATCCCGCTCCATGACCCGCGACCATGTCAGCGCGGCGGTGGTGCTTTCGCCTTGTGACGGCACATACGCGACCGTGTAATTCGGACGGCCATACAGCAGATACCCGTCCAGATAATCGCCATTGTTCAACTGGGTCGAGAAATAGGGCCCGAACAGCACTTCCTGCCGGGTCACAACGGGCGATGCGGGCGGCGTGATCGACGAATTGCCTGCCAGAACCATGAGCCCGATCTGCCCGCGGCCCGACGGCCGGTCCGCGCCAAGGATCAGATATTGGTTGTTGCCGGTGAAACTGCCAAAGGTCGCCTGCGCCGCAACCATCGCCCGCCCCGAATAGGGGGTGTTGCCGCCCCGGGTCGACACCGTCTCGGTCTGGGTCGAGGTCGGGAAGGTCGCGCCACCATGCAGGGCCATCAGACTGTCCCGGATCACCGCCGCCTGGCCGCCAAACTCCAGTGCGGTGGTGCAGAGGAAGGGATCGTTCACGCCCGAAAGGTATTCGCAGGTTTCCAGTTCGTTCGCCCAAGCCGAACCGGCCAAGGCCACGCCAAAGCCGAACGACAGAAACCACCGCTTCAATAGCGACATCATACCCTCCACGGAAAACTGATAGGCCCGCATCCTAGCAGGATCGTGAAATTGCGCAGGTGGGGTATACCGGACCCGGGGGTCACAGCCGGGTCACATCAACCTCGATGATCGCGGTCAGGGGCGCGCCCAGAAGGCGCATTGCCGCGAGGCTGATCTGACTGCCCGATCCCGGCTCGCCGCCCGAGGGGCGCAGTTCCACCGTGATTTCCTGCCCCTCCCACGACACGCGGCCCTGCGCCACCTCGGACACAAGCGGGGTTTTCAGCCAGATGCCGGGATCGGCCGGGTCACCCAGCGTGGCAGAGGTGCGGCCAAGGATCGCCTGCTCTTGCGTCACAGGTGCGGCAAGGGCGGCGGCGCGGTCTGCGGCGCTGGTGGTGTCAAATTCTTCGGCTGTGGTGGCGCCCACCGGGGGTGGCGGGGCAATCGGGGCAGCCTCTTCCGTGTCGGGGGCCGGCGCCTCTGCGGCGGCCTCTTCGGCGGGTCGTTCAAACAGCCCGCCAAAGATTGGTTGGGAACAGCCGGTCAGGACCAGACCGGCGGACAAAAGCACAAGGGGACGCAAATCATACATGATCACAGGCTAGGCTGTCGTTCTTTGGTCTGCAATGGCCGCCTTCCCCCTTGCGCGCCACATTGCCCAACCCTAGGTTCCCAGCATGACCCCGATGCTTGTCGATCCATTCCAGCGGGCCATCCGCTATCTACGTGTGTCCGTCACGGACCGCTGCGATTTCCGCTGTGTCTATTGCATGTCGGAAAACATGACCTTCCTGCCCAAAAAGGACCTTCTGACGCTGGAAGAGCTGGACCGGCTGTCGACCGCCTTTATCGGGCTTGGGGTGGAAAAGCTGCGGATCACCGGAGGCGAGCCGTTGGTGCGCCGTGGGATCATGACCTATTTCAACGCGATGGGGCGGCACCTTGAAAGCGGCGCGCTGAAAGAACTGACCGTGACGACCAACGGGTCGCAACTGGGCCGTTTCGCGCAAGACCTTTATGCCGCCGGTGTGCGCCGGATCAACGTGTCCCTGGATACGCTGGACGAGGCGAAATTTGCCGAGATTACACGCTGGGGCCGCCTGCCGCAGGTCCTGAAGGGGATCGAGGCCGCCCGCAACGCGGGCCTGCGCGTCAAGATCAACACCGTTGCCCTGAAGGGGTTCAACGAGGACGAGTTGTTTTCCATCGCCGACTGGTGCGCCCGCGAAGACATGGACTTGACCTTTATCGAGGTCATGCCGATGGGCGATATCGGCAACGAGGACCGGCTGGACCAATATTGGAAACTGACCGATCTGCGCGCGCGGCTGGCCGAACGGTTCACCCTGACCGACCTGTCCGAACGCACCGGTGGCCCCGCCCGCTATGTCCGGGTCGAGGAGACCGGCCAGAAGATCGGTTTCATCACGCCGCTGTCCCATAACTTCTGTGAAAGTTGCAATCGGGTGCGGATCACCTGCACCGGCGAAATCTACACCTGCCTTGGGCAAGAGGGGCATTCCGACCTGCGCGGCCCGCTGCGGGCATCGGACGACAACGATCTGCTGGAAAACGCGATCCGCGCGGCCATCGCGCTCAAGCCCAAGGGCCATGATTTCGACTATTCCCGCCAGACGGTCGAAGGCCGCGTTAGCCGCCACATGAGCCACACCGGCGGCTAGAGCCATTCCATAGCGTCAATGCTGCATTGCAGCAAAGCCCCTACCTGAGCGGCATTGATTGCGCTAACAGCACGCTGATTAGCCGCAAAGGACACTGCCATGACCACCCAAACCATCCCCGCCGACCAGATCGCCGAAGCCGCCTATCACATCTGGATGGCCGAAGGCTGCCCCGCTGGCCGCGATCAGGACCACTGGCTTGCCGCCGAGGCCCAGCTGACCACCGCGAAACCCGCGCCGAAAAAGCGGGCCGCTGCCAAGAAAGCCGCTCCGAAAGCGACCGAAGCCAAGGCCCCGGCCAAGCCGCGCGCCCGCAAGGCCGCCGCAAAGACCGCCTAAGGCTTGCGCGCCACGAAATCGACAAGGGCGGAGCGGCCGGAATGCCCCCGCCCTTCCTGCACGTCGCGTTCATAGCTGGCGATCCGTTCGATCCGCCAGTCTGCGAAGGCGTCGGCCTCCCAATCCCTAGTGTCATTGGTCTGCGCGGACGACCGACGTTGGGACCTGTCCGTACAGGTCCCTCCCTTCGGCACTAACACCCCAAGAAAACATTCAGGCGGCGGGCATCCGCTGTTCCACGATCCCGGCCCACCAGCTGCAACCCGCCGGGATCGCTTCGTCGTTGAAATTGTATTCCGGGTGATGGACCATCGCCGTGTCACCATTGCCGACAAGGATATAAGCGCCGGGGCGTTCTTCCAGCATATAGGCGAAATCCTCGCCCCCCATGATCAGCGGCGCCTCGTCACATTGGCCCGAGATCGACCGGGCCACCTCGGCCGCGAAATCGGTCTGGGCGTCATGGTTGATCATCGGCGGGTAGCCCTTGAAATAGGTGATTTCGGGCGTGGCGCCCATGGCCGCGCAGGCCTGTTCGACCACCTGATGGAACCGTGTTTCCGCCAGCGCCCGCATTTCGACCGTCAGGGTCCGGATCGTGCCCCGGATCATCACCTGCTGCGGGATCACGTTGAAGGCCTTGCTGTCGCTTTCGATCGAGGTGACGGAGACCACGATCTGCTCGACCGGATCGGCGTTGCGGCTGGCGATGGTTTGCAGCATCGACACCACCTGCGCCGAGGTGACGACCGGGTCGATGGTCTCATGCGGCTTGGCGGCGTGGCCGCCCTTGCCCTTGATCACCACCTCGAACTGGTCGGTCGCGGCAAAGAACGGGCCGGGGCGGATCGCGAAACTACCGACCGGGCGGCCGGGCCAGTTGTGCATCCCGTAGACCTCCTGCACCCCGAAGCGGTCCATCATCCCGTCCGCGCACATCTCGCGCCCGCCGCCGCCACCCTCTTCGGCGGGTTGGAAGATGACAACGACCGTGCCGTCGAAATTGCGGGTCTCGGACAGGTATTTCGCCGCCCCAAGCAGCATCGCGGTGTGGCCATCATGGCCGCAGGCGTGCATCGCGCCGGGGGTCTTTGAGGCATAGTCCAGCCCCGTCGCCTCCTCGATCGGCAGTGCGTCCATATCGGCGCGCAACCCGATCACCTTGCCCGACCCGGTGGATTTGCCCCGGATCACCCCGACGACGCCGGTCCGGCCGATGCCCGTCACCACCTCGTCGCAGCCGAAGGCCCGCAGCTTTTCGGCGACAAGGGCAGAGGTGCGGTGGGTCTCGAACAGGATCTCGGGGTGTTCGTGGATGTCACGGCGCCAGGCGGCGATTTCGTCCTGCATCTCGGCGAGGCGGTTCTTGACGGGCATGGGAGTGTCCTTGGTTCGGGGTCGCCGAAAGCCTGCCGGATTCCCAGGCCCGCGACAAGGGAGGGTGGGTTGAAACCCACCTTACCCGCGGGCGCTTCGCCCCCACCTATAAACTCATGGCCCCCAGAGGCTATTGTCGACCCAAAGAAGGCATGAACTCTCATTTTGCCCCAAATACTCCGGGGTGAATGGCCCGAAGGGCCAGAGGGGCAGAGCCCCTCATGTAAGGTGGGTCTTGACCCACCGCCCCCTAAAGTGCCGGGCCCAGATCGATCCTTGATCCGTCCGAAAACCGCGACAGTCGGAACCGGTGCAGCACATGGCCCGGGTCATTGCCCTGCACCAGATCGGCCACCACCCGGCCCACGCCGGGTCCGATGCCGAACCCATGGCCGCTCATCCCCGTGGCGATGGTCAGGCCGGGCAGGCTTTCGGCCCGGTCGATCACCGGCACCACGTCCGGCATCGTATCGATCATCCCCGCCCATGCGGTGTGAAACCGGACCGGCGGCAGGTCGGGATACATGCGCGCGAACATGGCCTTAAGCTGGAACAGCTTGCCCATGTTCGGTTTCGGGTTCAGCACACGGATCGCCTCGAAAGGGCTGGATCTGTCCGCATCCCAGCGGCGCGGGGTCCCCCAGGCATCCGGGTATCCCTGCGGCGCGGCGGGGCGGTAGCTGGTCCCGAAAGGGTTGCCCTTCAATTGGGTGACGAACTTTGGCAAGGACCGGAAGGCATCCGGCCCGATGAACAATTCATGAAACGACGAGGGCGCAAAGGTGTACCCCCCATCCGCCCGCCGCCGGAAGGCCAGTTTCGATCCCGCCACCCCGCAGTCCGCCACCAGCGGCAGCGGATCAGAGGCCGCAACCGAGGCCCGGACCGACAATTGCGGGATCTGCACCCCATGCGCCTGCAGCAACAGCCGCGACCAAGCCCCGCCCGCGACAACCACCGCCGGGGCCTTGATCCGCCCCGCCTCTGTCACCACGCCCGCGACCCGGCCCGCTGCCACGTCGATCGCCCGCACGGCGCAGTTTTCGGCGATAACAGCCCCCTCTTTCGCGGCCAGCCGCGCCAGCGCAGGCACCGCAAGCCAGGGTTCGGCCCGCATGTCCGACGGGGTATAAAGTCCGCCGTGCCACACCCCCCGCGCCCCTGGCAGCAGATCGGCCAGCCCCGCCCGCGACAGAACCTGTGTATCCACCCCACGGGCCCGCGCGTGGGGCATCCAGCCCTCAAAGTCGGCCATGTCCTTTTCGGTTTCGCCCAGATACAGCACCCCACCCTGTTTCAGACCGATATCCGTATCCAACTGTGGGGCGAGGTCGCGCCAGTGTCGGTTCGCCTCGACCATGATCGGCAGTTCATCCGGGTCGCGCCCCTGTTGCCGGATCCAGCCCCAGTTGCGGCTGGATTGCTCCCCCGCGATCCGCCCCTTTTCCGCCAGAACCACCCGCTGCCCCGCGCGGGCCAGCCAATAGGCGGTCATCACGCCGGTCACCCCGCCCCCGACAACGACCACGTCGGCGCTGTCCGGCAGGCAGCCGCCATGTTCGATGGGCGAGGTTTCAGAGATTGGAAAGGGAGTCATGTCGGGCCTGTGCACTGCGGATTTCAGGGCCGAGCCTGTGCCGCCCCGCGGGCAAGGTCAAGCGCCCACAGGCCTGCCGCAAAACATGGAAAATAGGACCGGAATCGGTGGCCAGCGCCCGGCGCATGGAACAATTTCCCGCCCCCGTTCCCGACCAGAAACGCCCGTTCCGCATTGGCGCCCAGCCCGCAACCCCGTTCCGCCCCACCGGTTTGCAGGACTCAGCCGCCCGATCTATGGCCCACCTCATGCAGACAGGAGAATATGCAGATGTTTGAATCCTTTGGCTTCGAGACATTGACCGCGCCGCAGGCGGCGGTCTGGTTCGGCGGGCTTCTGGGCCTCGCCTTTGGCGTGCTGGCACAGCGCAGCCGGTTCTGTCTGCGCCGCGCCGTCGCGGGCGATCCGGGCGAACGCGCGAGCGCCGGAGCGGTCTGGCTGATCGCGCTTGCCGTGGCCTTGGTGGGCACCCAATGGGCCGTCTCGCGCGGCTGGGTCGATTTCGGGGCGCACCGGTTCATGGCTTCTGATCTTCCGATCGTGGCCATTGTCGTGGGCGGTCTTCTGTTTGGCGCGGGCATGGTGCTGACGCGGGGCTGTGTGTCGCGGCTGACCGTGCTGGGCGCCTCGGGCAACCTGCGGGCGCTGACGGTTATCGCCGTCTTTGCCATCACCGCCCATGCCGCGCTCAAGGGGCTTCTGGCCCCGGTCCGGACCACTCTGGGCAGCGTCACCGTCGCGCTGGACCCTGCCCTGCCCGGCCCTGTCGCGATCTGGGTCGCCGTCGTGGCCGTGGCCGCCATCGCGCTGGCGGTGCGGGTGCGCCTGTCGTGGAAACTGGCGCTTGGCGGGCTTCTGATCGGGGCGCTTGTCCCGCTGGGCTGGGCCGGCACCGGCTTTGTCCTTTATGACGATTTCGACCCCATCGCGCTGGAAAGCCTGTCCTTCACCTCGCCCTGGGCGGAAACCCTGTTCTTCACGGTTGCCTCCACCTCGATCCCGGGCAGCTTTGGCACCGGGCTGATCGGCGGGGTTCTGGCGGGGGCGCTGGTCGCCTCGGTTATCTTCCGCGACTTCCAGTGGCAAAGCTTCACCTCGCCGCGGGAAACCGGCAGCTATGTACTGGGCGGCGCGCTGATGGGGCTGGGCGGCGTGCTTGCCGGTGGTTGCACCGTCGGCGCGGGTCTGGCCGGGGTGCCGACCCTGTCGATCGCGGCCCTGCTCGCGCTCGCCTCGATCATCGCGGGTGCCCGCGCGGTCAGTGCAGTTTCTTCCGGATCTGCCGCACCATCCACCACACGGCCGCTACAACCGGCAGAGTAAGCCCTGCCGCCAGCCATCCCTTGTCAAGGTGCACTGCCTTGGCAAGGGGGGTCAGCAGGTAGATGCACAGGTTCAGCGCGTAGTAGCTGATCGCCACCACCGACAGCCCCTCGACCGTCTGCTGCAGGCGCAGTTGCAGTTCCGCGCGCTGGTTCATCGCTTCCAGCAGCGCCTTGTTCTCCGCAGACCGTTCCACATCCACCCGCGTCCGCAAAAGGTCGCTGGCCCGGACGGCGCGATCCGTCAGCGCCTGAAGCCGGTATTCCGTGGATTTCACCGTGCGCATCGCCGGATCGAACCGGCGCATCATGAACTCGGCGAATGTCTGGCGGCCCTGAAACCGATCCTCACGCAGGATCTCGATCCGCTGGTTGACGATGGTTTCATAGGCCCCCGTCGCGCCAAAGCGGAACGAGGCCCGCGCCGCCACGCTCTCCAGTTCGGCCGAGACCGCAAGAAGCGCGTGCAGCGTTTCCGCGGGCTTTGTCGCGTCGTCCTGCATCCCTTCGACCAGATCGGTCAGCCGCCGGTCCAACGTCCCCAGACGGCCCGACAGATCGCGCGCCTTGGCAAGGCCCAGCATCGACATCGCCTTGTAGGTCTCGATCTCGCACAGGCGTTGCAGGACCCGGCCAATGCGGCGGGCGCCGGTCTGGGGCCGGGCAAAGATGGCAAAGCGCATATGCCCGACCGGATCAATCCGGAAGTCCGAGGCGACGACCAGTTCGTCTTCCAGCACCCGGCTGATGGCGAGGCTTTCGGGGACGAACCATTCAGACACCTTGTCGATGATCCCCTCATCGCCCTCGACCACCTCGACCCGGATCAGGGCCGATGTGACCCGGGTGCCGGGGGCCGCGGCCAGCCAGTCTTCGGGAAACAGGCCAAAGGTTGCGGCGTCGAAGGGGCGTTCCGCCACCCCTTCGCCAAGGATCGTGTAAGTCACGAATTCCGTATGGCTTTCCCATTTTAGGAAATGCTTGCCGATCTGGCCGAAGTAATGGGTCGCGCCGGGCTGCGGGTGCTGCGCCCCGAACCGATCCAGCAGGGCGATCAGATGGGCGCGGTCCGCGTCCCTGTCCCGTGCCGCCGCCCGTTCGGCGGGTTTCAGCGCCAGATAGGCCGCGCGCCCCGGTGCCTTCATCGACGGGAAGGGACGGGCGTGCAGTTCATTGGCAAGCTGATAGCGCAGCGGGTGTTCGGTGATCACAGCCATGGTCGGACCTTGGGGTAACGTTGCGGCACCCTAGCGCCCCACACGCATATGTCCACAGGAAAAATCGTTTCCTTTAAGACACTTAGCGGCACACGATTGCATACAAAGCCAGGGCGGAGCCCCCTGAAACGACCAGCGCCGCCCGCGATTGCGGACGGCGCCAGATGGTTCAAAGTCAGGGGTCAGATCAGATGCAGACCACGGCCAGCGGCGGGAAGCCGTTGAAATTGACCGAAGAATAGGTCGAGGTATAGGCCCCGGTGTTGCGGATCAGGACCCGGTCGCCGGCCTTCAGCGACAGGGGCAGCGGCATCGGGCGCTTTTCGTACAGGACGTCGGCGCTGTCGCAGGACGGGCCAGCCATGATGCAGGCGCCCATCGGATCGGCATCACGGGCAGTTTCGAACCGGTAGCGGATCGCCTCGCCCTCGGTTTCGGCCAGACCCGAGAAACGGCCAATCGACAGGAAGACCCAGCGGTGCAGGTCGCGGGTCGATTTGCGCGACACCATCAGCACCTCGGCCACGATGGTCCCGGCCTCGGCCACCATGCCCCGGCCCGGTTCGGCCATGATACGGGCGACATCGCCGAAACGATCGGTCACAAGGCGCATCACGTCGGCGGCATAGGCTTCGGGCGCGTCCACTTCTTCATCGTAGAAGGCCGGGAAGCCGCCACCGATGTTAAGAAGGGTCAGGTCGTGGCCAGCGGCGCGGGCGGCGTGCCAGGTGCGGGCCAGCGCGTCCAGCGCCGGGGCCCACATGGTCGCCTTGCGGGTCTGCGAGCCGACGTGGAAGGAGAAACCGATGGGCGAGAGGCCCAGCGACTTCGCCACGTCCAGCAGGCGCAACGCCTCGTCCGCGTCGCAGCCGAATTTGCGGGTCAGCGGCCAGTCGGCCTCGGACACTTCGACGATCAGGCGGATGTAGACCTGCGCGCCGGGGGCGTTTTCCGCGATCTTTTCCAGCTCTTCCTCGGCATCGGCGGCGAACAGGGTGATGCCCTGTGCAGCGGCCCAGGCGATATCGGCCGGGCGCTTGATGGTGTTGCCAAAGGAAATGCGGTCCGGGGTCGCCCCGGCCTCAAGGCAGGCTTCGACCTCGGCGCGGGAGGCGGCATCGAAGTTCGAGCCAAGCCCGGCCAGACGGCGCAGGATGGCCCCGGCCGGGTTCGCCTTGACGGCATAGTGGATGTCGGCACGGCCAAGGCCAGCCTTCAGGGCGCGATACTGGGTTTCCACGCGATCCACATCGATCACCAGCGTCGGGCGATCAAAGTCGGCGGTCGCGATGTAGGCATCAAGGCGAGAGGTATACTCGACCGGCAGAGCCGTTTCGGCCCCGGTGAACATTGCAGTCATATTCATCTCCAACTAGACCCGGCCATCTATGACCGCTCACTTCCAAAAGGAGACGTTACCGTCGCTACGTAAACACGTGTCAGCGTGACTGCATGACCGGCCAGAGGCGCGTGCGTTGGCGTCTGTGGAGGCGCATTTGGGGCATCACATGAGTCGTTGCAAGAGAAGATTTTTCGCAAGACGCGAATATTTCGCTTTGCGGGGGTCGCTGACCCCCGCCGTTGTTCCCATGCAACAGAATTTGCGTCGGTTTTGATCAAATCACCCCGAAAACTCGTTGTTTTTCAACGGATTTGATCAGATTTCACCAAACGTCCGGGTCGATGCCCTGTTCGGCCAGCGCCGCGAACTTGTCCTGCAAATATCGCTGGAACGGCTGATTAAGGTATTCGCCCGTCGCCACGTATTCGAGGCCGGACAAGTGATGGAAGGGCTTGAAATATCCGGGCATCCGGAACGCCTCGGCGTCGCGCAGATCGGCGGCCCCGGCGTTGGCGGCGGGGAAGATCACCTGCGTCGGTGTGAAATTGACGAACCACTTGCGGGCAAGCTCGCGCTCTTCCAGCTCTTCCCCGTCAAAGTCGACGACCGCGCGCGACCCCCAAAGGTCAAGCTGCACAACATCGAAATGCGCGGTCAGATAATCGGTGATCTCGGCCCGTTCGAAATTCACCGCGTGAAGTTCCCGGCAATAGGGGCAGCCACGTTGTTCGAACAGAACGATCAGGCCACGGCCCTGCGCGGCGGCGTCCTCAAGGTCCGGTCCCATTTCAAGGAAGCTGTCCAGAAAAAACGGCTGATCATGCAACCCGTCGTCCCGAAGGACCGGTTCCGCACGGCCTGCCTGCGCGGCGGCCAATCCGAAGGCGGTTGCGGCAAGAAAGGCGCGTCGGTCCATGGTCTCCTCCCTGTTTTCAGGAAAGATAGCATGGGCCGACGCCCTGTCCAAAATCACGTATTCGCGGGGGTCAGCGCACCTTGAGCGTGGCCAGCCCGATCATCGCGAGGATCAGCGAGATGATCCAGAACCGGATCACGATCTGCGGTTCGGCCCAGCCCTTTTTCTCATAGTGGTGGTGGATCGGGGCCATCAGGAACACCCGCTTGCCGGTCCGCTTGAAGTAGAGCACCTGAATGATGACCGACAGCGCCTCGACCACGAACAGCCCGCCGACGATGGCCAGAACAATCTCGTGCTTGGTCGCGACCGCAATCGCCCCCAGCGCGCCGCCAAGGGCCAGCGACCCGGTGTCGCCCATGAAAACAGCGGCCGGCGGCGCGTTATACCACAGGAAGCCCAGCCCGCCGCCGATCAGCCCGGCGCAGAAAATCAGCAGTTCGCCGGTATCGGGGACGTAGTGCACGTCCAGATATTCGGTAAAGTCGACCCGGCCCACCGCATAGGCAATAACCCCGAAGGCCGCCGCCGCGATCATCACCGGCATGATCGCCAGCCCGTCCAGCCCGTCGGTCAGGTTCACCGCGTTCGCCGCGCCCACGATGACGATCATCGCAAAGGGGACGAACAGGACCCCCAGCGGCAGCAGGAATTCCTTGAACACGGGGAAGGCCACTTGGCCGGTCAGGTCCGCCGGATGCAGCCAGGCGGCCCAGTAGCCTGCTATAGCCGCAATCAAGAACCCCAGCAAAAGCCGCACCTTACCGGATACACCGGCGGTCGTCTGCTTGCGCACCTTGGCATAATCGTCGGCAAAGCCGATTAGCGCATAACCGAGGGTCACGAACATGACCAGCCAGACAAACCCGTTGTCCAGACGTGCCCACAGAAGGGTTGATGTGGTCAGGGCCGCGATGATCAGCAGCCCGCCCATGGTCGGGGTCCCGGCCTTGGAAAAATGGCTTTCGGGGCCATCGTCACGGATCGGCTGACCCTTGCCCTGCTTGCGCCGCAGCACGTTGATCAGCGGCAGCCCGAACACGAAGCCGAACAGAAGCGCGGTAAAGAACGCCCCCCCGGCCCGGAAGGTGATGTAGCGGAAGAGGTTGAACACATCCCCCCCGTCGGACAGCGCGGTCAACCAATACAGCATATACTCAAGCCCCTTCTTCGGAAGTTCTGCGGCCTTGCCCCAATTTGCGCAGCGCGTCAACGACAAGGGAAACCTTTGATCCCTTCGACCCCTTGACCAGCACGACATCGCCCGCGTCGATCAGGCGGTGGGACTGGGCGGCCATGTCCTCGGCGGTTTCGGTCCAGCGGCCGCGCTTGCCTTCGGGCAGCGCCTCCCACAGGGATTTCATCCGGGGACCGGAACAATGGACAATATCGACGGCCTGAATCGACGGGTCGTCCGCGATGCCCGCGTGCAGGGCCAGTTCGTCCGGTCCAAGTTCCAGCATATCGCCCAGCACGGCGATCCGCCGCCCCTTGTGCACCCGCCCGACCCCGTCACGGGGCGTGGTGGCGGCCAACACCTCAAGCGCGGCGGACAGCGACGTGGGATTGGCGTTGAAGGCGTCATCCATCAGGTCGAACCAGTCGTCGGACCGCGCCGAGTCCAACACCACCTTTTCCCGCGTCCCGCGCCCTTCAGGCGGCAGCCAGTGGACAAGATCATGGGCCGCAAGGATCGGGTCCGCCCCGAGCGCATCGACTACGGCAAGCACGCCCAGCGCATTGACCGCAAAATGCCGCCCCGCGACCGAAAGTTTGAACACCAGTTCCCCGACCTCGGGCAGATGCGCCCGGACCACGGTGCAATCCGCCCCGGCCCGTACATCGAGAAGGTGCCAGGGGTTGTCGTCCTCGGTCCCGAACCAACGGCGCGGACCATCGGTATAAGTTTCGATGTCGATGACCCCATAGACATTTTCCGGCAGGTCGGCGGGCACCACGACGGTGCCGTCCTCGTCCAGCCCGGCGATGATCGACGCTTTTTCGCTGGCGATGCCTTCGATCCGGCCAAAGGCCTCCAGATGGGCGGCGGCAACGGTGGTGATCATCGCCACATGGGGCCGGGTCATCCGCGACAGGGGCGCGATTTCGCCGGGATGGTTCATCCCGATCTCGATCACCGCATAATCCGTGTCGACCGGCATCCGCGCCAGCGTCAGCGGCACGCCCCAATGGTTGTTATAGGAGGCGACAGAGGCATGGGTGCGACCCTGCCGTGACAGTACCTCGCGCAGCATTTCCTTGGTCGAGGTCTTGCCCACCGATCCGGTCACCGCCACGACGCGGGCCTTGCTGCGGGCACGGCCCGCCTGCCCCAGCCGTTCCAGCGCCGATTGCACGTCGTCCACGATCAGCAGGGGCGCGTCCGCGGCCACATCCGCCGGTCGGTGTGTGACCATGGCCGCCGCCGCGCCCCTGGCCAGCGCTTGGGCCACGAAGTCATGCCCGTCCCGCGCCGCGGTCAGGGCCACGAACAGGTCGCCCGGCTGGATCGTGCGGGTGTCGATGGAAACGCCCGTCGCCGCCCAATCCCCGGTCGTGCGGCCACCTGTTGCGGCTGCGGCCTCGGCTGCGGTCCAAAGCGCGGTCATATCCGGCCCTCCAGCGCGGCCACGGCGATGCTGGCCTGTTCGGCGTCGTCAAAGGGCAGAACCAGATCGCCGACGATCTGCCCGGTTTCATGACCCTTGCCCGCGATCAGCAGCGCGTCACCCGGTTGCAGAGCGTCCACGCCGCGCAGGATCGCCTCGGCCCGGTCACCCACCTCGGTCGGGTCGCCCCCGGCGGCAATCGCCCCTTCCATCACGGCGGCCCGGATGCTGGCCGGGTCTTCGCTGCGGGGGTTGTCGTCGGTCACGATCACCACATCGGCAAACTCAGCCGCGGCCTTGCCCATCAGCGGGCGCTTGCCCGCGTCACGGTCGCCGCCCGCGCCGACGATGGCGACGATCCGGCCCATGACATGCGGGCGGATCGCCTTGAGCGCGGTTTCGACCGCGTCGGGCGTATGGGCATAATCCACATAGACCGCCGCGCCATTGGTCCGCGTCGCCGCCAGTTCCATCCGGCCCCGCACGGTGGTCAGATGCGGCAAGGTATCAAAGACATGCGCCGGGTCTTCGCCGGCCCCGATCACCAGCCCCGCCGCCAAAAGCACGTTCTGCGCCTGAAACCCGCCGATCAGGTTCAGTCGGGCGGTATACACCTTGCTGCCCCAGGAAAACCGCAGGTCCTGCCCGGTTGCATCGAACCGCTGACCCAGAAGACGCAGGTCGGCGGCCTCGTCGCTGCCCACCAGGATGGTGCGCTGATCGCGGTCTTCGGCGATATTGGCCACCTCCGGCCCCTTTGGGTCGTCGATGTTGATCACCGCCACCCCGTCATCGGGCAGGACACGGGTAAACAGGCCCATCTTCGCATTGAAATAGGCGTCAAAGGTCTTGTGATAATCCAGATGATCCTGGGTGAAGTTCGTGAACCCCGCCGCCTTTAGGACTACCCCATCCAGCCGCCGCTGATCCAGCCCGTGGCTGGATGCCTCCATCGCCAGATGAGTGACCCCGGCTTGCGCGGCCTCGGCCATGACCCGGTGCAGGGTGATCGGGTCGGGCGTGGTGTGTTTCAGCGGATTGGTCCAATAGCCTTCGACCCCGGTGGTGCCAAGGTTGACGGCCTTGCGGTCAAGTTCTTCCCAGATCATCCGGCAAAAGGTCGAGACCGAGGTCTTGCCGTTCGTGCCCGTGACCGCGACGGCAACGTCCGGTTGCCGCCCGAACCACAGCGCGGCGGTCTGGGCCAGCGTCTGACGCGGGTCTTCGGCCACGACGATGGCGGCCGTCGTGCCTTCCAGCACGTCGGCGGCGATACGCTCGCCCTCTTGATCCGTCAGGATCGCCGCCGCCCCCATGGGCAGGGCGTATTGAATAAATTCGGCCCCGTGGAATTTGACCCCCGGCAGGGCGGCGAACAGCGTGCCTTCGCGCACCTCGCGGCTGTCGGCGGTGATCCCGGTGATGATCGCATCTGCCCCACCGCGCGCCGTCAGCCCAAGCGCGCCGAGGGTTGATCGTTTCTGTCCTGTCGCGCCCGTGCCTGCCATCTCTGCCCCGCCTTGCCGGTCCTAGTTCGAGGTGAGTGTTACACCCGTCACCGTGGCAGGTTCAATCTGTGGCCGCAGCCCAAGAAGTGGCGCGACGCGACGGATGATCTCTGCCGCGACGGGAACCGCGGTCCAGCCCGCCGTGCGGCGCGGTTCATCACCGCTGGTTTCGGTCGGTTCATCCAGCGACACAACCAGCACATATTGCGGGTTGCTGGCCGGGAACAGGCTGGCAAAGGTCGCGATGACCTTGTCATCCATATAGCCACCGCCGCGCGGGTTGGGTTTTTCCGCCGTGCCGGTCTTGCCCGCCACTTCGTATCCCGCCACCTCGCCGAAAGACGCGGTGCCGCGCACCACCACCTGCCGCAGCATGTCGACGGCGGCGTCGGCGACCTCGGGCGATATGACCCGTTCGCCTCGTTGTGGACCGTCCTGCACCAGAAGGGTTGGCGCCACGCGGGTGCCGCCGTTGGCGATGGTCGCATAGGCCGACGCAAGGTGCAGCGGAGAGGTGGACAGCCCATGCCCATAGGAAATCGTAACCGTATTCACCTCGCGCCAGGTCTGCGGGTAGATCGGGCGGCCTGTCGATGCCTCGACCATCTCGACCGTGGTCGGGTCCATCAGGCCAAGGTCGCGCAGGAAGTCCTGCTGCCGCTCCGCCCCGATTTCCATCGCGATCCGGGCGGTCCCGACGTTCGAGGATTTCACGATCACATCCGTTACCGACAGTTGCGGCCCATAGTAGTGGAAATCGTTAATCGGAAAGCCGCCGACCCTCAGGGGCATGGTCGTGTCGATCATGGTCGATGGGTTGGTCAGCCCCAGTTCCATCGACTGCGCAACGGTGAAGATCTTGAAGGTCGACCCAAGTTCATACAGCCCCTGAACGTTGCGATTGAACAGCGGGCTGTCGGATTGGTCGCCTTCGGTCAGGGGGCGGGGCCGGTTGTTCGGATCGAAATCCGGCAGGCTGGCCATGGCGATGATCTCGCCCGTGTGCACATCCATCAGCACCGCCGAGGCGCCCTTGGCGTTCATCAGCATCATGCCGCCCTGAAGCACCCGCTCCAGCGCCGCCTGAATGGTCAGGTCGATGGACAGTTCCAGCGGCTCGCCTTCATTCGCAGGGTCGCGCAGGTAGTCGTCGAATTGGCGTTCCACCCCGGCGACGCCAATCACCTCGGCCGAATCCACGCCTTCGCGGCCATAGCCCGCGCCGCCAAGGATATGCGCGGCGATGGACCCGTTGGGGTAAAGGCGCATCTCGCGCGGGCCGAACAGAAGGCCGGGGTCGCCGATATCATGGACCGCCTGCATCTGTTCGGGGCTGATCTGGCGCCGGATCCACAGGAATTTCCGCGTCCCGGTGAAATCTTCGTAAAGTTCGTCCGCGTCCAATTCCGGGAAGATCGCCGCCAGCCCATCGGCGGCGCCGCGCGGGTCGATCATCTGCGGCGGTTGCGCATAAAGCGCGTGCGTGTCGAAGTTCGTCGCAAGGATGCGGCCATTGCGGTCCAGAATATCGGCCCGCTGACCGATGATCGGGTTGCCGACGGCCGCGGTGCGCGGCTCTTCCGGCTCAGTGGCGGCAATCGCCCCCATGCGCAGGCCAATGGCCCCAAAGGCCGCGAAAAAGCACAGGCCCAGCACCAGAAGCCGGCTTTCGGCGCGGTTGCGGGCGCGGTCGCGCATTTGCTCATGCCGCTGGCGGCGGTTCTCTGCCTCGATCTCGGACGGGTTTTCGCCATTGGCGCGGGCACGCAGAATGCGGGCAAGCGGGCGAAGCGGTGTGCGGATCATAGCGGCTCCTCCCCGGCGCGGGCATCGCTGGAAACCTCAATCGGGTTGACGACCGGAAACAGCGGTTCAGGCGGGAAGGTGACCTGATCCACGCGGCCAAAACCGTCAGGCATCAGCGGCAGCAATCCCAGCCGGTCAAAATTCAGTTCCGCCAGATCACGCAGCCGGTCGGGCCGGTTCAGATAGGCCCATTCGGCGCGCAGAACGCCCAGTTTCTCATGCGCCTCGCCGATCTCGCGGTGCAGGCTGCGCACCTCGCGGATCGAGGTCTGCGTGGTATAGTTTTCGTGATAGGCCCAATAGCCAAGGGCCATGACGATCAGTGCAGAGAAGACGTACAGCAGCCCCCGCATCACCTTTCCCCCTTCAACAGCGGCATTCCCAGCGCCGCCCGGTCCACCGTTCCCGCAGGCGCATCCGTGCGCCGCGCCACCCGCAGCTTTGCCGACCGCGACCGCGGGTTTTCCGCCAGTTCCTGATCGTCCGGGCCAACGGCCTTGCGGGTCAGGATTTCGAAGGCGGGTTTGTCCTGTTCAAGCTGCGGGGCATAGCGGTTGGCGTTGCCGGTGCTGCCCGCCCGGGCCTGCATGAAGCGTTTGACCATCCGGTCCTCGACCGAATGAAAAGTCACGACCGCCAGCAGGCCGCCGGGCTTCAACGCCCGCTCGGCGGCGGTCAGCCCCATGTAAAGTTCGCCGTATTCGTCATTTACCGCGATCCGCAGCGCCTGAAACGTCCGGGTTGCGGGGTGGCTTTGGCCCGGCTTCTGGCGCGGCAGGCAGGATTGCACGACCTCGGCCAGTTGCAGGGTGGTGGTCAGCGGACGCGCCTTGACGATCGCCTTGGCGATCCGGCGGCTGGCCCGCTCCTCCCCGTAAAGATAAATGATATCAGCCAGTTCCGTCTCGTCCGCCGAGTTGCACAGATCAGCGGCGCTGGGGCCGGACTGGCTCATTCGCATGTCCAGCGGGCCATCCTTCATGAAGGAAAATCCACGTTCCGCAAGATCCAGCTGCATCGACGACACGCCAAGGTCCAGCACAACGCCGTCAAGGTCCGTGCCGTAGTCATCGAGCCGGGAAAACGTGCCTTCGACCAGTTCCAGCCGGTCGCCGTAGTCCCCGACCCAGGGCGCGGCCATTTCAAAGGCCAGCGGGTCGCGGTCCACGCCGATCACCTTGTCGGCCCCGGCGGCCAGCAGGGCGCGGGTATAGCCCCCGGCCCCGAACGTCCCGTCCAGCCAGACGCCAGCCACCGGCGCGACCGCCTTGATCAGCGGCCGAAGCAGAACGGGGATGTGGGCGGATTGGTCAGGCGTGGCAGCGCGTTCCATCCCCTATCCTCCCAACAAGGACAATGGATCGAAGTCGTCTGGCTGTTCGGCCAGCCAGTCAGACAATTCCTCGCCGACCGTGGCGCCGAAGGTCTCGGCCTTCCAGATCTCGAAATGGTCGCCAACGCCCGAGAAATAGACCTCGCCCTCGGTCAGGCCGAGTTTCTGCCGCTGGCGGATCGGCATGACCACGCGGCCGTCCTTGTCCACGTCCAGCTTGATCGACTGACCAAGGAACAGGCGCGACAGGCGCTTGCGGTTCGGGTCGCCCAGCGGCATCGCCTTGATGCGGCCAGCCAGGGCGTTGAATTCCTCGACGGTGTAGACGTGCAGCTGTTCTTTCAGGTGATCGCCGTACAGCAGGTAAAGCGCGGGCGTCAGCCCCTCGGTCCAGGCGGGATCGCCGGATTCAAGCACACGGCGAAAATCGGCCGGAATGGACATCCGACCTTTCCCGTCCACTTTCTGGACGTATTCGCCTGTGAAACTCAGAACCACTGTCCCGCGGCCCTTTCCTTGCCCTGCCCCCGTTAAACCTGACCCCGGAAAGGAAACGGCGGATCGGACTGCTGCCACTGTCCGATCCGCCGCCCTCGTCCCTTTCGGGATGTCCGACTGCGCGCGCCACCTGGGGGGATGTCTGCTCGCTCGCGCGCCGGATCTCTTTGTTCGAAGGAAGCGGGTGCCTGTATGAAACCTGCGATTTTGCCGGTGGGGTTCTTTTGCCCCTTGTTCGATGTGCCCGTCTGCCTTTCGATGACCAAGGGATGCCATGGGAATTCATGGTAATCAACTGTTTTTTGCGCCACTCAGGCACAATACCTTGTCCGGAAGACGGGTGAAAAACAGCATCTTGTGTGAAATCAGTGCAAACGCATACGACCTATGGATGTCACGGCGGGGAGGGGCACAATATATAGTAACGACGTGAGCCACGGGGATATTCCCATGATTTCCCGGAAAATCGTAAAATTCTCATGCGGCATCGCAAAATATGGCCCGATACCCCATGATTCCATGGGTTCCCAGCACCTGTTCCGCCCTTGATTCGCGCATAAGACCCGGCAGATTCCAGAAAATCCCGGAACCTGCTCGCGCCACGACGTTATTGATTGGGTAGTTGGACTAGTCCGCCAGCCACTTGTACATGACAAGCGCGTCGATCAGCCCCTTGGAGGGGTGATCGAAGGCGCGCGGTAGTTGCCCCACAACCTCGAACCCCAGACGCTGCCACAGACCGACGGCCACGATGTTGGTCGACAGGACAAAGTTGAATTGCATGGCCTTGTAGTCCAGTGCCCGCGCCTGATCTTGCGAGGCCTCGCACATGGCCCGTGCCAGCCCCCTGCCCTGCGCCGCAGGTGCCGTCATATAGCCGCAGTTGCACACATGCGCCCCGCCACCCGCCTGATTGGTGCGGATGTAATAGGTGCCCAGCACCTGACCGGCCTCTTCAACGACATGACAGGCCGCGGGGCTGTCCATCCAATAGGTCCGCGCCGCCTGTTCCGTAATCTCCGGGTCAATGGCATAGGTTTCGCCTGCCCGAAACGTGTCGCGCAGAATCGGCCAGATCTGCGGCCAATCCGCAGGCCGGGCCGGGCGAATGGTCACGCCACGCCCCCGGCAACAAGGCCACGGGCCAATTGCGCGTAGGCCTCGGCCATCGGGCTGTCTCCGGCCGCGATGGGGGTGCCACCGTCCCCGGCCAACCGGGTATCCAGATCAATCGGCAAGGCCCCCAAAAGCGGGACGCCCATCTTGTCGGCCTCGGCCCCGACGCCGCCATGACCAAACAAATGCGCCTCATGCCCGCAATTGGGGCAGACATAGGTGGACATATTCTCGATCAGCCCAAGGATCGGGGTCTTCAGGGTCTGGAACATGTCGATCGCCTTGCGCGCATCCAAAAGCGCCACATCCTGCGGGGTCGACACGACGATTGCCCCAGTCAGCGCGGTGCGCTGACAGAGCGTCAGCTGCACATCGCCGGTGCCCGGCGGCAGGTCGATCAGAAGAACGTCCAGCTCTCCCCAGGCGACCTGCCCCAGCATCTGTTGCAGTGCCCCCATCAGCATCGGGCCACGCCAGACCACGGCCTTGTCCGGGTCCACCATCAGGCCGATGGACATCATGGTGACACCATGCGCCTGCAACGGGATGATCGTCTTGCCATCGGGCGAGGCCGGGCGCTTGGACACGCCCATCATGCGCGGTTGGGACGGGCCATATATATCCGCGTCCAGCAGGCCCACCTTGCGGCCCTGACGGGCCAGCGCGACTGCAAGGTTGGACGAGACGGTGGATTTCCCCACGCCGCCCTTGCCCGATCCGATGGCGATGATGTGTTTCACGCCCACCACCCGCGCCGGACCGCCCTGTTGCGGGGTCGGGTGACCGCCGATCTTCAGGCTGGGCGGCTCTCCCGGTGGCGGGGCTTTGGGCGCGGCCGGACCGTGGGCGGTCAGCACGGCCGATACCGTATCAACGCCCGGCACAGCACGCGCAGCGGCCTCTGCGGCCTGCTGAACAGCGGCCATGCCGCGCGCCGCTTCGGGTGTGGGCGCCTCGATCACAAAGCGCACGGTGCCGCCATCTACCGTCAGGGCGCGGATCATGTCGCGGCTGATCAGATCGCCCCCATCCGGCAAACCGACCTTGCTCAGCGCGGCTGTGATCTGCTCTTTCGATACGGTCATGGCTGCGTTCCCTTCTGTCCGCGGCGGTGCCCGAAAGGATTGTCGAAGATTCCTGTCAAGTGCAAGCCCCCCGGATTCTCGCGAAAAATTTACCTTTACGCAGGGTCACTTAGCAGGACTGACCAATAGTTGTGCGCAGACAATCGTAGGGCGCGAGTGACATGCAAATGCTGCATGGCAGCATTGATGAAAAGCCGGATTGTGCATCCGCAGCATTGGCCCCAAATTGATTTCAACGACGCGGCGATAGCGCAAACGGTTCCGAACCAGCACGCCGCGCCAAACCGAAGAAGATGATGAAAGAGAGAATGAACATGGCATACGCAACTGATTTCCGCGCTGCCCGTTTCCCGCTGATGGCCCGCCTGTCGGGTCTGCGCGCTGAACTGGCCGAACGCGCCCGCAAGAACCGCGCCTATCGCGACACACTGAATGAACTGGCCGTGATGACCGACCGTGACCTCGCCGATATCGGCATCTCGCGCTCGATGATCAAGAGCGTCGCTTTGGAAGCTGCCAAGCGCGCCTGAGCCAAGAAATCGGGGCTGCCTCCTCCTCCCTGCGGCCCTGACAGAACGACCCGCGCTTCTCCTCCTCCCTAGTTGCGGGCCGTGACAACGGCGATGGGGCCTCTCCTCCTCCCTGGTCCCATCGCCTGAAAATTCAGCCAGCCGCCGCTCTCCTCCTCCCTGCGGCCCCTGGCAGATAGGATCCACGCCGCTCTCCTCCTCCCTGCGGCAGGATCCGCACCGGCAGGCGCTTCCTCCTCCTCCCTGAGGTGCCTGCTCCAAAAAGAGACGGCGGTATCCCCCTCCTCCCGGGATACCGCCGTTTTCCATTTCAGGGCCTGATGGGTGCCGGGTTTTGCCCGCTGCTACCTGTCCGCGACGCGGCGCACTTCTTCGTAGAAGTTCTTGTCCGTCCCCAGATAGGTTGATCCTTCGATGGACAGATGTCCGGCATCGCGGAACATGAATGTGGTCCCGATCATCGTGTCACACAGCCCATCCGGGCAAATCAGCCGGTCCAGATAAAGCACCCGAACATCCGGTTCCGTGCTGCGCAGGAATTCGAATATCGTGTCATTGGCCGGGTGCGCATCTTCGCGCAGGAAATCACAGGTGTCATGCGGCTGGTCATTGCGCAGAACCGTGGCCAGACATTGGCCAAGGTTCTCGCCCGTCACAGGCGGTGGAGAGACATAGACAAGCGTCTTGCCCTGCGCCTCAAGTTGCCGGGTGGTGTCGATCATGGATTGCCGCACCGCGTCGGCCTGGCCCGAGTCGAGGATTTCCCCCGACCTCTGCAACAGATTGTGGTGGATCATCCCGAACGGCGAGGAGGCAACGACATAACGGATTGAAGGCTGATCTTCGAGCCAAGCCAGCACTTCTTCGTTGAACGCGATGCAGCCCTCGGCCCAGGTTTCGGGATACTCGGCGGTAACGACGGCCAGTCCCGGCACCGGTGCGCAGACGGATTTCGTGTGCTGGATCATGCCGTCCCAGCCGGTCCCGACGGACAGCGCCGGGGCAAGATGCATGGCGAAACTGTCCCCCCACAAAAGAACGCGGGGATGATCCGAGGTGCGGCAGTTCGGCGACAGGGTAAAAGCCCATTCGCAATCCTCGTGCAGCCCATAATTGGTGGCGATCTTGGCTTCGATCATCTGGTCAGGCCCGGCCACCGAGTCGTCGCCGCGCAAGGGGGCCGTCATGATCACCACCGCCACAGCACCAAGGGCCACCGCCCCGGCCGGCAGAACGACAAGCAAGCGGCCAAGCGAGACCACCGCCTCGCCCCCGCGCCTGCGGAACGGCCGTTCGACAAGGAAGTAGGTGATCGTGGCAAGGGCAAGGGATAGCCCGACAAGACCCGCAAGCCGCGCCGGGCTGGCCGGTGTCGCGTCCCAAAGGCGGGCAAAGACCAGCACCGGCACATGCCACAGATAGGCGCCATAGCTGATGAGCCCGACGCCAACGAGCGGACGAAGGGACAACACCCCCGCGACCGGCCCCCGTGCAAACAGAACGACAGCCGCCGTTGCGAACACCAAGGGCATCGTCGCCAGAGAGGGGGTTGAGACGAAAGTATCCAGCCCGACAAGGGAATAGACCATCACCGCCAGCCCGGCGACCGCGATCCCATGCGCGGCCAGGTCGGGCACCCTTGCCGCACGTCCGACCAACAGTGCCGCCGCCGCCCCGACCAGCAATTCCCAGGCGCGCGACCCGAGAAGGTAGAAATTTGCAGAGGGGCTGGCGTCCACCAACCAGAGGCAGGTCGCCAAGCTGGCAACAAGCAGGGCCAACAGGCCGGCCACGCCGATCTTGCGCGGCAGTTTCCACCCGATCAGCACCAGAACCGGAAAGATCAGATAAAATTGTTCCTCGACCGCAAGGCTCCACATGTGAAGCAGCGGATTCAACTCGGCATCGGCCATGAAATAGCCGGTGTTGGACCAGAACAGAATATTGGAAGAAAACAGCAGCGTCGCCAGCAGCCCCTGCCCGAATTCGGCCAGTTGCGAGGGCAGCATCAGCCAGTAGGCAAAGGGAACCGTTGCGGCCAACACGACGAAGAGAACCGGCAAGATGCGGCGCGCCCGGCGTTCATAGAACTTGGCAAAGCTGAAGTTGCCGTTGCGAAGATCATTGACCAGAAGTCCGGTGATCAGGAACCCCGAAATGACAAAGAAGATGTCGACCCCAAGATAGCCCGTGGGCAATATCCGGTCGTCGGCATGGTAGGCAATGACAGCCAATACCGCGATGGCGCGCAGACCGTCGATTTCAGAACGATAGGTCATGGGGCAGGCGCACCTCGATCCTTCTTGGCCGCACCGGCCAGAAACCCGGCCCCGCGTCGTGTCGCAAACAGGGCTTCGGGCATCGACACCCGTTCGGTCGGCACGCCCAGCTCTGCTGCGCGCCGCTGTAGTTTCTGCCACCCCGGCAAACGCCCCGACACGGCGCGAATAACGGCATGGATCGACGAAATATAGATCAGCTGGCGATACCCGAAGCGAAGAACAGGCGTGAGAAGCAGAAGCCGCCAGTCAAAGCGCTTTTCGAACCAGAAGGCCGCGAGCGTATTGACCATATCCAGCGCCAAAAGGACGAAATAGCTGCCAATCACCGCCACCGGCAAAGGTCCGATAATGTCTGACCCGCCGGTCGCGGCAAGATAGATCAGCTTGATCAGGATACTGATCAACAACAGATCCACGAGTGGCGACAGGAAGCTGGTCAGCAGGCTGAACCAGATCGCATCAAGGATCGAAATCACGCCAATTGGCCGAAACTCTGCAATGGTCCGGCGATGCTTCCACGAGGTCTGAAGCATTCCAAGCGTCCAGCGCAGCCGTTGTTTCAGGAAGGCGCTCACATGGGATGGCGCCTCGGTATAGGCGCGGGCATTTTCCTGGAATCGAACCTTGTAACCTGCCCGGTGCACCGCCACCGTCAGGTCCGCATCTTCGGTGATCGTATCGCCCGAATACCGCCCCGCCGCCTCGACTGCGGTCAGCCGCCAGCCGCCAATCGCGCCGGGGACAACGAATATCCCGTTGAAAACCTCAAAGCTTCGCCGGGTCACGCTTTGACTGACCCGGTATTCAAGCGCCTGACACCATGTCAGGAAGTTATGCGGATTGCTGACCTCGACGAAGCCGGCGACCGCGCCGACGCGCTCGTCCTTGAAGGGCTGGACGATCCACCACAGGGCCTTGGGATCCAGAACCGTGTCGGCATCGACGCCGACGAAAAACGGCGTTCGCACATGATGCAGCGCGCGGTTTTCGGCCTGCCATTTGCCGCCATTCCGCTGGGCGATCAACCGAACCTTCGGATTCGATCCAAATGCCTTCATCACGGCTTCGGACGTGTCGTCGGACGATCCATCATCGACGACCAGCACCTCGAAATTCGGGTAATCCGACTTCAGTATCGACCGGATGCTTTGAACGATGACCTTGCTTTCATTGTAGGCGGGCACGATCACCGTCACGCCGGGGCAGAACGTCCTGTCGATTGGCGGCTGCGGTCTGCGCACGAAGGCCAGCGCAAGGTAGATCAGGGACCGAATGATCGCGAACAGAAGCAGACACAGGAACACAAACGTCAGTTTGAAATACCAGAATTCCAGAATGGCGTAGGTCACACTGTCGCGCCAGACGGGGGCAATGCCATGCGACGGGGCAAGGGTCGGCTGTGCGAGGTTGGTTCCCTCAGAAAGAGACCGGATCGAGAACCCGTCCCGCCGCAGGTCAAGCAGGACGCGCGGCAATGCGGCGACACTCAGAGCCGCCTGCGGACTGGTTAGGTCGAAGGTAAGGACCGCCGGTCGACCAGAAAGATTGGCGTCACGCAATTGCGCCATCATCTCGTCCCGGTCAGCGTCGATATCGCGAATGGTCGCGCCCGACCCGATCGGGATATACCCCTGCTCGGTCAGTTGGATCGTGGCGTGCAGTTGCGTCGGCGTCGCCGGGCTGCCAAGCGGGCGGTGCCATGCCCGGACGACCGTTGTCCGCTCGCCGGATAGGTGACCAAGCAGTTGCTGTGCGCCGTTGTTAAAGACGCCCTCGACAGTTGACTCGAAGGTTCCGGGTTCGGCATGGCTCCGGATCATCAACCCAATGGTGTGCCCCCGGTCGATCAGGTCATTCAGCGCCGGGCCCTGGCCCAGCATTTGCTGATCCGTCAGAAAGAACGTCGCGCTGATCCGGCTATCGTCAAGGATATCCAGCAAACTTGACCAGTAGGGTTCTGCAATGGTGCCATCAAAGGTCAGCAACGCCGTCCCACTCGCGCCCGCAGTGGTGCGCATCACGGTGACCGGCCTTGGCACCTGAACCAACCGCTGACCAACGACGCGCCCCGCATCATCTACGTCGATCTGCCGTTGGCCGGTCTCACCCGCATCAATTCCGGTCACGGCAATGCCGGACCCGACCTCAACCACCCTGTCCCGCATCTCGATTGGTCCGCGCAAGGCATCCAGGGCGGCCAGGCTCTGCGAAGGCGCCCGAAGGACCGGCCAGATCGAAGGGTCTTCAAAACCAAGCGGCCAGACGAGCACGGACGCGCCGTCTCCGGCCTCGGAGAGTTGATTGTGAAGGGACACGGCATCCAGCAGCCAGATCCGGTTTGACCTGCGCGTCTCGTCGACAAAGCTGATTTGCGACGTCCCAAGCCGGCTGCTGTAACCCAACGATCCGTCGTACCGCGACAAAAGCCAAGACGCTTCGGAGAATGAGACAGTCCTGCTTGTCGCGCTGCCGCTGGTCCAGATCGAGCCGAAGACCCCAAGCGCAACCCCACGCCGCGACGGCTCCATCGCCCCGAACACTGGAATAACCCGTTCTTCGAACCATTGTGTCGGGGCAAGCGGTTCAAGAACGGATTGAGTCTTTTGAAACCCGGTCACGATCGTCAGATCGAAAGCGCCCGCGATGATCGGGGAGGCCCAGAACCCGGCCTCGGGGCCAGCAATCAGGCAGGTTTTGCCAAAGCTGGAAAAGTAGCGTTCCAAGTCGGATGCAAGCGCCTCCAACACCTCGGTCCCGACCTCTGGCGTCTGGCTCAGGTCAAGGCACACCCCGGTCGACGGTCGATCCACGACCGCGTTCATCAGGGCCCCGGTCACGCTGTTGCGGAGGCCCGGATCTGAAAGGGCGGTCGAAATCTCCGCCGCCGAAAGGCCGGCAGCGGGCGCAACGGCCAGATACCGATCCGTCCCGGGTTGCATTGGATCGCCAAAGAACGGGTCGTCCGACAGCGCCCGCAGCCTCAGGTCGGGGCCGGTGAACTCGTAGCTTTCTATGACGATGCCATCCAAATCACCGCAATGGGCGCGATAGGCCGACATGGCACGTGGGTCTTCGGCGGGCAGATAGCCAAGAACGGTTCTGTTCGGGGTCAGGTCGACGTCACACCGCGCGGTCCCGTCCGGACCCAGACGGACATCATAGATGCGATCGTCGCCCGGGACCGGACCTGCTTCGGTCCGCACCGAGGTTTCCAGCGGCGGCATGGTGTATATTCGGTAAAGGAAGTCGCCTATCCAGACGGGGAGTCCCACAAGAAAAGCGCAGACAAAGACCCACAACAGAATGACACGAATGCCGCTTCTGTCCTCAAATAGCATTGGGCCTTTGGTGGGGCTTCCCCTCTCCACCGCAACCTTCCCGTAATCATCACTTTGAAGAGGACGCAGCCCCACGAACTGCTGGTAGACGCGACCCCAAAGCCTGAATTAACTAACTATATGAAACGATTGAATTGTTACTCAAATTAGAGCTAGATTACAAGATATTATCTTTAAAGGAGCAGGCCAATGCTGACACGGCGGAGCTTTATCGTCGCCGGGGGTCTTGCAGTTCATTCCGGGATATTTTGCCCGGCACCAGCGATGTCACAAATGGGGTCACAACTGGCGGTTGTGGTTCTTACCGACATATCGGCAGACACGCCGGCACAGGCCCTCGTCAGCGCCGTGGATCTCTTCCTTTCAAGGGGACTGCCAGTCTGCTGTGCCCTTCCCTTCGGCGACGGGCAGATATTTGACAGCCCCGTGGGAAGGGTCTTGCAGGAGCTTGCTGAAACCGAAACCGGTCTGATCGAAATCGCGGCACAACGGCCGCGCCTGTCGGACGAAAGACGATACTTCCAGATGCGCGCCGCCGCCGATCTGAGGGCGGCGATCCTGACCGGCAATGGCACCAACCCGCCGTCACGGGCCGCGAAACAGGTCATCACGATCCTCGACGACTCTGCTGGCCCGTCCCTTGATCATGCCGCCTTTCGCGGCGCCGGATTTCGGGTCTTCCTTCAATCGGCCCCGGACGAGGAAACCTCGTTGCTGGATACCGCCGGCCGCGAACAGATCCAGATGACCGGCATGCGCCCGATCACGAGCCTGAAGCCGGAAGACATCGGCGCAGAGGACATTATCATCTCCTACTCTGTCGATCAGTTGGCGGCACTGACCAGCGACGAGATCGAAGAGCATTTCGGATCGTTTACGGATGACCTCCAACGGGCCAGTCTTTCCGGCGAGATCTTCGTCGTGCGCCCCATCGACCTTCTTTTACAGGCCGGAACCGAGCCCGCGCCCGGTATTGGACTGATCCTGCCAGCCCTTTCAGACCGGGACGAGGACAGGGACAAGAACCTTGCCGTTGCCGCCTTCGCCGGCCAACTGGATGCCGCAAATGTCCCCTATGAACGTCTGGACAACAGGGACGAACACGGCTTTCTGCCGGATGGGGCCGGTGGTTTCATTCAGGTCGTCACGGACGGCAACCCCGATGCAATGCCCGCAGCCGCGACCCGCCTGGTGCTGCCCGGAATTGCCGACGGACAGTTCGGGTTGCACCCTGACGGGCAGTTTCAACTGGCAGGTCACGGGGCGTCCGGGATGTCACTGGACATGCTGCTGCCGCTCGATCCTGTCTCGGACATGGCGGTCTTGGTTCCCGATACTTTGATTTCGACCTATCTGGACCGGGCTGCGGTGGTACATCGACTTGTGTCGATGCGACGCGAAGGACGGGCAAAACTGTTTCATCTGGGTGAATTGGCCCGTCATATCGCGGCGCAGGAGCCGATCCTGGACAAGTTCAGGACGACGCGCGCCCGAGGCGTGAACGTGGGGATCACCCGGGTTGATCCGGCGGCGGAAGAGCACGCCGAACTGATGCAAGACGCCGGGATTGCATGGGCCTTCATCGACCGTCACACCCATCCAACAACGGGGCTTTGCGCGGGAACGGTGCGGGGCGGTCCGGACGGGCTGATCAACCCTGACGCGACTATGTGGGACGTCGCCAGCCAGATCCAGGGCATCATTTCCGCCCGCGCCCTTGGCCTGATCCCGACAGAAGACGCCCGGGATCGCCTGGACCTTCTGCTGGCCAATCTGCCGACCATCACCGCCGAAGAGGTGCACCTTCCCCCTGCCCGGCTGAACACCGCGACGGCACGCGCCAACAACCGCGATTTTGATGCCTGCGATACCGGACGGTTCCTGATCGCGGCAAATGCCATCGTTTCGGCGGGGATCATGACCCGGCCAGAGCTGCGCGATCTGCTGCCGGGCTGGGATCTTGGGGAAACCGTCCGCGACGGCCACCCCTATAACCTGACGAACGGCCGCTGGATCGACCGGTTCCAATCGCATTGTTCGCAGTATTCCCGCGTCGGCTACGGGACAATTGGGATCGGCATGGACAGTCCCTTTGCGCAGCCTGCGGAAGAGACCGAAACCGACAGGCGGATACGGCTGCTGTATGACGCCGCGAAGATCGGCCATTTCGGAACCGAACCGGGTCTGCTGCACCGGATCGAACTGGGGCCTGATGCCCCGACCGACTACTTGTCCGAGGTTCTGTTCGACGCCCAGTTGCGCTGGTTCGAACGCACCGGGGAAATCAAATGCGCTTCGGAAACGCTCTTGGATTTCGCGCCTTGGTTTTCCTATCAGGGGCTGCGGTTCGACCGGCCCGAGGGGGAGGACTGGGTTGTCGAGTTCATCGAGGGTGACCGCCGTTTTGCCAGCGCCGAGTTCCGCGACTCCGCCGAGGTCATCAGTACCAAATCGGCCTTTCTATGGGCGGCGACGGTCGATCATCCGCATGTGGGGCGGATGCTGGGCCTAATCCGCGAAAAGACCCGGATTGCGGGGCTGGGATTTTCGGCAGGCGTCTATGCGCACAGCCAAGAGGCCATGCGCAACTATAGTGACGTAAACACAAACGGCATCATCCTGACGGCCATCGCCAGGATGCTGACCTGACCGGACACGCGCCGTCAGGAGTTCTGGGCCACCCGAACGCGGACGAAGGGCACTTCGTAGCCACCGAACTGGTTGATGTACTGGACGATCGGCGTGCCATAGGGGTCGCGCAGATCGGCCTTGCCATCGGAGTCGATGTATTCCTTCAGCGCACCCGGCCCGAGAAGATGGGTTGCCGCCAGCATTCCGCTGACCGTCAGGGTCTGGCCGCCGACTTCACGCCCGGCGTAGTGGTCGATGTTATACATCTCGATATAGGACCACATCAGCCGCATCCATTCCTGGGCGGCACGGTCCTGCGCGCGGGCGCTGTTGAGGAAGTCCTGCACCGACCGCACACCGTCCTTGCCGGTGAAGCCGCCGCTGTAGTTGTTGTCGAAGGCATCACCGTCATAACGAACATAGCCAAGGTCGGTCAAAGCCGCCTCGCCGAACTGATACGCGCCTAGGTAGTTGAGCGTGTTGACCGACTGGTAATCCCCGCCGGACTCCATAAGTTTCAAGGCGACCAAGAAGGCCGCATACGTTGAAGACATGAGTATGCTCCTGTGCCTGTAGTCACGCATGGATGCGTTGTTGCTTCGTAGGCGGCTCCATAGAGGCCGATAGGACTCGATGCACCCGCAATTAGAACCATCGCCGCATTGGGCAAATTGTCGCCAATCAATCGGGCAAGGGTGTGGCGCGGATGCGGCACTGATGTGCCAAAAACACATTATTATGGGGTTAACGCGGCAGGGGCACCCATGGGTGGTGTCTGAACCTGCGGCACACACATTGGATTGATTGCCCGGTGATTCGCCCCGAAGGGGGTGATTGCGGCTTCTGTCCGCCCTGCGGCGCCCTATCGCTCGTGCAGCGCCTCGCTGCCGCGATACAGGGGCTTGGTCAGGTATTGCAGCACCGTCCGCTGACCCGTGTGCAACTCGACCGTTGCCTGCATCCCGGGCCGGATGGTGATCTGCCGTTGCCGGTCGTCAAGATCCGCCAGATCGACCCGCAGCGTGACCCGGTAATGCGCCTCGGCCTCGGGCCGCCGTTCGTCCTTGAAGGTGTCGGCGGAAATGACCTCGACCTCGCCATCAAGGCTGCCAAAGATCGTGTAGTCATAGGCGGTGAACTTGATCGTGGCCCGCTGCCCGGGAACGACGTTGGCGATGTCCTCGGGCTTGACCTGCGCCTCGACGAACAATTCGTCCCCCAAGGGGATGATCTGGAAAATCTCTTCGCCCGGGCGGACAACGCCGCCGATGGTGGTGACGCCCAGGTTGTTCACGATCCCGCGCATCGGCGCGGTAATCGTGGTCCGGCCAAGCCGGTCCTGTGCCAGCCGCAACTCCTGCCGCAGGGTGGCGATGACCTGCAAGACCTCGGAATAGGCCCCGGCCCGCTCCAGTTCGGCCCCGGTGACGATCTCGTTCAGCTTGGCCTCGGCGTCCGACTGCGCCTTGCGGGCGCGGGTCACCTCGAACAGCGCGACGATCTCACGCGAATACATATCTTCCATCGAGTCCAGCTCGCGCCGGGTTTCGCGCTGCACCGCCTGCGCGCTGGCGACCTTGGAAGAATAGTCCGCCAGCCGCGCCTGAAGCAGCGCCAGTTCGGACGAGATGATCCCCGGCGCGTGCTGGGCATAGATCGCGGGCACGCCGAAATCGGACTCGCCCGCCATTTCCGCCTCGAGCCGCAGGCGGCGGATTTCGGCAGCGACCAGCTGGTCGGTCAGATCGGCCACATTGGTTTCAAACTGGGTAGAGGCCAGCCGGGCCAGCACCTGCCCCGGTTCCACCACATCCCCTTCGGCGACCAGAAGTTCGGCCAGCATCCCGCCTTCAAGGTTCTGGACGATCTGGGGACGGGCGGCCGAGACGACCTGCCCCTCTGCGCGGACGATTTCATCAATCCAAGCGAATTTGGCCCAGAGGATGAAGACGAGCACCGTCAGGCCGACCAGCCAGATGATCAGCCGCGACCCGCTGATCCCCCGTTCAAATTCAGTGTCCACCGTCGCCATGGTCAGCCCGCCGTCCGGTTGGAACGCAGATGGTTCAGCACCTCGTCGCGCGGCCCATCCACGGCCAGCCGCCCGTTTTGCAGGATCACGGTCCGGTCGGTCAGTTGCAGGATCGGCACCCGGTGGGTCGCGATGATCGCGGTCCGGCCAGTCAGCCAGGTTTCAAGGCGGCTGACCAGCGTGGTTTCCAGCGTGGAATCCAGAGCCGCCGTCGGTTCGTCCAGCAGGCAGACCTTCGGGTCCTGCAACCACAGCCGCGCCCAGCCGATCGACTGGCGCTGGCCGATGGACAGCCCCGCGCCCCCGTCCGAAATCGGCAGGTCCAGCCCCTTGGGGTGACCGCGCACGAACGGGCCAAGACCCGCGAAATCCAGCGCCTGAAGCAGCCGGTCGTCATCGCGTTCCAGCATGGTCAGGTTCAGGTTGTCGCGCAGGGTGCCCGCGAACAGTCGCACCTCTTGGCCCAAATATCCGATGTGCCGGCGCAGGTCGCGCGGCATCACCTGCCCCATGTCCACCCCGTCGATCATCACCCGGCCCGAGGCGGGCGGGTAGAGACCGGCAAGGATCTTCAGGAAGGTCGATTTGCCCGACCCGTTCGCACCCAGAACCGCTACATGGCTTCCCGCCGCGATGGACAGGCCGGGAATATCCAGCGCCCGGCCGGTGTCCTCGTCATAGGCAAAGGTCAGGTCGCGCACCTCGAACCCACCGTCGATCTTGTCGCGGCGCAGGTAGGTGCGGGCTGCGTCCACGTCCTGCGGGGCGTTGGCCACCTCGTCCAGCGCCGTCAGCGCCGCCTTGACGTTGGACCAGCGGGCCAGCGTCGCTGCCAGTTGGGTCAAAGGGCCAAGCGTCCGGCTGGTCAAGATACCCACGGCGATGATGGTGCCCACGGTGAATTCGCCCATGAAGACCATGAAGGTGCCCGCCACCACGGCGGCGACATAGGTTGCCTGCTGCACCCCCTGCGCCCAGAAGGTCAGGGTCGAGGCCAACTTGCGTTGTTCGCTGGTTGCCAGCGACGACAGGGCGGTCATTTCCCCCCACAGCCGCCGAAACCGTTCCTCGCCCCGCTGCGCCTTGATCGTGTCCGCCTCGTAGATCACCTCGTGCAGCAGCCGGGCGGATTTCGCGTTCGCCCCCTGCGTCTGGGTGGTCAGCGTGATCATCTTGCGTTGCAGAAAGAACGACGGGAGCACCATCAGCAAACCGCCGATGAACAGAACCCAGACCACATTGCCCCCGATCGAAGCGACAAGCGCAAGGAACAGCACAATGAACGGCAAGTCCGTCAATGTGCCGATGGTCGAGGCGGTAAAGAATTCGCGGATCGACCCGAAATCGCGCACTGCCGAGAACAACTGCGACGGAGCCTGCCGTTTGGCCCCGCCCTGCATGCCGAGGATACGGTCCATCAGCACGGCCTGCACCTTCATCTCGATCCGGCGACCGGCGCCATCCATCAACCGCGCCCGCGCGATCCGAAGGAAGGCTTCCAGCAGCATGGCCAGCCCCGCGCCGATGGCCAGCACCCAAAGGGTCGCCACCGATTGATGCGGGATTACCCGGTCGTAGACCTGAAGCGAAAACAGAGCCACGGCGACCGCAAGAAGATTGGCGACGAAAGACCCCAGCGCCACCTCGATGATATGGCGGCGGAACTTGGTCACCTCGCCCCAGAACCAATGCGGCAGGGCCTCGTCCCTGGCATGACGGCGGGTCAGTTCCTCGACCGGCAGGTCGGCCCGGATCAGGCGGCCCGCGAAATGCGCGTTGAATTCGTCCCACGGCACCTCGGCCCGGTTGCCGGGCTGGGTTGTGTCATGCAGGACGACGGTATCGGCAAAATGTTCCAGAACCAGAACCACCTGCCCCGACGACATCACCGCCAGAACCGGCAGGCGGTCGGCGGGAATGGTCGGAGCGGGTTCGGACCGGGTCACAAGGCCGGTCCGGTCCAGCGCGGCGGGGATCGCCTTGGCGGCGGGAACCTCTGGCGTGGCATCGCCCGCCGTTGTCATCCCGTCCAGCACATCGGCGCGGGTCACATCGACTCCCAGAAGCCCGGCATAGACCACCACCAGATCGGCGCGGGCCTGAATGCGCGACGGCGGTTGGGTTGCGGAAGCCGCGGCAGGTTGCGCTGGCCCAACCCGGATCACCTTGGAGGCCTGCGGCTGGTCCGGCGTTTCTGCTGAGGACAGCCGCGTCAGCTTGCCGCCGCGCGTCGCGTTGATGTCAAAGGCGATGACCGGGCCGCTCATATCCGGGACCCATCAACAAGCGCGCCATGAATGGCGGCGATCTGCACCCGGATGCGGGCGATGTCATAGGCAACGACAACCGCCTCGCGCTCGGTCCGGATCTTGGTTTCGAAAATGCCGACGACCTCGGGCACCGCGCGTTGCCCCTCGGCCAGTTGCGCGGCGAAAATATCGTAGTTGGCAGCGGCCTGAGCGGCCAGTGTCCGGGCCTGATCCTCTTGCCGCAGAAGGCTGGCCAACTGCCCTTCCAGCGCCCGCAGGCGGCGGTTGGTGTCTTCTTCCACCTGTCCGATGCGGGCCTGCGACGCGGCGCGCTCTGCCTCGATCGCCTGAAGGGATGCGCCGGTGCCGAAGCCAAAGCCGTTGGGGGCCGCGACGTTCAGGCCAAGGTTGTTGCCGTCGCCTGTAACCGTGCCGCCAAGGGTCAGGCCGGGCAGAAACCCGGCGCGGGCCGCATCGGCGCTGGCCATCGCGCGGGTCGCTTCGGCATCGGCCTTTACGGCGGCCAGGGGGCGCAGCCCGGCAGGATCGGCCATGGGCGACAGGCCGGACAGCCCGGCAAGCGGTTGCGCCGACATCGCCGACAATTCCGCCATGGCCGTATTGGCCGCATCCTGATCGGCGGCCAGATCGGCGCGCAGCTGGTTCAGTTTCTGGGTCACGACGTTCAGATCGGACCGGTCCGACACACCGCCCCGGACCCGTTCGCGCATGACATATTCGAAATGCTCCATCCGCTCCATCGCGGCGGCATTGACGGCGGCGCGGGCACGGTGCGCCTCGGCGGTCAGGTACAGGTCCAGCGCCTGCCGGACCCGGTCGTTGGTGTCTTCGGCCAGCGCAACGGCGGCCACCTCGACATCCGCTTTGGCGAAATCGCGTTCGGCCCGTTTGCGCCCGTTGTCGAACAGCACCTGTTCCACGAACAGCGAGGTCACCACCTGCCCCAGCGAATTGAGAGAGATCGACGGCCCGAGGGTCGGCAGCCAGTTGCGGCTTTGTGCCTCGGCCCGCAGGCGGGCAGCGCGCAATTCGGCTTCGGCGGCGCGGGAATTGGCCGCCAGCACCGCATCGGTAACCGTTTGAAGCGGTCCGGGCGACAGGACAGACCGGCGGTCGATCAGCCCCTCGATCAGGACCGACTGACTGCCGTCGCCCAGATCGGCGGTCATCGCCTGCGTTGGCTGATCCGTGGGCGCAGTGGAGTCAGAGCCGCCAAGAAAGCCGAAGGCGCCCCGGCTGACCGTGCCGCCCCCATCGGACATGCAGCCCGCAAGGGCAAGAAGCGCGGCGCCCGCCACCCCTGCCCTCAGTATCCGCTGTCCCTGCCTCATGGGTTGTGCCCCAGTCGTTCTTTTAGGCGTTCTGATGGGGGCGACGTGCTCGCCCCCATGCGCGATCAGATGATCGTGTTGTTCACGGTGATCTCGTCCTGGATCACCACCAGCTCTCCTGCCGATCCCATTTCGTAGACGGTATAATCGACCTGATCGATCGTGCGGGTATCGACGATGGTCGCGCCCTGCAGGTTAACGGTGTCGTACTGGTCGCCGTGGATCACCAGTTCGTTAGTGATGCTGGTCAGCGCCTCAAGATCGGCGGCCGAGATCGTCAACTCGCTGTATTCGGCAAAGTTCAGGTCGATCGCGCCGATGTTGATACCGTCCAGCCCCGCATGGGACAGGTCCACCACGTTCGATCCGGCCTCGTCCAGCACGAACAGGGTCGCGTTCTGGTTGCCCGCCGCGTCGGTCGAGGTCACGACCAGTTGCGATCCGTCCGGAACCGGGGCGGCGAAGGCCAGATCGACCTCGTCATAGGCACTGTCGACCGTAGGATCGAAGGCCACCTCGGTCACAGACCCGTCGGCGTTCAGCTGATGCACCTGAAGCGAGGTATCTTCATCCGCAACGGAAATCCCGCGCAGCCCGCTTCGGCCATCGTCGATCCCGGTGATAAACGGGGTTTCGGGCGCGACCGTGTCGACAAGGAAGGTATCGGTGATCGTGGCCGTGTTGCCGACCGCATCCGTCGCGCTGATCGTCACTTCGGCCGTGTATTCGCCAGCCGGAACCTCGGCCGCCGAGAAATCGACCGACCAGCTGCCATCGGCCAGAACGGTCGCCTGATGGGTGACCCCGTTGAAGGTCACGAAGACCGTCGAACCGGGTTCGACCTGACCGGTCAGGGTGATGCCCTGCCCGGCTTCGGTCGCGTTGACCGACCCGTTGCCGGTGATCGTCGCCCCGTTGGAGGACAGCGCGTTGACGACGGTGTCGTAGGCCACCGTGTCAGAGATCGTGTTCACGTTGCCCGCAGGGTCGGTGGCGGTCACGGTCATCGCCAGATCGCCCTCGCCCGTCGGCACGACGGAGGCCGGGAAATTCGCGGTCCAGTTGCCATTTGCGTCCGACGTCGTCGTGACGGTCTGGCCGCCCAGCGTCACAACCACGTTCGAGAAGGGTTCGACCGTGCCGGTCAGCGTCACGAAAGACCCGGACGACTCTCTGCCGCTGATCGTGCCGTCGCCGCCTGCCGGGTTGGTCACAAAGGCAAGGTCATCGACGATCGTATCGATCTGGACGGTGTCGGTGATCGTGGTCGTATTGCCTGCCGCATCGGTGATCGAGGCCGAGATTTGCGCCGTGGTCGTCCCATCGGGGATTTCCGCGTCACTGAACAGCGACGACCAGTTGCCGTTGCCATCGGCCAACACTTGATGGGTTGCCCCGGCCATGGTGACGGTTACGATCATGCCCGGCGTCGCGGTGCCGGACAGCAGCACGCCGCCTTCGGCCTCTTGCGCGTTGATGGTGCCGTCGCCCGCGACCTGATCGCCGTCGATCATGGTCAGGTGCCCGGCCACGGTATCGACCTGCACCGCCTGACTGATGGACGAGGTATTCCCCGCGGCGTCCTGCGCGGTGATCACCAGGTTGGTGTTGTATTCGCCAGCCGCCAGCGTGCCGCCGGGGAAGGTGACGGACCAGTTGCCATTGCCATCCACCGCCGCCTGAAGCGTGCTGCCGCCAAGGTTGACCCAGACGGTCGACCCGGCCTCGACCTGCCCGCTCAGGGTGATCGCTTCGCCGATTTCAGAGCCGTTAACGATATTGTCGCCCGCAACCGGACCAGAGGTCAGGTTCAGCTGGTTCACCAGCGTGTCAAAGGTGATCGTACCCGAGGTGGTTTCGCTGTTGCCTGCCGCATCAACCGCCGTGACCGATACGGTCGACTGGGTTTCGCCCGTCGGCAATTGCCCGGCGGGCCAGGTGGTGGTCCAGGTGCCGTTGCCCGACGCGGTGACGGTCTGGCTATAGCCATTCAGGGTGACCGTGACCTGCGCCCCCGGTTCCGCCGTGCCCGACAGGCTGATCCCATCGGACGCTTCGGCCGCGTTGACAATCCCGTTGCCTTCGACCGTCGCGGTGTTGACGGTCAGGTTCATCTCGGTGTCGATCTGGATCGTGCCGCTGGAGGTCGCAGTATTGCCCGCAAGGTCCGTGGCGGTGGCGGTGACATCGGCCACATAGGTCCCCGGCGCGATATCGCCCGACCCGAACACGACGGACCAGTTGCCATCGACACCCGCAGTGGTGGTCAGGGTCACAAGGCCGATGGTGACATCGACCGTCGCGCCCGGCTCCGCCGTGCCAATCACGGTCACGCCGCCGGCAAGTTCGGTCGCGTTGACGGACCCATCCCCGCCGATCGTGGTGGTGTCCATCCCGATCGTAGTGACAGTGTCCACGGTGATGGTGCCGACGGTGGCGGCACTGTTGCCCGCGCCATCGGTCGCGATCACCGTCACGTCCAGTTCGTACTCTCCACCCGGCAGGGTGCCGGCGGGCAGGATCAGCTCCCACTCGGTTCCCGTCACGGTCGCCTCATAAGTGTTGCCGTTGATTTCGACGACAACGGTCGACCCAGCCTCGACCGTGCCGGACAGGGTGACGGAACCGCCATTTTCCGTAGCGTTTACAATGCCATCCCCGGTGACGGTGCTGCCATCAAAGTCAACCGTCGCAACCGTATCGACAAGCACGGTATCGGTGACGGTCGTCGACCCGTTCCCATCGGTGATGGTCACGGTCACATCATGTTCGCCATCGCCCACATCTTCGGGATCGAAGACAACGGTCCACTCGCCGTTTTCGTCGACTGTCGTGGTCTGCGTGGTATCCCCGTCAATCGTGACGGTGACGGTGCCGCCGGGCGTGCCGGTGCCCGAGATTTCGATCCCGTCGGCGGCATCATCGCCGTTCACCACGGTGCCCGTGCCTTGCGTGCCTTCCTCGATCGTCACGACCGGGCCGGACGACCCGCCGCCGCCATCAAAGACCTGATCAATCAGGATGCCGCCGCCGATAACGGCAGCGCCAGCGCCCAGCGCGCCGCCAATCCCGCCAATCCCGGTCAGAAGGGGCGCGGCCAGCATCCCCGCCTCGCCATCCGCGACCGCGATCGCCTCGTAATTGGCCAGCATCACATCAGGACTGCGCATGAAATACAGGGCGTCGTCCGCGCTCCATTTACCGACAGCGTCCGCGTCCGAATAGGCGGCGTAATAGCTGCCCCCCTCGCCCGCCGAAAGCTCCACCTCGGCCAGAAGACCATCCGCCGACAGGAACAGCCGGTTCTCGGCAATCCCGTCGGGCGTGAAGAACCCCTCGATCACGATCACACGACCGTCGATCAAGGTCAGTTCCAACGCCTGCCCTTCGCGTCGGTAGGACACGACCTGGCTTCGGTGAAGGTTTAGGGAAATTTCCTGGTCAGCGGAGACGATGATGGACTGCATTCCACCCGTTTCACTCGCTACAGACCCGTGCCGAACAGTGCCCGCAGAATCGCGGACAACGAACTCAATCGCTGACATAATACTCACTCCGCCTCATACGCGGGTCCGGGAACAACCGGCCCACTTTTTGTTATCCGACACAATATCTGGAACGAATCACAAATTCTAGGGGAAATTTGAAGGACTTGCCGCTCAATCAGAGGTGGTGGGATCTGCGGGCCGGGTGGCCAGCGACACATCAAACACCGCCCCCAGAAGGATGAGGTAGGCGCTGATGTAGAACCACATCAAAAGCGCGATGACCGCCCCCAGTGATCCGTAGACCTCGTTGTAGCGGCCGAAGTTGGAAAGGTATTCGGAAAAGGCCCAAGACGCGCCGAACCACAGCACCAGCGCGATGATCGCCCCCGGCGTCAGCCATCCGCCCCGCGCGCCCCGGCTGTTCGGGCCATATCGGTAGAGGATCGCCAGGGCCGCCAGTAGCACCCCCAGCGCGACAATCCAGCGGACCCCTTCAAGCATCCGGGCTGTGGGCGCGTTTTCGGGCAAAAGTGCGATGGCAATGGGGGCGCCGACAACCGCAGCGAGCGCCACCAGCGCAACAGCGATCAAGGAAACGGTCATCACAAGCGCGGCGAACAGGTGCCGCAGTCCTCCGCGCGGCGGGTTGCCGAAGATCGCGTTCACACCGCGCATCAACGCCCCGACCCCGGCCCGCGCAGACCAGAGCGCGACCAGAACCGACACAACGGTCGTCCAGCCCAACGTACCGCCCCCGGCGGACAAAAGCCGGGCGATCTGGTCATCAAAGATGGCGTAGACATCCGCCGGGATCACATCGCGCATCAGGTCAAGCTGGGCCTCGACCACTACGGGATCAGAGATAAGGCCAAGGATGGCGATGGTCGCAGCCAGCGCCGGGAAAATCGAAAACAGACCGTAGAAGGCCACCCCGGCGGCGATCAGGTCCAGATCGTTGCGGGTCGTCACCGCGTTCGCCTCGCGCAGGATGGCCCGCACCCGCCCATACCAACCGCTCATGCCCGCTCCTCTGCCACCGAGATGATCCAATCCCGCACCTGCGCCACTTCCGGCGGCATGTCCGCCACCTCGGACCAGACAAGGTAGAACCCCGCCCCCGAGGTCCAGCACCAGTCCCCCAGCCGCACCAGCATCCCCTTGTCGACAAGCGTCTGCGTCACATGCCCCCAGCCAAAGGCCACGCCTTCACCCGCCATCGCGGCCTGAAGGACAAGCGCATAGTCGTTCAGACGCAACCCCCCGCCCCGGTCCGCGTAAGACACCCCGAAAGCGGCGAAATAATCGGCCCAGCCGGGGCGATAGCGAAACGGTTCTTCCAGCGTGATCAGGGCAGACCCGGCAAGGTCCGCGATGCTGTCCGGATGACCGTTCCGGGCCACCCAGGCGGGCGAGGCGACAGGCCAGACCTGTTCCGCCGCGATCAGATGCGACCGGCAGCCTTTCCAGTCCCCCTGCCCGCGCCAGACCGCCAGCGATACGCCTTCCTGCCCCGGATCAATGTCCTTGTCCGTCTGCTGCATCCGCAGGTCGATGCCCGGATGGGCGGCGTGAAAGGATTGCAGGCGCGGGACCATCCAGTAATGCGCAAAGGCCGAAGAGACCGAAAGGGTCACGTGATCTGGCCGCCCCATCTGTCGCAACTGGCGCAGGGTATTGCCCAAGCGGCCAAAGGCCCGTTCGGCATCTTCACCCAAGATCCTGCCCGCCTCGGTCAGGGCGATGGATTTGCGGTTGCGGGTGAACAGCGCCACGCCGATCCGGTCCTCCAGCTTGCGCACTGACTGGCTGATCGCGGGCTGGCTGACGCCCAGTTCTTCCGCCGCGCGGGTGAACGACCCGTGACGCGCCGCGGCCTCGAACGCCAAAAGATGCGGCAGGCTATGCGACAACCCGTCTTTCAATTCATAATTCCTGATTATGATCTACAAAAGAAAATAGGGGGAATACGCGGTTTTGAAAAGGTCATACTTTGGCACCCGTTCCACGGAGTCCCACATGACCGAATCCCGCCGCACCCGATCCGCCCGCCGCCGCGACCGGGGCACCGACACCGGCCCACAGGCCGCGCCCGCCTCGCCCTATATCCGGCGGGTTCTGCCCTTCTTCGATCCGCTGGACGAAGACCAGTTGGAAAAGATCGACGCGCAGGTCGATTGGATCATAGAAAACATCGGCATCGCCTTCCGGGACGACCCGGAGGCGCTGGAGATCTGGCGCAAGGCGGGCGTCATGCCCACGGGCGAGCATGGCGACCTGATCAAGGCCGACGCGCAGATGATCCGCGCGCTTTGCGCCAAGGCCCCGCGCGAGTTTACCCAAGTGGCCCGCAACCCTGCCCGATCGGTGGTCATCGGCGGCAACAATCAGGTCTTTGCCCCGATCTATGGCGCCCCCTTTGTCCGTGATCTGGAAGGCGGCCGCCGCTACGCCACCTTCGACGATTTCGAAAAACTGGTGAAGCTGGCCTATATGCTGCCGCAACTGCACCACACCGGGCTGGTCATCGCCGAGCCGACGGACGTTCCCGTGTCCAAGCGGCATCTGGACATGGTCCACGCCCATATGACCGTGTCCGACAAACCCCACCTTGGCGCGATCACGGAAATGAGCCGGGCGCAGGACAGTGTCGACATGGCCGAAATCCTGCACGGGCGGGAGGTGATGGACAGCAATTGCGTCATCATGGGCAACGTCAACACGAACTCGCCCCTTCTGGTGGACAAGGTCGTGACCGAGGCCGCGCGGGTCTACTGTGGGCGCGGTCAGGGGTTGATCGTTGTGCCGTTCATCCTGTCCGGCGCGATGGGTCCGGTCAGCACGGCGGCGTCGGTCGCGCAGGCCATGGCCGAGGCGATGATGGTCTGCGCCTTCACCCAGTTGATCCGCCCCGGCGCGCCCTTTGTTCTGGGCAATTTCCTGTCCTCCATGTCGCTGAAATCCGGGGCGCCCACCTTCGGGATGCCGGAACCGGTCATGTCCAACTATGCTATCGGTCAATTGGCCCGGCGGATCGGCTTGCCGCTGCGCTGCGGCGGGTCGCTGACCGCCTCCAAGATCGAGGACGCGCAGGCCGCCTATGAAAGCGCGGACAGCATGCATTCAACCATGCTGGCGGGCGCGAATTTCGTGCTGCACGCCGCGGGCTGGATGGAAGGTGGGCTGTGCACCGGGTTTGAAAAGCTGGTGATGGATGCCGACCGGCTGGGCGGCTATCAGAAAGTGCTGGATCAGGGGCTTGATTGCTCGGACGAGGCCTTTGCCCGTGACGCCTATGCCGAGGTGCCCGCAGGCGGCCATTTCCTCGGCTGCGCCCACACAATGCGCAACTACCAGACGGCGTTCTATGAACCTGCCCTGTCGGACAGCGAAAACGTGGAAAGCTGGGAAGAGGGCGGCAGTCTGGACATGCGCGCCCGCGCCCATGCCCGATGGACCAAGATGCTGCGCGACTATGAAGCGCCCGCCATTGAAATCGCGACGAAAGAGGCGCTCGACGCCTTTGTCGCCAAACGCAAGGAAGAGCTGCCCGACGCCTGGTATTGACCGGCCCGCGCAGAGATCAGGAGACCCCAATGACCGATGACAACCTTGTCCAATCCACGCTGAACAAGCAGACCGACGACAGCAGCCGGGGCAAGCCCCTGCCCTCCCACGCCAAGGCCGTGATCATCGGCGGCGGGGTCGTGGGCTGTTCGATCCTGTTCCACCTGTCAAAATTCGGCTGGAAGGACGTGATCCTGCTGGAACGGAATGAACTGACCTCGGGCTCTTCCTGGCACGCCGCCGGGCAGATCCACACGATCAGCTCTGACCCCAACATCAGCCGCCTGCAAAGCTATACCATCGGGCTGTACAAAGAGATCGAGGAACTGTCGGGCCAGTCCGTCGGCCTGCACATGACCGGCGGCTTCTATCTGGCGTCCAACAAGACCTGGTATGACTACCTGAAGCGGGAACGGTCCAAGGCCCGCTACATGGGCCTGCATCAGGAATGGATCGACCTGAAGGAAATCGCCGACCGGCATCCGCTGATCGACCCGAAACATTACTACGCAGCCCTGTGGGACGATCAGGACGGCGATCTTGACCCGTCCGGCACCACCTATGCCTTCGCCAAGGCGGCCCGCACCTTTGGTGGCCAGTACTTCACCCATACCCCGGTGATCGGCACCACCATGCGCCCCGATGGCCAGTGGGAGGTCAAGACGGAACGCGGCACGGTCATCGCCGAGCATGTGGTCAACTGCGGCGGTCTTTGGGCGCGCGAGGTGGGCCACATGGCCGGGCTGAATTTCCCGGTTCAACCGATGGAACACCATTACCTGATTACCGACCGGATCGAAGAGATCGCCAACGCCGGCCGCCGCCTGCCCTGCGGCATCGACTACGAGGCGAACATCTATTTCCGGCAGGAACGCGACGGGATGCTTCTGGGCACCTACGAGCCCGTCGGCACGCCGTGGAAGGTCGGCGGCACCCCGTGGGAGTTTGGGCACGAACTGCTGCCACCCAAGCTGGAAAACATCGCCGACCGTCTGGAACTGGCCTTTGAACGGGTGCCCGCACTGGCCGAGGCCGGGATCAAGGACGCGATCAACGGCCCCTTCACCTTTGGCCCGGACGGCAACCCGATGATCGGGCCGGTTCCGGGAATGCGCAACTACTGGTGCGCGGTGGGCGTCATGGCGGGCTTCTGCCAAGGGGGCGGCGTCGGCCTGACGCTGGCCGAATGGATGATCGACGGTGAGCCGTCCATCGACGTCTGGGCGATGGATGTGGCCCGCTTCGGCGATTGGGCGACCCCCGACTGGGGCACCGTCAAATCGACCGAAAACTACGAACGCCGCTTCGTGATGACCTTCCCCAACGAAACCCTGCCCAAGGGGCGGCTGCAAAAGACCACGGCCCTCTATGACCGGCTGGTGGCCAAGGGCGCGCGCATGGGTCAGGGCTTTGGCCTTGAACATGCGCTGTGGTTCGCCGACGGGCCGGACGACGCGCATGAAACCCCGACCTTTGAACGCAACCGCAGCCACGACTATGTCGCGCGCGAGGTGAAGGTCGTACAAGAGGCCGTGGGCGGGATCGAGATCGCCAACTTCGCCAAACACGAATTCAAAGGACCGGGCGCGCGCGCCTATCTTGACCGCATTCTTGCGGGCTATGTGCCGAAACCCGGCCGCCTGACCCTGACCCCGATGCTGACCCCCAAGGGGCGGCTCTATGGCGATCTGACGGTCGCCTGTCTGGCCGATGATCACTTTATGCTGTTCGGGTCTGGCGCCATGCAAGAGGCGCACCGCCGCTGGTTCACCCGCGATCTGCCCGCCGATGTCACTTATGCCAATGTCAGCGACGATTGGCACGGGATCGCCCTGTCGGGGCCAAAATCGCGCGCGTTGCTTCAGCGGATCACCCGCGAGGATGTCCGCGCCGAGGCCTTCAAGTTCCGCGACCTGCGCCAGACCTTCGTCGGTGGGGTGCCGGTGATCCTGAACCGGATCAGCTTCTCGGGCGAGTTGGGCTATGAAATCTATTGCAAGCCGCAATACCTGTTGCGTCTGGCCGAGGCGGTCGAAGAGGCCGGGGCCGATCTGGGCTATCGCTGGTATGGGGCGCGGGCGCTGATGTCGATGCGGCTGGAAAAGGGCTGGGGCGTCTGGACGCTGGAATTCCGGCCCGACTTCAACGCGGTGGAAAGCGGCATGGACGCCTTCATCAACTGGAAGAAGGATTTCGTCGGCAAATCCGCAGCGGAAAAGCAGCGCGCGACGGGCCCCGCCCGCAAGCTGGTGACCATGGTGATCGAGGTCGACGGGATCGACGTATCCGGCGACGAGGCCGTGCTGCAGGACGGCGCAGCGGTCGGCTACGTCTCCTCGGGCGGCTATGCCCACCGGACCGGCCAGTCCATGGCCATGGGCTACGTCGCGACCGAGGCCGCCACGCCGGGAACCGTCCTGTCGGTCGAGATCTTGGGCGAGATGTATCCCGCCACCATTCTGGGCGCCCCCGCCTACGACCCGAACGGCGGCAATATGCGCAGCTGATCGCCTGCCCCCGGCGGAAAACTGGCCGTCGGGGGCTACCGGCCCCCGCCCCTTGGGGCTATTGTCCGCGCGAGTCGGACAAGGGGCAGCAGATGTTGGATCTCACACCGCAAATCAACAGATTGGCCGAGGCAGTGGACGCAGCCCGCATCGAGGGTCAGCGCCTGCTCGTGGCCATCGTCGGCGCACCCGCCAGCGGCAAATCCACCCTGTCCGAGGAACTGGCCCGCCGACTGAACGCCCAGAAGCATCCGGCGCAGGTCGTGCCGATGGACGGGTTCCATCTGGACAACCGGGTGCTTGAGGCGCGGGGTTTACTGCCCCGCAAGGGCGCGCCGGAAACCTTTGACGCCGCAGGCTTCGTCCACATGATCCGCCGCCTGAAAGCGGGGGAAGAGGTCGCCGTGCCGGTCTTTGACCGCGCCCGCGACATCGCCATCGCCGGGGCCGTCATCATCCCCGCCGATCTGGAGGTGGTGATCGTCGAAGGCAACTACCTGCTGTTCGACGAGGCCCCGTGGTCCGACCTTGCCCCCCTGTGGGACGTCACCGCCCGGATCAGCCCGCCGATTTCGGAACTGCGGGGGCGGCTGATCCAGCGCTGGCTGACACATGGGCTGTCCCGCACCGCCGCGACCCGCCGGGCCGAAGGCAACGACATCCCCAACGCCGAACGGGTCATCGCCCGCGCCCTGCCCGCCCAGATCGAGTTTTAGGAATGTGGGTATCCGTATTTCGTGGTGGATTGGACCGGGTTCAGAGCGCCACAGAAAATTCGGACTGGGGTGATGAGAGCAGGACGGGAAAGAATGCTCCCAGGCCAAAACGGACGTTGAAAACTCATTAAATGCTGCAGTCGCAGCCCGCATAGCCGCGGTCCGCTGTATGCGCGGGATCTGAGGACGCTCGACCTCAGACATCGCGGGACAAAGCGCCAATCGGCTGCCACTACGCCAAAGCCTGGCTTGCTTGGACGACTAAGGGCATCCGGTAGGGTGGAGCCTTGTCCGCACCGTTCTACCGTCGCTTTTCATCCCAGCAGCGTGATGCCGTGTGGCTGCTCGACGCGATGGAAATTTATCCAGGGCCTCAGTTTTCAATGCTGCAATGGTCAAGTCTTGGCAGATGGCCGAACCGCGGTCTGTAGGTTTTCGAAGATTCGGAAGCGAGCCTCGTGCCATCGGCGCACCGCACCGCCTTTCGGCTCGTAGCGGGTTGAAAACCTGGACATTGCGGCCATGGCATCGGGAATATTCCGCGTCACGCCCCCGGCCACGCTGCCCAGAATGGCGGCCCCCAGAAGCACCGGTTCCTCGGCCTCGGGTGCGGCAACCTCCACCCCGGTCGTATTCGCCAGCAACTGCCGGACAACATCGCTGCGCCCCGCACCGCCGCTAATCACGATCCGCCCGACTGGGGCTCCTGCGCGGGTTTGGGCTTCGATGATCTGGCGTAGGCCGTAGCCGATCCCGCACAGCCCGGCGACGTAAAGTGCGACAAGGCTGTCGAGGTCCTGCTCCATGCCCAGCCCGGCGATGATCGCACGGGCATGCGGGTCGGCGAAGGGGGCGCGGTTGCCGAGGAATTCAGGGACAACGTGAACGTCTTGGGCCAAGCTTTCCAGATCCGCCCCATCGGCCACACGCTGCGCGACCTCGGTGGCCATTCGATCCGGGAGCGACGTGCCTGACGCCTCCGCCTCGGCCCGTATTTGTGCAGCAAGCGGATGGAGTGCCAAGAGCGCCTCGATCGCGGCCCCGGCCGCGGATTGGCCACCCTCGTTCAGCCACAACCCCGGCACCATTGCCGAATGATATGGCCCCCAAACCCCCGGTACAAAGACAGGCTCTGCCGTCGTCGTCATGGTGCAGGAAGACGTGCCGAATACATAGGCCATGTTCGCTTCGGCCCCGCCGCCGCCCTCTGCGCCGATGCTGCCGACACCGCCTGCATGGGCATCGATCAACCCCGCCCCGACGGGAGTTCCGACCCGCAAGCCCAGAGCGTTCGCTGCGGCCTCGGACAGGCCCGCGCCGAGCGCGGATCCCGCCGGCACGATCGAGGTCCCGATGCGGTCAAACCCCTCATCAGCCAGCTCAGGCAGCCCGATCTGTCGGAAATACCCGGCATCCCATGCGTCTTCATGGGCCATGTAGGTCCATTTGCAGGTGACTGTGCAGACCGATCGGGACAGGTCGCCGCTGGCCCGCCAGGTCAGGAAATCGGTCAGGTCCATGAATTGCCAGGCCCGCGCAAAGACATCGGGCAGGTTCTCTTTAAGCCACAGAAGCTTGGGCGTTTCCATCTCGGGCGAGATGCGCCCGCCCACATAGTCCAGAACCCGGTGACCCGATGAGTTGATCCGCTCGGCTTGTTCAACCGCGCGGTGGTCCATCCAGACGATGATGTTGCGTTCGGGATGGGCCGGGTCTCCCACCGGAAGCGGCGTGCCGCCCTGCCCCAAGACCACCAGAGAACAGGTCGCGTCGAAGCCGATCCCCGCAACCTGTTCCGGGTCAGCTCCGGCCGCAGTCATTGCTCCGCGTACCGACGCCGCAACCGCTTGCCAGATATCTTCGCTGGATTGTTCGGCGATGACGCCGCCTTCGCGATGCATGGCGATGGGGTGTTTCGCTGTACCGATCATCTGCCCGTCAGTGGTAAAGACGCCGGCGCGGGCGCTGCCCGTCCCGACATCGACTCCGATCAAAAGGCGCGGGTCTGTTTGCGTCGCTGTCATTGCCCCGCCCGCCTAGAGGTCGACACTGTTGGGCAGGATCACCAAGTCGCGGATCACCACGCCGCGCGGACGGGTCAGCATGAACAGAACCGCCTCGGCGACTTCGCGCGGCTGCATCAGCGACCCGTTGGCAAGGGCTTCCTCCATCTTCTCGGTCGGCCAGTCGTCCAGCAATGCCGTGACGACTGGCCCCGGGAGGACGGCACCCATGCGGATGCCGTATTCGGACACCTGCCGTCGCGTGGCATGCAGGAAGGCCTGAACCGCGAATTTCGATGCGGTATAGACAGGCTCCCAGACGACCGGCACGACCCCAGCAACCGAACTGGTAAAGATCACGTCGCCGGTGCGCCGTTCGATCATCGCGGGCAGCACGGCCTGCACACAGCGGAACGCGGCGTTGACGTTCAGGTTTAGCACCATGTCCCACTGGTCAGGATCGCCTTCGGCTGCCGGACCGCCCACATAAGCGCCGGCATTGGCGTGGAAGATGTCCAGCGGCCCGACCAGTGCCTCGATCCGGGGCAACATCCCCGATACCTGCGCCCCGTCGAGCAGGTCGACCACCAGCGGATGCGCAGCCTCGCCCAGCTCTGCGCAAAGTGCGTTCAGTCGATCCTCGGCCCGGTCGATCAACACGACCTGCGCGCCTTCCTCGATCAGGATCCGGGCGCATTCCAGCCCGATCCCCGATGCCGCGCCCGTGATGGCGGCGGTCTTGCCTTTCAGTGCGTCGGTCATCTGGTTTTCCTTTCCCGGTTCAGGCGCGGCCATGGCTGGCGCGGGACCGCCGCGCGAGCGAGTCGACGATGACGGCGATTGCCAACACGGCGCCGGTGATCATGTAACGCAGCGAGGAGCTGAGGTTGAGAAGGGTCAATCCGTTTGAAATTGCCATGATGACAATCACGCCGAGCAGGGCAGACCAGGCCGAACCGCGCCCGCCAAAAAGCGAGGTGCCCCCGATGACCGCGGCGGCGATGGCATTGAGGTTCACATCGCCCGTGCCGGCCTGCTGACTGGCCGAGGCCAGCCGCGCCGCCGCGAAGACGCCCCCAAGCGCTGCGAGGCTGGAGCAGATCATGAAGGCGCTGAGGCGAATGCGCCGCACGTTGATGCCCGACCGGCGCGCGGCCTCGGCATTGCCACCCACGGCAAACATGGAGCGGCCCCATTTCGTGCGCGTCAGGGCGTAGTCGAGCAGGACAACCAGCAGGGTAAAGGCTCCGAACATCCAGGGGACGCCGCGCCCCTTTTCAAGGTAGAATACTGCGAAGACCAGGGCCGCCGTCAGGATCAGCGCCTTAGCCAGCGTCACGCTCAGACCGCGGGCCGACAGATTGGCCGCCCGCCGTTTCTGTCCTGTCCGGATGCCGTTCCAGACAATCAGGACACCGGGCAGGATCGCCAACATGTAGGACAGCCAGGCCGGCATGATCAGGATCTGGCCGAACCGCACGATGGGTGAGGTGAAGGGCAGATTGATCGACCCGGTCGGACCAAGAATATAGAGTTGCAGCCCCAGAAGCGCCAGCAGGCCCGCGAGCGTCGCGACGAAACTTGGCATCTCGAAACGGTTGCGCAGAAATCCATAGATCGCACCGACCGCCATGCCTGTGACAAGCACGGCCAAGATTGTCAGCGGCAGCGACACCCCCGCATTTACCCACAGAACACCCGTCATGGCCGAGGCCAGGCCGCTCATGGAACCGATGGACAGGTCAATCTCGCCTAGCAACAGCACGCAGACAACACCAAGCGAGATCAGCCCTACTGCAGCGGCGTCGAATAGAAGGTTCACAAGGTTGTTCGGAGCAAGGAACACCGGATTGAGGGCGGTGAAGACAACTGAGATCAACAATAGCCCGACAAAGACTGGCAACATGCCCAGATCCCCCGATCGGACCTGATCCACAAAGGCGCGCAGCGCACCCGACAGGCCTTCGTCATGGCGCACCCGGCTATCAGCGCGGTCAAGCTGGGGGGCAGTTTGGCTGGTTTGTACGTCGTTGGTCATTTCTCGTCCCCCGTTACTTCCAGTTTGCGCGCGGCACGACGAGACACCGAGTTTTCAGAGGCGCCCGTTATGGCGGCGACAAGGTCTTCATGCGAGGATTCGGCCGTAAACACGCCGTTGTTCCTGCCCAGGCGCAGGACCACGATCCGGTCAGCCACGGCGCGGACATCTTCCATGTTGTGAGAAATCAGGATGACGCCGTGGCCCCGGTCCCGGACCCTTTCGATCAGGTTCAGGACCTCGGCAGTCTGCGCAACGCCCAAGGCGGCGGTCGGTTCGTCCAGCATGATGATTTTCGGGTCCAGCAGAAGCGACCGGGCGATTGCCACCGTCTGGCGCTGGCCGCCGGACAGCGAAGCGATGGGTTCGCGGACCGACGGGATGCGCGCCGCCAGTTCCTGCAACAGCGTCCAGGCGCGAACCTCCATCTGCACCTCGTCAAGGCGCCAGGGTGACAGTTCGTGACCCAGAAACAGGTTGGCCACGACATCAAGGTTTTCGCAAAGAGCCAGGTCTTGGAAAACCGTCGCGATGCCCAGTTCCAGAGCGGTGCCGGGGGTGTCCAGCGTTACCTCTTTGCCGAGGTATTCGATCGTTCCCGCGGTGGCCTGATGCACCCCTGCGAGGACCTTGACCAATGTGGACTTGCCCGCGCCATTGTCGCCCACCAGCGCAACCACCTCGCCTGCATGAACATCCAGCTCGATGTCTTCAAGCGCGGTGACCGCGCCGAATTGCTTTCCGATCCCGCGCAGACGCAGGATCAGCTCCCCTTTTTCACGGGCATTCATGGCCTGTACCAAGACGTCGTCCTCCCAAGGAACACGTGGCGCCACCTCCGGGGCGGCGCCACGCCGGTTCAGTTTAGCTTACTCGATTCCGAGCGCAGCGCAGGCATCGGCGTATTCTGCCGTGCAGACCTCTTCCGCCGATTGGATGCCAGCGTCGAAGATCAGTTCCTTGATGTTCTCCTGCGTCACGACCGCCGGTACAAACAGCTGCGAGGGCGTATCGTAAAGCGAGGAGGTCGCTTCCGGCGTTTCGCCGTTGAGAAGCTGCACCGCAACCTCTGCTGCGGCAGCGGCCACGATCTCGGACGGTTTAGAGATGGTGTTGTACTGATCTCCTGCGATGATCAGTTGCAGCGCCGCAATGGTCGCGTCGTTGCCAGTCACCGGCGGAAGCGGATCCACGCCAGCAGCTTTCAGCGCCGCAATGGCGCCACCACCGGTGCCGTCGTTCGCAGCCACGATGCCGCGGATGTCGGCCCCAAAGCGGGTAATCTGGCCCGCGGCCCATTCCTGCGCTTTGGGCGGAGCCCAATCCGGCGTGTCGAATTCCGACAGGGTTACGTAGGGCGACGCGTCAAGTGCCCGATCGATCCCGTCGCGGATCAGGCCTGCAGCGGCATCGGTGGGCGAGCCGTTGATCTGCAGGACGCCTGCACCTTCCGGCACGCCTTCAGCCTGAAGGTGTTCGACCAGCGACTGTGCGATGGCATAACCGATACCCTCGTTATCGAAGGACACGTAGAAATCCGCCGGAGTGTCGGGGATCGGGCGGTCATAGGCGATGACCTTGACGCCTTGCGAATGGGCGATCTCTACCAGGGCGGCGGCGGCGGCAGAGTCCACGGGATCCAGAACCACGACGCTGGCACCCTGTGCGATGACAGAGTTGAATTGCTGCTGTTGCAGCGCCACGTCAGCATTGCCGTTCTGGTAGATCAAAGTGCAGTCGGGGCACAGTTCGCCCATGGCGGACTGGAAACCGGGCCAATCGTGTTCTTCGTAGCGGGTCGACGCCTGATCGGGCATCAGAAACGCGACGGTCTCTGCGGCCACGTTGCTGGCGATGGACGCACCCATGAGCGCAACGGACGCCATCAGTACTGTCTTCTTGGTCATTTGCTTTACTCCTCCAAGCCAAGATTTGCGCCTCTCCCAAAGCGCAATCGATTGAACAGGTTGCTCTATCGATTGCGCAAACGTTGCTACATCGATTGAGTTTTGTCAATAATCGGACTGAGGGGCCTTGTCGGGGCCATGCGAGCGAGGGCGAAATGAACAAAAACAAGAAGAAAACAACGATCTACGATATCGCTGCCCTGGCAGATGCCTCGCCCAGTGCGGTCAGCGCGGTGCTCAATGGCACATGGGAGAAACGCCGACTGAGTCGGAAACTGGCGGCGCGTGTCATGCGTATCGCGGAAGAACAGGGCTATGCCGTGAACGTGCAGGCCAGTCTGTTGCGCCGCGAAAAGTCCAACATCGTCGGCATGATCGTCCCGAAATACGACAACCGCTATTTCGGGGAGATCGCCGAGCAATTCGAGGAACTGGCGCGGGCCCGCGGCATGTTTCCTGTTGTCACCTGCACCCAGCGCGATCCCGATCTGGAATTCGAGGCCGCACGGGAACTGATCTCGTATCAGGCGGAATGCCTGATCTCGACCGGGGCCACCGATCCCGACCGGATCTCGGATTTCTGTTCGGCCGCGGGTGTCCAGTCAATCAACCTCGACCTGCCGGGAACCAAGGTGCCCTCGGTCATCTCTGACAACCGCGCGGGAGCATATGATCTGACCATGCTGATCCTTGATCGCTGCCTCCAGGATCTGGGTTGGTCCGGCTCTTTGCGTTTTGTCGGCGGGCGGCTGGCCGATCATAACACCGCCGCGCGCCTCGAAGGCTTTCTCGCAGCTCATCGGGATCGCGGGATCGAGGTGCCCGACCATCATGTCTTGGCGGCCGGGTATTCCGCCGACAGCGCCGCAAGGGTTCTTGCGGATTTTCGACCCGACGGACCGGCGGGGATATTCGTCAACTCGACGATCTCGCTGGAAGGCGTCGTCCGCTGGCACCGGACCCTGGGCACACGGGCTGCACAGGTTCGCTATGGCTGTTTCGACTGGGATCCGTTCGGGTCCTTCCTTCCGGGAAATGTGGGCATGGTGGAACAGGATGTTTCGGGCATGCTGGGCAAGGCCTTCAGTTTCATCGGTCATCCGGAAACGCCCGGAACCCAAGTGCTCGTTCCCTGCAGGCTGCACCGGTTTGATTGACCCGCTCCCTTCTTGATTTCCACTCGTAGGTTGAGCTTGGTCCCTTTCTGTATGCTATCCTTCGGCGGTTGGAGCAATTGGCGACGGGACAGCTGCAAACGACATCGTGCGCGGCCCCAGTATGACCAGAAAATCAGCGTTCAGGCGCGTTCGAGGTCCAGTTCCAATGGCGCGATGCCGATTCAATCGTGGCTGTGTCCTGCCCTCATGTTCATCGTTCGGACGAACGACTCTACACTTGACGCAAGGCGATCAAAGTCGGCTGTCGCCGAGCGGATGAACGCATCATCAGCCCAAAAAAGACATTCGTTCTGAAGCTAAGTTGGATGGCACCGCCTGCGGGACCGGGCGCGTGCCGACCTTCGCTGCGCTTGCAAGGGAAACATGTCGGAGTACAAGAAAGCGGCCATCTATCGCTAGGAACCGTCGGCCACGACGCTGGAGCTAAACCCGAGGGTAGCAAGCGGGACGAAGCCGTCGTTCGCTTTAGGCCGTTGTTTGGCTAGCAGCGCCCGGCCCTCGAATTTTCCAGAACAGTACTCCAACAACCAAGAGGTTGAGGCCACCAGCCAAAGCCGCCAAGCCATAAGCGGCCGAGTATCCACCGGTCATATCGTAGAGATAGCCGCCTAGGAAACCGCCGTTAGCATGGCCAAACCAGCCGAACATGGTGACAACACCCATCGCAAGACCGCGACGTTCGGGTGGAGTATGGGCTGCCACAGTAGCGAGCACACCTGTCATAACCCCTGCATACCCGAAACCGTAAATCGGAGCGTAAAGGTAGAATGTCGACAGGTCGTCGATCAGAATGAAGCCATAGATCAGAAGCGTCATCCAAGCAGTCGCAGTCATGTAGGCGGGGATAGCGCCAATCACGTCGGCGAGCTTGCCAAAGGCGACACGTCCGAGGATGCCCACCATGAGCATTAGGAAGATGACACCACCGGCCTGATCAGCCGAGTATCCACGCCCCTGGATGTGCGGTACGAGGTGCATCAGTGGGACCGACATGCACGTGCAGCAGAGCAATATTGCTAGGCACATCATCGGCACAACCAGTTGGAACGGGGGATAATCCTTCTCAACAACGGCGACACGCTGTCCAGCCTTGAGAAGGGCAACGGGGCGCAACAGGGAAGCCAACGGAAGCAGCACGATCAACATGAGCCCTCCAGTGACGGCAAACGATCCAGAAACGCCTATTGAGTTGATCAGGATGGCCGAGCCGAATGGTACGAAGCCTTGCCCAAGGGCCTGCCCGGCAGACGCGATGCCGATCGCGAGGCCCGCGCCGATCGGAAACCACTTTCCGACAAGCGACATTATTGGGGCGAATATTCCAGCAGCACCGAAGAAACCGGCAACGAACATCAGCAGGTAGTAGTGCCAAAGCTCATCCGCGAAGGCCGCGCCAAGATATGAGAGGCCCATAACTGCGCTCCCTGCCAAGACCACAATCCGTGTGCCGAACCGGTCCGCGATGCTCCCCATGAGCAGGCCACCAAGCGCTAGCCCCATGATCCCGGAAACATTGATGAGCGACACGTCCGCACGATCCCAGCCGTGCAACTCTTCAAGCGGCACGACATACGCAGACATGCCGTTGACGATCGAGCCCAGAGCAAGTGCCAAAATCAATGCGGACGCCGACACAATGACCCAGCGATAGTGAGGCAGTTCTGGCTGGACCTCTGGCATAGTGGGAATCCTCCTCTGAGTAGTCATAGCACGTTCGTCCAAAAGATCGATTTCCTGACTGAAAGGACCGCGTACCAATGCCCGCTCCGGGCTCTTCAGACCCGCCATCGGATGCATCGCAGCGCAAGGTCCCCCGACCACCCTTTGGCCCTGATCGGCCTGCTGACTGTAGCCAGCCCAATCAAGACATTCGTTTTGCAGCAGTTTTGGATTTTAGCGCCTGCCGGCCGGGCGAAAAGCAGTCCTTCGCTGCGTCTGCTAGGGCATCGTGTCGGATACCAGTAGGCGGGCCTTCATCGCAGCGATTCAGTGTTCTTTGTGATGCACACAGTCCCAAAGGCCGCGACGCGCAGGTTGCGGATCTTGCAAAGATGGCGCCAATCAACCGGGTGCAAAGCTCCCACGGGGCTTACCAAAAAGTTTGTAGGTGCCTCGACCACAGCAGAAGTCCAAAGGCTTCATGCTGTTGCGGATTTCTACCAGTTAAGCGCCAAGAGCGACAATGGTCATCCTCATGAGCAGTACCTATCTTTCCAGTATGTTTTCGCGTCTCATCATCATGCTCGCCACGCTTGCGATCACCGTAGTGACGACGGTGGGTTCGGCACATGCAATTGGTATGAATTCCGGTCCGAGCCATATGATGCACGCAGACGAGACAATGCACTCTGAGGATCTTGCCTGTGAAGCTGGTCAGCAGTGCGGATCAGCAGCCGCCGAGATGTGCGAATATGTATGCACGGGTTTTTCGGCGTTTCCGACGTCGCCTGACGAGCAGGCAAAGCACTTCCACGGGTCGGTTCACCATGACATTTCGTCCGATGTAATTCACGTCAGCCGTGCGCCTGCGCTTAACAAACGACCTCCCAAACTCCGTTTCGTCTGATCACGTCCGGGCCATTGCCCGCGGCGTTCCATTTGCCTTTATGAACAGGACGCGATGTCCTGAGGAGACGACCATGGACACATTTTCACGACGCGGCTTTCTTGCCGCGAGTACTGCCGCCATTGGCGCAGCACAGATGCCACGCATCGCCTTTGCGCAAGATGTGGCGCCGATCAGCCTCGCCGCCGTGACCCGGACCCTCGATATCGAAGGGCGCGCCGCTACGGTCTTCGGCCTTGCCGGCCCCGCCGGTCAGGGGCTGATCCTTGACCCCGGTCAGAGGTTTCGTGTCGATTTAATCAACAATCTCAACGTGGGCACCATCATCCACTGGCACGGTCAGATCCCGCCAAATGTGCAGGACGGCGTCCCTGACATGCCGATGCCCCTTCTCGCCCCAGGCGAAACCCGATCCTACGACTTCGAGGCGCGGCCGGGCACCCATTGGATGCACAGTCATGTGCCAACCCAAGAGATGCAGCTGCTCGCCGCGCCGTTGATCGTGCGCTCGCATGAGGACCAGACTGCCGACCGACAGGAGGTCGTAATGTTCCTGCATGACTTCTCGTTCAACGCCCCTGAGGAGGTCCTGTCAGAGATCAACGGCGGTCATGGTGGCGGACACGGCGCAGGCCATGGTGCCGGTGCGGCGCCCGATCAAGGCGCTCCCATGGGAGGCATGGGGGCGATGCAAGGGATGGACCACAGCGCCATGGGCGGCATGGCCATGGACCTGAACGACTATGACTGGGACGCCTATCTCGCCAATGACCGGACGCTGTCAGACCCCGAGGTGGTGCGGGTCGAGCGTGGCGGGCGCATCCGGCTGCGGGTTATCAACGCCGCCGCGGCGACGGTGTTCTGGATCGACACCGGAGTCGCCGAGGCGCGACTGGTCGCAGCGGATGGGCACGCCGTTCAACCTGTCGCAGGCAACCGGTTCGGACTGGCGATGGGCCAGCGATTGGACATCGAGATCGACCTGCCGAACGAAGGTGGCGCCTGGCCAATCCTTGCGCTGCGGGAAGGCGCGCGCGAGCGCACCGGCCTGATCCTTGCCACGCTGGGCGCAGAGGTGCGGCGCCTCAATGGCATGGCGGAGTCCGAAGCGCCTGCCTTCGACAGGGATCTTGCACAGGAGTCGCGCCTGATTGCACCGAACGCACTACCGGATCGCCCCGTCGACCGCAGTCATATGCTGATGCTGGGTGGCGCCATGCAGCCCTATGCCTGGACCATAAACGGGGCCGTCTGGGGCCAACACCAACCGATCTCCGCACGCAGCGGCGAACGAGTTGTTCTGTCGTTCCACAACATGTCGATGATGGCCCACCCGATGCATCTGCACGGGCATGTGTTCCAGGTGGTGGGGATCAATGGGCGGCGTTTGGCCGGTGCAATACGCGACACGGTACACGTACCGCCGATGTCGATGGTCGATGTTGCCTTGGACGCCGGCGAGGCTGCGCGCTGGATGCTGCATTGTCATCACATGCCGCACCTTGCGACCGGCATGATGACCGAGTTCGCAGTCACGGCGTCGATCTGATCCGGTCGGGGTGCCCGGATAATGCGCCCCGACGTATCGGCACCGATCTTGAGTTGTCCTGTTCCATGTTGTCGTGAAGCCGGGTCAAACGGCGCATCATGCGGGTGAAAATCAGGAGGATGAGTCGATGAACTGGAACGACATGGGCCCCGGAATGGGTTTCGGAATGGGGTATGGCTGGCTCTTCGGCCTGCTGATCTTCGTACTGGTGGTTTTGGCCATAGCTGCGCTGGTCAAATATCTTCGAAAATAGACGAAAGGAGGTCCAAATGGCCTACACAATCAATCGCATGATCCCCGACGCCGGGATCGAAGACGTCGACGCACGCGCACGAAAGGCGTTGGCGGATCATGGCTTCGGCGTCCTGACCGAGATCGACGTCAAGGCGACGATGAAGAAGAAGCTGGATATCGAGATGCCGGCCTATCGCATCCTCGGCGCCTGCAATCCCAAGATGGCGCATCATGCCATCGGGATCGAGCCGCGTGTGGGTGCAATGCTGCCGTGCAACGTCATCCTGCGCGAAGTCGAGGATGGCGTCGAGGTCAGCGCCATCGACCCGGTTGCGTCGATGCAGGCAATCGAGAACAGCGATCTTACGGCAGTTGCGGGCCAGGTCCGAGACCTTCTCGCGAAGGCGGTTGCCTCGATCTGAGATGAAGGTGCGCTCAATCATCCTCGTGGCAATGGCGATCATCGGGATCGCCGTGCTCGGTGTATGGCAGTTCGCGCCGTCTACTTTCGATCAGGCACGCGGCCTGATGGACGGCGAGCGTCTGGACCTGTTGATAGCGCGCGCCGGAATCTGGGGGCCGGTCCTGATCGTCACGCTCATGACCCTCGCAGTTGTCGCCAGCCCGATCCCAAGCGCGCCAATCGCGCTGGCAGCCGGTGCGGCCTACGGGCATTTCTGGGGCACCGTACAGGTCGTGATCGGTGCCGAACTCGGGGCATTGATCGCCTTCGAAACACCACAAAATATAGTGGAAACAGCGCCCTATCAGCCGAAGTTGAAGCGCTACGTCAGCAGATTGCAACGGCAGAGCTTGAGCGCACCCGCGAGCGTGAACAACTGACCGACCGCATCGAAAGTTTGCAGCAGATGTTGAGTGACGAGAAGTCAGAGCGCCGTCAGCTTACGGCGCTTTTGACAGATCAGCGTGAAAAGCCCTCAGAGCCGCCGCGCAAGGGATTGTGGGCGCGGTTGGTGGGGTAGTTTGGTCACGGTTGAAAGAGAGGGCGTTCTCTCCAATTCGAGTTCTCAAAAACGGACCGTTCCAATACCGCAAGTATGACGGGAGTGGTTGCAGGATATTGTATAAGCTCTGGACATGGCTGACCTACTGTTCTTCGTTCATTGGCAGAGAAGTATGTCGATTGAAGACAATGAAATTGTTGACTGCTAGGCACCCACCAAAATACATATGCTGTAACAGCACCGCCTGTATTGTGTACTGTCAGTGTTGTTTGAGTTGCCGAGACAAATGCAAATTGATCTCTTTCAGCCGAATAAACTCTGGAAGACCTTTCTTGATATTTAAAATACCCAAGGCCTAGAGCTGCCACTACGCCCAATGCCGTAAAAATGTGGCTCTTTGTAATTTCTGCCATTGTTTAATAATTACCTCTTGCCGTGCTTCATCTGGCCATACTTCCGCTTGGTGAAGCCCATGAACGCTTGCGCCACACCCTTTTTGAAATCTGGCTTGCCTGTGCTTTCCCAATGCGCCCAAAACTGCTGCTGAATCTCGGCCATGTCCAGAAAATATCGCGTTTCTTGTGCCGCGCGGTCGATATCGGCATCGAGCAGGGCAGGGCGGCCCTTCTTTTTCGCAGCTTTGATCTTGCGGGCGTCGCCGGCATTGCGCTTGATGAGCTTGTCCGTCTGAATCCGCTTTGGGGGGGCTTTGTTGCACAAATCCACTGATTGGCGGGGTTTCCCTTTCCCGGGACGGACTTGTCCTACAGCCTCTGTGACGGGAATGCCGAGCGCGGTGTAACGATTGAGCACGGCAATGCGGACCTGGATTTCCGCGACCAGTCGGTCGAAGTCCCTCGCCATGAGGCGTTGGCCCATTAGTTTCACGCAATGCATCTTCGTTTCGACACGGCTTCTACGGTGGTATCCGCTCCATCGTCGCCACTGGGCACGGCCCAGGTATCGCGAAGCATTGATCGCTTCGTTTCTGGCGACGGCCCCGGCGCTCGTGGGTTTCCACGGCTTGGCATTTTTGCGGGGTGGGATGACAGCGTGAGCGCCACGGGAGGCAATCGCATCGTGGCATTTGCGGGTATCATAGGCACCATCGGCTGTGACTGAACCGATGTTCTGATCAGGGGGGATTTGGTTCATTAACTCGGGCAGCATGGGGGCATCGCCAACATTGCTGGTGGTGACCTCAACAGCTCGGACCTCCAGTGTTTCCTCGTCGATCCCTATGTGTATCTTGCGCCATATCCGGCGTTTCGGGCCGCCATGCTTGCGGGCATTCGACTCACCTTCACCCTCGGCCTTGATGCCGGTGCTGTCGATGAGGAGGTTCAGCGGGCCGGTTCCACCGTGATACGGAAGGGCCACATTCAGCGTTCTCTGGCGGCGGCAAAGGGTGCTGTAGTCGGGCACCGCCCAGTCCAGTCCGGCCAATCGCAATAGGCTTTCGACGAAGCCCGTAGTTTGCCGCAATGGCATTCCGAACAGAACCTTCAGCGTCAGGCAGTTCTGGATCGCCGCATCGCTGAATTGACACTGGCGACCACGCTTGCCGCGCGGCTCGGAGCACCCGCTGGCCGAGGCGATAGTTGAGGGGGCAGAAGCAAAGGGCTCCCCGCGACTGGAGGCCACAGCCTTCGACGCCGTCACGGGCAAGGGCGTGCAGGGCCGGGTCGGCGACCGCGCGGTGGCGCTCGGCAATGCTGCGATGATGACGGAGATGGGACTGGACACGCGGGCAGCCGAGGCGCAGGCCGACACCCTGCGCGCCGAAGGCAAGACCGCGATGTTCATCGCCGTCGATGGCGCGCTTGTGGGCATCGTGGCCGTTGCTGACCCGATCAAGGACAGCACCGCGCAGGCGATCCGGGAACTCCATGCTCAGGGGCTGCGCGTCATCATGGCCACGGGCGACAATGAGCGCACCGCGCAGGCGGTGGCGGGCAAGCTGGGGATCGACGAGGTGTTCGCGGGCGTCCTGCCCGAAGCCAAGAAGGACCTGATCGACCAGTTGCGCCGCGACGGCCACAAGATCGCGATGGCGGGCGACGGAGTGAACGACGCCCCGGCTCTGGCCGCAGCCGATGTGGGCATCGCCATGGGAACGGGCGCGGATGTGGCGATGGAAAGCGCCGGCATCACCCTGCTGGGCGGCGACCTGATGGGCATCGTGCGGGCGCGCAAGCTTGCCCGCGCCACCTTGCGCAACATCAAGCAGAACCTGTTCTTCGCCTTTGCCTACAACGCGCTAGGCGTCCCTATCGCAGCCGGGTTGCTCTACCCCGTCACGGGACTTCTCCTTTCGCCGATGATCGCGGCAGCGGCCATGAGCCTGTCGTCGGTCTCGGTGATAACCAACGCCTTGCGACTGCGGCGGGCCAATCTATGACCCGACGGCACGCATACCCATTGCCGAGGTCGCAGGCTAAATCTGTCTGGGGAAAGGGGGTGTGCAAGCACACCCCCTTTCAGGCAACAGGGCCGTTCTGGTCAAGGGTATTCCCTTTGTAAGTGACGGTTCCGGATCAGACGCGACGACCGGCGTCGATCGAGAGCGGCCCTCCGCCTTTCACGGCGAAAAACACCGCGGTGATGCCCCAGAGCAGCGGGTATTCGTAGCCGCGCGCGGTCCAGAAGAACCCGTTGCCGAGGTGAAAGGCGACGGCGAAGGCCATGAAGACCGCGACGGCGACGGCGGCAAAGCGGGTCAGGAAGCCGGTGACCAGCATCAGACCGCCGAAGAACTCGACAAGGCCGATCAGTAGCGCCATCAGCGTCGGCGCTGGATAGCCGACGGACTCGAGAAAGCCGGCCGTGCCAGAGATTCCGCCACCACCGAACAATCCGAATAGCTTCTGCGCCCCATGCGGCATCAGCATAAGACCCGTTGCCACGCGCAGCGCGACCCAGGCGATGTCATCCAAGGGCTTTGCAATTGCCGCCAGCCTTGCCTCAAGGCTGGCCAACGCGCCGCCTTCTCTCGAAGTTGTGTCTGTCATTGTCTCTCATTCCTCCTTCACAGTCGCCGTTCTTCACGGTTCAAGAGTGAGCATTGGTTTCATTTGAAATCATGTCAACTATAATATCATTTGAAACTTTAATTTTCGCCACCTTTCGCTCCTTTGCAGACGGGCCGTTCGGAGTGTCCGGACTTCGCGGGCGGGCGAGTTCAGGCCTGTCAAAGGGAACCGGTCAAAACTGTCAGGGTGGTGAGGTTTGTCTTGTAGCCTGCTGGAAACAAGGAGAAGAACCGCCCTGCGGTAACTTGGCCCCCTTCAGATTCAGCGTGCCCAGATGGGGATCGAGCGCGCGCGCTCGTTAGCCGTCGCGCCGGGTCTTGCGTTAACCTGTCGGCTACTTTCTCGCAGTCGCGAACCAGCCCTCAGACATCGACTTCTATTGGCAGTTAACGGACGGCCCTGGAGGAGGCGCGAAGGAAGTCGCCGCCGTTCTACCTTTGCCGAGGCTCGGGATGGTCCATGTCGGTCTCGCTCATCTGGACTCGGTATGTCTCGTGGTTGAAGTCGTCAAACTCGGCCCGACTAGACATCTTGATGGCGAACCGACTTTACAACCGTGGAGGCACAGATTCTACTTCAACTGCACTGGCTCGGCGAAAAGGACCTAAAAGATGGCGTCACTGATCCTTGAAGAATTTTTTCCGTTCCAAACGCGAATGTTCTATCGGCAAGTCAGTTCGGCGGTATCAAGAATCTACGAAACCCGATACGGCCTCAAACCCTATGAGTGGCGGACCATGGCCATTCTGGGCACCGATGGCGAGTTCACCGCAAACGATATCGTCGTCAAATCGAGTATGGATAAAGTATCGGTCAGTCGCGCAATCTCGGCTCTAAAGACTAGAAAGTGGGTGTTATTCAAGCCCAACAAACTTGATGGCCGGAGCCGGCTGGTTCGGTTGTCGAATGCCGGCGCGAGAGCATACGAGGACCTCGTTCCCCTTATGTTGCAGATCGAAGAAAAGTTGTTGTCGGTATACACGAAGGACGAAGTCACCCAACTTCGAAACCTAATGGGGAAACTGTCCAAACAGGATGGATCAAAGTTTACTCTGTGACGCGATGTCGTTGTCGGACACACTATCTCTGCGAGGCGGATGATACGTTGCGTCGATCATTACGGTCTTCTCTTTGCCATGACTGGCGGCCAGAGCCGTCATCCACCGAGAAAAGATGCCTTTCGCTCCAACGCTTCCAACGGTTGTAGCGCGTCCTGTGCGGCCCATATGCCGCCGGTGCGTTGCGCGATCGTAGGCCGTCGCGGTTGATGCAGATAATCCCCCTCAACACACGTCGGTCATCGACGCACGGCTTACCTTGGGATTTTGGGAAATAGGGGTTCAGACCCGCATCAACGCTTCGCTCAACCAGAATAGATCAGACATGTTCACCGCTCGTTTCTAACCGATGAGTCATGCCGTTAGATGGAAACCAATGTGTCCAGACCCTAACCAATTGGGAACTCTCGAGATTTTTCCTTAATTGCCGTCACGAGATCAGCGAACCAAGTGTCATGATGGGTTTCCGATGGGATGTAGATTCCAACCTCCTGAAGGTCGCTATTGCTGTCTTCTATTTGTAGTGGAACCATCCTCAGTCTTTTCAAAAGCTTCTCCCCCTGTTCCGGATATCGAAGGAAAGCGTTGAAGTACAAAGACATGTCTGCGCAGCATATGATCGAGTTTGCCGACAATATGCGTCGACCGGTTTCAGGCAGGGCATTCTCTTGCGAGCTTTGAATGATATGGTCGAGCTGGCTGTCGGATCTGGCGACGCTGATTTCATCCAACTTCTCCAAATCCTTCATCGTACAGCGCTTTCCGGCCAGGGCGTGGTGCTCATGGACGTAGAACTGGTCCCTCGCGCGGAAGAGGGGAATGTACTCCACATAGAGCCGTGGGCTGAGGCGCTCGATCTTATGACTGATAGACAGGTTGATTTCGCCGGCCAGCAGTTTCCACATGCAATACAGGTTGCTTCCGCTTTCGACGTGGATTGATGCATAGGGCGATGACTGGTCCAGCGAGACGATCACATCGCGTAGAAATACCTCCCACCATACATTACCGCAACCGATGGCAAGCGTTTGATTAATGTTCCTTTTCCGGTCCGCGATCATTCGGTTCGCGCGTTCTTCGATGCGCGAAATGACATGAGCATTGTCATAAAGGATCGAGCCGAATTCCGTCAGCGTCATGCCCTTCGGACCGCGATCGAAAAGATCCACGCCGTAGATCTCTTCAAGCTTGCGCATATTCACCGTGATCGTCGGTTGGGTGACGTTCAGATGCCGTGCAGCACGGGTGATACTTCCATGCTCAGCAACGGCCAAGAACTGACGTAACGCCCGGTCCATCGGCATCCCTCCTCGTGACGGGGTATAGATAATGTCTATACCTCCAACGATCAATAATATTTTATCCGTCTCCGCCACCCCGGTAGGTCATACCGGAGAACCCAAACTTGACGACCAACAACATCAGGGAGGCCGGCATGAGCCGAGAAAATTGGAACATTGGAAAAGCAGCTGCGATGGCTGGAGGCCTATCGGCCCTTGCGCTGGCCTCGGCGGCGACAGCTGGAGAGATCGAACTTTTCCAAACGAAAGCCGAGGCGCATAACACCTATGTCGCGCTCATCGCCGAGTTCGAGGCGGCCCATCCAGACATCACCGTGAATCTCGTCGAGATGCCCGATGCCGGTACCGTTCTGCGCACCCGGATGGTGCGTGGCGATCTCCCCGACATCATCGCGACCGACGGGAACAATACCTTCGCAGACTTGGCCGATGCCGGTGTCCTGCTGGAGGTCTCCGACACGGGACTGGCTTCGGCTGTGCAGCCGGCCTACCTCGATATGATTGCCCGCCTCACCGAGGTTGAAGGCAACTACGGTCTACCCTACACCGCCAACGCCAACACGGTTCTCTACAACAAAGAGATTTTCGAGGCGAACGGCTGGTCGACGCCCACCACATGGGACGAGTTCATCGCCGTGGCCGAGGCCTCGAGGGCTGCGGGCATCACGCCCTTCTACCACACCTACCTCGACAGCTGGACACTGATGGTGCCGTGGAACTCGCTGGCCTCGAATATTCAGTCGGCCGATTTTGCAGCAGCAAGGGCTTCTGGCGACACCACCTTCGCCGAACAATACCCGGACGTGGCCGATAAAATGCTGCAGCTGCTGGCGCTTGGCCATGAGGACAACTTTGGCGCGGGCTACGACGACGGCAACCGGGCGTTCGCCAACGGCGAGTCTGCCATGCTGGTGCAAGGCGTCTGGGCCATTCCCGCAGTTCAATCGAATAACCCTGAAATCAATATCGGTGCTTTTGCGATGCCGGTGCTGAACGACGCCAGTCAGAACAAGCTGATTTCGGGTGTCGACACACTCTTCGCCATCTCCGCCGAGAGCGACAACATCGACGACTCCAAGGCATTCATCGCCTTTATGCAACAGCCGGAGATCGCTACCCGTTTCATCAATGAGCAGAAACAATTCTCGACACTGAATGGAGTCTTCCAGAGCGATCCGATCTTCGACGAGTTGAAGCCGTACTTTGAAAGCGGCCGGATCACTAGTTTTGCTGACCACTACTACGAGGCCGGTATGAACGTTTCGACGCTTATCCAGGAGTTCCTCCTGAACGGCGACAAAGAGGCATTCCTGCAAAAGCTCGACAGCGAGTGGGATGCGGTAGCTCAGCGATAATCGACTGCGCTGGCTGAAGGCGCGGCGTGACAAATCCTCCCTTGTCGTGCCGCGCCAAAACTACCAATTCGGAGATTTCAATGTTTGGCAACCGCTCCCACTACTGGTGGATGGTCTTGCCGGCGTTCATTCTTTTCTTTGGTTTCCACACTTACCCGGCACTTCAGGGGCTGTTCTACAGCTTCACGAATTTCAGGGGCTACGGAAACTGGGAATTCGTCGGCTTCAAGAACTACATCAACGTCTTTAAGGACTCGCGCGCGCTCAGCGCCTACTTCTTCACTCTGCAATTCGCCATTGTTGCGACGATCCTGACCAACATCGCAAGCCTTGCAATCGCGGTCGGACTAAACTCGAACATCAAGCTCAAGACTTTTCTACGGGCTGTCTACTTCATCCCAAACGTGCTTTCGATCTTGATTGTCGGCTTCATCTTCAAGTTCATCTTGTCGAACCTCGTGCCGGGCATCTTCCCCGACGGGTCGGTCCTCAGCCGAAACATCCTAGGCAACCCCGATTTGGCCTGGATAGGAATCGTCATCGTGGCGGTCTGGCAAGCCATGGCGTTCAACACACTGCTCTATCTGGCAGGTTTGCAGACGATTTCGGACGACCTCTATGAGGCCGCAAATATCGACGGGGCCAGCCGCTGGCAGCAGTTCCGGATGATCACTTTCCCGCTGATTGCGCCTTTCTTCACCATCAACATGGTGTTGGCGCTGAAGAACTTCCTGATGGCCTTCGATCATATCATGGCGCTGACGGGAGGGGGGCCCGGCCGGGCAACGGAATCGATCTCGATCGTGATTTATCGTGGCGGTTTCGAAGGTGGACAGTTCGCCTACCAATCCGCGAACGCCGTCATCTACTTCATCGTCATCCTCGTGCTGTCGATTGTCCAGCTGCGTGCACTCAAGCTGAGGGAGAACTGATATGGCTGCAGGAAAGAAGACAAACTGGAGCGGCACCGCCGCACTGATCGCCGCATCGTCGATCATCTTTTTCCCGCTTTACCTGACAGTGGTGATCGCACTCAAGTCGCGCGATCAACTCGGAGAGTCGATCCTATCCTGGCCGAACCCGATCGTCTGGGAGAACTTCTCCAAGGCGATCGAGATCACCAACTACTGGGGCGCGTTCTTCAACTCTTTCTTGATCACGACCGGCGCTGTCATCCTGACGGTCTTTACCAATTCCTTCGTCGCCTACGCCATTGCCCGCAACATGAAGAAGAGGTCGTTCCAGTCCCTATACTACTACTTCATCAGCGCGATGTTCATTCCGTTTCCGATCATCATGCTGCCGATCGTGAAGCTCACATCGCAGCTGGGGATCTCGAACCAGGTGGGCCTTGTGATCCTCTACACCGTCTACGGGCTGGCCTTTAACGTCTTCCTCTATGTCGGATACATCGCCTCGCTGCCCGAGGAACTCGAAGAGGCGGCACGCGTGGATGGTTGCGGACCCTGGCAGACCTTCTGGAAAATCATCTTCCCGCTACTGCGCCCGATCAACGCGACCGTTGCGATCTTCACGGTGCTCTGGACTTGGAACGATTTCATGTTGCCGCTGGTCATCCTGGCGGAACCTGAGATGGCCACGCTGCCACTCAAGCAGTTTGCTTTGCAAGGACAATTCAACACCGACTACACGCTGGCCTTCGCCAGCTACCTACTGGCCATGCTGCCGCTGCTGCTGGTCTACATCGTCGCGCAACGCTGGATCATCAGCGGTGTGACCCGCGGCGCCGTCAAGGGTTAAGGAGAGCCAAGATGACTTCTGTAATACTCAAAAAAGTCGAAAAATCCTTTGGGGCCGTCACGGTCATCCCGCCTCTGGATCTGGAGATACCGGAAGGATCGTTTACCGTCTTCGTCGGCCCCTCGGGCTGCGGCAAGTCCACACTCTTGCGGTTGATTGCCGGGCTGGAGGAAGTCTCGACCGGCACTCTGGAGATCGGCGGTCGCGACGTTACCACATCGGAACCGTCAGATCGCGGGATCGCAATGGTCTTCCAGTCCTACGCACTCTATCCGCATATGACGGTTGCCGATAACATCGCCTTCCCGCTGAAGGTGCTGAAGCGCCCGCAAACCGAGATCAACGCGGCAGTGGCCAAGGCAGCCGACATGCTGCAACTGGATGCTCTTCTGACGCGTAAGCCCAAAGATCTCTCCGGCGGTCAGCGTCAGCGGGTCGCCATCGGCCGGGCCATCGTGCGCGATGCGGGCGTGCTGCTCTTTGACGAGCCGCTATCCAACCTCGACGCCTCGCTGCGCGGGCAGATGCGGGTCGAACTGTCCGACCTGCACCGCAACATGGGCGCGACGATGATCTACGTCACCCATGATCAGGTCGAGGCCATGACGATGGCCGATCAGATCGTGGTGCTGCGCGCAGGCGTGATCGAACAGGTGGGCAGCCCGATGACACTATATGAAAAGCCAATGACGCCCTTCGTCGCCGGCTTCATCGGGTCGCCCAACATGAATCTGATGGAAGGGCAGATCGCCAAGGAGCATGGCTGCGACGTGCTGGGCATTCGCCCGGAACATCTCTATCGCTGCGCGCCTGACGATGCGCTTCTGTCGGGCACGGTGCGCCATGCGGAAAACCTTGGCGCCGAGACGGTCGCCTATGTCAAGACACAGCAGGCGGGTGAGATCTTGATCCGCATCGACGGCAAGGAACGGCTGTCGATCGGGGACAGCATCTCGCTGACGGCTGATCGCAGCAACTGGCACCTGTTCGCCGACGGCAAGCGAATGTCGTAAAGACGCAACCTGCGGGACTGATCCATGACATTGCATGATATCAAAATGACAAGGCCGTCCGCGCGCGATGGTGCCGTGACTACGCCGTGGTGGAAGAAGGCGACGGGGTATCAGATCTATCCGCGCAGCTTTTGCGACAGCAACGGCGACGGGATCGGCGACATTCCGGGTATCATCTCGAAACTGGATCATCTTCAGGATCTGGGCATCGGGTTCATCTGGTTGTCGCCGGTCTATCGCTCGCCGATGGTCGATAACGGCTACGACATCTCGGACTACCAGGATGTCGCGCCTGAATACGGCACGATGCAGGATTTGGACCGGCTGATCGATGAGGCGGCCAACCGCGGCATTGGTCTGGTCATGGACCTAGTCGTGAACCATTGTTCGGATCAGCACGCGTGGTTCAGGAAGGCCGTTGCCTCTTCGGTATGTCGCGAACACGACTATTTCATCTGGGCCGACGCAACGGACGGCCCGGATGTCCTGCCTAGCGACATCGAGTCGGTCTTTGGCGGCCCCGCCTGGACCCATCTGCCCGAGGTCGGGAAATTCTACTTCCATCAATTCGCAAGCGGACAGCCCGACCTGAACTGGCAAAATCCAGAATTGCGGGCGGAAATCTACGCAATGATGAATTGGTGGCTGGATCGCGGCATCGCGGGCTTTCGGATGGATGTCATCGATCTGATCGGCAAGGATGTCGGGGCCGGAAAGCTGGCTGAAGGCCCATATCTGCACGACTTTCTTCAGGAAATGCACAGTCAGACGGTGAAAGGTCGCGACGTGCTGACCGTCGGCGAAAGCTGGTGCGCCAGCCCCGAGACCGGCCCGCTCTACTGCGGTGAGGATCGGGACGAGCTCTCGATGATCTTCCAGTTCGACCATATCAAGGCGACCTGGGATCCCGAATTCGGCAAGTGGAAGAACGTCCCGGTAGACCTGCCGCGCTTCAAGACGACCTTGGCCAATTGGCAATATGCGCTGGAAGACAGCGGCTGGAACTCGCTCTTTCTGTCCAACCACGACCTGCCGCGGCAGGTCTCGCGATATGGAGACGACGGCACCTACCGCAACCGATCCGCGAAAATGCTCGCCATCATGATGCACCTGCTCAAGGGCACCCCCTTTGTCTATCAAGGCGAAGAGATCGGCATGACAAACGCGAATTTCCACTCACTGGAACAATACCGCGACCTCGAAGTGGCTGGACGCTTGGCGGAGGCGCTCGAAAAGGGCAGTACGGTGGAAGTGTTTCTTGAAGGAGCGCGCCGCAATGCACGCGACAATGCCCGCACCCCGATGCAATGGACGGCGGGGGAAAACGCGGGCTTCGGCGCCGGTGCGCCCTGGATCGATGTGAACATGAATCACACCACGATCAACGTCGCCGCCGACGGCGCCGACCCTGACGGGATCATTCACACCTACAAACAGTTGATCGAGATGCGCAAGACCAGCGCGGTCGTGCGCGAAGGTCGCACCACTTTCCACGTCGTCGATCACAAACAGGTCTGCGCCTATACGCGCGAGCTTGGGGATCAGACAATTGCGGTGGTGGCAAACATGTCGGCGGACTCTGTGGAATTCGTGGCTCCGCCGGCGCTTTGCGGTCAAGGCCAGCCGCTAGTCTCAAATATTGCTTCGCGCCACAGCATAGACTCCGTCACTGTACTGGAGCCATATGAAGCCTATGCAGTTCTAAGAAACGCACAACATTCGAAACGCTGCTGTCATCAAAATGGCGTTGTTGCGCAACACGCGCTTGAGGCGTGACTGCCCCTTAACCCGCTGACGTCATGCCAAGCGGATGATCTCGGCGGTCTCGCGAAGTGGCAGCTTGATCAGCACTGTGATCGACAGGCAGAACCGGATAGCCGCATCGGAATAGACGGGCGGACGACCGGGCCGACCGTCACGCGGCGCGCGCCAACTCATGTCCTTGCCGACCCAGATCAGCAGCGATCCCAGCTTGCGCAGCGATGAGCCGTAGCTGGACCAGTTCGTCGTGCACAGAACGACGATTAAGTCGCTCAATTGCTGCAAGGTGCACAAATGGCGGCTCCAACGGGCCGCGCCGCGGTGATGTAGACCAGACTCTGGCCTGCCGAAGCTGTGACGCAATGAAAGGTGGCAGGGAGCCCTTTTGAGAAGTACGTCATCTTTGCGGCGCAAGTCCGCGCCTTCAACTGGGCGTTTGGGTCACGCTCCCTTCCCCTCCATTCCTAACTTCGGGAGTCCGTCGCCGGGTCTAACTTCGTTCCAAATCAACCCATAGCGATGCAAACGCAGACAAAGGGTGGCGCTTCGAATTTAGTTGGTCAGTGTTGCGACATATACCTGAGCAAACCCGCTTCTGTCCGATGTGAATACCACCTGACGTCCATCGGGAGAGAACCGTGGGTGCGGGTGAGTGTGCTGTGGAGCGTGAACCTTGACCGGGCCGTTGTTGTACGGAAATGGATGCGCCCAGTGGGCCCCTTGCGAAGACGCGAGAGGTGCATGCAGGTGGCGCGCCGTCGTCGCGCCGTCCAAGTCTACAAGGTACAGACCAATGTCCGGAAAATTGGTATCACCCACAAGGCGCTTGCCTGTCGCATCAGGGGCGCCATGCCATATTGGGAATTCGGTCACCCGGCGTACCCGACCAGACTCGACGTCGATCTCGCCCATCCCGTTGGGCCAATCGACGAACAGCACACTCCGGTGTCCTGGGCGCCAGACTTCGTGCGTGATCCATTGCAAGTCGTGTTCGCGGGTAAAGATCCGCCGCGCGTTGCCTGACCGGTCGGTGACCCAGACCCGGTCGGTCATCGGCCCGGCATAGAGGATCAAATCATCGTCGTCCGGGCAGAATTGCGGATGGCCAATGGTCGGGGCTTCAAGAAAAACCTTTGCCGTGCCGCTTCTGGTGTCGATCAGCCAAAACCTACTGACCGCGCCCGTCTTTACAGGCACTGCCCAGTAGCGGCCGTTCGCTGACAGCGCGGTGGTGCCCATGGCCGCCCCGACCATCCCGGCTTCGCGCATCTCGGCAGGGCCAAAGGACACAAGCACTTCCACGACACCTGTCCGCGGCGACACCCGTTTGCCTGTCTGCCCCGAGACAAAGTAGATCCATGCGCCGTCCTTTGACGGGATCACCGACCATTCGGCAAGGTCGCGCTCATCGGTCAGGCAGATCAGGGCTCGGGTGTCTGTCAGTTCCAAGTATATCTGTGGTTTGCCCGACCGATGTGAGACAAAGACCAACGCGCGCATGGCGTCATCCCAGGAATCGACGAAGAAAAACGGGTGGTGGTGGATCGAGGGGTGCGCGGTCACTTGCCGCACGACCCCCCGATCCGTCTCCTCGATAACGCGCCCCTCGGGTGGGAATTCGAGCCAGGCCATTTTCAGTGGGCAAGCTTCGTGGTCAGCGAGCCCCTGCGCCGCGACGAGAAGTACACCACAGCTGCAAGCACCCATCCGACTACAAATCCGATGGCCCAGGTCAACGAGCCCGTGGGAGCGATGACCGAGACCAGCCCGGCGGCTCCGATCACCGCCCGCGAGGTCCAGCCCAAAGACCGCCCGCACCAGCCGCCGAAGGCAATCGCCCAAAGCGCGGTTGAGGCAAGCATGGCGAGCGCTCCGGTCGTAATCGCCAGCGTCGTGCCCTGCCACAGAATTGCCGGATCGAACACAAAGCTAAACGGCACGAAGAACGCAACGAGGCTGAGTCCGAAGGCCGACCAACTGGTCTTCATGACAGGGGCTTCACCTACGCCCGCAGCCGCGAATGAAGCTAATGCAACAGGCGGCGTCACCATCGACAGAACGCAGTAGTAAAAGATGAAGAAATGCGCCGCCAGCGGCTCTACCCCCAGGTTCTGGATCGCCGGCACGAACAGCACCGCGCCGATGATATAGGCGGCGACGGTAGGCAATCCCATGCCCATGATGATGCAACCGACCATGGCCAAAGCGAGCGAGAGGAAAATCGACCCTTCAGCCAGCGTCACAAGCGAGCCCGCGAACTTGAGCGCGAGGTTCGACTGGACGGCAACCGCGATCACGAGGCCGATCGACGCGATCGGAACCGCAACTTCGGCAGCCTGTTTTGGCGCTTCGCGCAAACCGTCGACGACCTGACGCCAGCCGATCCAGGTGCTCCGGCGCAAGAATGGCACAGCAAAGCAACTGATCGAAGCGATGACCGCCGAATACGCGGCTGAGTACCCCCAAACCAGCGCGCCGATCAGGATCAGCGGCGGCAACAACAGATGCAGCCGTGGGGTGATCGGGTCGACGGCGGCGATTTCCTCGGCGGTCATGGGCCGCACCCCGTCGCGGCGTGAGGACAAGTCGACCACCATCAACAGAGCCAGATAGAAGGCCAGTGCCGGAATCAACCCGGCCAGCGCGATGCGGGCATAGGGGACATTCAGCATTTCGGCCATGATGAAGGCCGCAACCCCCATGATCGGAGGCATCAGTTGCCCACCGGTCGAGGCAATTGCCTCGATCCCAGCCGCGCGGTGGGCGCTGAGTCCGGTGCGTTTCATCAATGGGATCGTCAGCACGCCGGTCGAGACAACGTTGGCGACCGCCGAACCCGAGATCGACCCCATGAGCGACGACGAAATGACAGCGGCTTTGGCAGTTCCGCCCGTGGCGCGACCGGCTACTCGCACAGCAAGGTCAATGAACAATTGTCCGCCTCCCGCCGCCGAATAGAAGGCGCCGAACATTATGAAGTAGAAGATGAAGCTGACCGAGGTCGACGTGGTGATGCCCAGAACCCCCGCGGTCGTCATGGTCGAGATCTCGATCGCAGCGTCCAAACCAAAGCCCCGGAATGACAGCCATCCGGGCAGAAGGTTGCCCCAGAAGGCGTACAGGATGAACACGGCCAGCACGCCGACAAGGACCCATCCCACCGCGCGCCGTGCGCCTTCGAGAAGCAACCCGATCAGGACGACACCTGCCCAAAGATCCAGGTCAAAGACCGGAGAGACGTTTTCCATTCGGGACGTCAAACGGTCGAATTCGATCAAGTAATAGGCGCCCACCCCGAGCGTCGCGACAACAAGTGCCGCGTCAATGCCGATGCGCACCGGTTTGGGCAGCCGTTCCGATTTCAGCGGCTGGTAGAGAAACAACAAGAGCAGCGCGAGAACCAGATGGACGGGACGCTCGAAAAGCGGTTGTTGCGGCTCAAGCAAGATCCACGCCTGAAACAGGATGAACCCGACGCCGAGCAGAAATTTCGGGGACAATACGGACTTACCGATGGATGCGGTAGGCATATGGGTTGCTCCTCGCTGCGGGTTGAATTCGGGCCGGCGGGTCATCTCGCCGGCCCCAAGGACTTACATCCAGCCGCGTTCGCGGAAGTAGCGCTCGGCACCCGGATGCAGCGGGATACCCGTGTTTTCCGGCCGCCACGCATTTTCCGGGTTGAACGCGCGCCATGCGGCATGGGCTTCGCCCATCTCGGCAGCGTGCTCGATCAGGGTCCGGGTGATCTGGTAAGCCGCGTCATCCGACAGCGACGCGTTCGCAATCAGAACGGTGCCAAGGTTGGCGCCTATGTTCGCGTCGTCCTGCCCTTCGAACCACGGACCATAGGTACCGGCAGCCAGGCCATTCGCGGTCAACACGTCCATCGCCGCTTGCGGAATGTCGAGGAAGCGCATTCCGGCCGTGAGCGTCACTTCGGTGATCGTTGGATGGTTGCGGATCACGGTGTCGATGTAGATGTCCGCGTCACCGTTGCGCAGGATGTCGGGGATCTGCGGGGTGTCGACCTGAATCACGTCGCCGCCATTGGCGCGGATTCCCTCCACATTTGTGCCCAGCCCTTCGAGGATCATCTCGGCGGCGGGTACGGCGCTGGATCCGACCGGCTTGATCAGGATTCGTACCGGCTCGCCCGAGGCGAGGATTTCGGCGAGATCCGTGGTGCCGCGTTCGTCCAGGAATGCCTGACGGGCCATAACGCCGACGTAGACGTTGTTCAGCCCCCCGACCAGCGCGCGGATATCCGGCGCCGAGGCACCTTCGTAGACCGGGTTGCCGTTGTAGGCCCAAACTGCGGTCGCGACGTTCGACAATGCGATCTCGGCACGGCCGTTCTGCACCACCATCGGATTGGCGACGCCACCACCTCGGGCGACGACCTCGACGGAATTCGCACCGAACATGGGTTCGATCATTTGCTCAAGCGTTGCCGCGAACACGTACCACGACGTGCCCTCGCGCATAGCGCCGATGCGGATGTCTTGGGCCAAAGCAGTGGTTGCGGTGATGGCCAGCGCGGCCAGGCTGAACGTGGCGGCGCGAACGCCAGCCTTGATATATCGGATCATTGGATTTCCTCCCTTGACAGAAAACTATGCCCCCGCACCAAGTGCGGGGGCAACGGTTCATTCGGCAGCCATCAGGTTCTCAACCCGACCGATGCCCGCAGCGTCGAAAGCTGCAAAAATTTCGGCTTCGGCCGCCTCACCCAAATTCTTTAGCGGCTCGCGGATTGTCGCGTGATCCAGAAGGCCGCGCTTCACCAAGCCCAGTTTCAGAGCCACGGTACCTTCCATGTGCGAACCGCGATGGTAAACGGCACGGGTTACCGGCAGCAAACGCTCGAAGATCGCGCGGGCGGTCGGGTAGTCCTGCGCCTTGCCAGCCTTGATCAGGTCGATCAGCAGCTCGGGCGCGATGTTGCCATAGCCGACAAGCAGGCCGTCAACGTCGAACATGGTCGGCAGCAGCCATTCGTCGTGGCAGGACAGGATCTGCAGGTCAGGCTGAGCCGCCTTCAGGGCAGGAATCTCGACATACCAGCGCTTCATGTTGCGCACGCCGTTCTTGGTCGCAACGACGCCCGGCTGTGCGGCGATTTCCAGCTGCGTGTCCAGGTCATAGCTGGCCTTGGTCGCATCGGGATATTGGAACAGGATCTCCTGGAGACCCGACGCTTCCCAGATCGCCTTGTAGCGGTCCTGCGGCGCGCCCTTCTGGAAGCCGAACCGCAGCCAGCCGTGGTTCGGATAGACCAGGGCACCGGTGGCACCCGCATCCTTGCACTTCTTGGCTTCCTCTGCGGCAACCTTCGTGCCTTCGCCGGTGATGCCCGCGATAATCGGGATATCGACCGCATCAGCATAGGCGCGGATCATGTCCAGACGCTCGCCCTCGGTCAGGAAGGTGCCCTCACCGGCGTGGCCGAGGATCACGAGCGAGGTGACATCTTCGAACGAAGCCAGCCATTTGGCGATCCGGACGTTCGCGTCAAAGTCGACTTCGCCGTTCTTCTTGAAGGCGGTGACGGGGGCGGGGCTAAGGCCGCGCAGGTTCATCGGGGTCATGGGTTTCTCCTTGGATAGAAACGTTTGCGGGAACGTTCCCGTTTGTGGGTGTGTTTTTGCTTGCAGTGAGTCTGAGGCTGTGTGAGAACGTTTGTGGGAACGTTCCCATCTAGAGCCGACTCACTCGCAGCGTCAAGCAAAAAAATGACAACGCGCACCGGGGTCGATAGACAGAAACCGAACAGGAGGGTGCCATGGCCAACGATGTGTCCGACCGCAACCGCACGGGGCGCGTGACGCTGCACGACGTCGCCGCGGCGGCGGGCGTGTCCAAGTCCACCGTCTCGCGCATCCTCGATGAACGCCTGCCGCGCGCCCAGAACGCCACCGCCGACCGCGTGCGCCAGGTCGCCACCGACCTGGGCTATATGCGCGACGTCAGCGCCGCGAACCTGCGGCGCGGGCAGAGCCTGACAATCGGCGTGATTGTGCCGCGCCTGACTGACACCGTGATGGCGATGCTTTACGAATCGCTGGCGCGCGCCAGTGCCCGCGTCGGCCGCTTCGCGATTGTCGCCACCGCCGAAGACAACCCGGGCGCGGTCCGAGCCGCCGCCGAATCCCTGTTGCGGCGCGGCGTCGATGGACTGATTCTGGCCACCGCGCGCGACGACGATGATTTCACCGACGAGCTGAAGGACCGCGGCGTCCCGTTCGTGCTCGCACTGCGAACCGATGGACATAGCGCTTCATCGGTTGGCGACGACCAGCTGGGTGGCTTTCTCGCGACGCGGCATTTGCTGGACCTCGGCCATCGCCGGATCGGACTGATCGCAGGCCCGAGTTTCGCGTCCAGCTCGCGTCTGCGGACCGAGGGCTACCGCCAGGCCATGCGCGAGGCCGGGATCGAGCTGGACCCCGAATTAATCGTGCCATCCTCTTTCGGCATTGAATCGGGCGCCGAGGCCGCTGGGGCCCTGCTCTCGCAGCGGCGTCCGCCGAGCGCAATCTTTGCCGTCAACGACAACACGGCGATCGGCGCGATGTCGACGATTTTGCGCCGCGGCCTGTCGGTACCCGGCGATGTCTCCCTGATCGGCTATAACGACATACCGCTTGTCAGCATGCTGCCCACCCCCCTGACAACGGTCCGGGTTCCCTTCGACCAGATCGCCGTCGAGGCACTCGATTTGCTTACCCACGCGACCGATACGCTCAAGGCCGAAATCCGCATGGCGACACCGACTGTCATTCCGAGGCAGTCGACTGCGCGCGTGAGATGAACGCATTGAAAAAGCGTATAAGCGAACCTGGCAAAGCAGACCACTAAGCTGAGCGTAATAAACGTCGGAGTCCCCCCGCCCTCCCGAGGAAGGGCGCTGAAGGTGCCGTTGCAGAACCTATGTCCTGTTTGATCTGACTAAGGCCAGCGGACAGACCAACGCCATGGGTGGTCGGAGAACCTTGAGAAGAAGCGGTCGCATGGCGACTCTGGGCCACATGCGGTCGAAATGGCCTGAGACACGAAAACGATGCTGCGACGCCGCAAGTCTGCTCTGAGCCCAAACTCACCGATGCTGCATGAGCTACAAATGGCGGCTTTCAGAAGAGTTTTGTCTCGAAAGGGGCATTATTGGGGGGTAAATTCGGTGCATGAGCCAATGGTCGGTATACTCGCGAAGACAATGGGTTCGGGCAGTGAACCTGTCTGCGTTGGCAGCGTGGGCACTCATATCGATACCAATGACCGTGGCAACTGGACTATCCCTGCTTGTTTATGCAGCCATATTCGGTCTGCCGATTTCTTTCTTCTGCTGCTGGTTGATAGGCGCTCCAATATTGAGGCGCACCATGCGCAAGCGGGTCACCGCGCTAAAGGCCGCAACTACCGGAGGAATAGTTGCATTTACCATTGCATTATTGAGTATCGTCGTTGGTCGCATTAATGGATGGAGGCAATCTCTCGACCTGCAAAGTAGTTTTGTAAGTGGCGGCAAACACATAATGGAAGTTGACGGTGTTTTGACCGCCTACGGTTGGCTCATGCTTGCACAAACAACAGCAGTTTTTGTGACCTTGGGTGTCATCGTTGCAATGTTTGTTTGGTACACCATAGGGGAGCCCGATCCGAACTAACAGGATACGAGGATTCTTCCGGAGCGGCCGTTGGCGCAGATGCAGCGAAAGGGCGTTTTTGTTCGCACAGAGGACCTAGAGCACAACTGGAATATGGCACTCGCAGCGAACGCCCGGTTTGGTGAAGCTGCACTGCGGCGCCGGACATCTTGGTGAGCGGCCGGTATGGGACAGTCCTCTCGAGAACGACGGCCAAAGTTTGCAGTTTTGCAAAGTCCGCTTTTTGCGCAAAGGTTCTGATAAGAAATCATCGCGAAATCACGATGCTGATCGTGCGCATCAAGCAACGGCGTCAACTACCCATTGCGGGTACCTGAGGAAGCAAGGTGGGTTTAAGCCCACCATACATCGAATGTCGCCCCCCACAATCAGGTCTTCCGCATCGCGTTCAGCAACGCCGCGCCTAGCGCGCCGGTGTCGCTGCCCTTTTGCGGGGCGGGTTTGGCGGTGTGGCGGGGTTTGCCGCCCGGCCCCTTGGGCCGGTCCTGCCCGCGCGTCTGCCCCTGTGCGGCCCGGTCTTCGCGGGCCGAGGCCCCGCCGTCCTTCTTCATCGACAGCCCGATCCGTTTGCGGGGCACGTCCACCTCTGTCACCCGGACGCGGACGATATCGCCGGCCTTGACCACCTCATGCGGGTCCTTGACGAAGCGGTCGGCAAGCTGGCTGACGTGCACAAGCCCGTCCTGATGTACCCCGATGTCCACGAAGGCCCCAAAGGCCGCCACATTGGTCACCGTCCCTTCCAGCACCATGCCCGGCTTCAAGTCCTTGATGTCCTCGACCCCGTCGGCAAAGCTGGCGGTCTTGAATTCGGGCCGCGGGTCGCGCCCCGGCTTTTCCAGTTCCGACAGGATGTCGCGCACCGTCGGCAGGCCAAAGGTCTCATCGACGAATTGGTCCGCGCGCAGCCCCCGCAACGTCGTTTCATCGCCCATCAGGCTGCGGATGTCGCGACCGCAGGCGGCCACGATCCGCCGGGCGACGCCGTAGGCCTCCGGGTGGACGGAGGAGGCATCCAGCGGTTCGGCCCCGTCCCGGATCCGCAGGAACCCGGCGGCCTGTTCAAAGGCCCGTGGTCCAAGGCGCGCGACCTTCAAAAGCTCTTGCCGCGAGGTGAAGGCCCCGTGGCTGTTGCGGTGGTCCACGATCGCCTCGGCGAGGCTGTGGCCCAGGCCCGAGACATAGGACAGCAGTGGGGCCGAGGCGGTGTTGAGGTCCACCCCAACCGCGTTCACCGCGTCCTCGACCACCGCTTCCAGAGATTTGGCCAGCCGGTGCTGGTCCACGTCATGCTGATACTGGCCGACCCCGATGGATTTCGGCTCGATCTTGACCAGTTCGGCCAGCGGGTCCTGCAACCGGCGGGCAATTGACACCGCCCCACGCAGGGACACGTCCAGATCGGGAAACTCCCGTGCCGCGAGTTCGGAGGCCGAATAGACCGACGCCCCCGCTTCGGACACCACGACCTTGGTCGGCTGTTTCACCCCCTGCGGCAACATCTTCAGCGCCTCGGCGACGAACCGTTCCGTCTCGCGGCTGGCGGTGCCGTTGCCGATGGCGATCAGGTCCACCCCGTGCGCCTGCACCAGACGCAGAACCGCCGCCTGCGCGCCCCGCAGGTCGTTCTTCGGTTGGAAGGGATAAAGCGTGTCCGTCGCCAGAACCCGGCCCGTGGCATCCACCACCGCCGCCTTGACCCCGGTCCGAATGCCCGGATCTAGACCCAGCGTCGCGCGCGCCCCGGCGGGGGCGGCCAGCAACAGATCCTTGAGGTTGCGGGCAAAGACCTGAATGGCCTCTTCCTGCGCCCGCGCCCGAAGATCGGACAGAAGGTCCAGCATCATCGAGGTGGACAGCTTGACCCGCCAGGTCCAGCCCGCGACCTTGCGCAGCCACAGGTCGCCCGCGCCCTGCCCCGGAATGCCGATATGGGCGGCAACGATCCCTTCGGCCCGCGCCGCGCCAGCCTCGGGCTCGGGCGCGATATCCATCGTGACGATGCCTTCTTTCGAGGCCCGCAGCATGGCCAGCGCCCGGTGCGACGGCACCTTGGACCACGGTTCGGAATGGGCGAAATAATCGGAAAACTTCGCGCCTTCCTGTTCCTTGCCCTCAATCACCCGCGAGGTCACCAGCGCCTCGGCCTGCATGTACTGGCGCAACCGGCCCAGAAGGCCCGCATCCTCGGCCAGCCGTTCGGCAAGGATATCGCGGGCACCGTCCAACGCCTCTTTCACCCCCGGCACGGCCTCTGTTACATAACCCGCAGCCAAGGCCTCAGGCTCGGCCGCGTGGTCAGCAAGGATCGCGTCCAGAAGCGGCTCCAGCCCGTTTTCGCGGGCGATCATGGCGCGGGTCCGCCGCTTGGGCTTGTAAGGCAGGTAGATGTCTTCCAGCGCGGCCTTGGTTTCGGCCTGTGCAATCGCTTTGGCCAGATCGTCGGTCAGCTTGTCCTGCGATTGGATCGACTGAAGGATGGCGGCGCGCCGGTCTTCCATCTCGCGCAAATAGCTCAGCCGATCGGCCAACTTGCGCAACTGCGTATCGTCCAGCCCGCCCGTCACCTCTTTGCGATAGCGCGCAATGAAGGGCACGGTCGCCCCCTCGTCCAACAGGGCCACGGCGGCGGAAACCTGCTGCGGCCTTGCGTCGATTTCAGTGGCGATGGTGGCGGCGATACGGGCTGCGATGTCCAAGAGGGCCTCCGTCTGAACTGGGGTCGGACGCCTGTCTTAGCGCCCCCCATCAGGCAGGCCAAGGGGGAACGGTGGGGCAGCGTGGCCTGCCGCCCCACAGATCGCCTAAAGGTCGTACAGCTCGCCGAACTTCGCTTCGAGATAGCCCAGAAGCGGCGCTTCCGACGGCGCTTCGCCGCAGGCGTGTTCGATCGTGGCCTTCGGGTCGCGCAACCCGCCGAACTGTTGCAGGTTCTGCCGCAGCCAGCCGGTGGCAGGGCTGGTATCGCCCTTGGCCAAGCCTTCGTTCACCTGCGGCACATCGCGGGCCAGCGCCTTGTAAAGGCACCCGGCGTAGACATTTCCCAAGCTGTAGGTCGGGAAATATCCGAACAACCCTTCGGACCAGTGCACATCCTGCAAGACCCCGTTCGATGGCCGGTCCACTGCATAGCCGAAATCGGCGGCGAACCTGTCGTTCCACGCGGCTTCCAGATCGCCCACCTGCAAATCCCCGGCAATCAGGGCGCGTTCCAGATCAAAGCGCAGCATGATGTGCAGGTTGTATTGCACCTCATCCGCCTCGGTCCGGATGTATCCGTTCCGCACCGCATTGACGGCGGCATAGAAGGCGTCCGGCCCTTCCACGCCGATATCCCCGAAGGTGTCGCACATCTGGCCATACAGCCAGCCGGTGAAGGCGCGGCTGCGCCCCAATTGGTTTTCGTAGATCCGGCTTTGGCTTTCGTGCACGCCCATCGACACGCCCGACCCAAGCGGGGTCAGAAGATAGGCCCGGTCGATCCCCTGTTCATAGGCGGCGTGGCCGACCTCGTGAATGGTGGAATAGAAGCAGTTGAACGGATCCTCCGGGGCGGTCCGCGTTGTAATCCGCACATCAAGACCCGAGCCGGAAGAGAACGGATGCACTGCCTTGTCGATCCGGCCGAGGTTCATGTCATAGCCAAAGGTCCGGGCCAGCAAGGTGGACAGTTTCAGCTGCCCCGCCTCGTCGAAATTGCCAGACAGCCCCTTGGGTTGCGGGCGATCAAGGATCGCCGCCCGCAGGGCCACAAGGCGCGGGCGCATCGCATCGAACATCGCGGCCAGCTCTGCACCGCTGGCGCCGGGTTCGTAATCGTCGATCAGCGCATCATAAAGATCGCCACCCTGCGCCAGTGCAGCGGCCTCTTCCCGGCGCAGCGCCACCACCTTGTCCAGCATCGGCAAAAAGGCGGCCACGTCCTCGGCCGCGCGGGCATCGGCCCAGACCCTATGCGCCCGGCTGGTGGTGCGGGCGATCTCGGCGGCCAGCGCGGCGGACACCTTCATCGTCCGGTCATAGCTGCGGCGGATCAGGCGCAGTTGCGCGGCGCCCGCGGCATCCGGGGCCTCGGCCCGGTCGAGCCAGTCGCCGATGCGCGGATCGGTCCGGCGGGCGTGCAGGACATTGGCAATCGCGCCATGTTCCTCGGCCCGCTGGTCGGTCGCGCCTTCGGGCATCATGGTTTCCTGATCCCAGCCAAGGCGGCCCGCAATCTGGCCCAGCGCCTCTGTCTCGCGCTGGAAGGCCATCAAGTCGTCGAATGCGGTCATTCTATGCCCCTTCGCGGATGGATTGCGCCAGCGGGTAGCGGGCAAGGTAGCGGGCCCGCAGGATCAGCACCCACAGGGCCACCGCGCCGATCTGATGCAGGATCGCGATCTGGACCGGGGCAGAGTAAAGCGCCGTGACAATCCCCAGAACGACCTGAAGGAACATCACCGCCAGCATCGCGTTAAAGGCAAAGCGGGTGCGGTGGTTCGGACTGCGCCGGGCACGGGTCCAGACGAAAATGCCATAGGCGAACAGGCCATAGGCCACCATCCGGTGCACGAATTGCACCAGCCCGGCATCTTCGAAAAAGTTTCGCCACAGCGGTGTCAGGGTGAAGGGATCAGGCGGCAGGAACCCGTCGCCCATCAGCGGCCAGGTGGGAAAGGCCCGGCCCGCGTCGATCCCCGCGACCAAGGCGCCAAGGATGATTTGCAGAAAGGCGAAATGCATCAGCCCGGTGCTCATCCCGAACAGGTGGGACTCTCCGGCGCGGCGGGCCTGCATCAGGTCGGCCTCGCGCCGGCCCAGAAGGAACACATACCAGGCGAGGAACCCGAAGATCACGAAGGCCAGGCCAAGATGGGTCGCCAACCGGTAAGAGGCGACATCCAGCATCCCCTCTTGCAGGCCCGAATGGACCATCCACCAGCCGATTGCGCCCTGCAGGCCGCCCAAAGCCCCCAGAAGCAGCAGGCGGCGGGTCCAGCCGGTGGGGATCTTGCGGGCAAGGTAGAACCACGCAAAGCCCAGCGCCCAGACAAGTCCGATCACCCGACCCAGCTGCCGATGCCCCCATTCCCACCAATAGATTGCCTTGAACTCGGACAGGGTCATGCCGGCGTTCTGCAACTGGTATTCGGGAATGGCGCGGTATTTTTCGAACTCCACCTCCCAAGCGGCGGCGGTCATCGGCGGGATCGCCCCGGTGACGGGCTTCCATTCGGTGATCGACAGCCCGCTGTCGGTCAGGCGGGTCATGCCGCCCACGGCGATCATCAGGGCCACAAGGGCAAAGATCACCATCAGCCAGCGGCGGATCGCGCCCCGCGCCCCCTGCCCGCCTGCGCGGTCAATCGCGCCCGGCGCGGCGGCCGGCTTCTGGCTGGTCTGGACATCTTCAAAGATGGAGCGGGGTTTGTCGGCCATCGGGCACCTGTCAGCTTGCATGGGTTGCGGCGCAAGCTATTGCGGGGCGGCACCTTGGGCAAGGGGTGGGGACAGCCTGTCGCGCCCCCGGCCCCGCCACGGGGCCTCAGGCGCGGTGCGCCCCATAGGCCAGCCCTTTGACGAAGGCCAGCACATCGGCCACGTTGTCGCCCTTGCCGATCCGGTCGACGATGGCCGACCCGACCACGGCGCCATCGGCCACCTTGGCGATGGTCTCGGCGGCCTCGGGGGTCTTGATGCCAAAGCCGACGATCACCGGCAGGTCGGTCTGGGACTTGATCCGGGCCACTTCCGGGCCGACATCGCCAGCCTCGGCATTCGCGGCCCCGGTGATCCCGGTGATCGACACGTAATAGACAAAGCCACTGGTGTTCTGCAGCACCTTGGGCAGGCGCTTGTCATCGGTCGTGGGCGTGGCAAGACGGATGAAATTCATTCCCGCCGCCTGCGCCGGAATGCACAGTTCCGCATCCTCTTCGGGCGGCAGGTCCACGACGATCAGACCGTCGATCCCGGCCTCTTTCGCCTCGGCCAAAAACCGGTCTACGCCGCGCGAATAGATCGGGTTGTAATAGCCCATCAGGACGATCGGGGTTGTATCGTCTTCTTTGCGCAACTCGCGCGCGATCTGAAGGGTCTTGAGAAGGGTTTGCCCCCCCTCCAGCGCCCGCTGACCGGCCAGCTGGATCGTTGGGCCATCGGCCATCGGGTCGGTAAAGGGCAGGCCCAGTTCGATGATATCCACGCCCGCGCCCGGCAGGCCCTTCACGATCTCGACCGAGGTATCATAGTCCGGGTCACCCGCCATGACATAGGCGACGAACGCCTTGCGACCCTCAGCCTTCAGGGCGGCGAATTTTGCGTCGATCCGAGTCATGCGGGGCTCCCTTCTGCGGTCCTCGCAGCGGTTTGCGGCAAAGGGGCGGGAAAATCAATGGGGGCGGTGGGTTGAAACCCACCTTACGGGGGCGGCGTTGGTGGTAAGGTGGGTCTTGACCCACCACGGGCCGGGTGTGGAAAATGGACACAAGCAAAGTTTGGTGCCTTCTGCGCCGTTCTTCTTCGAGGTTTTTTGGAAATGTACAGATTGTTGATGGCGGCTTGTTCGGGACTGCTCGCATTGACGGCATGTGATTATGTGCCCTCTCCCAGTGGTCCGGGCTCGGTCTATCCCATCCACACCGGATGGGTCGACCTGCATCAATCCGCAGTTTTAGCAAAAGAGGGCTTTCAATTCGAAGGTCATGCCGATCTGCAAAACGTTTCGGGGGACATGCTGTGCCTCTATGGCTTTGGGGTCGATCTCCTTGCGCTTGATGATCGTCCGATAGGTTCTCCCCTCTTGCAGACAGTGTTGAGGCCGGTCATTCGCGCGCCCGAAGAGGTCTTGGTTCTTCCTGCCGACGCTGGTCTATCAATTGGAGTAGATGGGAAGATTGATATCGACAGAAATGGCAGAATAGTGGTCTTGGGACATGGGGATCCGGATGAGGCTGACCGTGATGTTCAGGAAAGCATGCGGGCGATCAATGCCAGTTTTGAATATCAATTCATCTGGTCAATTCTCATATCTAGATGCTCTGTTGATGATACGGGCCACGAGTTGCTGGAGGCGGTCATACTAAACAAGCAACTCATCAGAGCTGAAAGTGATTTAATGGAAGAGCGATTTTTCCACGGTGAAGATTTGGTTATGTCACCCTAGGTCAGGGGCCAGAGTGTCTATGGGGTAAGGTGGGTCTTGACCCACCACGGGCCGGGCGTGGCCAACTATTCTGGCGGACTCTTGCGTAGCCGCACGAGATAGCGATCTACAGTCTGGCAAACGCGCAGCTGTCGGCTGAAAATGGCTCTTCTTCCCTGCCCGAAATGGCAATAGGTTGCATGTGTTTGGAGTATTTTGAGGTCAGCTATATTGAAGCTCTTATCCATTCTTCTGGCGCTGGCAGGAACCGGCTCCTACGCTGCGGATTGCCGTTCATCCGTTCACTCTTTGGAACGATTGCCGGGGCGTCTGGTTGTGGAAACCGTAGAAGGCTCGATAGCAAGTGGTCTGAGATTTGAACTCCGCCTCACGAATGAACTAAACGAGCCACTGTGCCTCATAACCCGTGGCGGAATCGGCTGGCTCGGATTTGTTCATTTGAGAAATGGTGAGGGGGGTAATTCGGCAAGCTGTGCGGACGCCGCTCACGACAAGAACCATCTTGGGTTCGAAGGAAGGCCACCTGGGGTGCTGGCGGAACCCGAGCTAACGCGGGTTGGGCCAGGAGAAGCGGTCCCCATGGAGACATTTATTCCCCGTGAGTCTCTACGACGACTGCAACGCCGAAGCTGCAATTTTTTCTCAGAGGGAGGGGAAACTGAAATCTATCTGGATGGTTCTCTCGGGGCAATGCCTTGTAGCCGGTTGGAAGGGTCTTCGCTGACAGACTTCGGCGAAGCGATGCGAAGTTCAGGTTTGGAAGGATTTTGGGGCAATGGCTGCATCGGATCAGGCAGCTAGCCTCGCTTCCCAATGACCGTCCGAGTACTTGGTCGCCCCTTTCGTGATTGCAACACACCGGCTCCGACCTGATCCCCCGTCGCCCGCCCATCTGACCCTCCACGTTTCATCAGGTCAGCCGGACCTTGCGTGGCTCCGGGACTGCGCCCCTACGTAAGGTGGGTTTCAACCCACCATCCTATCCGAAGATCGCCGCCTTGTGCTGGTCCAGATAGATCCGCAGCCACGGGGTGTACCGCTCAGGTGCCAGGGCGATCTGGCTCTCCAACTCGGGCAGGGTCAGCCAGTCGGTGTCCATCACCTCTTCCGGGTTCGGGGTGACGGCCACGTCCTCCGGCGTGTCCACAAGGAAGATGTCCACGACCTCATGTTCGGTCAGCCCGCCGCCCACGTCGGCCCGGTATTCCACCTGTTGCCGCCAGACCGGTACCACCCCGGTGATGCCCAGTTCCTGATCCAGACGCCGGTTTGCGCAGTCCAGCGGCGCCTCGTCCCACAGGGGATGGGTGCAGCAGGTATTCGCCCACAGGCCGGGGGTGTGATACTTGCCCAGCGCCCGGCGCTGGATCAGCAACCGTCCGGCGGGATCGCGCAGAAAGACGCTGACCGCGCGGTGCCGCAGGCCGCGGATATGCGCCTCCAGCTTCTCCACCGGGGTCAGCACCCCCTCCACCCAGGTCGGGATCATCTGTTGGTCTTGTCCAGTCATGGCCGCCTCTTGCCCCGAACCGCGCGCCTTGGGAAGTCCCCAGCGGTGAATTCCCCCCTGAAACGTGGCGAATTGGCGCGGCCCCTTTTCCCCGTCCGGCGACAGGACTATGGTCTGCACAGAACCCATCAGGGCCGGATCACCCGGCCAACCAGTCAGGAGTCGATCATGACCAAGCTGAAACTCGCCGCCCTTGTCGCCGTTCTGGGAACGCCCGTTCTTGCCGAAGGGGATGCAGCCGCCGGGGAAGAGCTGTTCGGCCGCCAATGCGTGTCCTGCCACGTCGTCGCCAACGCCGAGGGCGAGGTGCTGGCCGGGCGCAATGCCCGCACCGGCCCGAACCTGTTCGGGATCATCGGCGGGCCCGTCGGGGCCGTGGAAGGCTTCAACTACGGCGAGGCGATCCTTGCCGCCGGTGAGGCCGGGGCGATCTGGGACGAAGACAGCTTTGTCGCCTACGTCCAGGACCCGACCGATTGGCTGCGCGTGACCCTTGATGACCGCCGCGCGCGGTCCAAGATGTCGTTCCGCGTCCGCTCGGAAGACGATGCCGAAGACATCTACGCCTACCTCGCGACCTTCTCGGCCGGAGAAGAGGAAGAGGAAGAAGCCCAAGCCGAATAATCGGCCAGATTCACGACAGTTTCCGGGGCGCCTTCGACCATGAAGGCGCCCTTTTTCATTGCGGGCTTGGACTGTGCCCATGCGGTTGCTATACGCGGCGGCGGACAACAGCGGCCAACCTGAAGGAAAGTCCAGTATGGGAATGTTCGAGTACAAGATCGTGCCGGCGCCGAAACGCGGCACCAAGGCACGTGGGGTAAAGACCGCCGAAGACCGCTTTGCGCTGTCGATGGAGCAGGTCATCAACGGGCTTGCCGCAGAGGGCTGGGAATACATCCGCGCCGACACCCTGCCCTCGGAAGAGCGCAGCGGGTTGACCGGGCGCACGACCGTCTACCAGAACCTGCTGGTGTTCCGCCGGGCCCTGCCGCCCACGGACGAAGAGATCCTTGACCAGATCCTTGCCGAATCCCATGACGAGACTGCGGACCTTGCCGATGACCCGGAAGCCGATGAGGACGAGGCCCTGCCCCCCGCTGATGCCGAGCCAGCCGAGCCGGAGGTCGGGGAGGACGCCGGCGAGGAGACGCCCCTGCCCGAGCAGGAAAAGGCCTGACGCGTCACCTACACTTCGCGCAGGTCCAGCCCCAGCGCGTGTATCCGGCCCATGATGTCTGCGCCCAGCGCCGCGTGAACCGCGCGGTGACGGGCGATCCGCGACTGGCCGGCAAAGCCCGCCGAAACGATGGTGACGTGCCAGTGGCTTTCGCCGGTTCCGTCATCGCCCGCGTGGCCCGCGTGACGGGCGCTGTCGTTGCGCACCTCAAGCTGTTCTGGCGCGAATGCCTCGCGCAGGCGCATTTCGATCTGTTCCGCAAGTCCCATTATTTTTCCTGACCCCCTTCAATCTCGTGACACATCGCTTAAACTCCTGCGTCCGAGTCGAAAAGCGAGGCTTTGCCCATGCCCAAACCAGATCCCTTCGGGTTCGATATGTCGGTATCCGCGTCGAAGAAGAAAAATCCGCGCGGTCGCCGGGGCATGTCAGGTGCCTTCGAAACGTCGACCCGCGTCTGCGATCATGACGGTTGCCAGGAAGCGGGACAGTACCGGGCGCCCAAAAGCCCCGATATCCTCGATGACTTCTTCTGGTTCTGCAAAGACCACGTGCGCGAATATAACCTGAAGTGGAACTTCTTCGACGGCGCGACCGAGGCGGAATATATGGCCCAGGTCGACAAGGACCGGGTCTGGGAACGCGAGACCAAGCCGTTCAAGCGGTCGGCCGAGGAACGGGCCTGGGCCCGGCTGGGCGTCGATGACCCGCATCAGGTTCTGGGCGAAAACGCCACCCGCAATCCCGGCCGCGCGGCGGGCGCGGGCCGCAAGCTGCCCCCGACCGAACGCAAGGCGATCGAAATCCTTGATGCCAAGGACAACATGACCAAGGCGGAAATCCGCAAGGTCTACAAATCGCTGATCAAGGTGCTGCACCCGGACATGAACGGCGGCGACCGCAGTCAGGAAGAACAGCTGACCGAGGTGGTCTGGGCCTGGGATCAGATCAAGGTCAGCCGCCACTTCAAGGACTGACCCCGCGCCGGGCTATCCCCGCGCCAGTCGCCCCATGCGGGGCCGCCGGCTTTGCGGGCTGTCGTCAGTCCCGGTGAAAATACTGTCCCGTTCCTTGCGCCATGCCCGGAACAGGACATGGATCGCCGACAGGTTCAGAACCCACAGAACCGCCAGAATGGGCGCGCCTGCCAGCATCACCACAAAGGTGAACGGCCCGAACATCGTGCCATAAAGCGGCAGCGCCAAGGTGCCCGCGACAACCGGACCGGTGATCGTGGCGATCACCCCGCCGCGTGCTGCCCGCAGCGCCCCCTGCATCCCCGGCAGGCCAAACCGGTCCCGCGCGACGAACAGCCCCGTGGCCGCGCCGATCGCCCCGGCGACCACGATCCACTGTTCATAGGCCGACATGGCGTGGGACAGCCCGGCCCCATGTCCGATCCGCGCAACCGCGACAAGGCTGATCCCCGCGCCAAAGGCGGCGATCAGCGCATAGGCAAGCCAGCGACATTTGTCGCCGTCTGTCGCCCCTGTCAGTTTTTGCAGGTGTCGCTTCATCGGATCCGGATTTGGCAGGTTGCACCTGATGAATGCGGCAATTCCGCCTGCCAATCCAGAACTTCCTGAAGTCCTTCACATTTTTCAACAATTTTCGGGATAATTGTCCCCGCGCGGGGTGCAATATCAGGCCCTGAAACGCATTGTTTGCGGGCCGGTGGAATCGGCCGCGCCCGGCGCAAGAACGTCAGGCGGCCCGGAACACAAGGCTGACCCCATTGATGCAATGCCGCTTGCCTGTCGGGGCCGGGCCATCGTTGAAGATATGCCCAAGATGCGATCCGCAGCGGCGGCAATGGCATTCGGTCCGGGTGGTGAACAGGGTGTTGTCCTCTTTGGTGCCGATGGCATTGGGCAGCGATTGCCAGAAGCTGGGCCAGCCGGTGCCACTGTCGAATTTATGGGCCGAGGAGTAGAGCGCCAGATCGCAGCCGCGGCAGTGATAGACGCCCGCGGCATAGTTCTTGTCCAGCGGGCTGGACCCGGCCCGTTCCGTCGCTTCATGCCGCATGACCCGATATTCAAGGTCGGACAGCATCGCCCGCCATTCCGCGTCCGTGCGGGTCACCTCGAAACTCTGGGCGCGCAGGGCGGTGGCGGCGGGGGCCAGAAGGCTGGCAAGGCCAAGACGGGTAAACATGCGACGGTTCATAACGGGGTCCTTTCCTGTTCGTGCCAGCAATATCAGGCCCACCCCCGCCCCGCCCAGTCGCAAGCCCGTGACGCACGTCCTTGTGACAGGGCGTGAAGGTTCCGCCGCGGATCAGGCGAATTTCCCCGGCAAATGTCGCCGCTTGGCCTTTCCCTTGCCGCCCCGCCCGTTATGTTGCATCCCGAATCCGACGAAAGATATTTCAGGAAAGCCTGCCGCATGTCCGACCTTACGCTTGACCCGCAGATGAAACCGACCGAGGAAATCTCGGTTCGCGAGGTGTTCGGTATCAATACCGATATGACCATCAAGGGCTTTGCAGAGCGGTCAGACCGGGTGCCGGAAATCGACCCCACCTACAAGTTCGATCCCGAAACCACGCTGGCGATCCTTGCGGGCTTTGGCTGGAACCGCCGGGTGATGATCCAGGGCTACCACGGCACCGGGAAATCCACCCATATCGAACAGGTCGCCGCCCGGCTGAACTGGCCCGCCGTGCGCGTCAACCTTGACAGCCACATCAGCCGGATCGACCTGATCGGCAAAGACGCGATCAAGCTGCGTGATGGTAAGCAGGTGACGGAATTCCACGAAGGCATCCTGCCCTGGGCGCTGCGCAATCCCGTTGCCATCGTGTTCGACGAATACGACGCCGGCCGCGCCGACGTGATGTTCGTGATCCAGCGGGTTCTGGAACACGACGGCAAGCTGACCTTGCTGGACCAGAACGAGATCATCACCCCGCACAAGTATTTCCGCCTGTTCGCCACGGCCAACACCGTGGGTCTGGGCGACACGACGGGCCTCTATCACGGCACCCAGCAGATCAACCAGGCGCAGATGGACCGGTGGAGCCTTGTGTCCACCCTCAACTACCTGTCGCATGACGCCGAGGCCGCGATCGTCCTGTCGAAATCGCCGACCTACAACACCGCCGAGGGGCGCAAGACCGTCAGCCAGATGGTCACCGTCGCCGACCTGACCCGGACCGCCTTCATGAACGGCGACCTGTCCACCGTCATGTCGCCCCGGACCGTGATCAACTGGGCCCAGAACGCCCAAATCTTCCGCGACGTGGGCTATGCCTTCCGCCTGTCGTTCCTGAACAAATGCGACGAACTGGAACGGCAGACGGTCGCCGAATTCTACCAGCGCTGCTTTGACGAGGAACTGCCAGAGTCGGCAGCCAGTGCGAGCCTTGGCTAAGGCGCTTCATATCGCCCTTGGCCTTGCCCTTTTGGGCGGGGCCGCGCAGGCGCAGGGGTTCGACACCCTGCCCGAAGATCAGCAGATCGGCTATTGCGCGGGCTTCTACCTTGCCGAAGGCGCGCATCTGGGCGCGGACCAGCCGCTGGCGGCGGGCTTTGTCGCGCTGGCCGCCCGCACATCTGGCCAGGCCGAGGCGGATGTCGCGGCCAAGCTGGAGGGCACGACCCCGATGCTGGTTCCCTTCTTCCAGACCTACGACAGCAACCCCTCGGCACAGGCGATGATCGACCAGTCGCGCGCCTTCTGCGAAGGGCTGGCGGCGGGCTATGACGAAACAGCGGGCCTCTTGCCATGAGCAAACCCAGCGACAACCCCGCCGATCCGTTCAAGAAGGCGCTGGCCGAGGCGACCAAGGTTCTGGCCGACAATCCCGAATTGTCGGTCACCTATTCGGTCGACCCACCCGGCCTGTCGAACGACAGCGTGCGCCTGCCGCAGGTCAGCCGCCGCATGACCCGCGACGAGGTGCTTCTGGCGCGCGGCACGGCGGATGCCTTTGCGCTGCGCCACAAGTTCCATGACGAGGCTGTCGCCAACCGCTACATGCCGCAGGGCCAGATGGCCCGCGATCTTTACGACGCGATGGAGGCCGCCCGGGTCGAAGCCGTGGGCGCGAAATACATGCCCGGCACGGCGGGCAACATCGACGCCAAGATCGGGAACGAGGCCGCCCGCAAGGGATATGACCAGATCACCCAGGCCTCGGACGCGCCCCTGTCGGTGGCCGCGGGCTACCTGATCCGGCATCTGGCCACCGGCCGCCCCCTGCCCCGCGGCGCCGACAACGTGATGGAACTGTGGCGCGGGTTCATCGAGGATCAGGCCGGCGGCACGCTGGACGGTCTGACCGAGGCGCTGGACGACCAGAAGGCATTCGCCAAATTCGCGCGACAGGTCATCTCCGACCTCGGTTATGGCGACCAGCTGGGCGACGACCCGGACATGGAGGACGACGAGGCCCCCGACGACGCCAGCGAAGAGGCGGCAGAGGACGACCCGGACTCGACCGGCGAGGACCAGTCCGAGGAAGAGCAGACCGAGGCCAGCCCCGAGCAAAGCCAGGAAGAAACCCAGGACGACAGTCAGGCCGAGGTCTCGGCCGATGACATGGCCGACGCCGAACTGGACGAAGAGGCGGAAATGCCCGAGGGCGAGGCCCCGCTGGAGCCGCCGCCGCCCGCCCCCATTTCCGACGCCGACCCGGACTACAGCGCCTGGCTGACCGACTTCGACGAAGAGATCGGTGCCGAAGACCTTGCCGAACCGGCCGAACTAGAACGGCTGCGCGCCTATCTTGACCAGCAGTTGGAACCGTTGAAGGGCGCGGTGTCCCGGCTGGCCAACAAGCTGCAGCGCCGCCTTCAGGCCCAGCAGAACCGCAGCTGGGAATTCGACCGCGAGGAAGGCATCCTTGACGCGGGCCGCCTTGCCCGCGTGGTGGCCAACCCGACGACGCCGCTGTCCTTCAAGGTCGAAAAAGACACTGAATTCCGCGACACCGTGGTGACGCTGCTTCTGGACAACTCCGGTTCGATGCGCGGACGCCCGATTTCCATCGCGGCGATCTGCGCCGATGTGCTGGCCCGGACGCTGGAACGCTGCAACGTGAAGGTGGAAATCCTTGGGTTCACCACCCGCGCGTGGAAGGGCGGGCAAAGCCGCGAAAAATGGCTGGCCGATGGCCGCCCGCTGCAACCGGGCCGCCTGAACGACCTGCGCCATATCATCTACAAATCCGCCGATGCCCCGTGGCGGCGGACCCGGCCCAACCTTGGGCTGATGATGAAGGAAGGGCTGCTGAAGGAAAACATCGACGGCGAGGCGCTGGAATGGGCCTATCGCCGGATGATGGGCCGCCCCGAGGCGCGCAAGATCCTGATGGTCATTTCCGATGGCGCCCCGGTTGATGACAGCACCCTGTCGGTCAACCCGGCGAACTATCTGGAAAAACACCTGCGCGACGTTATCGCCATGGTGGAAAAGAAGAAATTCGTTGAACTGATCGCCATCGGCATCGGCCATGACGTGACCCGCTATTACAACCGCGCGGTGACGATCACCGATGTGGACCAGCTTGCCGGGGCAATGACCGAACAATTGGCCAGCCTGTTCGACAGCGACCCGCGCAAACGCGCCCGTGTGCTGGGGATGCGCAGGGTCGGATAACCGCCGTCAGACGATGGGAAGGCCGCAGATGTTTCAGACCTTCGATGAAAAGGCCGATGGGTCCAAAGGGCCGGAACGGCTTGCCGCGCTGCGGGCCGGGATGGCGGCTGCGCGGCTGGATGCCTTCATCGTGCCGCGCGCCGATGCCTGGCAGGGCGAATATGTGGCCCCCTGCGACGAACGGTTGGCATGGCTGACCGGTTTCACCGGATCGGCCGGGTTCTGCGCCGTTCTGGCCGATCAGGCGGGGGTCTTTGTCGATGGCCGCTACCGGGTGCAGGTCCATGACGAGGTGGCGGATGTCTTCACCCCCGTCGACTGGCCCGAGGTGCAGCTGGGCGACTGGCTGACCGAACGGTTGGCCCCTGGCGCGGTGGTCGGGTTCGACCCCTGGCTGCATACCGTGGCCGAGGTCGACACCCTGCGGAGCACGCTGGAAAAGAAGGGGCTTACCCTGCGGGCGACGCCCAACCTGATCGACCCGATCTGGCCCGACCGCCCCGCCCCGCCCGATGCGCCCTTCTTCGCCTACCCGATTGAAAATGCGGGCGAAACCAGCGTGGACAAACGGGCACGTCTGGGCAAATCCCTGTCCGGAAACGGCCAGACCGCCGCCCTTCTGTGCCAGCCCGATTCCATCGCCTGGCTGCTGAACATCCGCGGCGCGGATATCGAAAAGAACCCGGTGCCCCAATCCTTCGCGATCCTGCGCGCGAACGGCACTTGCGCCCTTTATGCCCGCGACGGCAGGGCCGACGCGATCCGGGATCACCTTGGCGCCGAGGTCACGGTTCACCTGTTGGACGACCTGACCCGCGACCTTGCGGACCTGACCGGGCCAGTCCTGATCGACCCGAAATCCACCCCCCGCGCGCTGGCCGATGCGCTGGCGGGCGCAAAGGTGGCCACGGAAGACGGCGCAGACCCCTGCGCCCTGCCCAAGGCCCGCAAGAACCCGACCGAGCTGAAGGGCATGCGCGAGGCGCACCTGCGCGACGGCGCGGCCATGTGCCGGTTCCTGCACTGGCTGTCCGAGGCCGCGCCCAAGGGCACCCTGACCGAGATCGACGTGGTCACCGCGCTGGAAGGCTTCCGGCGGGACACCAACGCGCTTCTGGATATTTCCTTCGATACGATCGCCGGAACCGGGCCGAACGGGGCGATCATGCATTACCGGGTGACGAACCGGACCAATCGCGCGCTAAAAGACGGCGATCTGATCGTGGTGGATTCCGGCGGCCAATACATCGACGGGACGACCGACATCACGCGGACGATGGGGATCGGCACGGTCGGGGCGGACGAACGGCGCTGCTACACCCGGGTCCTACAGGGAATGGTCGCCATTTCCCGCGCCCGCTTTCCCAAGGGGGTTGGCGGACAGCATCTTGATGCGCTCGCCCGCGCGCCGCTTTGGGCGGACGGAATGGATTTCGACCACGGCACCGGGCATGGGGTGGGCGTCTACCTCTGCGTCCACGAAGGGCCGCAGGGGCTGTCGCGCCGGTCCTCCGTGCCGCTGGAGCCCGGCATGATCCTGTCGAACGAACCCGGCTACTATCGCAACGGGGCCTTTGGCATCCGGATCGAAAACCTTGTGGCCGTGACCGACCCCGCCCCGTTCCCCGGCGGGGATGCACATCGGGCGCTGATGGGCTTTGAAACGCTGACCTTCGTGCCGCTGGATCGCGGGCTGATTGACGCATCCCTCCTGTCACCAGACGAAAAGGCTTGGATTGATGCCTATCATGCGGATACGTTGGCGCGGATCGGACCGCGGCTGGATGGCGCTGCGTCCGACTGGCTGAAGGCGGCCTGCGCGCCGCTCTGACGCACCACCGTTACGAAAACGGTTCAGACTGCCCCGCACGATGGCGACCCGCCTTCGTGGCACGGGGTTCCTATGACAGACGACGAGGGAGAAACGACAATGACCGACCATATCAAGATCCGCCCGGCAGATGGCACATGGGTGGTTCGCGCCGGCGGGGCCGTCATCGGCGAAAGCAAGGCGGCGCTGGAACTGGTCGAAGGCGACTACCCGCCAGTCATCTATTTCCCGCGTGACGACATCGCGATGGCCTTCCTTGACGCCTCGGCCACCGGGTCGCATTGCCCGTTCAAGGGCGACGCTGTCTATTTCAACATCATCGCGAAAAGCGGCCCGATCAACGACGCGGCGTGGAGCTATGAGACCCCGAAAGAGGTGGCGAAGGAGATCGCCGGATATCTGGCCTTCTACCCGTCCAAGGTTGCCGTCGAACAGGTCTGATCACGCGGACCTTGCCCAAAGCCCCCCCGATCATGCAGACTTCCCCCATATTTCATTGGGGGATAGTCATGATCCGTTTTCTTGCCGCTTTCCTGTTTTCCGCCCTCCTGCCCTTTATGGCGCAGGCGCAACTGTTCCCGGACCCGGACAGCACCACGGTCAACGATTTCTCGGGCCTGATCGACGACGAAACGACGGTCCGGCTGGTCGAAACCTTGACCAAGCTGGAAGCCGAGACCGGTGTCGAACTGACCGTCGTCACCCTGTCGTCGCTCGCCTATTACGCCGAAGACATGACCGTCGAAGAATATGCCCGCGCACTGTTCGACCATTGGGGGGTGGGCAAGGCTGCAACCAATGATGGCATCCTGATGATGGTCTTCCGCGACGACCGCGAGCTGTGGATCGAACTGGGCCTCGGCTATGACAACAACTGGAACTACGAAGCCCAGGGAACGGTCAACACAGATATCTTGCCCCAGTTTCGCGACGGCAACTATTCCGCGGGGATCGAGGCTGGGGTCGAGGGGCTGATCCGGCGGATCGTGACCCCGTTCAAGGCAGGCGCCGATGCCCCGGAACGCAGCGGCGGCGGGACCAATGGTTTCGCGATCCTTGCGGCCTTCCTCGGCATCCCGATTGCCCTTGTTGCCGGTGGCTTTGGCTTTGCCGCATGGCGGCGACGCAATCAGCCCTGCGAAAGCTGCGGCCAGAAAGGGCTGAACCGGCAGAAGGAAGTGCTGACCAAGGCAACCCGCGGCCGAAAGGGCGAGGGACGGCTGACCCTGACCTGCCCGCATTGCGGCCACGTCGCGACAAGCACCTATGCCATCGCGGCCCTGTCAACGTCGTCGAACAGTTCCAGCTCGGGCGGCAGTTTCGGGGGCGGGTCATCCGGTGGCGGAGGCGCGGGCGGAAGCTGGTAGCCCTCCCGCCCGGCCCCGCACACAGGTCAGAAGCGGAAGCTGACCCGCGCGCTGACGCTCATCGCTTCAACGTCAATGCCGCTGCCCGCGAAGTCGTCGAACTTGTGCTGAAGCACCTCGCCCCCGATGGTCAACTGGTCGGACAGTTGGTAGTCCAGCCCGATCCCGCCGAAGTATCCGGTGTCCTTGTCGTCAATCGCGCCCGAGGTGGTCAGCTGCGCCGCACCGGCGGTCAGATAGGGCATGAACTGGCCCGCGTCATAACCAACACGCGCCTTGGCTCGTGCCACGCTGTCCACCGACAGCCCGCTGACGTCATCGGTGATATCGGCGCCCGACAGCTCCAGCTCGCCGCCCAGGACGATGCTGCCGAGATCCTGAAGATAGCCCGCGTGCACGCCATAGGTCAGCCCGTTGACCTCGTCCCCAAGGGTCGAGGACCCGGTGACATCGGCATAGCCAAGCGATCCACCCGCATAGAATCCGGTCCAGTCCCCGCCCGTCGCGACAGGGGCAGGCGTGATGACCGGCATCGGCGCCGGTTCGATGATCGGCTCGGTTGGGCCGCCCGCAAAGGCCGGGGCGGCAAGCGCGGTGGTCAGCACCATCGCGGAAAGGGTCGGAAGTGTCTTCTTCATGAGGCTTGTCCTTACTGTCTCGAGTCCTGCCCGCCGCAGGGTCGCGACGGGTGATCCTGTGATCGGACCCTAGGTGAAACCGCCGCAGCCACTTTCCAAGCCCCCCGGAAAATCGCGGCGCAAAGCCGCTGAAACACCCGGATACAACTGGCAAACTTCTGCCCGCGGGCACGCGCCGGCCCCATCCATCCCAGCCCAAGGCAGCGTTTCGCCGACGGGCTGGCGGCAACCGGCCCACCAAAAACGACGCCCTGTCGCAATTGGGAAAGAATGGCGGATGAATCACTTGAATAGTCGGATCATCGGCCCAACCGGCCCCTCCGCAGGATCAAGATGAGCGAAACCAGCATCCTCGACCTCGTGACCCGCACCATCGGTGCGCGGCGGGGCCGTGCTGCGCGCGGCCGTCCGTAATCGGCCCCCTCGATCTTTTCTGCCCGCCTTCCCCGCTATTCCCCGTGTCCTGCTACAGGCTGATCCATGTCGATTGAAATCGAAACCCCGACCCCGTCCAACACCAGCGCCCGGGGCAGCCGCTCCGGTGGCCGCGCCGCCCGCAAGGCCGCCCGCGCCGCCCCCCTGTCCGATGATATGCGCCCGATCCGGCCCGGTATGCCGGGCGGCCAGTACAAGCCCCTGACCGATGCGCAGGTGGCCCGAATTCACGAAACCGCGCTTCAGGCGCTGGAACAGATCGGTCTGGCCGACGCGCCGCCCAGCGGGGTCGAGATCCTGACCGGCGCAGGCGCGATCCTTGGCGATGACGGGCGCATCCGCATTCCCCGCGCGCTGGTCGAAGACATGCTGGCCAAGGCCGCCCGCGGGATCACCCTGCACGGGCGCGACCCGGCCCGTGACCTGCACCTTGCTGGCGCCAATGTGCACTACGGCACCGCCGGGGCCGCGGTGCATATGGTTGACGTGGCCGGGAAAAACTACCGCGACAGCACAGTGCAGGACCTGCACGACGCCGCCCGGATCGTCGACCAGCTGGACAACATCCACTTCCTGCAACGCCCCATGGTGTGCCGGGACATCGCCGACAACCGGGAAATGGACCTCAACTCGGTCTATGCCAGCTGTGCTGGAACCACGAAACATGTGGGCGTCTCCTTCACCGATCCCGACTATGTCGGCGACGCGATGGAAATGTTGCACATGATCGCCGGGGGAGAGGCCGAATGGCGCGCCCGGCCCTTCGTGTCGAACTCCAACTGCTTCGTCGTGCCGCCGATGAAATTCGCCACCGAAAGCTGCAAGGTGATGGAGGAATGCATCGCGGGCGGTATGCCGGTGCTGCTTCTGTCCGCGGGCATGGCCGGGGCCACCGCGCCCTCGACCGTGGCAGGTGCGATCGTGCAGGCCGTGGCCGAATGTCTTGCGGGGGTCGTCTATGTGAACGCGATCAAGCCCGGACACCCGGCGATCTTCGGCACATGGCCCTTCGGGCTGGACCTGCGCACCGGGGCGATGACCGGCGGGTCCGGGGAACAGGCCCTGCTGACCGCAGGCTGCGCCCAGATGCACAAATTCTACGACCTGCCCGGCGGGGCCGCCGCCGGGATCGCCGACAGCAAACTGCCGGACATGCAGGCGGGCTGGGAACAGATGTGTTCCAACGTGATGGCCGGTCTGGCCGGTCTGAACATGGTCTACGAGGCGGCAGGGATGCATGCCTCTCTCCTCGGGTTCTGCCACGAAAGCCTGATCCTCGGGGACGACCTGATCGGGCAGGCGCTGCGCTGCGTGCGCGGGATCGAGGTGGACGACACCACCCTTGCGCTGGAACAGATGCGCGAGGTCTGCCTCGGCGGAACCGGGCATTATCTTGGGACCGACGCAACGCTCAGCCGGATGCAAAAGGATCACGTATATCCGACACTTGGCGACCGAACCTCACCCAAGGAATGGGCGGAAAAGGGCAAACCCGACCTGATCGAAAAGGCCACCGCGCGGAAAGAGCGGATCCTGTCCGAACGGGCCGCGGCCCGCTTCGACCCGGCCACCGACGCGGCGATCCGCGAACGTTTCCGCATTCACCTACCGGGCTAAGGGGGCGCTGCCCCCTCGGCCCGGTCCGGGCCTCACCCCCGGAGTATTTCTGGCAAAATGAGAGCCGTTAATGCCGCATTAAGGTTAACGGCGCAGATAGGAGGCACGGTACAGGCTGGAGAGCCGATGACCGTGCAAGGTGAGGGTTCAGACCCACCGTTTGGGGCAAGATGAGGCCACTCTCATTTTGCCCCAAATACTCCCGCCGGAGGCATCCGCCGCCTCGGCACGCGCAACGCCAAAACCATCGTGTCGCGGTGCCGATTTCAAGAATCGGAATGCGGCGGCAGCCGCGCAATTGGATTACACGCCGCCGGGGGTGCTGATCGTGCCGCCGCCGACCAGCGCCCGCACGCCTGTCGTAGCGGGGCCAGAGGTGGGCAATCCCCGCGCGACCCGCGCCGCAAGAAAGGCAAAGGCCTGCGCTTCCAGCATATCGCCGTCAAGCCCGACCGCCTCCACCGGCTCGACGGGGCAATCCAGACCGGCGGCGAGCATTTCCATCATTACAGGGTTATGCCGCCCGCCTCCGGTAACCAGAACGCGGTCCGGCGGGCGCGGGCAAAATTGCATCCCCTGCATCACCGCCGCCGCACTCATCGCGGTCATGGTGGCGGCGGCATCGGCATCGCCCAACTCCCGTACAAGATCCAGCATCAGGGAAAAATCATTCCGGTCCAATGACTTCGGCGGCACCTTCAGAAAATACCCCTCGTCCAGGAACAGTTCCAGCGCGCCATCGACCACCTGCCCGATTGCGGCCAGCGCCCCGTCCTGGTCATAGGGCTCTCCACGCCGTTCCTGCATCAGGTCGTTGATCGGCGCATTCGCCGGGCCGGTGTCAAAGGCCAGAAGCGCGCCCTCTGCCTCGGGCCGATTCTTGCCCGGGTCCACCCATGTCAGGTTGCCCACGCCCCCAAGGTTCAAAAAGGCCAGCGGCGCATCGGCGCCGATCCATTTGGCCAGCGCGAAATGATAGAAGGGGGCCAGCGGCGCCCCCTGCCCGCCCAGACGCACATCGGCGCTGCGGAAATCCCAAACCACCGGCAGGCCCAGCGCCTCGGCCAGGGCCGCCCCGTCGCCCAGTTGCAGCGTGCCGCATCCGGCCGGATCATGGGCCACGGTCTGCCCGTGAAAGCCGACAAGGTCGACCGGCCCGACCCCCGACAGCGCCTCAATATGGGCGGTCAATGTCAGTTCGGCCGCCGCAATGACTTCTGGCCCCTCCCACTTCCCAAGGGCCGCGCGCAGGATCGCTTGTTCCTCTGCCGAATAGGGGCGAAATCGGCTTTCGCCAAAGTCCAGAATCCGCTCTCCATCGGTGGTCAGCACCGCCGCATCCACCCCATCCAGCGAGGTCCCGGACATGGCCCCAAGCACCCGAACCGGTTCACCCTTCAACATCTGCTTTTCCTTGCGCTCCCTGCCGCTTATAGAGTGCCCCGACCAAAGCCGAAGGACAAGACGATGACCTACCATCCCAAATCCGATTTCATGGCCGTCATGATGGAACGCGGGTTCCTGTCGGACTGCACGGATTACCAGGGCCTCGACGAGGCATTGGTAAAGGGCGTCGTCCCCGCCTATATCGGCTTTGACGCCACCGCCAAGTCCCTTCACGTGGGCTCTCTCATCCAGATCATGATGCTGCGCTGGCTGCAAAAGACCGGCCACCAGCCGATCACCCTGATGGGCGGCGGCACCACCAAGGTGGGCGACCCGTCGTTCCGCGCTGATGAACGCCCGCTTTTGACGGCGGACCAGATCGACGACAACATCGCCGGGATCAAGAAGGTCTTTGCGGCCTACATCGACTATGACCGTGCCGAGAACCCTGCCCTGATGCTGAACAACGCCGAATGGCTGGACGGGCTGAACTACCTCGATTTCCTGCGCGACATCGGGCGGCATTTCAGCGTCAACCGGATGTTGTCGTTTGAATCGGTGAAATCGCGGCTGGACCGGGAACAGAGCCTGTCCTTCCTCGAATTCAACTACATGATCCTGCAGGCCTATGACTTTCTTGAGTTGAACCGCCGCTATGGCTGTCTGTTGCAGATGGGCGGGTCGGACCAGTGGGGCAATATCGTCAACGGGATCGACCTGACCCGCCGGGTGCTGGATCATGAAATCTACGGGCTGACCTCGCCGCTTCTGACCACCTCGGACGGCAAGAAGATGGGCAAATCCGCCGATGGCGCGGTCTGGCTGAACGCCGACATGCGCTCGCCCTATGAATTCTGGCAGTTCTGGCGCAACACAACCGATGCCGATGTGGGCCGGTTCCTGAAGCTCTATACCGAGCTTCCGGTCGAGGAGTGCAACCGTCTGGGCGCATTGGAAGGGTCCGAGATCAACGACGCCAAGATCGTTCTGGCGAATGAGGTGACGACCCTTTTGCACGGGGCCGAGGCCGCCGCCGCGGCCGAGGCCACCGCCCGCGAGGTATTCGAGAAGGGCGGCGTGGGCGATGACCTGCCCACCCTCACCCTGCCCGCGTCCGAGGCGGCAGAGGGCATTTCACTGGCCCAGCTTGTCGTCCGCTCGGGCCTTGCCAAGTCGGGAAAGGATGGCAAGCGCCTGATCGCCGAGGGCGGGTTGAAGGTGAACGACGAGACCTGCACCGATGCCGGTCGGATGTTCAGCGCCGCCGATATGGCCACCCCGGTCAAGCTGAGCGCGGGCAAGAAGCGCCACGCGCTGGTTCAACTGGGATAATCACCAGAGAACCCGAACCACAACCTCGCCGATCAACAACAGCGCGCCGCCCGCAAGGGCGGCCGCCGCCGCAAGCAGCGCCGCGCCCCGAACCGTCAACCGAACCGACGGGGCGGAGGTGCCATAGACGTCTGAAACGGATCGAGAATCGCTGCGGCTCATGCCCTGATTAACCGGGATTTAGGTTTCCTCTGCCTTAACGGCGGGGATGCAGATTACCGACGCCCTTCCTGACCCCCAGTTGCCGCTGCCCCTGCAGCAGCATCCGCAATTCGCCCAGACCCTCTGTGCGATGGGGCGGGACGCCTGTTGCCTGACGCTACGGTCCGGGCCGCACCGATTGGGTCACGCGGTCATGGTCGCACGCAATACCTTGGTCATGGGGCGGTTCGGATTGGTATCGCAGGGCCCCTATTGGGCCAATCCCCCCACCATTGCCGAACGGATCGACGGGTTCCGCGGCCTCTCGGCACAGGGCGTGCGCCTGATCAATGCCACCAGCGGCGAAGACGGGGCCCTGACCGATGCAGGGTTTCGTAAGGTGATGACCGCCGCCCATATCGCCCAACTGGACCTTCGCGGGGGCGAGGATGCCCGCCGCGCCCGGATGGATGTGAAATGGCGAAACCGCCTGTCGCGCGCGGAACGCAGCGGGCTGCGCTGGCGATCCCTGCGGTACGAAGGGGAGGCGGATCATTGGCTTTTGGCGGAAGAGGCGCGCCAGCAGAAGGCGAAAAAATACAAGGGGTTTCCGCCTGCTTTCTCGGCGGCCTGGGCCACCCAGAACCCGGGCAAGGCCCGTCTGTTCGTGGCCTATGACGGGCGGGAACGGGTCGCGGCCATGCTGTTTCTGATGCATGGGCCCGTGGCCACCTATCAGATCGGCTGGAACGGGGCGATCGGGCGGGAAATGCACGCCCATAACCTGCTGCTTGCGCGGGCGTCGGACTGGCTGGCGGACCGGGGCATTCGCCGGATCGACCTTGGCACCATCGACACCGAAGCCGCCCCCGGCCTCGCCCGGTTCAAACTGGGCAGCGGGGCAGAGGCGATCCCGTTGGGAGGAAGCTGGCTGCGCCTGACACGCGCGGGATAAGCCGGGAACGGTTTGCGGTTCCCCCGGCGGCCCGCAGGCCGCTATAACGGGTGAAACGAAACAGCCGGGCCACCCCATGTCGCTTTTGCAGATCGCCTCTCTCCTGATTGTCCTCGCTGGGGCGTTCGGGGCCATCAACTACCTGTTTCTGCGGCTGCCCTCTGCCATCGGCATCCTTGTGGTGGCGCTTCTGGCCTCTTTTGCTGTGATCGCGACCGATGCGCTGTTCCCCGCGCTGACGGTCGAAGAGGCGATCCGCGCCGAGGTGCTGGAGATCGAGTTTTCCGACGCCCTTCTTGAAGGGATGCTGGGCCTTCTGCTGTTCGCGGGTGCGCTGCATGTGAAACTGGGCGACCTTCGTGCGCAATGGCTGCCCGTCCTCTTGATGGCGACGCTGGGGGTCGGTCTATCCACCCTGATCGTCGGGGTCGGGTTCAGCTGGATCACCGGGATGCCGCTGCTGGTCGCGCTGGTCTTCGGCGCGTTGATTTCGCCGACCGACCCTGTCGCCGTTCTGGGGGTCCTGCGCGAAGCCGACCTGCGCAAATCGCTGGAAACCAAGATCGCGGGCGAAAGCCTGTTCAACGACGGGGTTGGCTACGTCGTCTTCCTTGTGCTGATCGGGCTGGCCTTTCCCGCAGGCGACCATCACGCCTCTGGTCTGTCCGCCGCGCTGACCCTGTTCGTGCAAGAGGCGATTGGCGGCGCACTTCTGGGGATCGTCCTGGGCTGGCTGACCTTCCGGGTCATGCGCCTGATCGACGATTATTCGCTCGAGGTGCTGATCACGCTTGGCCTTGCCTTCGGCGGCTACGAACTGGCCGTTTGGCTGCATGTTTCGGCCCCGATCATGGCGGTCTGCGCCGGACTGCTGATCGGCGACGTGGGCGCGAAATACGGCATGTCCGAAGAAACCCGCAGATACGTCGAAGCCTTCTGGAAACTGATCGACGAAATCCTGAACGCCGTCCTGTTCCTGATGATCGGGTTCGAGGTCTTCGCCGTCGCCTTTGATACCAGCTTCCTCCTGACCGGGGCCCTGTCCATTGCGCTGGCATTGGTCGCGCGGCTGGCGGCCGTCGCGGTCCCCATCCTTGTCCTGCGCCCGTTCCGCGACTTCAGTCCCGGCGTGATCCCGATCATGACGTGGGGCGGCCTGAAGGGTGGGATATCGGTCGCACTGGCCCTGTCCCTGCCCGACACCGAATGGAAACCGCTGATCCTGACCTGCACCTATATCGTCGTGATCTTCTCGATCATCGTGCAGGGTCTGACCGTAACGCGTGTGGCCGAACGGTTTGGCCGCGCGCCGGAGTTGCCCCATGACTGAGTTCTTCGTCTATGACGTCTTCACCGACGCGCCCTTTGGCGGCAACCAGCTTGCGGTGATCCCCGACGCCACGGCCCTGCCCGAAGACAAGCTGCAAAAGATCGCGCGCGAATTCAATTTCTCGGAGACCGTGTTCCTTTACCCGTCCCATGCCGCTGAACACACCGCCCGGCTGCGGATCTTCACCCCGACGATGGAGGTGCCCTTTGCCGGCCACCCGACCATTGGCGCGGCGGTGGCCCTGTCCGACCTTGGCAAGGGGCCGGAGATGATCCTGGAGCTTGGCATCGGCCCCCTGCCCGCCCACGCGAAGGATGGCGCCGCCGAATTCAGCGTCCCGGCGAAACTGGAAGATTTCGGCCAGCCTGACCCGGACCTTGTCGCCGCCTGCCTTGGCCTGCCTGCCGCGGCGGTGGACTGTACCGTCCACGCGCCGATCCAATGCTCTCTGGGCTTGCCCTTCACCTTTGTCCGGCTGGACAGCCGCGACAGCCTGTCGGCCTGCCTGCCCGTGACCGACGCCTTCCGCGAAGGCGCCCGCCGGTTCCCCACCCCGCTGGATTTCGCGATATATGCCTATGTGCGGGACGGCGACCGGGTGGATGCGCGCATGTTCGCGCCCTTGGACAACATCCCCGAAGATCCGGCCACCGGCAGCGCCGCGGCGACCCTGACCGCCTTGCTGGCCCGGATCGGCAAGGCCGACCAGACCCTGACGATCCATCAGGGCATGGACATGGGCCGCCCCTCGGTCATCCGGGCCGAAACCGGTGACGGGATGGTCACCATTTCGGGCAACGCCGTCCGCACCATGGCCGGAACCCTTGCGTGTTAGCGCCCAGCCCGCAAATTGGGTGTGGAGCCACGCGCCGCTTTCCCCTAAAGACTGCCCCAAGATGACCGAGACCATTCTTGACCGTTGCGAGGCCAAGGGCCTGCGTATGACCGACCAGCGCCGGGTCATTGCCTCGGTTTTGCAGGATTCCGACGATCACCCGGATGTCGAAGAGCTTTACCGCCGGGCCAGCGACCGCGACAACCGAATCTCGCTCGCCACGGTCTACCGCACCGTCAAACTGCTCGAAGAATCCGGCATCCTTGAAAAGCACGAATTCGGCGATGGGCGCGCCCGCTATGAGGCGGCAGACCGGGCCCACCACGATCACCTGATCGACCTCAACAGCGGCGACGTCATCGAATTCGTCGACGAGGAGATCGAGGCGCTGCAGGAAAAGATCGCCCGCAAGCTGGGCTATGAAATCAAGGGGCACCGGCTGGAACTCTACGGCGTCCCTCTGAAAGACAGGAAATCCTAGGTGGGCAACCTCAAGGGCGCGGGCTGGATGACCTTGGCCATGGGGCTTTATGCCATCGTGGACAGCTGCATCAAACTGGCCACCGAAACCATGCCCAAGGCACAGGTGCTGGTGGCAATCGGGATCGTCGGTCTGGTCGCCTTCTCGCTCGCCGCGAAATCCAAGGGACTGAAACCGCTGCCCGTGCAGGTCTTTCGGGGTGCTGCGCTGATGCGGGGGGTCTTCGACGCGGGCGCATCGGTCTTTTTCGTCTTTGCGCTGCGGGATGTGGACCTGTCGCTGTTCACCACAATTGTTCAGGCCAACCCGCTGCTGGTCGTCCTTGGGGCCGCCATCTTTCTGGGCGAACCGGTCGGCTGGCGCCGCTGGACCGCGATCATGGTCGGGCTGTGCGGTGTGCTGATCGTGCTGCGACCGACTGGCGACAGTTTCACGCCCGCCGCGATCCTCGTGGTTCTGGGCGTCATCCTGCAAGCCTCGCGCGACATTGTCACCCGTATGGTCAACCGCGATATTCACACGCTGCAACTGTCGGCTGCGGCCTTCGTGGCCCTGATCGCGGCGGGCTTCCTGCTGGGCGTGGCGCAGAACACGCCGCCCCTTCGGCCCGAAGGCATGGCATGGCTCTACCTTGGTGGGGCCTGCTTCCTGTTCATCCCGGCGGTCTACGCGATGGTTGCCTCGATGCGGGTCGGCGATGTCAGTTTTGTCGCCCCCTTCCGCTACACACGGATCGTCTTTGGCCTTGCCCTTGGCGTCATCATCTTCCGCGAAACCCTCGATGGCTGGACCCTTTTGGGGGCTGTCATCATCGTCGTCTCTGGCCTTTACAGTTTTTGGCGCGAAACTCAGGCAAAGCGCCGCGCTTCCCTTTCCAAACCCGAGGCGCTATAGAGCGCCCGTTATCGCTAACATCCCTGCCCGATAGGAGCATCCCATGAGCACCATCATCGACATTCACGCCCGCGAAATCCTCGACAGCCGCGGCAACCCCACTGTTGAGGTGGACGTGACGCTGGAAGACGGCACCATGGGCCGCGCCGCTGTGCCGTCCGGCGCCTCCACCGGCGCCTACGAGGCGGTCGAACGCCGCGACGGGGACAAGGCCCGCTATATGGGCAAAGGCGTGCTGGAAGCCGTCGCCGCCGTGAATGGCGAAATTGCCGAGAACGTCATCGGCGCGGACGCCACCGATCAGGTCGAGATTGACGAGCTGATGATCGAACTGGACGGCACCCCGAACAAGGGCCGGCTTGGCGCCAACGCGATCCTCGGCGTGTCGATGGCCGTGGCTAAGGCCGCCGCCGAGTACACCGCGCAGCCGCTCTACCGCTACATCGGCGGCACCTCGGCCCGCGTCCTGCCGGTGCCTATGATGAACATCATCAACGGTGGCGAACACGCCGACAACCCGATCGACATTCAGGAATTCATGATCATGCCGGTGGCTGCGGAAAACATCCGCGAGGCCGTGCGCATGGGCTCCGAAGTGTTCCACACCCTGAAGAAAGAACTCTCTGCCGCGGGCCTGTCCACCGGGATCGGCGACGAAGGCGGCTTTGCGCCCAACCTGTCGTCCACCCGCGACGCGCTCGATTTCATCCTGAAGTCTATCGAGAAAGCAGGCTACAAACCGGGCGAGGAAATCTTCCTCGCGCTCGATTGCGCGGCGACCGAATACTTCAAGGACGGCAAGTATGTCCTTTCCGGCGAAGGGAAAACCCTGTCCTCCGATGAAAACGTCGACTACCTCGCCGCGCTGGTGAACGACTATCCGATCATCTCGATCGAAGACGGAATGAGCGAGGACGACTGGGACGGCTGGAAGGCCCTGACCGACCGTCTGGGTGACAAGGTTCAGCTGGTCGGAGACGACCTGTTCGTGACCAACCCGGCCCGTCTGGCCGACGGGATCGCGCGCGGCTGCGCCAACTCCATGCTGGTGAAGGTCAACCAGATCGGCACCCTGACCGAGACGCTGAAGGCCGTCGAAATGGCCCACCGCGCCCGCATGACCAACGTCATGTCCCACCGCTCGGGCGAAACCGAGGATGCGACCATCGCGGACCTCGCCGTCGCCACGAACTGCGGCCAGATCAAGACCGGCTCGCTTGCCCGGTCCGACCGGTTGGCCAAATACAACCAATTGATCCGGATCGAAGAAATGCTCGGCGCCTCCGCCGAATTCGCCGGTCGTTCGATCCTGCGCGGCTGATCTTTTCGCCTTGAAGGGGGCTGGGTGCGCAGGCACTCTGCCCCCATGGTCAAGGCGTTCATCTTCGATGTTTTCGGCACCTGCGTGGACTGGCGCACCTCCGTCGCGCGCGAGGTTGCAGCGGTGCTGCCTCAGGTTGACGCGCTGGCCTTTGCCGATGCCTGGCGCGCGGAATATGACCCGGCGATGGCGCGGGTGCGCGAGGGGAACCGGGGCTATGTGCCGCTGGACGATCTGCACCTGGAAAACCTGCGCACCGTGGCCCGGCGGTTTGGGGTGGACGCCCCGGACAGCCTGAACGCAGCATGGGAACGTCTGGACCCATGGGCCGATGTAACTTCGGGCCTTAGCCGTTTGAAACAAAAGGCAATCATCGCACCGTGCTCCAACGGGTCCATTGCCCTGATGACCCGCCTTGCGCGCTATGCGGGGCTGCCATGGGACTGCATCCTAGGGGCCGAGATTGCCCGCGATTACAAACCCAAGCCCGCGGTCTATCTGGCCGCCTGCGCCGCGCTGCGCCTTGACCCGTCCGAGGTGATGATGGTCGCCGCCCACAATGGCGACCTGCACGCGGCCCGGGCGACGGGCCTGAAAACCGGGTTCATTCCCCGCCCGACGGAATACGGCCCGACCCAGACCGCGGATCTGGAACCCGGCGACAAATGGGACATCATCGCACGCGATTTCAACGACTTGGCGGACAAGGTTTGAGCACGGCAGACGACATTATCGCCCAATTGGGGCTGGAGCCGCATCCCGAAGGTGGCCATTACCGCCAGACATGGGTTGCCGGGGGACCGGGCCGCCCGGCCGGCACCTGCATCTATTTCCTGCTGAAGGCGGGCGAGCGGAGCCATTGGCACCGGGTCGACGCGGTCGAGATCTGGCATTTCTACGCGGGCGCGCCGCTTGACCTGTTCATCGCGGAAACAGCGGCGGGGCCTGCCATGCGGCACCGGCTTTGCCCGGAGATCGAGACGAACACCGGCCCGCAAGCCATTGTTCCCGAAGGGTTCTGGCAATCCGCGCAGACAACCGGCGACTACACGCTGGTCGGCTGCACCGTGTCGCCCGGTTTTCAGTTCAGCGGCTTTGAACTGGCCCCGCCCGACTTTGACATCCCCGCAAAGGACGATTGACCATGCGCTATCACGACTGCCTGACCGACGACGAACAGCGCGCCGCAGGCGTGGCAAGCCCTGCCCCCTTCGCCCTTGCCGACCGGGTCCGCTTTAACGAGATCGACGCGCTGGGGCATGCCAACAACGCGGCCTATACCGTCTGGTATGAAACCGCGCGGGTTCGGTATTTGCGGCATCACGGGCTGACCAGCTTTGGCCCGGACGAGCCGCGTCTTGTCATCTTCCGGGCCGAGATCGACTATCTGGCAGAGCTTTTCGCGGAACAGGACTATGTCATCACCTGCCGCTGCGTGGGCTTCCGCACCTCCAGCTTTACCCTTGAAAACGAACTTTGGGCCGGCGGCAGGCTGTGCAGCCGGTTCCGTGGGATCATGGTTGCGATGTATCCCGATGGGTCGGGGAAGATGCCGCTGCCCGACAGCTTTCTGAAGGTCTTCGAAGGGATCGACGGGGCCGCGCGCGCCACCTGAACACCGCCCGACAACCCGTTGCGGAACAAGAAAAAAGAGGGGCCGAAGCCCCTCTGAAAGTTTCGCCGTTCAGGCTCATTCTGTGTACCGCCCGGTTTCTGCCTGCGGCCTGAACGTCGGCGGCGCGGGCGCACCCTCGCCGGACCACGTTGGAACGCCAGAGGCGTTCCGACGGGGCAGACATGAGTCTGCCCCGTCAATCTTCTTAGCTACACCCGCTGGTCCCCCCGCAGGTGTTGCACTTCATGCAGGTGCCGTTGCGCACCAGCGTGTAGTTGCCGCATTCCCCGCAGGGATCGCCTTCGTAGCCCTGCATCTTGGCCTTGTCGCGGGCCGAGATGCTGACCGATCCGGACGAGAGCGCGGTGCTTCCTCCGACGGCGACCTGTGCCGTGGCCACTTCGGGCACCAGCGTTTGCAGCGCGGCTGAGGCATCGCCCGCCCCGGCAAATGCCGTGGCCCCGATCCCGCCTTGAAGCACGACCAGTTCCTGCGGAAGACGCTTGCGCAGGTAGCCGGTGGAGCTGATCTGCTTGAGCACTTCCAGCGACTTGGAGGCGGCGCTTTCGGAGGGGGTGGTCACGTTCGACACGCCCTCTTCCTCGCCCCGGCCCAGATCGTCGAAGGACGCGCCTTCGGGCTTCACATGGGCCAGATCGGTGCGGTCCAGATAGGACACGGCCAGTTCGCGGAAGATGTAGTCGAGGATCGAGGTCGCCGACTTGATCGAGTCGTTGCCCTGCACCATCCCGGCCGGTTCGAACTTGGTGAAGGTGAAAGCATCGACGAACTCTTCCAGCGGCACCCCGTATTGCAGGCCCACGGACACCGCGATGGCGAAGTTGTTCATCATCGCCCGGAAGCCAGCGCCTTCCTTGTGCATGTCGATGAAGATCTCGCCAAGGCTGCCGTCCTGATATTCGCCCGTCCGCAGATAGACCTTGTGGCCCCCGACGATCGCCTTCTGGGTATAGCCCTTGCGGCGCTCCGGCATCTTTTCGCGTTGGGTGCGCAGGACTTCCTTGATGATGATCTTTTCGACCACCTTCTCGGCCAGAACGGCGGCCTTTTCCTGTGCGGACCCTGTTGCGAGGGTCTCGGCAGCCTCGTCGTCATCCTCGACCAGCGCGGCGGCCAGCGGCTGCGACAGCTTGGAGCCATCCCGATAGAGCGCGTTGGCCTTGATCCCCAGCGACCAGGACAGCTCGTAGGCCTTCTGGCAATCTTCGATCGAGGCGTGGTTGGCCATGTTGATCGTCTTGGAGATCGCGCCCGAGATGAAGGACTGTGCGGCGGCCATCATGTAGATATGGCTGTTGACCGACAGATACCGCTTGCCCTTCTTGCCGCAGGGGTTGGCGCAGTCGAACACGGTCAGGTGCTCTTCCTTCAGGTGCGGTGCCCCTTCCAGCGTCATCGTCCCGCAGACATGATCGTTGGCGGCGTCGATCTCGGCTTTCGAGAACCCAAGATGGCGCAGCAGATCGAAGGTCGGGTCGTTCAGCTTCTCCGCCGGGATACCCAGCGTCTTCTGGCAGAACGCCTCGCCCAGGGTCCACTGGTTGAAGACAAAGCGGATGTCGAAGGCGGATTTCAGCGCCGCTTCAACCTTGTCCAGTTCCGCCTGACCAAAGCCGTGGCCGATCAGCGAGGTGTGGTTGATCGCCGGGGCCTGCCCGATGGAGCCGTGGCCGACCGCATAGGCGATGATCTCTTCGATCTCGGCGCTGCCATAGCCCAGCTTTTCAAGCGCGGCGGGAACCGACTGGTTGATGATCTTGAAGTAGCCGCCACCGGCCAGCTTTTTGAACTTCACCAGCGCAAAGTCCGGTTCAATCCCGGTGGTGTCGCAGTCCATCACCAGACCGATGGTGCCGGTGGGGGCGATCACGCTGGTCTGGGCGTTGCGGTAGCCGTGCTTTTCCCCAAGGCTCAGCGCCTCGTCCCAGGCTTCCATGGCCAGCTTGACCAGACGCTGGTCGGGGCAGTTGGCGTGGTCCAGCGCGACCGGCTTGACCGCAAGCTGCTCATAACCCTCGGCTTTGCCATAGGCCGCGGTCCGGTGGTTGCGGATCACCCGCAGCATGTGGTCGCGGTTCTTGTCAAACTTGGCGAAGGCGCCCAGCTCGCCCGCCATCTCGGCCGAGGTGGCATAGGCCACACCGGTCATGATCGCAGTCAGGGCACCGGCCAGCGCGCGGCCCTCGTCGCTGTCATAGCCAAAACCCATGTTCATCAACAGCCCGCCGATGTTGGCATAGCCAAGACCAAGGGTCCGGAAGTCATAGGACCGCTGCGCGATCTCCTTGGACGGGAACTGCGCCATCATGACCGAGATTTCCAGCGTCACGGTCCACAGGCGGGTCGCGTGCATGTAGTCTTCGACCTGGAACTCGCCGTTCTTGTAGAAGGTCAGCAGGTTCATCGACGCGAGGTTACAGGCCGTGTCGTCAAGGAACATGTATTCCGAACAGGGGTTCGACCCGCGGATCTGCCCGTCTTCGGGGCAGGTGTGCCAGGCGTTGACGGTGTCGTGGAACTGGATGCCCGGATCGGCACAGGCCCAGGCGGCATGGCCGACCTTTTCCCACAGATCGCGGGCCTTGACGGTCTTGGCGACCTTGCCGTTGGTGCGGTTGATCAGATCCCAATCGGCGTCATCCCGGACGGCCTGCAGGAAGGCATCGGTCACGCGGATCGAGTTGTTCGAGTTCTGGCCCGAAACGGAGTTGTAGGCTTCGCTGTCCCAATCGGTGTCGTAGGTCGGGAATTCGATGCTGTCATAGCCCTGCTTGGCGTAATCCAGCACCCGCTTGATGTAGGTTTCCGGGATGGCGACCCGCTTGGCATCGCGCACGGCCTCTTTCAGCGCGTCGTTCACCGACGGGTCATAGGCGTCGTCCGCCTTGCCGTCCCATGTCTTGATCGCCTTGAAGATGCCGTTCAGCTTTTGCTCGTGCATCTTCGATCCGGCGACGATGCTGGCGACCTTCTGTTCTTCCAGAACCTTCCAGTCGATGAAGTCCTCGATATCCGGGTGGTCGGCGTCGACGATCACCATCTTGGCCGCGCGGCGGGTGGTGCCGCCCGACTTGATCGCACCCGCGGCGCGGTCGCCAATCTTGAGGAAGCCCATCAGGCCCGACGACTTGCCGCCACCGGACAGGCCCTCGCCCTCGGCCCGCAGGGACGAGAAGTTGGTGCCGGTGCCAGAGCCGTATTTGAACAGGCGCGCCTCGCGCACCCAAAGGTCCATGATGCCGCCATCGTTCACAAGGTCATCGCTGACCGACTGGATGAAGCAGGCGTGCGGCTGCGGATGCTCGTAGGACGAGGTCGATTTCGTCAGCTTGCCGGTCTTGTAGTCGACATAGTGGTGACCCTGCGCCGGGCCGTCGATGCCGTAAGCCCAATGCAGGCCGGTGTTGAACCACTGCGGGCTGTTCGGCGCGGCGCGCTGGGTGGCCAGCATGAAGCGCATTTCGTCGTAATAGGCGCGGGCGTCTTCCTCGGTCGAGAAATAGCCGCCCTTCCAGCCCCAATAGGCCCAGGCGCCGGCCAGACGGTCGAATACCTGCTTGGCCGAGGTTTCGCCCGAGAAGGTCGCGCCTTCGGCCGGTGCCGACCGCCACAGGAATTCGGGCACGCCCTTTTCCTTGACCTTCTTCATTTCGGAGGGAACACCCGCCTTGCGGAAATACTTCTGCGCGATGACGTCAGAGGCCACCTGGCTCCATTTCACCGGAACTTCGCAGTTGTCCAGCTTGAAGACGACGGTGCCGTCCGGGTTGCGAATCTCGGACGACGTGGTCCGGAATTCGACCTCTGCATATGCGTCCTTGCCTGCCTTCGTGAAGTTGCGTTCGATCTTCATCGCGCCTTGCCCCTTGGTTGCCGACGTTGCGGCTGATCCCTTGTCCTGCGACACCCAGATGCCGCCCTCTCTCTCTCGTGGCCGATGCGATACAAGTGGGCCCCCGCGCAAACCGATCCCGGTCGCGGCCCGCCCCAGCAGACGAACCGCGTCAGTGTGAATCACCCGCGTCACGGGCAACCCTTGTTTCGTTCTGTTTGCGCCGTCCCTGCCACTAAATGTTGTATCGTATCGGCCGGCTCGCACAAACTGGCGTATCTACCCCTAGGGGGTCAACGGTTATTTTTAGACTAGATGTAGGAAAAATCTGTTGACCATGACCCTAAGTGCAGGGTCCGCCGATTCCTCCCCCGAGTTACCCACAGATGGTTAATTCCTGTGCATCCAAATGTTCGATTTTGGAAAGTTTTGATATCCGGGGGCCTTAGGCGGCAGCCTTGACGCAAAGCATGAGGTCTGGCCCGGCCCGGCGCGACCTGACCGACGCGCCTACCACCTATTGTGCACGTTGACATATCGGCCACAAATCCTGAGGGTGACCCAAACCAATAAGACACAGGATCTAGTGAGCAGCCCCACCAGCATCCCCGAGGTTTCGTTCGAAACCGCCATGGCGCAGATGCGTCAGATCGGACCGGCACGCAAGTATCCGGGCCGCAATGACCCGCGCGAAGTGGATGGGCTGATCCTGCCGAAACTGTCGCCAAGGTTCACGATGAACCTGACTGATGGACGTCCGGTCTTTACCCTCGGGTCCTGTTTTGCCCGCAACGTAGAATCCGAATTGGAACGGCAAGGTGCCAATGTTCCTGTCGCCGGATACGGAGTTCCGAAATCGGAATGGCCCTGGCCCCGCGCCAATGGAATCCTGAACGAATTCACCCCCGGCACCATGGCGCAGCGGATCAACTGGGCGGTGCAGGGCACTGAAATCCCCGCAGAAACCATTGTCGAGGTAGAACCAGAAGCCTTTTCGGATCTTCTTTTGGCTGGTGGCCAGCCCGTGACGCGTGAGCGCGCGCTGGACCGGCGTGCGGAGATCGACCAGCTTTATCGCTGGTTGCCGCAATCCTCGACCGTCGTGATCACGTTGGGTCATGTCGAAAGTTGGTTCGACCATCTGACCCAATGCTACCTGAACCGTCTGCCGGACCCGCGCATCGCCGAACGCGACCCGAACCGGTTCACCTTTCGCCGTCTTGGGCCAGACACGGCGCTGTCGCTCCTCGACCCCGCAATCGGACGCTTGGGCGATCTGAGGGTCAACGTGATCCTGACGGTGTCCCCGGTCCCCATCGGCAACAGCTTTACCGGGATGGATTGCGTCACCGCCAATGAATATTCGAAATCCGTGCTGCGCATCGTGGTCGAGGAGCTTTGGCAGGCGCATTCCCATCTGGACTATGTCCCGATCTACGAAACGGTGCGCACCGCCGGGATCGTGGCCTACGACGCCGACAAGGTGCATGTGTCGCAATTCATCGTGCGCCGCCTTGTCCGCCATATCGTGGCCCAATACCTGCCGGATGCGCTGGCGGCCGAGTAGGGCCTAGGGTCGCGCGTCTTCCGCCCGGACCGCCGTGACGAACTCGCCATGCAGATGCGACACGGCGCTGGTGTGTATCTCTGTCGCCGTCATCGCGGGCAGGTCGGCCCACCCGCTGTTCGCATTGCCCGTAAAGGCGGCGCAGGCATCATGGGCAAGGCTGACCCGGAACCCAAGGTTCGCGGCCATCCGGCAAGTGGTCGACACGCAATGCGGCGTGGTCAGACCGCAAATCACCAGATCGGTCGCCCCGATGTCACGCAAATGCGCCTCCAGCCCGGTTCCGATGAAGGCAGAGTTGACCGATTTGTCGAAAATCACCTCGCCGGCCACAGGCGTGACCTGCGGTTTGAACGCGGTGCCGCCCGTCGCGGGGCCTAGCGGACTGCCCGGTTCGGTGCTGACGTGACGGATGTGGATTACCGGCGCGCCCGCCCTTCGCCAGCGGGCCAGAAGATCACCCGCCTTGTCCTCGGCGTCGGGGTTGTTCCGGTCGCCCCAGACCGGGCTGTCGAAACCGGTCTGGATATCAATCAGGATCAGCGCGGGCGCTGTCATTTCCCGGTGGGGTGCTGGTAGGTCATCCGCCGGACCGACCCGGTCTTGGACCGCATCAGGATGGTTTCGGCGGTCAGCATCCCCGGATCACGCTTGATCCCCTGAAGGATCGATCCGTCGGTCACGCCGGTCGCGGCAAAGATTACGTCGCCCGTCACCATGTCGTCGCGGGTGTAAACCCGGTCAAAGTTGGTGATCCCGGCCTTCGCGGCGCGGGCCTTCTCGTCTTCGTTGCGGAACACCAGCTTGCCAAACATCTGCCCGCCCATGCACTTCAGCGCGGCGGCGGCCAGAACGCCCTCGGGCGCGCCGCCCTGCCCCATATACATGTCGATGCCCGTGGTGGGTTCGGCGCAATGCATCACGCCGGCCACGTCGCCATCGGTGATCAGTCGGATCGCCGCGCCGGTGGACCGGATCTCGGCGATCATCTCTTCGTGCCGGGGGCGGTCAAGGACGCAGACAGTGATATCCTCGGTCGAACAGCCCTTGGCGGCGGCCAGCGCCGACACCCGTTCGGACGGGGACATGGCAAGGGTCACGGTGCCCGGCTTCAGCCCCGGCCCAATGGCCAGCTTGTCCATATAGGTGTCGGGGGCGTGCAGCATCGACCCGCGCGGCCCCATGGCGATGACGGTCAGCGCGTTGGGCATATCCTTGGCGGTCAGGGTGGTGCCTTCCAGCGGGTCCAGCGCGATATCCACCGCCGGGCCGTTGCCGGTGCCGACCTCTTCGCCGATGAACAACATCGGTGCCTCGTCCCGCTCGCCCTCGCCGATCACCACGACGCCGGCGATGTCCAGCAGGTTCAGCTGTTCGCGCATGGCGTTGACCGCGGCCTGATCCGCCGCCTTTTCGTCGCCGCGCCCGATTAGCCCGGCCGAGGCAAGCGCCGCCGCCTCGGACACGCGGGCAAGGCCCAGGGACAACATGCGGTCGTGAAATTCAGAAGCCTTGGCCATGGTCGGTCCCTTGTTCCGGAGTGCGTTGACGGTCACCTAGCCGCCCACACGCCCCGATGACAAGCCCGACCCGCAACCGCAGAGGGATGATAACGCTAACGGGCACAGCGCCCGCCGCGATCAGACCGCTTCGATGCGGATCGCGACCGGTTCGCCCTCGACCACGCCGGTTTCGCGGAACCCGGCAAGCGCCTGTTCCAGCGCCGACCGCGTGGTCTTGTGCGTCACGATCAGAACCGGTGCGGTGGTGTCTTCATGCCCATATTGGCGCATCCGGTCGATCGAGATGCCGCTTTCGCCCAGAACCCGCGCGATCTTGGCCAGCGCGCCGGGTTTGTCCTGCAACTGGATGCGTAGGTAATAGGGGGCGGGCACGGCGGCGCGGGCGGCGGGCACATTGCGCAGCCCGGTCGCGGGCTGGCCGAAGACCGGCAGCCGGATCCCGCGCGCGATATCGACGATGTCGCCCATCACCGCGCTGGCGGTCGGGCCTTCGCCCGCACCGGCGCCGCGCAGAACGATCTGGCCCACGCTGTCACCTTCCAGCACGACCATATTGGTTCCACCCTGCAACTGACCCAGCGGCGAGCTGTCGGGCACGAGACAGGGCGACATGCGCTGTTCCAGCCCCCGGCCCGTCATCTGAGCCACACCCAGAAGCTTGATCTTATAGTCCATGTCGGCGGCGGCGCGGATGTCTTCGATGGTGATCGCGCCGATCCCCTCAAGCTCGACCGCGTCGAAATCCACCTGCGTTCCAAACGCGATGGCCGACAGGATCGACAGTTTGTGGCCCGCGTCGATGCCGCCCACGTCCAACTGCGGATCGGCCTCGAGGTAGCCCAGCCCGTCGGCTTCGGCAAAGGCCTGATCATAGGTCAGGCCCGCGCTTTCCATCCGGGTCAGGATGTAATTGCAGGTGCCATTCATCACGCCCATGACGCGGGAAATCTGGTTCCCGGCCAGCCCTTCCAGCAGGGATTTGATTACCGGGATGCCGCCCGCGACGGCCGCCTCGTAGCGGATCGACCGACCTGCGGCCTCGGCCTGAATGGCCAGCGCCTGCCCGTGGTGGGCCAGAAGCGCCTTGTTGGCGGTGACCACATCCTTGCCCGCGGCCAGCGCCGCCTCGGTCGCGGCCTTGGCCGGGCCGTTTTCCCCGCCCATCAGTTCGACGAAGACATCCACATCGTCCCGCTTGGCCAACGTGACAGGGTCGTCTTCCCATGCGAAGTCCGAAATCGACACGCCACGATCTTTGCCGCGCGACCGGGCCGAGACCGCCGAAATGGTCACCGGACGGCCCGCGCGGGCCTCCAGCAGGGCGGCGTGTTTTCGGACGATCTTGACGACGCCCACGCCGACAGTGCCAAGACCGGCGATACCAAGACGAAGGGGTTCGGACATGGGGATTCCCGTAGGTTTCTTGCAAGTTCGAAAGGCTGTTACCCGGAAGTCGGCCCTACTGCAACGCGGTGCTGTTCACCCCGGCCCGCATTCGGGCGCGGGTGGTGCCGTCGATCACCGGACCCCGCAGCCGCGCCGCCCGTGCCTGCAACGCCCGCAGCCGGGCGGTCAGGCTCGCGGCAAACTCCGGCGTCAGCGGGCTTTGGCCGCTGGTCTGGTCCAGCCCGGCCAGAACCGGACCCAGCGGAATGATCGCCGGATAGGGGGCCCGTTCCGCCGAAGCGACATCGACCCGGTCCAGCGCCGGAAATTCGGCGCAAGCGGCAAGAAGTGCCAATGGTATCAGATACTTGAATTTCATTCGGCGTGACGGCCCCGTGGTTTCGCCCGACGATACAGGCAGCCCGCCCCCTCCCGCAAGGCCCGCCCGGCGCGGCCGCCCCCTTTTCAAATGAACATTCGTTCAGTTACATGGGTGCATGGCACGGAAACGCGGTTCCCATTCTGATATCACAGGCCCCAAGGTGCGCGAGGCCGCCCGGCGGCTGTTCGCCCGTCACGGCTATGCCGCCGTGTCGATGCGCCAGATCGCGGCCGAGGTCGGGGTGCAGGCCGGGGCGCTGTATAACTACACCCCGGACAAGCAAAGCCTGCTGTTCGACCTGATGGAGGACCACCTGTCGGAATTGCTGGCCTCTTTCGATGGCACGGCAGCCCCCACTGCCCCGCCCCCGGCCCGGCTGGACCATTTCGTGCGTCACCATATCGGGTTCCACATGGACCGGGCCGATCAGGTGTTCATCGCCTATATGGAATTGCGCAATCTGGAGCCGGACAATTTCGCCCGGGTCGAAGCGATGCGCCGCGCCTACGAGGACCGGCTGGAGGCCGTTTTGCAGGCCGGCGTCGAAACCGGCGATTTCAGCGTCACCGACCTGCGGGTGACCACCATGGCGGTGATCGCCCTCTTGACCGGGGTGACGAACTGGTATCGCAAGGGCGGCCGTCTTGACCTTGCCGAGATCGAAGAGATCTACCTCAACCTCGTGCGCAAGGCCGTCGCAGCCTGAGAGGCGCATTGCCCGCGCGTCGCCGGCCCGTGGGATGGCGATTGTGCCGGTTGGGCGGCGCGATTTATCGGGTCACCCCGAATGACATTGCCGCGGCTTCCGGACGTCCCCATATCGCCAGCCCGCCGGGACGGGCCGGCGATGCGCGGGCGGCCTTCGGCCTTGTTCCCGCGCCATTGAGGGCCGCGCCCGCTCCGGGCTGGTCGCCCGGTCCATGCCGGTCAGATCACCCCCTCCCTTTTCTTGACCAATCCCGCCTTCCGGACTAGAACAAAAAGAGAACATTAACCGGCGAGGAGACTCATGCACAGCGCCCCTCCCCCTCCGAAAACCGCGACCCAGTTGCTGCGGGGCCGCGCCACGCGCCCCGGACAGACGGACAGGACGGACGAGGCCTCCGTCTCTGCTCCAACCCTGGCCGAGGTCTTTGCCGACAGCCCAATGGACGGGGCGGCGACGGGATTCGTGCTGGCCCGGCTGCGCGCCGATCAGGCCGGGCGCAAGGGCGCGACGGACAAGCCGATCCTCTGGGTGCAGGACCGGGTGACCCGGCGCGACATGGGCCGCCCCTATCTGCACGGGCTGGCGCAGGCCGGACACGACCGGCCGATCCTCTACGCCTGCGTCGGCAAGGCCGCCGATCTTTTGTGGGTGCTGGAACAGGGGGTCGGCTGCCCCGGCCTTGGCGCCGTGATCGGAGAGCTTTGGGGCGATCCGCCCGCGCTGGATTTCACCGCAACGAAACGGCTGGCAATGCGGGCCGAGGCGCATGGCGTGCCCTGCTGGCTGATCCGGCGGGGCGGGCAGGCAAACCTGTCCGCGGCGCGGGAACGCTGGCGGGTCGGATCGCTGCAATCGCTGACCCACCCCGACGACAGCCGCGCGCCCGGCGCGCCCGTCTGGCAGGCCGACCTGTTCCGCGCCCGCTGGCGGCCCCCGGGGCAATGGGTGGCCCGGCCGATGCAGGACGGCGGGCTGCACCTTGACCACGGCATGGAACAGAACGCCGCCCCACCCGAAGAACGGACAGGTTAACGCAGGACACGAACCCGATGAAACACGAGGACAAGCTGCCCGTCCTCTCGCAGACTGCCCAGCAGGCCCCGCAGACGGGCGACAAAACCGCCTTTGACGAGGCGCTGTCCGTGCTGCGCGGGGCGCTGGAGGCGGACCTGCGCCAACTGCCCCGGCAGGACAGCCCCGCCGCGCGCCCCGCCTGGCGGGCCGGGGGTGATCCCGGCAAGGCCCGCGCCGACCGGGCCGGGGCCGCCACCCCCGCCCAGCGCGAAGGCCGGGACCGGGACGAACGCAATCCGCTGGGGCGGCGGATCACCGCGATCCACCTGCCCCGCTTCGCCATGGAACGCTGGCAGAAATGGGCCGCCGGGCGCAACGATGCCCCGCCCGATGACCTGCCCGTCGCGCTGGCCGTGGAAGGGCCGCACGGGCCGGTGATCCATGCCACCAACCGGCCCGCTGAACAGGCCGGGGTGCACCGGGGCGCGCGGGTGGTGGACATGCGCGCGCTCTGCCCCGAACTGCGGGTCGATTACGCCGATCTCGCCGGGGACCGGGCCGCGCTGGAGCGGCTGATGCTCTGGGCGCGGCGCTGGTGCCCCTGGACGGCGGTGGACGGCGATGACGGGCTGGTTCTGGACACCACCGGATCGGATCACCTGATGGGCGGCGAGGCGGCGATGCTGCGCGGGATGGAGGAGGAGCTGTCGCGGCTGGGGCTTAGCGCCGCGCTGGCGGTGGCGCCCACCCATGGGGCGGCCTGGGCGCTGGCGCGGTTCGGCCGCGTGCGCGAGGTCTGCGCCCCGGACCGGCTGGCCCTGCGGATGGGGCCGATGCCGGTCCGGGCGCTGCGGCTGCGGGGCGATGCGGTGCAACTCCTCAACCGGCTGGGGCTGAAAACCGTGGGCGACCTTGCCGCCGTGCCCCGGCTGTCGCTGGCGCGGCGGTTCAACCGCGCAGAGCTGCCCGACAATCCCCTGTTGCGGCTGGACCAGATGATGGGACGGCTGGCCGAACCGGTCAGCCCGCCCGAAGAGCCGCCCCGCTTTGCCGTGCAATCGCGGCTGGCCGATCCCGTGGCCGATCCCTCGGACTGGGTGCCGGGGCTGTGCGACGAATTATGCGGCGGGCTGGCGGCGGCGGGCATGGGCGCGCGGCAGGTCCGGCTGACGGTCTACCGCACGGATGGAGAGGTCTCCTCGGTCAGCCTGCGGCTGGCGCAGGCCAGCCGGGACGGGGCGCATATGGCGCGGCTGTTCGACGGGCGGCTCGACCGGATCGACCCCGGCTTCGGCTTTGACCTGATCACGCTCGAGGCCGGGCTGACCGAACCGGTGGACCGGGTGCAAACCCGGATCGAGGGCGGCAGCGACGACGGGACCGAAGTGGCGCGGCTGATGGACCGGATCGGCGCGCGGCTGGGGCCGGGCACGCTGCGGTCTCCGGCGCTGTCGCACAGCCATATCCCCGAACGGGCCGAACGCTGGCCTCATGCCCCCGCCGGGCGGGCCGCCGCCACCGCCCCCGCCGGGCCGGACCGGCCGCTGCACCTGTTCGACACGCCCGAGGAAATCCGGGTGCTCTACGCCGTGCCCGAAGGGCCGCCCGCGCAGTTCGTCTGGCGCCGGGTGCCGCGCCGGGTGGCGCGGTTTTCCGGACCCGAACGGATCGCCCCGGAATGGTGGGCCGACAGCCCCGGCACCCGGCTGCGGGACTACTACAAGGTCGAAAGCGACCATGGGCTGCGGCTGTGGATCTACCGGGACGGGGTGTTGGGGGACCAGCGGGGGCACATGCCACAATGGTTCGTGCACGGGGTGTTCCGATGACCTACGAAGAGGGGGATATCCACCACAGGCACGCAACCGCCCGGGGGGGCGGGGAACACGCCCGCCGTGGGGCCCCCGGCGGCAAGGAAAGGCAGGGGGCTCTGCCCCCTCTTCGCTGCGCGAATTCACCCCCGGGATATTTATTGACCCAAAGAAGCAAGGAACCATTAACCTTAATGGGCCATGAAGAAGGTGCGGAACAGGCGGGGACGCCGATGGCCGCACCCGGAGAAGGCCCCCCGGCAGCGTTGAACCGTCCGGGGGGCTGGACCTGTCCCCTGTCTTCTTTGGGTTACAAATATCCCGGGGGGAGGCCGCGCAAGCGGACGGGGGGCAGCGCCCCCCTGCCCGGCCCGCCGACCTGCGCCATCCCGACCGCTGCGCACCAAGTCACCATGGGTTTCAACCCATGGCCCGCCGGCGGGGGCCGTCATGCCGGAAAATGACCATGCGATCCCCCGCCGCACCCTGCCCGAGGATGGCAACTTCCCCCCCAACCCGCGCGCGCCCTTTGTCGAACTGGGACTGGCCACCTGTTTTTCCTTCCTGCGCGGCGCCTCGGACGCGGTGGACATCGCGCAGGAGGCCTGGGCGCAGGGCTATGACACGATCGGCTGCGCCGACCTGAACACGCTGGCCGGGGTGGTGCGCCTGTGGTCCGAGGCCCGCAAGGCCAGCCTGCGCCCGCTGACCGGCTGCCGCCTGCGGCTTCTGGGGGGCGAGGAGTTTCTGACCTATCCCACCGACCGGGAGGCCTATGGCCGCCTGTCCCGCCTGCTGACCAAGGGCAAGCGGCACGATCCTGACGGCACGTGGCAGGCCAAGGGGGTCTGCGACCTGACGCTGAATGATCTGGCCGCCCATGCCGAGGGGCTGATCCTGATCGCGGTCCCGCCCGAGGATCTGGAGGGGTTCGCCCGCGCCCTGCCCCGGCTGATCCGCCGCCTGCCGACCCTGTCCCATATCGCCGCCGCCCACCGGTTCCGGGGCGACGACCGGGCCCGGATCACCCGGCTGGACCGGCTGGCCACCCGCCACGGGTTGGCCCTGCTGGCCACGGGCGATGTCCTGTATCACGCGCCCGACCGCCGCCCGCTTCAGGACGTGATGACCTGCATCCGGGAAAAGACCACGCTGGCCCGCGCGGGCCGCCTGTTGGAACCCAACGCCGAACGCCACCTGCGCCCCCCGTCCGAGATGGTCCGCCTGTTCGCCGAATGGCCCCACGCGATCCGCGCCAGCCGCGAAATCGCCGACCGGATCACCTTTGACCTGTCCGACCTGTCCTATGAATACCCGCGCGAGGTGACGCCGCCGGACATGACCCCGCAAGCCTATCTGGAGCAGCTCACATGGGCGGGCGCGGCAGAGCGTTACCCGGAAGGCATCCCCCTGCCCACGCGCGCGGTTCTGAAAAAGGAACTGGCGATGATCGAGAAACTCGACATCGCCCGCTATTTCCTGACCATCCATGACATCATCCGCTATGCCCGGCACGAGGCGACCCCGCCGATCCTGTGCCAGGGGCGCGGATCGGCGGCCAATTCCGCCGTCTGCTTTGTTCTTGGGATCACCGCCGTGGACCCGGCCCAGCACCAGCTTTTGTTCGAACGCTTCATCAGCGAGGAACGGAAAGAGCCGCCCGACATCGACGTGGATTTCGAACACGAACGGCGCGAGGAGGTGATCCAGCACATCTACCAGAAATACGGGCGCGACCGGGCGGGGCTCTGCGCCACGGTGATCCATTACCGCCCCCGCTCGGCGATCCGCGAGGTGGGCAAGGTCATGGGCCTGTCCGAGGATGTGACCGGGGCGCTGGCGAAAACCGTCTGGGGCAGCTGGGGCACCACCGTCGATGAAAGCCACGCGAAAGAGGCGGGCGTGGACCTGTCCGACCGGACCCTGCGCCGCACCCTGATCGTCGCCCGCCAGTTGATCGGGATGCCCCGGCATCTGGGCCAGCATGTCGGCGGCTTTATCCTGACCGAACGCCCGCTGACCGAAACCGTGCCCATCGGCAACGGGGCCATGGTCGACCGGTCCTTCATCGAATGGGACAAGGACGACATCGACGCGCTGGGGATCCTCAAGGTCGATATTCTGGCACTGGGGATGCTGACCTGCATCCGCAAGGTGTTCGATCTGCTAAAGGCCCATTACCACCGCCCGCTGACGCTGGCCGATACCCCGCGCGAAGACCCGCGCGTCTATGACATGCTGTGCAAGGGTGACAGCGTGGGCGTGTTTCAGGTGGAAAGCCGGGCCCAGATCAACATGCTGCCCCGGTTGCGTCCGCGCGAATTTTACGACCTTGTGATCGAGGTCGCCATCGTCCGCCCCGGCCCGATCCAGGGCGATATGGTCCATCCCTACCTGCGCCGCCGGAATGGCGAAGAGGCGGTCGAATACCCCTCGCCCGCGCCGCCGCACGACCCGCTGGAACTGAAAAACATCCTGGGCCGCACCCTTGGTGTGCCGATCTTTCAGGAACAGGCGATGAAGATCGCCATCGACGCGGCCAAGTTTTCCCCGGCCGAGGCGAACGAGCTGCGCAAGGCCATGGCGACATTTCGGTCCAAGGGCACCATCGGTCTGTTGGAAGACAAGATGGTCGGCCGCATGGTCGCCCGTGGCTATGACCCCGACTTTGCCCACCGCTGCTTTGATCAGATCAAGGGCTTTGGCGAATACGGGTTTCCCGAAAGCCACGCCGCCAGTTTCGCCCATCTGGTCTATGTCTCAAGTTGGCTGAAACGGCATTACCCGGCGGCCTTTGCCTGTGCCCTTCTCAATTCCCAGCCGATGGGCTTCTACGCCCCGGCCCAGATCGTCCGCGACGCGCAGGACCACGGGGTCGAGGTGCGCGCGCCGGATGTGAATTATTCCGACTGGGACAACACGCTGGAACCCATCGCCGACCGATACGACACCACCCCGCGCCGGGCTGGCGGGCCGCCCCGGTTTGCCCTGCGGTTGGGGCTGCGTCAGATCGGCGGGTTCCGGGAAGAGGCCGCCGCCCGGCTGATCGCCGCCCGCGACGCGCCCTATCGCGACGTGAAGGATCTGCAGGAACGGGGCCGCCTGTCCGCCGCCCATATCCGCCGGCTGGCCGAGGCCGACGCGATGCGGTCCCTGTTCATCGACCGCCGTCAGGCCCTGTGGGAGGCGAAGGCCCTGCGCGATGCCCCCGACCTGCCCCTGTTCCGCACCTCCCGCGATGAAGGGGACGAGGTGCCCGTCCCCCTGCCCGTCATGCCGGTCTGCGAACAGGTGGTTGCCGATTACCAGACCCTGCGCCTGTCCCTGAAGGCGCACCCGATGTCCTTTCTGCGTCAAAGCATGCGCAAGCAGGGGTTCATCGACATCGCCGCGCTGAAATCCACCCAGAACTGGCAAAAGGTGCGCATGGCCGGGCTGGTCCTGATCCGGCAGCGCCCCGGCACCGCCAAGGGCGTCTGTTTCATCACCATCGAGGACGAGGTGGGCGTCGCCAACCTTGTGGTCTGGCCCAAGGTGATGGAGGTCTATCGCAAGGTGGTGATGCAATCGCGCCTGCTGATGATCGAAGGCTATGTGCAGCGCGATGCCGAGATCATCCATGTCATCGCCCAGCATCTGGAAGACCGGACCGATGCGCTGATGCGGCTGGCCCCGGAAGGGATCGCGCCGCCCCTGTCCCATGCCGACGAGGTGGTCAAACCGATCCCCGGCCCGACCCACCGGCACCCACGCAACGCAAGGATCATCCCCAAAAGCCGGGATTTCCACTAGGTCATCGCCGGGTTGCGCAGCGGCCCGGCACACGCCCGCCCCCAAGGCGGGCGTGTTCCACGCCCACCCGGACGGGCGCGTGCCTGCCCCTTGTGTGAAATCGGCTAAGGCCCCGGTGGCAGGTCCAACAGCGCGTCGGCCTGCGCCTGCGTCTGGTTCAGCGCCCCGGTCAGTGCCTCGGTCAGGTCGGCCAGCTCCGCCTCAGATCGCTTGCGCGGCACCTCGTGGTCCCAGCGGGTAAACACCGCCGCCCCGCGCCCGAACAGACGGGGAAACAGCATCCGGTCCCAACTGTTCAGCCGCCGCTGCCGCGTGGTCGAAAAGGCAAAGGTGAAGACCGGCGCGCCGCTGATCCGCGCCCATTCCAGCGGTGGCGCCTTCAGCACCCGCGCCGGGCCCGTCGGGCCGTCGGCAGTCAGGGCGATACCGTGGCCGTCCTTCAACTGGCGCATGATCGCCTTGGACGTGGCCCGGTTCGACGCCGCCGCGGACATCGCCAGCGACAGGAATCCGAACCGCTGCTGCACCGCGCCCGACACCCGGCCCATAGGCGACGGATCGCGCAGGGTGACCAACCGCGCGCCCGTGGGTTTCACGATCGCCGGGGCCAGCAGGATACGCGAATGCCACATGACCAGAACCACCGGACCCGACCGGGCCGCCTGTTCAAAGGCATCCCGCCCTTCGATCTGCCAGGACATGCTGCGAAACGACAGGCGCAGGTATCCCGCCAGCCCGCGGGCAATCAGCCCGGCCAGCAGGTCGGAATTCTCGATCCGGCGACGAAGTCCCATGCGCCAAGCCCCGTTGAACACTCGGCCAAACCTATGCGGGTCACCCGAAGCCAAGTCAACCAAGGCCAATTGACAAGCCCCCCGCCCCGTGGCCACTTCTGCCGCAAGCAAAGGGGACGTGGATGCAGGACTTTGACCTTGTGGTGGTAGGCGCCGGGATCGTCGGCACGGCCTCGGCCCTATGGGCGCGCAAGCGGGGGTTGTCGGTGCTTTTGTGCGACCCGAACCCGCCCGGATCGGGCACCAGTTTCGGCAATGCCTGCACGCTGGCGACCTATGCGGTGATGCCGGTCAACAACCCGTCCATCCTGCGCAACCTGCCGAAACTGATGTTCGGATCGGACAGCCCGTTGTCGGTCGACTACCTGCACGCGATGCGCAACCCCCTGTGGATGCTGTCCTTTCTGGCCAATTGCCGCCCCGCCCGCGCCGATCATATCGCCCGGCAACTGGCGGATATCATGGGCCATGCCGATGCCGGGCTGAACCCCTTGATCGCCGAGGCCGGGGCCGAAGACCTGATCCACAATCGCGGGCAATTGTCCGTCTGGTCCACCCGTGCGGCTGCAGAAGGCGACCGCGCCGGGCTGGAGTTCCGCAAGGCACAGGGCATTCCATTTCGCGAAATCGGACCGGCAGAAGCGCTGGCCCTCGAACCCGGCCTGAAACAGCCGATCCATTCAGCAGTGCACTACCACGCCGCCCGGTCCATCGAAGACCCACAGGAGCTGATCACCCGGATGCACCGCAGGTTCCTTGCGCTTGGCGGGCAGTGGAAACAGGCCGCCGTCACCGAAACACGGGCCTACACGGGCGGCGTCGAAGTGACCTGCGGCGAGGATCGGATTGATGCCGCCCATGTGGTGATCACCGCCGGGGCCCATTCGAAATCGGTGCGCGGGTCGGGGGCCGAACATCTGCCGCTGGGGACCGAACGGGGCTATCACCTGATCTTTGGTGGGGAGAAGCACCGGGTCACCCGCCCCGTCGGCTGGGCCGAAGGCGGGTTCTACGCGGTGCCCATGGCACAGGGGCTGCGCCTTGCCGGAACGGTTGAAATCGCATCCCTGCGCAAGCGGGTCAATCAGGGTCGGCTCGCCTATATCGCCCGTAAAGGGGCCGAAATGCTTGGCCCCCTGCCCGAACCGACCAGCCATTGGCTGGGCTACCGGCCGACCATGCCCGATAGCCTGCCGGTGATTGGCCGCGCGCCGCACAGCGACAGGATCATCCATGCTTTCGGGCATCAGCACCTTGGGCTGACCCTTGGAGGGATCACCGGGCGGATCGTCGCGGACCTTGCCGAAGGTCGGCAGCCGAACCTGCCCATCGCAGGTTTTGCCCCCGACCGCCGCTACGCCTGACCCAACGAAAGGACGCACCATGCAAGACCGGACACTGGGCCAGAACGGGCCAACGATCCCCGCCATCGGACTGGGCTGCATGAGCTTTGCCGGGGCCTTCGGCACGGCGCGGGACGAGGACAGCTTTCGCTGTCTGGACGCCGCCGTCGATGCCGGGATCACCTTTCTGGACACGGCCAATATCTATGGCGCGGGCCGGTCAGAAGAGGTTCTGGGCCGCTGGCTGAAATCTACGGGCACGCAGGTCACGCTGGCCACCAAAGGCGGCATCACCCGCGACCCGGCCCGGCCTACCAACAACGACCCCGCCTATCTGCGGGCTGAACTGGAGGGATCGCTGGCGCGACTGGGGGTGGACCGGGTGGACCTCTATTACGTCCACCGGCGTGATCCTTCGGTGCCGCTGGAGGACACGATCGGCGGGCTGGCCGACCTTGTGGCGGAGGGCAAGATCGGCGGCTATGGATTGTCCGAGGTGGCCCCGCACACGATCCGCGCCGCCCATGCCATCCACCCCTGCCTTGCAGTGCAAAGCGAATATTCGCTTTGGACCCGGCTGCCGGAACTGGGCGTGCTTCAGACTTGCGAGGCGCTGGGGATCAGCCTTGTCGCCTTTGCACCGCTGGCGCGGGGCATGTTCGGGCGGGTCGCGCCGGATCCGGCGACCATGGGCGAAAACGACCTGCGTCGCGACATTCCCCGGTTTTCGCCCGCAAACTACCCTGCCAACCTTGCCCATATCCAGCGGTTCCGCACCCTTGCCGAAGAGATGGGACAGACCCCGTCGGCGCTGGCGCTGGCCTGGCTCTTGTCGCGCAGCGACCGGGTGATCCCGATCCCCGGCACACGGACCGCCGAACACCTGTCAGACTGGGCCGATGCGGATACGATCCATCTCTCGGCCGAAGACATTGCCCGGATCGAATCCGTCCTGCCCGCGGGCTTTGCCCACGGTGACCGATATTCGGAAGGCCAATGGAAGTCGGTCGAACGCTACTGCTGACCCGCGCCTATTCCGCGGGCAGGGTAAAGGGCGGCAGCCGGTCCAGCGCCGCCTTCAGCGCGTCGCCCCACCCCTCCGAGATCGACAGAAGATAGGGATCATCCGCGTCGATCCGGCCTCGGGTTTCGACCGCAAGGCTGTCGGTGCTGTAGATATGGAAATCGAACGGCGCGCCCACCGAAAGATTGGCCTTTACCGTCGAATCGAAGCTGACCAGCAAAAGGCGCATCGCCTCTTCAAAGCCCATGGCGGGATTGTAGGCCCGGACAAGGATCGGACGGCCATACTTCGTCTCGCCGATCTGGAAGAACGGGGTGTCGGGGCTGGCCTCGATGAAATTGCCTTCGGGGTAGATCAGGAACAGGCGCGGCGGCCCGCCCGCGATCTGCCCGCCAAGGATCAGGGTCGCCCCAAAAGAGCTTGCTGCTTCCTGCCCGCCCTCGCGGTGCTGGCTGATCACCTCGCGCAGGGTCGCGGCAACCAGCCGCGCCGCCTGAAACATCGACGGGGCGGCCAGCAGGGAAGGCTGTCGATCCTCGGGCGTCTTGGTGCGTTCGTCCAGCAGGCTGACAACGGCCTGCGTGGTGGCAAGATTGCCAGAGGACAGAAGGGTAATGACCCTGTCGCCCGGCTCTTCCCAGACCGTCATCTTGCGAAAGCTGGAGATATTGTCGATGCCGGCGTTCGTGCGGGTGTCGGACATGAACACAAGGCCCGCGTCCAGCATCATTCCAACGCAATATGTCATCCGGCCCTCACTGCTGTGCCACGTCGATCCGCACCTCGAGCACCTCGCCCGCGCCGCCGACCCGTGTGCCAGATACCGGCGCGGCATCGGAATAGTCCAGCCCCGTTGCGACCCGGACATAGCGGGTATCAGGGGAAATGCCGTTTGACACGTCGAACCCGACCCAGCCCAGCCCCTCGACATGGGCTTCGGCCCAGGCGTGCATCGCGTCCTGCGTGGTCCGGTCGTCCAGCATCAGATAGCCCGACACATACCGTGCGGGGATGCCAAGGCGGCGGGCGCAGGCAAGAAAGGCGTGGGCATGGTCCTGACAAACGCCGCGCCCGGCGGCGATCGCCTCTTCTGCGCCCCAGCTGGATTCAGAAGCGCCGATCTCATAGGCGATCCTGTCACGAATCCGTTCGGACAGCTCATGCAGGGCGGGAAGCGGCTGGTCTGCGTCCATGCCGCGCAGCAGGTCCCGGACGCCCGGCCCGGCCTCGGTCCGGTCGGTGGACCGCAGGTAGAGCCACAGCGGCGCCGGCCCCCGGTGCGGCCCGACAACGCCGTGTGTTTCGGTCAAGTCCACTGTCCCATCCGACACGATGTCCAGTTCGACAACCCCGCGGTCCATGCTGACCAGTTCGACGGTGTTGTTGTGATGGTCTTCGAACGACAACTCCTTGCGCCCGCCCTGCACATTGGTCTGCCAGTCGACAACCGTTTGCTGGGCGGTCGATTTTGGCGTCTTGCGCACTTGCTGCAAGGCAAAGGTCACCGGTTCGGCAAAGCGATAGCGGGTCGTGTGATGGATGGTCAGACGCATGGGGTCACTCATAGAACCTGAAGTCGATTTCGATTTGCCGCGACACCTTTGACAGGCTGTCCAGCACATCCTGGATGAATTCGTGCAGCCCGTAGTCGAAGATCGCAGCGACGTCGTGCGACAGGTAGCGGCTTTCCAAATCGGCAACGAGCCGCTGCGCCGGGCAGCGCTGCGGCTGGCCGGAATTGAGGTATCCGAGGTTGGTTTTCAGTTTGTTGACGCAGAAGGCAAGGCTGCGCGGCATCCGTTTGTCGAGGATCAGGAAATGCGTGATTTCCTGCGGCCCGCCGGTGGCCCCGTATTCCATGCGGAACCCGCCCCGCGCCGACACCGACCGCAGGATGCTTTCCCACTGGACGTTGTCGATCGAGGTGCCGACCGACCGGACCGAGGGAAGCAGGACGTAGTATTTCACGTCAAGAATGCGGGCGGTGTTGTCGGCCCGTTCCAGAAAGGTGCCAAGGCGCAGGAAATCATAGATTTCATTGCGCAGCATTGTCCCGTGGGTCATGCCCCGCACCAGTGCCGCGTTCTGCCGGATCAGCCGCATGACATGGGGCATGTCCCGTTCCGAAACCTTGCGGGCCAGCAGGGTCTTGCTGTCCATATAGGTGGCGTTGATCGCCTCCCACAGTTCGCCCGTGATCGCGGTGCGCACAAGCCGCGCGTTCTGGCGGGCCGAATGGATACAGGACTGAATCGACGACGGATTTTCGCGGGCGCGCAACATCCAGTTGATCGCCGCCTCCTTCGTCACCGTGCCGTTTTCCGCCAGAAAGGCCCCCAGCGACCCGGCGGATTCCAGCACCGAAGTCCATTCCTCTTCGCTATTGCCCAGGCGGGTCAGCCCGATCCGCTGCCCGGTTTCGATCAGCCGCGCGATATTCTCCGCCCGCTCAAGATAGCGGGACATCCAGAACAGCCCGTTTGCAGTTTTCCCCAGCATGGCCATCAGTCCTCCAGCACCCAGGTGTCCTTGGTCCCGCCCCCTTGCGAGGAATTGACCACGAGCGACCCCTTCTTCAGGGCCACGCGGGTCAACCCGCCGGGGGTGACATGCACCTTGCCGGGGCTGACAAGGACGAAGGGCCGCAGGTCCACGTGGCGGGGGGTCAGCCCCGCGCGGGAAAAGATAGGCACGGTGGACAGCGACAGCGTCGGTTGGGCGATGTAGTTTCCCGGCCGCGCCTGAAGTTTCTTGCGGAAGGTCGCGATATCCTTCTTCGTCGCGGTCGGGCCGATCAGCATCCCATAGCCGCCCGACCCGTGCACCTCTTTCACGACGAGATCTTCTAGATTGTCGAGGACATAGGCCAGCGCGTCCGGTTCCGAACAGCGCCACGTCTGGACGTTCGGCAGCAGCGGCTGCTCTCCGGTGTAGAATTCCACGATCTCGGGCATGTAGCTGTAGATCGCCTTGTCGTCGGCAATGCCGGTGCCCGGCGCGTTGGCGATGGTGATCCCCCCGGCCCGGTAGACATCCATGATCCCCGGAACGCCCAACATGCTTTCGGGATCGAAATTCAGCGGATCAAGGAAATCGTCGTCGACCCGGCGATACAGCACGTCAATCGCCTTGTAGCCACGGGTGGTGCGCATGGCGACCCGCCCGTCAACGACCCGCAGATCGTGCCCTTCGACCAGTTCCACGCCCATCTGGTCGGCAAGGAAGGCATGTTCGTAATAGGCCGAATTGTAGATCCCGGGCGTCAGCACCGCGACCACCGGATCCGCCGCCGCACAGGCGGGCGCGCAGGCCGACAGGGACCGGCGCAGATCCACCGGATAGTTCTGCACCGACTGCACGCGGTTCTGCGAGAACAGTTCTGGGAACATCTGCAGCATGGTTTCCCGGTTTTCCAGCATATAGCTCACCCCGGACGGGGTGCGGGCGTTGTCCTCGAGCACGAAAAACTCGCCCGGACCAGTACGCACAAGGTCGATGCCCACGATATGGGTATAGACACCACCCGGCGGCTCCACCCCGATCATCTGCGGCAGGAAGGCCTCGTTCCGGCTGATCATCTCTTCGGGGATGCGCCCGGCCTTCACGATCTCCTGCTTGTGGTAGATGTCGTGCAGAAATGCGTTGATTGCCCGGACCCGCTGTTCGATCCCACGCGACAACCGGTACCATTCCGCGCCGGAAATGATGCGCGGGATGATGTCGAAGGGGATCAGCCGCTCCTCGGCATCGGCCTTGCCATAGACGTTGAATGTAATGCCGGTAAGGCGAAACAGGTCTTCCGCCTCGCGCTGCTTGGCCCGCAGCCGGGCCGGGTCTTCCTGATCCAGCCAACCGTGAAACGTACGATAGGGGTCGCGCAGGGCGTTGTCGCTGCCCCACATCTCGTCGAATAGTGCCGCGTCGGTCATCAGGTCTTCCCCAGTCCTTCGTAATCATGGCCAGACATCTCCCTCACGCTACAGACAAAATCCCGCATGTGGAAAGGCAATTGCGCCACGGACGCGCCCGCCTTTCAGGCAGTCGGCCCGGTCGCGCACAAAAATCAGGCAGATATCGGCGATGCAGCCTGCAAGGCTGGCCGTTTGATGCCGTCGCGCGCCAGACCGCGCTTTGCCACATCAGACAAAGCAAAGGGCCCGCCCCGATCGGGCAGGCCCTTTGCTGAAATGGTGCCCCCAGAGAGACTCGAACTCCCGACCCACTGATTACAAATCAGTTGCTCTACCAGCTGAGCTATAGGGGCACTCGGGCACGGATTTACGCGGGCGGCGCGGCCCTTGCAACCCTGTTTCAGCGGTTCGCGCGCGCCAAAAGACCGACCGCGATCAGCCCCACCGCCACGATCATCAGCGCGGCGGTCGACGCCTCGGTGATATTTTCAAGGCTGGCCTTTTCATGCACCCGCGTCGCCAGCGTGTCGTAGTTGAAGGGGCGCAGCAGCAGGGTCGCGGGCAGTTCCTTGACGCAATCCACGAAGACCAGAAGCAGGGTCGACCCGATCGAGGCACGGATCAGCGGCACGTAGACCCGGCGCAAGGCGCCCCCCGCTGTTTGCCCCAGCGACCGCGCGGCCATTGGCAGGGACGGTGACACCCGGCCCAGCGCCGCATCCGCCGCCCCCTGCGCAATCGCAAAGAACCGCACCACATAGGCGACGACCAGCGCCGCCGCGCTGCCGGTCAGGATCAGGCCGGGGTCCCAGCCCGTCGCGCCCCAGATCGCATCGGCCACCCGGTTGTCCAAGGCCGCCAGCGGCACCAGAATGCCCAAGCCCAGAACCGCCCCCGGCGCGGCATAGCCGATCGCCGTGACAGGCATCAGAAGCCGCGGCAGGCGATAGCCCGACAGCCGGACCCCATAGACCATGAAGACCCCGCCAAGCACCGTCAGAAAGGCGGCAATGCCGCCCACCGCAACCGTGTGCCACAGCGCCCGCACCAGCCCCGGCGCGGCCCAGTCCGAGGCGTCGAACGCATGGCTCAGAAGCACACCCACCGGCAACAGGAACCCCGCCGTGAAAGGCAGCAGGCAGGCCAGCGTCGCCGCCCAGCCCGCCAGCCCCGGCAAGGGCGTGGCCGTGACCGGGCGCATCCCGCGCGCCGACCCGTAGACCCTGCTTTTGCGGCGGCTGATCTTTTCCAGCGTCACCAGAATGACCACCAGCCCAAGCACGACCGTCGCCAGTTGCGCCGCACCGCCAAGGTTGCCGCCCTGAAGCCAGACGGTGAAAATGCCCGTCGTCAGCGTCTGGACCGCGAAATAATCGACCGTGCCGAAGTCATTGACCGTTTCCATCATCACCACGGCCACACCGGCGGCGATGGCCGGGCGCGCCAGCGGCAGGCCGACACGAAGAAGCCGCCCAAGGGGACCGACACCCAACGCGCGGGCGACCTCGAACCCGGCGCCGCTTTGTTCGCGGAACGCCGCGCGGGCAAGGATGTAGACGTAGGGGTACAGCGAGGCGGCAAGCACGATGATCGCCGCCGTCCGGGTCCGGATCGCGGGGAACCAGTAGTCCTGCGCATTGCCCCAACCGAAGGCCGTCCGAAGCGCGGTTTGCACCGGCCCCGCATATTCAAGGAAATCCACCAGGGCAAAGGCCCCGACATAGGCTGGAACCGCCAACGGAAGCAAAAGCGCCCATTGAATCCAGCCCACTCCGGGAAAGCGGTACATCGTCACCAGCCAGGCCGCCCCGGTGCCGATGGCCGCCGTAAGCAGCCCAACCCCGAACATCAGGATCGCCGTATTGCCCAGATAGCGTGGCAGGGTCGTGCGCATCAGGTGCGGCCAGATATTGTCGGTCGGCGTCGCGGCGAACCAAAGAACCGCCACGATCGGCAGCAGGACAAGAACGGCGATCACAATCGCCCCGACCGACCAGGGATCGGTGCGGAACCGGCGCGGCGTGAATATCTGACCAGTTTGCTCGGACATATGGCTCGGTTATCGGAAACCGGTTTCACTGTCCAGAAATGACGTTATACTGCCCAAAACGAAAACCGGAACACGAACGACGGGCAGGTCGGGAAATGCAGATCGTCTACCATATCGGGGCTAATTGCACCGATGAGGAGCGGCTCCTCAAATCCCTTTTGAAGAACGCGCAGTCCTTCACCGATCAGGGAATCAAGGTTCCCGGGCCGGGGAAATACCGCCGCCTGATCCGCGAAACGATTCAGAACCTTGATGGGGCACAGCCCGCGCCCGACACGCGTGATATCCTGTTGGATGCGATCCTGGACGACGAACAGGCCAACCGGGTGGTGATGAGCCACGACCGGTTCATCTGCTTTCCGCACCGGGTGTTTGAAGAGGGGCAGTTCTACGGTCTTGCCGAACAAAAGGTCACCGGCCTGTCCGACCTGTTTCCGCAGGACGATCTGGAATTGTTCATCGGCATCCGCAATCCGGCCACCTTTGTTCCGGCGGTCTTTCGGGACTGCGACAACCGCAACGACTTTGCCCAGTTTCTGGGGGGGATCGCGTTGGATGACATTCGTTGGTCCAGCCTGATCGCCCGGATCCGGGCCGCTGTCCCGCGCGCGTCGGTCACGGTCTGGTGCAACGAAGACACGCCGCTGATCTGGGCGCAGCTGCTGCGCGAATTGTCGGGCATCGACCCGCTGACCCCGATCAAGGGTGGGTTCGACCTGATCCAGTCGATCATGACCGACGAAGGCATGAGCCGGTTTCTGGCCTACATCAAGGGCCATCCGCCAAAGTCCGAATTGCAGAAACGGCGGATCATCTCGGCCTTCCTCGACAAATTCGCCAAGGATGACGAGGTGGAAGAGGAATACGACCTGCCCGGCTGGACCGAAGAGGTGATGGACCAGCTGACCGAGCTTTACGACGACGACGTCCACGAAATCGCCCGGATGCCGGGGGTCAATTTCATCGCGCCCTGACCGGCATCAAATGATTGGGCTGAAAATGCAAAAGGGCGCCAGCGGCGCCCTTTGTCGTTCTGGCCCAAGGCCGGGTCACATGCCCAGCGCGGCCTTGTACATTTCCAGCATCGCCTCTTCCTCGGCCAGATCATCGGGTTCGCGCTTGCGCAGCGCAATCACCTTGCGCATGACCTTGGTGTCATAGCCCCGGCCCTTGGCCTCGGCCATCACCTCTTTCTGGGCATCGGCGATGTCTTTCTTTTCGGCTTCAAGCCGTTCGAAGCGCTCGATGAACTGGCGCAGTTCTGCGCCATAGACGCCGCCGCTGGATTCGTTTTCGGACATTGGGCCCCCGGACCTGATCGGAAGTTGCATTCAAGGCCCCTTCCCTAGCCCGCCGCGCCCGGTCCTGCAAGCCCGCTTGCCCTTGCCTGTCGGGGGCGATGGGTCTAGGCAGTCGGCGGAAATTGAAACGACGGGAACGGGCAAGATGGAACTACTGGTTTGGATCGGCGCAGGCATTTCTGTCATCGGCCTGATCGGCATTGTCTGGAGCATTTTCGCCGTGGCCCGTGCCCGCAAAGCCGGGCTGGACGACGATGCCCTGCGCGCGCGGATGTCGCGCATCCTGCCGATCAACATCGGCGCGCTGCTCTTGTCGATCCTTGGGCTTCTTCTGGTTCTGGTCGGGGTCATCCTGACCTGAGCGACCAAGGTTAGACGGTCGGCAGCGCCTCGAACCCGGCGGCGTATTTGACGGCCTCACCGACCAGCGCGGGCGCCTCCCAGATGCGGCTTTCCTTGGCCCAATGGGCCATGTCCCGTTTCAATCCCAGCAACCCGAACTGCACCGAAGTGCGCATCGGCCCGCCGCGCCAGCGCGGGTAGGACATGCCGTGGACGGCGATGGCGTCGATGTCTGACGCGCGGGCGACAACGCCCGCCTCGACCATCCGGCACCCTTCGGCCATCAGCGCGGCAACGACCCGCCGCTGCACCGCGTCATGCCCCCGTGACGACGCGCCACCCGCAACCCGATGCCCGAACGGCACCTGGGTGAACCCCAGATCCAGCAAAGCGCGGTCAATCGCCTCGGGCGTCACGCCGAGACTTGCCAAATGGTCCACCGCCGCCCGCAAGGCCCGGCGCAGCCGTTCGGCCACCGCCTCGCCCTCCGGATGCAGCGCCCATCCCTTGCCGTCTGCGCGCGACAGAAAGCGCGGGTCGATCCGGCGCTCGGCCCGGAACATGTGGCGCAGGGCATGGGATTGCGGCCCCGACCGGCATTCCTCATGCGCGACCGCCTCGAACTCCATTCCGGCGTCAAATGGCAAGAGGATCGCCGCCTCGACACAGTCGGCAATGCGGCGCGGCGCAAGATAGCGGGACTGTCGCAGCGCGGTCTTGCGTTCCGAGACCAGCCGCAAATAGGCATCCGGGTCGGCAAAGCCGTCGCGCCGGTCCCGGCTGGCCACCACAGGCGCGCCCGATGCCTGCTTGGCCTTCAGGAAATGTACCCCGCCGGACAGGGGTTCCCCCCGCACGATCCCGTCCACCAACCCGGCCTTCTGTGCCGCGCCGGGTTTAATGGATTGCCCGCTCATCAGCATGTTCAGCGCCTGCGCCGCCCCCACGATCCGTGGCAGGCGTTGGGTTCCGCCCGCGCCCGGCACAAGGCCAAGGGTCACATCCGGAAGGCCGATCACCGCCTCGGGGTCGGACAGACGCCAGGTGCAGGACAGTGCAAGTTCCAGACCCGCGCCAAGGGTGCTTCCGGTCAGGACCGCAACGGTTGGAAAGGGCAGCCCCTCGATCTGGTCGCATATTTGACGCAGGGACGGCGGGGTGATGGGGGCATCCAGATCCTGAAGGTCAAGCCCGGCCGAAAACGACCGCCCCGGTGCCCCGATGACCGCGCCCAGAACGCCCGAACGACCGCGCAGGTGATCCAGAATGCCCGCCAGATCCCGTCGCAGGCCAGCGCCAAGCGCATTGACCGGCGGATTGTCCAAGGCAATCACGGCGATCCCGTCATGTATGCGGGATTTCACCAAACCAACCATTCAGACCGCCCCCGGTTTCCCCTAGCTGGCACCATTAGGCAAGAAGGCGCCCCAAGAGGCAAGGGCTACTTGGCCGCCGTGGACCCCGCCCTCTAGACCGGCAGGTTGTCGAACATATCTTCAACCGCTTCATCCACCAGCTTCTGGTCAAGCGCCAGAAGATCAAGCGGGACAGGCGCGCCCGCCGCCTTCAGGGCCGTCAACAGCCGATGCAGGCGCGGTTGCGCGGCCGGACGGCGGGTCGGGCTGCGGGCGATCAGGGCCAAAAGGTCGTCGATCTCGGCCCGGATTTCGGTTGGGTCGGATGAGATGTGTTGCATGATCATCTAGGCCTCGCGGGTTGGGGCGCGGACCGGCCCGCACCCATAGTCCCAGCCTAGGTCGGGCGGCAGTGCACCGCCATGACACAGGTCAAATCACATACGCCCACTCGGCACGAAGGTGTTTCCGGCGGTTCGCGGGTCAGGCTGTTGTACTTGCAGAGCAATGAGGGGGAATATCCGTCCGACCGAGATTGCAGGTGATCCGGTTATTGCTGGCAGGCCGACCAATCCAGCCCGAACCGTGCAAGGTACTTCTTGAGCCGGTCGGCATCGTTTCGGCTGGTCTTCATCGTCCGTGACGCTGCAAAAAGGCGCCGTCCCGCGGCGCTGAGGCTGGAGGATTGGCGACAAATCCGAACGACCGCTGCAAGCTGCACCCTGTCGAATTCGTCAATGCCAAGCGCCTCCGGCCCGATCAGATCGGTCAGCAATTGCATATCCTCGTCGCGCGACGATTCCTGCCAGGTGGATTGAAGCATGGCGATTTCTTCGGCGACCATGGCCTGGGTGATCCGTCCGCGTGGGGCCAGTGTGCAAAGCCGCTGTATCGAGGCCCCGAGATCCCGGAAGTTTCCAAGCCACTGGGTCCCGGGATCTGTCGCAAAGGCGAGATAGGCCGCGTGGGCATCGGCATTGAACGTAACCCGCAGCCCCAGCTTCTTTTCCATCTGGGCCATCTCGCTTGCAATGTTTGGCGCAATATCCTCCGGCCGATCCCTCAGGGCCGGCAAGACAAAGGTCCAAAGGTTGAGCCTCGCATAGAGATCCGCGCGAAACCGGTTTTCGGCCACGAGAGCGGCAAGGTTTCGGCTGGCCCCGGCGATGAGATGAAACCGGCTCGTGACCTCATAATCCGACCCAAGGGGAAAGTATTTCCCGGTCTCGATCGCATGCAGGATCATCGCCTGCTCATCGAGGCCAAGTTCGTCGATCTCATCGAGGAACAGCACCCCGCCGTCCGCCTCCTGCAGAAGACCGCGCCGGTCCGCCGCCGCGCCCGGGATCGCCTGCCGCCTGTGGCCGAACAGCGTGGACATGGCCCGTTCCCCCTTCAGGGTCGAGCAATTCACATGCACCAGCCGACCCTTGATGCGGCGGCGCTGCAGTTTCAACTCGTACAACCGACCGGCAAGGTCGGATTTCCCCGACCCCGTCGGCCCCACCAGAAGTAGCGGCGCGTCAGAATTGGACGTGACCACTTCCATCCGGTCGATCATGGCGTTGAAGGCGGCGTTCCGGGTGTCGATCCCCCCCTTGAGAAGAGTGTTGTATTCCTTGGTAATGAGGTCAAAGCGCTGCTGCAGCGCGTTGTACTTGGACAGGTCCAAATCAACGATCTGCAAGGACCCCGGACCGTCGTCATCCCCCCGGGGCGGGCCGGTCTGAACCAGTTTCGCGGGGATATGCCGTGCCTCGGTCAGCAGGAACCAGCAAATCTGTGCGACATGGGTGCCGGTCGTCAGATGCACGAAGTAGTCTTCGCGATCATCGTCGAACCCGTAATCGCGGGCAAAATCGAACATCGCGCCGTACATTTCCTCGAAATCCCAGGGGTCCGCGATTTCCATCTGATGCAAGAGCACTTCGGTTTCGGGGTTTCTGCGCTCTACCTCGGCCTTGATCTTGTTCGCCAGACCGCTCCACCGACGGCCATGGATGAGTTCGAGCCGATCAATCGGAAAGTCGGGGTGGTCATTGATCTGAACAGAAGGCCGCCAGCGACGGCGCTTTCCTGCATCCAGATTCGTGCCCAGAAACCCTATGACGACGCTCTTTTTCATGACCCTATATTACAGGATAATATACTATATGAAATAATATAGTTGCGGACGGGGATCCGCCCGGTAACGCCGATTTATACCATTAAATCAATAGGTTATAAGGAAAGCAGATTTATCTTCGCTGGATGCGTCTTTTGTCCGAAAACAGCCTCACCAAACGAAGAAGGACGAAAGCAATGGCAAACAAATCCGTGTTTGCATCGATCAAAGGCCGGTTCTTGTCCAAGGCGGACACGACCAATCTGGCGCAAGCGCCGGCCTACGCCTATTCCGATGCCCATGCCTTGGCCCAGCTGTCGATGACCGGGACCTTTGGCGCAACATTCTATCAGGACCCGCTGCAGGAGCTTGCGAAGGTGCTGGCAGCCGCAAACGCGGTCGACCCGACCTTTCTGGCAAAGACCGCCGTCTACACGCGCAAGTCCGGTAACATGAAGGACATGCCCGCGCTGCTGTTGGCGGTGCTGGCGGGCCGGGATCCGGTTCTGTTCCGGCAGGTCTTTGGGCAGGTTGTCGATAACGGCAAGATGCTTCGGACCTTCGTGCAGATCATGCGGTCGGGCCAGACCGGGCGGAAATCGCTCGGTTCGGCACCCAAGCGGATGGTTGCAAACTGGCTGATCGAAGCGTCCGACAAGGCGCTTTTGCAGGCCGCCGTGGGCAACGATCCGTCGCTGGCGGATGTGGTCAAGTTGGTGCACCCGAAACCGGGCAACCCGGCGCGTGAGGCGCTGTTTGCCTGGATCATCGGCAAGCCGTGTGATGTCGCGTTGCTGCCGGACGCCGTGCAGGATTTCCTGCGGTTCAAAGAGGCGGGCACGGGCCCTGTGCCCGATGTTCCGTTCCAGATGCTGACGCAGTTGCCTTTGTCCACGAAACAATGGGCAGAGATCGCTGAAAACGCATCCTGGCAGATGACCCGCATGAACCTGAACACGTTTCTGCGGCACGGGGTTCTGGCCCTGCCCGAGATGCGCCGGATGATCGCGGCGCGTCTGCGGGATCCGGCACTGATCGCCAAGGCGCGGGTCTTCCCGTACCAGCTGATGACGGCCTATCAGGCCATGTCGGCGGAGATGCCTGAAGAGATCAGGGATGCGCTGCACGACGCGATGGAGCTTGCGGTACGCAATGTGCCGGAACTTCCGGGTCGGGTTGTCGTCTGTCCGGATGTCTCGGGCTCCATGTCTGGTCCGGTGACCGGCTACCGCAAGGGGGCCACCACCGCGACGCGGTTCGTGGATGTGGCCGGTCTGGTCGCGGCGGCCGTGCTTCGGCGCAACCCGTCCGCACTGGTCCTGCCGTTCGAGGTGGAGGTCCGGGAAATGCGGCTGGAACCCCGCGACACGATCCTGACAAACGCCGGGCGTTTGGCGGAAAAGTGGGGCGGCGGGACCAACTGCGCGGCACCGTTGGAATGGCTGCTGGCACGGCGCAAGCCGGTCGATCTGGTGGTCATGGTTTCGGACAACCAGTCCTGGGCACACAATGCCCATGGCGGGTCCGGGACGGCGATGATGCACGCCTGGGAAAAGCTGAAGCAGCGGAACCCGGGGGCCAGGCTGGTCTGCATCGATATCGCCCCCTACGGGACGGCACAGGCGAAAGAACGCGACGACGTGTTGAACGTCGGCGGGTTCTCGGACGCGGTCTTTGACCAGATCGCCGCCTATGCAGGCGGCAGGATGGGTCCGGATCACTGGGTCGGCGAGATCGAAAAGATCGCCATCTGAAAAAAGGGGTCGGGCAGATTTGCCCGGCCCGCACAGAAAAAAAACGCAAAGGACATCACCCCGGCGGATGCTGGTGGAACTCCCTGGTAGAGCGCCGGTCGCAGGATCGGAGGTCGCGGGTTCGATCCCCGCCACGGTTCACGCCGTGTAGCTTAGACAACATGTTTCACCAAAACTTGTCGCCGGGATCGCAGAAAAACTTGGCGAATGCCGAAGGAACTACATTGCTCCCCATGGGATCATCCGAGACGGTTCGACTCCTCTCCTTGCAGGCGCCCAGACGGCAAACTGCCCATGCAAATGGGCGGGGGCGGGACCCCAACTGTTTCTTCACCCTTGTCGCCAAACCCCAAGACTCTGGCAAATGCCGGCGGAACTACAGTGTCGCGGGTTCGATTCCCGTCCCTGATTTCACTTCTCAGGGCAGCTCAGTTGGTCGAGCAAGTTCGTTTCGCCAAACCCTTGTTGCCAGACCCAACACGAACCGGAGGAATGCCGGCGGGACTACATCTTCCAAATGTATGCGTCTCGCCAAGCCCTTGTCCTCCCCCATCCCGGATGTCGCAGGTTCAACCGCCGGCATCCACGCCAGAATTGGAAGGTAGCTCAGCTGGCAGAGCAACGGTTTTTGGTACCGCAGGTCGCAGGTTCGATCCCTGCCCTTCCAGCCAGACGACAGGAGGGACGGCAGGCTCGTCCCTGGCCAGAGCAGGCGTCGTGACGGATTGTTATCCTGCACGGCCCTTGTTCCGGTCTCCGTGCAAGTTGAAAGTATGAATGATGACACAGATTGAAATCACGAGTGACACACTGAAAGCGTGGGGCCATATTCCCGGCCGGGATTTTGGCCGCCTTCTTGAAATCGCGCAGGCCGCAGAGGCCGCGGGCATCGGTCACGACCAGATCCGCGCCAAGCTTGATGCCATGAAGCCGCCGCCCGCGCTGACGCTGCAACATGCGGCGGACGTGCCGTTGCATTTCAACATCGAAGCCAGCGACGACGCTGACGAGGTCAAGAACCTTCAGGATGTGCGCAAGACAATGGAGATCGTGGTGCGGACCCCGACGGTGGTCTCGGCCGCGGTGATGCCCGATGCCTGCCCCGCAGGACCCGAGGGCACGATCCCCGTTGGCGGCGTCGTTGCCACGCGCAATGCGATTCACCCGGGGATGCACTCGGCCGACATTTGCTGTTCCGTCATGATGACGGATCTGGGCGAGATCGACCCCAAGACGGTCTTGGACGCAGCCGAAAAGGTCACGCACTTCGGCCCCGGCGGGCGGCGCAACGGTCAGCGGTTCACCATGTCGCAGGCGCTGATGGACGACTTCCGCGCGAACCGGTTTCTGAGCAACCCCAAGATCTTGCGGATGGCGGTCGAACACCTCGGCACGCAGGGCGATGGCAACCACTTCCTGTTCGTGGGCCGGTCCCGCAACACGGGACGCACGGCCATGGTCACGCACCATGGATCGCGCGGGCCGGGCGCGGTGCTTTACAAACTGGGGATGGAGGTCGCCGAGAGATACCGCAAGCGGCTGTCACCCGAGACGTTGAAGCAGAACGCCTGGATCCCTGCCGACACCGAGGATGGGCAGGCCTATTGGGACGCGTTGCAGCTGATCCGCAAGTGGACCAAGGCAAACCACAACGCCATCCATCAGGCCACGGTCGAGTTCTCGGGTGCCCAGCCGAAGGACCGGTTCTGGAACGAACACAACTTCGTCTTCAAACGGGACGATCTGTTCTACCACGGCAAGGGGGCCACACCGGGCTGGGACGACTATGCCGCGGACGCAACGGGCCTGACCCTGATTCCGCTCAACATGGCACAGCCTGTGCTGGTGGTGCGGGGGAAGGACGCGGGGCATTCGCTTGGCTTCTCGCCGCATGGGGCCGGCCGGAACTTTTCCCGGACCGAACACAGGCGGCGTCTGGGCGAGACAACAGCCCAACAGGCGCTGGAGGCGGAGACAAAGGGCCTAGATGTCCGCTTTCCGGCGGGCGGGATTGACGCGTCAGAATTGCCGTCGTCCTACAAGAACGCCGACAATGTGGTTCGTCAGATCGGAAAGTTCGGACTGGCGGAAATCGTCGACTACATTGACCCCTACGGCTGCATGATGGCAGGCGATGTACCGCCGTTCTGGCTGGAAAAGAAAAGAAAGGGGCGGCGCAGATAGTCTGCGTCGTCCCATGCTAGCGCCCACGTTCCAGCCGGTGCGGCGCTAGCAGCGCAGAGCTGCCGTGGACCAAGTCGGGAGGTGGCTGCAATCCGGCCGTCAAACCGGCCATTCGCTGCGATCGCGAACATGTGTGGCGTCGAATTCTCCCAAGAGGCAATCGCCTTGGCTGCCGCCGCCAAACTGACTGTGCCGCGCCCACGTCACACCGGGTGCGGCATTTTGCGTTCCTACGCGTTTGACCGTGGTGTGGCGGTTCGCCGTCAGGCCGAATTCATTCTGCGTGTGCGGCATTTCCGTCTTGCTTTGTGGGGGTGTACCGTTACGTTCGCCCTTGGATTGAGTTGTTTGAGGGTATTGAGCGGTGAACACGGCATTTCGTCAGGAGACCCG
>NZ_SELP01000001.1 GCF_004145845.1 Loktanella sp. IMCC34160 | reverse complement strand
TGGTGATCCCACGGATCGGCATGGAGGTGATCGTCGAATTCCTCGACGGAGACCCCGACAAACCCATCGTCACAGGCTGCGTCTACAACGGCAAAAACGACACGCCCTACCCGCTGCCGGAACATAAAACCAAATCCGTCTTCCGAACCGACACGCATGAAGGCGAGGGGTTCAACGAACTGACGTTTGAGGACAAGCGCGATGAGGAGAAGATCTACCTGCACGCCCAGAAGGATCACGAACTTCATATCGAGAACGACCGGACCAAGCGGGTCGATCGCAACCAATTGGAAAGTGTCGGGCGCAACAAGAACATCGAAGTGGGCAACAACCACCACGAGGTGATCGGCGGCAACATGACCCTGTTGGTTGGCCCGAACAGACTTCAGCGCGCGGTCATGGGGAAGTTCAAGGCGCTGACATCGGCACTTGGCGACATGTCCAAGAAGTTGGGGCTGCCGGACGTGATGAACATGGGCGAAGGCAACCTGATCATCGGCGTCGCAAAGAACAAGTCTGAAACAATCATGCTTTCGTCAACCGAGATGGTGGGCGCGGGCAAGGCGCTTTCGGTCGGCGGTGGCTATCAGGTTGCGGTTGGCGGGGTTCACAACACTTCGGTCGGCGTGGCCAGCTACGAAGAGATCGGCCACAACAAGACAACCATTGTCGGCAAGCAATACGAGATCGTGTGTGGAGATGCCAAGATCACCCTGACCGAGGATGGCGTCATAAGCTTGAGCGGCACCAAGATTCTCATTGGCGGCAAAGAGTTGATCCGTGTGAATGCCAAAGACGTGAAGATCAACTGACATGACAAAGCTCTGCTCTGCTGAATGGGCCACCAAGGCGAGAAAACGCAAGGCAATCCGCGATCACTACCGCGACAAGTTCTTCGCAGAGAACGGCATAACCAAGGGCGCCGACCCGTTGAAATTCTCCGGCGCTCCGCAGAACCAGCGCGAGCGGGTCCTGAAGCTCATGGAGATAACAAAGAGCGGTGGCGCCCTGACCAATGATCAGGTCGAGATGCTGGAGACCGTCAAGGCGCAGATCATGACGGTCGGGCTAGGCAGTGGTGAGTTGGGCGCACAGGCTGCGACGACGACATCGTTTGATCCCTTCAGCTATGCCAACCTGAAGAAGTTCTTTTTCTGAGGGGGTACGATGGGAACGCCTACCCCCATAGTCGATGCCCCGCCCGATGGCTCTATCGGGGCGCGCCTGAACCTTCCTGCGCAGCTCGAAGACTTCCTGTTTGGCGAGAATGTCGACATGACGCCGGCGGAATTCCTGCTGCATGCCGAGGACAGCTATGCCGACCGGGTGAACCATCACATCCAGCAATATCGGGCGATGATCTACACGATCGGCATCATTGCCGGCGTGACCGGGACCGCGGAACAGCGACAGGAGATCCTCGACGCGATCGAGGCAAGCATTCGCACCTACGCGGGGAGCCTTCGTGACCAGAACCAGCGCGAGCATTGGTATTCGGATTTCAACTCGCCCGTTGATCTTCTCAGCACCGGGGTGGGGAGCATCGAATCGATATGGGGTGGCACGCAACGGCTCGTTGGCGCGGGGCTCGAAGGCCTTGGCGCGACGAATGTCGGTCCGACCCTGCAGGATTGGGGCGACGAAGACATCTCGGAAGGTGTCGGCAAGATCTATACCAACTACGATGGAATGATCCTCCAGGCGGTCCGTGATCTGTGGAATTCGATCGTCGACGGCGCCAGGGAATGGTGGGATTGGTTCACCGCGACGGTGGAAAGCGAAGGGCTGATCATCGCCATCGGTCAGGCCCATGTGGATGCGGGCTTTCTCATCGCCGAACTGGCCATCGACGTCGGGATCGGGATGGTCACCGCGGGCTGGGGCGGCGCGGCGTTCCGGGCAATCCGCATCGTCGGGCAGCGCGTGGCAAGGGACGGCACCGAGATCGCCATACGTATCGTGCGCGAAGGCGCCGACGCGATTGACGTCAAGCGGCTGTACCACGCCGATGCGGACATCCCCGGCGATATCGAAGACCGGGTGCCCGACCTCGAAGAGCTGCAGGGCCACCCAGATGTAGAAGCGGAGACCACACCCCGGCCAGACACGCCGACAACGACGTTGGTGCGGGGAAGGCGTGGCGATAATGACGCCGAATGGATTGTAGCCGAAAACGGCCGCCCCGAGAGCGTCATTGCGACGATCCGAGAAGACTTCGGCTCGACCCCGCGCAACGACAACGCGACGGCGGTTGGGCGGATGGGCGGTGACGGCTTTGAAGGCGGGCACCTGATCGGGCATCGCTTCATGGGCGATACGGTGGATGGCGGCATCGCGCCGCAGGTCAGGAACCTCAATCGTGGCGCCTGGAAAACCATGGAGAACGAATGGGCCGACTGGCTCAACGTCTACCGGCCGCCGCCGGGCCACCAGGTGGAGATTGATGTGGATATCTTCGTGGACCCGCCGGGGGCGGAAGTGCCGGATGGGTTCGATGTCGCATACAGGGTGTTTGAAGTCGATGCTTATGGGAACCGTAAGCAAATCTATGAGAACGAATACCAATTTCTCAATCGACCGGGCGAATCATTCGAGAGGGTGACATTCCGGGATGGACTACCGCAATAAGACGAAGAAAGTGAATGCAATGACCACCCCAAAGGATGAAGTCGTACACAAGATCGGGAACATGATCGGCCAGGCCGCCAATGCCAGTGCAGAACACTGGGACTATGCGGGCTACATGTTCGTCGCGGCCCAACGAGGAGGCAGCCCATATCTTTTTGCCAATGGCGAATACGGATCTCTCAATACCCGCCTTTTCCGTCGCGATCTTCGTGAGAACTTCCTCCGCCTGCGCGACCTCACCCAGATCGAGGGCGACGACCCGTGGATCCGCTGCCTTGCGATGATCCGTTTCGAGGACAGGGCGCTGAGGATACTGTTTGAGTTCGAAGACACCACCCGCTGGGCGATCGGCCCCACCAACGTCCATGACGCCTATCGCATCATCGTCGGCGATGCCTTTCCCGAGGATTTCCAATAGCCTGAACGCCGGGTTAAGGCGCCGACGCGATCGGCGTCAGGCGGCTCTACCACGCCGATGCGGACATCCCCGGCGATATCGAAGACCGGGTGCCCGACCTCGAAGAGCTGCAGGGCCACCCCGATGTAGATGCGGAGACCACACCCCGGCCCGACACGCCGACAACGACGGTGGTGCGGGGAGCTGAACGGCCGCGCCGTGAAGAATTCATGGAGTCAACGCCTCGCAAGACCAGTCGGACAGGAAGAGAAGTGATCGACAGGATGCGCGAAGAAGGCCGGTTCGACGATGGTCCGCCCCCAATTTTCTAGGCATCGGACGGTGAATGGTATGATCTGAAGGATGCGGACATGTCCCACAGGACCGACGCCGTTACCTATTGGAATACCACAGGGCGCTTCTATGGCCCAAGATCGTCAGCGGTGCGCCAATGGATGCTAGACCCAGGCAATTATGAGCTTGATCACTTTTCAATAAATCGGGCCAGTGGTGGGCGCATGACGGAAACATACCTTGATCCGGTTATGCCGGAAGACCCCGCTTTTAGAGGCTGAAGAGGAGGACACGTACTTGGATAAGAAATATGCCGAGGCATTCGCACTCAAGCGCGCTTCGAGCGCGGAAACCTTTGATCTGGACAGGAAAATGTCGTTGCTGCAGCAAACTTGGGATGCGATTCCCGAGCCGAAAACCGATTGGGGGCTCGCCAGCCCGACGATCGCCGGCATGGGATATGTCGAAATGGAGCGCCACAACTATGCCGCCGCGGCGGAGCATTTTCTGCGCGCAATCGAGGTAGATGTTAACCGCCGGTTCTCGGACAGCCCGTTCCGACTCGCCACGATCTATCTCGATCACCTCGACGAACCGGAGAAGGCCCGTGAATACTTCCAGTTGGCCGCTGACATCAGCGAACGCGCGTTTCGAGATGAGGACCCGAAGTACTTTCTGTTCTTCAAGGGGAAGGAGAATGGCTGAACTGCCGGATGACATCTATGACCGCGTGACCGAGCTGTCGACCAGCGGCAACGTCGCAATTGACAGAGGAGACTTCGGGTTAGCGCGGGATTTCTTCGAACAAGCGCTGACTTTGCTGCCTCCTCGCCAATCCGATTGGTCAGCGTTTACTTGGCTTTGGGCGGCAATCGGTGACACATATTTTCTTGAAGCCAACTGGGATAGCGCGCTTGGGTCATTTCTGAACGCGCTGAATGGTCCGGACGCAATTGGAAATCCATTTCTACATCTTCGTTTGGGGCAGTCCTATTTTGAGACGGGCCAGAAGGATCGGGCACTCGACAACTTTATCCGTGCCTATCTGTCCGAAGGGGCCGACATTTTCAGGGAGGAAGAGCCGCGCTATTTCGCCTTCCTGCAGGAACAAATCGACATCTAAGCCGAGCCCCCAAGACCACGACTCCGCGCAACGACAACGCGACGGCGGATGGGCGGTGGCGGCTATGATGGCGGGCACCTGATCGGGCATCGCTTCATGGGCGACACGGTGGATGGCGGCATCGCGCCGCAGGTCAGGAACCTCAATCGTGGCGCCTGGAAAACCATGGAGAACGAATGGGCCGACTGGCTCAACGTCTACCGGCCGCCGCCCGGTCACCGGGTGGAGATCGATGTGGACATCTTCGTGGACCCGCCGGGGGCGGAAGTGCCGGATGGGTTCGATGTGGAATACAAGGTCTTTGAAGTTGACGCCAACGGGAACCGGATCGAAGTTCATAACCGCGCCCACTACTTCGACAACCAACCCGGTGAGGGGTTCGAACGCATCTCGTTCCGCGACGGAAGACCTCGATAGATATAGGAAAGGGAGAAAGCATGACCTCGCCCAAAGACGAGATCGTTTTCCAGATCGGCAACCTGATCGGCCAGGCAGCGAATGCCAGTGTCGAACACTGGGACTATGCGGGTTTCATGTTCGATACGGCAAGCAAGGGCGGCTCGTCCTATCTCTACACCGATGGCATTCGCGGATCGCTGGAGACAGGGAACATCCGTCGCGAGCTGCGCCAGAGTTTCCTGCGCCTGCGCGACCTCACCCAGATCGCGGGCGACGATCCGTGGATCCGCTGCCTTGCGATGATCCGTTTCGAAGACCGGGCGCTGAGGATGCTCTTCGAGTTCGACGACAAGAGCCGCTGGGAAATTGGCCCCACCAACGCACGCGACGCCTATCGCATCATCGTCGGCGATGCCTTTCCCGAGGATTTTCAATAGCCTGAACGCCGGGTTAGGGCGCCGACGCGATCGGCGTCAGGCGGCTGTACCACGCCGATGCGGACATCAACTGGTATGACGACTTCGTCGCGACACGGGATCCCGAGAAGGTCCTTGAGATCCTGTCCGTTGGTGGCGGCGCCTGTATTCTTCTTGATCTCAATGACGACCTGCGCAGTGCCATGAACCCGCAGGCATTGCGTATTTCGTCGACGGAACCCGTTGTACCCTTGCGAACCCCGTGGATTTCTGGCCCTACTTGGATGCCTCGATGGCGATTGGCCTGGCCGAACGCTAGGACGTTATTCCCAGTAGACGAGTTTTCCGACGGTATTTCCCGGCCCATCGGCGCCGTTGCAGTTCATGTCGTACATGTTGTCATTCTGGATCAGTTCGGCGCCGTTCACGAAGACGGATGTCTTCTTGGATATCGGCCGGCACCAGCCGGTGTTGACGCCCGAGACGACCCCGCCTTTGGTGCCTGCCTCGTCGCCGGTCACCTTGTTGGTCCGGCTGTGCATGGTAAACGCCTTTTGCCCGGTGAACTGGGTGTTCGACACGGTTTTGTCCGACCAATCCAGCTGCGACACGATCATATAGGGGATCGGGACCACCGCGTTTCCAACCGGCGTCAGACAGACATCGGGGGCAAGGCAGATGATCTTGGCGTTCTTGCCGGAATGGCGGGCGGCGGATTGGGACATCTCAGGTCTCCGGCTGGGGCGCGGCGGGAACGACCTCGGCCGCGGTAAAGCGGTGCGGTGCCGCGATGGTCGCCCGCCAGGTCAGGGTCGCGGTATGCGCCTGAGGGTTTTCGTCGTTCAGGTCCAGCGCCACGGTATCAAGACACATGGCAACCCGGGCGGTCTCGGGTCCGGTCAGGTCAAGCGCGCAGGCCACGTCCGGCAGCCGCAGGCGTACCGGATCGGGCCCGTGCGCAATGCCGGTGACCGAAATTTCTTCATCTCCGCGCAGGTAGGGCGCGATCCGGAGCGGCCCCGGCGCGGCATTCCAGAACCGCAACGAATAATCGCGCGGCATGCGCGGGTGGCGGCTGCGCTGCCAGTCTTCATCGAAGGTGCCCGCGTCGGACCGGCGCGGCAGCCAGGCCTTGGCAATCGGGCCGAACCCGTGCACCCCCATTTCGGCAAGGGGATCATCGACCATGAACTCCCCTAGCGCGCCGATCTGCGGCACAGAAATATCCGCCCTCGCGGCCAGACGTTCCCGGGTCACAAGGCCAATCCCCGCGGGGTTGAACTCGTGCACTGCGTCCTGGCCCTCCGGCCCCGGCGCCCGCCCACCAAAGGCCAGCGCATAGGTGATCGGCACCTCGCTCACCAGTTCCGGCGCCTCCCGCCGCCAGCCGGTTATCCGCCGATGTGTCCAGACCGATGGCCCCCGGACCTGAAACCCGTAGTGCAGCCTGTCCGGGATCGAAACGGTGACGGGCCAGTCGGTCGCGGGACCGCCGTCCGGCGCGCGGGCGGTTGCCCTGATCGTCAGATCGGTCGCCAGCTTGCCCGGCGCGATGTCTTGATCCGCCAAGAGCGGTGACCACGCCGGATCACCCACAAAGGTTTCTTCAAAGGCGATCTCGGGCGCCAGTTCGGCCCGCAACCGCCCATCCGGGTAACGTCGAAATTCCGCCTTGACCACAACAACGCCAACTTCGGCGTCGTCAGGGCCCCAATGCTTGAAAAACAATGTGCTGACTGGCAACCGACTGGAAAGCTTCATGAAACACAACCGACATGTGACCTAGAGGCAAAACGTGTCACACCCCACCGCGAGAGGCAAGAGATCCCGGGGACCGCCTGAGCCGACTGGCCACGTTCCGGCCACCTTACCATCCCCAAGGACCGAATTGCAGAGACGCTCAAAGTTGGGCTGCAACAAACGTCGATGTTTTTGGCGAGGGTGTCGGCAGCCTAGTTGAGGGGGGAGCCATCGAGGTGGGTGTAGCGTTTGGAAGTGCGGGCGTCCGGTCTTGTGAGTGTGCCATAGGGGCGATCCTTCTCCGCTTCAGGAAACAAACCCGCGCAAGACCCGGGGAAGCGCCAGAGGCAAACAAGGGCAAGCAAGGAAAACTGGGCCCGCTCAATCGCCGCTCAGGCCGGGCGGGAGACCAAAGCTCCAATCATTGCATCAGGTTAACACTGGTTCCAGACCGCAAGTCCCCGACCCTGTGGGCCCCCTGCGAGCACGCACCACCTTAGGTGGGCGGGACAGGGCAGAAGACATCATAAAGGCGTTCAAGGATCGGTTCGACGCGCGGGTCGGAAATGCGGTAGCGGATGATCCGCCCGTCCCTGTCGCAGCTGACCAACCCTTCGGCCCGCATCCGCGCCAACTGGCCCGAGACATAGGACTGGCTCGCCCCAAGCGCCTCTTCCAGCTCGCCAACGGACCGTTCCCCACCCAAGAGCGCGCACAGCAACCGCAGGCGCGCCGGGTTGGACAGAACCTTCAAAACCTCTGCCGCCTCATCGGCTGCGGCATCCATTGCATTGGAAAAATCGGTGACGGTCATGATTTTTTCATCCCGGAACAATTAAAAATCAGCATAGTTACATATTTCATTCTTGCAATGCTTTCCGCATCTCTTATCTTCATCGGACGGAGATTCGCATTCTCGACCCGATTGGCCCAATAGACCTGACAGGCTGCAACCTGCCATGGAACGGGGCTTTGCCGCAAGCGTGACAGCTTTGCGGGCGGGGACGGTGTGATCGCCGGGCAGCGGCCCAATAGGCCGGACTGCTCTCTCGCCGGAACGGAAACATCAGGATTTTGGAAATGCAGGCAGATTGGTTGTGGGGGCTCGCCGGGGGCGGGCTGATTGGGACCGCAGGGGCGGTCTATCTTCTGGTCAACGGCCGGATCATGGGCGCGTCGGGGATCATCGGCGGCGTTGTGGACGGGTCCGCGGGCAAACAAACCTCGGAACGGCTGTGGTTCATCGCGGGACTTTTCGCGATTCCGCTGATCCTGTCGTTCTTCATCGGCAAGCCCGAAACGAACCTGACGCCGAACCTTGCCGCCGTCATCGGGGCCGGGCTTCTGGTCGGGGTCGGCACCCGGATCGCCAACGGCTGCACGTCGGGTCACGGGGTCTGCGGGATCTCGCGGTTCTCGCTGCGCGGCATGGTCGCGACGGTTTTCTACATCATGGCAGGCGGCCTGTCCGTCATCCTGTTCAAGCATATCCTGGGGGTGGTCTGATGCGCGGTTTCTTTGCTTTCGTTGCCGGAGGATTGTTCGGCGCTGGCCTGATGATTTCAGGCATGACCAACACCCAGAAGGTGCAGGGTTGGCTGGATATCTTCGGCGATTGGGATCCGACCCTTGCGTTTGTCATGGGTGGGGCGATCCTACCGATGATGCTGGCGTGGCGGCTGACGCGCGGGCGCAACCCGGCGCTGGGTGGCATGTTCCCGCCGCGGCCGGAACAACGGGTGGGCCATAACCTTGTCATCGGATCGGCCCTGTTCGGCGCGGGCTGGGGCCTTGTCGGCCTGTGCCCGGGACCGTCGGTTGCCTCGCTTTCCTATGGCGGGATCGGCGGGCTGGTGTTCATCATAGCAATGGCAGCGGGGATGCGCATTGCCCCGGCCTTCAAAACCCGTCTGGACGCAATCGCACGGCCGACCTAAAAGGCTGTCATGGATATAAGACACCTTACCGCTGACTATTCCGTCAGCCCGCAGATCGCCCCGTCGGACCTGCCCGCGATTGCCGCGGCCGGGTTCCGCGCGGTGATCTGCAACCGCCCCGACGCAGAGGTCGGGCCGGACACCAACGCGGCAGCCGTGAAAGCGGCGGCCGAAGCAGCCGGTCTGGCATTTGTGGTCAACCCGGTTACCCATCAGGGCCTGAACATGGAGATGGTCGCCCTTCAACGGGACACCATCGCCGGGGCCGAGGGGCCGGTTCTGGCCTATTGCGCATCGGGCACGCGATCCACGATCGTCTGGGCGCTGGGACAGGCCGGACGGATGAGCACGGATGCCATCCTTAACACCGCGGCCAGCGCGGGCTATGACCTTGACGGTCTGCGGCCCCGGATCGACGCGCTGGCCATGGCCAACCAGTCTGGATAACGACTAGCCGGTCGCAGCAAGCTTGGCCCCCGGATCGCCCGGGGGCTGTTCTTTTTCCGGCTCCGCCGCCGCGATTGCCGGTCTTGGGGTCAAGACCCCTTCGTCCAAGGCAAGCTGAACCCGCCCTTCAAGCCGGATCGCACGCATGCCTGCGGCCTGCCCCAATCGTGCCGCGCCAACCGACAGCCCGCCGGGGGCGACAATCTGCACATGGGCGGCGTCGGCCCCGGCCAAGGGCAAAACCTGCCCAACCTGAAGCGCCTCAAGTCGATAGAGCGGCACCCGCGCCCGATAGATCACGGCATCCAACTGGGCAGGAGCGGACAGCACGGCCGTCGTGAAGGAGTCTGCCCATCCGACAGACTGCCGCTCTTCGACCAGCGCTGACACGTCGTGGTGGATCATCCCCCGCCGAACGGGAAGGGCCAGCACCACTTCACCCTGGCGGTCCGCCACGCCCAGATCGCAGGGCAGACGGCATATCCGATAATCGACATCGGCCAGAACCAAGGAGATCGCGCGCGCCGCAGGCAGGCGGCCGGCCGGCTGGCAACCCGCCACCCAATCCGCAACCGGGGTCCCTGCCCCTACAACGGCCAAATTGGCCAGCAGGGCCGCGACCAAGGGCCGGGCCAATGCCGCGTCCGTATTCGTTACGGGCCGCTTTGCCGGTTTCGCATTGTGCAGCCGTCCGATGGTCTGCATCTCCACGGCCGCGGATATGAAATCCAGATCCAGGGTTGCGATGCCGACGACAACGCCCCCTTCTTCGATGCCGAGGATCAGCCCGTCCTCGTCCAGACCCTCGATCAATGCATCAAGTGACAGTTCTTCGTCAGAGACACCGGTCACCGACAGCGGCAAGGCAAGCGCACTGCCCGCGGCCTTTTCCATGCCGACGCGAAGGATACGGCTGGAACTGGGCGGCGGTGTTTGCGGGGACATTTCCCCCTGTTCGCCAGGCCCCCGCGCCATCCTGTGCAGGACACTTCTGGAATCACGGTCTTCGGTCATATGGCTGCACCGGCTGCACCGACCCTTTTTGCCAAGGAAATCAAAAGGCGATCCACGCCCTGTCCCAATCTAGCCCTGCGTAGTTACTAAGGCCTTAAGCCTGACAAGGTCATTCAACACTCGGAAGTGTCACCCGGAACGCCGCCCCGCCCTGCCCGGGAAGATAGGTGATATCACCCTCCAGCCGGTTCATGATCTCCCGGCAGATGGCAAGTCCAAGTCCGGCGCCACCGGCCTTTCGGTCATCCGTCAGACGCGAGAACTTTTCGAAGATCACCCCCTGCTTGTCTTCGGGGATACCACTTCCGTTGTCGATTAAGTCGACAACCCGGCGTCCTTCGTGCCGTCCGACCTTGATGCGCAACGTCGGTTGTTGCGCGTCGCAGTATTTCCGCGCGTTCGCGATCAGGTTGATGAACACCTGCGTCAACCGATCAAGGTCGGTCGACAGCTCGACCCCCTCTTCGGAGCGGCGGCGGTCAATCTTCAGCGCCCCTTCGCGGTTATCGGCGGCATCGACTGCGCGGTCTATCACGTCACGCAGCACCCCGTCCTGCTGGTTCAGGGTGACCTGTCCGCTTTCCAGAACGCTGAGGTCCAGAAGATCGTCCAGCAGGCGGGTCAGCCGCACCGCCTCGTCATGGATGATGCCCGCGTATTTTGCCTGTTGGGTTGGCGGCATCCCGCCTTCGCGCAGGATCTCGGAAAACGACCGGATCGAGGTCATGGGCGTGCGCAGTTCGTGGCTGATCTGCCCGAGAAAGGCGTCTTTCTGGATCGACAGGGCGGTCAGCTTTTCGTTCGCTTCACGCAGCGCGCGGGCGGTTCGTTCCTGCTCTGCCGATTTCGCTTCAAGCTGGCTGGAATACTCCATGATCTGCGCGGTTTCATCGGCCACCTTGATCAGGTCTTCGACCGAGACCGAGGCCCCCTGAAGGATCTGGCCCAGCATCGCGTGCGCCGTCGCGGCCCCCACGGACCCCGCCAGTTCCCGTTCCAGCCCTTCGACGAATCCCGGGGTCACGTCGGGCAGAAAGCCGGCCTTCCCCTGCGACCGTGCCTCGGCCTGAAACAGGGTCTGCGCCTCTTCCGCGCCAAGAATGCGCTGCGCCGTGATCAGCAGGTCTTCGGCATGGGCCGAAGATTGGGTCCAACTGCGCGCGTTCGGCGAATGTTCAAACACATTGACGAATTGCGCCCCCTGAAGCCGTTCCATCGGCAAGGGGAAGGTCAGGATCGAGCCGAGGAACAGCGCCCCGGTATTCAGCAAGAGCGACCACATCACCGCGTGGATCACCGGGTCGATCCCGTCGATCCCGAAAAACGCCTGCGGTCGCAGCCATTCGATCCCGAACGGGCCGTTGGCCATCACCGAATGCGGAATGATCGCATCCGCCCCAAAGGACGGCAGGAACAGCGACCACATCCAAACCGCAAAACCCAGCACAAGGCCAGACGCAGCACCCCAGCGGGTCGCTCCGCGCCAGAACACCCCGACCAGCATCGCGGGCAGTACCTGCACCGCCCCGGTAAAGGAAATCAGGCCGATGGCGGCAAGCGCCTCTCCTCCGCCCGACAGGCGATAGTAGAGGTAGCCCAGAAACAGCACCCCCATGATCGACAGGCGGCGGGCCATGATCACCACCCCGCGCACATCGCCCGACACCATCGCGCCCGTGCCGCGGCTGGACAGCCAGATCGGGACAACGATGTGGTTCGACACCATGGTGGCAAGCGCGATCGTCGACACGATCACCATCGAGGTTGCGCTGGAAAACCCACCGAGGAAGGAAAAGATCGCCAGCCCGTTGCGCCCTTCGGCAAGGGGCACCGTCAGCACGAAAAGGTCCGGGTTCGATCCGGCGGGCAACAGGTTCAGCCCGACGACAGCGATGGGCACCACGAAAAGGCTCATCAACATCAGGTAGAGCGGGAAAGCCCAGCTTGCCGTTGCCATGTGCCGTTCATCGGCGTTTTCCACCACGAGCACCTGAAACATCCGCGGCAGGCAAAGAAAGGCGGCGGCGGCAAGGAACGTCAGCCCGACCCAGCGCCCGCCCGGCTGCGTCCAGTCAGAGATGGGCGAGGCGTCGATCAGGTCCAGCGTGCGGCCCACGCCCCCGGCCAGCCCCCAGACCACGAAGACGCCCACGGCGACAAGGGCGCACAGCTTGACCACCGCCTCGACCGCGATGGCCATGACGATCCCGTGGTGGCGTTCGTTCGCGTCAAGGTTCCGGGTGCCGAAGATGACCGTGAAAACCGCCAGCCCGATGGCAACCCAAAGGGCCGCCGACGCCAGTTCCTGTTCGCCCCAGACCTGCCCCGACCCTTCGGCAAAGACAGCAAAGGACAGGGTCACCGACTGAAGCTGAAGCGCAAGATAGGGGGTCGCCGCCGCAACCGCGACCAGCGTGACCAGAACCCCGATCGGCGTCGATTTCCCGAACCGGGACGAGATCAGGTCGGCGATCGAGGTGATCCGCTGGCTGCGCCCGATCCGCACCAGTTTGCGCAGGATCCACCACCAGCCGATCATCACCAGCGAGGGCCCAAGATAGATGGTCAGGTATTCAAGCCCCGACCGGGCGGCATAGCCGACCGCGCCATAGAAGGTCCATGCGGTGCAATAGATCGACAGTGACAGGGTGTAGATCATCGGGGACCGAAGCCACCCTTCCCGCCCCCGCTCTGCCCGGCGTTCGGCAGCAAAGGCAATGATGAACAGGAAGGCCACATAGACCAAGGCGACGGCGATCAGCAGGTTGAAGGATACCATCAACGCCCCCCGGCCTGGGGCCCGCTGCCCGGCGACTGTTCCGGCGGTTGCTGGATGTCGTCATCCTCTGTCGGCCGGATGATCCGGGCCAGCACAAAGGCGACGACGATCAGCGCGGTCCAGACCCCGAACAGATAGAGGATCGCATGAGAGGTTCCGTTGCCGCCCTCGGCCACCGCTTCTCGCGGCCACAGAAGCGGCGCCATAAACAGCAGCCCCCCGACAATCGGCAGGACCTTCGCCGCATCCCGCAACCGGCGCTGGCGATAGCTCGCGCGGGCAAGAAAGGTCTGGGGTTTCGGGGATCGGCCCATGCGCCGCCCGTCAGCCGCCGGCCAGGGTGCGGACCTGCGCCAGCACTTCCTCGTTCGAGAAGGGTTTGACCATGAATTCGCTGGCGCCCAATTGTTCGGCCAGTTCCCTGTCGCGGGTCTGTCCCCGCGCGGTCAGCATCAGAACCGGAAGGGCAGCGGTTGCCGGATCGGCGCGCAGGTCACGCAGGATGTCGTAGCCGGACTTGCCCGGCAGCATCACGTCAAGGATCACCACGTCCGGCGGCGTCGCCTTGATCCGGTCATTGGCGGTTTCCCCGTCCGAATGCGTGTGCACCGTCCACCCGTCGCGCGACAGGATGAAACTGATCGCCTCAATGATATTCGGCTCGTCCTCGATCAAGAGAACGCGCTTGCCCATCCCTCTGGCCATTCCGCCTGCCCCTCCCAAGGCCGCACCCCGCCGACGCCGGTTCAACCGGTCTGTTGCGGGCGCCGGTTAACTATCCCCGCAAAGCCGCAGCGTGTCAAAACCTCTGACGTCGCAGGGCACGCACGGGGGCAACACCGGTTGGCCCCGGATCGGCGTCCGGGGTCAGATCAAGGCGCAGACACCCAAAGGCGCCTAAGATTCAGAATGCGCACCATTGCGCAGTCACCCAAAGGAGACACGACATGACACGTTCCCTCACCCTGGTTGCCCTTGCCGCCGCGGCCGCCTTCGCGGCTGGTCCCGGACGGGCCGAAGGCGACCTGAGCCGGGCCAATGTGATTGAAGTTCCGCTGGAGATGGGCAGCAATGCCGACGGCATGTTTTTCGCCCCTGCCGAATATACCTTTGTTACCGGGCAGGCCTACGTTCTCGTCCTCACCAATTCGGACGAAATCGTTCACGAACTCAGCCTGAACGAAATGGTCGAACGGATCTTCACCCGCAAGATCGAGGTATCGGATGCCGATGGCAACCTTGTGACCGAGGTCAAGGGTACCATCCGCGAGGTCGAAGTTGGCCCCGGCCAGACCGTCGAATGGTTCTTCGTGCCTGTGCAGACAACCGACGAGCCGGTCCAGATTTCCTGTGAGATCCCGGGCCATGCAGAGGCGGGCATGGTGGCGATGGCGACGATCAACTGACGTTTGGCGCGGCCCCCGTATGGGCCGCGTCCCTTACCGCCCGGCAGGCGTGCCCCGCCGCCTCAGCCCAAACCGACCTCGGGCAGGATCGACGGTTCACGCCGATAGGCGCAGTCGCCGCGTGGGCAAATCCGGCAACTGGTCCCCACCGGCACAACGCCCGCCCCACCGGAGTCGCTGGGGGCGGATCTGGGCCAAAAAACCATCACCGCCTCGATCACCGGTGGCGCGTCGAACCGCGGTGGCCCGCGCCGTGTGGCGATGGCGAAACACTGGACGTGCTGGACCGGGTCCCCCGGCAGAACGACCGTGGCGCGGATCGGCTGACCGGGTTGGCCCAGCGCACCGAAGATCGGCCAGAGCGGACAGGCCACCCCGCCCCGGGGCAGCGCTACCGCAACGCCCGCGCGTTGCAGGCCGATAGCCCCCGCGGCATCCGCGATGACCAGTCCCGGCGTATGCCCCAACACGCCCGCCGGCAGCACCGCCAACCGCCGCAAGACGACATCGAACGGCACGCCCGCGCGGGCGGCCAGTTCGGCGGGGTCGCGGGTCGCCGCCAAAAGCTGGGTAATTGTCGTCAACGGCAGCAGCCGCGCATCGGCCAGCGCCCGTGTCAGATAGGATGACAACATCGTCGATGCCGCCGGGCTGGCCAGCCCCGCCCCTTTGACCAGCGCCGAAACCGCTTCGCCCGGGTCTGCGCCCGTCGCTGCGGCCTCCTCGATCGCGGGCAGATGCCACCCCTGCCCGTCCAGCCATTGTTCGACCTCTTCCACAGGCGTCAGCGCTGCCCCGCCCTGATCCTCGGGCATATCAAGGAACCGCACCAGCGCGCGACTGCTGTCGGCCAGACGCTGGCTGTCTTCATAGATGTTGCGGTGGAACCGGTTCTGCCAATCGTGGTCAAGCTCATCCGCCCCGGCAAGGATCGAGGCCGCCGACCGGATCGAGGTCACCGCCGAAATCACCTGATGCAGAGAGGTCGCAAGCTGTGGATCATGGGCCAATCTGTCAGTCAGTGCGGCGACCCGGGATTCCAGCATGTCGATCCGACGCGCTTGCCCCGCCGCCAGCGCCGCCCAGCCCGGAAACCGGCCTGCGAACTCTTCCGCCCGCGCCAGTTCGGCCCCGGCGTCAGGGTCCGCGCTGGCGGCGACGCGCAGCTGATCGAGAACCGCGCTTTCCGCGCCCGATGTCAGTTGGGCCGGGTCGACATCCAGCGCGCGGGCGATCTCGTTCAAGAGGCGGCCGCCGATTCTGCGCCGGTTGTGTTCGATCAGATTCAGGTAGGACCCGGATATGCCGACTGCTTGCGCTAACGCCGTTTGTCGCATTCCGACGTCAATGCGCCGTTCACGGATACGGGTGCCGGTCAGTTGACGTCCAGTCATCGGGATTCCGGTAACATTTTCATGAGCTTCCCGCATTGCGGCGAAAATATTTTTACAATGTACACAATCGTATTGTGTAAGTCTTTACAAAAAAATCGTTCGTTCAGAGAGGGTTGTTGCGAAATTTTCGAACCCGGACCGATAATGGGGAAGCATTGTAAAAATGCGCGTGATCGGCCGAGGGTGTGGAGGCCCTTCCGGTCACGTTCCATCCAAGGGAGGGATTAAATGTCCAAAACCAACTATTCGCGCCGTGGCGTTCTGAAGTCCGGGGCCGTTGCTGGCGCCGGTCTGGCGCTGCCGACCATCTTCACCGGCTCGTCCGCTGCCGCATTCACCAACGAACCGACCGGTTCGACGGTGACTTTCGGCTTCAACGTGCCGCAAACCGGCCCCTACGCCGAAGAAGGCCTTGACGAACTGCGCGCGCAGGAACTCGCTGTCGAACACCTGAACGGGATCGGCGACGGCGGCATGCTGAACACCTTCTCGTCGAAGGCGCTTGGCGGCGACGGCATTCTTGGCAAGCAGGTCCAGTTCGTGACCGGTGACACCGCGACCAAGTCGGACGTGGCCCGTGCCTCGGCCCAGTCGATGATCCAGAAAGACGGCGTTGTGATGATCAACGGCGGCTCGTCCTCGGGCGTGGCCATCGCCGTGCAGGGTCTCTGCCAAGAGGCCGGCATCATCTTCATGGCCGGTCTGACCCACTCGAACGACACCACCGGCAAGGACAAGAAGGCGAACGGCTTCCGTCACTTCTTCAACGGCTACATGTCCGGCGCTGCGCTGGGCCCGGTGCTGGAAAAGGAATACGGCAACGACCGCCGTGCCTATCACCTGACCGCCGACTACACTTGGGGCTGGACCCAGCAGGAATCGATCGCGGCCTCGACCGAGGCCCTTGGCTGGGAAACCGTCCAGAACGTGCTGACCCCGGTCGGCGCTGGCGACTTCTCGTCCTACATCGCGCCGGTTCTGAACTCGGGTGCCGATACGCTGATCCTGAACCACTACGGCGGGGACATGGTCAACTCGCTGACCCAAGCCGTTCAGTTCGGTCTGCGTGACAAGCAGGTCAACGGCAAGGACTTCACCATCATCGTTCCGCTCTACTCGGAACTGATGGCCGCTGGTGCAGGCTCCAACATCCAGGGCGTGTTCGGTTCGATGAACTGGAACTGGCAGCTTCAGGATGCCGGGACCCAGGCGTTCGTCCGGTCGTTCGGCGAAAAGTACGGCCGTCCGCCGTCGGGCTCGGCCCACACCTGCTATGTGCAGACCCTTCTGTACGCAGACGCCGTGACCCGCGCCGGGTCGTTCAACCCCTGTGCGGTTGCCGAAGCCCTCGAGGACTTCGAATTCGACGGCATGGGCAACGGCCCGACCCTGTATCGCGGCGCCGACCACCAGTGCTTCAAGGACGTGCTGGTCATGAAAGGCCGCGACAACCCGACCAACGAGTACGACACGCTGGAAATCGTGGAAGTTACCCCGGTCGAGCAGGTCATGTACGAACCCGATCACCCGATGTTCGCCGGTGGCGACCTGGGTGAATGCAACGACGGCGCGTAAACGCCGACCGGACCTGGCCGCCGCTGATGCGGCCAGGTCCCCTTCTTTCCGCAAGAGCATGGCCCTCTGGCCGCCTGATCGGAAACCTGACCAAACCCATCACTGAGGGGCGGGGACGATGGACGCAATCCTACTGCAAATTCTCAATGGGCTCGACAAGGGCTCGGCCTATGCGCTGATCGCGCTGGGCCTTACACTTATTTTCGGCACCCTTGGCGTGGTGAACTTCGCCCACGGGGCGCTGTTCATGATCGGCGCCTTCTGTGCCGTGACCATGCAACGGCTGTTCAGCCTGTCCTACGAGGTGGTCGATGAAACCCAGACCGACTTTCTGGGCAATCCGCTGAAGGTTCAGGTGCCCTATGTCGAAGGCTGGTTCGGCGAAGGTGCGGGTACCACCCTGATCGACTGGTCGGTCCCCCTCGCCATCATCGCGACCATTCCGGTGATGATGCTGATCGGCTGGGCCATGGAGCGCGGTCTGATCAAGCATTTCTACAAGCGTCCCCACGCCGACCAGATCCTTGTGACCTTCGGCCTTGCCATCGTGTTGCAGGAATTCATCCGCTACTTCTTTGGCGCCAACCCGATCCAGACCCCTGCCCCGTCCGACTATCAGGGCACGGTGCAGCTGACTCAGGCCATCGCCTATCCGGTCTGGCGTCTGATCTACTTCTTCTTCTCGGCCTTCGTCATTGCCGGTGTCTTCGCCTTCCTGCAATTCACCACCTTCGGGATGGTGGTCCGGGCAGGCATGGCCGACCGGGAAACCGTGGGTCTTCTGGGCATCGACATCGACAAGCGGTTCACGCTGATGTTCGGCATCGCCGCCGCGGTCGCGGGTCTTGCGGGTGTCATGTACACGCCGATCCTGTCGCCCAACTACCATATGGGGATGGACTTCCTCGTGCTCAGCTTCGTGGTCGTCGTGGTCGGCGGCATGGGCTCGCTGCCCGGTGCCGTCGCCGCAGGGTTCCTTCTGGGCATCCTGCAGTCCTTCGCCTCGATGAACGAGGTGAAATCGCTCATCCCCGGTATCGACCAGGTCATCATCTACCTCGTCGCAATCGTCATTCTGCTGACCCGTCCTCGGGGCCTTATGGGCCGCAAGGGCGTGATGGAGGACTAAGCCATGTTCGGTCTGTCGCAAAAAGACACCAAATTCCTGCTGATCGTCGTGGCGCTGACGCTTCTTACGCCGATCCTTCTTAACCCCTTCCCGTCCGAAAGCGGGCTGGCCCAGTTCAACGCGGGCTACCCGGCGCTGATGCAGCGGTTCGCGATCTACGGGCTGATGGCGATCGGGTTCAACATCCTGTTCGGCCTGACGGGCTACCTCTCCTTCGGGCACGCTGCCTTCCTCGGGGTGGGCTCCTACGCCGCGGTCTGGATGTTCAAGCTTCTGTCGATGAACGTCCTTCCGGCGATCATCCTCGCCACCATCGTATCGGGTCTCTTCGCGCTGGTGATCGGCTACATCTCGCTGCGGCGGTCGGGGATCTACTTCTCGATCCTGACGCTGGCCTTCGCGGAGATGTCCTATCGTCTGGCCTATTCGGTGTTTACCCCGATCACCAACGGGGAAACCGGGCTTCAGCTGACGCTGTCCGACCCGCGCATTCTTGACAGTGCGCCCGAAGGTGGTTCGCTTCCGGTCCCGACCCTGTTCGGGCTGGACATGAACGCCAGTTGGACCGCGAACGTGGGCCCTTGGGACTTCACCTTCAACATCGGCTACTACTTCTGTGCCGTCATCGCGATTCTTGGCTTCTACCTGTCGCTGCGCATCTTCCGCTCGCCCTTTGGCATGATGCTGCGCGCGATCAAGTCGAACCAGACCCGGATGAGCTATACAGGCCTGAACTCGCGCCCCTACACCCTTGCTGCCTTCGTGATCTCGGGCATGTATGCCGGTCTGGCCGGTGGTCTGCTGGCCGCGATGGACCCGCTTGCCGGGGCAGAACGGATGCAGTGGACCGCATCGGGCGAGGTCGTTCTGATGACCATCATGGGTGGCGTCGGCACGCTGATGGGCCCGGTCATCGGTGCTGGCTTCATCAAATACGCCGAGAACATCTTCTCCAAGATCAACGAGAGCGTCCTGCACGGCTGGTTTGGCTGGCTGCCGGACGGGCTTGAGGACATCGTTGTCTGGTTCTTCGCCCGCTTCGTCGGCGAAGGCTGGCACCTGACCCTTGGCCTGATGTTCATGATCGTCGTGATCGCCCTACCCGGTGGTCTGGTCGAAGGGGGGCAGCGGATCGCCCGCTGGGTCCGGCGCAAGTCGGGCCGGGAAACCGCCGCCGACGAAACCACCAAGCCTGCCGAATAAGGAGGAAGACCGATGGGTATTCTTGAAGTCAAAGGCGTCAACAAGCGCTTCGGCGGGCTGCAGGCCCTGGGGGACGTGAACCTCAGCGTGCAGGAAAACACCTGCCACGCCATCATCGGGCCGAACGGCGCGGGCAAGTCCACCCTGCTGAACGTGCTGGTGGGCAAACTGATCCCCGACAGCGGGTCGGTCATGTTCGACGGCAATTCGGTTCTGGGGCGCAAGCCGCATGAGATCAACCAGATGGGGATTTCGCGGGTGTTCCAGACCCCCGAGATTTTCGGCGACCTGACGGTCATCGAAAACGTCATGATCCCCTGCTTTGCCAAGCGCGACGGGGCTTTCCGGATGCACGCCTATGAAACGGTGGCCGCCGAAAAGGACATTCGCGAAAAGGCCGAGGCGATTCTTGAAGACGTGAACATGCTCGACAAGCTGAACATGCATGCCGCGTCGATGAGCCGGGGCGACAAGCGCCGGTTGGAAATGGCCATGTGCCTTGTGCAGGAACCGCGCCTTCTTCTGCTGGACGAACCGACCGCCGGTATGGCCCGTGCCGATACCGAGGCGACGATCCAGTTGCTGAAGGACATCCGCGTCAAGCGGGGCCTGACCATGGCGATCATCGAACACGACATGAACGTGGTCTTCAGCCTTGCCGAACGGATCACCGTGCTGGCGCAGGGCACCCCGCTGGTCGAAGACACGCCGGACAACATCAAGGGCCATCCCAAGGTGCGCGAAGCGTATCTTGGCGAGGCGCAGGTCTGAGGGAGGCCCGAAAGATGAACGCAGCACCCAATACCAACATGGCCGCAACCCATCCCAAATACCTATCGGTCTGGGACGTGCAGGCTTACTACGGCGAAAGCTACATTGTTCAGGGCGTCAGCTTTGACATCCATGAGGGCGAGATCCTTGCCCTTCTGGGCCGCAACGGCGCGGGCAAGACCTCGACCCTGCGGACCATCGCCCGTCTGGACGACCCTGCCCTGACCCACGGGGAAATCTGGCTCGACCACCAGCCGCTGCACGACATGAAGGCGTGGCAGGCGGCGCAAGCGGGCATCGCGCTGGTCCCTGAAGACCGGCGGATCATTCCCGGCCTGACGGTCGAGGAAAACCTGCAACTGGCGCAGATCGCCCCGCCCAAGGGCTGGTCGATTGACCGGGTCTATGACCTGTTCCCGCGCCTGCGCGAACGGCGCAAGCAGGAAGGCGTGACCCTGTCGGGCGGCGAACAGCAGATGCTGGCCATCGCCCGCGCGCTGGTCCGTGACATCAAGGTGCTTCTGCTGGACGAACCCTACGAAGGGCTGGCGCCTGTGATCGTGCAGGAAATCGCCAAGACCCTTGGCATCATCCGCGATCAGGGGATCACCACCGTCATCGTCGAACAGAACGCCGTGGCCGCGCTGAAGCTGGCCGACCGGGCGGTGATCCTCGATACCGGATCGGTCGTCTTTGACGGCTCTGCGAAAGAAGTGCTTGAAGACGACGCGCTTCGGGCGAAGTATCTGGCCATCTGAGCCACCCTGCCCGGCTGCGCCACCCGCGCGCGTCCGGGCCAACACCATTCAAGACCGGAAGGACAGTTTCCAAATGAGCGAGAGCAAGACCTATCCGCCCTCGGCCGATTTCGTCGCCAACGCCCATATCACCGCCGAGAAATACGACGCGATGTATGCGGCCTCTATCGCGGATCCGGACGCGTTCTGGGCCGAACATGGTCAGCGGATCGACTGGATCAAGCCCTTCACCAAGGTGAAGAACGTCAACTTCGGCTACCCCGATGTGTCGATCAAATGGTTCGAAGACGGGGAACTGAACGTTTCGGCCAACTGTATCGACCGGCATCTCGCCACCCGTGGCGACCAGACCGCGATCATCTGGGAAAGCGACGATCCCGGCATTTCCAAGCACATCACCTATCTGGAGCTGTCCGAGCAGGTGAACAAGCTGGCCAATGTCTACAAATCGCTTGGTGTGGGCAAAGGCGACCGTGTCGTTCTTTACATGCCGATGATCCCCGAGGCCGCCTATGCCATGCTGGCCTGCGCCCGGATCGGCGCGATCCACTCCATCGTTTTCGCCGGCTTCTCGCCCGAGGCGCTGGCCGCCCGCGTGGACGGTTGCAAGGCATCGCTGATCGTGACCGCTGACGAGGCCCCGCGCGGCGGCCGCAACACGCCGCTGAAGGCCAATGTCGACAAGGCGCTGGACATCTGCGGCGACACGCAGGTTCTGGTCGTTGAACGCACCGGCGCCGATGTGCCGATGAAAGAGGGGCGCGATCACCCCTATCACACGCTGATGGTCCATGCCTCGACCGATTGCGCGCCGGAAGCGATGAACGCCGAAGACCCGCTGTTCATCCTCTACACCTCCGGCTCGACCGGGGCGCCGAAGGGCGTGCAGCATTGCACCGGCGGCTACCTTGTCTGGGCCGCGATGACCCATGAATACGTGTTCGACTATCATGACGGCGATATCTACTGGTGCACCGCCGACGTGGGCTGGGTCACCGGTCACAGCTATATCGTCTATGGTCCGCTGGCCAATGGCGCGACCACCCTGATGTTCGAAGGCGTGCCCACCTACCCGGACGTTGGCCGGTTCTGGGCGGTCTGCGAAAAGCACAAGGTGAACCAGTTCTACACCGCCCCCACTGCGATCCGCGCGCTCATGGCCCACGGGTCCGAGCCGGTCGAGAAATACGACCTGTCGTCGCTCAAGGTGCTGGGGTCGGTCGGCGAACCGATCAACCCCGAGGCCTGGAACTGGTATAACGAGGTTGTCGGCAAGGGGACCTGCCCCATCGTTGACACTTGGTGGCAGACCGAAACCGGCGGCCACATGATGACCCCCCTGCCCGGCGCACATGCGGCCAAACCGGGTGCTGCGATGAAGCCCTTCTTCGGGGTGCAACCGGTGGTTCTTGAACCGCAGACGGGCCAGGAAATCGCCGAGGTCGCCTGCGAAGGCGTGCTGTGCATCAAGGACAGCTGGCCCGGGCAGATGCGCACCGTCTACGGCGACCATGACCGCTTCGTGAAGACCTATTTCTCGGACTACAAAGGCTATTACTTTGCCGGGGATGGCTGCCGCCGCGACGCCGATGGCGACTATTGGATCACCGGCCGGGTCGATGATGTGATCAACGTCTCGGGCCACCGCATGGGCACCGCCGAGGTCGAAAGCGCGCTTGTCGCCCACAAGGCCGTGTCCGAGGCCGCCGTTGTCGGTTTCCCGCATGAGATCAAGGGTCAGGGCATCTACTGCTATGTCACCCTGATGGACGGCGAGGAATATACCGACGAGTTGAAGGTCGAGCTGCGCAACTGGGTCCGCAAGGAAATCGGCCCGATCGCCAGCCCCGACGTGATCCAATGGGCCCCGGGCCTTCCCAAGACCCGGTCGGGCAAGATCATGCGCCGCATCCTGCGCAAGATCGCCGAGAACGACTTTGGCAGCCTTGGCGATACGTCGACTCTTGCCGATCCGTCGGTTGTGGATGACCTGATCAAGAACCGGGGCTGATCCCCGCAAAGGTATCTCTCCCCTCAGGGGCCCGGTGTTCCGGGCCCCTTTTTTCTGGGGCGTTAACCAGCCTGCGCGGTTCTTCTTTCCCCAAAATCGGATTTGTCTAAAAAGCCCCGCAAATCGGGCGGGGGCGCGATTCTGATCAGGACTGAAAGATGCTCGTATCTCAACTTCCCTCGCCCATCGGGTTCCCCGGCAGCCGACCCGTGTCGCCGGTTGCCGCCGAAAGCCTGTCCGACCGACAGGACCAGATGCTGCGCGGTGCCTCGACCAATGACGGGCGTCCGTCCCCCGGCCCGGCCAGCACCGTATCGCTGGCCTCGGTCGTGCAGGCCTCCCTCGCCGCATCGGGTCCGGACGCGCCCGAAGGGCGGCTGGTGCCCAACCAGTTAAACGCGATCCGGACGGCGGCGCAGGGCTATCGCGCGATGGCCTAGCCGCGCGACAGGATCATCAGTTCCACCCGCTTGAGTTCGCGCAGAATCCGGTCGGCCTGCATTTGTGGCATGAGGCTGAGTTTCAGTGTGGTCGCCGCCAGCATCAAGACCGCGGCGGGCACCCCCCAATGCAGGGCGGTCAGCGCATCGGTCGCGGCGAAAAACCGGATCGCGCACCAGACGCCGCCAAGGAACATTGCCCCCTGAACGATCATCACCACCCAGGTCACCCAGCCCAGTTTGCCCCGGAATTGGGACAGGCCCAGCGCGAAATAGCCCAGTTCCTCTGTGTCTCTCAGAATGTCCCGCTCCTCCGCCTCCAGCGCGTCGCGGATCAGGTCGTCAAGTCGGTCGGTCATCTTCAGGTCCTCCAAGGATATCGCGCAGTTTCGCGCGGGCGTGCATCAATCGGGTTTTGACCGTGCCGGGCGGCACATCCAGCGCCGCTGCGGCCTCGGCCACGGTCATGTCATGCAGGTAAAACAGGGCAATCGTTGCCCGGTGGTCGGGGGACAATTGCGCCAGCGCCGCCCGTACCGCGCGGGCATCGGCCGCCTCGGGTCCGGTCGGCGGCACGTCCGTATCGGCCTCTCGCGCCCAATCGCGTGTCAGGCGCCGGTCCCGTTGCCGATGCCCGATCACCCGCGCCACCCGGCGGGCGGTGATCCGCAGGGCGAAGGGCAGGACCGCGCCCGGATCGCGCAGGCTGGGCAAGGCGCGGATCACATCGGCAAGGGCCGATTGCGCCGCGTCCCGCGCGCCTTCGCGATCCTGCAAAAGCCGGGTCGCATGGGCCAGCATGATCGGATGCAGGAGACGGCACAGCCGGTCCAGCGCCGCCCGGTCCCCCAACCGGGCCCCCGCCGCAAGATAGGCCAGCAGCGCCCGTTCCTTCTGTGTCGACGATCCGGTCATATTGGGAAGGTGCGCCGCGAAGGGGAAGTGGTTCAACCGGCATTAACCATCAGCTGCGAATCTTGGGGATATTAACCCCCTGACAACCGCGTTTCGCTAGGATCGGGATCGGTGGGGGCTCTGTCGTCAGGATGGAGCCTAAGATGGAGATCACGAACCTTTCCGCGCCGGTGCCGCATGTCCCGGCCCCGCAGGCTCAGGCCCCGCAACACGTGGCCGACCAGCGGCCCAGCGCCGACAGCGCTGCGTTGTCGCGCAATCCGCGGCCGGATATTCCGGCGCCCATTGCCCCGGCGACCAGCCAGATCGGCCTTGTGCAGCAAGCGAATCTGCCGCCGCGCGCGACCGACGATGATGGCACCGCGGACATGCCGGCCCCGCAGGCCCCCGAACGGGTTCTGAAACCCTACGGGATCGCCATGTTGCCCGAACGCGCCCCCGGCGCACTGGCCCCGAAGGCCGAGGAGACGGAGACCTGACCCTAGGTCAGGCAATTTCGCCCTCCCCGCTTTCCACCTGTTTCGGCATGCCCTATAAGCCACGGGATGACTTTTGCCTGCCGTTGTGGCAGGACCGGAGTGATCCGGGTTGATACGGGCAACTTGCCGAGGACAGGACATGAGCAACAAGAACAGTCATGACAGCGACGTGAACTTCATCAAGGCGCTGGCCGAACTGCTGCGTGAAAACGATCTGACCGAACTTCAGGTCAAACGGGACTACGGTGAAAACGACCGGCTGAACGTCACTGTCAGCCGCCACAACAACATTGTGACACAGGTCAGCATGCCTGCCGCCGCCCCCATGGCCGCGCCCGCCGCCGCCCCCGCGGCTGCGGCGCCCGCGGCCCCTGCCGCTGCGGCCAGCGACGATCCGGCAAGCCACCCCGGCGCGGTCACCTCGCCCATGGTCGGCACTGTCTACCTGTCGCCCGAACCGGGCGCCGCCGCCTTTGCCGCCGTCGGCGCGAAGGTGTCGGAAGGCGATACGCTTCTGATCATTGAAGCGATGAAGACCATGAACCACATTCCCGCGCCCAAGTCCGGCACGGTCAAGCGGCTTTTGGTCGAAGACGGTAGCCCGGTCGAATACGGTGCGCCGCTGATGATCATCGAATAGGCCGGGGACGCGGATGTTCGACAAAATTCTCATTGCGAACCGGGGCGAGATCGCGCTGCGCGTGATCCGCGCCTGCCGCGAGATGGGCATCAAGTCCGTCGCGGTTCACTCCACGGCCGATTCCGACGCCATGCACGTGCGCATGGCCGACGAGGCCGTCTGCATCGGGCCGCCCTCGTCGGCCCAATCCTATCTGTCCTTCCCGGCGGTTCTGTCGGCAGCCGAAATCACCGGCGCGCAGGCGATCCACCCCGGATACGGCTTCCTGTCTGAAAACGCGGCCTTTGTGCAGGCGATCGAAGACCACGGCCTGACCTTCATCGGCCCCTCGGCGGAACATATCCGCATGATGGGCGACAAGATCACCGCCAAGGAAACCGCCAAGGAACTGGGCATTCCGGTCGTTCCCGGATCCGAGGGCGGCGTGGCCAACCTTGCCGCCGCCAAGAAGGCCGCGGCCGACATGGGCTATCCGGTCATCATCAAGGCAACCGCCGGTGGCGGTGGCCGCGGGATGAAAGTCGCGGAGAACGAGAAGTCGCTGGAAAGTGCCTTTACCACTGCCCGGTCCGAGGCCAAGGCCGCCTTTGGCAATGACGAGGTCTATATGGAGAAATATCTCCAGCGGCCCCGTCATATCGAGATTCAGGTCTTTGGTGATGGACAGGGCGGCGGCGTCCATCTGGGCGAACGCGACTGTTCGCTTCAGCGCCGTCACCAGAAGGTCTTTGAAGAGGCCCCCGGGCCCTGCATTTCCCCCGAAGAGCGCAAGCGCATCGGCGAGATCTGCGCCAACGCCATCGGCAAGATGGGCTATTCCGGCGCGGGCACCGTCGAATTCCTCTACGAGGATGGCGAGTTCTATTTCATCGAAATGAACACCCGCCTGCAGGTGGAACACCCGGTTACCGAAGCAATCTTCGGCCAGGACCTCGTGCGCGAACAGATCCTCGTGGCCGCAGGCAACAAGCTGTCGTTCAGCCAGGACGATCTGAAGATCAACGGCCACGCGATCGAGGTGCGGATCAACGCCGAACGGCTTCCGAACTTTGCCCCCTGCCCCGGCAAGATCACCCAGTATCACGCCCCCGGCGGTCTGGGAGTGCGGATGGATTCGGCGCTTTATGACGGCTACAAGATCCCGCCCTATTACGACAGTCTGATCGGCAAACTGATCGTCCACGGACGCGACCGGCCCGAGGCGCTGGCCCGGCTTCAGCGCGCACTTGGGGAATTGATCGTCGACGGGATCGACACCACAGTGCCGCTGTTCCACGCGCTTCTGGCCGAACCGGACGTTCAGACCGGGGATTACAACATCCATTGGCTGGAAAAATGGCTCGACCGCACCTTCGGGTAGCGGATTGCGAAAGTTGGAAAGGCCCGGGCACCCCGCCCGGGCCTTTTTCGTTGGCCGCCTGCCCCAGATCGGATAGGCCTTGGCCCATGCGCGACGACGGCCCGATCCTGACCCCGGAACTGCTGCTCCATGCCTATGCGGCAGGGGTCTTTCCCATGTCCGAGGGGCGCGACGACCCCGAGGTGTTCTGGGTCGACCCAAAGCGGCGCGGCATCTTCCCCCTGAACGGATTTCACATCTCGCGCAGCCTTGTGCGGCGGATGCGACGGGGCGACTACGCCATCACCTTCGATCAGGATTTCACCGGCGTTCTGACCGGCTGTGCCGACCGTCCGGAAACCTGGATCAACGACGCGATCTTTGACCTTTATCAGGCGCTCCACGACCGCGGATACGCCCATTCGGTCGAAGTCTGGAAAGGCGACAATCTTGTCGGTGGGGTCTATGGCGTCGCCCTTGCCGGGGCATTCTTCGGCGAAAGCATGTTCAGCCGGGCCACGGATGCGTCAAAGGTCGGTCTGGCCTACCTGATCGACCGGCTGCGGCTGGGCGGCTTCACACTGTTCGACACGCAGTTCATCACCAAGCATCTCGCCAGCCTTGGCGCGGTCGAGATCAGCCGGGCCGACTACCGCCGCCGGCTTGCCGAAGCGTTGAACGTGACTGCAGATTTTGACCGGGCCGGAGCCGTTCCCGCCCCTCAGGACGTGATACAGCGCAGTATCCAAACGTCATAGCGCGGATGGTCCATCGCGTTCAGCGCCGGGGCCGAGGCGATCATCCAGCCCTGAAACGCCGGGCTCAGCTGGTCACGGTAGGTGATGGTCAATTCGCCATAGGCGTTGCCCGACGGGTTTTCGACCGGATAGCGGCATTCGGACAGGCGGATCAGCAGGTGGCCCACCTCGCGGGTCTCCCCGGCCGCAAGGGTCAGGTCCGTGACCTGCCCCGTGATCTTGTCCAGCACCCGCAGTTCGCCCTGCGGGGCATTCGCCACGGTTTCGGCCCAGATCGGCGTGGCCGCAAGGGACAAGGCAAGGGCCAAGCGGCGGATCATTCCTCCGACCCTCCGGCCGCGAATTTCGCCAGAAGGTTCACGATGCTGACCGCGCCCTGAGTATCCAGGATCACATCGCCCGCCTGATAGTTGTCGAAGGATCCGCCGGGAACCAGCTCGACAAATGTGCCGCCCAGCAGGCTTTCGGTCTGGACGATGGCGGTGCTGTCAGTGGGCACCGGGATATCCGACCGCAGGCTAAGCGTTGCATCAGCCCGGAAGGTTTCCGGGTTCAGGGCCAGCGCGGTCACGCTGCCCACCTTGACGCCGGACATGCGCACGTCCACGCCCAGCGACACGCCCTCGGCCGACCGGAACGACGCGACAAGATCGTAATTGTCAGACCCACCAGTCGAAAATCCCGTGGACCGCGCGGCATAGGCCAGAAAGCCGCCCGCGACCGCCAGAACCAGCGCCCCGATGATCACTTCTGTCGTGTTTTCACGCATTTACCCGGCCCTCTCGCGGTTACCGGCGGGGGCCCTATTCGGGCTGCCAGGCTTCGTAGTCGCGGCGATCTGCCGGACCGTCGGTGCGGCGGATCGACCCCTTGGGCGCATAGGCCATCACGGTGCCGGACAGGTTTTCATGGTGCGGCTTTTCCCAGACCTTATGGGCCAGCGGCTTGTCGGTCGGCGCCTCGTCCCAGGTCCAGTGCAGCCAGCCGTGCCAGTCGGCGGGAACCCGGCTGCCCTCGACCTCGCCATTGTAGATCACCCAGCGGCGGCTGTCGTCACGGGTCTTGTAATAGATGTTGCCCTCGGCATCCTGCCCGACCTTGACGCCCTTGCGCCAGGTGAACAGCTGGGTGCCGATGGTCTGCCCATCCCACCACGTGAAGATCCGCTTTACAAAGGTCATCAGGCCCATGGGTCGTCTCCGTTTGTCTGCCCCTCTCTTGCACCAGAGCGGCGCAAAGGTCCAGTGCCCAAAGGGCGGTTCGGGCCGGACGGGCGGGGATTTGCGCCGCAAGTCACGGAACCCGGGCTGTGACCTCGATCTCGATCTTCATCTCGGGTTCCTGCAGACCCGCCTGGATCATCGTCGCCGCCGGTCGGGCCAGCGCGAAGGCGGCAGAGGTGACAGGCCAGCAGGCGAGCCAATCGGCCTTGTCCGGCAGGATGTAGGTTACGCGCACAACGTGGTCGAGCCCGCTTCCCGCCTCTTCCAGCGCGCGGCCAATGGTGGCCAGCGCGTTGCGGCATTGGTCGGTGACATCCTCGGGCATGGTCATGGTCGCATAGTCATACCCGGTGGTGCCCGCGACAAAGACCCAGCCATCCGCGACGACCGCGCGGCTGTAGCCGATCTTTTCCTCGAATGGCGATCCCGTCGAAATATGGCGCACAGTCATGAAACCCCGATCTCCGCCCCACAGGCACGGTGGGTCAAGACCCACCTTACGCCTATACTCTCATTTTGCCACAAATACTCCGGGGTGAATGGCCCGGGCACGGGCCAGAGGGCCAGCGCCCCTGAAGAAAGGTGGGTTTAAACCCACCGCCCCCCCCCGAACGAAAACGGCCCCCGAAGGGGCCGCCAGTCGAAAAGGGACGATACCTTAGCCGGCCGTCGCCTCTTTTTCCTTCTTGCCCTCGGCGAAGATCATCAGGGGTGCGGAATCGGGGCCCACGGCCTCTTCATTCACCACAACCTCTTCCACGCCGTCCATGCCGGGCAGGTCGAACATGGTATCCAGCAGGATGTCTTCCATGATGGACCGCAGCCCGCGGGCGCCGGTCTTGCGTTCGATCGCGCGGCGGGCAATGGCGCGCAGGGCGTCATCGGTAAAGCTCAGCTTGGTATCCTCGATCTCGAACAGGCGCTGGTATTGCTTGACCAGTGCGTTCTTCGGTTCGGTCAGGATGGTGACAAGCGCGTCTTCGTCCAGATCTTCCAGCGTCGCGATCACCGGCAGGCGGCCGACGAATTCGGGGATCAGGCCGAACTTCAGCAGGTCTTCGGGTTCCAGATCCTTGAACACCTCGCCCACGTTGCGGGCGTCCACATCGCGGACATCGGCGCCAAAACCCATGGCGCTGCCCTTGCCGCGCTGGCTGATGATCCTGTCGAGACCGGCGAAGGCCCCGCCGCAGATGAACAGAATATTGGTCGTGTCCACCTGCAGGAATTCCTGCTGCGGATGTTTGCGCCCGCCCTGCGGCGGAACGCTGGCCACGGTGCCTTCCATGATCTTCAGAAGCGCCTGCTGCACCCCTTCGCCCGACACGTCACGGGTAATCGAGGGGTTGTCGGACTTGCGGGTGATCTTGTCGACCTCGTCGATATAGACGATGCCGCGCTGCGCCCGTTCGACATTGTATTCGCTGGCCTGCAGCAGCTTGAGGATGATGTTTTCCACATCCTCGCCCACGTAACCGGCCTCGGTCAGGGTGGTCGCATCGGCCATGGTGAACGGCACGTCCAGAATACGGGCCAGCGTCTGCGCCAGAAGGGTCTTGCCGCAGCCGGTCGGGCCGATCAGCAGGATGTTCGACTTCGCCAGTTCAATATCCGATTTCGACGAATGATGCAGGCGTTTGTAGTGGTTGTGAACTGCAACCGACAGGACCCGCTTGGCGTGATACTGGCCGATCACATAGTCGTCCAGCACATCACAGATATCGCGCGGGGTCGGAACCCCTTCGGTCGCCTTCAGCCCCGAGGATTTCGTCTCTTCGCGGATGATGTCCATGCACAGCTCGACACATTCATCGCAGATGAAGACGGTCGGGCCCGCGATCAGCTTGCGCACCTCGTGCTGGCTCTTGCCGCAAAAGCTGCAATAAAGCGTGTTCTTGCTGTCGCTGCCGGAGTTATTCGCCATTTCGGTCCTCTTGCGGCATGGGGGCCGGTTTGGTTTCGGTCGGACTGTCGTCGGCCCCAGAGTAGGCCAGCCATCGGGGGGCTACAACGCCAAAAACACAACTTTGTCACAGGGGTGTGGCCGCCCCGCTGTCGGGACGGCCGCATGGCAACCTATTCTTCCGGGGTGGCCCGGCTGGTCAGGATCTCGTCGATCAGGCCCCATTTCTTGGCCTCTTCGGGATCCATGAAATTGTCGCGCTCAAGCGCCGCTTCGACATCCTTCAGCTTCTGGCCGGTATGCTTGACATAGATCTCGTTCAGGCGCCGCTTCAGCTTCAGCGTTTCTTCGGCATGGATCATGATGTCCGTCGCCTGCCCCTGATACCCGCCCGACGGCTGGTGCACCATGATCCGGCTGTTGGGCAGCGAAAACCGCATCCCGCTTTCGCCCGCAGTCAGCAGAAGCGACCCCATCGACGCCGCCTGCCCGATGCACAGCGTCGACACCTTCGGGCGGATGTATTGCATCGTGTCATAGATCGACAGGCCCGAGGTGACGACACCACCGGGGCTGTTGATATACATGCTGATCTCTTTCTTCGGGTTCTCCGCCTCGAGGTGCAGAAGCTGGGCCACGATCAGGCTGGCCATGCCATCGTGGACCGGGCCGTTTACGAAGATGATCCGCTCTTTCAGGAGGCGGGAGAAGATATCATAGGCACGCTCGCCCCGGGCGGTCTGCTCCACCACCATCGGCACGAGGTTCATGTAGGTCTCGATCGGGTCTCTCATCGTGTGCTTGCCTCTCTGACAGGGACCAAAAGGTCTTATCCGGAATTGTCTTGAGAGAGTCTTAGTGGTGCGTGTCGGGGGCTGCAAGGCACCCCACCCCATTTTGGCTAGCCCCGGTCGTCCTTGGGGGTGCCCATGACCATATAGCTGGTGATCGACCGGACATGGGCCACGGTCCCAAGCCGGTCCGTGTGAAAGGCCTTGTAGGCGGGCAAATCAGCCGTTTCGACCCGCAGCAGATATTCGAATGCCCCGGCGACGTTATGGCATTCCGCGACTTCGGGCGTGGCGCGCATTGCCGCCTCGAACCCTTCCTGCGCCTCCTTCGTGTGCTCGGACAGGCCAACCGCCACATAGACCACAAAGCCGCGACCGGTCTGCACCGGGTCGAGCTTTGCCCGGTAACCTCTTATCACGCCGCGCTTTTCAAGATCCTGAACCCGGCGCAGGCAGGCCGAGGGGGACAGGCCGACACGATCCGCCAGATCCAGATTCGATATCCGCCCATCCTGAGACAGGATACGCAATATATGTTGGTTGATCCGATCTTCCGCCACGATAAATTGCATCCTTTCCGGGATTTTGCACAACTCGACAATTACATTGCGCCGGTTTCCGCGCAATATGCGCAAATGACAATCGAACTCCTCCTCGCCCTTGTCGGCTTTGCCTTCGTGTCCTCGATCACACCGGGGCCGAACAACATGATGCTTCTGGCCTCGGGGGCGAATTTCGGCCTGCGCCGGACCGTACCGCATATGGCCGGGGTCAGCCTTGGCCATTCCTTCATGATCGTGGTCCTGGGCGCGGGCCTGATGGAGGTGTTCCGCGCCTACCCCCGCATCCAGGACGCGATGACCTATGTCGCGGTCGCCTATCTTCTGTGGCTGTCATGGAAGATCGCCAATGCTGCACCCAAAACCCCCGAAGCACCGCAGGCCGAGGGTCGCCCCTTCACCTTCCTGCAGGCGGCCGGGTTCCAATGGGTCAACCCGAAGGGGTGGTTCATGGCCCTGACCGCGCTGACGGCCTATACCGCCGACCAAAGCTTTGTTCAGGTGCTGATCGTGGCCGGGGTCTTTGCCTGCACCAACCTGCCGTCAATCACCTTCTGGACGGTGCTGGGGCAACAGATGCGGCGGTTCCTGACCTCGCCCGCGCGGCTGCGGGCTTTCAACTGGACCATGGCCGCGCTGCTGGTCGCCTCGGTCGTGCCGGTGTTCTGGCACAATTGATCTTCTTGGGTTGCCAAGTGAAGTGTTTCACCTAAGATGCTGTTATATAACAGCAAAGGATCAACCGTGACCAAATCCATTACACCCGACTATCTGCTTCAACATGGCTCTCCCAACCTCGATCATTTCACCGAAGTCGGGGTCTTGGTGTCTAACGCGGTCATGGCTGACGCACTTCGAGAAGTAACTCAAAACGGCTCACAGCAATCCGTTGAACTCACCTACAAGGTCCGCGTCGAACCAAACACCGCCAACAAGTGCGTGCAGGTGACCTGGACACGTGCGGATGGATCGACGCTTACCTATCATCGACCGAAATAGCGCGGCGATCCGACTGAATTGACCTAGAACGGCACGTCGTCCGCCTGCGCGGCGCCCACGACGAATTTCGCGACGACCTTCTTTGTCCCTGCCCGGTCGAACTCGATATCCAGCTTGTCGCCCTCGATATCCATCACCTCGCCATAGCCGAATTTCTGGTGGAACACCCGGTCGCCCACGGTAAAGGACGACACGGCGTCAAGGTCGATGGTCATGTGCCGCGCCTCGGACGGGGTCGTCATGCCGCGCGGGGCGCCCATGCGGCCCTGCATCCGCCGCCAGCCGGGGGAATTGTAGACATCCGCGCTGGCCACGCGATCGTTGATCGAGGCGGTGGGCGCCGCCGCCCCGAACCCGCCGCCATACAGGCCCGGCGGGGTCAGCACCTCCACATGTTCCTCGGGCAATTCGTCGATGAACCGGCTCGGCAATTGCGATTGCCACTGGCCATAGACCCGGCGGTTGGCAGCAAAGGAAATCGTGCAGATCTCCTCGGCGCGGGTGATGCCGACATAGGCCAAACGCCGCTCTTCCTCGAGCCCCTTGAGCCCGCTTTCATCCATGCTGCGCTGCGACGGAAACAGCCCGTCCTCCCACCCCGGCAGGAAGATGGCGGGAAATTCCAGCCCCTTCGCGGCGTGCAGGGTCATGATGCTGACCTTCTCCTCGGCATCATCGCTGTCATTGTCCATGATCAGCGCGACATGCTCCAGAAACCCCTGCAAAGTGTCAAAGTTTTCAAGAGCTTTGACAAGTTCCTTCAAGTTCTCCAACCGCCCCGGTGCCTCGGGGGTCTTGTCGTTTTGCCACATCCCCGTATAGCCGGATTCATCCAGGATCATCTCGGCCAGTTCAACATGGGTGTCCTGTTCGGCCAGGAACTGCCCGTGCCAGCGGTCAAGGTTCGTGACCAACTCGCCCAGCGCTGCCGCCCCCTTGCCCTTGATCAACCCGCCTTGCACGCAGAGCCGCGCCCCTTCCACAAGGTTCACGCCGTTTGACCGGGCGGCCCGCTGGATCGTCTGCACCGCCTTGTCGCCAAGGCCGCGCTTTGGGGTATTCACGATCCGCTCGAACGCCAGATCGTCGTCCTGACTGACCACCAGCCGGAAATAGGCCATGGCATCGCGTATCTCGAGCCGTTCGTAAAAGCGCGGGCCGCCGATGACCTTGTAGGGCAAGCCGATGGTCAGGAACCGATCCTCGAACGCCCGCATCTGATGCGAGGCCCGAACAAGAATTGCCATGTCGTTCAGCGACTTGCGATCCATTCCTCGCGTACCGCGCTGCATTGCCTCGATCTCTTCCCCGATCCAGCGCGCCTCTTCCTCGCCGTCCCAATGACCGATCAGGCGGACCTTCTCGCCATCCCCGGCCTCGGTATAAAGGGTCTTGCCCAAGCGGCCTTTGTTCGCCTCGATCACCCCGCCAGCGGCGGCAAGGATATGCCCGGTCGAGCGGTAGTTCTGTTCCAGCCGGACAACCTTGGCCCCCGGAAAATCCTTTTCAAACCGCAGGATATTGCCCACTTCTGCACCGCGCCAGCCATAGATCGACTGGTCATCGTCGCCGACGCAGCAGATGTTCTTGTGCCCGCCGGCCAGCAGCCGCAGCCACAGGTACTGGGCCACGTTGGTATCCTGATATTCGTCCACAAGGATGTAGCGGAACCAGCGTTGATACTGGGCCAGAATGTCTTCGTGTTTCTGGAAAATGGTGACCACATGCAGCAATAGGTCGCCGAAATCGACCGCGTTCAGTTCCAGCAGGCGGCGCTGATACTGGGCGTAAAGGGCGATGCCCTTACCGTCGAATGCCCCGGCCTCTTTCGTGGGAACGTTTTCCGGCGTCCAGGCCCGGTTCTTCCACTGGTCGATGATCCCGGCCAGCATCCGCGCGGGCCAGCGTTTGTCGTCGATATTGGCGGCCGCGATCAACTGCTTGAGGAGCCGGATCTGGTCGTCGGTATCTAAGATCGAAAAATTCGAGCGGAGATGTAGACCACCTCGATGCTCCGATATGCGCGCAGAATTGGCACCAACTTGAGGCATTGGCGTGTTTCCATGGTCATAGAGACCCAGACTCGCATCCGGTGACGGATCAATGAGATCAGGCAATGGCCTTGAAAACGATGCCGAGTTCTCGAATGCAATCAGTTCGGCATGCCGTCGAAGGATTTTTACGCAGATGGAATGGAACGTGCCCATCCACTTCATCGGCGTCGCAATACCAAACGGCTCCTTTTCTAGCCGCTCTCTCATTTCCCGAGCAGCCTTGTTCGTAAACGTAACCGCCAAGACCTCATCGGGCCGGGCGCGGCCCGAAAGCACCAAATGCGCAAGACGGCTCATGAGCGCCTTGGTCTTGCCCGTCCCCGCCCCGGCCAGCATCAGCACAGGACCATCCAGCGCCTCGACCGCCTCGCGCTGCGCGGGGTTCAGATCGTCCAGATAGGGGGCGGCGGGCCGCGCGCTCATCATCGCCCGCTGGCTTAGCGGCACTTTGGCGGCGGCGTTGAATGCGTCATCTTCGTCGAAACTGCTCATGCGCGGCAGGATAGATGACTCGTTGCCCAAGTTAAAGAAGTGTTCGCCCTATGTTCACACATCCGCAGCAATTGACTTTCCCCGGTTGCGCCACATAGTCAGGCAAAGGCTGAACCGGTTGGTTCAGATTTCAAGGACTGACCTCATGACCCATTCCGACGCAAACCCGATGCCCGATGCGGGCAAGACCCGGTTGATCATTGGCTCCATCGCGCTTTTGCTGCTGCTGGCGGCGCTTGACCAAACCATCGTCTCGACCGCCCTGCCGACCATCGTTGCAGACCTTGGCGGGCTGGAGCACCTAAGCTGGGTGGTCACCGCCTATATCCTTGCCTCTACGGTCGTGGCCCCACTGTATGGCAAGTTGGGTGATCTTTACGGACGGCGGAACACGGTTTTCGTGTCGGTCGGGCTGTTCCTGCTGGGGTCGGTTCTGTGTGGCGTCGCCACCGACATGACCTTCCTGATTCTGTCGCGCGCCTTGCAGGGGCTGGGCGGCGGCGGGCTGTTCGTGCTGGCCCTCTCGGTGATTGGCGATGTGATCCCCCCGCGCGAGCGGGGCAAGGTGCAAGGGGTCTTTGCCGCGGTCTTCTCTGTCTCTTCGGTGATCGGGCCACTGCTGGGCGGCTGGTTCGTGGACGCGTTCAGCTGGCATTGGATCTTCTTCATCAACATCCCCCTTGGGGTCATCGCAGTCGTCGGTTTTGCGTCAGGGTTCAAGCCCACTGGCCGCCGGATCAGTCACAAGATCGACTGGGCCGGCGCCGCGACCCTGTCGATCGGGCTGGCCAGCCTGACGCTGTTGACCTCCTTGGGCGGCAATACCCTGCCCTGGGGGTCGGTCGAAATCATCGGTCTGGGTGCGCTGTCGGGCCTTGCGCTGGTGTTTTTCATCATGGCCGAACGCCGCGCGGCAGAGCCGATCCTGCCGCTGTCGCTGTTCAAGATGAACGTCTTTACCATCACCTCGGTGATCGGTTTCGTCGCGGGCGCGGCCATGTTCGGGGCGGTGACCTTCATGCCGGTCTACCTGCAAATCGCACAGGGCACGTCCCCCACCATGTCCGGGCTGCTGTTGATCCCGCTGACCGTGGGGATCGTCCTGTCCTCCACCTTTGCGGGCCGGGCGATGGGGCGGAACGGGCGCTATCGCTACCTGACCATCATCGGGCTGTCGGCGCTGACAGTTGGCTTGCTGATGCTGTCGCAATTGCAGGTCGATACCCCGATCTGGGTCTTCTGCCTGTTCCTTGGCACCGTCGGTTTTGGCATGGGGTTCATTTTCCCGGTCGTGACAACTTCGGTCCAGAACGCGGTGCCGCGCGATCAACTGGGCACGGCGACGGCCGCCGGGGTCATGTTCCGGCAGATCGGCGGATCATTGGCGGTGGCGCTGTTCGGTGCGATTTTCGCGGCGCGCATGGCTGCCGAACTGGGCACCGAGGTCATGGGCGGCGGACTGGAGATGGGCCCCCGCGCCCTTGCCAGCCTTCCCCCCGAGGCGCGCGAGGCGGTCGCGGGTGCCGTCGTCAACGCCCTGCATCCGGTCTATTGGATCGCCGCCGGCTTGGCGGTGTGCGGCCTGTTTTTCGCGGTCCGGCTACAGGAAATCCCGTTAACCAACCGGATGGTGCCGCGCGGAGAGTAAGGTTTTCTGCAGTTGCAAACTAAGGCGCGACCCAAGGGGTACCCTTCCCTTGGGTCGAATCCTTTTTTGATCAAATGCGGCTCTGATCCCTCTGATTTCAAAGAAAATGCGCCATATGTTGCATGTTCGCGATAACTGGTCGTGTTAGCGGTAACAATTGACCGTTCTAGCGGTTTACCTTGCCCGATTTTGCCCCTAACACTTGCTGCAATTGCAAAACCGGGAGAGGCCCCATGCCCGATTTCAAGAAAATCCTCATCGCGAACCGTGGCGAGATCGCCATTCGCATCATGCGTGCCGCCAACGAAATGGGAAAGAAGACCGTCGCGGTCTTCGCCGAGGAGGACAAGCTGGGCCTCCACCGTTTCAAGGCGGATGAAGCCTATCGGATCGGCGAGGGGCTTGGCCCGGTTGCTGCCTATCTGTCGATCGACGAAATCATTCGCGTCGCCAAGATGTCCGGCGCGGACGCGATCCACCCCGGCTATGGCCTTCTGTCAGAGAACCCGGATTTCGTGGACGCCTGCGAAGCCGCCGGGATCACCTTTATCGGCCCCAAGGCCAAGACCATGCGCGAATTGGGCGACAAGGCTTCGGCCCGCAAGGTCGCGATTGCCGCTGGCGTCCCCGTCATCCCGGCGACCGAAGTGCTGGGCGACGACATGGACGCGATCCGCAAGGAAGCCGCCGAGATCGGCTACCCACTGATGCTCAAGGCGTCCTGGGGCGGCGGTGGCCGTGGCATGCGTCCCATCGAAAACGAAGCGGAGCTGGAAACCAAGGTTCTGGAAGGCCGCCGCGAGGCTGAGGCCGCCTTTGGCAACGGCGAGGGCTATCTGGAAAAGATGATCCTGCGCGCCCGCCACGTCGAGGTGCAGATCCTTGGCGACAAGCATGGCAACATCTATCACCTGTGGGAACGGGATTGCTCGGTCCAGCGCCGCAACCAGAAGGTCGTGGAACGCGCCCCTGCCCCCTACCTGTCCGCCGCGCAGCGCGAAAACCTGTGCAACCTCGGCAAGCAGATCTGCCAGCATGTGAACTATGAATGCGCCGGCACGGTCGAATTCCTGATGGATATGGACACGGGCGAATTCTACTTCATCGAAGTGAACCCCCGCGTGCAGGTGGAACACACCGTCACCGAAGAAGTGACCGGCATCGACATCGTGCGCGCCCAGATCCTGATCGCCGAAGGGAAATCCCTGACCGAGGCGACCGGTGTGGCCAGCCAGTATGATGTGGCCCTGAATGGCCACGCGCTTCAGACCCGCGTGACGACCGAAGACCCGACCAACAACTTCATCCCCGACTATGGCCGCATCCAGATGTATCGGTCGGCCACCGGGCCGGGCATCCGGCTTGACGGCGGCACCGCCTATTCCGGCGCGGTCATTACCCGCTATTACGACAGCCTTCTGACCAAGGTCACCGCCCATGCGCCGACACCGGAAATGGCCATCGCGCGGATGGACCGGGCGCTGCGCGAATTCCGTATCCGCGGGGTCAGCACCAACATCGCCTTTGTCGAGAACCTGCTGAAGCACCCGACCTTCCTGTCGAACCAATACACGACCAAGTTCATCGACACGACGCCGGACCTGTTCAACTTCAAGAAGCGGCGGGACCGGGCGACCAAGATCCTCACCTATATCGCGGACATCACCGTGAACGGGCACCCCGAAACCGTCGGACGTCCGAAGCCCGCGGCCGAGGCGAAACCGGCCCGCCCGCCGGTCAAGCGTGGCGCGGCGGCGGATGCCCCCGCAGGCACCCGGACCCTGCTGGACAGCAAGGGACCCGAGGCCGTGGTGGCCTGGATGAAAGAGCAGAAACAGCTGCTGATCACCGACACCACCATGCGCGACGGGCACCAGTCGCTTTTGGCGACGCGGATGCGGTCGATCGACATGATCAACGCCGCCCCGGCCTATGCGGCGAAAATGTCCGGCCTGTTCTCGGTTGAATGCTGGGGTGGGGCGACCTTTGACGTGGCCTACCGCTTCTTGCAGGAATGCCCGTGGCAGCGGTTGCGCGACATCCGCGCCAATATGCCCAACATCATGACCCAGATGCTTCTGCGGGCGTCGAACGGTGTTGGCTATACCAACTACCCCGACAACGTGGTGCAGGAATTCGTGCGTCAGGCGGCGGTGTCGGGCGTGGATGTGTTCCGCGTCTTCGACAGCCTGAACTGGGTCGAAAACATGCGCGTCGCGATGGATGCGGTCGTCGCCTCGGGCAAGCTGTGCGAGGGCACGATCTGCTATACCGGCGACATGCTTGACCCGGCCCGGTCCAAGTATGACCTGAAATACTACATCGGCATGGCGAAGGAACTGGAGGCCGCAGGCGCCCATGTTCTGGGGATCAAGGACATGGCCGGGCTGATGAAACCCACTGCCGCCAAGGCCCTGTTCACTGCCCTGAAAGAGGAGGTCGGCCTGCCGCTGCACTTCCACACCCATGACACCGCAGGCGCGCAGATCGCAACGATCCTTGCGGCGTCGGACGCGGGCGTTGACGTGGTCGATGCGGCGATGGATGCGTTCTCCGGTAACACTTCGCAGCCGACCCTTGGATCGGTGGTCGAGGTCATGCGCGGGACAGACCGGGACACCGGGCTGGACATCGCCGCCATCCGCGAGATTTCCAACTATTGGGAAGCGGTGCGCGGCCAATACACAGCCTTTGAATCCGGGCTTCAGGCCCCCGCGTCCGAGGTCTACCTGCACGAAATGCCCGGTGGGCAGTTCACCAACCTCAAGGCGCAGGCCCGGTCCATGGGGCTTGAGGAGCGCTGGCACGAAGTCGCCCAGACCTATGCCGACGTGAACCAGATGTTCGGCGATATCGTGAAGGTCACGCCCTCGTCCAAGGTTGTGGGCGACATGGCCCTGATGATGGTCAGCCAGGGGCTGACCCGGGCGCAGGTGGAAGATCCAAACACCGATGTGGCCTTCCCGGATTCGGTCGTCGACATGCTGCGTGGTAACCTTGGCCAACCGCCGGGCGGCTGGCCCGAGGCGCTGCAAAAGAAGGTTCTGAAAGGCGAAAAGCCCCTGACCGACAGGGCAGGCAAGCACCTGCCCCCTGTCGATCTGGAAGCCACCCGCGCCGATCTGTCCAAGCAACTGGATGGCAAGCCCGTCGATGACGAAGACCTGAACGGCTATCTCATGTATCCCAAGGTCTTCCTGGACTACATGGGTCGCCACCGGATCTACGGCCCGGTCCGCACCCTGCCCACCCGCACCTTCTTTTACGGGATGGAACAGGGCGAAGAGATCAGCGCCGAGATCGACCCCGGCAAGATCCTTGAGATCCGCCTTCAGGCCGTGGGTGACATGGATGAAAACGGCGAGGTGAAAGTTTTCTTCGAACTGAATGGCCAGCCGCGCGCCATCCGGGTGATGAACCGGATCGCCGCCGCCAAGACCGTCCAGCGCCCCAAGGCCGAGGCCGGAAACCCCAACCACATCGGCGCGCCGATGCCGGGGGTTGTGGCGACCGTTGCCGCACAAGTGGGCAAATCGGTCAAGGCGGGCGATCTTCTGCTGACCATCGAGGCGATGAAGATGGAAACCGGCATCCACGCCGAACGGGACGCCGTGATCAAGGCGGTGCATGTTCAGGCCGGTGGCCAGATCGACGCCAAGGACCTGCTGGTTGAGCTTGAGTAGCGCCCAAAGACAGTCACGAAAACGGGCCCTTCGGGGCCCGTTTTTCGTTCAGGTGACCCGGTTGACTGCATCCCGCAGCGCCCGCAGCGCCGCCACGTCGATCCGCCGGGTTCCCGTGTCAGGGTCGGTGACAGAACAGGAGGCGTGAAACGACCGCACCCCGGCTGCGGCAAGTGCGGGCACGTTTTCGGCAGCCACGCCGCTGCCCGCCATCACCTCGACCCCCGACCCGGCCCGGTCGATCATCCGTGACAGCGTGACCACCCCAGCCGGCGCCTTGTCCGCGCCGCCAGAGGTCAGGATACGTTCGAACCCAAGGTCCATTGCCGGACCCACAGCCGCGACCGGGTCGGGCAATGTATCGACAACCCGGTGCAGGGTCGTCCCAAGCCCCGCCGCCACCTGCATCAGCCGCCGCAAAAGGGGCAAATCAAGACCGCCCGCCGCATCCGCCGCGCCCAGCACGACCCCGGCAAGACCCGCCGCGCGAACCGCCGCGATCTCTGCCTCCATCTGCTGCGCCTCGGCCAGCGAAAACCGGAAGTCGCCGCCACGGGGCCGGATCATGGCATAGACCGGCACAGGACAGGATTGGGCCGCGCGGATCAGCCCCGGTGTCGGGGTCAGCCCGCCCAGCGCCAGCGCGCTGCACAGCTCGATCCGGTCCGCCCCGCCCGCGATGGCGGCGGCAAGATCGTCTGGCGCATCGACGCAAATCTCAAGCGGACACGCCATGCCTAGGCCCCAAGCCAGCCCCGGAAACCCATGTCATCATCAAGGATCAACAGGTCTTTGACGGCCCTGCCCTCGACCTTTGCGAGGGTCTCAAGCCCCATCAGCCGCGCCGGGACGGTGATCGCCATACGCAGGGCCTCCAGCCGGTTCAGACCCAGAACATTGACCAGCCGCGCCACCCCTTCGGCCTGGGTCAGATGCGCCCCGGCAAGGCTGCCCTCGGCGTTGACCAGCCGCCCATCCTCAAGGTGCAGCGACTGGCCGTAAAGGTCGAAACAGTCCGGCCCGCCAACAGTGGGCATTGCGTCCGAGACTAGGAACATACGGTCGGCAACAGGCCGCGCCCGGATCGCCAGCCCGATCATCTCGTCCGCCACATGGATGCCATCGACGATCAGCCCGGCGTAGGTGTCCGAGTTGATGGCGGCCCCGACCATGCCGGGCGCGCGGTTCAGCATCGGCGACATCGCGTTGAACAAATGGGTAAAGCACCCTGCCCCGGCGTCCAGCGCCGCGCGGGTGGTCTCTGCGTCCGCATCGGAATGGCCAAGGGACACAACTGCGCCCGCCTCCGCCAGTTCAGCGATCTGCTCAGGTGTCGCCGCCTCGGGCGCGACGGTGATCATCACCGGAACCCCGGCAGCCCGAAGCCGCCGGACATGGGCCAGTGTCGCCCCTTCGAACGGGCGCACATGGGCAAGCGCATGGGTGCCGCGCCGCGCCACAGAGATATGCGGCCCTTCGATATGCAGGCCCAGAATACCTTCGCGACCGGAAGCAGCGATGGCGGCATCGACCGCCTGCGCCAGAACCTCGGCCCGGTCGGTGATCACGGTCGGAAGAATGCCCACGGTCCCAAGCCCCCGATGGGCGGCTGCGATCTGGTCCATCGCCTCGACCGTCGGCGTTGCATTCAGAAGGACGCCGCCGCCCCCGTTGACCTGCAAATCCACGTAACCCGGCGCGACGATCCCCTGGACGCGTTCCACCCGGTTCCCGGCCCCGCCCGCGCGGGTCAGCTCGGCCACATGGCCGTCTGCGATCCGCAGGGCCATGTCGCGGCGCAGGCTGTCGCCATCGAACAGAAGGTCGGGCAGGATCCAGCGTTCAGTCATCCCGTGGTCCTTCCCGACTTGCATTCATCGCCGCCAGCGCCGCGCCCCGCGCCCCGCTTGCATCGCCGCCCTCTGCCAGCACGATCGGCGGGGCACCAAAGCCCGCGATCTGGCTTTGGCGCAATGCCCTGTCCAGATCATCGGTGACATTCGGCACCCGGCTTAGCCCGCCGCCCAGCACGATCACGTCCGGGTCGACCGTCTGGACAAGGGACAACAAAAGATCGCCCGTCATCGCCAGCCACACGTCCCAGACCCGCGCGGCCCCCGCATCGCTGGCGCGGGCGGCGGCAAGGGTCTCGGGCGTCCAGTCGCGCCCGGTCAGATCGCGGGCCATGCGGGTCAGCCCCGGTCCGGCGATATAGGTTTCAACACAGCCCATCCGCCCGCAGCCGCAGGTATGGATCGGAAGGGCGTGGGCCGACACCACGGCGGCCGACGCGGGTGTATGCCCGAACTCCCCCCCGGTTCCCACCGGGCCGGGGCGCAGTTGGCCGTCAAAGGCAATTCCGCCGCCGACCCCGGTGCCAAGGATCAGGGACATGACCGTGGAATGGCCACGCCCGGCGCCAAAGGCGGCCTCGGACAGGGCCAGCGCCCGGCAATCGTTGACATAGGTGATCGGATGGTCCGCCGCCGCCGCAATATCGGCAGGCAAGGGGCGTCCCTTGGCAGGCAGGTTGGCGGTAAAGGCATTCCCGTCCGGATCGACAAGCCCGGCCGCCCCAACCCCCACCGGGATCGACCCGCCTGCGCGGTCCACCACCCAGCGGACCTGATCGGCCAGCATCGCGACAAGCGCGTCGTAGGTGTCCGGCGTTGCATCCCGGCGTTTGTCCAGCAGGCGCCAGTCGGCGTCGAACAGCTGCACCTCGGACTTGGTGCCGCCAAGGTCGATCCCCGCTGCCGCGATCATGGTTGCACCGGGTAAAGGGTGACACCGGACACGACGCGGGTCAGCGTGCCCTGCCCCGCGAATGGGTCGTCCACATTCATCCCCATCGCATCGGCCCAGACGACGCCCGCGACCTGCGCGAACAATACCGCCAGTGGCGCGGCCCAGACCGGGCCATCGGTCATCGGAAGGTCGATATCGCCCCCCGGCCCGATGGTCGTCACGGTCGCGCGCGGGAACTGCGCCCGCAACTCGGCCACCAGATCGGCCTCATAGGCCGCGCCCGGGGTATCCGCCCCGATGAAGGCGACCAGACGGGTGTCGTCGGTGACAAAAGATTTCGGTCCATGCCGGAAGCCAAGGATGCTGTCCCACAGGCAAGGAATACCGCCGGCGGACAGTTCCATCACCTTCAACGCGGCCTCGCGCGCGGCAAAGGCCAGAGGGCCGGTCCCCAGAAAGACCGCGCGGCCCGGCGCGGGGCCGACAGCCGCCTGAACCGCAGGTAGGATCGCGTCAAACCTGTCAGCGGCGCGGGTCAGGCCGCCCGCCCCCGCGCCATCCCCGAAGATCGCAAGCGCGGTCAGCAGCATGGTCGAAAAGCTGCTGGTCATGGCGAACCCGCTGTCGTGGGTCGCCTCGGGCAAGATGATCACACGGGTTTCAGCGCCGCCGCGCCTGGCCAGCGCGCTGTCGCCGTTGCAGGTGATGTTCAGCCGGGGCGCGTTGGGGGCCAGCGCATCCAGCGCGTCCAGCGTCCCAAGGCTTTCCGACGAATTGCCGGACCGGCCAAAGCTGACCACCAAGGGGCGGCGGTCGCGCAGATAGGCTTGTGGCCGGGCCACCAGATCCGTCGTCGGAACCGACCGCAGGCGTGGCCCGCCGCGCTGGCCCTCCAGTCCGGCCACGATGATGTCGCCGATGAAGGCACTGGTCCCGGCGCCGCAGAACCAGACCTCGTCCACGCCCTGTGCCGCGACCCAGTCCCGGTGCCCGGCGAAATCGCAGCTTTTCGCCCAGTCCCGCCAGATCCCCGGCTGGGACAGGGTTTCGGACCATGTGGCCCAACGGCTGAGGGCATGTTCGGTCATCGGGTCACGGTTACCTTCGACAGGGTGACGGGTGCGTCCGGGTCGTGCCCCAAAGCGAGCGCGGTATCAAGGATCACCGGATAAATATGGCGCAGGATCGCGGCGGCGGCCGCCGCGGGTGTCAGCCCGGCCACGGTCGGGGCGATCCGGTGCACGTCCGACCCGGTCGCGCGGAACCGCGCCACGGCGTTGTCGATGCTTTCCGCCGTCCCCGGCGCGCCCGTATCCAGCACCAGAACCGTCAGCGGGTTGGTGGCCAGTTGCAGCGGCCCATGCAGCACTTCCGAAGCTGAATAGGCCTCGGCATGGATGGCGCAGGTTTCCTTGATCTTCAGGGCCAGTTCCTGCGCCGCGCCAAATCCGGTATCGCGCCCGACGACATAGACATGCCGCGCCCGCAACAGGGCCGCGCGCAGCCGGTCGTGGTCGACATCCGGCAGGCCGCCAACGCCAACGAACCCGGAAACCGACCCGCCAAGACGGCTGGCATAGGCCGGGGACAGGGCCGACAAAAGCGCAAGACCCGCGCCGACCGATCCGATCACGGTCTTGGTGGCAGGCACGGCCTGTTCCGGCCCGGCATTGATCGGCACGGTGATCTGCGCGGCCCCCTCAACGCCCGATCCCGCGACATTGGTAATTGCGGTGACGGTCGCGCCCCGGTCGCGCATCCCCTGCGCGGCGCGGATAAGGTCCTCGCTCGCCCCGGATTGCGAGATGACCAGCCCGGCGGTCCCCTCCATGGCGACCCCAGCCCCCACCGAAAAGACCGATGGCGGAAGCGAGGTCACCGGCACCCCTAGTTCGCGCATGAATTCATAGGACAGGATGTTCGCCGCCGCGTCCGACGATCCCCGCGCGACGGTATAGAACGCCCGCGCCCCCGCCAGACCCAGCGCCGCGACTGGCGCGGAAAGGTCCAACGCGGCGGAGCGGGCAAACACACCTGCCGCCTCTTCGATCTCTGCCGCCATATGGCGGCCCGGCTGCGACGTGTCCATGCTCATCCCCGAAGCCCGTATTGATCGAACTCGGCCCAGGCGTCCGTCAGGTCCACGACCTGCCCTTTGACCCGCGCCTCGTCCAGCGCCAACGCCGCCACCCCGGCCTCGAGCGCGTCCACGATGGACACGGGCAGCGCATCGGCCTGCCCGCGCAGGAAGGCGGCGATATCTTCGACCATCATATGATCCGCGCCGTAATGGTGGCCCTGCCCGGCGCGGTCGCCCGTGGTGTAGTCATGGTCGGCATAGACGGTCCCGTCGCGTTGCGTGACCTTCAGATAGCCGCGCATGAAATCGCCCTCGGCCATGCCCTTTGCCCCGATCACGCAGAACCGGCGGTGTTCGTCCGGCACGTTCAGGTTGGTGTGAAAGGCAAGGCTCGCGCCGCTTTCATAGGACAGGATCGCTGTCTGGAAGTCGATGATATCGCCATCCGACCGGAATGGATCATCGGTGGAGTCCCAGACCGATTTCTTGACGTGGAAAATCTCGGCCTCGGCGTTCGAAGCGGGGGCGTAGTCGGGCAGGAACGACCGCCGCCCGCCGAAACTGGCCACCCGCGCAGGTCGCGAGGCGGTGATCATGTTGTAAAGGTCCAGATCGTGGCAGCATTTTTCCAGCATGAAGCCGCCCGAATGTTCGACCTTGCGCCGCCAGTCGCGCATGAAGAACGCGCCGTGGTAGGGGCCGATGTGTTCATTGGCCTCAAGCGAGGCGATCTGCCCCAGAACCCCGGCCCCAAGGGCCGCACGCAGATCGACCATGTGCTGGGAATAGCGCAGGACCAGCCCGACCATGAGCCGGCTTGCCCCGCCGTGCGTGTGCAGAAGGCGGGCCAGCTCCATCGTTTCGGCGATCGAGACGACCACCGGCTTTTCGGTGAAGATATGGGGAACGTCCGCCTGTAGCCCCGCGCGGATCTGCTCCAGATGGAAGCGGTTGGGGGAACCCACGAAATAGAGATCGGGCTTGGTCGTCGCCAGCATCTCCTCGACGCTGTCGAAGCGCGGCACATCCTCGCCGATCATCTCCAGATGGGTCGGCTGCGGGTCGTAGAAGCCCACGAACTCCACCTCGGGCATGGTCTCTTTCAGGACAGAGAGGACATGACCGGCCCGCAGGCCGATCCCGGCGGTTGCAACTTTCATCGCGTCTCTCCCTCAGGCGACGAGGGCGGGGGCGGCCTTGCGGCGCATGACCCGGCCATCGGAATTAAACAGGTGACAGGCGGCGGGGTCGATGGACAGCGCCAGCGGTTCGCCTTCGCGCGCGGGGGCCACCCCGTCCAGCGCCGCGCAGAACCTTGTGTCATCACCCAGCGCGCCATAGGCAAGGGTCACGCCGCCCAGCCGTTCGATGACCTTCACATTCAGGCTTAGCCCCTCACCAAGCCGGATATCTTCCGGGCGCATCCCGACCTCGACCCGGTCGCCCTTGGCCGCGCCATCCGCCTCGATCGGCAAGACCAACCGGCCCCCGGCATCAAGGTCAACGGCCACACCCGCCGCGTCCACACCGGCGACAACGCCGGGGACGAAATTCATGTTCGGCTGCCCGATAAAGCCCGCGACGAATTTGGTCGCCGGGTGGTGGTACAGCTCCATCGGGGTGCCGAATTGTTCGACCCGCCCGCCGTTCAGCACCACGATCCGGTCGGCCATCGTCATTGCCTCAACCTGATCGTGGGTCACATAGACCATGGTCGCGTTCAACTCGCGGTGAAGCTGGGACAGTTCCACCCGCATGTCGCCCCGCAGGGCGGCGTCAAGGTTGGACAGGGGTTCGTCGAACAGGAACACCTTGGGTTCGCGCACGATGGACCGGCCGATGGCGACGCGCTGCCGCTGCCCGCCGGACAACTGCCCCGGTTTCAGCTGCAGCTTGTCGGTCAGCTGCAGGATATCGGCGGCGCGATGGACCCGCGCCTTCAGGTCGTCCGCGCCCATCTTCTGAACCCGCAGCGGGAAGGCGATGTTCTCGAACACCGACAGGTGCGGATAAAGCGCGTAGGACTGGAACACCATGGAAATCCCCCGGTCAACCGGATGGGCCCCGCTGACATCCTGACCGCCGATGACGATCTTGCCAGCCGTCGACTCTTCCAACCCGGCGATGATCCGCAGAAGGGTGGATTTGCCACAGCCCGATGGGCCCACGAAGACCACGAATTCCTTGTCCCGGATCGCAAGGTCGATGTCGTGCAAGACCTTGGCCGAACCGAAGGATTTGCTGATGTTTTCAAGATCGAGTGTCGCCACGGGACTGTCCTGTCGTTGGAATCTGTTGGGATGATCCGGGCGGCGGCGCACCGCCGCCCAAACCAGGGAGAAACGCCTTAGAGCGCGTCGTCGAGTTCCTCGCCCGCGATGGTCACGAGGTTGTCGACGGTGTCATCCTGCAGAAGGATGCCCTGCACCATGTTGGTGAAGACCGACTGGAGCGATTTGAAATCCTCGACCAGCGGCTCGGGGCCCCCGGCGGCGATTCCGGCGGTGTAGACACCCCAGAAATCGTCACCCACGTAGTAGGGGTTTTCGATGCCCAGCTTTTCATACTGGAAGATCGGGGTCAGACCCCAGCTTTGGTCGAGGTCATACTGCGCCTCGCCCGAGGCCAGCGCCTGCGCCAGTTCCTGTGCCAGGTCTTCGTGGCCCGAGCCCTTGAACACCACAAGGCTGTCGGTGATCAGGATGGTGCCGCTGTCGCCGCTGGGCCCGTGCGGGACCGGAACGGTGATGGCGTTGATGCTTTCGTTGTGCTGGCCACGGCCCCACGGACCCTGAACATACATGCCGATCTGACCGTCATTGAACAGGTCCTTCAGCTGGTCACGTTCCCAAGCGGTCGGCCCGTCCTGCGCCACGGCGGCAAGGCGGCCGTAGAAGTCGAGCGTTTCGCGGGTCTGCTGGCTGTCGAGCTTGTTTTCGCCGGTCGCCGGATCAATCACCACCCCACCGTTGGAATAGAGGTAGTTCAGGAACTGGTGCATGGTGTTGTCGAAATCCTTGCCCGCAAGGCCGATCCCGGCAGCATCCGTGTTGTTGTGGATGGCTTCGGCCATCGCATACATGTCGTCCCAGGTGGCCGGTGCTTCACAGGCGACGCCCGCCGCTTCGGCCAGATCGCAATTGATATACAGCGCCTTGGTCGAGAAGGCGTGCGGATAGCCCCAGCGGGTGCCTTCGATGGTCACGGTATTCAGGATGCCGGGCTGGTAGGCCTCTTCCCACTCGGCCGGGATCTGGGCCGGAACGATCAGGTCATTGTTGGCCAGCTGACGCAGGGTGCGCGACCCCATATAGGCGATCGACGGCGGATCGCCCGCGGCGGCCAGCGTCAGCGACTTGTCCTGACAGTTGCCCCACGGAACCGCTTCGATGTTCACGGTAACGCCCTCGTGGGCGGCTTCGAACGCATCGACGGCGACCTGATCGGCCTCGCGGACTTCGCCGCCGCACATGATGAAGTGCAGCTCTTCCGCCTGAGACGACAGGGCCGATCCGGCCAGAAGCACGGCGCCGAGTGACAGGGTTTTTACGGTCTTCATTTCGGTCTCTCCCTTTGTGTTGGACCTTGGGTTGTTATTCTTTCACCGCGCCCGCGGTCAGACCCGCGACGAGGTATTTCTGCAAGAAGAGGAAGATCAGCATGACGGGCAGGACGCCGGTCAGCGAGGCCGCCATCATCTCGTTCCAGGTGACATCCTGATAGCCGATGAATTCATACAGACCGGCCGGCAGGGGTTGCAGTTCGCGCACCTGATTGAAGGTGATCGCAAAGAGGAATTGCTGGGCATAGGCGGTGATGAAGACGGCCACGCTGACCACGATCAGGCCCGGCACCGCCAGCGGCAGGACCACGCGCCGCAGGGTGTAAAGGCGGCTGGCCCCATCGACAAAAGCCGCCTCTTCCAGCTCGCGCGGGATCTTTTCCAGATAGCTGCGCAAGAGCCAGATGCCGGTCGGGATCAGGAAGGCAACGCCGGGCACGATCATCGCCCAATAGGTGTTCAGCAGGCCCAGCGTCCGCAGCACCCGGTAGAGCGGGATCAGCAGCACAGCGCCGGTGAACATGTTGACGGCCAGAAAGATGCCCAGTGTGCCGTTTTTGAACGGGAATTCCAGCCGGGCAAAGGCATAGGCCGCGGGGATCACGAAGATCAGGGTCAACCCGGTCACCATCCCCGAGATGAAGATGGAGTTCCAGATATAGCGGCCCAGAAGCGGCACGGTTTCCCACATCCGGCTATAGGCGTCGAAGCTGAAGTTCTCGCCCCAGAACCGATAGGGAGAGGAAAACAGGTGTTCAAGCGGGCGCAGGGACACCACGAACATTTCCACGAAGGGCAAAAGGATGAAGCCGAGGAAGATCGCGACGGCAAGGTAGATGCCGATCTTCTGCAAAAGGCTGTAGCGGTCCATCATCATCTTACTTCACCCCGTACTTGCGGTTCACCTTGTTCAGGAAGAACAGGTAGATGAGGCTGAAGAGGGCCAGCAGGATCACGATGATCACCGCGCGGGCTGCGCCTTCGCCGAATTTGTAGTTGCCGATCGCTGTCTTGTAGGTGTCCACGATCAGCGTCGTGGTTGCGCCACGCGGGCCGCCCTCGGTCAGGATCCAGATGATTTCGAAGCTGTTGAAGGTCCAGATCGCCGAGAGGAGCGCCATGGAGACAAGCACCGGCATGATCTGCGGGATCGTGATCCGGCGGAACCGGTACCAACGCCCTGCCCCATCGACCCAGGCCGCCTCGTACAGGTCACGGCTGACCCCCTGCATCGCGGCCAGAAGGAACAGCGTCACCATGGGCGTGCCGATCCAGACATCCGTCACGATGGCCGAATAGAAGGCCGAGGTCTTGTAGGCGAGGAATTCAAACGGGCCATCGAGGATACCGAACCGTTGCAGCATCCCGGAAATCAGCCCGAAGTGCCCGTTATAAAGCCACAGCCAACCGAAACAGCCGATCGCAATCGGAATGACCCAGGGCGGCATGACCAACACCCGAAACAGCGCGCGGCCCGGAACGGCGGCATTCAGCAGCGTGGCCCCGATCAGCCCCAGCACCAGTTTCAGCCCCACCGACAGGAACATCCAGTAGAAGGTGCGGATGACCGTCTCGTAGGTCTTGCTGCTGCTCAGGAGATCCGCGTAGTTTTCAAACCCGACATAGCTTTCGCTGTTCAGCTTCGCGTCGGTGAACGACAGGCGGACAGTTTCGGCAAGCGGCCATGCGACGATGACGCCGATGAAGATGACGGCTGGGGCCACCAGAAGCCAGGCGAACCATGCTTCAGGCAGCGCGCGGCGCATCGGTGCCGTGGTTTGGCTTTGATCGGACAATGTTCCCCCCGGATATCTGGCGCGCCCCGCAACAGGCACGAATCGTGTTGTGGGCAGAACGCTACCACGAAAACCAATTTATACTACCAAAATAATACCAACATGCAGCGCAATATTATTTATCACGCATTTTCAATGATATATTCTGGTATCCGAATATTCCGACTAGCCGGCAACGAACTTTTGGTCCTATAAAAAGAATACCAATAAGGAATCACGCCGTGCCCAGCTCATACGCCTCCCTGTTCCACCCGGACGCCTGGTATCGCCCCGGCGAAGGGGCCCGCTACATCCAGTTGTCGCGCCACATCGGGCGGGCAGTGACCGATGGGCGGCTGGAAAAAGGGCGCCAACTTCCGCCCGAGCGTGACCTTGCCGAAATGGCCGAGGTCAGCCGGGTTACCGTGCGCAAGGCCGTCGCGGAACTTGTCGATGCGGGGCTGGTGGAACAGCGGCGCGGCGCGGGCAGTTTTGTCATGGGCGTGGCAGCCAAGACCGAACAATCGCTCTCCAGTCTCGTCTCGTTTACCGAGAACATGCAGGCCCGTGGCCGGGTATCTACCAGCCGCGTGCTGAGCCGGGGCCTGTTTCCGCCCGCGCCGGACGAGATGATGGCCCTAGGCCTGTCCCCCAGCCAGCAGGTCGCCCGCATCGACCGGCTGCGCAGCGCCGATGGCACGCCGATGGCAATCGAACGGTCCTCGCTTCCGTCCGACGTTCTGCCCGATCCGGACGCGGTCGAGACATCCCTTTATGCCGTCCTGCGGCGCACGGGCCTTGCCCCCAGCCGCGCGATCCAGCGGGTCACCGCCATCAATATCACCGGCGAGAACGCACAGCTGCTTGGCGTGGCCGACAACACCGCGATCCTTCAGATCGACCGGACCGCGTTTCTGTCCAGCGGGCGGCCGATTGAATTCACCCGCGGCTACTACCGCCCGGACATCTACGACTTTGTGGCCGAACTGCGCCCCGACGGGGGGTAGGCCGAACCTTTTGGGGGACAAGACATGAAATTCGACGCCCGTATCGACGGGACCGCAATCCGCTGCACGATCACCAGCGACCGGGCGCTGACGGCCCCGGTCTTCTGCTTTTCCTGCATGGCCCCGATGGTCGTGATCGACGGGGGAACCCGGGTTCATAGCCTTGGGGGATATACCGAAATCGCCCTGCCCGACCTTGCTCCGGGACGGCCTCACACGCTGACCATCGCCCATGAAAACCCGGACTACGCCCCGGCGAACCGGGCGTGGCTGACTCTTGGCCCCTATCTGCGCACCGCCGAAGGCCCCCTGCCCCTGCCCGCCTTGCCCGCCGGGGTGCGGCGGTCTGGCAAGGCATGGGGCGGCACCCTGCCCGTGCTGCGGCTGTGCCCCCAGCCCCGAGACGCCAGCCTGACCGGCGAAACCCTCGCGTGTCGCGGCATCGACAACACCGCCGAGCCGATCGCCGCCGCCGATGCGCTGGCCCGGCGTTGCGGCATGCCCCCCCTGATCCAGCCCGGTGGCGTCCCGCTCCGGCTGGAGGACGCGCCCGACCTTGCCCCAGAGGCCCATGACCTGATCATCGCGCCCGACGGGATCACCCTGCGGCATGCCGACCGCGCCGGGGCATTCTACGGCGCGGTGACCCTGCTGACGCTGATCCACACCCATGACGGCCAGTTGCCCTGCGGCACGATCAGCGACGCGCCCCGTTTCCAGTGGCGCGGCCAACATCTTGATTGCGCGCGGCATTTCTACAGCGTCGACACGATCCTGCGACTGCTGGACCTGATGGCCCTGCTCAAGCTGAACCGCTTCCACTGGCATTTCGCCGATGACGAGGCATTCCGGCTGGAACTGGACAGCCTGCCGGAACTGTCGGCAACCCACTACCGGGGCGAGGGTGAATTGATTCCCGGCGTCTTCGGCGGCGGCATCCGGTCTGGCGGCAGCTATTCCCGGGCCGACGCAGACCGTGTCGTCGCCCATGCCCGCGCCCTGAATATCGAAGTCATGCCCGAGATCGAGGTTCCCGCCCATGCGCTGGCCCTGGCGCGGGTCTTTCCGGACACCCGTGACCCCTTGGAAAACGGGGCCGAGGTGTCGGTGCAGGGCTATCCCGCAAACGTCATGAACCCGGCCCAACCCGAAAGCTGGCGGGTCTGGGAGGCGATGGCCGACGAGGTGGCCGAAATCTTCCCCTTCTCCGTCCTTCATCTGGGCTGTGATGAACTGCCCCACGGGACATGGGGCGGGTCGCCCGCCGCGCGCAAGCTGATGGAGGCCGAGGGGCTGGACGGCACCGACGATCTTCAGGGTTGGACCATGAACCGCCTTGCCAGCCGGCTTGTCGACATGGGCAAGACCCCCGCTGCGTGGGAGGAAGCGGCGCGTGGCAAACAGGGCATCGGAAACGACGCGATCCTGTTCAGCTGGACCGGCCAGGGTCCGGGGATCGCGGCGGCACGGGATGGCTACAAGGTAGTGATGACACCGGGCCAGCACCATTACCTCGACATGGCGCATACAGGTGACCCCGACGACTGGGGTGCAAGCTGGGCCGCGATCATCGGGCTGGAGGACACCATCAACTGGGATCCCGTGCCCGCCGACGAACCAGAGCTTGAGGCCAACATCATTGGGGTTCAGGGCACGTTCTGGTCGGAATTCACCACCCGCGATACCGAAATGGAACCGATGCTCGCCCCACGCATCCTTGGGGTCGCCACGATGGGGTGGCAGGCCAAGGGCACCGCGTCAGCGGAAATGCTCCGTGGCCTCGCGACCTGCTACGATAGCTTGTGGAAGACCTTGGGATGGGCGGCGGCCGAAGGATAGGGGCGATTGGGCCGTCCCTCTGTCGGACCCGAGACTTTGCGGCTCTGCATCAGCCGTCCAGCAAGCCTTTCATCGCCGCGCAGTAGGCTTCGAAAACAACATCGCGCGCGATGTGACGCCCTGCTTGGACAACGTGCCTGCCGGCGCTCCATACGTCAGTCACAATGGTATCCTTCGCCGCGAAGACCAACCCATCTAGCAGCTGATCGCGGGACAACGCGCACAGAGAGGGCGCCGCACTATTGATCGCAACCAGATCCGCAAGGCGGTCCGGCGCGATAACACCGGCGTTCCGGTCAAGGGCCTGCGCGCCTCCTCGCGCCGCCGAAGTATAGAGAAATTCGCCGACGGACCCTTGGCCCGGAACCAGCACGTTGCGGCTCATGTCGCGCAGGCGTTGTGAATACTCCAGAATGCGCAACTCTTCCGTCAGCGAAATATTGACGTTGGAGTCCGAACCGACGCCAAAGCGCCCGCCTGCCGCGATGAAGTCTGACCCGTTGAAAGGACCGTCGCCAAGGTTTGCTTCGGTCACCGGGCACAGCCCGGCAACTGCGCCGGTCCTGGCAAGATCACCCGTCTCGGCTTTCGTCATATGCGTCGCATGGATCAGGCACCATCGGTCGTCGACGGCGTGATGATCAAGAAGCCATTCCACGGGCCGCGCGCCCAGCCACGCCTCGACATCCGTCACTTCGCGACGTTGTTCGGCGATGTGGATATGGATTGGCCCCTGCGTCTGCTGCGCAACGACGCGGGCCAGATCCTCTGGCGACGTGGCGCGCAAGGAATGCGGCGCGATGCCGATCCTGGCATCCGGCGGCAGGGAACCGAGTGCGGCTTTGGCTTTCTCGACAAGCCGCAAAAAGCCATCCACATCGTTTCCAAACCGCATCTGTCCGGCATTCAGCGCGACCTGACCCGCCCCGCCATAGCTGTATAGGACCGGAAGATGCGTCAGGCCGATCCCGGTCTGGGCAGCCGCCGCGAAGATCCGCTCGGACAGTTCCGCGATGTTGTCATATGGGGCGCCGCCACGTTGGTGATGGACATAGTGAAACTCCCCCACGCTGGCGTATCCCGCCTCTAGCATCTCGACATAGACCTGCGCGGCGATCGCCTGAATCTGCTCTGGCGACAGACGGTCCGAGAAGCGGTACATCAGTTCCCGCCACGTCCAAAAACTGTCGCGCCCGGCCTGACGAAATTCAGTCATACCCGCCATTGCGCGCTGAAACGCATGGCTGTGCAGATTGCCGAGCGCAGGCAAGAGGGTGTCGACCATCACGTCGCTGGCGGCGGGCTTGGTATCTGCTTTGACGCCGTCGATGACACCACCCTCTGCGGTCACCCTGACGTTTTCGGCCCACCCTTTGGCCAGCAGCGCCTGCTTCGCATGGATCATGAGGTTATACCCGCTCTTTACGTCTTTATGTCTAGACATATAAAGGGGCCGCAAGTAAGAGAAAAGCAGAATCTGGAGGCCCCCACGATGCCAGACACACTCCGACTGCTGACGAATCTGACCGCTGCCACAATGACCGGCAATCAGGCCTACGGGCTGATTCAGAACGCGGCGATCGTGATCGACGGGGGGCGCATTCGTTGGGTCGGCGCGCAAGGCGACCTCCCACAGGATCTGGCAACCGCCCAAGCCATTGATCTGGAGGGCAGATTGGTGACGCCGGGGCTGATCGACTGCCATACGCATCTGGTTCATGGCGGCAATCGCGCGGCCGAGTTCGAAATGCGGTTGAAGGGCGCAAGCTATGAAGAGGTCGCCCGGTCGGGCGGCGGAATCGTTTCCACCGTGAATGCCACGCGGGCAGCGACCCAGGACGCGCTTCTTGCCGATGCCCTTGCCCGGGTCGATGCCCTGATTGCCGAGGGCGCGACGACGCTTGAGATCAAGTCGGGCTATGGGCTGGATATCGAAACCGAGTTGCGGATGCTCCGGGTCGCCCGCGCCATCACGGTGAACCGCCCGGTGCGGGTGAAGACCACCTTCCTTGGCGCCCATGCGGTCCCGCCCGAATACAAAGGCAGGGCCGACGACTATATCACCGAGGTCTGCATTCCCGCCCTGCGCGCGGCGCAGGCAGAAGGTCTGGTCGATGCAGTAGACGGGTTCTGCGAGGGGATCGCCTTTTCCCCCGCCCAGATCGCCCGCGTCTTCGATGTCGCCAAAGAGCTGAACCTGCCAATCAAGCTTCACGCAGAGCAATTGTCGAACCTTGGCGGCGCGGCAATGGCGGCAGGCTACGGCGCATTGTCGGCGGACCATATCGAATACCTCGACGAGGTCGGGGTGGCGGCCATGTCTCGGGCCGGGACCGTCGCGGTGTTGCTGCCCGGGGCATTCTACACCCTGCGGGAAACGCAAATGCCCCCGGTGCAGGCATTGCGTGACCATGGCGTGCCCATCGGCCTGGCAACCGATGCAAATCCCGGCTCGTCGCCACTGACCTCTTTGTTGCTGGCGATGAACATGGGCTGCACCCTGTTCCGCCTCACCCCAGAGGAAGCGCTGAGGGGCGTTACGGTAAATGCCGCCCGCGCACTTGGGCTGCAGGATGTCGGGACGATCGCCGCAGGCCAATACGCGGATCTGGCTGTCTGGAACGTCGCGGAGCCAGCCGAACTTTCCTACCGAATGGGATTCAACCCGCTGCATTCTCGCATTTTCGGAGCCACCCAATGACCGCAGTCGTTCTTGCCCCCGGTGCTGCAACACTGACCGACCTTGAGCGGGTCTATCGGGAAGAGGCCGCCGTTCGGCTGGACCCGGCCTGTCACCCCGCGATCACCCGGGCCGCCGCGCAGATCGCCGCGGCCGCAAGTGGCGATGCGGCTGTCTACGGCGTCAACACCGGCTTCGGCAAACTCGCCTCGGTCAAGATTGCGGCAAAAGATACGGCGACCCTTCAACGAAACCTGATCCTGTCCCATTGTTGTGGGGTTGGACAGCCCATCCCGCGCGCCCATGCGCGCCTGATGATGGTGCTCAAGCTGCTGAGCCTTGGCCGAGGGGCCTCGGGCGTCAGAATGGAACTGGTCACGCTGCTTGAAGAGATGCTTGCGCGCGGCGTCACGCCGGTGATCCCGGTTCAGGGGTCCGTCGGTGCATCCGGGGATCTGGCGCCGCTGGCGCATATGGCGGCTGTCATGATGGGACATGGGCAGGCCGACTATGTAGGCGAGACCGTTTCGGGCGGTGAAGCCCTGAACCGCGCCGGCCTGACGCCGATTGCGCTGGGGGCGAAAGAGGGGCTGGCGCTGATCAACGGCACGCAGTTTTCGACCGCATTCGCGCTGGCTGGTCTGTTTGATGCATGGCGCGCGATGCAAGCGGCCCTTGTCACCTCTGCCATGTCGACCGACGCGATCATGGGCTCGACCGCCCCTTTGCAGCCTGAAATCCACGCGTTGCGCGGCCACGCCGGGCAGATCGAAGCTGCGGCGACCTTGCGCGCATTGCTCGGCGGTTCCGATATCCGGGAAAGCCACCGGGACGGCGACAGCCGCGTGCAGGACCCCTACTGCATTCGCTGCCAGCCGCAGGTCACCGGGGCGGCGATGGACATGCTGCGCATGGCCGGGCGGACGCTTGAGATCGAGGCCAACGCCGCCACGGACAACCCGCTTGTGCTTGGCGACACCGGCCTGATCGTGTCCGGCGGCAATTTCCATGCCGAACCCGTCGGGTTTGCCGCCGACATGATTGCGCTGGCAGTCGCGGAAATTGGCGCCATCACCCAGCGCCGCATCGCCCTGATCGTAGACCCGACGCTAAGTTTCGACCTGCCCCCCTTCCTGACGCCCAACCCCGGCCTGAATTCGGGGTTGATGATCGCCGAAGTGACAACCGCAGCGCTGATGAGCGAGAACAAGCATCTGGCCAACCCCTGCGTGACCGACAGCACCCCGACCTCGGCCAATCAAGAGGACCATGTCAGCATGGCGGCGCATGGCGCGGTGCGTCTGGGCCGGATGGTGGCGAACCTTGAACGCATCATCGGGGTCGAACTGCTGTGCGCCGCGCAGGGGATCGAATTCCGCGCGCCTCTTCTGACCAGTGCACCTTTGATCCATGTTCTGGACCACCTGCGGCGCAGCGTGCCCGCCTTGAACGAAGACCGGTACATGGCGCCCGACCTTGAGACCGCCGCGACCCTGGTCCGGAGCGGTGAGATTTCGCAGGTCACGGGCATCCCCATGCCGGAGCTTGGCCAATGACCCCCGTCGAAGTCACGCGCGGCGACAGCCCCGTCATTCTTGGCCTGCCCCACACCGGCACATGGCTGCCCGAGCCTGTCCGCGCCCAGTTGAACGACCGGGGCCGGGGCCTTGATGATACGGATTGGCATATTCACCGGCTGTATGATGGGCTGCTCGATGGTGCGACGACAGTGCGGGCGACCTTCCACCGCTATGTCATCGACGCCAACCGCGACCCGTCAGGCAAAAGCCTCTACCCCGGACAAAACACCACCGGGCTGGTGCCGACGACCGATTTCGATGGGCATCCGATTTGGGCCGACGCGCCCACCGCCGATGAGATCGACGCGCGCCGTCTGGCCTTTCACGCCCCATACCATGCGGCCCTCGAAGCCGAACTAAAGCGCGTGCACGCCTTGCACGGCGTCGCAATCCTCTATGACTGCCATTCGATCCGCAGCAGCATCCCCTATCTGTTTGACGGTACCCTGCCCGATTTCAACATTGGCACCAATCAGGGCACGACCTGTTCGCAGGTCGTTGAAGACACAGTCCGGGGCATCTGCGAACGCGCAGAGGGCTACACGAGCATCCTGAACGGCCGCTTCAAAGGCGGCTGGACGACCCGCCACTATGGCCGCCCCACCGAGGGCATCCATGCCATCCAGATGGAATTGGCCCAATCAACCTATCTATCGGCTGAAACCGCGCCATGGGCTTTCGATCCCGGCAAGGCCGACCGCCTGCGTGCCCATCTGTCAGAAATCCTGTCCCGCCTCGACCAACTGGCACGGGAAGGGCGGACATGACGTCGCGCAGATCAACGCGGACGCGTTGGACGCTTGAGACACCACTATTGCCGGCCACGTTCCGGCATTTCGAGGGAGATACGCCATGACCAATCCACGTCACAACATCCGCGACATTTATCCCGCCACCGGGCCCGAAATCACCGCCAAAAGCTGGCTGACCGAGGCCCCGATGCGCATGCTGATGAACAACCTGCATCCCGATGTCGCAGAAAATCCGCACGAGTTGGTGGTGTATGGCGGCATCGGGCGCGCCGCGCGCACATGGATGGATTTCGACACCATCGTCGCGAGCCTCAAGGATCTGGAAGAGGATCAAACCCTGCTCGTGCAATCCGGCAAACCTGTCGGCGTGTTTCGCACCCACAAGGATGCGCCCCGAGTTCTGATCGCAAACTCCAACCTCGTGCCGCATTGGGCCAACTGGGACCATTTCAACGAATTGGACAAGAAGGGGCTGGCCATGTACGGCCAGATGACCGCCGGTTCCTGGATCTACATCGGGTCACAAGGGATCGTTCAGGGCACCTACGAAACCTTTGTCGAGGCCGGGCGACAGCATTATGGCGGCAACCTCAGGGGGCGCTGGATTCTGACGGGCGGGCTTGGCGGGATGGGCGGCGCCCAGCCGCTGGCCGCCGTGATGGCGGGCGCCTGCTGCCTTGCCGTGGAATGCGACGAAACCCGCGCGGATTTCCGGCTTCGCACGCGCTATGTCGATGAAAAGACGCATTCCCTCGACGACGCACTGGCCATGATTGATCGCTGGACCAAGGCCGGAGAGGCAAAATCCGTGGCGCTGATCGGCAATGCCGCCGACGTGTTCCCCGAACTGGTGAAACGCGGCGTCCGCCCCGATATCGTCACCGACCAGACCTCGGCCCACGACCCGATACACGGATACCTGCCGCAGGGCTGGACCGTCGCCGAATGGCGCGAGAAACAGGAAACCGACCCCAAGGCGGTCGAGAAAGCCGCGCGTGCCTCGATGAAGGTCCATGTCGCGGCCATGGTGGATTTCTGGAACGCTGGCGTGCCGACGCTGGACTATGGAAACAACATCCGTCAGGTCGCCCTCGACGAAGGTCTGGAAGATGCCTTTGCCTTCCCGGGGTTCGTTCCGGCCTATATCCGGCCGCTGTTTTGCAAGGGCATTGGCCCGTTCCGCTGGTGCGCCCTGTCCGGTGACCCTGAAGACATCTACAAGACCGACGCCAAGGTCAAAGAACTGGTGGACGACCCGCACCTGCACAACTGGCTGGACATGGCCCGCGCGCGGATCAGCTTTCAGGGATTGCCCGCGCGGATCTGCTGGGTGGGTCTGGGCGTGCGTCACAAGCTGGGGCTGGCCTTCAACGAAATGGTCCGCAACGGGGAACTCAGTGCCCCGGTGGTGATTGGGCGCGACCATCTGGATTCGGGATCGGTCGCGTCACCCAACCGCGAGACCGAGGCCATGTTGGACGGGTCGGACGCCGTGTCTGATTGGCCACTGCTGAACGCTCTGCTGAACACCGCAAGCGGGGCGACATGGGTCTCGCTTCACCACGGCGGGGGCGTAGGCATGGGATTTTCCCAGCATTCTGGCATGGTCATTTGCTGCGACGGAACCGAGGATGCGGACCGGCGCATCGCGAATGTGCTCTGGAATGATCCGGCCACCGGCGTCATGCGGCATGCCGATGCGGGCTATGAGGACGCCAAGGACTGCGCGCGCGCGCACGGCCTGAACCTGCCGGGCATTCTTTGAACGTCACGCAGACATGGCGCAGGGTGACGATCAATATTTCGTCGTTACCCTGTGGCCGCGCCGATTGGTCAGCCGCACAAGGGTAATCGCGGTGCCCTGCAGCCATGTCGTGCGCTCCGTCCGGAACAGGGCGTCACCGACCGAACAGCCCAGATGATCCGCCAGGGCCTGATCGGCCTCGATCGCCGCAAAGCTGATCTCGGCGTCTGAGAACGGCAACTTGGCAACCAGCCATTCGTTCGGCCCAAGCTCGGAAAACCCCTCGTCCAAAGCGGATGGGATGATGTCCGGGTTTATCCAACGATCTTCGTGCTGATACGGGACACCGTCTGCATAATGCATGCAGACCAGATGCAGCACGCTTTGGCCGGCTTTCAGATCAAGCCGCACGCGCAACCAGTCCGGCACCACCTGCACCGTGCGGTCGACAAGGGCATAGCGGTATTCAGCGCCTTGCGCGGTGATCTCTTCCCGGACGATGGGTATGGAAAAGCGGGCCTGTCGAATTGGCGCCATGCGCACGCGCGTCCCCGCCTTGCGTTTCCTTTCGACCAGACCTTCGTCCGCCAGTTCCCGCACGGCCCGGTTTACGGTGGCCCTTGCACAACCATATGCCTCTGCCAGTTCCAGTTCATTCGGAACGAGGCTTCCCGGGGGCATCTTGCCACTCGCGATCTGATCAAGAAGGTCTGCCTTGACGTCTTTGAATGTCACGGTCACAGGCGGCACCTTCCCCTTGAAAACAGCAGCTTTGGTCTATGGATCAGCCCGCCTGCCAAGACAGGGCCGGGCATAGGCAGCCCCTACCCTTCTAAGACCATACATAACCGGATAAATCTGGACAATAGAGCCGCCCAGGATGGCGTGGTCCAGCTTGACGGGCCAGTCACCTTTCCGACTGTCACAAAAGGGCCGGGTGGCACCGCGGGCTCGCGCCTGCATTCAAAGGACGCGATCAAACGGTCGCGCCAACGCCAGATGGAATGCGGATCACCTGTTCGGGGCCGTATGCGCCGCGCCCCTCAGTACCGCAGCAGATCCACGACGTGATCGGGTGCCTTGGGCACAATTCCATTCGGATTAAGCGCCTTGATCGAATAGTAGCCCCGCAGAATGTGGTCCATGTCCACCGTCTCTCGGACCCCGGGCAGGTTGATTATCCGTTCAAGGTAGCCCGACAGGCGCGGGTAATCCTTGATCGACCGCCGGTTCGTCTTGAACAGGCCATGATAGGCCGCGTCGAAGCGGATCAGCGTCACGAAGGCGCGAATATCCGTTTCCGTCAGTCGGTTCCCGAACAGGAAATCGCCGGTCAATTGCCCCTCAAGCGCGTCAAGCATGGCGAAAACCCCGTCCATCGCCTCGTCATAGGCGGTCTGGGAGGAGGCAAACCCGGCCTTGTAGACGCCGTTGTTCAGAAGGTTGTAAAGGCGCGGGTTCAGATCGTCGATCTCTGCGGCAAGATCTGCGGGATAGAGGCGCAGATCAGAGGGCACGAGATGTTCGAAGGCCGTGTCGAACATGCGCAGGATGTCCGCGCTTTCGTTGTTCACCATCACGTTTTGCGCCGTGTCCCACAGCACCGGCACAGTCGCCCGCCCGGTGAAAGCCGGATCGGCCCGCGTATAGATCTGGTGCATGTAGCGCGACCCGAACAGCAGATCCTCCCCGGCGCCGGGAAAGCCGCCGAACTGCCACCCCTGATCGGTCAGGGTCGGGTTCACCACGGTCACCGGGATCATCCGCTCCAGCCCCTTCAGCTTTCGGGCGATCAGCGCCCGCGACGCCCAGGGGCAAATCAGCGCGACGTACAACCGGTAGCGGCCGGGCTCGGCCTTGAACCCGCCGGTCCCGGTCGGGCCCGGCGTGCCATCCGGCGTGATCCAGTTGCGAAAGCTGGAGGTCTGGCGCACGAACCGCCCGTCCTTGTCGGCCTTCTGCACCGGCTGCCAGTTCTCGATCCATTTTCCGTCGACGAGCATGACGCGCAGTCCTCAGTTCGGGTGAAAGATGAAGGACCGCATCGACACCGATCCAAGGTCGATGGCATCGGTCATGAAGGTCAGCGCGTCACGCCCATCTGACGCGCCGGCAATCGTCAGGGCCGGCAGATAGTGATCCACGGTCGGGTGGGCCGCGGTCAAAAGCGTCCCCAGCCCGTCCGCATTGGCGAGCATCGCAAAGTCCCGCTCGGCAAGGCGGTCGGCGAACAAGGCATCGAATTCCTGCGCGAAGTCCTGCGGCGCACCGCCCCAGCGCATGGCCCGCAGGTTGTGGACGACATTGCCCGACCCAAGGATCAGGACGCCCCGGTCCCGCAGGTCCGAAAGGGCGCGACCGATCTCCAGCTGGTAGTCCAGCCCCCGCCCCATGTCGATGGAGACCTGAAAGACGGGAACATCCGCCTCTGGATACAGATACATCAGGACCGCCCAGGCCCCGTGGTCCAGCCCCCAGGTATCGTCCCCTGCCGCGCGGTGGCTGCCCAGCAGCGAAACCACCTCGCGCGCCAGTTCGGGCTGGCCGGGCGCCGGATACTGCTGTTGGAAAAGCGCCTCAGGGAACCCGTAGAAATCATGGATCGTGCGCGGCATGGCCGAGACATCCACAAGCGTTGTCCCGCGCGTCATCCAATGCGCCGAGACGACGAGGATTGCGTCGGGTCGCGGCAGGCTCTGGCCAAGCGCCGCCCAGGATCGGCCAAATGGCCCGTCTTCGATTGCGTGCATCGGGCTTCCGTGGCCGAGAAAGACAACCGGCATCCGGTCGGACGGCGCAAAGCGATCCTTGAGCTCTTGTAGGGAGAATGTCCGCATGGTGGACCCTTTCGCTAGTGACCGGGCGGCCATATGGCCGCCCGATGGTTCATGATCGTCAGGCAAACTGGCCAAGGGTTTTCTGCAGGGCCGGAACCTTCAGCGCGAACGCGCCACCGCCCAGCGCCGCAATGGCCCCCTGCACCACAGCCCAGAACAACGGGAATTCCCAACCGCCGCCTTCGGCCGAGAACAGCCATCCGTTGCCTGCGTGGACCCAAGTCGCCCCCAGAAGCACCGGGATCAGCGCCAGCGACACCAGCCGCGTGCCGACACCGAGGATCAGGGCGACCCCACCGATGATCTCGGCGAAAATGGTGAGATAGGCCAACAGCCCGGGCAGGCCGAGGCTTTCGAAATAGCCGACCGTCCCGGCGATGGTGAAAACACTGATCTTGAGCCAGCCATGGGCAAGAAACAGGGAACCGCTCGCGACGCGAAGCGCGAAGGCGGCGTAGTCAGAGTTCGTATGGTTGGTCATGTCGATATCCTATCCTCTTTAACCGCCTGCATGGCGGAAAGTCTGTGAACCCCGACATATCGCTTGCGGATCATCCCCGAAATGGCGAAACTCTGGAATGACTAACCACAAATTGTTCGCAATCTCCGCATGGACCTCCTCGATCAACTCCGCGCATTCGTCGCAACCGCGCAGTCCGGGTCTTTCACCGGCGCGGCGGCGCAATTGGGCATCTCAAACCGGCTGACCTCGAAATACGTCGCCGAGCTCGAGGCGCGTCTGGGGGCAAGGCTGTTTCAGCGCACCACCCGTAAGGTCGGCCTGACCCCCGCCGGTTCAGATCTCCTGTCCCGCGCCCCGGCCCTTCTGGACGATATCGACGACCTCTTGGCCGAGGTCTCGGACGGGTCCAAAGGGTTGTCCGGTGTCCTGCGGATTTCCGCCCCGATCACATTTGGTGAGGTCTATATCGCGGGAATGCTGGCGCGGTTTGCCGCAGAGCACCCGGCGATCACGATCGACCTCAGGCTCAGCGACTCCTTCAGCGACCTTGCCGCCGAAGGGATCGACCTTGCGTTTCGGATCGGGCGTTTCGATATGGCTTCTCTCAAGATCCGGCGGCTGGGCACCTTCCAAAGCCTGCCGGTCGCCAGCCCGGCCTACCTTGCACAGGCAGGCCACCCGGACACCCCCGCCGCGCTGTCGCAGCATAGCTGCATCGTCGACACCAACCGCAAGACCCCAAGACGCTGGACGTTTCACCGCGACGGCGCCGAGATCGCGACCCAGATCGAGGGCCGGTTTCACGTCAATTCGGCAAGCGCCGCCGTGGATCTGGCGCGGCGCGGGCTTGGGATCGCCTATGCCCCAAGCTTCGCACTGGGCGACGCGCTCGAAAGCGGCGATTTGGTCAGGCTTCTTGACGGTTTCGCCGGGGAACGCGGCGACATCGCCGCCGTCTACCTTGAGGGGCGCACGCTTCCCCGAAAAGTGCGCGCGCTGATCGATTTCGCCGTCACGGACATGCGGAAGCGCCAGCCGCAGCAGCGTCCTGCACCTCTGACATAGCCATGAACCTACGCCACATTTGAAAACGCCTTCGCGAGAGCAAGTGGCCGAGGGAACGGGACCCACGTCTAACCTTCTCCATCTTGCGCGCCCTCAAAGATGATCGGAGACCCCGTTAAACTGACAGTTCTGCTGCCAACTCGCTGGAGCGACGCAAGCTTTGAAGCCGATCAATTATGTTTCTACCATTCGCTACATCAATGCTGGCTATCTCCAATGTTGTCGTTTGACCTGTTATTCGGTGTCTAGCCTGCACAAGCTCTGTTGCACCCGGCCCTGGATGGTGTGGATAAGGAAGAGTAAGCCGACGCGCCCATAAACCCGCAGTCTGCGCCGGTGCATAATCTAAGCTGGGCGCTGTCGCGCGCGAAGTGACACTGAACTTGCCTGCGTCGGGCTTCTGAAATTCACGCGCAGTGCGTGCGGCGTGCACACTCATTTGTGAAACAACAAAGTGCTCGCCCGCGCCGTGCTTTCGCGTGCGACAATCTCAAAGCCAAGGTCGATCGCTGCCGTGTCGCGCGTGCCCGCCGCCAGAGAGGTCAAGACGGCTTCGATGGCACGACGCCCCATCTCCAGCCGTGGGGTGCGCACACTGGTCACCGGGGGTTCGGCGGCGGCCATCATTTCAAGATCGTTGAAGCCGCAGATGCCCAATTCCCCCGGAACCGAAAGCCGCCTCCTGCGGGCTTCGAAAACGGCACCAAGCGCGAGGTCATCATTGTTGCAAAACACCGCATCAACTTCGGGTGCAATGGCCAGCAAGTCAGAGAGCAGCGCGGCCCCTTTTGTCACGGATGAGGCCTCGGGCGTGGTCACCACCCGGCGCTCAGAATATACCCCCGCAAGCATCGCCGTTTGGCGAAACCCGTTGAACCGTTTCTGCGTGCGCGGGTCCATACGCGCCCCGAGAAACCCCAGTCGTGTATACCCCTGGTCGATCAGATGCCGGGTTGCCGCAACCGCCGCATCAAAATGGGAAAACCCGATCGACATTTGCGCCGGGGTGGGCCCATGATCCATGATTTGCACGACCGGGCACGCGAGGCCCGCCAAAAGGTCGGCGGAGGCGTCGGACTGGTCAAACCCGGTCACGATCACGCCGGCGGGTTTTTGGCTCGCAAAGAGCCGCAGTGCATTTTCTTCGAGCGACGGCGCATAGCGTGTGTTGGCAAGCTGGATTTCATAGCCCGCCTCGCCCACCCCGTCATAAATGCCGCGCAGCACATCGGCGAAGACGTTGTTCGTGACCGACGGAATAACCACACCGATCACATTCGACCGCCCCGACGCCAGTTGCCGCGCCGCCGGATTTGGCACATATCCCAGCCTTCTCACCGCTGATTCGACCCGGGCGCGCACCTTTTCCGAGACGACATCGGGTTGCCTCAGCGCGCGCGATACAGTGATTGCGCTAACACCGGCAAGTGATGCCACATCATCCAGCGTAACCCTTTTTTCCTTAGTCATTCACCGCTCCACGCTTTGCGACATGTAATTCGTCTTGACTAATGACAGCGCTGTCAAGTAATGATAGCGCTATCATTACGAGCCATCGGTATTGTTTTGGCATCGGGGGAGGGAAACATGACGCATGTGCTGGTTATGGGGGTCTGTGGATGCGGAAAATCGAGCATCGGCCGCGCACTCGCCAATGATCTCGGCCTCGTCTTCGTGGAAGGCGATGCGTTTCACCCGCCCGAAAACATTGCCCATATGCAGTCGGGTCAGCCGCTGAATGACGACATGCGTTTCGGCTGGCTCGACGCGATTGGCGACGCGGTTGTGGGCTCAGGGCGGCGCTGCGTGATTGCCTGTTCTGCGCTGAAAGAAACCTATCGCGCGCGTCTTCGCTCGAAAATCGGCGATATGACCATCATTCACCTGACGGGCACACCCGATCTGCTGCGCCAGCGTGTCGAACAGCGCCCCAGTCATTTCATGCCCAACAGTCTCGTTGCCAGCCAATTCGCTGATCTTGAGCCGCCTGAAGGGACGGGCGTCATCACCATCGGGGTTGAGCTGACGCGCGAAGACGTCACCAAGCAGGCCCTGTCTTTCATCTAGTAAAGCGATGCCTTTCCTAAAACTTCAAAATAACTCACCAAGGGAGAAAACCATGAAACTACGTCTTACCATGACCGCTGTCGCGGCCTTGATCGCAGGCTCAGCCCTGGCGCAGGACTATTCGTTCCGCTTTCAGTCGTCGGATCCGGCTGGCAACCCGAATTTCGAGTTGCAGCAGAAATGGACCGAAATGGTCGCCGAGATGACTGACGGTGCAGTGGCAATCGAGCTGTTGCCGGTGGATTCCATCGTCGCCCATAACGAGACGCAGGATGCAATCGCGGCGGGCATTCTGGATGGGCATGTCACTGACACATCATATTTCTCGGGCAAGGATCCGGCGTTCGGACTGATTGCCAACCCTGTGGGCGCATGGTCCGCACCCGAGCAGATGTTTACCTTCATGCGTGAGGGTGGCGGCAATGAGCTGATGAACACTCTGGTCGAACCTTACGGCCTGCATTTCATCGGCGCGACAACCCCCGGCCTCGAAGCCTTTGTGTCAGCGGTGCCGCTCGATGGCGTTGACGATCTGAATGGGCTCAAGATGCGCGCGCCCGAAGGCCTCGTGCAGCAGGTCTTTGCCGCTGCGGGTGCTGCTCCGGTGAACCTGCCGGGATCCGAGGTGTTTACCTCGCTCGACAAGCATGTGATCGACGCTGCCGATTATACCGTATTTTCCACCAACCAGGCACAAGGCCTGAACGACGTGGCACCGCACCCTGTTTACCCTGGGTTCCATTCAATGCCGCTGGTTGAGATTTCGATGAACAAATCGACATGGGATGCGCTGCCAGAAGATATTCAGCAAGAGCTGACACAGTCCGTCGAGGCATTTGCCGAAATGCAGGTCGCAGCATTGCGCGAAGCTGATATCGCCGCGGTTGCCGAAGCTCAGGCCTCGGGCACGATTACCATTCACGACTGGTCGGCTGAAGAGCGCGCCAAATTCCGCACCATTGCTTTGGGCGAATGGCAGAAAGTGGCAGAGCGGTCGGACAATGCGCAGTTAGTGTTCGACACGCTGACCACTTACCTCGCAGAAGCTGGTTTGCTGAACTGATGCCCATCCAAAACCGAAGCGGGCGGCCCTTTCGGGTCGGCCGCTTCCGGCGCAAGGGAGGATATCATGGCGCATCACCGAATTAATGCCGACGCCGAAAAGGATGCGGTGCTGCACCGCCCTGAACCCGGCGCAATACCACAAGCCGGCGCGCTCGGGCGCTGGATCGACCGGGGGGGCATCATTTTTGCAATTGGCATCATTCTGGCGATGCTGATCCTGATTCAGGAAGTCATCCTGAGATATGTGTTTGGGTCGCCGACGATCTGGGCCCATGAAACCACGATCTTTCTGTGCGGGATAGCCTTTGTTTACGGCGGGCTCTATTGCACTGCACGCGACCGGCATATCCGCGTCGTGCTGCTCTACGATATGCTCTCACCCCCGGTGCGACGCAGTTTTGATATTGTGATCTCGCTCGTCTGTGCCGCCGCCTCGGCGATGTTTGCCTGGGCATCCTGGACGATGGTGGCCCGATCCACCTTTACCCCTACCGGTGAATTCCGGCTCGAACGCTCGGGCAGCGCCTGGGATCCGATGTTTCCGGGCTTGTCGAAAATCTTTCTGCTCGTCGTCATGGGGTTGATGGCGATCCAGCTTCTGATCCTCGCATGGAATTACGCGAAAGGCCGCAAATGATGGAACTTTTTGGCTCCCTTCAAGGTCTTGGTATCGAATACGCAACATTGCTGATGTTCGGCCTGATCCTCGGTTTGCTAGTGACAGGCATGCCGCTTGCCTTCGTCACCTTGCTTGTCGCGCTGATCTTTGCGCTTGGCTGGACCGGGCCCATGGTGGTGCCCCTGATCACCAGCCGCGTCTATTCCTTCGTTGCGAGTTTCGTGTTTGTCTCGGTACCGATGTTTGTGCTGATGGCCGCGATCCTCGACCGATCCGGGATTGCCCGCGACCTGTTTGACGCGATGAAGCTGGTGGGCGGCAGGCTGCGCGGCGGCGTTGCCATTCAGACGATCATCGTGGCGGTTATTCTTGCGGCCATGTCGGGCATCATCGGCGGCGAAGTCGTATTGCTGGGGCTTATTGCCTTGCCGCAGATGTTGCGGCTGGGCTATGACCGGCGGCTTGCGATTGGCGTTGTCTGCGCTGGTGGCGCCTTGGGCACGATGGTGCCCCCGTCGATCGTGTTGATCATCTATGGCCTGACTGCCAACGTATCGATCGGCGCGCTTTTTACGGCCTCTTTCATTCCTGGCCTGATGCTCGCCGGGTTTTACGTGGCCTATGTGCTGATCCGTGCCTATATCAACCCGGCGCTTGCGCCAATTTCCGAGCCCAACACAATGCCAAGCTCGGAAAAGCTGCAGTTGCTGCGCGGGCTGATCCTGCCCATTCTGGTGGTGACGGCCGTGCTGGGCTCGATCTATGGCGGCATCGCCAGCGTGACCGAAGCCTCAGCCGTGGGCGTGATGGGTGTGATCCTCTCGACCATGATGCGGGGTGAATTCAGCCTGTCCCTTCTCAAGGACGCCGCTTTGCAAACCCTGCAAACCGTGGGTATGATCGTATGGATCGGCATCGGCGCCTCGGCACTGGTGGGGGTGTTCAACTTCATGGGCGGCATCCATTTCGTTTCCGAACTTATCACGGGCATCTCTGACAATCCGACTGTTGTGATCCTGTTCATGATGGCGATCCTCTTTGTGCTGGGCATGTTTCTTGACTGGGTGGGTGTGGCGCTGCTGACCATGCCCATCTTTGTGCCGATCGTCCAAAATCTGGGCTATGACCCTGTGTGGTTTGGCGTGGTGTTTTGCATGAACATGCAAGTGAGCTTTCTCTCGCCCCCCTTTGGCCCAGCGGCATTCTATCTCAAGTCCGTGGCCCCGCCCGACATCAGCCTAGGTGAAATCTTCCGCTCGCTCCTTCCGTTCATCGCCCTGCAAGTGCTGGCGCTGGCCGTGCTGATCGCATTTCCAGGAATCACGGGGCGGTAAGGTCACATCGCCAATCACAGACCACAGGCACTTCAGGGGATTATACCTGACCAAACCTGCATCGGGCTGTTGGCAAGTCATCGACTTGCCAACAGCCACACATCGGGAACGATGCATGACCCATTTCGCTCTTACGTCGCGCTTTCTAGGTTCAGGACCAATTGATTTCTCTGGGATGGCGTGAGTCACGGTCCAAAAACGAGCAGTGAACATGTCTGATTTCTTCTGGCTGAGCGACGCGCAGATGGCGCGTCTTGAGCCCTTTTTTCCAAAGTCCCAAGGCAAGCCGCGCATCGATGATCGGCGTGTCTTGCGTAGGATTATCTTCATCAATCGCAATGGCTTGCGGTGGCGGGATGCCTCTGCAGTCTATGGGCCACACAAGACGCTCTACAACCTTGGAAGCGGTGGAGCGACAAAGGCATCTTCGCCCGAATGATGGCCGGTCTGGCCGCAGATCGCGGCGAAAAGAAGACTGTGATGATTGACGCCACGTACCTGAAGGCCCACCGGACAGCGACCAGCATGGGCGTGAAAAAGGGGGGCGTGGACGTCTGATCGGCCGCACCAAAGGCGGCATGAACACGAAGCTGCACGCCATCTGCGATAGTCCCGGACGTCCGCTGAACCTGTTCGTCACTGCCGGGCAGGTCCGTGACTACATTGGCGCGCGGACATTGCAGAGCAGCCTGCCAAATGTCGATTGGCTGATTGGAGATCGTGGCTATGACGCCGATTGATTCCGAGAAGCGTTGAAAGACAAAGGGATACGCGCCTGCATCCCCGGCCGTAAGCAGCGCAAGAAGCCGGTGAAATACGACAAGCGCCGCTGCAAACGCCGGAACCGGATCGAGATCATGTTCGGCAGACCGCTTCGGGGTCTCGCGACGCCAGGGCCAATGCTCAGCCCCTTCCGCATAACCCTCGAAAACAACGAGAAAATCCGGCCGGAGCCGGATCGGGAGAACGCTTTCGTGGGGGCAGGTGGCGGAGGAGGTGGGATTCGAACCCACGGGACGCTTTCACGCCCAACGGTTTTCAAGACCGCCGCATTCGACCACTCTGCCACTCCTCCGGTCATCAGAAGCCTTAGGATGGTCGAAACGATTCTGAAAGCCCCGCCGGCGGGTCTGCAATTACGTGGAAATCCGCCGAACACCGGGGGAGACCACTTTCATTAAGGGCGTTGCATCGCTATTCTCGCGCGCAACCGGCCCGGATGCGGCCGGGGCGACAGACCGAATGGATCGACAATCGGCGGCGCACAGGCACGAGAGGGGCGACAGATGGCGGGCATGACCTTGGGCGGGACGCGGGCAGGACTGCTTGCGATGGTATCATTCGCGGCACTGACGCTTGCGGGCTGCGACGAAACCGGCGGCTTCAGTTTCGGGGCGGGCGGCAACCGCGACGCGGCAGACGGCGCGACGTCCGGTCAGGCCGTGCAACTGGTCGAACGCGATGTCGAAGCCCCCGATGTGTTTCAGGTGACCGACAGCGGCCTGTGGGACGGACGCCCGTCGCTGGGTGGTGTCTGGGTCGCCCATCCCGATGTGGCGGACCCCGAACGGGTCATCATCCGCAACACCGAAAACGGAAAGTTCGTGATCGGCGCCCTGTTCCGCCGCGAACGTGAACAGCCCGGCCCGGCGCTGCAGGTGTCGTCGGATGCTGCCGCCGCCCTTGAAATGCTGGCCGGTGCCCCTGCCAGCCTCAACGTGACCGCCCTGCGCCGTGAAGAGGTTCCGGCCGAGGCCCCGCCCGCCGCCATTGCCGATTTCGACGAACCGGCGGAGATCGAGGCGACCACGCTTGACCCGATCGCCAGCGCCGCGGCCGCCATCGACGCGGCAGAGGCGAGTGGCGAAACCGCCGTGGCCGCCGCCCCCGCGGCCCCTGCCCCGCGTCCGGCTGCCCCTGCCAGCAGCCTTGAAAAACCCTTCATCCAGATCGGCATCTTCTCGGTCAAGGCCAATGCCGAACGCGCCGCGGACATGATGCGCGCCACCGGGATCGTCCCGACCGTGCTGGAACAGTCCAGCCAGGGCCGCACCTTCTGGCGGGTCATCGTCGGCCCTGCTGGCACCACCGCAGACCGCGCCGCGCTTCTGGAACAGGTGAAGGGCCAAGGGTTCACCGACGCCTATTTCGTGACCAACTGATCCCCGAACGCCCAAGACCAAAGGACCAACCGACCCGATGCCGATCCGACAGACCGCCCGCCTGATCCTCGGAACCCTGCTGGCTTGCGTGCTGGCGATCGCCGCCCAGGCGCAGGATTTCGAAACCCCTGCCCGGGCGGCCTATGTCTATGACCAGACGACAGGCACCGTCTTGCTGGCCAAGAACGCGGACGAGCCGTTGCCGCCCGCCTCCATGTCCAAGCTGATGACGATCTACATGGCGTTCGAGGCGATCGCGGACGGGCGGCTTCACGTTGACGACGAACTGACGGTTTCGCAGCACGCGATGAACTACACTGGGTCATCCATGTTTCTGCGCAGCGGGGAACGGGTCCGGGTCGAAGACCTTTTGCGCGGCATCATCGTCCTGTCCGGCAACGACGCCAGCGCGGTCATCGCCGAGGCCCTGTCCCCGGACGGAACCGAGGCTGGCTTTGCCCGGATGATGACGGAACGGGCCCGCCTGATGGGCATGACCAATTCCTCCTTCGCTAATTCCAACGGCTGGCCCGCCGCCGGGCACCGGATGTCGGTGCGCGACCTTGGCATTCTGGCCGACCATCTGATCACCGATTTCCCGACCTTCTACCCCCTGTTTTCGGAACAGGAATTCCTGTTCGACGGACGGGTGCCCGCCAACACGCAGAACCGCAATCCCATTCTGGGGCTCGGGATTGGCGCTGACGGGCTCAAGACCGGGCACACGCAAGAGGCTGGCTATGGCCTTGTCGGATCGGCAAAGCAGGGCGACCGGCGGATCATCTTCGTCCTGACCGGGCTCGACAGCACCGCGGCACGCGCACAGGAATCCGAAAAGATCGTGAACTGGGCCTTCCGCCAATTCGCCCAACACGACGTTGTCGAGGCAGGCACCGAACTTGCCCGTGCCGATGTCTGGATGGGCAATGCCCCAACCGTCGGCCTGACCGTGGCCGAGGATGTGTCGATCCTGCTGCCACTACTGAACAACGATAGCGTCGAGGCGAACCTTGAATTTCGCGGCCCTCTGGAAGCGCCGGTTGCCGCCGGTCAGACGGTCGGTGAACTGGTGATCAGCCCGCCGGGCCTGCCCGAAACGCGCGTCGCGCTTGTCGCCACCGACGACGTGGCGCGGGGCGGGTTTGGCGTGCGGCTTCGCACCGCCGCCATTGTCCTGCTGCACAAATTCGCCCCCGAAGCCGCGCAGGTTCTGGAAGACGGCGCCGTATGAGGCAGGGGCTGGGCGGCACGGGACGGTTCATCACCTTCGAAGGGATCGACGGGTCCGGCAAGTCCACTCAGGCCCGGATGCTGGCCGAACGGCTGCGGACCGAGGGGCAGGACGTCCTGCTGACCCGTGAACCGGGCGGCAGCCCGGGGGCCGAGGAAATCCGGCAGCTTCTTCTGACCGGCGACCCGGACCGCTGGTCGGCCGAGACAGAGATCCTGCTGTTCACCGCCGCCCGCCGCGACCATCTGGAAAAGACGATCCGCCCGGCGCTGGCCGCCGACCGTATTGTGATTTCGGACCGCTTCGCCGACAGCACACGCGTATACCAAGGCGCAACGCGCGGTGATCTTCGGGCCACGGTGGACAAGCTGCATAGCCTGATGATCGGACGGGACCCCGACCTGACCTTTATCATCGACATGGACCCGGAAACCGCGCTGAACCGCGGGTTGGCGCGTGGGTCGGGCGAAGACCGGTTCGAAGATTTCGGCCTGTCCTTTCAGGAAACCCTGCGGCACGGCTTTCTTGCGCTGGCCCATGCGGCCCCCGACCGCTGCGTCGTGATCGACGGCAACCGCCCGCCCGAGGCCGTCGCCGCCGAAGTCCTCGCCCAGTTCGAGGCCCGCGCATGACCGAGGAAACCGCCCCCGAACCGGACCGCATTCCCGGTGCCCCGCACCCGCGCGAAACCCCCACCCTGTTCGGGCAGGACCGGGCGCAGGCGGATTTCCTTCAGGCCTATACCTCTGGCCGGCTGCATTCCGGCTGGCTGATCACCGGGCCGCGCGGCGTGGGCAAGGCAACGCTGGCATGGAAAATCGCAACCTTTCTACTGGCGGAACCTGCTGAGGACGCAGGCGGCGGCCTGTTTGGCGATGCGCCCCCTGCCCCGACCTCGCTTGCCGTATCTGCCGATCACCCGGACGCGCGGCTGGTGCAATCGGGCGCCCATCCGCGCCTTTTCGTGGTCCGCCGCCCGGTGGATGACAAGACCGGCAAGCTGAAGACCGAGATCACCATCGACCCGGTGCGCCGGTTGAAGAACTTCTTCCATATGTCCGCTGCCGATGGCGGGCGGCGGGTGGTGATCGTCGATGCGGCGGACGAACTGAACCGCAACGCCGCCAACGCGATCCTGAAGGAACTGGAAGAACCGCCTGCCCGCACGACACTTCTGCTGGTCGCGCATCAGCCATCGCGCCTTTTGCCGACGATCCGGTCGCGCTGCCGTGAATTACGCCTGTCGGCCCTTGGGTCCGATGACATGGCCGCCGCGCTGCATCAGGCCGGCGTCGAGGTGGTCGAGACCGAGGCGCTGGCGACCCTGTCGTCTGGGTCCGTGGGCGAGGCGATCCGGCTGGCCCAGCATGATGGGCTACAGCTTTACGCCTCGATCATCTCGCTTCTGGAAGGGATGCCACGCATGGACCGCCCCGCCGCGCTGTCGCTTGCCAACAGCTGCGCGGGCAAGGGGGCGGAATTGCGGTTCGACATGGTTCTGGACCTGATGGACCTGTTCCTTGCCCGCGCCGCCCGCACCGGGCTGGTGGGCGAACCCCATAGCCAGGGCGCCCCGCACGAGGCCCGGCTGCTGTCTCGCCTGTCGCCCGGCCCCCATGCGGCGCGCCGCTGGGCCGAATTGCAGCAAGAGCTGTCGTCGCGCGCGCGGCACGGGCGGGCGGTCAACCTTGACCCTGCCTCCCTGATCCTAGATATGCTGTTCAGGATCGAAGAGACCGCGCGCGGCACCGCCGCCGCCTGAGGCAGGCGCATGAACACCCCCGAGATTACCGACAGCCATTGTCACCTTGATTTTCCCGATTTCGACGGCGAACTGCCCGAGATCATCGCGCGGGCGAACGATGCCGGCGTGACCCGCATGGTCACCATCTGCACCCGGCTGCGCAACGCGCCGCAGGTGCGGGCCATCGCCGAGGCCCACGACCCGGTCTTCTGGGCGGGCGGCACCCACCCGATGAGCGCCGCCGAAGAGCCCATGGCCACGCTGGAAGAGCTGGTCGCGCTGGCCCGGCACCCGAAATTCGTGGGCATCGGTGAAAGCGGGCTGGATTACCACTACACTGCAGACAGCGCTGAGGTGCAGAAAGACAGCCTGCGGGTCCATATCGAGGCAGCGCAGGCCACCGGCCTGCCGCTGATCATCCACGCCCGCGCGGCCGATGACGATATGGCCCAGATCCTGCGCGAAGGGTTCAACCGGCAACCCTATTCCTGCGTGATGCATTGCTTTTCGTCCTCGGCCGATCTGGCCCGCGCGGCCATCGACCTTGGGTTCTACCTGTCGATGTCCGGCATCGCCGCCTTCCCCCGCAGTCAGGAGTTGCGCGACATCTTCGCCGCCGCCCCGGTGGACCGGATTCTGGTCGAAACCGACAGCCCCTACCTTGCGCCGCCGCCGCACCGGGGCCGGCGCAACGAACCCGCCTATTCGGCCCTGACCGCGCGGATCGGGGCGGATGTGTTCCACATGTCCTACGAAGAATTCGCCACCCAGACACAGGCCAATTTCGACCGGCTGTTCTGGAAGGCCGCCGAATGGCAGGCCGCGGCATGACGCTGACCTTTCGCATTCTTGGCTGCGGGTCGTCCGGCGGGGTTCCCCGGCTGGGCGGCATCTGGGGCGACTGTGACCCGACAAACCCCAAGAACGCCCGCAGCCGCTGTTCCGCCCTTGTCACCCGACAGGGGCCGGAGGGCATCACCCGCGTCCTGATCGACACCGCCCCCGACCTGCGCCAGCAACTTTTGGCGGCCGGGGTCGGCCATCTGGACGGGGTGGTCTATACCCATTCCCACGCCGACCACGTTCACGGGATCGACGACCTGCGGATGGTGGTCTTCAACATGAAGGAACGGCTTCAAGTCTGGGCCGACGGCGATACCTCGGACGCGCTTCTGTCGCGCTTCGGCTATGCTTTCGTTCAGCCCAAGGGGTCGCCCTACCCGCCCATTCTTGAACTGAACAACCTTGACGGCCCGGTGACGATCACCGGCGCGGGCGGGCCGATCACCCTGTCGCCGTTCCAGGTCAATCACGGGTCGATCGACGCGCTGGGGTTCCGGATCGGGCGGCTGGCCTATCTGCCGGACGTAGCCCAGATGACCGACGAAGCCTGGGAGGCCGTCACCGGCGCGCAGGTCTGGATCGTCGATGCGCTGCGCCGCCAGCCGCACCCGACCCATTCGCACCTTGACCAGACGCTAGAGTGGATCGCCCGCGCCGCGCCGGAACGCGGCATCCTGACAAACATGCATGTCGATCTGGACTACGAGACGGTCAAGGCCGAAACGCCCGCCCATATCGAACCGGCCTTTGACGGCATGGAAATCGCCTTCGACGCGGACTGATCCCCCGGCGCCCAGGGCCACGGAGAACTGAACATGGCCGCCCTACTTGAAGTGATCCTGCCCGTCTTCATCGTGATCGGCTTTGGATATCTTGCGGTCTGGCGCGGCTATATCACGGATCAGGCCATCGACAGCCTGATGAAGTTCGCCCAAGGGTTTGCGATCCCCGCGCTGCTGTTCCGCGCCATTTCGACCCTCGACCTTGGGCAGAACTTCGATATCGCGCTACTCGGGGCCTTCTATGCCGGGGCGCTGTCGGGCTTTGCCGCGGGCCTTCTGGGCGCGCGCTACCTGTTCGGGCGCGAGTGGGAGGACGCGGTGGCCATCGGCTTTGTCGGGCTGTTTTCCAACTCTGTCCTTCTGGGCCTGCCGATCACGGAACTGGCCTATGGGACCGACGCGCTGCAATCGAACTTTGCCATCATCGCGATCCACTCGCCGTTTTGCTACTTTGTCGGGATCACCGCGATGGAGATCATCCGCAACCGCGGCGGTCGCCTCTCGGCGCTGCCGGGTAAGGTGCTGCGGGCGATGTTCCGAAATTCGTTGGTGATCGGGATCGCCCTTGGGTTTGCCGTGAACCTTGGCGGTATCCCCCTGCCCCACGTCTTCACCGAGGCGGTGGACCTTGTGGTCCGGGCGGGCCTGCCTGTCGCACTGTTCGGGCTGGGGGGAATTCTGTTCCGCTACCGGCCCGAAGGGGACATGCGCACGATCCTGTTCATCGTCGCGGTTTCGCTTCTGCTGCACCCCGCCGTGACGTGGTCGCTGGTTCACCTGTTCGGGCTTGAAACTGGCTCCGTCCGCTCGGCGGTGATCACCGCGGCCATGGCGCCGGGGGTCAACGCATATCTCTTTGCCAACATGTATGACCGGGCCAAGCGGGTCGCGGCATCGGCGGTTCTGGTCGGCACGGCGGGGACGATCCTGACCGGCACCTTCTGGCTGTCCATCCTGCCATGAAAAAGGCCCGCCGGTTGGGCGGGCCTGATCACTGTCTTGTCCCTGATGGGATCAGCTGGGCGACATGCCCCGCAGCCGTTCCGACCGGCGGCGCAACATTTCGACCGTCGCCAGAAGCAGGATCGAAATCGTCACAAGGATCGTCGCCGCAGCAAGGATCGTCGGGCTGATCTGTTCGCGCAACCCGGTGAACATCTGCCACGGCAGGGTCTGCTGCTGGGCAGAGCCGACGAACAGCACCACGACCACTTCGTCGAACGAGGTGATGAAGGCGAACAGCCCGCCCGAAATCACGCCCGGAAGGATCAGCGGCATCTGCACCCGGAAGAAGGTGGTCACCGGATCGGCCCCCATGTTAGCGGCGGCACGGGTCAGGGACCGGTCAAAGCCGACAAGCGTCGCGGTCACGGTGATGATCACGAAGGGAATGCCAAGCGCGGCGTGCGCCAGGATCACCTTCACGAAGCCGACGAAGGATTGGTTCAGGCCGAATGTCGCCTCAAGCCAGTTACCCAGCGGCGCGTAGAAGAAGAACATCCCGGTCGCGGAAATGATCAGCGGAACGATCATCGGCGAAATCAGGATCGCCATGATCGCGCGACGGCCGGGCACATGGCTTTGCGACAGGCCGATGGCGGCCAGCGTACCAAAGCTGACCGACAGAACGGTCGCAATCGGTGCGATGATGAGCGAGTTCTTCAGCGGCGTCATCCATTCGGCCCCGCCGACACCCCACAGTTTGCCAACCACAAGGCCGATCAGCGTCAGGCTGATGATCGGTGCGACCCAGCCCAGCACCTCGCGCGGGCCGGACATGACCCGCAGCACCACGGCCAGCGCCACACCGGCGCCAAAGCCAAGGATCAGACCCAGAAGCGGGTTACCCTCGGTGCCGAAGAAACTGCGATAATGCTTCAGCGAATAGCCCTCGGGATCAAAGCTCAGCATCTCGGGGGTGAAGGTAAAGAAGTCCTCGGCGTTGAACGACAGCCACATGACCGGGACCAGCGGCGCCACGAGGAAGAAGAAGATCAGCCCGCAGATCAGCAGGAAGGTATTGTCCCACAGCACCTGAAGCGAGGTGGCATAGATCGGGCTGCCAGCGCGGTAGTCGCCGCTGTCCAGCCAGTAGACGAACCAGCTGAGGACGGCGCCGATGATCGCGCCGCCGACGGCCCCGCCAACGCCGCCGATCACCAGACCGGCGATCAGGCAGATCGCGATTGTGCCCAGCCGGCCGTTCCGGCGCGAGATCGGCGCCATGTGCAGGACAACGGCCAGCGCGGCGCCGAAGATTACCCCGGCCAGCGCGCCCTGCCACGGGTTGCCAAAGACATTGCCGACGACAAATCCGAACATGGCGCCAAACAGGCCGGACAGGGGGGCGGTGAAGGTCGCCAGCTCGGGCCGGCGGTTTTGAACGATCAGGTTAGACATCGCTATCAGCCCCCCAGTTTCACGTTATCGATGCCCACGATCTTGTCGTAGAGCCAGTAGAGGATCAGAACCACCGACAGCAGGATCGTGCCCAGTGCCGCCGCCAGACCCCAGTTAAGCGAGCTGGAGATGTGGTACGCGATCCGGTTCGAGATGAAGACACCGTCGGTCCCACCCACGATTTCCGGCGTGATGTAGTAGCCGATGGCAAGGATGAACACGAGGATCGACCCGGCCCCGATGCCCGGCACCGACTGCGGGAAATAGACCCGCCAGAAGGCCGTCCAGTTGGTCGCGCCAAGCGACTTGGCTGCGCGCAGATAGCTGGGCGGGATGGTCTTCATCACCGAGTAAAGCGGCAGGATCATGAACGGCAGCAGGATATGCGTCATCGCGATGATCGTGCCGGTAGAGTTGTTCATCAGGATCAGACGGTTCGCATCGTCCACGAAGCCCAGCCAGACCAGCAGGTCGTTGATGACCCCCTGCTGTTGCAGCAGCACCTTCCAGGCCGAGGTCCGCACAAGAAGCGAGGTCCAGAACGGCAGGAGGACAAGGATCATCAGGACGTTGGCGCTGCGGGCAGGCAGGTTCGCTAGGATCCAGGCCACCGGATACCCCAGAAGGATGCAGCTAAGCGTGATGATGACCGACATCTTCAGCGTCCGCAGGAACAGCTTGACGTAGATCTGCTGGTTCTCCGGCCGGGCCTGTGCCCCATCCAGTCCCTTTTCCATGTCAATGGAGTTCAGGAAGTAGCCCATCGTGTAGTTCGGGCTGTAGATCTTGATGGTCTGCCAGTTCTCGGTCTTCAGCCAGTCCTCATCTTCGGCGGCAAACGCGTCGCGGAAGGTTGTGGTTGGCATGGCGCCGATATTGGCAACCGCAGCCCGAAGCGCATCGGCGCCCGGGCCGGAATACCCGGCGATCGCCGCAACCGTGTCGGCGTTGCGAAGGTCAATCCCAAGGGCGCCGTAAACGGCCTCCCACGGGTCTTCCTCGGCGACGACGTCTTCGTCGGCGATGGCGGTATAGATCGCCCAGTCGGAATAGGCCTTCGCGGTCCAGGGCAGCAGCTCCGCCACCTCGCCCGACAGGGTAAAGCCGATGTCGCCCGCCATGCCCTCGCCCACCAGCGCGGCCCAAAGATCGCGGCGTTCTTCCAGAATCGCCTCGCCCCCGGACCCGGACATCATTTCATACCAGAATGCGCCGTCCTTGAACCGCTCGTCGGTGTCTTCCAGCCAGTCCTGATAGGGTTCCCCGATATCGTCAAGGTTGCGGCCCGTGGTCCGGAACAGGGACGAAATCCCGGTCTGTTCATAGTTCAGGCGGGTGCCGAGCTTGGTGTGTTCCTTGGCTTCGGCCGCCTTGAACAGGTCGATAAAGAGGTTCTGGAAAACAACATCGTCCAGCGTTTCGGCGGATTGGGCATCCCAATCCTCAAGCGCTTCGACCGTTCCGGGAAGCGTATTGCCGACGATGTCGTTTTCGACTGACCGGAACAGCATGTTGCCGATCGGAATGATGAAGGTGAGCATGATGAAGATCAACAGCGGCGCGATCAACATCAGGGCGCGGATCTTTTGACGCCGCAGCGCGCGGGCAAGGCTTTGCTTGAGCGGCCGTCCGTCCGCGGCCAGCATTGGGCCTGAATTGGTCGTATCAGTCATCGCGTCCCCGTTGGTCTTTGTTTTTGCCGGTCGGATCTTTGAAAATGTCCAAACGAATAAAGGGGTGGAAGGGGCCGGCGCGCGGCCCCTTCCGAAGGGTTGCCCTTACTGGGCCAGCCATGCCTGGAACTTGGCGTCGATGTCGTCGCGGTAGTCAGCCCAGAACTCGTAGTTGTAGAGGAACGTGTTCTTGGCGTTCTCCGGATCGGTCGGCATGTGCGGCGCCATGTCGATGCCGAGGGTCTCGTGCTGGCCAACCAGCGGAGCCGAGGACAGACGGGCCGGGCCGTAGGAGATGTACTTGGCCTGATCCGCCAGACGCTGGGTGTCGGTGGCGAAGTAGACGAAGTCCAGCGCACGGGCTTCACGCTCGGGCGACAGACCGGTCGGGATGATCCAGCCGTCAAGGTCGAACACCTGAGCGTCCCACATCATGCCGATCGGCTGGTTCTGTTCGACGATGGCCGAGAACAGACGACCGTTGTAGGTCGACCCGATGAAGACTTCACCGTCAGCCAGAAGCTGCGGGGTGTCGGCACCGGCGGACCACCAGATCACGCTGTCCTTGATGGTGTCGAGCTTGGCAAGCGCCTGCTCTTGACCTTCTTCGGTGGCGAGAACGTCATAGACGTCTTCCTTGGCAACGCCGTCACACAGCAGCGCCCATTCGACGTTGTTGATCGGACGCTTTTCCAGCGAACGCATGCCCGGGTAGGTTTCGAGGTCGAACACGTCACAGATGTCGTTCGGCGCTTCGACGCCTTCCGGAACCATATCGGTGCGGTAGCCAAAGGTGGTCGAATAGACGATCTGCGGAATGAAGCAGTCGCCGACCAGCAGGTCACCGAAGTCATCTTCAGCCGAGGTGCCATCGGGGGCCGGGGCAAGTTGCTCGTCCGGGTCGATTTCCATGGCAAGGCCTTCGTCGCACAGACGCAGGGCGTCGGCGGCAACCACATCGACCACATCCCAGGTGATGTTGCCGGCTTCGTTCATGGCGCGCAGCTTGGCCACGGCTTCGGCAGAGCTTTCGTCCCAGGTGATGGTCACACCGGTGTTTTCCGAATAGGGGGTCGCATAGGCATTGATCTGCGACTGCTGATAGGCACCGCCCCAGCTGACGAGCGTCATGTCACCGGCCATGTGGCCTTCTGCAATGGCGCCACCAGCAGCAACGGTCAGGGCCGTCGAAGCAAGCAGAGTCTTGGTGAGTTTCATACTATTCTCCCGTGTTATAACCCGGTTTCATCGTTTCAGGTGACCGCCCTCCGGGCGGGGGTCGGCCACTCCGTTCGCACGCGCCTGCGCCCCTCAGGAGGCGTCGAGCGCGCGGCAATCTTCCGGAAGCCAACCGATTTCGATCTGGGTTCCCGGCTGCAGACGCACCTGGTCGGGCGCGTTGCGTGTCTTGATGATGAAGTCTTCCGAACCGGCAACCCGCAGGCGGGTCCGGAAAATGTCGCCCATGTAGATGAACTCAAGCACTTCGGCCTTAAGGGTATGGGCATCCTTGTGCAGGCGCTTCTTGTCGATCTCGACCCGTTCGGGGCGGATCGACAGGGTGGTGCGCTCGCCGACCTTGGACACGTTGACCGGCTTGGCGTCGATCTCGCCGCCGCCGTCAAGTTCCACGATGCAACGGTCGCCGTCGATGGATTTCACAACGCCAGACAGGGTGTTGTTCTCGCCAATGAACTGGGCAACGAAGCTGTTCTGCGGGCTTTCATACAGCTCGTCCGGCGGGGCCAGCTGCTGAATGACGCCATCGTTGAACACGGCAACCCGGTCCGACATAGTCAGCGCCTCGGTCTGGTCGTGCGTCACGTAGACCGTGGTGATCCCCAGATCGTGGGCAAGGCGGGTGATCTCGAACTGCATATGTTCGCGCAGCTGCTTGTCCAGTGCGCCAAGCGGTTCGTCCATCAGCACCAGTTCCGGTTCGAACACCAGCGCGCGGGCAAGGGCGACCCGCTGCTGCTGCCCCCCCGAAAGCTGCGCCGGGCGGCGGCCGCCAAAGGCGCCCATCTGCACCATGTCCAGCGCCCGCTTGACCTTTTCTTCCCGCACGGATTTGCCCAGCTTGCGCACTTCCAGCGGGAAGGACAGGTTTTCGGCAATCGTCATGTGCGGGAACAGGGCGTAATTCTGGAACACCATCCCGATGCCCCGCTTGTGCGGCGGGATGTCGTTGATCGACTGGCCACCAAGGCGGATTGCGCCGTGGGTCGCCGTCTCGAAGCCGGCCAACATCATCAGACAGGTTGTCTTGCCCGACCCCGACGGCCCAAGCATCGTCAGAAACTCTCCTCTGGGCATCGAAAGGTTGAGGTCTTTTACAACGAGTGTTTCGCCGTCGTAGCTCTTCTGCACACGTTCAAATTCAACGAACGCGGCGTCCGTTCCAGATGTCGTCAAACCGACTCTCCCTGTCTATCGGCAGCTTTTTTGCTGCGCTCTTGTCGCGTCACAGCAAAACAAACCCTGTTTTGCGATGCAACCGTCTTGCCGCTATCAGGCATAATTTCCGAAAAAATGGCCGCGTTTGCGGCGTATTCGACCGAAATTGCGACGATTCGGCTTTAGAATCGCTGGATTCGGGAAAATGTCCCGCAGGGCGGTCAGGATCTTAGCCCAAATAATCCGCAACCAAGCCAGAATCGGGAAAAGCGGTGCGCCCGGAAAGTCGAAAGGCACCCCATTCGGGATGCCTGTTCGGTGGTGTCCCAGATCTGTCTGGGAAATGGTGCGGTCGAGAAGACTCGAACTTCCACTCCGGTTAAGGAACAGCGACCTCAACGCTGCGCGTCTACCAATTCCGCCACGACCGCACTTGCCATTGGCTTGGTGGCGGCTCTCTAGCCGATGGTCCAGACAACGACAAGTGCAAAATTCACGATTGTCCGACATGGCTCCGGCCTGCCGCGAAAACCGTGCCGCCGCCGTCCGATCTGGCAAATCCGGGGAAAGCGGTCTAAGCCTGAAAAGATCACAGAATGCCCGATCGGGCAGGCAATTCAGGACGGGGCCCTGCGCCCCGCGGTTCAGATGGTTGAATGGATCACCAGCACGGGGCTGACCGACTATGACGCTGCCGTCGCCTTTATGGAAGCGCGCGCCGAGGCGATCGCCAAGGGCGAGGCCGAGGACGCGATATGGCTGGTCGAACATCCCCCGCTCTATACTGCCGGCACCTCGGCCAAGCGCGAAGACCTGACCGACCCGGACCGGTTTCCCGTCTACGACAGCAAGCGCGGCGGACAATATACTTACCACGGCCCGGGCCAGCGGGTGGCCTATGTCATGCTGAACGTCGGCGAACGCGGGCGCGACGTGCGCTGTTTCGTGCGTGACCTTGAACATTGGGTGATCGCGGCGCTGGCCGAATTCAACGTGACCGGCCACATCCGCCCCGGTCGGGTCGGCGTCTGGGTGGAACGCCCTGAAAAGGGCCAGAACCCGGACGGATCGGTGAAGGAAGACAAGATCGCCGCCATCGGCATCCGCCTGCGCAAATGGGTCAGCTTCCATGGCATTTCCATCAACGTCGAACCGGATCTTGGCCATTTCGACGGGATCGTGCCCTGCGGCATTCGTGAACACGGGGTCACCAGCCTTGTAGATCTGGGCCTTCCGGTCAGCATGGACGACGTCGATGTTGCGCTGAAAAAGACCTTTGAAACCGCACTTACCCCCCGCTGCGCGGGCTAAAATCGGCTCGGACCTAACTTTTGGATAGGTCCGCCACATTTTCGCCACATTTGTTAACAACCCTTGCGAGTGTCGGGCGCAGCAACGCAACCGGCCACGTCAGGAGATGGGAGAGTGAGCGAACATGTCAGCCAGACGATCCAGAACCACGAACCCGTTCCATTTTCGCAGACGCCAGATCCAGCTTGGCATCATGGCCGAGGCGATCAACCGTGCCGCAAGGCTTCAGGCCGCGCATGGCACGGGGGTGCAAACCCTCGTTCGCTGGCTGGACGAACCCTATGGCCGTGAAGTTCTCGAAATCGCGGCAATCGTGCCGTTCGAAGACGCCCGCGACTGCTGCATTGGCCTGATCCGGACGCTTGCCGACGAAAGCCGCAGCGTCGACCGGTCAGAGCTTGGCCGGCTGCTGCGCGACGTGGACGCGCCGAAGGCGGGGCACCGGGTCGCCTAGCCGTCCAACTGCCCCCGGATCAACCGGCCCAACCGCGATATCCCCTCTTCGATCATCGCCTCATCGGCGCAAGAAAAGCTAAGCCGCAGGGTATTTCCGTTCGACCCGTCGGCAAAGAATGCCCGCCCCGGCACAAAGGCAACCCGTTCGGTTTCCAGCGACCGCGCCAGCAGGTCCGCGCCGTCCAGCCCCACCGGCAGGGTCACCCAGACGAACATGCCCCCTTCGGGCCGGGTCCAGCTGACCCCTTCGGGCATATGGCGCGTTAGCGCATCCAACATTTTGTCGCGGCGCGCCGAATAAACGCTGCGCAGGGTCGCCACATGGGCGTCGAAGGTGGATTGCGCGACCTTCTGGGTCGCGATCTGGTTCAATGTCGCGGAATGCAGGTCCGCCGCCTGCTTCATAAGGACAAGGCGCGAAATAACCGATTTTGCCCCGACAACCCAGCCGACCCGCAATCCGGGCGACAGGGATTTCGAAAACGACCCGCAATAGAGTGTGCGGCAGGCTTCCAGATCGCCGGTCCGCTCCAGTTCCAGCGCAAGGATCGGCGGGACGGCCTCTCCGTCATAACGCAGGCTTTGATAGGCCGCGTCCTCCACGATGGCGATATCCAGCGCCTCGGCCAGATCCAGGACCGCCTCGCGCTGTCGCCGTGACAGGGTTTCGCCGGTGGGATTGGCGAAATCGACGGACAGATAGGCGAACTTGACCCGCCCGCCGGCGGCTTCGGCTGCGGCGGCATAGTCGGCGGCACCCCGGTTTCCCCCGGGCACAAGCTGATCAAAGCGCGGCTCATAGGCGTTGAAGGCCCCAAGCGCGCCCAGATAGGTCGGCCAGCCTAACAGCATCGTATCGCCCGGATCGATCATCAGCTTGGCAAGGTAGTCCAGCGCCTGCTGCGATCCGGAGGTGATCAGGATGTTGTCCGCGTCGCAGGGCACGCCGATCCGGCCCATCTCCGCCGCGATCCAGTCGCGCAGCGGGCGATAGCCTTCGGACACCGAATACTGCAGGGCCGCACCGCCGCCCGGCCCTGACAGCGCCTCGGTCATCGCTTCGGAAAAGGCGGCTTTGGGGAACAATGCGGGGTCCGGGATGCCCCCGGCAAAAGAAATGATGTCGGGCTGGTCCAGAAGCTTCAGCAACTCGCGGATTTCCGAGGCCTTCATCCGCCCGGTCCGCCCTGCCAGAACATGATGCCACTCCATCCCGTGCCCTCCTCGCACATCGTTTGCGCAAGACAAGGCGAGGTGCTGCCTTTTAGTCAATAGTCCTGACCTATTATTTCAAAAAAGCCCCGGCCCGGCCTGAATTTGTGATCGGATCGCAGGGCAAGGGCGCCAGCGCGGGCGCGCAGCGGGTTGAAACGCGCCCCCTGCCCGCCCATCTGATCCAAATCAAGGCAACGGCGGCCCCATCCCCCCAGAAAGAGGCCACCGATTCCCGACACCCCCGCGTTCCGGCGCGGGGTGCGCCAATTTATCCCGACACATCGGGCGTTTCGAATATTGCCCCGCCCGCCCCTTCGCCTTAGAACCACTGCCAATGGTGGGGCGGAGTCTGACTCGGCCCCGCACTGGAATTGACGCCAATACGGGAGTGCCACATGGCAGACGCAGCCGTTCACGGCCATGAACATCACGACGACCGGGGGTTCTTTACCCGGTGGTTCATGTCCACCAACCACAAGGATATCGGGATCCTTTACCTCTGGGTTTCCGGGGTTGTCGGGTTCATCTCGGTCGCCATGACTGTCTATATGCGACTGGAGCTGATGGAGCCCGGTGTGCAGTACATGTGTCAGGAAGGGATGCGTCTTGTTGCTGACGCGACCGCCGAATGTACGCCCAACGGACACCGCTGGAACGTCTTCACCACCTATCACGGTGTGCTGATGATGTTCTTCGTGGTCATTCCGGCCCTGTTCGGCGGCTTCGGCAACTACCTGATGCCGTTGCAGATCGGCGCGCCGGACATGGCCTTCCCGCGGATGAACAACCTGTCCTTCTGGATGTATGTGGCCGGTGTGTCGCTTGGCGTTGCGTCGCTTCTCGCGCCCGGTGGCAACGGTCAGTCCGGGTCCGGCGTGGGCTGGGTCCTTTACCCGCCGCTGTCCACGAACGAGACCGGGATTTCCATGGACCTCGCCATTTTCGCGGTGCACGTCTCAGGTGCCTCGTCGATCCTCGGCGCGATCAACATGATCACCACCTTCCTGAACATGCGCGCCCCGGGGATGACCCTGCACAAGGTGCCGCTGTTCGCCTGGTCGATCTTCGTCACCGCATGGCTGATCCTTCTGTCGCTTCCGGTTCTGGCAGGCGCCATCACCATGCTGCTGATGGACCGCAACTTCGACACCACCTTCTTCAATCCGGCAGGTGGTGGCGACCCGATCCTGTACCAGCACATCCTGTGGTTCTTCGGTCACCCAGAGGTGTACATCATCGTCGTGCCGGCCTTCGGGATCATCAGCCACGTCATCGCGACCTTCTCGAAGAAGCCGATCTTCGGCTACCTTCCGATGGTCTACGCAATGGTCGCCATCGGCGCGCTGGGCTTCGTCGTCTGGGCGCACCACATGTACACCGTCGGCATGTCCCTGACCCAGCAGTCCTACTTCATGCTGGCCACCATGGTCATCGCGGTGCCGACCGGCGTGAAGATCTTCAGCTGGATCGCCACGATGTGGGGCGGGTCGGTTGAATTCAAGACGCCCATGGTCTGGGCCTTCGGGTTCCTGTTCCTCTTCACCGTCGGTGGCGTGACCGGGATCGTCCTGAGCCAGGCTGGCGTCGACCGGGCCTATCACGACACCTACTACGTGGTTGCGCACTTCCACTACGTGATGTCGCTTGGCGCCGTGTTCGGCATCTTCGCCGGGATCTACTTCTACATGCCCAAGTTCTCGGGCCGGAAGTTCCCGGAATGGGCAGGCAAGCTGCACTTCTGGGCGATGTTCATCGGTGCGAACGTCACATTCTTCCCGCAGCACTTCCTGGGCCGTCAGGGCATGCCGCGCCGCTACATCGACTACCCCGAGGCCTTTGCCTACTGGCACTATGTCTCGTCGATCGGCGCCTTCATCGCCTTTGCCTCGTTCCTGTTCTTCATCGTGATGCTGGCCATCGTCCTGATGCGCCCGCGCAACGCGACCGAAAACAACCCGTGGAACGAATGGGCTGACACGCTGGAATGGACCCTGCCCTCGCCGCCGCCCGAACACACGTTCGAGCAGCTGCCGAAGCAGGAGGACTGGGACAAGGGCCACGCCCACTGATCCCGACCTGATCCAACAGAACCGGCCCCGGAGCGATCTCCGGGGCCGGTTTCGTTTTGGACGGGTGGTTTGAAACCCACCTTAGGGGTTCCGTGCCCGGCCGGCCGATGGTGTAAGGTGGGTCTTGACCCACCATCCGCCGCCGCCCCTGCGACCGGCTGGCCCCTTTACATGATCCCGGCCACCGCTACCCTTACGCCGGACGCGAACCAGCCCCGGACGATCATGCCCTACGAATGGACCTCTGCCCGCGTGGACAGCGATGCGGGCGCCGAGCTGCATCTTTGGCCCTACCGGTCCCTGCCCAAGCGCGGCTTCGTCATCTTCATCGGCCTGACCGCCGGGTTTCTCCTGCTGCCGCTTCTGGCCGTGGTCGGCTCGCTGGTGCTTTGGGGGCTGTTGCCGTTCCTGATTCTGGCGGTGGCCGGGGTCTGGTGGGGCCTTGGCCGCAGCTACCGGGATGGCGAACTGGTCGAGGCGCTGACCCTGACACGTGACCGGATCGAACTGGTCCGGCAGAACCCGCGCGGCCCCCGTCAACGCTGGGAGGCAAACCCCTATTGGGTGCAGGTCCGTCTCCATCCCCACGACGGCCCGGTGCCCGACTACCTGACACTTCGGGGCGGCGACCGGGAGGTGGAGATCGGCAGCTTCCTGACCCCCGAGGAACGCCGTGCCCTTTATGGCGAATTGCACGACGCGTTGCGGCAGGTCAGGTGATCCGGGACCGGCGATAGACCTCGACCATCCAACCCAGCATCACGCCGTTGATCGTGTGCCACAGGAAATGGGTGCCGATGGGCAGCACCTCGCACCACGCCCGGTCCACCGACCGGACCGAGATAGACACCGCCAACAGACCCGCGCCAATCCAGAACCCCCGCGCCTCGGCCCGGCCCCGCAGGAAGATCAGGGCATAGATCACCAGAAGCAGTGGCACGGTCCAATAGAAGTTCGACACCCGGAAGAACGGCAGCGCATTGGCCAGGGGCACAACGACCATCGCATAGGGGATAAAGGCCGCAGTCCCCAGCGCCGCCCTCCACAGGGGCCAGCGCAGCATGTCCCGGTTCACCGCGAACAGGTAGGTCAGAATGAAGATGCCAATGGGCAGGGTATCGGCCATCTCGGCCCAGCGGGTGGCAAAGGTGTGCCACAGGAAACTGCCCACCCCGATCACCATGATCAGCGCCGACAGCGCCCGCCCCATGGGTAGCCCCCGACAGCGGCCCCACATGACCAGACCCGCAAGGACGAAGGACAGGTTGGTCACCGCGTTGACCGGCTCGTCCCAGAACCCGAACCCCACCCGTTCGCAATAGTCGATCGACTGCGCCATCCAATCCATTTGCGTCCCGCCCATCCTGCCCTATCCTGCCCCGTATAGGATCACAGGGAGGGCTCCATGAAAATCACCTGGCTAGGACATTCCGGATTTCGGATCGAGATCGAGGATCAGGTGCTGCTGATCGACCCGTGGATGACCGGCAACCCCGCCTTCCCCGAAGAGCGCGAGGCAGAGGCCGTGGCGGGCGTCACCGCGATCCTTCTGACACACGGCCACGGCGATCACGCAGCCAATGCGATCGGGATTGCGCGGGATCACGGGGTGCCGATTGCCTGCATCCACGAACTGGCAGAGCTGCTGGGCAGCGAAGATGGGGTCCAGACCCTTGGCTTCGGCAAGGGCGGCACCATCGCGCTGGGTGCGGCGCGGGTCAGCATGGTGCATGCGCTGCATTCCTCCAGCATCGATTTCCGGGGTGGCGTGCAATACGCGGGCGGCGAGGCCGGGTTCATCATCCGGGGCGAAGATCATTCCATCTATGTCTCGGGCGATACAGACGTGATGGCGGATATGGAGGTGATCGCCGACCGCTACAAACCAGACATCGGCATCCTCTGCGCCGGTGGGCACTACACGATGGACATGGAGGGGGCAGCCTACGCGGCGCGCCGTTTCTTCGACTTCGACGTGGTGATCCCCTGCCACTACAAGACCTTCCCGATCCTTGCACAGGACGCCGAGGACCTGAAGAACGGCCTGCCCGCCAACGTGCGGCTGATCGAACCCAGCGTGCTGGAGCCGATCAGCCTCTGACGGTCAGGGACGCAGGCGGCCGGTATAGCATCCGGTCGCCGGATCCAGCCCTTCAGGCAGGCGAAGCAGGCTGGACAGTCGGTCGATATCCTCGAATTCCTGACACAGGCGGAATTCGGTATCCGACAGGCGCGTGTAGACCATTGGCAATTCTTCGTCAGTGACCGCCCGGTCAAAGCCCCACATCGACCGGTCGCAATACCGCGTATCCGCAATGTCGCGCAGATTGTCCGGCAAGACGACCGACGGGTCGGTGCAGCGCAGATGGCCAATCACGGTTTCCAGGTTTTGCAGGCGTTGCTGGTCGCGGGTGTCGACCCGCGCCTGCTCCGGCCCGCCAACCAGCCAGAAGGCATAGCCCAGCGCCGCGACCAGAAGCACCCCAAGACCGGCAAGCGCGACGCGGGTCATGCCGCCCCCTCGTCTTCCGACAGGTCGTGACGATAGAACTGGAACACCCCGCCCGACACGATGGCAACGACCAGAACCCGCAGCAGGAATTCAAGGGTCAAATCCCCACGCAGCAGCTGTTGCAGGGCATAGATCACATCCCCCAGAAACACACCGGCCGCGATCAGAAGGGAAATGGAGGCGACCCATTTGCGGATCGCGGACCGCCGCCGCCCGGGCGAGGCCGCAAGGCGCTTGTTCTCGCGCAGGTGCAGCCAGATCAAGAGCGGCACGCTAACGATCAACACCGCGATCCCGTCCCGAATGCTGTTGAGCACATAGCGCGGGTAGTTGGTGTCGCCGACAGTCAGCTCGATCAGGTTGAAGCAGAGGACAACAAGTGCGATGGCCGAGGTCAGCATCATCCCGAAAATCAGGACGTAAATGAAGAAATCCCGCGCCGACACCACGGCACGGGGACGCGGCACAGGCGGTGTGAAATCCGTGTCAGCAAAGGCGGCCAGCGCCTCGGCCACTTCCGGCCCAGACCAACCGGCCCGCTCCATCGCACCCGAGATATCCTCACGCGATTTGCCCGCAACAAGGGCGTCACGGGTAAAGGTGACAAGCTCTTCTCTGACGGCCATTGGGATCTCCCGATCAACGTGAACATTGTTCAAATAGTGATCCCGCAAACCCCGCCTGTCAAGTCCGTTTCACAAAGGCAGCGTGGGACTAGCCGCGGCGATCCTCGAAAAACCGTTTCAAAAGGGCCTCGGACTCACCCGCGCCAATTCCGTCATAGACCTCGGGGACATGGTGGCATTGCGGATGGGCATAGACGCGGGCGCCCTGTGCCACGCCGCCGGATTTGGGATCGGCGGCGCCGTAATACAGCCTGCCGATGCGGGCAAAGGAGATCGCGGCGGCGCACATCGGGCAAGGTTCAAGGGTGACGTAGAGATCGTGCCCCGGCAGCCGCTCTTGCCCCAGCACCGCGCAGGCTGCGCGGATCGCCAGAACCTCGGCATGGGCGGTCGGGTCGCTCAATTCACGGGTGCGGTTCCCGGCACGAGCGACGATCGCCCCGCCCGGTCCCACGACGACAGCACCCACAGGCACCTCGCCCCGCCCGGCGGCGGCCCGCGCCTCGTCCAGCGCGGCATCCATATGGCTTCGAAACGTCATGTCCCTTCTTTGCAGGCCCGCCCGGCGCGGGCAAGGGGGCGGTGGGTCAAGACCCACCTTACCCGGGGGCGCTTCGCCCCCCGGACCCCCAGAGGATATTTAGAACCCAAAGAAGAGTGGACCCGCGAGTCCAGCCCCCTTCTTTGGGTCAAAAATATCCCGGGGTGAATGGCCCGAAGGGCCAGAGGGGCAGAGCCCCTGAACGTAAGGTGGGTTTCAACCCACCGCCCGCTGGACAAGACCGCGGCCTGCGCGTAACCGGAAGGTCATGACACAGACACCTCCGACCACCCCTCCCTCCGGCGACCGGATCGCCAAAGTCCTGTCGCGCGCGGGCGTCGCCTCGCGCCGCGAAGCGGAACGCATGATCGAAGACGGACGGGTCAAGGTGAACGGGACGACCATCACCTCGCCCGCGCTGAACGTAACCGCGCGGGACCGAATCCTCGTCGACGGCAAACCGGTGTCCGAACCGGAACCGCCGCGCCTGTGGCTGTATCACAAGCCCGCCGGCCTTGTGACCAGTGCGCGGGATGAAAAGGGCCGGGCCACGGTCTTTGACGGCCTGCCCGCCGATATGCCGCGGGTCATGTCTGTCGGGCGGCTTGACCTGAATTCCGAAGGGCTGCTCTTGCTGACCAACGACGGCGAGATGAAACGGCGGCTGGAACTGCCGGCCACCGGCTGGCTGCGCCGTTACCGGGTGCGCTGCAAGGGGGCCCCGTCTGAGGAAAAACTGGACCAGCTGCGCAAGGGGATCGAGGTCGAGGGGCTGCGCTACCAGCCGATGGAAGTGACCTTTGACCGGCAGCAGGGCGCGAATTCCTGGCTGACCATCAGCCTGCGCGAAGGCAAGAACCGCGAGATCCGCCGCGCGATGGAAGCCGTCGGCGCGGTAGTGAACCGGCTGATCCGGATATCCTACGGGCCGTTCCAACTGGGCAACCTGAAGGAAGGCGAGGTGGAAGAGATCAAGCGCCGCGTCCTGCGTGACCAGCTTGGGCTGGACGCGGAGCTTAAGCCTGCGGACAAACCCCGCCCGCGCCCGACCCGGTCCCGCAAGCCCCCAAGGGGGAAAACCCGCGCCGATTGACCCCTTGCCCTTGCCGCCGCGCCCGCCCATGTTTTGGGGGATGGGGCACTTGGCAAATACGCCACGCGAGGGCCGCCTGCTGTCGTGCAACTTTTTCTTGTCGGCGTCAGGTCACACTCGCTTTCTGCGGCGCGGCTGCCTATCCTGCCTCTGAAACGGGGGCATTCGACCAATGGGACGGATCATCCTTTTCTTTGTTCTGGTGGCGGTTGTGGGCCTGGCCCTGATCACTGTCATCATCTTGTTGCGCGTGCTGGCCACAAGCGCGGCAGAGGTTTCAAGGGCCGGCAGAGGAGTGGACGTGCCCATGGGCAAGACGTTCAGCACCATCGCCTATCTCCTGTTGCTTGCGCTGATGTTCGGCGTGGTCACGGGCTGGCTGGGGGCGGTTTGATGGCGAAACGCTATGGCGGAGAATTCAGCCCCGATGGCGAGGGCAAGGGCACAGCGCCCAAGGGATCGGTCAAGGTCACGGTCGATGCGGCCGGAACCAAGGCCAACCTTTTGTTCCTGCCGCCTGTCATCCTTGCCTTCACCTCGCTGAACGAAGGGCCGACCGGACTGATGCTGGGCCTGATCGGCGCGGGCATTCTTGCGCTTGCGGCATGGCTTCTGCACGAAGGCCTACGGGCCGAAGCCGCTTATGACGCCCGCAAGATCGCCCGCCGCCCCGCCCTGCCCCGCAAGATGCTTGCCTCGGCCCTGACCGGGATCGGTGTCTTCCTTGCGGCCATGACCGGCGACGCCGGTCTGATCGGCGCTGTCGCCTTTGGCATCGCGGCCACCGGGCTGCATGTGGCGGCCTTCGGGATCGACCCCTTGTCGGACAAGCGGATGGAAGGGATCGACACCTTCCAGCAAGACCGCGTTGCCCGGGTCGTGGACGAGGCAGAGGCCTATCTTTCCACAATGGCCGACCACATTGCCAGCCTGAAGGACCGCAAGCTGGACCTGCGCGTGGTGCAGTTCCAGAACGCCGCCCGCGAGATGATCCGCACCGTCGAAGAAGACCCCCGCGACCTGACCGGCGCCCGGAAATACCTCGGTGTCTACCTGATGGGCGCGCGCGACGCCGCCGCAAAATTCGCCGACCTCTACCGGCGCGGCGCAGACCCGGCCGCGCGCGGCGATTTCGAACAGCTGCTGACCGATCTGGAAACAAGCTTCGACGCCAAGACCCGCAAGATGCTGACGGACGACCGCAGCGATATGGAAATTGAAATCAAGGTGCTGCGCGACCGTTTGCAGCGCGAGGGCGTCAGGCCCGAGTAACGAGAGGGAACAGAAAACATGTCCGACACCATCCGCCAGAAGGCCGAAGCGACCCTTGCCGAGGTTGAAAAGGTCACCGCCGTGGTCCTGCCCGAACCAAGAGGGGAGCTGATCACGCTGGATGCCGCCGACGCGCCGACCAGCGCCGAGATCACCCGCGCCATGGGCGAGATCGACATGGGCGACACCAATTCCATCGTCCGTTTCGGCAGCCGCGCGCAGGCCGAATTGCAGGAAATCAGCCAGTCGATGCTTCAGGGCGTCCGCAACAAGGACGTCGGCCCGGCCGGCGACAGCCTGCGCGACATCGTCACCACGATCCGGGGCTTTTCGGTGTCCGAACTGGACGTGCGCCGCAAACGGACATGGTGGGAAAAGCTGTTGGGCCGCGCCGCGCCGATGGCCAAATTCGTTGCCCGCTTCGAAAGCGTTCAGGGCCAGATCGACAAGATCACTGATGACCTTTTGCGCCACGAACATGTGCTTTTGAAGGACATTGAATCGCTTGACGTTCTGTATGACAAAACCCTGACCTTCTACGACGAGCTTGCCATCTACATCGCCGCGGGCGAGGCCAAGCTGAAGGAACTGGACGAAAAGATCATCCCGGCGAAAGAGGCCGAAGTCGCCGCCGCGCCCGAAGATCAGGGTGTGATGAAGGCGCAGGAACTGCGCGACCTCCGCGCCGCCCGCGACGATCTGGAACGCCGGGTGCACGACCTGAAACTGACCCGCCAGGTCACGATGCAGTCGCTGCCCTCGATCCGTCTGGTTCAGGAAAACGACAAGTCGCTGGTCACCAAGATCAACTCGACCCTCGTGAACACCGTGCCCCTGTGGGAAACCCAGCTGGCACAGGCCGTCACCATCCAGCGGTCCGCCGAGGCGGCAAAGGCCGTGCGCGAGGCGAACGATCTGACCAACGAACTGCTGACCGCCAACGCCAAGAACCTGCGCGAGGCCAACAAGGTCGTCCGCGAGGAAATGGAACGCGGCGTCTTCGACATCAACGCTGTGAAAGAGGCGAACGAGAACCTGATCGCCACCATCAACGAAAGCCTGCAAATCGCGGACGAAGGCAAGCGCAAGCGGGCCGAGGCCGAGATCGAGCTGCAGAAGATGGAAGCCGAGTTGAAGGCCACGCTGGCCAGCGCCAAGGCCCGCAACGATGGGGTCGGCGACACCATCGGCACGGCCGCGGGATAAGTCCCGGATGCGGGGCCGCTGGGGTTTTCGGTTCGCGCTGGTGGCAGGGGCCTTGTCCCTTGCCGCCTGCGACGACCTGCCTTTTGGCGGCCCCAACCCACCCGACACCTCGGCCCGGCCCGAAGCGCGGGTCGCCCCGCCGCCCGATCCGGTGCCGGATGCGCAAAGCGAGGCGCTGGCGCTGTATTATCGCCGGGTGCAGGCCGACCTGCTGGCGCAGGGGTTGCTGCGCACCGACGGGGGCGGGCCTGACACCCCCTTTACCGATGTGCAACTGGCGCAGAACTTCGTGCGGATCGCCCTGTTCGAGGAATACACCGACAACGGCGGTGTTCTTCGGTCGCAGCAGCGGATCAATTCCATCCATCGCTGGGACAGCCCGATCCGGATGAACATCCGCTTCGGCGACAGTGTCGGGTTTGAACAGCGGGTGACCGACCGCAACGCAGTGGCCAGTTTTGCCCGGCGTCTGTCGGGGCTGACCGGCGTGCCGATCACCCAGACCACCGCCAACCCGAATTTCCACGTCCTGTTCCTGAGCGAGGCCGAACGCCGCGCCTTTGGACCGGAGCTGCTGGCGCTGGAGCCGAACCTGTCGCAGGCCTCGGTCAACGCCTTCCTGACCCTGCCGCGCGACCAGTATTGCATCGTGATCGGCACCTTCGTGCCGGGCACCGCAACCTATCGGCAGGCAATCGTCCTGATCCGGGCGGAACATCCCGACATGATGCGCCTGTCCTGTATTCACGAGGAACTGGCGCAGGGCATGGGGCTGGCCAACGACAGCCCCCGCGCCCGCCCCTCTATCTTCAACGACGACGAGGAATTCGGGCTTTTGACCAGCCACGATGAACTCCTCCTCAAACTGCTGTATGACGACCGGCTGCACCCGGGAATGAGCGCCGCAGAGGCCGCGCCAATCGCGCGGCAACTGGCACGCGAATACCTGGAAACAGGCCCCGTCTGACCAAGAAAGGAACCACCACATGGGCATTCTCGATTTTCTGAAGGGCGAATTCATCGACGTGATCCATTGGGTCGATGACACCCGCGACACGATGGTCTGGCGGTTCGAACGCGAAGGCCACGAGATCAAATACGGGGCCAAGTTGACGGTGCGCGAAGGGCAGGCCGCCGTTTTCGTGCACGAAGGGCAGTTGGCCGATGTCTTCACCCCCGGCCTCTACATGCTGGAAACAAACAACATGCCGATCCTGACGAAGTTGCAGCACTGGGACCACGGGTTCCAGTCGCCTTTCAAGTCAGAGGTCTACTTCATCAACACCACCCGATTTGCGAACCTCAAGTGGGGCACCAAGAACCCGATCATCCTGCGCGATCCGGAATTCGGCCCGACCCGCATCCGCGCCTTTGGCACCTATACGGTCAAAGTCTCCGACCCGGCCCGCTTCATGTCGGAAATCGTCGGCACCGACGGCGAGTTTACGATGGACGAGATCAGCTTCCAGATCCGCAACATCATCGTTCAGGAATTCAGCCGGGTGATCGCCGGATCCGGCATCCCGGTTCTGGATATGGCGGCCAATACCGCCGATCTGGGCAAACATATCGCCACGGCCATTGAACCGGTGATGGAGCAATACGGCCTGTCCGTCCCCGAACTCTATATCGAAAACATCAGCCTGCCCCCGGCGGTCGAGGCGGCGCTGGATACCCGCACCTCGCGCGGGTTGACGGGCGATCTGGGCGATCACCTGAAATACGCCACCGCCGAGGCGCTGATGAAGGGCGGCGATGCCTCGGGCGCGATGGGCGCGGGCATGGGCGCCGGGATGGGCCTGGCCATGGCACAGCAGATGGCGACCCAATCGGGCCCCTGGGGCCGGGCCCCCGCGCCACAGGCCGCCCCGATGGCCCCGCCGCCCCCGCCCCCCGTCGAACATGTCTGGCACATCGCCGAAGGGGGCGAGGTGAAAGGCCCCTATTCCAAGGCGTCGATGGGCCGGATGGTCACCGATGGCGCCCTGACCCGCGCCAGCATGGTCTGGACGCAGGGGCAGGACGGCTGGATGCCCGCAGGCGACGTGGCCGAACTGGCGCAGTTGTTCACGGTGATGCCGCCACCCCCGCCCCCCGGTATCTGAGCCTTGCAAGGGGGCAGGCCCGCCCTGCCCCACCCCATCCAGACCAAAGCGCCCCGACATGTCCGACTTTGACGGCTCTGCCACCACCGCGCCCGAAACCGAACACCGCTTTCCCTGTGAGCAATGCGGCGCGGACATGCGGTTTGACCCCGGCGCCGACCGGCTGATCTGCGACCATTGCGGCGCCGAGCAGGCGATCGACCGGGGGCCCTGGGCCGGCGGGGCGATCCGCGAACTGGATTTCCGGACCGCCATCGAAAACCACCTGCCCGAGACCGAGATCGAAGTAACCCGTGTCGTGACCTGCCCCAATTGTGGGGCGCAGACCGATCTGGGCGAAAAGGACCACGCCGCCGAATGCCCGTTCTGCGCCACCCCGGTCGTCACCGACACGGGCACGCACCGGCAAATCAAACCCAAGGGGCTGGTCCCCTTCGTTCTGGACGAAACCCAGGCCCGCAAGGCGATGACCGATTGGCTGGGGCGGCTGTGGTTTGCGCCGAACGGGCTCAAGGATTACGCCCGCAAGGGACGCCGGATGAACGGCATCTATGTCCCTTATTGGACCTTCGACGCCGATACGAAGTCCAGCTACCGGGGCGAACGGGGCGACGATTACTATGAAACCCGCACCGTCGTGCGCGACGGCAAGAAACAGACGGTCCGGGTGCGCAAGACCCGCTGGCGGCCGAAATCCGGCCGGGTGGCGCGGTTCTTCGACGATGTGCTGGTGCTGGCCTCGCGCAGCCTGCCCAAACGCTACACCGACGCGCTGGAACCCTGGGATCTGTCGCGGCTGGAACCCTATGCGCCGGACTATCTTGCCGGGTTCCGGGCCGAGGGCTATCAGGTCGAACTGGCCGAAGGCTATACCGAGGCGCGGACGATCATGGACCGGATCATCCTGCGGGACGTGAAATTCGACATCGGCGGCGACCATCAACGGGTCCACAACATTGACACCGCGGTCAGTGCCGTGACCTTCAAGCATATCCTGCTGCCGGTCTGGATGGCCGCATACAAATACCGGGGCGAAACCTATCGTTTCGTCGTGAACGGCCAGACCGGACGGGTGCAGGGCGAACGGCCCTGGTCGGCATGGAAGATCGCCTTTGCCGTCCTGATCGGGCTGATCGTGGCAGGGGCGGTCGGCTATGTCATGGCGACGCAACAGGGCTGACCCGGCGGAAACCGCTCGCCTCGCGGAAATGTTTGCGCTATCAGTCGCGCGTCTCTGAAGAAGGAATGGCCCAATGATCCTTGCCTGTGGCGAAGCCCTGATTGACATGTTGCCGCGTGAAAGCACCGCCGGTGAACCCGCCTTTGCCCCCTATGCGGGCGGTGCGGTGTTCAATACCGCCATCGCACTGGGGCGGCTCGGGGTGCCGACCGGGTTCCTGTCGGGCGTCTCGACCGACCTGTTCGGGCAACAGCTCTTGGCCTCGCTCGAAGCCTCTAAGGTGGGCACCGGCCACCTGATCCGGTCGGACAGGCCGACCACGCTGGCCTTTGTCACCCTGACCAACGGCCACGCCAAATATGCCTTTTACGATGAAAACACCGCCGGGCGGATGCTCCGCCCCGACGACCTGCCCGACACCTCGGTAAGTGCCTATTTCTTCGGCGGGATATCCTTGGTGGTGGAACCCTGCGGCCAGGCCTACGAGGCGCTCGCCCGGCGGGTCGCCGGAACCGCGCCGGTGATGGTTGACCCGAACATCCGCCCCGGCTTCATCAAGGACGAGGCAGCCTATCGGGAACGGCTGAACGTCATGTTCGCCTGTGCCGACATCATCAAAGTGTCCGACGAAGATCTGGAATGGATCACCGGCAGCACCGACGGCGAAGCCTTCCGCGACAGCTGCGCCGCCTCGGTCGTTCTGGTCACGCGCGGCGCGGATGGGGTGACGGTGATCTGTGACCACGGCACCTTTGACGTCCCCGCAACCCGGGTCGAGGTGGTGGACACCGTCGGCGCCGGCGACACGTTCAACGCGGGCTTCCTTGCCGGGCTGCATCAGGCCGGGGCGCTGACCCTTGACGGGCTGGACGACGCGGACGAGGCAACCCTGCGGGCGGCGGTTGAGCTTGGGGCAAAGGCTGCGGCAGTCACCGTCAGCCGCGCCGGGGCCAACCCGCCCTGGGCGTCAGAGCTGTGAGGGCACTGATCCAGCGGGTCACGCAGGCTTCCGTTCACGTGGATGGGGATCTGGTCGGCGCCTGCAGTCAGGGGCTTCTGGTTCTGGTCTGCGCGATGGACGGGGACGCAGAGGACGCCCCGGCGAAACTGGCTGCCAAAGTGGCCAAGCTGCGCATTTTCAAGGACGAGGCGGGCAAGATGAACCGCTCGGTCGTGGACATTGGCGGCTCGGCCCTTGTGGTCAGCCAGTTCACCCTCGCTGCCGACACCCGCAGCGGCAACCGCCCCGGGTTTTCCGCTGCCGCCGCGCCTGAAGTGGGTGAACGGCTCTACCTTGCCTTCGCAGATGCGCTGCGGGCGCAGGGTGTTCCGGTCGAAACCGGGCGGTTCGGCGCGGATATGCAGGTCAGCCTTGTCAACGACGGGCCGGTGACGATCTGGATGGACGTCTAGACGGGCGGTGGGTCAAGACCCACCTTACGCGGAACCTTTCCGATGTCGTAAGGTGGGTTTCAACCCACCCTACCCCTCAGCAGCCCTTGGCCAGCACCAGCACCCAATAGGGGCCGTTCTGATCCACGGCGATCCCGATCCCATAGTCCTGCACCCGGTCCAGCATCATGTTGAACCGATGGCCTTCCGAATTCATCCAGCCGTTCAGTACCGCATTCGGCGCGGCATAGGGGGTGCCATGGGCGATGTTTTCGGCAATCAGGCAATCGCGATAGCCGGCACTCCGGGCCCGCCGCTGCACGGTGGACCCATTGCGACCTGTGTGGCTGAAGTATCCGCGCACGGCCATGTCGCAGGCATGGTTGGTCGCCGCCTGGCTCAGCTCCGCGTTATAGCGCAGGCCGCGCAACCCGTTCTGCCGCCGAATCTGGTTCAATCCCCGGTCGATGTCCTGAAACAGGGCCTGCTGGTTGGTTGGGATCTGGCAGGCGTTCGAGGCCTGCACCTGCCCGGAGGACAGAATGAAAGCCACGGCAAAGCCCGCCGCAGTAAATGCTCGACGCATGTCGCATCCTCTTCATCTCGCCCCACCGGAAGGTCCTTGGCAGGCAACCTAGGCAACCGCGCGGCAGCAGAGGGGCGATCTGGCGACAATTCGCCCGTTTTCAACCAATTGGCGCGGGATCCAGCGACTTTCGGAACAGGTGCAGCCGGTGCATCGCCCCGGCGCTGGCCTTTTCCTTCTGGGCAAGGCTGGGCCCATTTTCATCCGCGATCCAGGTATTGGCGACATGGGTATACCCAGCCTGTTTCGCGGCCATGAATACGCGGTGAAGGACCACCGGGTTGATCCCCTGCCCCTGCAATTCCGGGATCACACCGGAAAAGATCAGGACCGCCCGTCGATTGCTCATGCGGTGACGGAGGAAATGCCACGGCGCAAGCAACCCCATCCGCGACCGCACCTTCTTCAGGAAGGGGTTGAGGTCGGGCACGCAGATGATGCAGGCGGCCGGCCGCCCCTTGTGGTGCAGCACCGCCGAAATGCGCGGATCCATGACCCATTTCATGTCCTTGGCCTGAAAATGGAACTCTTCCTCGGTGACCGGCACGAACATCGGGTTTTCGGCAAAGGAGGCGTTCAGGACCGCGCGCGCTTCCTCCATCCGCTGCGGGATGGTGCGGCGGGTGATCGGGGCGAATGTGAAATCCGGGTCATCAAGGATCGCCCGCTGCTTCGGCCCGATCGCGGGCGGGTCGGATCGGGTCAGGTCCACGGCGAAAGTCGTCATCGGAAAGACCGCTTCATAACCATTGGCCTTTAGATGCCGGGCGATCTGCGGCGGCGACCAGATCTGGTCAAGGAAAGGGTCCGCCTCAAACCCTTCGGTGACCACTCCGATCTGCTGCATCGCGGTCAGGTTGAAGTTCCCCGCAATCTCGTCATGGCCCCGGGCGCGGGCCCACTCCTCGGCCGCAAGCAGCAGGGCACGGGCGGCAGCCGGATCATCGGCACAGTCGAAATAGCCGAAATAGGCGCGGTTCACCCCGTGCAGCCGGTTCGACGCGCCATGCACATGGGCGGTGATCCGGCCAAGCACCCGGTCGCCGCGATGGGCGGTGAAATAGGTCAGGTCGCTGCCCGGATCCTTGAACAACGGGTTGCGGGTCTTGTCCAGATACCGGCGCAGGTCGGCTTTGAGGGGCGAGACATAGGCGCTGTCCGGCCCATAGGCCGCAAAGGGCGCCTCGAAGAAGGCCCCGAAATTATCGACCTCGATCCGGATATCCGCCTGCGTCATCGTCCCTGCCCTTTTCGCAGACCCTAGCAGGCGGCCCATGGCCGGGACAGTGGGGATATCCTAACCCGCGTCGTCGGCCAGCAACTCGCGGACGCGGGGGATGACGCGGGTGGCATACAGCTCGATCGACGTCATCAGCGCCGGATGTGGCAGCGTGCCTTGGGAATATTTCATCTCGAACCGGGTCAGGCCCAGCGCCCGGATCGTGCGGGTGATCTTCTGGGCCACGGTCTCGGGCGTGCCCACATACATCGACCCGTGGCTGACCTCGCGCAGGAATTCCGCCTTGTCGGCGGGGGGCCAGCCGCGTTCGCGCCCGATCCGGTCGCGCAGGACGCGGTAGCCTGCCCAGGCCTCTTCCTGTGCCTGTTCTTCCGTCTCGGCCACATGGCCGGGCGAATGGACGCCCAGCGGGCGGGGCGGCTTGCCCAGCTTGGCATAGGCGTCGTGATACAGCTGGACGAAAGGCCGGAACCGCGTTGGGTTGCCGCCGATGATGGCCAGGATCATCGGCAGGTCATAGCGGACCGCCCGCACCACCGATTCCGGGCTGCCCCCGACCCCGATCCATGTCGGCAGGCCCTTGGGCCCAAGGGGCGGAAAAATCTCCTGCCCGGTCAGGGCGGGACGGGTCTGGCCCGACCACTCGACCGGGCCGCCCTGCAACAGACGGTGAAACAGGTTCAGTTTTTCCTCGAACAGCAGGCCATAATCGTGCAGGTCGTGGCCGAACAACCCGTAGCTTTCGGTGAACGACCCACGGCCAAGGATCACCTCGGCCCGGCCGCCGCTGGCCGCCTGAAGGGTCGAAAACCGCTGGAACAGGCGCACGGGGTCATCCGTGGACAGGACCGTAACCGCCGTGCCAAGGCGAATGCGGCTGGTCCGTCCAGCGATGACACCCAGCAAAACCTCGGGCGAGGAGACCGCGAAATCGTCGCGGTGATGCTCGCCAAGGCCGAAATAGTCGACCCCCAGTTCATCGGCCAGAACCGCCTGCTCGACCACGTCACGGATCACCTGATCCTGCGGGATCAGCTGCCCATCAGGCCCGACGGTCACATCCCCGAAGGTATCAAGCGCGAATTCAAGATCGGACATGGGCAAAGGCTCCTTTTTCCCAGTCCTAGCAGGGCAGAAGCGCCGGCGCCTCCTTCATTTTCGCACAGAACCCGTTCGTTTCGTCAGCAGTCCGGGGGTCTTCTGCACCGTGATGGACCTTAGAAGACCGACGCTATTGTGACGTGCCGACCCTGCACTGAAAGGAAACCCACACCTAGCCGCCGTGGGACTGTGCTTGCTTCAATTGTGCGGATGAAGGCTGCCGTTGAGCATTTCCTCAAATGCTGGCATGTGTCCGGGTCACATCGGTCTTCGGAAGGATTCATGAATTGTCGCTAGGTAACCCCATGAATCGTGGTCCGTGGAAATTTCCTCGAAGGGCGACCCTTCAGGGAAATTATGTTCGGCTCGAGCTGCTCTCTGCTGCTCATATTGATGACCTTTGGACCTGTGCGAGTGTCGCCCCTGACAGCTTTCTCTACTTGCGCTACGGGCCTTTCCAAACGCGTGAACAGCTAGCCGAATTAATTTCAGACCTAGGTTCGCGAAAGGATCAACCGTTCTGGGCCGTACTCGGAAAGCATGGCCGCGCAGAAGGATGGCTGTCAATTTGCGATGTTTATCAAAATGATGGCGCGTTCGAAATAGGAAGCATCTGGTTTGCACCGTCGCTTCAGGGGTCTCGCGAAGCTCGTGAAGCAATCTTTCTACTGATGTGTTTAGGTATGGATGATTTTCAGTATGAGCGGCTTGTTTGGCGCTGTCAGGCGCAAAACGAACGCTCATTCCGTGCGGCAATCAGCCTTGGCTTCAAACACGAGGGAACGTGGCGAAATGCATTAGTGTACGACAGATGGCAACGCGACATTGCTTGGTTTTCCATCCTCCGTAGCGAATGGCCCTTGTGTAGAACAGCGATCGAAGAATGGCTTTCGCCAGCGAACTTCGATGAAAGTGGGCTGCAAAAAAGACGATTGCAGGACCTTCGCCGCGTAGCAGAAGATCGGTAGGCATGGGGCTCTTTACAGACCTTTCCCGGCTCTAGAGGATCGGTCATCTCGTTGGGTAACAGCGACTCCATGGGGCAGATCGCTCCCAAGTCTCTCGACAGGGGCCAGCCCACAAACGAAGCGAGGGGAAGCGGTTTGATTTTCCCTAGAAATCTGTCGGCGCACCGCCCTCGGCCTTGCGGCGGGCGACAAAATCGGCCAGCTCCTCGGCGATGCCCGCGTCCATCGGCGGGGCCTCGAAATTGGCGATGATGTCCTTGAACACCCGATGCGCCCGTTCCGGGGTCCAGACGCTGCCGGCCACTTCCCAGGCCTCGAAGTTGCGCCAGTCGCTGACAAAGGGTTCGTAGAAGGCGGTCTGATAGCGGTCCTGCGTGTGCTGGATGCCGAAGAAATGGCCGTTCGGGCCGACCTCCTTGATGGCGTCCACGGCAATGGCCTCGGGGCTGGTGTCGCAGATCTCGGGCTCCAGATAGCGTTGGATCATCTGGATCACCTCGCAATCCATGACGAATTTCTCGGGGCTGGCGATCAGCCCACCCTCCAGCCAGCCCGCCGCGTGATAGACCACGTTGGTGCCCGACTGCACCGCCGACCACAGCGCGTTTGATGTTTCCCACATCGCCTGCCCGTCCGGCACGTTGGCCGCGCAGGACCCCGACGCCCGCATCGGCAGCCCGTAGAACCGGGCCATCTGGCCGGTCATCTGGGTGGCGCGCATGTATTCCGGCGTACCAAAGGCGGGCGCGCCCGATTTCATGTCCACGTTCGACGTAAAGGTGCCGATCACACAGGGACAGCCGGGGCGCACATATTGGAACAGTGCAATGGCCGACAGCGCCTCGGCGATCGACAGGGTCACCGCGCCCGCCATCGTCACCGGCGCCATCGCCCCCGCCAGCGTGAAGGGGGTGACATAGACCGCCTGCCCCTTGCGCACCAGCCGCAGGCAGCCGTCGATCATCGGCTCGTCATGCTTCAACGGCGAGGTAGAGTTGATGTTGGTGTACATATGCGGGCGGGATTCAAACTCCTCATGGGTCAGGCCCCCGGCGATCCGCACCATCTCCATCACATCCTCGACCCGTTCCCTGCCAAGGCTGTAGGCATGGGCCACCTTGTCGGTCAGCATCAGCTTGTCATGGACCACATCCAGATGCCGGACCGAGGCATGAACATCCACAGGTTCCACCGGGTAGCCGCCCGCGAAATGGATGCAGTTGAAATGCTGGGTCAGCTTCAGCAGGTTGGCGCATTGTTCGCGGTTGCCCGACACCTTGCGCCCGATCTCAAGGTCGAAATAGTTGGGGGGTGACGACACATTGCCGAACAGGATGTGCTTGCCGCCCACGGTGATCTGCTTGTCCGGGTTGCGCGGGGTGATCGTGAACTGGGCCGGGGCCTTGCCGACCATCTCCATCACCCAATCGCGGCCCATCTTCACGTTGGTGCCCTCGACCTTGCAGCCCGCTTCCTTGAAAATCTCGATCGCTTCCTGATTCAGGAATTCGATCCCGATTTCTTCCAGAATGCGCATGGCGCCATCATGGATCGCCTCAACCCCCTCCGGGCCCAGCGGTTCGGTGGGCCGGTCGATGTTGACCGGCAGACGCCAGGGGCTTTGCTTGAACAGTTCGGCGCTGCGTTTGGCGGTATTGGCGGCGCGGCCACCGGAACGGCGGCGACGGTTTGGCGTATCGGCCATGGAGACTCTCCTGTTGTTGGGAAAAGTTTCGCACGGTCGAAGGCCGATGGTTGGCGCATCAGCGACAGAACCTGTCGTATTTCTTTCAGGCGTTCTGCTCGTCCACCCAGTCGGTCAGGTCCGCGATGCTGTCCAGCACGACCTCGGCCACGGTGCCCAGTTCCTCGGCCCCGGCCGGGCCGGTCAGCACACCCACCGGCCGCATTCCCGCGGCGCGTCCGGCGTGCAGGTCGTGCAGGCTGTCGCCCACCATGATGCAGTGCGCGGGATCCAGATCGACCGCACGGGCAAAGGCCAGAAGCGGACCAGGGGCCGGTTTCGCCCCATGCCCGCTGTCATAACCGGCGATGAAGTCGAACGCCTCCTCAACCCCGGCCCGGCCCAGATGGGACCGCGCGGGCGCCTCGGCATCGTTGGTGCAGACCCCGATGCGCAGCCCCCGCGCCTTCAGGCCCCCGACAAAGGGCACAAGCGGGGCCGCCTCGATCTGCGGCACCTGCGCCGCCAACCCGTTCATCCGACCGATCAGCGACGCCTTGTCGGTCTCGGGCAGCAGCGGCAGGATGTGGCCCGCGACCACCTCGACGGTTTCGGCAATGACGATGGACCCGGGAAAGAACACCTTGTTGGCAAGGTCATAGCCCAGCCGGTCCGCCAGTTGCTGAACACGCGCCAGATCGCCACCGACTTCGGACAAAAGCAGCGTTTCGGTGAACGCCCCCCAGGTCGCGTTGAAATCGAACAGCGTGCCGTCCTTGTCGAAGAGAATACCTTTGATCATGGGCGCAGTGGAACGACAGCGCGCGCCGCCTGTCAACTGCGGATCATTGGTCGCAGGCACGATCCGCCGAAACGTCTTTGCCCGCTGCCGGCTTTGGCGGATAGTCGGGTCATGGACAGCGCCCCGCCCCCCCTTGATCTTGCCCGCGCTGCGGGTCATGTCGTGACCGTCCCCAAGGGCGCGTCTGTCTTCGGGGTGGGCCAGACCCCGGATCATCTGCTTTTGGTGACGCGGGGCGTGGTGCGGGTGCAGCAGGTCACCGAGGGCGGGCGCGAGATTGTCCTCTACCGGGTGCACGCCGGGGAAAGCTGCGTTCTGACAACCGCCTGTCTGATCGGCGAAGAACCCTATTCCGCCGAAGGCATCGCCGAGACCGAGGCCGAAGCCATCGCCGTGCCAAAGGCCGCCTTCGACAGGCTCATCGCCTCCTCCGCCGCATTTCGGAAATTCGTCTTCGCCTCGTATTCGCAGCGCATGGCCGACCTGTTCCTGACGATCGAGGAAATTGCCTTTCATCGAATCGACATGCGGCTGGCCGACAAGTTGCTGGAGCTGTCGGATGGGTCCGGGGTGCAGGCAACGCACCAACAGCTTGCCGCCGAACTGGGCACCGCGCGCGAGGTCGTATCGCGCCAATTGCTTGAATTTCAACGGCGTGGCTGGATCGAACAGGGGCGTGGCCGCATCGTGCTTTTGTCCCCGGATCGCCTGCGCGCCTTTGTCAGCACCAACCGCTGACAGAATATCTTGACACCCCCCTTGTATACATCCATACACATTCCAATATTGTGATATGTAAAGACGACATATCCCCGAACGACAGAACACGAGGAGTTCATCATGGCCATTCCGTCCACCGATCTTTCGGTCAAACCCGAGGTCACCGCGTTTTTCGACCCGGCGACAAACACGATTTCCTATGTGGTCAAGGATCCCAATTCGAACGCCTGTGCCATCGTCGACAGCGTCATGGACATCGACTATGCCGCCGGGCGGATCACCTATGAAAACGCCGACGAAATCATCAAGTTCGTGCAGGACAACGGGCTGAAGCTGGAATGGCAGATCGAAACCCATGTCCACGCAGACCACCTGTCCGCCGCGCCGTATATTCAGGACAAGCTGGGCGGCAAGATCGGCATCGGTGAGAATATCACCATCGTGCAGGACACTTTCGGCAAGGTTTTCAACGAAGGCACCGAATTCCAGCGCGACGGGTCGCAGTTCGACCGGTTGTTCAAGGATGGCGACACCTACCAGATCGGCACGATGACCGGGTTCGCGATCCACACCCCGGGCCATACCCCCGCCTGCATGACCCATGTCATCGGCGACGCGGCCTTTGTCGGCGACACGCTGTTCATGCCCGACGGCGGATCGGCCCGCGCCGATTTCCCGGGTGGCGATGCCGGCATCTTGTACGATTCGATCATGCGCGTGCTGGAACTGCCCGATGAAACCCGCCTGTTCATGTGCCACGACTACGGCCCCAACGGCCGCGACATCAAATGGGAAACCAGCGTCGGCGAAGAACGGGAGCACAACATCCACGTCGGCGCCGGAAAGACCAAAGAGGACTTCGTCAAGTTCCGCACCGAACGCGACGCGACCCTTGATATGCCCAAGCTGATCATCCCCTCGCTTCAGGTGAACATGCGGGCGGGCGAAATCCCGACCGACAAGGACGGCAAGAAGATGCTGAAGGTGCCGGTTAACGGCCTTTGACCACAAGAAAGGCCCGGCCCAGCGCCGGGCCTCCTTACCTTCCGGGTGACACGACAGGAACGGACCCATGGACATCAAGAAAATTTCCCCACGGATTTCGGTTTCGCCGCAGATCGCTGCGTCGGACATCGACGCGATCAAGGCCGCGGGTTTCCGCGCGATCATCTGCAACCGCCCCGATGGCGAAGCCGCGGATCAGCCGACCTTTGAAGAGATCGAATCCGCCGCGAAAACCGCGGGGCTGGAAATCGCCTATCTGCCGATCGTCGCCGGCAAGGTCAGCGATCAGGACGCCGCCGATTTCGGGAATGCACTTGATACCCTGCCCGGCCCGGTGCTTGCCTACTGCCGGACCGGCACCCGGTCGGCGACGCTCTGGTCGCTAAGTCAGGCGGCGACAATGGCACCGGCAGACATCCTGTCGGCCACCAAGGCGGCGGGCTATGACATGGGCGGTGTGGTGCGCCGCATCGTCAACGGCGGCAAGACCCCGACGACCCAGACCGACGCCAGCTATGACGTGGTGATCGTGGGCGCGGGCGCGGGTGGCATCTCGGTCGCCTCGTCGCTGAAGGCGCGCAAGCCCGATCTGGACATCGCGATCATCGATCCGGCCGACATCCACTATTACCAACCCGGCTGGACCTTGGTGGGCGGCGGCGTCTTTGATGCGCAGGACACCGCCAAGACCATGGGCAGCCTGATCCCCAAAGGGGTCCATTGGATCAAATCCGCCGTCGCGGCTTTTGAACCCAAGGACAATGCCGTCATCCTCGATGGCTGTCGGGTTGTCGGCTACAAACGTCTGGTCGTCACACCGGGGCTGAAACTCGACTGGAACAAGGTCGAAGGTCTGGTGGAAACACTGGGCAAGAACGGCGTGACCTCCAACTACCGTTACGACCTCGCGCCCTACACATGGCAGCTGGTGAAAGAGTTGAAAGAGGGCCGCGCCCTGTTCACCCAGCCGCCCATGCCGATCAAATGCGCCGGCGCCCCGCAAAAGGCGATGTACCTGTCCGGCGATCACTGGTTCCGGACCGGCGTGCTGAAGGACATCGACATCCAGTTCATGAACGCGGGCGGCGTGCTGTTCGGGGTCAAGGATTACGTCCCCGCGCTTGAGGAATATGTCCAGAAATACGACGCGACGCTGAACTTCTTCCACAACCTTGTCGCGGTGGATGGGGCAGCCCGCACGGCGACCTTCGAGGTCGCAAAGCCCGACACACCCAAGGAACGGGTCACGGTGGAATTTGACATGATGCATGTCACCCCGCCGCAGACCGCGCCCGATTTCATCCGCGTGTCGCCGCTGGCCGATGCCGCCGGATGGGTCGATGTGGATCAGGCCACCCTGCGCCACAAGACCTATGACAACATCTGGAGCCTTGGCGATGTGATGAACGCCCCCAACGCCAAAACCGCCGCCGCCGCCCGGATGCAGGCCCCCATCGTTGCCACCAATCTGGCCGCCGACATCGACGGCAAGGGCCCGCAGGTACAATACAACGGCTATGGCTCCTGCCCGCTGACTGTTGAGCGCGGCAAGATCGTTCTGGCCGAGTTTGGCTATGGCGGTGCGCTGCTGCCTTCTTTCCCGAAATGGCTGCTGAACGGGACCAAGCCTACGCGTCTGGCCTGGTGGCTGAAGGAAACCGCCCTGCCGCCAATCTATTGGAAGGCCATGCTGCGTGGCCGCGAATGGATGGTCAAACCGGAAAAAGTAACGGTTTCCAGCTAATACACGCACCGGACCGTCCCAAGTACGGGGCGGGTCGGGACCCCGGCAGGCCCCCTGTCGGCCCCTTTTCTCTTTCGCCTTTGGATTACTGCAATGATCCCCAAGACCCTCGCCCGCTACATGCCGATCCTTGACTGGGGCCGGACCTACGACAGCAACGCCCTGTCGAACGACCTGATCGCCGCCGTGATCGTGACGATCATGCTGGTCCCCCAATCACTGGCCTACGCCCTTCTCGCCGGGCTTCCGCCCGAGGCGGGGATCTATGCCTCGATCGTGCCGATCATCTTCTATGCCATGTTCGGGACCAGCCGGGCATTGGCCGTCGGACCGGTCGCGGTCGTGTCGCTGATGACCGCCGCCGCCGTGGGGCAAGTGGCCGAAAGCGGGACGATGGGATACGCCGCCGCCGCGCTGACGCTGGCGTTTCTGTCCGGGGTCTTTCTGCTGATCCTCGGGGTCCTGCGGCTGGGGTTCATCGCTAACTTCCTGTCGCACCCGGTCATCGCGGGCTTCATCACCGCCTCGGGCATCCTGATCGCGACCAGTCAGGTCGGCCATATCCTGGGCATCAAAAGCGACGGGCACACACTGATTCACCGGCTGGAGAGCCTGTGGCACAACCTTGGACAGATGAACCTGATCACCGCGATCATCGGCATTGCCGCCACGGCCTTCCTGTTCTGGGTCCGCAAGGGGCTGAAGCCGCTGCTGCGCAGCTACGGGCTTGGCCCGCGTCTTGCCGATGTGATCACCAAGGCCGGGCCGGTTGCCGCCGTGGTGGCGACCACCGTTGCCACCTGGGGGCTGGGACTGGCCGACCGGGGTGTCGCCGTCGTGGGCGAGGTGCCGCAAAGCCTGCCGCCCCTGACCATGCCCGACCTGTCGTCAGAGCTGGTGGGCCAGCTTCTGATCCCCGCGATCCTGATTTCCATCATCGGCTTCGTCGAATCCATTTCGGTCGCGCAGACCCTTGCCGCGAAAAAGCGGCAGCGGATCAAGCCGGATCAGGAATTGATCGGCCTTGGCATGGCGAACGTCGGCGCGGCCTTCACCGGCGGCTATCCGGTCACCGGGGGCTTTGCCCGCTCGGTCGTGAACTTTGACGCGGGCGCCGAAACCCCCGCCGCCGGGGCCTTCACTGCCGTGGGCCTTGCCATCGCCGCCGTGGCCCTGACGCCGCTGGTCTTCTTCCTGCCCAAGGCCACGCTGGCCGCCACCATCATCGTCGCGGTCCTGTCGCTTGTGGACCTGTCGATCCTGAAAAAGGCCTGGGGCTATTCCTTTGCCGACTTCCTTGCCGTGGCCGCCACCATCACCGTGACACTGGCCCTGGGGGTCGAGGCGGGCGTATCGGCAGGCGTGATCCTGTCCATCGCCCTGCACCTCTACAAGACGTCCAAGCCGCATATCGCCGAGGTGGGGCTTGTCCCCGGCACCCAGCACTTCCGCAACGTGAAGCGGCACGCGGTGCTGACCTCGCCCAGCCTGCTGACGATCCGGGTCGACGAAAGCCTCTATTTCGCCAACGCCCGCTTCCTCGAGGACTACATCCTTGACCGGGTGGTGCAGGATTGCCCGATCCGCGACGTGGTTCTGATGTGCCCGGCGGTGAACGAGGTGGACATGTCCGCCCTCGAAAGCCTCGAGGCGATCAACACCCGCCTGAAGGAACTGGGCATCCGGTTCCACCTGTCCGAGGTGAAAGGCCCGGTCATGGACCGGCTGAAGAAGACGCACTTCCTTGACGATCTGACCGGCAAGGTCTTCCTTGCGCAGTTCGATGCGCTGGCGGCCCTGTCGCCGGAAACCGCCAAGGCCGCCTGACGGTGACGGGGGCCGGGACGCCCGGCCCCTACCCTTCCAGATAAAAGCCCCGGAACTCCTTGACGGTCGACAGGCTCAGCAGGGTTTTCATCTTGGCGACGGACGGAATGTCCGACAGACGGTTGCGATACAGCGCCTCGTAAGCGCCCGTATCCCGCGCCGCCACCCGCATCAGGTAATCGAACTCGCCCGAGATCAGGTGGCATTCCAGAACCTCGGGCATCCGCGCGATCGCGTCTTCAAAGGCGGCGATATCCTCGCGCCGCTGGCTGGTCAGCTGCACCTCGATAAAGACCTGAATTTCCAGCCCGATCGCCCGCCGGTTCAACCGCGCCGCGTAGTTGGCGATCTTGCCGGATTGTTCCAGAAGTTTTACCCGCCGGTGACAGGCCGAAAGCGACAGCCCGACCTCCTCTGACAGGCGCGCCATCGAAATCTGACCGTCTTTCTGAAGAACAGAAAGAATACGGATATCCAATGTATCCATTGTAAATTTTCCCACTCACACCCCGTTTCACCCAAGTATTTCCGGAAATTTTCCGAAATCAAGGAAAATGAGGCGATCATTTCCGCCCGTTTCAATGGCATACTGACCCTGTCCTTTAGGACATGAACCAACAAAGGGAGGGACAAGATGCCCCAAAAAATCGTCGTCGGCTTTGACGGCAGCGAAAGCGCAAACCGGGCGCTGGATTTCGCGGTCGACCGGGCCAAGGCGCAGGGCGGCAGCGTGCTGCTGGTCCATGTGCTGGAATGGTCACCCTATTCGTTCCTGACACCGACCGAACTGGAAGAACGGCACAAACGCCGCAGCGAAGAACTGGCCCGCGCCCAAAGCGCGATCATCGACCCGGTCCTGTCCCGTCTGGGCGATGCCGGCGTCATGGTCGAAGGCGCGGTCAAATACGGCCATATCGCCGAGGTTCTGGCCGCATCCGCGAAAGACGCGGGCGCCAACCAGATCGTCATCGGCCGCACCGGGCATTCCGGCATGGCCAGCCGTCTCTTCGGGTCGGTCGCGGGCAGCCTTGCACAGGCCGCACCCGTGCCCGTCACCATCGTGCCGTAAGCCTTCAGGGGGACATACATGACACGCATTTTCAAATCCGCGGCGCTGGCCGCGACCGGCCTTGCCTTGGGCGCAGCCCCGGCCATGGCCCAAAGCCTTGATGAAAAGGTGAACGAAGTGTTCGCCAATTCGACGGGCTGGTTCGTCAACTTCATCTTCAGCCCGTTTCCGGGGACCAGCTTCCCCTGGATCGTGATGTGGTTGGTAATCGCGGCGACCGTCTTCACGCTCTATTTCGGCTTCGTGCAGTTCCGCACCTTCGGCCACGCGATCCGGCTTGTCCGGGGCGATTATTCGGACCCGAACGACGCGGGCGAGGTCAGCCACTTTCAGGCGCTTGCGACCGCCCTGTCCGGCACCGTCGGCCTTGGCAACATCGCCGGTGTGGCGGTGGCCGTGGGCATCGGTGGCCCCGGCGCGACCTTCTGGATGATCCTTGCCGGCCTTCTGGGCATGGCATCGAAATTCACCGAATGTACGCTGGGCGTGAAATACCGCAATGAATACGACGACGGCACCGTCTCCGGTGGCCCGATGTATTACATGACCAAGGGTTTTGCCGAACGTGGCCTGCCCGCGGGCAAGTTCCTTGCGGTACTCTTCGCGATCTTCTGTATCCTTGGCGCCTTCGGCGGCGGCAACATGTTCCAGGCCAACCAGGCCCATGCCCAGTTGACCAACGTGATCGGTGACTATCCGGGCTGGATCACCGGTGTGATCTTCGCCATCATCGTCTTCCTTGTGATCGTCGGCGGGCTGAAATCCATCGCCAGCGTCACTGAAAAGGTCGTGCCCTTCATGGGGGTGATGTATGTCGCCGCCGCGCTTGTGATCCTGTTGATGAATGTCGACAAGATCGGCTGGGCCTTTGGCCAGATCTTTGCCGGGGCCTTTACCGGGGCCGGTGTTGCGGGCGGTATGGTCGGCGCGCTGATCCAGGGGTTCAAGCGGGCCGCCTTCTCGAACGAGGCCGGGGTCGGCTCTGCCGCCATCGCGCACTCTGCCGTGAAGACCAAGGAACCGATCACCGAAGGCTTCGTGTCGCTTCTGGAACCCTTCATCGACACCGTGGTGATCTGCACCATGACCGCGCTGGTGATCATCATCACCGGGCAGTTGATCCAGGATCCGGCAACCGGCCTTTACCTCCTGGACGAAGGTGCCACGACCATCCAGACCGTGGACGGCAACAAGGGCGTCGCCCTGACCTCTGCCGCCTTCTCCTCGGCCTTTGGCTGGTTCCAGTATGTGCTGGCGCTTGCGGTGATCCTGTTTGCCTTCTCGACGATGATCAGCTGGTCCTACTACGGGCTCAAGGCCTGGACCTACCTGTTCGGCGAAGGCAAGACCACGGAACTGGTGTTCAAGGTGATCTTCTGCCTCTTCGTGGTGATCGGCGCCGCCGCCAGCCTTGGCCCGGTGATCGACTTCTCGGATGCGGCGATCTTCGCCATGGCCGTGGTCAACATCGTGGCGCTCTACTTCCTGATGCCGATCGTTCGGGGCGAGATGGACAGCTACCTGTCGCGCCTGCGGTCGGGCCAGATCCGGAAGTTCAAGAACTGACCCATAACACCCACGAACGTCCCTTGTTCGTGAAACTGGCCGGGCGGCAACGCCCGGCTTCTTTCGTTTCAGCCGATGATCTCGAACTTGGTGACGTCGACCAGACCCCGGTCGGTGATCTTCAGCATCGGGATCACCGGCAAGGCAAGGAAGGCCAGTTGCAGGAACGGCTCTTCCAATGTGACCCCCAGTGATTTCGCCGCGTCGCGCAGGGCGACCAGCCGGTCGCGGACCTCTTCAAAGGTCAGCAGCGACATCAGCCCCGCTACCGGCAGCGCCAGTTCCGCCAGAACCTTGCCGCCCTCGGTGACGACGAACCCGCCCTCGATCTCGGCCAGCCGGTTGGCGGCCAGCGCCATATCGTCGTAATCGGCGCCCACCACGGCGATGTTGTGATGATCGTGACAGACGGTCGAGGCGATGGCCCCGCGCTTCAATTCGAACCCACGCACAAAGCCGGTGGCCACATTGCCGTTCTTGCCGTGCCGTTCGATCACCGCGATCTTGATCAGGTCGCGGGCAATATCGGGCCGCTTGTCGCCGTCCTGCACGGGGATCTCCTCGTGCAGGTGTTCGGTGATGATCTTGCCGGGCAGGATGCCGATCACATCGGTCTGGTCGCGGTTCGACGCGGTGCGGAAATGGGCCGCAACAATGGCCGGGGCCTTGACCGACCCGCGCCCGATGGGGGGGATCTCGGTGCGGGCGGCAAAGGCGGCCCCGCCCACCCGGACCCCACCGGCCCAGACAGCGCGGGCGTCGCAACCCTCCAGACTGCCCAGCGCCACGATATCGGCCCGCTTGCCCGGCGCGATCTGGCCGCGATCCTTCAGCCCGAACGCCTCTGCCGCCGACAGGCTGGCCGCGCGGTAGATGGCGACGGGATCAACCCCTTCGGCGATGGCATGGCGGATCATATAGTCCAGATGCCCATGTTCCCCGATATCCAGCGGGTTCCGGTCATCCGTGCACAGACACATATAGGCCGAGGTCAGCGGCGTCAGCAGCGGCAATAGCGCATCAAGGTCCTTCGACACCGACCCTTCGCGGATCAGCACGCGCATCCCCTTTTGCAGCTTCTCGCGGGCCTCGGCGGCGGTGGTCGCCTCGTGTTCGGTGCGAATGCCCGCCGCGATATAGGCGTTCAGATCCTTGCCCGACAAAAGCGGCGCGTGGCCGTCGATATGGCGCCCCTCGAACAAGGACAGCTTGGCCATGGCCCCCGGGTCGCGGTGGATCACGCCGGGGTAATTCATGAACTCGGCCAGCCCGATCACCTTGGGGTGCGACATCAACGGGGCAAGGTCGGCCGCCTCGATCCGGGCGCCTGCGGTCTCCATCTCGGTCGATGGCACACAGGACGACAGGTTCACGCGGATATCCAGAACCGTCCGGGTCGCGGCTTCAAGGAAATATTCGATCCCCGGAACGCCAAGGACATTGGCGATCTCATGCGGGTCGCAGATGCAGGTGGTCACGCCGCGCGGGGTGACGCAGCGGTCAAACTCGAAAGGGGTGATCAGGCTCGATTCGATATGCAGGTGGGTGTCGATGAAGCCGGGCACCAGCGTCAGGCCGGACACATCGACGATCTCGGCCCCGTCATAATCGGCCCCGATCCCGACGATCGTATCGCCGCAGATCGCCACATCGCCCGCGATCAAATCGCCCGTGACAACATCCAGCACCCGACCGCCGCGCAGAACCAGATCGGCCACGTCGTCGCCGCGCCCCTGCGCAATTCGCTGTTCCAAACCCGCCATGTCACCCCCCGTCTTCCTGAATGGACCGAGGAAACCGCATTCCCCCGGAACCGGCAAGGGCAGGCCGATCGAAACCAGCCTGCCCTCTCTCATTTTGCCCCAAATACTCCGGGGTGAATGGCCCGAAGGGCCAGAGGGGCAGCGCCCCTGAACGTAAGGTGGGTTTTAACCCACCACCCCCGTCACAGGGCGATCCGCTGCGCCTTGCCTTGCTCTTCCGCCAGCTTTGCGGCCACCTGTGCCACCGCCAAGTCCTGAAGCCCGACACCGGTTCCGTCGAACAGGGTGATCTCTGCCTCTGACGTCCGGCCCGGATGTGTGCCGTTGATGACCGCCCCAATGGGGGTGATATCCCCCTCGCCCATCAGCCCGTGGCCCACCGCGTGCTGCGCCTCGCCGATGGTGATCGACTGGGCGACCTCATCGGTGAACACGGTCGCGGCGGTCAGGATCGCCGGGTCGACCTCTTGCTTGCCCTTGGTGTCGGTGCCCATGCAGGCCAGATGGGTGCCCGGCTTGATCCAGTCGCGCATCAAAAGCGGCTCGAAGGCCGAGGTGATGGTGATGATCACATCCGCTTGCGCCCCTAGTTCCTCGCGCTCCACCCCTTCAAAGGGCAGCCCGGCCTCTTCCGCCACGGCCTGAAGCCGGGGCAACATGTCCGGATGCGGGTTCCAGGCGACGACCTTTTCAAAGTCCCGCTGTTCCAGCGCCGCGCGCAGCTGGAACGCCGATTGGTGCCCCGCCCCGACCATGCCGATCACCTTGGCGTCCGGCCGCGCCAGATGCGCGATGGAAACCGACGACGCGGCCGCGGTGCGGATCGCTGTCAGGTAGTTGCCCCCGACCAGCGCCGCCAACTGCCCGGTGTCCGGGTCGAACAGAAACACGGTGGACTGGTGGTTGGTCAGCCCCTTGGCCGCGTTGCCCGGCCAGTAGCCCCCGGATTTCACGCCCAACGCCATCCCCGCCCGGTCGAACCCGGACTTGAAGCCGTAAAGCGCGTCCGCATGGCCCAGCGCCTCGCGCACCACGGGAAAGTTCCACGCCTCCCCCGTCGCCATGGCGGCGAATGTGCTTTCCACGGCGGCAAAGGCCGCGCCGCGGGTCACGACCGCCTCGCAGGCGGCCTCGTTCACGATCAGCAAACCCTCGGCCATCAGTAGGCCTTTCCACGGGCCGACACGGGCCAAAGGGTTTCGACCTTGCCGTTCCGGACACCGACATACCAGTCATGGACGTTCGCGGTCGGGTCGCAGTGACCGGGCACAAGCCGCAGCTTGTCGCCGACCTTCAGCACGCCCTTCGGGTCCGAAACGACGCCGTGTTCATCCGAACATTTGATGTATTCGACATCGTCGCGGCCAAAGACCACCGGCAACCCGCTGTCGACTGATTGCGCCTTCAGCCCGGCATCGACAATCGCCTTGTCCGCCTTCGCGTGGGACATGACCTGGGTGTAAAGGAACATCGCGTTTTCCCATTCGCCCCGGTCAATGCGGTTGCCGTCCGCGTCAAGGATGCGGCCATAGTCGGCATCCATGAAGGCGTAGGACCCGCACTGCAATTCGTTGTAAACGCCCGAGTTGCTTTCGAAATAATAGCTGCCCGTACCGCCGCCCGAGACCAATTCGCACTCGATCCCTTCGGCCTTCAGCCCGTCCACGGCGTCCTTCACCTGCGCAATCGCGGCGTCCAGCTTGGCCTTGCGGTCGGCATAGCTGTCCATGTGCTGCATCGCGCCCTGATAGGCCTGAATGCCGGTGAACTTCAGGTTCGGTGCCGCCTGAACCGCCTTGGCAATCTCGATCACGGCCGGGGTCGTGGTGACGCCGCAGCGGCCCGCGCCGCAGTCGATCTCGACAAAGACTTCCAGCTCGGTGCCATGCTTGACCGCCGCCGCCGAAAGGTCCGCGACATTGGCGACATCATCGACACAGACGATGGTCCGCGCGCCCAGCTTGGGCAGACGGGCCAGACGATCGATCTTGAGCGGGTCACGCACCTGATTGGACACAAGGATATCCTTGATGCCGCCGCGGGCGAAAACCTCGGCCTCGGACACCTTCTGGCAGCAGACGCCGACGGCGCCCCCCAGCCGTTCCTGCAGCTTGGCCACATCCACGGATTTATGCATCTTGCCGTGCACCCGGTGGCGCATCCCATGCGCCTTGGCATAGTCGCCCATCTTGACGATGTTGCGTTCCAGCGCGTCCAGATCCAGCACGATGCAGGGGGTCTGGATATCGGCCTCGTCCATGCCGGGCAGTGCGGGCACGTCGAACCCGACCTCAAGCCCTTCGAATTTGGTTTCTGCGTTCATGGTATCCTCCTTCACTGCCAAGGCAGTTTGTCCAGATCGACGTTGCCGCCGGTGATGATGACGCCGACCTTCTGGCCCGCGAAAATGTCAGGGTTCTTCAGGATGGTGGCCAGCGGCACGGCGCTGGAGGGTTCCATCACGATCTTCATCCGTTTCCAGATCAGCTTCATCGCGTCGATGATCTCTTGCTCGGATGCGGTCAGGATGTCGGTCACATGGTTTGACACATAGTGCCATGTGTTTTCCTTCAGCGGCACCTTGAGCCCGTCCGCCACCGTCACCGGCGCGTCATCGGCGATGATGTGGCCCGCGCGGAAACTGCGGGCGGCGTCATCGGCCTGTTCCGGTTCGGCGGCGTAGATCTTCACGCCGGGCGCGATGTTCGACAGGGTCAGGCAGGTGCCCGACACCATGCCGCCGCCGCCAATGGGTGCGATGACCGCGTCCAGCCCCGGCGCCTGTTCCATCAGCTCGCGGCTACAGGTGGCCTGCCCGGTGATGACGCGCAGGTCGTTGTAGGGGTGCACGAACTCGGCCCCGGTCTCGGCCACGACCTCGGCAAAGACCGCCTCTCGCGAGGTGGTCGAGGGTTCGCATTCCACCACGCGGCCGCCATAGCCCTTGACCGCGTCCTTCTTGGCCTGCGGCGCGGTGCGCGGCATGACCACGGTGCAGGGAATGCCCCGGCGTCCGGCGGCATAGGACAGGCAGGTGCCGTGGTTGCCGCTGGAATGGGTGGCAACGCCCCGCGCGGCCTGCTCGTCGGTCAGACCAAAGACGGCGTTGGACGCGCCGCGCGCCTTGAACGCGCCCGCCTTTTGCAGATTCTCGCACTTGAAGTACAGCTCGCACCCGGCAAGCCCGTTGATGAACTCGGACGTCAGGACCGGGGTCCGGTGGATATATGGCGCGATCCGGTCATGGGCCGCGATCACGTCATCGAAGGTGGGCCAGTGTGTCATTCGGTCCTCATGCGGCTTTGGACAGCGCGGGGCGCGATTTGCGGAAATAGTCCTGCGCGGCGGCAACCCCGCTGCCCAGGGTGATCGGGTAGTCCAGATCGGCCATCGCCATTTCAATGGTGGCAAGGCCCGACAAGACCATGGTTTCGGTCAGCATACCCAGATGGCCGATGCGGAAGGCGCGGCCCTTCATCTGGCCAAGGCCAACCCCGAAGGACACGCCATAAGCATGGAAGGCGTGATCGGTCAGCGCATCGCTGTTGAACCCTTCGGGGACGTAGATCGCGCTGACCGTATCGCTGTACAGGTCGGGCGATTGGGCAACCAGCTTCAGCCCCCATGCCGCGACCGCGCGGCGAACCCCTTCGGCCAGCCGGTGATGGCGGGCATAGACATTGTCCAACCCCTCCTCTTCCAACATGTCCAGCGCCTCGGACAGACCATAGATCAGTTGCAGCGGCGGGGTGTAGGGGAAGCCGCCATTGGCATTCGCCCCCATCATGTCCTTGAAGGAAAAGAAGGTGCGCGGCAGGGTCGCCCCCTCCATCGCGGCAAGCGCCTTTGGGCTGACCGCAAGGATCGCCATGCCGGTGGCCAGCATGAACCCCTTCTGGCTGCCCGAAACGCAGATATCGACGCCCCAGTCGTCCATCCGGAACGGGACGGAAGCGAGCGATGACACCGCATCGACCATCAACAGCGCCGGATGACCGGCCCCGTTCATCGCCGCCCGCACCGCGCCGATATCGGACAGGACGCCGGTCGCGGTCTCGTTATGGGTGACAAGGACCGCCTTGATGTCATGGGCGGTATCGGCGGCCAGCGCCTCGGCGAACTTGTCGGCGGGGGCACCGCTGCCCCAGTCGCATTCGATGATCCGCACGTCCAGCCCGTGCCGCTGGCACAGGTCGATCCAGCGGTGCGAGAACATGCCATAACGGGCGATCAGAACCGCGTCGCCGGGCGACAGGGTATTGGTGATCGCCGCTTCCCAGCCACCAGTGCCCGAGGACGGGAAAGTGATGACGGTGCCGTCGGTCGTGCCGAAGACCGTCTTGCAGCGCTCCAGCACCGGCAGCAGGGTATCCACGAAATCCGGCGCGCGGTGGTCGCGGGTCTGCACCATCATCGCGCGTCGCAGGCGGTCAGGGATATTGGTCGGGCCGGGAATGAAAACCGGGTTCTGATCTGACATCGAAGGCTCCTTTCGGGCTGTATGCGCAGATCATGCGGCCAGCGCCCGCTATTCGCAATTTTTTCAAAATTATTTTTCACTACCGCATTAAAATATCTAACGCGTTGTTCATATTCATTTTATTTCTTTTCACACTGCCCACATGATCAAGATTGAAAAATATTTTCACGCACCTAGACTAGATCCGACAGGAGACCCGCCATGGAAAAACGCAGCCGCGGCCGCCCCCGCTCCACTTTCACCGAATCCACCGCGCCCACGCTTCAGGCGCTGGACCGGGCGCTTCTGGTGCTGGAACATCTGGCCCGGGCCGAAGACAGGACCCTGACCGGGATATCCGAGGCGCTGGACATCCCCGCCCCCACGACCCACCGCATTCTGACCACGCTTCAGAACCGGGGCTTTGCCGCCTTTGACAGCACGGCCCAAACATGGGCCGTCGGGATCGAGGCCTATCGCACCGGGTCCGCCTATCTGCGGCGCACCACGCTTCTGGATGCCGCCCGCCCGGTGATGCGCCAGCTGATGGAGGCGACGGGGGAAACCGCGAACCTTGCGGTTCAGGACGGGGCCGAGGTGGTCTTCGTCGGTCAGGTCGAAAGCCGGAACCCGATCCGGGCCTTCTTTCACCCCGGCACCCGCACCGCGATGCATGCCTCTGGCACCGGCAAGGCGATCCTTGCCGCCCTGCCCCGCGACCGGCGCGACCGGCTGATCGGGTCAATGCAATTGGTCGCCTTTACCGGCAGCACCCTGTCGCATCGCCCGGTGCTGGAGGCCGATCTGGACAAGACCGCCGCGCGCGGCTGGTCGTTCGACCGCGAAGAACGGCACATCGGCATGTCCTGCATGGGCGCGGCGATCCGCGACGCGCGGGGCGAGGTGGTGGGCGGGATTTCCATCTCGGGCCCCTCGGCCCGGTTCACCGAAGCGCGGCTTGCGGCCTTCGGGGCGGAAGTGGCCCGCGCGGCGGCCGAAATCTCGGCCGCGATCGGCGCTACAGCTGCGCCTGATACAGCCGGATCTTGATCCCGCCGTTATCGATGGGCGGGCCTGCGGACAGGTCCAGCCCCGTCGCCTTGGCAAGCCCCCCGTCCGAGGTGACAAAGCCGACCCGCCAGCCGGAGAACCGCTCCGACAGGACCTTGCCCATCGCGCCATAAAGGCCGAACAACAGCTTCTTGTTGCCGATCCGGCCACCATAGGGCGGGTTGATCATCACCAGCCCAGGCGGCCCATCGGGCGGCGCGATGTCCGAGATGGGTTTGCATTCGAACAGGCAGATGTCGTCCACCCCGGCCCGGCCTGCATTGTCCTGCGCCATACGCACCGCGCCTGCGTCCCTGTCGGACCCGTAGAAACGGGCCGACGTTGGCCGTGCAGCACCCGTTTTCATCCGCGCCCAACTGGCCGCGTCAAAGCTGGGCAGGTCTTCAAAGGCGAACCGGCGGTCCCGCCCAGGCATCAGCCCTGCGGCCCATTCCGCCGCCTCGATCGGGAAGGTGCCCGACCCGCACATCGGGTCCAGCACGGTCTGGGTCCCGTCAAATCCGCAGGCCCGCAGGCACAGCGCAGCCAGCGTTTCCCGCAGCGGCGCCTTGTTCACCGCGACCTTGTGGCCGCGTTTGTGCAGGCTTTCGCCCGACGTATCGATGGAAAAGGTCACAAGGTTGTCGTCGATCCGCACCTTCAACTTGATCGCGGCCTCCGGGTCGATCACAGCGCCGATGCTGTCGGTCAGCGCCTTTTCGATCCGCTGGGCAGCCGCGCCCGCGTGATAGATCTTGGATTTGCGGCTTGTCACCTCGACCTTGACCGGGGTGGCCTTGGGCAGGATCGCGGCCCAATCGACTTTTTGCGCGCGTTTGTCGAGCTGGGCCAGGTGGAAGGCGCGAAACTCTTCGACCCGGGCCAGCACGCGGGTCGCGCCCCGCAAAACAAGGTTGGCACGCCAGACCTCGGCCCAGTCGCCCGCGCAGGTCACGCCGCCCGGCGTTTCCGCCACGCCCTTGAACCCCGCCTCGCGCGCCTCGGCGGCAAGGGTCGGTTCAAAGCCCGGCGGGCAGGCAAGGAAAAGTTCCATCGTCATTAGATTCGCCTATCGGGGCGGGATGCCACGGCTATCCGGCCGAAAAAACCGCTCCGATCACGGCCATGATCACCAGAATGACAAACAGCGAGGCCGCGACAGGCGCAAGGCGCGGCATCCATGCCGGGCCAACCCGTTCCTCCCCAACCAGTCCGCAGGTTTCGCAGGCCTTGCCCCAAGGATAGGGGCGCGTTCCGCAACTGGGGCAACTGTTGGGGTGGAACTGATCGTATTGCATCGCTCCGGTTATTCAGCCGCGATCCGCTTGCTCTTGATCCGGTCCTCGATCTCGTCTCGGAAGTTGCGGATCAGACCCTGGATCGGCCAGGCCGCCGCGTCGCCAAGGGCGCAGATGGTGTGGCCTTCGACCTGCTTGGTCACGTCGAACAGCATGTCGATTTCTTCGACGCTCGCATTGCCCTGCACCAGCCGTTCCATCACCCGCATCATCCAGCCGGTGCCTTCGCGGCAGGGGGTGCACTGGCCGCAGCTTTCGTGCTTGTAGAACTTCGACAGGCGCCAGATCGCCTTGATGATATCGACAGAGTTGTCCATCACGATCACCGCAGCGGTGCCAAGGCCCGAGCCCAGCTCTCCGCGCAGGTAGTCGAAGTCCATGATGGCGTCTTTCATCTTCTCGCCACGGACACAGGGCACGGACGACCCACCGGGGATCACGGCCTTGAGGTTGTCCCAGCCACCCCGGATGCCGCCACAGTGCTTTTCGATCAGCTCTTCAAAGGTGATCGACATTTCCTCTTCGACGACGCAGGGGTTGTTCACATGGCCCGAGATCGCGAACAGCTTGGTGCCCGCGTTGTTCTGGCGGCCAAAGCCCGCGAACCACGATGCGCCCCGGCGCAGAATGGTCGGCACGACGGCGATGGATTCGACGTTGTTCACCGTGGTCGGGCAGCCATAAAGGCCCGCGCCCGCCGGGAACGGCGGTTTCATCCGCGGCATCCCCTTCTTGCCCTCAAGGCTTTCAAGAAGGGCGGTTTCCTCGCCACAGATATAGGCGCCCGCGCCGTGGTGCAGATAAAGGTCGAAGTCCCAGCCCGACTTGGCCGCGTTCTTGCCCAGAAGGCCCGAGGCATAGGCTTCGTCGATGGCGTTTTGCAGGGCTTCACGTTCGCGGATGTATTCGCCGCGCAGGTAGATGTAGCAGGCATGGGCCTGCATCGCGAAACTGGCGATCAGCGCCCCTTCGATCAGCGTATGCGGATCGTGGCGCATGATTTCCCGGTCCTTGCAGGTGCCCGGTTCGGATTCGTCGGCGTTGATCACAAGGTAGGACGGACGGCCATCCGATTCCTTGGGCATGAACGACCATTTCAGGCCCGTGGGGAAACCCGCGCCGCCCCGGCCCCGCAGGCCGCTGGCCTTCATCTCGTCGATGATCCAGTCGCGGCCCTTCTTGATGATCGCGGCAGTGCCATCCCAATGCCCACGGGACTGGGCGCCTTTCAGCGTCCGGTCATGCATGCCGTAGATGTTGGTAAAGATCCGGTCCTGGTCTTTGAGCATCGGCTCACCCCTTGTCGTTCTGGCGTGACCGCCAGATGCCATAAGTCATCCACAATGCCCAGCCGAAACCGGCAAGGGCGATCAGGTCGAACAGGGCCCGCGTGCGTTGCGGCCAGCCCAGGTGCGACCCAAGATAGGTGGTGACGATCCAGAACAGCCCGGTGGCAATCAATACCTTGGCGGCGCGTTTGCCGGCCTCGGCCCGTTTGCGGTCTGAATCGTCTCCCATTCGTGTCTTCTATCGGCCCTACGCTTTGTAGGTGCCGTCCTTCTTGGCGCGGGCCGCGAATTCGGTCGCGCCGCCCCGGGCCAGAACCCGGGCCTGCTTGATCCATTCGTCGCGCGTGATCCGGCCCTTGAACTTCAGCCGGTCATCTACCCACTTGATTTCCTTGCCCCGCAATCCGGCAACCTGATCATAGTGCCAGATCCCCATCTCGTTGAGCGTCTTTTCGATGCCCGGCCCGACGCCCTTGATCATCTTCAGATCGTCCGCCTTGCCGCCGCGCGGTTTGGCAAGAAGATCGGCGGGCGTGCCATCCTTGGCCACCGGCGGACGGGCGGGTTTCGCCGCCGCGGGCTTGGCCTCTACCTTGGCAGCGGCGGCCTTGGGCTTGGTCTCTGCCTTGGGCTTTGCGGCGGCCTTCGGTTTTGCTGCGGTCTTGGGCTTTGCCGCCGCTTTCGGCTTGGCGGCTGCCTTGGGCTCCGCCTCGGCCTTCGGTTCGGCATCCGGGGCCGGTTCGGGCGCAGGCTCTGCAGCCACCGGGGCCGAAGTCGCAACCGGTGTCGCGGCGGCGGCCGGCGCGGCGGCGCGCGGCGTGGGGGTTGCGGCCGCAGAAACGGGTGCAACGGTCTGGGACACGGCGGATTTCGTGACCCCGGAATCGGCGCAGAAGTACCGGGTCAATACGAACCCAAGCGCGAACAAGACGACCAGCCCGAAGATGATCGAGAGAATCCATCCCTGATCCGCACCGCGCATCAAGAGGGTGACGACCAGCCCCGCCAACAGGGCGACAAGCCACGACAGATTGCGGCAGCTGGTGGCTTCGTTTGATTGCGACATAACGCTTAACTCCTTCAACTTCCCTGTTTGGCCTGCCGCGTCATGGCGCGCGGCTTGGCCGACAGGGCATTTGTAGGGGAAACCGCGCAGAACGGGCAAAGAAAACCGGGCCGGACGGGACGTTTCCCGCCCCGCTTGCGGCCTTCAGTCAACAGATTGCGCGGTTTCGGCATCATGTGCGTGGCTTCAATGCGATCCGTCAGCCCTCGGCCGCGAGTTTCGTGGCCTGCCCGATCCAGTCATCCCGTTCGATCCGGCCCTTGAACTTCAACCGGCTGTCGACCCAGGCGATCTCTTCGGGGGTCCATTTGGCGATCTGGTCGAAGTGCCAGAAGCCCAATTCGTTCAACACGCCTTCCAGCTTGGGGCCGACCCCGGAAATCCGCTTCAGATCGTCGGCACCGGCCTTGCGCGGGGCCGCCATGGTGCGCGGCTTCTTTTCCCGCGCGGGGGCGGTCACGGCGGCAGGGGCTGCAACGGGGGCGGCGGGCTTTTCAGCCTTGGCGGCGGCTTTCGGGGCGGCCGTCTTGGCTGCCGGTTTCGCGGCGGGCTTGGCTGCCGGTTTCGCGGGCTTTGCCCCACCCTTGCCCAGCCAGGGCGTCAGCAGCGGCACTTCGGTCCCGTCGATCCGTTTCACCGTATCGCCGATATCCACGGCCAGCTGGGCGCTGGCGTTATACTGGGTCCGGCCGCTTTCGTGATCGGTCAGCGAGGTCAGCCCCGACAGCGGCTCGGCCGCATAGCGGCCATTCTGCGGACCCGGCACCGGCACCTTGCCCGCGGCCAGTTCGTCCAGAATGCCCCGCAGGCGGTCGGCGGTCAGGTCTTCGTAATAGTCCTTGCCGATCTGGGCCATGGGGGCGTTGGCGCAGGCGCCAAGGCATTCCACCTCTTCCCAGGAAAACTTGCCATCCGCCGACAGCGCATGGGGCTTGTCCGCGATCTTTTCGCGGCAGACCGCGATCAGGTCTTCGGCGCCGCAGATCATGCAGGACAGGGTGCCGCAAATCTGGATGTGGGCAACAGAGCCGACCGGCTGCAACTGGAACATGAAGTAGAAGCTGGCCACCTCGATCACGCGGATCGGGGCCATGTTCAGCATCTTGGCGACCTCTTCGATCGCCGGCCGGGTCAGCCAGCCTTCCTGTTCCTGCGCGCGCCACAACAGCGGGATCACCGCGCTGGCCTGACGACCCTCGGGATACTTGGTGATCTGCGCCTCGGCCCATTTCTGGTTGGCGGGGGAGAAAGCAAAGCTTTCGGGCTGTTCGGGATGAAGACGGCGGAGCATTAGCGGTCAATCTCTCCAAAAACGACGTCCATCGTGCCGATGATGGCGGCGACGTCGGCAAGTTGGTGGCCAGAGGCGACGTGGTCCATGGCCTGAAGGTGCAGGTATCCGGGGGCACGCAGTTTGGCGCGGTAGGGTTTGTTGGTCCCGTCGGCGACAAGGTAGACGCCGAATTCGCCCTTAGGGGCCTCGACGGCGGCATAGACCTCGCCCGCTGGGACGTGGAACCCTTCGGTGTACAGTTTGAAGTGATGGATCAGCGCTTCCATCGAGGTCTTCATGTCGCCCCGTTTCGGCGGGGTGATCTTGCCGCGGGCCATGATGTCGCCCTGCCCTTCGGGGGCGCGCAGCTTTTCGATGGCCTGAAGGATGATGCTGGTCGACTGGCGCATCTCTTCCATGCGGACAAGGTAGCGGTCATAGCAGTCGCCGTTCTTGCCGACCGGCACCTTGAAGTCGAACTCATCGTAGCATTCATAGGGCTGGGCGCGGCGCAGGTCCCAGGCAAGGCCCGACCCGCGCACCATCACGCCCGAGAACCCCCAATCAAGGATTTCCTGTTCGGTGACGACGCCGATGTCGACGTTGCGCTGTTTGAAGATGCGGTTCTCGGTCAGCAGCCCGTCGATATCGTCCAGAACGGCGGGGAAGGCGTGGGCCCATTCCTCGATGTCGTTCAGCAGCGCATCGGGCAGGTCCTGATGCACGCCGCCGGGCCGGAAATAGGCCGCGTGCAGGCGCGCGCCACAGGCCCGCTCGTAGAAGATCATCAGCTTTTCACGCTCTTCAAAGCCCCAAAGCGGCGGGGTCAGCGCGCCCACGTCCATGGCCTGCGTGGTGACGTTCAGCAGGTGGTTCAGCACCCGGCCGATTTCGGAATAGAGCACCCGGATCAGCGAGGCACGGCGCGGCACCTCGGTCCCGGTCAGCTTTTCGATGGCCAGACACCAGGCGTGTTCCTGGTTCATCGGGGCCACGTAATCCAGCCGGTCGAAATAGGGCAGGTTTTGCAGGTAGGTCCGGCTTTCCATCAGCTTTTCGGTGCCGCGATGCAAAAGCCCGATATGCGGGTCGCAGCGTTCCACGATCTCGCCATCCAGTTCCAGCACAAGGCGCAACACCCCGTGGGCCGCAGGGTGCTGCGGTCCGAAGTTGATGTTGAAGTTGCGGATCTTCTGTTCGCCGGTTTCGGCGTCTTCGAATCCCTTGGAGCCGTCCATCATCGTCATACTCCTGCGTAGTTGGCTTCCCATTTGGCGGGAAGCCGGCCCATCCGGGCCAAGACGTAATCATATTGCGGCCGCAGATAGGCGGCTGCGCGGGCCCGCTGGTCAGCGGTCATTTCAATCTTCACCCCTTCGTGCACCCGCTTGTCGAAACGGGCCTCCACCGGGGCAAGGCCAAGAAAGGCGCAGAGGCGCGCGATGGCCTGCTCGGAAAACAGTTCTTCGTAGAACCCAAGAAACAGCGCCTTGGGGTCCAGCGCCGCATCCAGCCGGTCCAGCGCCCCGACATAGTCACCGCGGTCGGTCACATGCAGGGCCTTGCCCGACAGGGCGTTGTCAAAGATGCGGGCGGCATGATCGGCAAGGGTCTTGCCCGCTTTGGCGGCGCGGTTGGCCATCATGCGAACGTGGCTCCACAGCCGGGAGACCGGATCGCGCATCAGGTAGACAAACCGGGTGACCGGGGCCAGCGACGCCATGGATTTCAGCCGCTCTGGCGACAGAAGCGAATAGGCCGGGGTCACATCCGCGACCAACCCCTTTTGTCCGCGCCCGTCAGACAGGTAGGACAGGTAGCCGCCTTCGTCCCCGGCTTCGAGGACCGGAAGATAGGCTTCCAGATCGGCAATCTGGCGGCGCAGGTAGCGGCGGCGCGGATCGCCAGCGGGCACCTGTTCGCGGCGGGCCAGAAGGGCGGCGTGCTTCGTCAGAAACTGCTTGGACTGGAAATCGAGGTTGTCCCGGTCCAGCGTATCGTAGAAATGCAGTTCCTTGATCGTGCGCAGGTGGCATTCGGGATGGGACGCCAAAAAGCGGTAAAGCCAGCTGGTGCCGGCCTTGGTCGCGCCCACCCCGAAAAGGAGCGTCGCCTGCCCTGCCCCACCATCGGGGCCCGCGTTTATGGCCGCCCGGTCGCTCACCCTCAGCTCCCGGCCTTTTCCGTCTTCTCGTCGCCCGGAAGGATGTATTCCGCCCCTTCCCACGGGCTCATGAAATCGAACTGGCGGTATTCCTGCACCAGCTTGACCGGTTCATAGACGACGCGCTTCTGCACCTCGTCATAGCGGACCTCGGTATAGCCGGTGGTCGGGAAATCCTTGCGCAGCGGATGGCCGCGGAATCCGTAGTCGGTCAGGATGCGGCGCAGGTCCGGGTGGCCGGAAAAGATGATCCCGAACATGTCGAAGACTTCACGTTCGAACCAGTTGGCGCTGGGGTGTACCTCGATGATCGAGGGGACCATCTCTTCTTCCCCGATCGACACCCGCAGGCGGATCCGGTGGTTCTGGTACATCGACAGGAAGTGATAGACCACGTCGAACCGCTTGGCCCGGCCGGGGTAATCGACCGCGGTGATATCCACGAGGCTTGAAAACTGGCAGGCGCTGTCGGACTTGATGTAGTCGACAAAGGCCACAAGGTTGGACGGGGCCACATCGACGGTCAGTTCGCCAAAGGCGACGTCCCAGCCCAGCACGCAATCCTTGCGCTTCAGTTCCAGCAGGGCGCCCAGTTCATTCAGTGCATCAGACATATGCGCCCCCTTAGCGAACGATGGTGCCGGTGCGGCGGATCTTCCGCTGCAACTGCAGGATGCCATACATCAGCGCCTCTGCCGTCGGCGGGCAGCCGGGCACATAGACGTCAACCGGCACGATCCGGTCACAGCCGCGCACCACGGAATAGCTGTAGTGATAATAGCCACCGCCATTCGCGCAGGACCCCATCGAGATCACGTAGCGCGGTTCCGGCATCTGGTCATAGACCTTGCGCAGCGCCGGGGCCATCTTGTTGGTCAGGGTGCCCGCGACGATCATCAGGTCCGACTGGCGCGGAGAGGCGCGCGGCGCGGTGCCGTAACGTTCAAGGTCATAGCGCGGCATCGAGGTATGCATCATCTCGACCGCGCAGCAGGCAAGGCCGAAGGTCATCCAGTGCAGCGACCCGGTCCGCGCCCAGTTGATGATGTCGGCGGTCGAGGTGACGATGAACCCCTTGTCCTGCAGCTCGGCATTGATCGCGCTGGTGACGACTTCCTTGTCGACGCCCGCGGTATTGGATCCGGTCATCACTCCCATTCGAGAGCCCCTTTCTTCCATTCATAGGCAAAGCCGATGGTCAGCACGGCCAGGAACACCATCATCGACCAGAAGCCCACCATCGAAATGTCCTGGAAGGCCACCGCCCATGGGAACAGGAAGGCCACTTCAAGGTCGAAGATGATGAACAGAATCGACACGAGGTAGAAGCGCACGTCGAACTTCATCCGGGCGTCATCGAAGGCGTTGAACCCGCATTCGTAGGCGGACACTTTTTCCGGGTCCGGGTTGCGCACGGCCAGCACGACCGCCGCAAGGATCAGGATCACGCCAAGAACGATGGCAAGTCCCAGAAAAATGATGATGGGAAGGTATTCGCGCAGGAGATCTTCCAAGGCCGGTTCCTTTCACGCATCGCGCCGCGGGGCCGCAAGACCGGCCCGGCGCATGTTGGCTTGGTCAGGCTTTACCCTTCGGGCGGTAGAGGGTCAACCAAGGGCGAGAGGCTAGCGCCCGGTTTTTCGGCCGTTCGCGCCAGTTTGAATCCAATGTGAGCAATCAAGGTCCGGAAATTTGGGATTCGTGAACGGTTTTGGCGGACATCTGGGACATCTGTTCACCACCGGGTAGAAGAGCCGAATACATGCCTTCGTCTGGCCTCATGCATCGCATCGTCAACCGCGTCGCACCAAAGTCGTGGCCCGACTTCGTTGTGAAATGGCTCTTGTTCGAACTGGCGATCAATCTGGTCAATCTGACCGTGGAACGACTGGTCCGGCCCGAGGCTGGATTCGACCCGACCAGCCAGATCCTTGTCACCGTGATCGTCTCGACACCATTCTTGGTTTTCGCCCTTGCGGTGATGTCGCATCAGTATCGGCTGCAGTGCCGCCTTGCCAATCTGGCGGCCACCGATCTTCTGACCGGCCTGTCGAACCGGGGGGATTTCCTTGAACGGGCATCAATGGCCTCGGTCGCCGGTCAGGGGGGCGCGCTGCTGCTGGTGGATGCCGACCATTTCAAGCGGATCAACGATACCTATGGCCATGCGATTGGCGACCTGTGCCTTCAGGCAATCGCCGGGCGGATGCGCAAACTGGTCCGTTCGGGCGATATCGTGGGTCGCTTCGGAGGCGAGGAATTCGCCGTCTTCCTGCCCAAGGCGACCCCGGACATGGCCCGTGCGGTTGGCGAGCGTATTTGCGAAGGGGTTAAGATTCCGGTCCCGAAGGAGGGGACGGAGGTGCAGATCACCCTATCGGTCGGGGCGACGCCCGTGCGGGCCGCCGACAGTATCGAAAAGATGCTGACGCTTGCCGATGCCGCGCTGTACCGGGCCAAGGAAATGGGCCGGGCCCGGATCGAATTCGCCAGCATCGAAGGTCGGGCGGTGTTCTAGCCCTGTGCCCAGGGTGCCGGCGTCTTGGCGAAGAAGGCCGCGATTCCCGCCTCTGCCTCGGCGCTTTCCCAGCGGGTCACCAGCGCGTCAATGCTGCGGGCGATGGTGGCCTCGTCCGGGGCCCCGCCAAGCGACAGGGCCAGCCGCTTGGCCTCGGCCACCGCACCGGGGGCGCAGGACAGATAGGGCGCGATCTCTGCCTCGACCGCGGCGTCCAGCGCCTCGGACGGGACCGCGCGGGCCGCCAGCCCAAGCGTCACCGCCTCTGCCGCGCCGAAAATCCGGGCGGACATGAACACGCGCCGTGCCATCGCCTCGCCCATGCGGGCGACGACATAGGGGCCGATGGTCGCGGGAATCAGGCCCAGCCGGGTTTCCGTCAGCCCGAATTTCGCCCCCTCGACCGTCACCGCCACATCGGCCACCGACATCAGCCCGACGCCGCCACCAAAGGCATTGCCCTGCACCCGCGCGATCACCGGCTTGGGGCAATCGTTGATCGCCTTCAGCATCATCGCCAGTTTCGTCGCCTCTCGTGCGCGGGTCGCGGCATCGGCCTGCATCTGATCTCGCATCCAGCCCAGATCGCCCCCGGCGCAAAAACTGGCCCCCTCGGCGGCCAGAACCACCACACGCACCGCCGGGTCCGTGCCCAGCCGTTTGGCGGCCTGCGTCAGTTCCCCGATCATCTCCGCCGACATGGCGTTGTGCTTTTCCGCCCGCGCAAGGGTCAGCCGGGCCACCCCCCGGTCATCCACCGATACCGAAATCGTCTGTTCTGTCATGCTGCCGCCCTCAGCCCACGTGCAATATCTGCGGCACGGTCCAGTGCCGCCCGGTCCACGCCTGTCTCGAACCCCAGCGCCATGCAGCGATCCACCAGCGCCCCGGTGTCCAGATTGCCCGGCGCGCCCGGCGCATAGGGGCAACCGCCCAGCCCCGCCACCGAACTGTCAAAGGTGCGCAGCCCCGCCGCGATTGACGCCTCGACATTGGCCAGCGCCAGCCCGGTCGTGTCATGGAAATGCCCGGCAAGATTCCCCGGCCCGCAAACCGCCAGAACCGCGTCCAGCATGGCGCTGACGGTGTCGGGCGTGCCCCGACCGATGGTATCACCCAACGACACCTGCATCGGCGCCAGCGCCCGCAGGCCCGCCACCGCGCGGGCCACCAGCGCTGGGTCGGTCGGCCCGTCAAAGGGGCAGTCCGTCACGCAAGACACATAGCCCCGCACTGTGACCCCCGCTGCGCGCGCCGCGTCCACAACCGGCGCGATCCGGTCAAGGCTTTCGGCGACAGAGCAATTCAAATTCGCCTTGCTGAACCCTTCCGAGGCCGAGATGAATACCGCCACCTCGCCCGGAATCCGTGGCAAGGGCGCGATGGCCTCGGCATAGGCCTCCCACCCCTTCATGTTGGGAATCAGGGCGGCGAAATTCACGTCGTTGCCGAGGTCGATCCCGGCCAGAATCTCGGCGCTGCCCGCCATCTGCGGCACCCAGCGGGGCGAGACGAAACTGCCCACCTCGATATCCCGCAGTCCCGCTGCAACCAGCGCCCGGATCAACTCCAGCCGCCCGGCCATGGGGATCACGCCCGGTTCGTTCTGCAGCCCGTCGCGCGGCCCGACCTCGTAGATGCGGATGCGGTCAGCCACCTGTCACCTCCCACGGCGGATAGAAGTCCTGTTCATAGAGTAGCGGCACGTCACCGTCTGGGATCGAGGCGCGGAAGGCGGGCCGGTCAGTGATACGGTCATACCATTTCGCCACCTCCGGGAACGGGTCCAGCCGGACGAAGTGCCGCGCCATATAAACGGCCTGCCCCAGCGCGATATCCGCAGCCGAAAACCCGCTGGTCAGAACGTAGTCGCGGTTCTCGACAGGGGTGGACAGCCGCCCCTCAAGCGCCTTCAGGCAATTGGCCAGCCGCCGTGATTCCAACGACATGATTAGCGGCGACCGCATGTGATCCTCGTACAGCATGATGTGCTGCTGGGTCAGGGCGGCGCAATGCTGGCTGATCGTTTCCGCGAAATGCAACCAGTTCAGGAAGTCGGCCCGGTCAAGGTCGCCGGGCGCGCGGCCAAGGCCCGCATCGGGGAACCGTTCGGTCAGGTATTCAAGGATGGCAAGGCTTTCGAACATCACCTCTCCGTCCACCTCGATCGCCGGGACCCGGCCCGCCGGGCTGAGGCTCAGGTAGGCGTCCGAGCGCAGGGTCTTGTCGAAGGGATAGACCATCAGCTCAAAGTCCGCCTCCAGTTCATTCAGCAGCCAAAGAACCCGCATCGACCGGGTCTGGTGGCAGTGGTGCAGACGGATCATGTAACCTCTCCTTCGGGGTCCAATACCACGATCGGCGCCCCGGCTTCCACCTGCCCGCCTGCCTCGGCCCCGATGCGGGCTACGGTCCCGTCGCGGGGGGCGCGCAGGGTGTGCTCCATCTTCATGGCCTCCAGCGTGGCCAGCCGGTCGCCTTCCTTCACCTCTGCGCCCACAGTGGTGAACAGGGCCGTGACCAGCCCCGGCATCGGGGCCAGAACCGCATCGCCGCCAGCACCGGTGGCGCTGCCCCGGTCCAAAAGGTCCACCAGTCCGATTTCGCGGCCCACCCCGTCAAACAGGGTCACGCCGCGCGGGTGGCGGGCGAAGGGCACCGCCCGGTCCCCGTCAAATGTCCAGCCCAGCCGGTCGCGCAGCGCTTCGACCACCAGCCCATCGACCGAGACAAGCACGCTGTCCGCCCCCCGGACCTGAAGAACGACCGGCCCCGCGGTCGTCTTGACCGTCCGGGTTAGGGGCGCCCACAGGGCAAAGCCACGGGTCGGCGCGCCGCCGTCCCACAGGCCCGACAGGATCAGCGCCGACTGCGCCACGACCTGCGGGGTGACCTCCGCCACCTGCGTCAGGTCGGCAAGGTCGCGGGCAATCAGCCCGGTATCCACCTGCCCCGCCGCAAATCCCGCATGATCGGCCAGGGCCTTGAGGAAGGACAGGTTGGTGACGGTCCCCGCCACCTGCGTGTGCGCCAGCCCACGCGACAGGCGGCGCAGGGCGCTGTCCCGGTCGGGGCCATGCACGATGACCTTGGCGATCATTGGATCGTAAAAGGGCGAGATGTCATCCCCCGCCCGCACGCCGCTGTCCGCCCGGACCTGTGCGGGGAAAGCCAGATGCGCCAGCCGCCCCGTCGCGGGCAGGAACCCGGCAGGCACGTCCTCGGCATACAGCCGCGCCTCGAACGCATGACCGTTGATTTCCAGATCTTCCTGCCGGGCGGGCAATGGCTCTCCGGCGGCGACGCGCAATTGCCATTCCACCAGATCGACGCCCGTGATGGCCTCGGTCACCGGATGTTCGACCTGAAGGCGGGTGTTCATCTCCATGAACCAGAAGCCATCGACGCGCAGCGGGCCGGACCCATCCACGATGAATTCCACCGTCCCAGCCCCGGAGTAACCGATCGCCTCGGCCGCGCGGACAGCAGCGGCACCCATGGCGGCACGGACCTCCTCGGTCATGCCCGGCGCGGGGGCCTCCTCGATCACTTTCTGGTGGCGGCGTTGCAGCGAACAGTCCCGTTCAAAAAGGTGCACGGCTCGGGTGCCATCGCCGAAGACCTGCACCTCGATGTGGCGGGGATGGGTCACGAATTTTTCTATCAGCACATCGGGGTTGCCAAAGGCGGTCTTTGCCTCGGCCCGGGCGCTGGCCAACGCCTCGGCGAATTCGGCGGGGTCTTCGACCAGCCGCATCCCCTTGCCGCCACCGCCCGCCACGGCCTTGATCAGCACCGGATAGCCGATCCGCCCGGCCTCTGCCGCCAGCAGGTCATCGGACTGGTCCGGACCGTGATAGCCGGGCACGACCGGCACGCCGGCCCGTTCCATCAGCGCCTTGGCCGCGTCCTTCAGGCCCATCGCCCGGATCGCCTTGGCCGACGGGCCGATAAAGACCAGCCCCGCGGCCGCGACCGCCTCAACGAAATCCGGGTTTTCCGACAGGAAGCCATAGCCGGGGTGGATCGCCTCTGCCCCGGTGGCCAGCGCGGCGGCGATGATCGCATCGCCCTTAAGGTAGCTTTCGGACACCGGCGACGGACCGATATGGATCGCCTCATCCGCCAGTTCGACATGCAGGGCGGTGGCGTCCGCGTCGGAATGGACGGCCACGGTTCGAACGCCCATCGCGCGGGCGGTTTTTATGACCCGGCAGGCAATCTCGCCCCGGTTTGCGATCAGGATCTTGTCAAACATCAGCGTTCCTCTTCACACCAGCTTGCCCGGCGGCCCCCGTCATAGGGACGGGCCAGACCTGCGGCGATGATCATCTCTGTCAGCGGGCGGCCATCGATCATGACCGTCGTCAGCGGGCGGTTATACAGATCGGGTGCGCCGGGTTTGGCCTCAAGGCTGCGGGCGGACCAGAATGTCCAATGAAGCCAAGCCTTTGCGTGCAATGCCTGAAGTCGTTCCGACAGGCACCTCCCCCGCAGTTCCGGCGTGTCGATCCCGGTAATGCGGCCATTCACCCGGCCCAGATCCGGGCAGGTCAGCCGCACCGTGTCGCCATCGACCACCCCGCGAATGGTGCAGCCGGACTGGTCTTTTGTCGCCAGGATTGCAGCGTCCAGAACCATCGGCCCGGCCCCGACAAGCACGACAAGGGCCAGCGCCGCCATGCGAAACCGGCGGACCGTGCCACGACCCCGCACATGGGGACGGCGCAGGATGGGCGACGGGCGCATTCACTCCCCCTTCGGATAGCTGCGGAACCGGTGCCGGTAGATCAGGTTCGGCCGGTCGCCTTCCATCAGGTAAGATACTGCCAATATTACAAAAATCAGCTCGACGATTGCAAAGGGGCTGATTCCGTCCGCAAGAAAGGTCGCCAGCGTGAAGACGGAAAAGATCAACTGCACCATCGCCAGCACCAGCGCATAGGGCGCGCGCAACACAAGAAGGATCGCGGTACCCAGTTTCAGTACCACGCCAACCCAGCTGAACCGTCCCACCCCGCCGAGCGTTTCCCAAAGCTGAAAACCCGCTGCGCCCACGAAAATTATCACGATGATCCAAAGCATTGGCGACAGGTTTCCCTGCGGATGCGCCCGCGCCATTTCGGGTGTCACATGCACCCATTGCGCACCGGTCAGCCGGTCCATCTTGCCGCGTTCAAAACGTCCTTCGTCGGGAAATTCGGTCATCCTGCCCTCACATCCGGAACACGCCGAAGCGGGTTTCCGGGATCGGCACATTCAGTGCCGCCCGCAAGGACAGGGCCAGCACCTTGCGGCTGTCGCGCGGGTCGATCACACCGTCATCCCACAGCCGGGCCGAGGCATAGAGGGGATGAGATTGCTCTTCGAACTGTTTGATAATCGGTGATTTTATCGCGTCGATCTGGTCGTCGGTAAGCGGCGTTCCGGCCCGTTCCGCCGCGTCGGCCTGAACGGTTGCCAGCACGCCTGCCGCCTGTTCCCCGCCCATTACGGCGGTGCGCGACGTGGGCCAGGACCAGATGAAATTCGGACTGTAAGCCCTTCCAGACATTCCATAATTCCCGGCGCCAAACGATCCGCCGACGATCATGGTGATCTTGGGGACGGCGGTGGTTGCCACGGCGGTCACCATCTTGGCTCCGTGCCGCGCGATCCCTTCGTTTTCATACTTCCGCCCGACCATGAACCCGGTAATGTTCTGAAGGAAAATCAACGGGATACGGCGCTGGCTGCACAGTTCCACGAAATGCGCGCCCTTTTGGGCGGCCTCGGAAAACAGCACGCCATTGTTGGCGACGATGCCGCAGGCCATGCCCTCGATCTCGGCAAAGCCGGTGACGAGCGTTTCCCCGAACCGCGCCTTGAACTCGTCAAATCGCGATCCGTCGACGATCCGGGTGATCAACTCGCGGATGTCATAGGGGGTGCGCAGGTCCGAAGGGATCACATCGAAGAGGTCGTCGATGGGCCTTGCCGGGGCGTCGAAATTGTCCGGTTTGTACACTTCCGACGGGGCAGGTTGCGCGTTTTGTACCGCCCGCCGCGCGAGTGCCAGCGCATGCGCGTCGTCCTCTGCCAGGTAGTCCGCGACCCCCGACAGCCGGGTGTGCACGTCGCCGCCGCCCAAGTCTTCGGCGCTGACGACCTCGCCCGTCGCGGCCTTCACCAGCGGCGGACCGGCGAGGAAAATCGTCCCCTGTTCCTTCACGATGATCGACACATCGGCCATCGCCGGGACATAGGCGCCCCCGGCGGTACACGACCCCATGACCACGGCGATTTGCGGGATGCCAGCGGCGCTCATCTGGGCCTGATTGTAGAAGATGCGGCCAAAGTGATCGCGGTCGGGAAAGACCTCGTCCTGATTGGGCAGGTTGGCGCCGCCGCTGTCGACAAGGTAGACGCAAGGCAGCCGGTTCTGCTGGGCAATCTCTTGCGCCCGCAGATGTTTCTTGACGGTCATCGGGTAGTAGGTACCGCCCTTCACGGTGGCATCGTTGGCCACCACCATGACCTGCCGCCCCTCGACCAGGCCGATCCCGGCGATGACCCCGGCACAGGGGGCCGCGCCGCCATACATGCCATGCGCCGCCGTCGCCCCGACTTCGAGGAAGGGCGATCCGGGGTCGAGCAGGTTCGCGACCCGTTCACGCGGCAGCATCTTGCCCCGGGCCACATGGCGGGCGCGGGATTTCTCGCCGCCGCCAAGCGCGGCCAGACGGGCGGCCTCGGCCACTTGGGTGAGCGCCGCTTCGTGGCCAGCGCGACCTGTCAGGGGAAGGTTAGTCATGCGGCACCTCTGCGGGACGGCGGGCGGGGCGATGATCCCGGCATGGCCGGGGTCGAGCGGCGCGCGGCGTCATCCCATCGCCCCCATCATTTCGCGCCCGATCAGCATCCGCCGAATCTCGGAGGTGCCCGCGCCGATTTCCATCAGCTTGGCGTCGCGGAAGATGCGAGCCACCGGGGATTCGTTCATGAAGCCCATGCCGCCCATGGCCTGCACCGCCTGATGCGCGACGGTCATCGCCTCTTCCGAGGCGTAGAGCACGCAGGCCGCCGCGTCGGCCCGTGTGACCTCGCCCCGGTCGCAGGCCTTGGCCACCTCGTAGACATAGGCGCGGGCCGAATTCATCTTGGTATACATGTCCGCGATCTTGCCCTGCATCAGCTGGAAGCTTCCAATCGGCTGGCCGAACTGCTGGCGCTGCGCCAGATAGGGCATCACCTCGTCCAGACAGGCGGCCATGATGCCGGTGCCGATCCCCGACAGCACGACCCGTTCGTAGTCGAGCCCGGACATCAGCACCCGCACGCCCTTGCCCTCTTCGCCAAGGATGTTTTCGAACGGCACCTCGACATCCTCGAACACCAGTTCCGCGGTGTTCGATCCGCGCATCCCCAGCTTGTCGAAATGCTTGGAGGTCGAAAAACCCTTCATCGACTTTTCCACAATGAAGGCGGTGATCCCCTTGGACCCGGCGTCGGGGTCGGTCTTGGCATAGACCACCAGCGTGTCGGCGTCCGGCCCGTTGGTGATCCAGAATTTCGTGCCGTTCAGCACGAAGCGGTCGTTCTTCTTTTCCGCCCGCAGTTTCATCGACACCACGTCGGACCCGGCCCCGGCCTCGGACATGGCCAGCGCGCCGACATGCTGGCCGGAAATCAGGCCGGGCAGGTATTTGTGTTTCTGCTCTTCGGTGCCGTTCAGCTTGATCTGGTTGACGCAAAGATTGGAATGCGCCCCGTAGGACAGGCTGACCGAGGCAGAGGCGCGGGCGATTTCCTCGACCGCGACCACATGAGCGAGATAGGACATCCCGGCCCCGCCGTATTCCTCGGGCGTGGTGATCCCCAGAAGCCCAAGGTCGCCCATTTCCGTCCACAGATGCGCGGGGAAGTCGTTGGTCCGGTCAATCTCGGCGGCAAGCGGCTTGACCCGCTCTTGCGCCCAGCCGTGCACCATATCGCGCAGGGCGTTCACATCTTCGCCAAGGTCAAATCGCATGGTTGCGGTGAACATCGGGGCCTCCGGGCGTTAAATGAACAGTTGTTCAATAAATAGCCGGAGTCGCAGTTGCAGTCAATCCTGCCTCCGCCCGCGCATCGCCTGCCCGTGGGATGGCGACGAAACGGACAGGCCCAAGCGCTTTATCGTGCAACACCGCAAAGACGGCTGGCTTGGGCGGACGTTCCGCCAGATCGCCAGCCCGCCGAGACGGACAGGCGATGCGCGGGCGGCCTGCGGCCTTGTTCCCGCGCAGGGATGGGGCGGGGCGGGCGCGGACCGGGCTGGCCGCCCGGTCCCAACATCCTATCCTTGCAACTCTGCCGCCGGGATGATCGGAAAGAACACGCCCTGCGACCGCACTCCGAACCAGTCTTCCCCGTCCTGTTCGGCCACCTCGCCCAGATCGACCAGCCGGTAGAAGGATTTGCGGTCGATCAGCGCCTCAAGGTTCCGGCGGATCAGCACATAGGGCGAAGGTTCCCCGGTGTCCGGGTCGCGCGCCACGCGGATCGGGTGATCCGGCCCGGCAATGACCCTGTCCTGCACATTGGTTTCGAACTCCAGCCCGTCGCCGACCCGGTTGAAATCCACTGCGACAAAGGGGGCGTCATCCACCGTGATCCCCACCTTCTCGACCGGGGTCACAAGGAAATAAGCCTCGCCATCCTTGCGGATGATCGACGAAAACAGCTTGACCAGCTCGTGCCGCCCGATGGGCGTTCCAAGGTAGAACCACGTCCCGTCCCGGGCGATCCGCATGTCCAGATCACCGCAGAACTCGGGGTTCCACAGGTGCACCGGCGGGGGCCCCTTTTTCGACGCCCATTTCGCCGCCGATGCGAGGCTTTCCGCCGAAGCGGGGTTTCGTTCACTTCCTGTTGTTTTTGCCATTGGGGTCCGCTGCAATATCTGTAGTCTGACCCGAAGATAGTATTTGCAGGAGGTGTTGTCATGGCAGGGACCGACGATCTGGTGGCCGGGATCGAAGCGCTTGGCGAAAAACTGGGCGCGGCGCGGGCCTCGATCGGGCGGCGCTTTATCGGGCAGGACCGGGTGGTGGACCTGACCCTGTCGGCGCTGGTGTCGGGGGGCCATGCCCTGCTGATCGGCCTGCCGGGGCTGGGAAAAACCCGTCTGGTGGATACGCTGTCGACCGTGATGGGCCTTGACGGCAACCGCATCCAGTTCACGCCCGACCTGATGCCCGCCGATATCCTTGGGTCCGAGGTGCTGGAGACCGGCAAGGACGGCAGCCGCGCGTTCCGGTTCATCGAAGGACCGATTTTCTGCCAGTTGCTAATGGCGGACGAGATCAACCGCGCCAGCCCGCGCACCCAGTCCGCCCTGTTGCAGGCGATGCAGGAACGCGAGGTGACCATTGCCGGCGAACACCGCCCCCTTGGCGCGCCGTTTCATGTGCTGGCCACCCAGAACCCGATTGAACAGGAAGGCACCTATCCCCTGCCCGAAGCGCAGCTGGACCGTTTCCTTGTCCAGATCGACGTGCCCTACCCCGACCGCGCCACGGAACGCGATATTCTGCTGGCCACCACAGGTGTCGAGGAGGCCGCGGCCGAGCCTGTCTTTACCGCTGCCGAGCTGATCGCCGCGCAGACCCTGCTGCGCCGTATGCCGGTGGGTGACAGCATCGTCGAGATGATCCTTGATCTGGTCCGCGCCTGCCGCCCCGATGCCGACGCCCCCGAGATCGTCCGCCAGAACGTCAGTTGGGGTCCCGGCCCCCGCGCGGCGCAGGCGCTGATGCTGACCGTCCGGGCCGAGGCGCTTCTGGATGGCCGCCTTGCCCCCTCGCCCGAAGACGTCCGCCGCCTTGCCGCGCCGGTCCTGTCGCACCGGATGGCGCTGTCTTTTGCCGCCCGCGCCCGGGGCGTCACCCTGCCCGATGTCATCGCCGAGGTCGCGGCCCGCATCACGAAGGTCGAGGCCGCCGCGTGACCGACGCCCCCGCCACCCTGCGGGCCGGGGCAGAGGCGCTTGCCGCCCCGCTGCCGCCGCTTCTGGCCGCTGCCGAACATCTGGCGACGACCGTGATCCTTGGCGATCACGGGCGCCGGCGCGCGGGATTGGGCGATGATTTCTGGCAATACCGCCCGGCGATGCCCTTTGACGATGCAAGGTCCATCGACTGGCGCCGGTCGGCCCGGTCCGACGCAGCCTTCGTGCAGGACAAGGAATGGCAGGTCGCGCAAAGCGTGGTCTTCTGGGTCGATCTGGCGGCGTCGATGTCGTTCGGGTCGGTCAAGGGTGGCCCGACCAAGGCCGACCGCGCCCGCCTGCTGGCGCTAGCCGCGACGATCCTGCTGATCCGGGGCGGTGAACGGGTGGGGCTGACCGGACTGCGCCTGCCGCCGCGCAGGGGCACGGCCCAAATCGCCCGCATGGCCGACCGTCTGGCGGAAGACGCCCCCACCGATTACGGCCAGCCGGAAACCGAAGGGATGTTGGCGCATAGCCGCGCGGTGTTCATGTCCGATTTCATGGGCAATATGGATGCCGCCGAAGAGGCGCTGCTGCGGGCCGCCGACCGGGACGTGCACGGGGTGATCCTGCAGGTGCTCGACCCGGCGGAGGAGGCGTTTCCCTACGACGGGCGCACGATTTTCGAAAGCATGGGCGGCGGCGTGACCCATGAGACCCTGAAGGCGGGCGAGTTGCGCGCCCGCTATCTTGACCGGCTGGCGGAACGCAAGGACCGGCTGGCGGGGCTGGCCCGCACCACAGGCTGGCTCTATTCCACCCATCACACGGGCGATCCGGCGGCGGGCGCGCTGCAATGGCTTTATCGCGGGCTGGAGCGGCGCGGCTGATGTGGACCCTTGGCCCGATAGCGTTTTCCGCGCCCTGGCTGCTTCTGGGGCTGATCGTGCTGCCGATCCTGTGGCTTTTGCTGCGGGCCGTGCCCCCTGCCCCGATCCGCCGCCGGTTTCCCGGTGTCGCGCTGTTGCTGGGCCTGACCGATGACGAGGCGCAGACCGACCGGACGCCGTGGTGGCTGCTTTTGCTGCGCATTCTGGCGGTGGCGGCGGTGATCCTTGGCTTTGCCGGGCCGGTGCTGAACCCGCAGGCGGACCGGGCCGGGTCCGGGCCGTTGCTGATCGTGGCGGACGGCACATGGGCCGATGCCCGCGACTGGACCGCCCGGGTGGACCGGATCGAGGCGCTGTTGACCGAGGCGGGCGCGGCGGGCCGCGCGGTGGCCCTCACCACGCTGACCGATCTGCCGCCCGATGGCCCGCTGTTCCAATCCGCCGATGCGGCCATTGCCCGGCTGCCGAACCTGTCGCCGCGCCCGTGGGAACCGTCCGAGGCCGATCTGGCCGCATTCGCGGGCACCCTGTCGGGCGGGTTCGAGACCTATTGGCTGTCCGACGGGCTGGACCGTGCGGGCCGCGCGCCGCTGTTGCAGGCGCTGGAAGATCGCGGGCCGGTCACCGTGTTCCAAAGCCCGCGCCAGACAATCGCCCTGCGCCCTGCCAGCTATGCCGACGGGGCCGTGGCGCTTCAGGCGGTGCGCACCCCGGTGGGCGACGCACGCGAGGTCGGCGTGGCCGCCGTCGGGCTGGACCCGGCAGGCGTTGAACGGCAGTTGGCCACGGCGAGTTTCACATTCGAGGCGGGCGAACCAGTGGCCGATCTGGCCCTGTCGCTGCCACCCGAATTGCGCAACCGCGTCACCCGGTTTGAACTGACCGGCCTGCGGTCGGCCGGGGCCGTGACCCTGACCGACGACAGCCTGCGTCGCCGCGAGGTGGCGATGATCGCGGGCGGCGGGGCGGATGAAACGCTCGACCTTTTGTCGCCGCTGCACTACCTGCGCGAGGCGCTGGCCCCGACCGCCGACCTGCTGGAAGGGCCCCTCGCCGATATCCTGCCCGCGAACCCGGATGTGATCATCCTTGCCGATGTGGCCGCCCTGTCACCGTCGGAGACCGAGGACCTGTCGGATTGGGTGGACAATGGCGGGCTGCTGTTGCGCTTTGCCGGGCCGCGCCTTGCCGCCAGCGACGTGAGCCGCGCCGAGGAAGACCCGCTGATGCCGGTGCGGCTGCGCGCCGGGGGCCGCAGTATCGGCGGCGCGATGAGTTGGGGCGACCCCAAGGCGCTGGCCCCCTTTGCCGAGACGTCACCCTTTTTCGGTCTGGCGGTTCCGGGTGACGTGACGGTCACGACGCAGGTCATGGCCCAGCCCGACCCTACGCTGGCCGAACGAGTGATCGCACAATTGGCCGATGGCACGCCGCTGGTGACCCGCAAGGCAATGGGCGAAGGGCAGATCGTTCTCTACCACGTCACCGCCAATGCCGAATGGTCGTCGCTGCCCTTGTCGGGCCTGTTCGTGCAGATGCTGGAACGGCTGGCCGTCTCGACCCGTCCGGCCCGGCCGGACGCGGCGGAACTGGAGGGCACCACATGGTTGCCCGAGGTGCTGCTGACCGCCGAAGGCCGGTTGGACGAGGTGGACACATTGCCCGGCGTTCCCGGCGCCCGGCTGGCCGAGGCGACCCCCGGAGCGGACCTGCCGCCCGGCCTTTATGCGGGCGAGGACCGGCGCATCGCGGTCAATGTCATGGGGGCCGACAGCACCCTGTCGCCCGCCGCATGGCCCGCCCGTATCCCGGTCGAGGGGCTGACCGTGGCACGTGAACTGGCGCTGAAAGGCTGGCTCTTGGGCGCGGCGCTGGCGCTTCTTTTGGCGGATGTCCTTGCCGCGTTGTGGCTGTCGGGCAAGCTGCGCGGGCCGCGCGGCAATGTGGTGGCGGCCCTGCTGGCGGGGCTGTTGATGGTCCAGCCGGACGCGCCCCGCGCGCAGGACGCCGAGTTGGACGCCTTTGCCATCGCCGCCACCCGCGATGTCGTTCTGGCCCATGTTCTGACCGGCGACAGGTCGGTGGACGACCGGGCGGCGGCGGGTCTGTATGGGTTGTCGAGCACGCTGTACCAGCGCACCTCGATCGAGCCGGCGATGCCGATTGGCGTGGATATCGAACGGGACGAACTGGCCTTCTTTCCCTTCCTCTACTGGCCCGTCACGGCAGACCAGCCGATGCCGTCGCGCGCGGCCTATGACAAGCTGAACCGTTATCTGCGGTCCGGCGGGATGATCCTGTTCGACACCCGCGACGCCGACCGCGCTGGCTTTGGCAGCGGCACGCCGGAGGGGCGCAAGCTGCAGGCCATTGCGCTGGGGCTGGATGTGCCGGCGCTGGAGCCGATCCCCTCGGACCATGTTCTGACCCGGACCTTCTATCTGCTGCAGGATTTCCCCGGCCGTTATGTGGGCCGCGAATTGTGGGTCGAGGCCGCCCCGCCCGACGCGGAGGCCGCCGAAGGGATGCCGTTCCGCGATCTGAACGATGGGGTGACGCCGGTTGTCATCGGCGGCAACGACTGGGCTTCGGCCTGGGCGACGGATGAAACGGGCGTCCCGCTGTACCCCGTGGGGCGCGGCAGCGCGGGCGAACGGCAGCGGGAGTTTGCGATGCGGTTCGGGGTGAACCTGATCATGCATGTGCTGACCGGGAATTATAAATCCGATCAGGTGCATGTGCCTGACCTGCTGGACAGGCTGGGCCAATGACGGGGACCGTGGTTCTTGATCCGCTTCTGCCGCTTTGGCTGCTATATGTCGCGGCCGGTGTGTCCTTTGCTGGGACCACGCTGGCGATCTGGCGGCGGCTGCCTGGCTGGTGGCTGCGCGGGTTGGCGGCGATTGCGCTGCTGGTGGCCATCGCCAATCCCTCGCTGCAGCAGGAAGACCGGCAACCCCTGTCCGATATCGTCATCGCCGTGGTAGACGAAAGCGCGAGCCAGCGGATCGGCACCCGCGCCGATCAGACCGCCGCGGCGCTGGACGCGCTGCGGGCCGAGGTTGCCGCGCGCGAGAATACCGAACTTCGGGTCATCCGGCTGGGCGATGGCGAGGGCGACGAGGGCACCCGCCTGCTGTCCGCCCTGACCGAGGCCCTGACCGAAGAACCGCAGGGCCGGATCGCGGGCGTGGTGATCCTGTCGGATGGGCGGGTGCATGACATTGAACAGGCGCCCGGCGTGCCCGCGCCGGTGCACCTGTTGCTGTCCGGGCAGGCGGGCGACTGGGACCGGCGGCTGATCGTCAAGAACGCCCCGGCCTTTGCCGTGCTGGGCGAACAGATCACCCTGACCCTGCGGATCGAGGATCAGGGCGCGGCCCCGGCGGCCGCCCTTGCGCCCCTGTCCATCGCCATCGACGGCGGCCTGCCAATGGAGTTCGAGATTCCCACCGGGCAGGATGTGGAATTGCCCCTGACCCTGCCCCATGGCGGGATGAACGTGCTGCAATTCAACACGCCGGTCGTCGCGGGCGAATTGACCGACCGCAACAATGCCGCCGTGGTTCAGATCAACGGGGTGCGCGACCGGCTGCGCGTGCTTCTGGTGTCGGGCGAACCGCATCCGGGCGAACGCACATGGCGCAATCTGCTGAAATCCGATGCCTCGGTCGATCTGGTGCATTTCACCATCCTGCGCCCGCCCGAGAAACAGGACGGGGTGCCGGTGAACGAGCTGTCGCTGATCGCCTTCCCCACGCGCGAGCTGTTTCTGGAAAAGATCGACGAGTTCGACCTGATCATCTTTGACCGCTACCGGCGGCGCGGCATCCTGCCGTCCAGCTATCTGGAAAACATCCGCAATTACGTAGAGACCGGCGGCGCGGTTCTGATCTCCTCCGGGCCGGAATATGGCGGGGCGGAAAGCATCTATCGCTCGCCCCTTGGCGCGGTGCTGCCCGGCGCGCCCACAGCGCGGCTGTTCGAGGAAGGGTTCACGCCCGACCTGACCGACCTTGGCCAGCGCCACCCGGTGACCGAGGGGCTGGAGGATTTCGGCCCCGCGCCCGGGGCGGACGGGCTGCCCGGCTGGGGCCGCTGGTTCCGCCTGATCGACGTGTTCCCCGCGCCCGAGGCCGATGTGGTCATGCAGGGCCCGGATGGCCGCCCGCTGTTGCTGCTCAACAGGGTGGGTGAGGGCCGGGTCGCGCTTCTGACCTCGGACCATTCTTGGCTGTGGGACCGGGGGTTCGAAGGCGGCGGCCCGCAGTTGGAACTGCTGCGGCGGCTGGCCCATTGGATGATGAAGGAACCGGAGCTGGAGGAAGAGGCGCTGTGGGCGGAACCCGCCGGGCAGACCATGCGAATCATCCGGCGCACGCTGGGCGACGGGGCAGGCGATGTCACCGTGACCCACCCCGACGGGACGGAAACGCTCGTGCCGCTGGACCAGGTTTCGCCAGGCCGGTTCGAAACCCTTTGGGAGGCGCCCGAGGTGGGGCTGTACCGCCTTCGCGAAGGCGACCGGGAGGCGGTGATCGCGCTTGGCCCCGCGGCGCCGCGGGAATTCGAGGAAACCATCGCCGATGCCGCCCTTCTGACCCCGATGGTCGAGGCGACGAATGGCGGAGTGCTGCGCATGGAAGACGGCGCGCCGGACCTGCGCAGCGTGCGCCCGGGCCGACCGGCCGCCGGCCGGGGCTGGTTCGGGATTACCCCGCGCGGGGCCTACCAGACCGCCGAGGTGCGGATCACGCCGCTGGTCCCCGCCTGGCTGTTCCTGTGTCTGGCCGGGCTGCTGATCGTCGGGGCATGGCTGCGCGAAGGTGGGCGCGGCCGGTCGTAGCGACAACGAAAAAGGCCCGGAAGTGTCCGGGCCTTTGCTTCATTTCCAATCGCGTTATTCCGCGGCTTCGCTGGGCGTATTGTCCGCAGACCCTTCGCCCTCTGCCGCCTTGGGCTTGCGCGGGCGGCGCGGTTTCTTGGGCTTGGGGGCCTCTTCCACGCGGTTTTCCGGGGTCTCGACCAGACCGTTGTCAGCTTCGGCCGGGGCGGTCGCATCGTCCGACGCCGGACCGTTCGCCGCCTCTTCCTGCGCCTTCAGCCGTTCGGCCCGTTCCCGGTCCCGTTCAGCCTGCCGCTGGCGGTTGGCTTCTTCCTGTTCCTCGCGAGCCTTGTCGACCTCGCGCTGCGCCTCGGCCAGCAACCGGGTGTAGTGTTCCGCGTGCTGGGCGAAGTTTTCCGCCGCGACCCGGTCGCCCGAAAGCTGGGCGTCGCGGTGCAGCTGGTTGTACTTGTCGATGATCTGCTGCGGCGTGCCGCGCACCTTGCCATCGGGGCCAGAGCTGTCGAAAACCCGGTTGATGATATTGCCGCCCGAAGGCCGATTGTTGCGGTTCTTGTTCCGCGACCGTGATTTGGAAGATCTCATGAACGTTCTTTCGTTCAGCTGCGTGAAATTTGCGCTTCGGGCCGCTGGCGCCCCGTGGCGCCGCTGATGTGCCCATCTCTTGTCTGGCGTAATATCGGGGGGAGGCCGAAAGGCCCGCGTCCCTGCCGATAGCCCCGATTAAACACCTAAACCCCGGCCCGGCAAGGGGATTCAGGCCCGAAATCACGTTTTTCACGCGGGTGTGCGCTGCATTTCCCCCAAATCAGCGGGAATCAGCCCGGGTGTTGCCCGGAAACGACCCGGTCCCGCCCGTCGAGGTCGGGGAGAATCTGCACCCCGCTCAGCCCGGCCTGTTGGAACAGCTCGGCCACCGCCGCCCCCTGCTGCCAGCCGATTTCGACCATCAGCCGCCCGCCGGGGGTCAGATGTGCCCCTGCCCCGGCCGTGATGGCGCGGTAGGCGGTCAGCCCGTCCCGCTCATCCGTCAGGGCCATGCGGGGTTCAAAGGACAATTCCGGGGCGAGCGCAGGCATTTCTTCGGCCGCGATATAAGGCGGGTTCGATACGATCAGGTCGAAGCTGCCGGAGATCTCGGCGAACCAATCAGAACGGATCAGCCTGGCCCTGTCCGCGACGCCCAGCGCGGCGGCATTGCGCCGGGCCACGGCAAGGGCCGCGTCAGAAAGGTCCGCCCCCAAGCCCCGCGCTGGCAGCCGTTCGGCCAGAAGCGTCAACAGGATGCAGCCCGACCCGGTGCCAAGGTCGAGGACCGAGGCGAAGGGAACGGCGAGCGCGGCGGCGATCAGGGTTTCGGTTTCGGGCCGTGGGTCCAGCACATCCGCTGTCACTTCGAACCGGCGGCCCCAGAAGTCGCGGTGCCCCAGAATGTGGCTCATCGGGGTGCCGCCCGCCCGACGCGTGGCCAGACCAAGCGCCCGGTCCAGAAGGTCGGAGGCCAGCGGATCACGCGCGATCAGCGACATGCGGTCAGGTGTGGTGTCCAGAATATGGGACAGGATCAACCGCGCCTCGCGCCCGGCCCCGTCGATGCCCCCTGCGGCCAGTTTTGCGGTCAGCGCGGTCAGCCCGTCCTGAACCGTCAGGTTCATCCGTCCATCTCGGCCAGAAGGGTGGCCTGCGCGTCCTGAATCAGCGCGTCGATCACCTCGTCCAGATCGCCCTGCATCACCTGATCCAGCTTATAGAGCGTCAGGTTGATCCGGTGGTCGGTCATCCGGCCTTGGGGGAAGTTGTAGGTGCGGATGCGTTCGGACCGGTCGCCCGATCCGACCTGGCTTTTGCGGTTAGCGGAGCGTTCGCTGTCCACCCGCTGCCGTTCCATGTCATACAGCCGGGTTTTCAGAACCTGCATCGCGATCTCGCGGTTGCGGTGCTGGGATTTCTCGGAGCTGGTGACGACGATCCCGCTGGGCAGGTGGGTGATCCGCACGGCCGAGTCGGTGGTGTTCACGTGCTGCCCGCCCGCGCCGGAGGACCGCATGGTGTCGATGCGGATATCGTTGGCGTCGATCTTGATGTCCACGTCCTCGGCCTCGGGCAGGACGGCGACGGTTGCGGCAGAGGTGTGGATGCGCCCGCCGCTTTCGGTCTCGGGCACCCGCTGCACCCGGTGCACGCCGGATTCGTATTTCAGCCGGGCAAAGACCCCGTCGCCGGCAACGCGGGCCACGACCTCTTTGATGCCACCAAGTTCGGTCTGGGCTTCTTCAATGATCTCGAATTTCCAGCCGCGCGCATCGGCGTAGCGCTGATACATGCGCAGAAGGTCACCTGCGAACAGTGCCGCCTCTTCCCCGCCGGTGCCGGGCCGGATCTCGATCATCGCGGGGCGGGCATCGGCGGAGTCCTTTGGCAGAAGCGCCAGTTTGACCGCCTGTTCCGCCTCGGGCAGCCGGGCGCGCAGGTCGGGCAATTCGGCCTCGGCCAGTACCTTCATCTCGGGGTCGGCCAGCATCGCCTCGGCCCCGTCGATTTCGTCGATCAGGGATTGGTAGTCGCGCACGGTGTCCACCACGGGCCGCAGTTCGGCATATTCGCGGGACACGGTGACAAATTCATCGCCCGAAAGCCCGGCGGACATGCGGGCCTCGAGGTATTCGAAGCGTTCGGTGATCTGGCGGAGGCGGTCATTGGGTATCATGCGCCTGCATTCCCCTATCCCGCGCGAGCCGTCAAGGGATCAGCGGGGATCAGAGCCCCGCCTGCCCCAGCCAGTCTTCGATCCGGGCCCGGTTCACCCCCATGTCGCCGCGCCCGAACCGCAGCCGCCCGTAAAGCGTGATCCGGTCGCCGGACTGTTCAACGGTGGTGTAGTCGGGAAACCCCCAGAGGCGCGAGCGGGTGACATAGGTGATCCGGCCCTCGGCCACCGATCCGGCCAGCACGGTGGTGCGGGGCGTGGCGCGGGCGATGGCGTCGATCCGCGACAGCGCCTCGGGGTCCGCGCCGTCGCGCACAGTGGCAAAGCTGCCGTCGCGCGGGTGGTCGCCAAGCGCGAGGTCGGGCACGGGCCGGTGCCAACGGGACGGGTCCGACGGGGCCAGCCGGACAAAGGCGGCAAAGCCGAGGATCAGGACGAGGAGAAGGGCGAGGGTTTTCATGGGCGGTCCGGTGTTTGGTATGGGCTAAGTAGGCCCAACCTCGGGACAGACAAGATGTTGGCCGGGCAGGATTTTGCATCCAGCCGACCGCGGGTGGCGCGGAACGCGCCGCCCATGGGGGCGGTCGGCGCGTGGCCAATCTGGCGATTGGCTGGTGCTGTGAACTGTCTAGCGGTAGTCCACACCCGGCAGGATGCAGAGCATTTCATACAGCAGGTTCGCCCCGGTCAGCGCGGTATTGCCGCTGGGGTCATAGGGGGGCGAGACCTCGACCAGATCGCAGCCGACGATGTTCAGCCCGCGCAGCCCCCGGATCAGCTCCAGCGCCTGCGGCGTGGTCAGCCCGCCGATTTCCGGCGTCCCGGTGCCGGGCGCATAGGCGGGATCAAGGCTGTCGATGTCATAGGTGATATAGACGGGCGCATCGCCGATCTGCGCCTTCACCTCGGTCGCGAGGGGCGCAAGGGACTTGTGCCAAAGCGTGTCCGCCTGCCGCACGTTGAAGCCCCAGCCGCGCGCCTCGTCAAAGTCACCCGCCGCATAGCCGGTGCCCCGCAGTCCGATTTGCCAAACCTTGCTGTCGATCAACAGCCCCTCTTCATGGGCGCGGCGGAAGGGGGTGCCATGGGCGATGGATTCGCCGAACATATGGTCGTTGATGTCGGCATGGGCATCGACGTGGATCAGGGCCACCGGCCCGTGCTTTTCCGCGATCGCCTGAAGGATCGGGTAGGTCAGCGTGTGGTCGCCGCCCATGGTCATCGGGATCGCGCCCTGCCCCAGAACCCCGCGATAGAAGGCGGCGATGCGGCGCACACTGTCCTTCAGGTCAAACGTGTTGATCGGCACGTCGCCGATGTCGGCGCAGTTCAGGCTATCGAAGGGCGCGGCTCCGGTGCCCATGTTATAGGGGCGGATCATCGCGCTTTCGGCGCGGATGGATTTGGGCCCGAACCGTGTGCCCGCCCGCCAGGACGTGCCGATATCCATCGGCACGCCGACAAAGGCCACGTCCAGCCCCTGGGCCGTTTCGGCGGCAGGCAGCCGCATGAAGGTGTTCGGCCCGCCGAAGCGGGGCATCTCGTTGCCGCCAAGGGGTTGGTTCGGCATCATGCCCCCCGTTTTGCCGCCGCGAAAAGGTTTACCAGTTCCATCGCCACATGCGCCCCGGCAATCGCCGTGGCCCCGGTGGTGTCATAGGGGGGCGAGACCTCGACCACGTCGCCGCCGACAAGGGTAATGCCGGAGAGGTCGCGCAGGATCGCCTCGGCCTGCCAGCTGTGCAGCCCGCCCCAAACCGGGGTGCCGGTTCCGGGGGCAAAGGCGGGGTCCAGCGCGTCGATATCAAAGGTCACATAGGTGGGATGCGCGCCGACCTTGGCCTTGGCCTTGTCGACCACATATCCCACGCCCTTTTCATGCACTTCGCGGGCAGAGACATATTCCATCCCCAGATAATCGTCGCATTCCGTGCGAATGCCGATTTGCAGGGACCGCGCCGGGTCCACCAGCCCGAGCTTCACCGCCTTGTACATGAAGGTCCCGTGGTCGATCCGTTCCATGTTGTCATCCGCCCAAAGGTCGGAATGGGCATCGAACTGGATCACCGACATGGGCCCGTATTTGGCGGCATAGGCCCGCAGGATCGGCAGGGTGATGAAATGGTCGCCGCCAAGGGTGACGCTGCCCGCCCCGGCGGCAAGGATGGTGTTGAAATGCGCCTCGACCAGCCCCGGAAAGCTGGGCGTATGGGCGTAGTCAAAGGCCACATCGCCGTAGTCCACGATGTTCAGCTCTTCCAGCGGGCTGGCGCCCAGCGCGAAGGGCGGATCATAGGGTTGCAGGGTCGAGGCCTCGCGGATGGCGCGGGGGCCAAAGCGGGTGCCGGTGCGATGGGTCACGGCCTGATCGAAGGTCACGCCGGTGATCGCCAGATCGACCCCGGTCAGATCCTTGGTATAGCGGCGACGCAGAAAACTGGTCGCCCCGGAAAAGGCGTTTTCATAGGCCAGCCCGCGCATCTCGGCCCGGGTAAAGGCCAGGTCCATCTGGGTTTTCGCGTCTTCAAGGGCCATCTCATCTGCTCCCGGCTGAAATTTGATCAAATTTGCCGCAAGCGCGGGCGGAAATCAAGCGTGCAGCCGTTCGATCAACCGACAGAAGAAAGAGGCCCCAATTGGCGCGGCGTCATCGTTGAAATCAAACTTCGGGTGATGGCAGGACGGGCCGATCCCCTGTCCCAGAAACAGGAAACAGCCGGGCCGGGCGTTCAGCATATAGGAAAAATCCTCGGACCCCATTTCGGGGCCGTAGTCGTCATCGACCCGCTCCGGCCCGACGACCTCGGCCGCGATTTCCACGGCCTTGGCGGTTTGGGCGGCGTGGTTGACCGTGGGCGGATAACTTTTGTCGTAGTCCAGATCGACCCGGACCCCGTGGCTTTGCCCCACGCCCGCGCAGATCGCGCGAATCCGGTCCTCGGCCATCTGGCGCACCTCGGGGTCGAAACTGCGCACAGTGCCCATGACCTGCGCGACCTCCGGGATCACGTTCATCGCCGACCCGCCGTGGATCTGGGTGACCGAGACCACCAGCGGGTCCAGCGGTTTGACCGACCGGCTGACGATGGTCTGCAACTGCCCATACAGGGACACGGCAGCGGCCAGCGGATCGACGCATTCATGCGGATAGGCCGCGTGGCCGCCGACCCCCGTCAGCGTGATGACGAAATCATCGACCGCCGCCATGATCGGGCCGGGGCGGGTGCGCATCTGCCCCAATTCGGCGAAGGGGTCGGTGTGCAGCGCATAGACCTCTTCGATCCCGAAACGGTCCATGATCCCCTCTTCCACCATGATCCGCCCGCCGCCGATAATCTCTTCGGCCGGTTGAAAGATCAGTGCCGCGGTGCCCCGGAAATTCCGGGTTTCCGACAGGTAGCGGGCGGTGGCCAGAAGCATCGTCGTGTGCCCGTCGTGGCCGCAGGCGTGCATCCGCCCTGGCACGGTCGAGGCGTGCTCGGCCCCGGTTTCCTCGTCCATGGGCAGGGCGTCCATGTCGGCGCGCAGCCCGGTGACGGGCCCCGGCCCCTTTGACCCGTGGATCAGGGCGACGATGCCGGTGCGGGCGATGCCCACGTGCACCTCGTCCACGCCGAAATCCCGCAGCTTGGCGGCGACAAACCCGGCGGTTTCGTGACAGTCCAGCGCCAGTTCGGGGTGCATGTGCAGGTGGCGGCGCCAGGCCTTCAGGTCGGGCGCGTAATCAGCGATGCGGTTGATGATCGGCATGGGTGGACTCTTCCAGCGGGGACAATACCCTGCCATCTGACCCGGAAAGGACGGATTGCACAATGGATCAAAAGACATCGGACGCCATCGTTCATGACCCAGACGGCGGGATCGACCGGCTGGTCGAGATCATGCGGCGGCTGCGCGACCGAGACAGCGGCTGCCCCTGGGACATCGAACAGGATTTCGCCACCATCGCCCCCTATACGATCGAGGAGGCTTATGAGGTCGCCGATGCGATCGACCGGCAGGCCTGGGACGAGTTGAAGGGCGAATTGGGCGACCTGCTGTTCCAATCGGTGTTCCATGCCCAGATGGCCGAGGAGGCCGGGCTGTTCACCTTTCACGAGGTGGCGCAGGGCATGGCCGACAAGATGGTCGCCCGTCATCCGCATGTCTTTGGCGACGAGACCCGCGACAAGAGCGCGGACCAGCAAACCGCCGATTGGGAAAAGATCAAAGCCGCCGAACGCGCCGCCAAGGCCGAGGTGCGGGTGCTGGACGGCGTGGCGCTCGGCCTGCCGGCGCTGATGCGGGCGGTAAAGCTGCAAAAGCGGGCGGCGCGGGTCGGGTTCGACTGGCCCTCGACCGACGAGGTGATCGACAAGATCGTCGAAGAATCGCGCGAACTCGTCGAGGCGCGGGACGAATTGACCCAGGCCGAGATTGAGGAGGAGATGGGAGACCTTTTGTTCGTCATGGCCAATCTTGCCCGGCACCTGAAGGTCGACCCCGAGGTCGCTCTGCGCGCGGCCAACGCCAAATTCACGCGCCGGTTCAACAAGATAGAGGACATTCTTGCGACCCGAGGCAAGACCCCGGCCGAGAGTGATCTGGCCGAGATGGACGACCTTTGGACCCGGATCAAACAGGCCGAGAAAGCTGGGCGAAATTATTCCGAGTAAAAAATTCAGGTATTGACCTGACCAAAAGACTCGGGTTTATCGGAGCCATCGAAACAACGGAGCCCGAGATGAAAACTCGTACCCTTCTGGCAAGCCTTCTGGCCACTGCAACCGCCCTGCCCGCGCTGGCCGATGTGAACATCTATACCACCCGTCAACCCGAGCTGATCCAGCCGGTGATGGACGCCTTTACCGAGGAAACCGGGATCGCGGTGAACCTCGCCTTTGTCTCCGAAGGCATCGTGGAGCGGCTGAAGGCCGAAGGCCGCCGGTCGCCCGCCGATCTGGTGATGACCGTTGATATCGCCAACCTGCAGCAGATCGTCGATGCGGGCGTGGTCCAGCCGGTCACCTCCGAGGCGCTGACCTCGGCCATCCCGGCGGACCTGCGCAGCCCCGACAACCTGTGGTTCGGCCTGACCACCCGCGCCCGGATCGTCTATGCCAGCCGCGACCGCGTGGCCGATGGCGAGGTGACCACCTATGAGGATCTGGCCAGCGACGCCTGGGAGGGCCGCATCTGCACCCGCTCCGGCCTGCATGATTACAACCTTGCCCTGATGTCGGCGATGATCGCCCACCACGGCGAGGACGGCGCCCGCGACTGGGCCGCCGGTGTCCGCGAAAACCTGGCCCGCAAGCCCGAAGGCAACGACCGCGCACAGGTCAAGGCGATCTGGGCGGGCGAATGCGACATCAGCCTTGGCAATACCTATTACATGGGCCTGATGCTGGGCGACGAAGAGCAGAAGGCCTGGGCCGACAGCGTCCGGATCATCTTCCCGACCTTCGAAGACGGCGGCACCCATGTGAACGTGTCGGGCGTTGCGATGACCGAGGCCGCGCCGAACCGGGACGAGGCGCTGCAGCTGATGGAATTCCTTGTCTCGCCCAAGGCGCAGGCGATCTATGCCCAGCTGAACAACGAATACCCCGTCGTGCCGGGGGCCGAGGTGTCGGACCTTGTGGCCAGCTGGGGCAGCTTTGTCGCCGATGACGTGAACCTGTCGGATGTGGCTGGCAACCGCCCCGCCGCGCTGCGGATCATGGAAGAAGTGAACTTCGACGGCTAAGCTCCGAAGGTAAGTCATGACTGCCGGGCCGGTCCCCATGGGGCCGGCCCGTTTTGTCAGGTCTTTTCGGCCTTGGCGCGGCCCGCCTTCTTGGCGCTGGCGGTGCGCACGCAGTTGCGCCCGTCCTCCTTGGCCCGATAGAGCGCCTCGTCCGCACGTTTGAGAAGCGCCTGCGGCGTATTCCCGCAATTGGGATAGGACGACACCCCGGCAGAAATCGTCACGCGCGGCAGCGGCCCGTCGAGATAGCGCACCTGCGTTGCGGCGATGGCGTCGCGCAGCGTTTCGGCAAGGTCCACCGTCTTTTCAAGGCTCGCCTCGGGCACCAGTACCGCGAATTCCTCGCCCCCGAAGCGGCAGGCGGTTTCGCCGTTGTTCATCACCTCTTGCAGCCGCGTGCCGATGGCCCGCAACACCATGTCGCCCGCGTCATGCCCGTGGTTGTCGTTGAAGTTCTTGAACTTGTCGGCATCAAAGGAAATCAGGCCAAAGGTCCGCCCGCGCCGGTCGGACATGGAAATCTCGCGCCGGATCGCATCCATGAAGTAGCGCCGGTTATAGAGGCCCGTCAGCGGATCGCGGATCGACTGGTCGTGCAGTTCGTCGCGCAGTTTGACGTTGGCGATGGCCATCGAGATATGTTCGCCACACCGCACCGCGAATTGCGCGCTGTCGCGCACATGAGCCGCCCCGTCCGAGGCATGATCGAACCGCATGTGCATTAGCCCCACTGTGTCGCCATGTGCGACGATCGGGACGCAGATATATTCGTTGGTGTCGACGCCGTGGTTGTGCGCCTCGACGTGGTCGCAGACGAAACACAGCCCGTCCGATTCATATTCATAGGCCCGGCCCCGGCGCAGCGCCCAGCAGCTGTCGGCGGCGATGGATTGGTGCAGGTCGATGGTGTTCCAGTTGCAGACCCCGTCCAGCGCGTCGCGGCTGTTTGAATAAATGTACAACTCGCCCTTGGACCCGGGCAGCAGCCGTTCCATGAACCGCGACACGATCATGTAAAGTTCGTTCAGGGATTTGCAGGATTGCAGCCATTCATCCAGCTGCCCCAGCATCCGCGCTTCGTTCTGGCGGGCCCGTTCCGAGGCAAGAACCTCGCGCGCGCGCAATTCGGCATCTTCGGCGTCCTGCTTGGCCTTGGCGATTTCGCGGGCGGCGCGGCGTGCCTCGGTCACGTCGGTGAAGGTGACGACATAGCCGCCGCCCCGCGCGGGCCGTCCGCTGGTCAGGACGACCCGCCCCGAAGGAAGGTGCCTGTCGAAGGAATAGGGTTGATGCGCCCGGATCTGCGCCTGTGACATCCGGCGGTCTTCCTCGCTCATCTCGCCACGGGCAAGGGCACGGTCGCGGAATTCTTCGCGTTCGGCGCCGATCTGAAGGTCGCCGCCGGACAGTTCCAGCACGTCGAAGATACGGGTGTTGTGCAACTCGCAGATGCCATCCTTGGACCAGACAAGGATGCCCTGTTCCATGATGTTCATGATCTCGGTCGCGAGGTCGTGAATGTCACTGGGCGCGTCGACAGGCTCGTCCGACCAGCTGGCGACCGATTTACCGGGCTGCGCGATCTTTTCATGTTTCACAAAAACGGCTCCACTCCGACTGGCACTTTGGCCAATCCTGCGAGAGAACCCTTGTCGACCGGTTAATACGGGCGGTCATCCGGCCCGGAAGCTAGCAACAATTTGACAGGCTTCAGGCCGCCGTTTCGCGCGCTTCGATCATCTGCACGGTCGTCATGTAGCCGCCAGCATCAAGATAGGCCTGTTCCGGCGCGGTCGACGGCCGGCCCAGCGCCGCGTTGCGGTTGGGGAAGCGGCCGAACTGGCGGATCACCTCGCGGTGGGCCTTGGCGTGCAAAAGGTTGCCGTCGCCCGTGTCGGGCATCCGGGTGCAGATCAGCCGCACCGCGCGGTCCTGATCAATCAGATTTTCCGAATGCACCAGCGGCAGGTAGAAAAAAGACCGGGCCGGTTCCTTGATTTTCAGGTCCCAATCCCGCGTGATCGCGATTTTCGAGGCCGCCCGCGCCGATTTGTCAGAGGCGAAGGCCCGTCCCTGATCGCGGAACATGTTGCGGGGGAACTGGTCGGTCAGGATGATATAGGCCAGCGTTCCGGCGGGATATGTCAGCCAGAGCCCGCAGGCCCCTTCCATCGCTTCCAGCCATGTTTCCTGAAATTTCTCGCGGATTTCGGTGTCCAGATCCGCGCCGCCGCCATACCAGCCCCGTGGCCCGACATCGTCCAGCCAATAGCGCAGGATATCTTCCGGGGTGACCACTGCTCTTCTCCTTGCCCGGTGTTATTGGAGAAATTCCAACACACCAACGGTTCTGACGCAAGGATTTATGCCCCCGCGTTCTGTGTTGCCTGATCTTCCAGGTCGGTCTCGATATAGACCTCCTGGGCGAGTTCGGCGGCGACCGGGGTCGCCGAAGCGCTGATCGGAGCGTAGGACACCATGTCCGACACCGCGGTCACGGTCGGGCGACGGGTCATCCGCCAGGCGGCATAGATCGCCAGCCCGCACATCAGCACGGCGACATAGATCCAAAACCCTTCCGGGCCGACCTGATCCATGGCCCAACCCACGATCAACGGACCAGCAATAGCACCCACCCCGTTGATAAATAGTAACCCGCCAGAGGCCGCGGCCATGTCTTCGTGTTCGAGGTAGTCGTTGGCGTAGGCGATCAGCAGCGCATAGAGCGGGTTTGACGTGCCCCCCATGACGGCGGCGCTGAACAGGATGATGAGGTAGCTGTCGAAGAAGATCGCCACGGCCCCGCCCAGCCCGCCCACCGCGGCAAGCCCGAGGATCAGAAGCCGCCGGTCCATCCGGTCGGACAGCCAGCCGATGGGATATTGCAGCACCAGCGCGGCGACATAGATCACCGACACCATGAGCGATATCTGCCCGATCGTCAGCCCGGCCCGCGACCCGTAGACCGCCGACATCCCGAACTGCGCCGCATAGACCCCACCCAGAAGGAACATCCCCACGCAGGCCAGCGGCGAGGCTGCGATCAGGTCTTTCAGTGACATCCGCTTGGTCGTGTCAAAGGCCGGGGTCGGCTTGATCGACAGAAGGATCGGCGCAAAGGCCAGCGACACAAGGACCGAGGGGACGATGAACAGGATGAACCCGTTGATATCCCCAAGCGTCACAATGTATTGCGCGGCCACGATACCGGCCATCTGCACGATCATGTAAAGTGACAGGGCCTTGCCCCGGTTTTCATTCGTCGCGGCGTTGTTCAGCCAGCTTTCCGCCGTCACATAGACCCCGCAGAAACAGAAGCCGATCACCGCCCGCCCGATGATCCAGGCCCAGGGTTCGGTCAGGGCCGGGTAAAGGATCAGCACGGCGGAGATGGTGGAGCCGAGCGCGGCGAAGACCCGCACGTGCCCGACCCGGCGGATCATCTGGGGCGCCATCCGCGACGACAGGAGGAACCCGCCGAAATAGGCGGACATGATCAGCGACATCGACAGGGTCGAGAACCCTTCGTATTCGCCGCGCACCCCCAGAAGCGTGCCCTGAAGCCCGTTTCCGATCATCAGCATGAACATGCCAAGGAAGAGCGCCCAAGACCCTGTAAATACCTGAATCATTTCGCGTCTCTTTCCTAGCTGCCTGCGCCCTCAGTGGGCCAATCCCGGCCCGACGGACCCGCCGAAAGCGACATTTCGCGCCCGGACCGACCGTCCGGTCTGCCTGACCGAGTCGCGGGTCATTGTAAACATGATGGCGACGCCTGCCCTAATCCTGTGCCGGTTTCGCCGCCCCGGCAAGGCTGACGCAAAAATTCCGCCCCCTGAGGTAGGAAAATATTTGAGTGACGCCTGCCCCCGTGCACCATAGTCCTTTCACCTGAAATTCCGGAATGTGCCCATGTTGAAATCCCCCGAACTTCTTGCGGCCGTGCGCGACCGTTTCGCCCATGTCGACAGCTGCCCCTTCGCGGGCGAGCGTATCTTCTTCGAAAACGCGGGCGGGGCACTGACCCTGAAATCCGTTGTCGACACTTCGGCCAAGTTCGCGGCGATCCCCGACAATCAGGGCCGCGACAACGTGGCCAGCCGGGCGCTGGTCGAGATCATCGCCAAGGCCCGCGCCGACATGGCCCTCCTGCTGAATGCGCCGGGCGGGCAGATCGTGGTCGGTGAAAGCGGGACCGAGATGCTGTTTCGGATGATCCGCACCGCCTGCATGGGGGCCGCGCCGGGTGGCCGCGTGCTTGGGTCCACGCTGGAACACCCCGCATCGCGCAGCGCGGCGCACCATTGGGCGGACCGGTCGGGCCGGGCCCATGTGCTGGTGCCCCATGACGATGCCACGGGCGTGGTGACCGCCGCGGACTACCTGCCGGAAATCACCGCGGACATCCGCGTTGCCACGATCCTGCATACCTCGCCGGTGACCGGGATGGGGGTGGACGTGGCCGCAATCGCCGCCGCGATCCGCGAAAAATCGCCTGACTGCTTCATCATCGTCGATGGCATCCAGCACGCCGCCCACGGGCGGATCGACATCGCGTCCTATGGCATCGACGGCTATGCGATCTCTCCCTACAAGATGTTTTCGCGGCATGGCTATGGCGTGGGCTGGGTATCGGACCGTCTGGCCGCCCTGCCCCATGAATGCCTTGACGGTGGCCCCGCCCTGAACTGGGAATTCGGCACCCGCGACACGGGAGCCTATGCCACCCTGTCGGACGTGGTGGACTATCTGGACTGGCTGGGCGGCGAGGTGTCGAACGAGACCGACCGCCGCAAACGGATCGAGGCCGCGGGCCGCGCCATCCACGCCCATGAACACGATCTGACCGAGGCGATGCTGCACGGCACCGGCAACCTGAAGGGGCTGGCCGAATTGCCGGGGCTGAATATCGTCGGCGGTGTCGACAACCCGGGGCGCGAGGGGCTGGTCTCGGTCTGGTCCGACACCGTCGCCTCGGCCGAGATTGTCGAGCGGCTGAACGCGGCGGGCATCCGCTGCCACATCCGCAAGGCGGACCATTATTCCGGCAATATCCTTGCGCCGCTCGGCCGGGCCGACTGCGTGCGGATATCGCTGTGCCATTACAACACCGAGGGAGAGGTCGCCCGCCTGCTGGCGGTCATGGCCGAGATTACCTCCTGAGCAACCCTGAAAAGGAACATAAGATGAAGACCCATGCACAGGCAGTGGTGATCGGCGGCGGGCTGGTCGGCTGTTCGATCCTGTATCATCTGGCCAAGCTGGGCTGGTCGGATGTGGTGCTGCTTGAGCGGGACGAGCTGACTTCCGGCTCGACCTGGCATGCGGCGGCCAACATTCATGGCCTGCATGACAACACCAACATCAGCCGCATCCAGCACTACACGATGAACCTGTACAAGGAACTGGAGGCAGAGACCGGTCAGGGCTGTGGCGTGTTCCAGCCGGGGTCGCTGTATCTGGCGCAGACCGAGGCGCGGGAACATCAGTTGCTGCTGCAAGAGGCCAAGGCCCGTTACTACGGCATGAATTTCCACAAGATCAGCCGGGACGAGGCCGAACGCCTGCACCCCTTGGTGAACTTCGACGGTATCCGCTGCATCATGTATGAACCCGATGGCGGCAACGTTGACCCCTCGGGCGTGACCATGGCCTATGCGGCAGGGGCGCGGGCGCGCGGGGCCGAGATTCACCGCTTTACCCCCGTCACCGCGACTGTGCAGCAGCCCGATGGCAGCTGGATCGTGGAAACGCCCAAGGGCAACATCCAGACGGAATGGGTGATCAACGCGGCCGGTCTTTGGGGCCGCGAGGTGGCCCGTCTGGCGGGGATCGAACTGCCGCTGATGCCGACAGAGCACCAGTATTTCGTGACCGAAACCATCGAAGGCGTGGCCAATGCGGGCCGCCGCCTGCCCTCGGTCGCGGACCGGGATGGCGAATACTACCTGCGTCAGGAAGGCAACGGGCTGCTGATCGGCGCCTACGAAAAGGACATGCGGTTCTGGGCCGAGGATGAAACCCCCGGCGGGTTCGGCCACGAGCTGTTCGCCGACGATCTTGACCGGATCATGGACAACGTCATGCGGGCGATGGACCGTGTCCCCGCCGCCGCCGAGGCCGGGATCAAGCGGGTCATCAACGGCCCGATGATCTGGTCGCCGGACAGCAGCGCCCTGTTCGGCCCGGTGCCGGAACTGAAGGGCTATTTCTGCTGTAACGGGATCATCCCCGGATTTTCGCAGTCTGGCGGCCTTGGCCAGATGACCGCCGAATGGATCATTCAGGGCGAGTCGAGCCTTGATATGTTCGGCTGGGACCTTGCCCGGTTCGGCCACTGGGCCGACAAGAAGTTTACCAAGGCGCGGGTGCAGGACCAATATGCCAACCGGTTCAGCATCCATTTCCCGAACGAGGAACGCAGCGCCGGTCGTCCGGCCCGCGTGCGCCCCGCCTATGAGATGCAAAAGGGCATGGGCGCGGTGTTTGGCCTGAACTGCGGCTGGGAACACCCGCTATGGTTCGCCGATGAGCCGGGTGTTAAAGAAACCAACGGCTTTACCCGCCAGAATTGGTGGGAACCGGTGGGCCGCGAAGTGCGGATGCTGCGCGACAGCGTCGGCGTTCTGGATATCTCGAACTTTGCCAATTACTTCATCAAGGGGCCGGGGGCCTATGACTGGCTGGACCAGCTTCTGGCCAACAAGATCCCGACCGAGGTGGGCCGGTCCTGCCTTGCGCCGCTGATCGGCGTCCGCGGCGGCGTGGCGGGCGATTTCACTGTCACCAAGCTGGCCGAGGACGACTACATGATGGTCGGCTCGGGCCTTGCCGAGCGCTATCACCGCCGGTTCTTTGACATGGTCCCCCTGCCCGCCGGCACGAGTTTTGAAAACAAGACTGACGTGATCTGCGGCTATAACGTGGCCGGGCCAAAGGCGCGCGACCTGCTGCAGCGGCTGACCAATGCCGACCTGTCGAACGAGGCGTTCCGCTTCATGCGGTCGGCCCGGATCACGGTCGCCGGGGTCGAGGTGGTGGCGCTGCGCGTGTCCTTTACCGGCGATCTGGGCTGGGAGCTGCATTGCGCGCAGGAAGATCAGGTGGCCCTTTATACCGCGCTGGTCGAGGCCGCCCGCGAATTGGGCGGCGGGCCGGTCGGCGGGCGGGCGCTTGCCTCGCTCCGGATCGAAAAGGGCTATGGGTCGTGGGGCCGCGAATACAGCCCCGAATACTGGCCGCAGGAACTGGGGCTGGAGCGGCTGGTGAAGATGGACAAGGCGTTCCTGAACAAACCCGCCTATGCCGCGCTGATGGACCGCGCCCCGCGCGAACAACTGCGCATTCTGGCGGTCGAGGCCAACCAGAACGCCGACGCCAGCGGCGGCGAGCCGATCTTCCTGCCCGATGGGACCCCGGCGGGCAAGGTCAGTTCCGGCGCCTATGGCTATCACGTGGACAAGTCGCTGGCGCTGGCGATGATCAAGGAAGGCGTGGCGAAACCGGGTGACGCGGTCGAGGTTTACATCCTTGGGCATCCGCACAAGGCGGTGATCCTGTCCGAACCGCCGTTCGATCCAGCGGGCGAACGGCTGCGGGGATAGGCAGGGAATTCAACGACCCTCCGGGCTGCCGCGTCATTGACGGCGGCCCGGCAGACCACCCAAGATTGACGACCCCACGGGAACCGATCCGGTTCTATGGGCGACAGTCACTTTCCGACCCCGACAGAAAATCCATTCCCCGGGCGCGTCATCACCTGCGCGTCGGACGGCTTAGGGCCTGAGCCGCCCACTGCTTCTGCTGTGCCTTCAGATGCCTTCCACGATCACCGCGTGACCCGTTGAACAGCTTTGTCGAAGCTCTTTCAGGGGCGCGTAATCATCACTGGTGAAAAGTTTGCGGGCAGCATCCATGTCCGGAAACTCGAAAAGCACCAGCCTGCTGGGCTCCCATGTCCCTTCAAGAACTTCGTGCCGCCCGCCACGCGCCAAATAGCGCCCGCCGAACGCCTCGACGATCGGTTTCACCTTTTCCATGAATTCACCGTAGGGTGCCGGATCATGGATATCGACGTCGTAGATCAGATAGGCGCTCATGTTCGGGTCCTGCTGCTATGGCTTCAGAGGGAAGCGCGGGTTCGTTCCGGTTTCAGGGACGCATTCGGTTGCGACCATGCGCAGGGCGGCCGTCCCTTGCGAAATCCATGATCGGCGCGGGCCGGATCAGGCCGCCGCGCTGTAGCTGGCGGCCTGATCCACCAGCCATTTCTGAAAGGTCTTCACGGCGGGTTTCGACCCACCGTTTCGATTGGTCAGATAATAGTTCCAAGGGCTTGGCACGGACACCGGGAAGGGTTCCACCAGAACCCCCCGGTCCAGATAGGGCCGCGCCAGTGACCGCAGCATCGCCACGCAGCCCAGCCCGTTGGCGGCCAGTTCCAGCCCGATGTTGGACGAATTGCTTTTCAGCCCGCCTTCGACGCCCAGTTCCTCAAGCCCCAGCGCCGAGGCGATGGGTTTCCAGCAATCCTGCCGGGCAAGGATGTGGATCAGTTGCGCCCTGTGCAGGTCTTTGGGGTGCGTCAGCGGCTTGCCATCAATCCGGTAGTCAGGCGCGCAGAGCACGCAAAGCCCGTCGGTGAACAGCTTCTGTTCGCCCGGTCGGGCGCTGTCGTCATGCTTGATGGCGATGGACAGGTCGGCAACCTCATCCTCGACATCGCCCCAGATGGTGCCATGCACGGTGATCGAATATTCCGGATGCCCGGCCATGAACCGCGCCACCTGCGGCGCCAGCCAGTTTTCGGCAAAGCTGATCGGGCTGGAGATCACCACGGATTTGTCATGGGTGCGGGAAATGATCGCCTCGGTCGCCTCTTCGATCTGGCGCAGGGCCTGCCGCACGCCGGGCAGATAGGCCTGCCCCAACCCGGTCAGTTCAAGGCTGCGGGCATGGCGGATGAACAGGGGCCGGCCCAGATATTCCTCGAGCGAGCGGACGTGGTTGCTGACCGCGGCCTGGGTATAGTTCAGTTCTTCCGCCGCGAGCGTGAAGGACAGGTGCCGGGCCGCCGCCTCGAACGAGCGGATATAGCTGAGGTGCGGGCGATGTTTCACGCGGTCCCTTTCGGTGGTGCCCCTGTGGGCGACTCGTTGCGGTTCATACTGGCGTGGAATGGCGGCAAGAGAAACGAAAACAATGCCTGAGACCCCATTTTGTTTTCGTGAACCCGGCCCCGCGCCGATCCTCAATAGCGCATCAGCGCCGGGGAGGAGAAAACGGGATGACGCGGGTTTTCGATGAGGTTGCAACCTTCACCCTACGACGCGGCGCCGGGGATTTCCCCGCCTCGGCCCTGTCAGCGGCGGCGCGGATGATGCTGGACACGATGGGCATCGCCGTTGCCGCAGCCCCGATGGAGGCGGGCCGGATCGCCCGTGACAGCGCCTGCCTGATGTTCAATTCCGACGATCCCGACGCCCGCGCCCGGATGATGTTCGATGGGCGGCAGGCGGGTATCCCCGGCGCGGCCTTTGCCCTTGCCAGCCAGATCGACAATCTGGACGGCCATGACGGCTATAACCCGACCAAGGGCCATATCGGCGTGGTCGTTCTGCCCACGCTGGCGACCCTGATGCAGGTCTGCCCCGACCTGACGGGGCCAGAGGCGCTGGCCACGGTCGTGGTCGGATACGAGGTGGCGGGCCGCGCGGCAATGACCCTGCACGCCACGGTCAGCGACTATCACACTTCGGGCGCGTGGAACGCGCTGGGGGTGGTGGCGATGGCGGCCCGGATGCGGGGCATGGGCCCCGACCCGTTCCGCGAGGCGCTGGGGATTGCCGAATACCACGGCCCCCGCAGCCAGATGATGCGCGAGATCGCCAACCCGACCATGCTGCACGACGGGTCGGGCTGGGGCGCGCTGGTCGGTCTGTCGTCGGCGATGATGGCCGAACGCGGCTTTACCGGGGCCCCGGCCATTACCATCGAGGCGACAGAGGCCGCGCCGTTCTGGGAGGATCTGGGGCAGTTCTGGCAGGTCGAACATCAATATGTGAAGCCCTACCCGATCTGCCGCTGGGCGCATGGGTCGATTGACGCGGTCCGGTCGGTGGTTCTGGCGCATGGGCTGGCCGCGACGGATATCGCGCGGGTCGAGGTGCGCAGCTTTCATCAGGCGGCCTGCCTGTTCTACGGGGTGCCCGACACCACATCGAAGGCGCAGTATTCGCTGCGCTTTGCGGTGGCGGCTTTCCTTACCCACGGTACGATCCTTGTGGACCAGATCAGCGGCGCGGGCCTGTCCGACCCGGCGGTCATCGCCATGATGGAACGGATCACCGTGGCCGAGGACAAACGCCATTCCGACCGCTTCCCGCTGGGTCGCTGGGCCGATGTAACGATTGTCACCACGGACGGGCGGCGGCTGGACAGCGGCGACGTGCACGCGCGGGGCGGTCCGGAAGCGCCGTTTTCCGAAAGCGACGTAGTCGCGAAATACCACAGCTTTGCCGACCCGGTGGTGGGCGCGGAGCGGGCGGGCCGGATCAGGGATGCGATGCTGGGGCTGACCGAGGCGGGCAGCCGGTTATCGGACCTTGCGCCGCTGATTTTCGACGCGCCTTAGGATAAGACAAAGCCCGCGCATTGCCTGCCCGTGGGGTGGCGATGCGCCGGATTTGCTGCGCGGTTTATCGTGTAATGTCAGGGCAAGGTCGGGTCTGCGGGCGTCGATCACCAAGTCGCCAGCCCGCCGGGACGGGCAGGCGATGCGCGGGCGGCCTGCGGCCTTGTTCCCGCGCCCTTTCGGGACTTAGTGGCTTCAGGAATTCGCAGGCACGCGCCCGGCCGAGGGGGGCGTGGAACACGCCCGCCTGGGGGGCGGGCGGGCGTGTGCCGGGCCGCAAGCCTCCCGGCGGAATTGATCTAGAACGCCTCGGGCCGGGCTTCGCGGGCCATGTGGTCCAGCACGGCGTTGACGAATTTCGGTTCCTTGCCGTCCGGAAAGAACGCCTCGGCCACCTGCACGAACTCGACGATCACCACCTTGGGCGGGGTCTTGGCCAGCGACAGCTCGCCCCCGGCGGCCCGGAACAGCGCCCGCAGGGTCGGGTCGATCCGCGCGATCGGCCATTTCGCCACCAGCGCCCGGTCGGTCATCTGGTCGATCTTGGCTTGCTCGTCCACCGCCTCGTCCACCAGCGCCCGGAACAGCTTGACGTCGCCCTCGGCCATTTCGTCGCCTTCGTAGACCGCGCCGAACCGGTGCGTCTCGAACTCGGAACAGACCTGTTCCACCGTCTGGCCAGAGCTTTCCATCTGGAACAGCGCCTGCACGGCATAAAGCCGGGCGGCGGATTTCATCTGGCGGCTGTTGGTGGTCATGCGGTCGTCTTTCCTTCACCGGACCGGGCGAGCAGGATGTCCCCGGTAAAGCCGACCCCCTTGTCGGCGCGGCCCCACTTACGGCCCAGCGCGATCAGGTGCAAGGCCGCAGCGGCGGCGCCGCCGCCCTTGTTCTGGTCGGCCGGATCGGCGCGGACCTCGGCCTGTGTGCGGTTCTCGACCGTGAGGATGCCGTTGCCGATGGCCAGCCCCTGAAGGCCCAGCAATTGAATGGCGCGGCTGCTGTCGTTGCAGACGGTGTCGTAATGGGTGGTTTCACCCCGGATCACGCAGCCCAGCGCGACGTAGCCGTCAAAGTTGGACATCCGTTCGGCCATGCCGATGGCGGTCGGGATTTCCAGCGCGCCGGGCACCTCGGCGATCTCCCAGGTGCCACCTGCCGCCTCGATCTCTGCCTTGGCTCCGGCGATCAGGTTGTCGGCGATGTCCTTGTAGTAGGGCGACACGACGATCAGCAGTTTGACCGGCTTGTCAAACTCGGGGCGGGGAAGGATGTAATGAGATGCGCCAGCCATGGGTTCAGCCCTTCGAAAGGATCGGGCGGGTGCCCGTGATGTTCAGCCCGTAGGCGTCCAGACCCAGATAGCGGGTCTGCGGTGAATCGGTCAGCAGGATCAGGTCGCGCAGCCCCATGTCCGACAGGATCTGCGCCCCAAGGCCGGTCTGCTTGATGGTGCGGGGGCCGTCGTCTTCATGCGCATAGAGCGATTTGCGCGGCTGCCGGAACAGGCAGACGACGCCACGCCCTTCGTCGGCGATGATCTGCATGGCGCGGGCCAGTTCGCCCGCCGGTTTCGGGCCAAGGCCCAGCACATCCTGCGCCTCGTGCAGGGCGTGGGTCCGCGTCAGCACCGGGTCGGGCGTGGTGATGTCGCCCTTGACCAGCACCACGTGCTCTACCTCGTGCACCTGATCGGTGAAGATGCGCATGTCCCAGTCGCCGCCGAATTCCGAGGTGACATTGGACCGGCTGGTTTCCTGCACGAGGTAGTCATTGCGGGACCGGTAGGTGATCAGGTCAGAGATCGTGCCGATCTTCAGCCCATGGGTGGCCGCATAGTCCACAAGGTCGGGCAGCCGGGCCATGGTCCCGTCTTCCTTCATGATCTCGCAGATGACCGAGGCCGGGTAATGGCCGGCAAGCCGGGCCACGTCGCAGCCCGCCTCGGTATGGCCGGCGCGCACCAGAACCCCACCCCGCCGCGCCCGCAGCGGGAACACATGGCCCGGCGTGGCGATATCAGCAGAGGTGCATTGCGGGTTGATCGCGGTCGCCACGGTCAGCGCCCGGTCGGCGGCGGAAATGCCGGTGCTGACGCCCTCGCGTGCCTCGATCGAGACGGTGAAGGCGGTTTCATGCCGCGAGGAATTGTTAACCGCCATCATCGGCAGGCGCAGCTGTTCGATCCGTTCCGCGGGCAGGGTCAGGCAGATCAGCCCGCGCCCGTGGGTCGCCATAAAGTTGATCGCCCTGGCGTCGGCATAGGCCGCGGGGATCACAAGATCGCCCTCGTTCTCGCGGTCCTCGTGATCGACAAGGATGAACATCCGGCCCTGTCGCGCCTCTTCGATGATCTCTTCGATCGGGGAAATGGCGGCGGCCAGATCGCGTTCTACCGGACCGGGGGCGTCGAAGGGGTTGGTCATGGGCGTTCCTTTGGGCTTTGGACAGGCAGATAGACCACCTGCCCCGCTATTGGAAGGCTTGCCATCGGCATAGGCCCCACAGTCAGACAGCGCCAAATGCGGTGTCGAAATAGGTTGTTCCATCCAGATATCCTGCAGCCCCGCAGGCCGCGACCCAGTCACGTTCAAGCGCGGTCTTGCCCACGATCACGAAACGGTCTGCCGGATATCCGCGGGCGCGGGCAATCGCTTTGAGGCGGTTGCGGATTTCGGACCAGCTATGCGTCAGGTTCGGGGCAGCAAACGCGGCGTCAATCGCGTTGGCGGCCACGACATCCTCAGGGCGGACCGGCGCGTGAACGATCGCTGTTCGGTCGGCGTTGATGCGCGACAGAACCTCCTTGGCCTGTTGGCTGATCTCTTGGCGGGTCTCGACGCCCAGCGCATTGGAAGAAAACAGAAAACCAATAAGGTCGTGCCCCGTCGACGCGCGGAACCCGGCATAGGTCTTGTAGGGAAGACCCAGCTCTCGCGCCCGTTTCACCCGCAGCCGCACCACTTCGACCGGAAGCGACGGCAAGAGCGACTTCCGCGCCTTCTGCCAGCTGGTCTTGCGCCAGCTGTGTCCCGGTTCCATCGTCGGGCCGCCGTTATGACCGATTTGCGTCATGCCTCAAACTCCCGCAGCCGGGCGACGTAGCGGGCCATCGTGTCGATCTCGATATTCACCCGGTCGCCGACCTGCGCCGCACCCCAGGTGGTCACCTCTTTGGTGTGGGGGATGATGTTGACCCCGAAGGTCGTGCCCGAGACCTCGTTCACGGTCAGCGAGGTGCCGTTCAGCGCGACAGACCCTTTCGGCGCGATGAACCGCGCCAGCGCGGCAGGCGCGTCAAAGGTGAAGCGGGTGCTGTCCCCTTCCGCCTGCATCGCGGTGATGGTTGCCACCCCGTCCACATGGCCCGACACGATATGGCCGCCCAATTCGTCCCCGACCTTCAGCGCCCGTTCAAGGTTCAGAACGGACCCGATGACCCAATCCCCGATATTGGTCAGCGACACGGATTCCGCGCTGATCTCCACATCGAACCAGTTTTTCGGCTCGGTTCCCGTGGCGATCACCGTCAGGCAGACCCCGTTACAGGCGATGGACGCGCCAAGGTCGATCCCCGCCACGTCATAGGTGGTGCCGATCCGCGCGCGCAGGTCGCCCCGCTGCTCCAGCTGTAGAACGTCGCCCTGATCGGTGATGATGCCGGTAAACATGCCTTAACCCTTCGTTCTTTCCCCTGACCTAGCCTGTCGCCAGATGCCAGACAAGCATGTGGGGCGGGTTCGGCGGCCCCAAGGGTCTTAATTTTGCCTTAACGAAACGCTATGACAGGCGGCGACATGGGTATGAGGGAAAACGGGTTTTGACAGGTTCCCCGTCAGACAGGCGATTTCTGTTCCTGCAAGGACCGCACGGGCCCTTCTTCCATCGGCTTGCCAAGATGCTGCGGGCCGCGGGCGCGCAGGTCTGGCGCGTCGGGTTCAACGCGGGCGACCGGGCGTTCTGGTTCGGCGGGCCCGGCTACATCCCCTTTCGCGGCACGCCCGAAGACTGGCCCGAGACCTTTCGCCAGATCGTGGCCGACCACGGGATCACCGATATCGCGCTTTACGGCGACACCCGCCCAATCCACGCACAGGCGGTCGAGATCGCGAAAGCCTTCGGGCTGACGGTCCATGTCTTCGAAGAAGGCTACATGCGGCCCTATTGGGTGACCTATGAACGGGGCGGATCGAACGGCCATTCGCGGCTGATGGACTTCAGCATCGCCGATATGCGCGACCGGCTGCGGGTCAGCCAGATGGACCTGCCGGAACCGCCCGCCCATTGGGGGGACATGCGCCACCATGTGTTCTATGGCGCGCTGTATCACTGGTTCGTGCTGTTCCGGAACCGGGACTATCGCAATTTCCGCCCGCACCGGGAACTGCCGGTCCTGACCGAAGCCTGGCTATATACCCGCCGCCTGTTCCTGATGCCGCTGATCGCGCTGGACCGGCGGATCGCCACGGCGCGGGTCCGGTTTGGCGGCTTTCCCTATCACCTTGCGCTGCTGCAATTGGAACATGACGCCAGTTTCCGGGAACATTCGCCCTTTACCCGGATGGAAGAGTTCCTGACCCTGCTGATCGACGGCTTTGCCGAAGGCGCGCCGCGCCATCATCACCTTGTTTTCAAGGCGCATCCGCTGGAAAACGGCCGGTCGCCAATGAAGGCGATCATCCGGCGGGAAGCGGCCCGGCGGGGGGTCGGCGCCCGGGTTCACTATATCCGCGGGGGCAAGCTTGCCCGGCTTTTGGACAACGCCCGCACCGCCGTGACAGTCAATTCCACCGCCGCGCAGCAGGTGCTGTGGCGGGGCATCCCGCTCAAGGCCTTTGGCCGGGCGGTCTTTGACAAGCCGGAATTCGTTTCGACCCTGCCGCTGGCGGAATTCTTTGCCCACCCCGGACGCCCCGACGCGCTGGCCTATCGCGACTATCGCCGGTTCCTTCTGGAAACCAGCCAGGTGCCGGGCGGGTTCTATTCGGCGCGTGGACGTCGGCAACTGCTGCGGCAGGTCGTCGACATGATGCTGGACGAGGACGACCCCTATGACGCGCTGACAACCGGGAAATCCCCGCCGCGTCAGACACTTCGCGTGGTCAAATAGCCAAACAGGCAGCGCGGCGGCACGGCAACAGTTGTGGCCACGCAATGCCCCAATACCAGACCTATGGCTAGCAATTGTCCCCCGATTGCGGTAGCTTGGCGTCAAAAGTTGAGGCAGAAAAATAACAGGTCGAGGAGACCGAGCAGTGACTTCCATTCGTTTGCGCCTTGCCCGGGGCGCGGCCATCGTTGCCGCATGCGCCTTCGTGGCCTCTTGCGGGCTGCCCAGATCGGGCCCGAACAAGAATGAAATCTTCTCGGGTTCTGTCCTGCGGGACGGCGATGCCTTCGTTCTGGCCGTGGACGACCGGGTGAACCGGATCGCCTCTGTCACCCCTGCCCTTGGTTTTTCCGAAGGTTTCCTGAACGCCTCGCTTGTCGGGTCCGACACGATCCGGCCGGGCGATGTTCTGGGCCTGACGATCTGGGAAAACGTCGATGACGGGCTTCTGGTGCCCGCGGGCCAGCCCGCGACCGTGCTGGAAGAGGTGCAGGTTGACGGCGCCGGGTTCATCTTTGTGCCCTACGCGGGCCGCATCCGGGCGTCGGGCAACACGCCCGAGGCGATCCGCCGGATCATCACCGAGAAACTGGGCGAACAGACCCCCGACCCGCAAGTGCAGGTCCGCCGCCTTGCCGGCGATGGTGGCACCGTGTCCGTCGTGGGTGGCGTCGCCAGTCAGGGCGTCTATGCCATCGAACGGCCGACCCGGACCCTGTCGTCCATGCTGGCCCGCGCGGGCGGCATCGCGATCCGCCCCGAGATTGCCCAGGTCCGCGTCGTGCGCGGCGACCATACCGGATCGGTCTGGTTCGAAGACCTGTACAACCACCCCGCCCATGACATCGCCCTGCGCCCCGGCGACCGGATCATCGTCGAGGAAGACACCCGCAGCTTTACCGCGCTTGGCGCGACTGGGTCGCAAAGCCGCCTGACCTTTGAAAGCCAGTCGATTTCGGCGATCGAGGCGATTGCACAGGTCGGCGGGTTGTCGTCCAACGTGGCCGACCCGACCGGCGTCTTCGTGTTCCGCAACGAACCCGAGGAGATTGCCCAGCAACTGGTCGGAGACCCGACGCTGATCGGCACCCAGCGGATGATCTACGTCCTTGACCTGACCCAGCCCAACGGCATGTTCATGGCCCGCGATTTCGCGATCCGCGACGGCGACACTGTCTATGTGACCGAGGCCCCGTTCGTCCAGTTCAACAAGACGATCGCCGCCATCTTCGGGTCGCTGCAACAGGTGGATGCTGCCGCAAACCTTGGCCAGTGACACAGCGGTCAAACCCGGAAACGCCCGCCGCGGGGGACACCTCGCGGCGGCTTTTCGTCTATAACGGCGGGTTCCTGACGCAGGGCACCGTGCGCCGAATTCTGGAATTGTCAGGCTATGATATCCGGATCGGCAAGCCGGGGGCCGAGGGCGATATGGTCGGCGTCTGGGGCCAAAGCCCGACCAGCCCACGTGGGGAAAAGGTGGCCGGTTGGACCGGCGCGCCGGTGCTGAGGGTCGAAGACGCCTTTCTGCGGTCGGTCCTGCCGGGCCGCGACGGGGAACCGCCCCTTGGCCTGTGTCTGGACCGGTCGGGCGTGCATTTTGACCCCGCGCAACCCTCTGATCTGGAACGGATTCTGACGGACGATCCGCTGGACGACACAGTGATCCTGAACCGCGCCCGCGCGGCGATAGCGCGGCTGAAATCCGGGCATCTGTCGAAATACAACGCCTTCGATCCCGCCCTGCCCGCGCCCGACCCCGGTTATGTCCTTGTCATTGATCAGACCCGGGGCGATGCCTCGATCAAGGCCAGCCGGGCGGATCGCAACACCTTCCGCGAGATGCTGTTTCTGGCCCGCGACGAAAACCCCGGCGCCCGCATCCTGATCCGGACCCATCCGGAAAGTGACGCGGGCCACCGGCAGGGGTATTTCACCGCCGACGACTGCGACGACAACACCGAGATCATCGACGCCGCCCTGTCCCCATGGCGCCTGCTGGAGGGCGCGGTGGCGGTCTATACGGTGTCGTCGCAACTGGGGTTCGAAGCAATCCTTGCGGGCCACAAGCCGGTGGTCATGGGCCAGCCGTTTTATGCCGGTTGGGGCCTGACGGACGACCGGATGCCGCTGGACCGGCGGCAACGGCGGCTGACGCGGGCACAGTTATTCGCGGGCGCCATGATCCTCTACCCAAAATGGTACGACCCCTACCGCGACAGGCTGTGCAGCCTCGAAGAGGCGATCACCACGCTTGAGGCGCTGACCCGTGGCTGGCGCGAGGACCATCGCGGTTGGGTCGCCTCGGGAATGCGGCTGTGGAAGCGCGGGCCGTTGCAGCGCGCCTTTGGGCGGCACCGGAAACTGGTGTTCGAAGATGCGCCAGACCGCGCCACGGCGCGGGCCGAACAGGACGGGCGGCGGCAGATGGTCTGGGCCGGGAAATCCGCTCCCTACCCCGCCGCGGTCCGGGTCGAGGACGGGTTCCTGCGGTCGCGGGGCTTGGGCGCCGACCTGATCCCGCCGCTCAGCCTCGTCTGCGACGATCTGGGCATCTACTATGACCCGACGCGGGAAAGCAGGCTGGACCGGCTGGTCGAGGCAGCGGCGGAAGAATTGCCCGGGGACGCGCGGGCGCGGGCCGAGCGCCTGATCCGGCGGATCACGAAATCCGGTGTCACCAAATACAATCTGGGCGGCGCGGGCCTGCCCCCCGGTCTGCCCGCCGGGCGCCGGATCCTTGTGCCGGGACAGGTGGAAGACGACGCCTCGATCCAGCTTGGCGCGGGCGAGGTGAAGACAAATCAGGCCCTGTTGGAGGCCGCGCGTCGGGCCAATCCGGCGGCGGTGATCCTGTACAAGCCGCACCCGGACGTCGAGGCCGGTTTGCGCCAGGGTGCGGTGTCAGGGGCCGAAGACCTGGCAGATGCCGTGCTGACCCGGACCGATCCGGTCGCGGCGATAGATGCGGTCGACGAGGTCTGGACCATCACCTCGACCCTCGGGTTCGAGGCGTTGTTGCGGGGCAAGCGGGTGACCTGCCTTGGGCGGCCGTTCTATGCCGGATGGGGGCTGACCGACGACAGGGCCATGCCGGTGCCACACAGGCAGGCGCGGCCCGATCTTGTGGCGCTCGCCCACGCCGCGCTGATCGACTACCCGCGCTATTTCGACCCGCTGACCGGGCTGCCCTGCCCGGTCGAGGTGGCGCTGGAACGGCTGGAGGAGGGCACGATCCCCAGCCCGGGGCGGGTCAATCGCATTATTGCAAAACTGCAAGGTGCCTTTGCCACATACGCGCATTTATGGCGGTAGCCGGGACCGAAATGTTCGAAAAGTTCAAGTTCTGCGCCAGACCGTCAGCACGTCTTGCGCAACTTTCCGGGTCTCGGACAGGCTGAATCGCGGCGCCTCGGACAGGGCGGCGATGCCCATAGCGGCCAGTCCCGGCGTGCCCTCGGCGCCGATGGCCACGCCGCCGCCGAACACCACCAGTTCGTCCACCAGATCGGCAGACAATAGCGAGGCGGCCAGCGTCCCGCCCCCTTCGCAGAAGACCCGCGTGATCCCCTCGCCCGCCAACGCCGAAAGGGCCGCGCCCGCGTCCACCTGACCACCCTCGACCGGCACCGGCAGCAGCACCGCGCCAAGATCATGCCATGGGCCGACATCGGCATCCGGCCCGTGGCAGAGGAACAGCGGCACCTCGCGCGCGGTCCGGGCCAGCACCCCGTCGCGCGGCAGGTCCAGCCTGCGCGACACCACGACCCGCGCCGGTTGCCGGGTGATCCCGATCCCGCGCACGGTCAGCGATGGGTCATCCACCCGCGCCGTGCCCGCCCCGACCATGACCGCATCATGCCGCGCCCGCATGGCATGGACCATGCGCCGGGCCTCGGGTCCGGTGATCCATTGGCTGTCGCCGCTGCCCGTGGCGATCCGCCCGTCGATGGACAGGGCCAGTTTCAGGGTGACGAAGGGGCGGTTTTCGGTGATCCGCAGGAAGAACCCGGCATGGTCGCGGTCGGCATCGGCCTGCAGAACGCCTTCGACCACCTCGATCCCCGCGTCGCGCAGGCGGGCAATGCCCCGGCCCGCGACGCGCGGGTCCGGGTCGCCGGTGGCGACAACCACCCGCGCGATCCCGGCTGCGATCAGCGCATCGGCACAGGGGGGTGATTTTCCGTGATGGGCGCAGGGTTCCAGCGTGACATAGGCGGTGGCGCCGCGCGCCGCATCCCCGGCCTGCGCCAGGGCCCGCGGTTCCGCGTGGGGCCGCCCGCCATCGGCGGTCCAGCCGCGCCCGGCGATCCGCCCGCCCCGAACAATGACACAGCCCACCGCCGGATTGGGCCAGACCCGGCCCTGCCCGCGCCGGCCAAGGGCCAGCGCAAGCGCCATGAACCGCCTGTCAGCGGCGGGGGTCACCCTTCCGGCTTGGGATCGGGCCGCAGTTCGTCGATGAACTTGTCAAAGTCGTCGGCGGCCTGGAAGTTCTTGTAGACGCTGGCAAACCGGACATAGGCCACGGTGTCGATCCGGGCCAGGCTTTCCATCACGATCTCGCCAATGGTCGAAGACGGGATGTCGGTTTCGCCCATGCTTTCCAGCCTGCGCACGATGCCGGAAATCATCTGGTCCATCCGCTCTGGTTCGACCGGGCGTTTCTGAAGCGCGATGCGGATCGACCGTTCCAGCTTGTCGCGGTCGAAATCCTCGCGCCGGCCGTTCGATTTGATCACCACGAGGTCGCGCAGCTGCACCCGCTCATAGGTGGTGAAACGTCCGCCACAGGCCGGACAAAACCGCCGCCTGCGAATGGCGACGTGGTCTTCGGCGGGGCGTGAATCCTTCACTTGTGTATCGACGTTTCCACAAAACGGGCAACGCATGGTCCTGTCCTCATCTACTGCCGTCTGGGTATTTTGTCCCAGTTATCCACAGTCACTATAGGGGGCTTGGCAGGATTTGGGTAGCCTGAATTGTCACCCACCAGATCGTGGGGCTATCTGTCGCGCAGCAGATGGGCGGCGACGGTGCGCTGGTGGGGCCGATCGCGATGTTCGAAAAGGTAAATTCCTTGCCATGTTCCCAGCGCCATGCGCCCGTTTTCGACAGGAATCGACAAGCTGACCGGCAGCATCGCGGCCTTGATATGGGCTGGCATATCGTCCGGCCCCTCGTAGGTATGGGTCAGATAGGCCATGGAGGGGTCACTCGTGGGCGGCACCAGCCTGTGGAAAAACGCGGCCAGGTCGGTCTGCACCTCGGGGTCGGCGTTTTCCTGGATCAGGAGCGAGCAGGAGGTGTGGCGGACAAACAGCGTGAGGAGGCCAGAGCCCGTCACCCAATCCGCCACCTGATCGGTGAGTTCATAGAGCCCCTGCCCAGAGGTGCGGATGGTGAAGGCCCCATGCATCCGGTCAGCCGAAAATCTTGTCGCCCATCTGGTCGATGAAGAATTTCGCCTTGTCCACGGTCGCGCCCAGCGCCTCCTCCAGCGAGGGGACCGTATCGGCGCGGACCATCTGATGGGTCTTGGTCTCGCCCCGGAAGTCCTTTTCGATGCGGGCGGAAATGCGATAGCCGCCCGCCTCTTTCACCGGATCGGCAAAGATGCGGAAATCCTTGTAGACGACGGGCTCCGGCGCTGGTTTACCGCCGCCGAAAAGTTTGGATAGGATCGACAGAATGAACTCCCTACTAGACAAGGCGTGGTTCGCGGGCGCAGCCCCATTCGCTAGTCTTGATCTGAATATCTGACCAGCCTTGACTGAAACCAAACCTGTAATGAATCGAACTGAAGATCGCCGCAAGCTGTCGATACAATGATATCGTCCAACCGCTCGCCTTCAAGCAACACAAGCCGATATCCACTTCGGCGAATTAGCAATTCAACAACAAGAAGCGCTGTGCGCTTGTTTCCATCTGCAAACCCATGGTTCTTGACCAGTGCCTCAAGAAGGGCCGCCGCTTTTCTGGATATCGATCTGTGATATCCAGAATACGGTCGTCCGATTGCAGATTCGACCAAAGACAGGTTTACGAGGCCCGCACGACCACCGTAGGTCAAAGCCTCCTTGTGAGCCGCTAGAACGTCTTCAAGCGTAACCCGATAATGGCTCACCTATCAACGAGCCTTTGTAGCGCCTCACGATTGTCAAAGGATGATTCACGGATCACCCGGTCGGTCTTGGGGCGCGCTGACCTCGAGGACCAGTTCACAGCCAAGAGACGCGAAACGAGGAAGGAGTAATGATCGATATTGTCGATGATCTTCTCGTCTGAATATCCACCACGCTCATCGATGCCGACAGCCATTCTTACAAAGCTCATCGCGCCACACAGCTTCTCTCTGAAATATCCCAAAGAGTCCGCAGCCCCCAGTTCCGGCCCGTGCTTCTGACGATATGCGAATGCGTCATTCAAGGTCGCTTCGTGGAGATCCAGCTCAGCCGCGATCCGATCTCGCGCCTCGGGCGCGATCTTTGCGTTCAACAATTCTGACGCCAGATCGCGGAGGCGCTCCAAGGTGCTTTGAGCGACAGGAGAATACTCGTTTTCCTTCCGCATTTCGCCTCCTACTGATCCAGGAACGACCGCAGTTTGCGCGACCGGCTGGGGTGTTTCAGCTTGCGCAGGGCCTTGGCCTCGATCTGGCGGATCCGTTCGCGGGTCACGCTGAACTGCTGGCCAACCTCTTCCAGCGTGTGGTCGGTGTTCATGCCGATGCCGAACCGCATCCGCAGCACCCGTTCCTCGCGCGGGGTGAGCGAGGCGAGCACGCGGGTCGTGGTTTCTTTCAGGTTCTCTTGAATAGCAGAATCCAGCGGCAGGACGGCGTTCTTGTCCTCGATGAAATCGCCAAGCTGGCTGTCCTCCTCGTCCCCGATTGGGGTTTCGAGCGAAATCGGTTCCTTGGCGATCTTCATCACCTTGCGGACCTTTTCGAGCGGCATTTGCAGCTTTTCGGCCAATTCCTCGGGCGTCGGTTCGCGGCCGATTTCGTGCAGCATCTGGCGGCCCGTGCGGACCAGTTTGTTGATCGTTTCGATCATGTGCACGGGGATACGGATGGTGCGGGCCTGATCGGCGATGGAGCGGGTGATCGCCTGCCGGATCCACCATGTCGCATAGGTGGAGAATTTGTAGCCGCGCCGGTATTCGAATTTGTCCACGGCCTTCATCAAGCCGATGTTGCCTTCCTGAATAAGATCAAGGAATTGCAGGCCACGGTTCGTGTATTTCTTGGCGATGGAGATGACGAGCCGCAGGTTCGCCTCGACCATTTCCTTCTTGGCCTGACGGGCCTCTTTCTCGCCCTTCTGGACCTGCTGCACGATGCGGCGGAATTCCGAGATGTCGACGCCCACATATTGGCCGACCTGCGCCATTTCCGAGCGCAGCTCTTCGATCTTGTCGGTGGATTTCTCCATCAGCATCTGCCAGCCACGGCCCGATTTCTCGGCCATGCGGTCCAGCCAGTTGGGGTCAAGCTCGGACCCGCGGTATTCGTCGATGAACTCGCGGCGGTTGATCCGGGCCTGGTCGGCCAGTTTCACCATGCTGGAGTCGATCGACATGATCCGGCGGTTGATCCCGTACAGCTGGTCGATCAGCGCCTCGATCCGGTTGTTGTGCAGGTGAAGCGAGTTCACCAGTTCAACGATCTCGGAGCGGAGTTTCTGATAGGTCGCCTCGTCCCCGTCCGAGAAACTGTCGTCCTCGTTCAGGGTGGCGGACATCCGGGCGTCCTGCATGTCCGACAGCTTGGCAAAGTCGCGGGCGATGATTTCCAGCGTGTCCAGAACGCGCGGCTTCAGCGCGGCCTCCATCGCGGCCAGCGACATGTTGGCCTGTTCGTCGTCATCGTCGTCGTCATCGCTGGCAATCGGGTTGCCATCGGCGTCCAGCTCGGGGCTGTCTTCCTTCTTCTCGGCGGTCCCGGTGGCGGTGGTATCGACGACGGGTTCGTCCTCGTCCTCGTCCATCTGGTTGCCAAAGGTCGCTTCGAGGTCGATCACGTCGCGCAGCAGGATGTCTTCGGACAGAAGTTCGTCGCGCCAGATGGTGATCGCCTGGAAGGTCAGCGGGCTTTCGCACAGCCCAAGGATCATCGTGTTGCGGCCGGCCTCGATCCGCTTGGCAATGGCGATCTCGCCCTCGCGGGACAGGAGTTCGACGCTGCCCATTTCGCGCAGATACATGCGTACCGGGTCGTCGGTCCGGTCCAGTTTTTCGGTTTCGCCCGACGACAGGGCCACGTCGCGGCCACCGCTGACCGCAACCACATCGGTGGAGCTGCTGTTCTCGTCGGTCTCTTCCGCCTCTTCGTCGTCCTCGGTCACCTGAATGCCCATTTCGGACAGCATCGACATCACGTCCTCGATCTGGTCGGACGAGACCTGATCGGGCGGCAGGACGGCGTTCAGCTGGTCGTAGGTGATGTAGCCACGTTCGCGGGCCTCGGCGATCATCTTCTTGACGGCGGCCTGGCTGACATCCATCGAAATGTCGTTGTCCTGATCGTCGGTCTTGGCGTTGTCGTCGGTGTCTTTCGCGGCCATGATGGCTCCTTCACGGGCTGCTGGGGCGGGCCTTTGGCCGCCGTCGTTCGAATCAGGCGATTCGTTCGTGCCGAATCAATCTTGCATGCCGGTGATTCGCAACCACCCGGCCTGTATTTTCAATCAACTGTTGCAGGGCTAGTGCGGGCGGCGCTTTCCGCTGCCCTTGGAATAGTCGATCTGGGACAAAAGGCGGTCAAAGGCGGTTCGTTCCTCTTTCTTCATCCGGGCGCCATTCGGGCCGGTTTCAAACTCGGCCCGGTCTTCCCCTCCACCCTTCATAGCTCGGTCAACCAGCAGACCGGCCTGACGAAGTCGGAATGTAAGTGTTTCATTCGCTAGGTGGTCAATGTCTTCTTCGGCCTCAGCCTTCTCCACGAGCTGAGCCCGGCGCGAGGTTACAATCGCGATATGGTAAGCGAACTCATGCTTTACAATGTCCAAAGGGTAGTTCTCGCGGACTACTGGTTGGATTTTGACAAGTGGATCAAAAAGAATTCGTTCCACTGTCGCGTTCCCCACAGCAGCACGTATCGCATTGATAAAGGCCTCTCCTTCATCATCAGCTTCAAAGCCCAAAACGGCGTCAATGATTGTTCGTGCATTCGCGTCAACCACATCAAATCGTTCCAAGCCGTCCCGAAACTCTCTCGTTGCCAAAGGATTCGCGAGACAAATTCCAGCGACGATACGATCTCTCGCAAGAAACAACTGCGCCTCGGATACGCCGCTAGCCAAAAGCGACGATTTTGCTTCCGCCGTCGTGGCAGCGCGTTGGGGCTTGCGCTTGAATTCTGGAGCCCAGTTCTGGGGCCTAAACGCCTCAAATCTATATTGCTTGAGCGCCTCCCCGTAATATTTCCTGACGTCAGGGTCAGGAATCTGAGCGACAAGCCCGCGTAGTCTCTTGTCGAGGTCCGCTTTCTGTTCGGGTGTTTCAGTTGAACGTTTGCCGAACTCTGAATTCCACAATTTGCGGACCAGCGGCATAGCGCCGTCTAGCAACTCCTGGAACGCCTGCCGCCTTTCTTTTCGGCCAGTCTCTGAATCCGCCCTGAGAAAATCGTCCGGATCTTGGCCCCCCGGAATCTCAAGAAAGAACAGACTGTTATGCCCACTCAGCTCCTTGAGAGCTAGACCGATCAGCCGGTCAGCCGCCCGCAAGCCCGCCGTATCCCCATCCAGCGCGATCACCGGTTCCGGCGCCATGCGCCACATCAGCCGCAGCTGATCCTCGGTAATGGCGGTGCCAAGCGGGGCGACCACGGCGGGGAACCCAGCCTCGGACAGGGCGATGACATCCATATAGCCCTCGGCCACGATCAGCGGATGGCCCTTGCCCGCCGCCTCGCGCGCGGGGGCGTGGTTGTAGAGGCTGCGGCCCTTGTCGAACAGTTCGGTTTCGGGCGAATTCAGGTACTTGGCGTTGTCATTGGGGTCCATCGCCCGGCCGCCAAAGGCAATGCAGCGCCCGCGCAGGTCCCGGATCGGGAACATGATCCTGTTGCGGAAGGTGTCATAGGGGGCGCGGCCCTTGTCCGAAGGTCGCGCCAGACCGGCGGCAAGGATCAACTCCGCCTCGATCCCCTTGGCCGTCAGATGCTCGCGCAGGGCCTCCCATCCGGGCGGGGCAAAGCCGATGCCCCAACGGTCCTGCGCCGCCTCCGACAACCCGCGCCGGGCAAGGTAATCGCGCGCCTCGGCCCCGGCCCCGGTCTTCAGCTGCAGGCGGTAGAATTTCACCGCCTCTTCCATCACCTCGGCCAGCTGGGTGCGGCGGTCTGCCTTTTCCTGCGCCTGCGGGTCGCGCTCGGGCATGGGCAGCCCGGCCTCGCGGGCAAGGATCTCGATCGCCTCCATGAAGCTGACGTTCTCTGTCTCGCGGACAAAGGAAATCGCGTCGCCCTTCGCGTGGCAGCCAAAGCAGTAGTAATAGCCCTTGCGGTCATCGACGTGGAAGCTGGCGGTCTTTTCCTGATGGAAGGGGCATGGGGCCCAAAGGTCGCCCTTGGCCTGATTGGACTTGCGGGTGTCCCACATGACCTTGCGGCCCACGACCTGCCCAAGGGACAGGCGGCCACGCAGCTCATCAAGGAATCCGGGGGGCAGGCTCATGGGGGGCAATATCGGCCTTCCACCGGCTGGCGGCAAGGGGGCTGGTGGGTCAAGACCCACCTTACCCGGGGGCGCTTCGCCCCCCGGACCCCCCGAGGATATTTTGAACCCAAAGAAGAAGGGACTCTCATTTTGCCCCAAATACTCCGGGGTGAATGGCCCGAAAGGGCCAGAGGGGCAGAGCCCCTGACGTAAGGTGGGTTTTAACCCACCGCCCCTAGACGGCCCGCGCGGCGACGCCGGTTGCGGCCTCGGTCAGGTCGTGCACCAGTGTGCGCGCCATCGACCGCATGACCATCACCTCGAAACTGGTCGGTCCCAGCCGGGTGACGCTGGCCGTCATGTGGTTGACGAAGCTTCGCGCGGTGTGCCCGCGCTTGAAGCTGCCCGCCCGCAGGTCCAGCGGCACCAGCCGGGCCAGCACCGCCTCGGCCCCGGCCCCGTCGATCCGGACCGCGGCGATCCCGTCGCCCTGATCCGTCACCGCCGCCAGCCCCGACAGGTCCGGCATTTCCGCGCCGATCACCAGCGCCCGGCCCGCGCCGGCCCAGATCGCCCGCGCGCCGCCCTTGGACAGCGCCCGGTTCGCGGCCGGGTATCCGACCCCCAGCGCCTTGGTCAGCGCCTCGCTGACCGCCGCCTCTTGCCCTTTGAAGGGGGCCACGGACCAGGCCCGGTCGATCACGACCTCGGACAGCTCTACGGTGCCGATCGTCTTGGGCAGCAGCCCCTCGCACGGGGTTTTCGCAATCAGTTTAGCCACGAAGCCGCCCTCCTTCCGGGTCGAAGAATACCGGGTCACAGACCTCGCACAGAGTTTCGACCCCGCGCAGGTGATCGACCAGCCGCACCGTCTGCCCGATCCGTGCCCGGCCCCCTTTCAGGAACCCAAGCCCCAGCATCGTCCCCAGCGTGGGCGAATAGCAGACGCTGGTCACATAGCCCTGATCGTTGACCCGTTCGGCCTTGTCGCCGGGGTTGAACAGATGTGCGCCCGCGGTCAGTTGCTTTGACGCGCCATTGGGTTTCAGCCCGACAAGCTGCTCCCGGTCCTCGTCGATCAGCCCCGGACGCCGCGACAGGGCGTTGCCGATGCAATCCTTCTTCTGGCTGACCATCCGGTCCATGCCGATGTCAAAGGCCGTGGTCCGCCCGTGGATCTCGGCGTGGGTGATGAACCCCTTCTCGATCCGCAGGACGTTCAGCGCCTCCATCCCGTAGGGACCGCCGCCCAGCATTTCGGCCTGTGCCAGCAGCAGCCGGTAGAGGCTTTCGCCATAGCGCGAAGGCACGGCCACTTCGTAGGCGTGTTCGCCCGAGAAGGAGATGCGGAACAGCCGCCCTTCCACCCCGGACACCCCAACCGCCGCACAGCCCATATAGGGCATCGTGTCGTCGTCGATGGCCGCGTCCAGCACCCCGTTCAGCAGGTCCCGCGATTTCGGACCGGCAACGGCGAACTGCGCCCATTGTTCGGTGACCGAGACGATCTGCACGTCCAGATCGGGCCGCAGCGCCTGAGCGACGAAATCAAGGTGGCTCATCACCAGACCGGCGGCGGCGGTGGTCGTGGTCATCACGTAGTGGTTTTCGCCCAGACGCGCGGTGGTGCCGTCGTCCATCACGTGCCCGTCTTCGCGCAGCATCAGCCCATAGCGGACCTTTCCGACCTTCAGCGTACCAAAGGTGTTGGCATAGACAAAATCAAGGAATTCGGCCGCGTCCGGCCCCTGAATGTCGATCTTGCCAAGGGTCGACACATCACAGATCCCCACCGCCTCGCGCACCATGTTGACCTCGCGGTCGCAGGATTGCCGCCAGTGTGTTTCGCCGGCGCGCGGGAAGTAGGAGGGGCGATACCACAGCCCCGCCTCGATCATCGGGGCGCCGCGTTCGGTGCTGGCGTCATGGCTGGTGGTGAACCGCTGCGGGGCGAACCCCGCCGCCTGCCCACCCGCCCCCATCGCCGCGATGGCGACCGGGGAATAGGGCGGCCGGAAGGTCGTCGTGCCGGTTTCGGGAATGCCCCGGCCCGTTGCATCGGCCAGCACCGCAAGGGCGGAGACGTTCGAGTTCTTGCCCTGATCGGTGGCCATGCCCTGCGTCGTGTAGCGCTTCATATGTTCGACCGAGCGGAAGTTTTCCTGCGCCGCCAGCCGCACGTCCTTCACATGCACGTCGTTCTGGAAGTCCAGCCATTTGCGGCCCTTGCCTTCGACCGCCCAAAGGGGCGTCAGGCGATAGGGCGCATCTTCGGCCTGCGGCAGGTCGATCTTCTGCGCCTTCTTGCCCAGATCCTGCGCGACCGCATTGGCGGCCTCGGCCCCGGCGGACAGGCAGCCGTGGGTCGAGAAGGTTCCGTTCGCCGCCCCAGCCACGGTCATCCCGGGGATCATGTCGGGCCGTGGCACGAAGCTTTGGATCGCCTCGTTCCAGACGGGCCGCCCGTTCATGTGGCAGGTCATGTGCACGGTCGGGTTCCAGCCGCCGGACATGCCCAGAACATCGGCGCGGATTTTCGTCCGCTTGCCGTTCTGGTCGATGGTCACGCTGTCCAGTCCCAGCCGCCCGGCGGTCTGAACCACCTGCGCACCGGTATAGACCGGGAAATCGCCCGACACATCCGCATCGGCGCGGCTGTCGATCAGGGCCGTCACCTTGACCCCGGCGGCGGTCAGATCGCGCGCGGTCTGATGCGCGTCGTTGTTGTTGCCGAAGATCGCGACCTCTTTGCCGCCCACGACCCCCCAGCGGTTGAGGTAGGCGCGCACCGCCCCGGCGGTCATGATGCCGGGTCGGTCGTTGTTGGGAAACGCGATGGGGCGTTCCAGCGCCCCGGCGCACAGGATCGACCGCTGCGCCACGATCCGCCAGAAGCATTCGCGCGGCAGCCCGTCGGCCCGCGCCCGGTGGTGGCTGACCCGTTCCAGCGCGCCAAAGGTGCCTTGGTCGAAGGCCCCGGTGACGGTGGTGCGGGTCATCAGGCGGACGTTGTCCATCCCCGCCAGTTCGGCCACGACCTGCGCGGCCCAGTCGGCACCGGCCATCCCGTTGACCTGATGGGTTTCGGCCAGAAGCCGCCCCCCCATCTGGCTGTCTTCATCGGCCAGGATCACGTCCAGCCCGGCCCGCGCGGCGGTCAGCGCCGCCATCAGCCCGGCAGGCCCGGCCCCGATCACCAGAACGTCGCAGAAGGCAAAGGCCTTTTCGTAATGGTCCGCGTTCGATTCCTCGCTCAGCGCGCCCAGACCGGCGGCGTGGCGGATGAAGGGTTCATAGACCTTTTCCCAGAAGCTGCGCGGCCACATGAAGGTTTTGTAGTAGAACCCCGCGCCAAGGAAGGGCGACACAAGGTCGTTGACCGACAGAAGGTCGAACCGCAGCGAGGGCCAGCGGTTCTGGCTGCGGGCGGTCAGCCCTTCGAACAGCTCTTGCGTGGTGGCCCGCACGTTGGGGTCCGTCGCGGCCCCGTTGCCGATGGTCACCAGCGCGTTGGGTTCTTCCGAACCGGCGGTCAGGATGCCGCGCGGGCGGTGGTATTTGAACGACCGCCCGATCAGCCGCACGTCATTGGCCAAAAGCGCCGAGGCGAGCGTATCGCCCACGTGGCCGGTCATCCGTTCGCCATCGAACTCGAACGGGACAGAGCGGGAGCGGTCGATCAGACCCTTGCCTGCGACTCTCATGTCCGGGCCTCCGAGGCGAGCGTGGACCCCTGCACGGCATGGGTCACGGTGTTGCGGTCAACGACCACCCATGCGCCGCAGGGGTTGTGATACCACATGTCGCGGGTGTCGCCGGCGGGGTTGTCGCGGTTGTGCAGGTAGTCGGCCCAGACCGCCAGATCGGCGTCCCGGTCGGGGCGGTTCAGGATCTCGGCAGCCCCCTGATAGGTGAACTCGCGCCCGTCGCGCGTGCCGCAATGTGGGCAGGTGATACGCATGTGCCCGTCTCCTAATGCAGGTTGTGCTGAGAGCCTTTGCCCTCTTCATCCATGATGCTGCGGCCGGTTTCGAACCGGTCGAGGCGGTATTTCGCGGCCACGTCATGCGGTTTTCCGGTGGCCATGAGATGCGCAAGGCACCAGCCCGAGGCAGGCACCGCCTTGAACCCGCCGTAGTTCCAGCCGCAGTTCAGGAACAGCCCGTCCACATGGGTCTTGTCGATGATTGGCGAGCCGTCGGGCGACATGTCCATGATCCCGCCCCAGCTGCGCAGCACCTTCGCCTTGCCGATCATCGGCATCAGCGACATCCCCGCCTCCATCACATGTTCGACCATCGGCAGGTTGCCGCGCTGTGCGTAGGAGCTGTAGAAATCCAGATCGCCCCCGAACACCAGCCCGCCCTTGTCCGACTGGCTGATGTAGAAATGGCCCATGCCAAAGCTGACCACATGGTCGATGACCGGCTTCAGCCCTTCGGTGACAAAGGCCTGCAAGACGTGGCTTTCGATCGGCAGGCGCATCCCGGCCATCGCCGCGACCTGACTGGACCGGCCCGCGACGACCATCGCCACCTTCTTGGCCTTGATCGCCCCGCGCGAGGTCTGAACGCCCGTGACCTTGCCGTTCTGGATGTCGATGCCGGTGACTTCGCAGTTCTGGATCAGGTCCACGCCGCGCCGGTCGGCCCCGCGGGCATAGCCCCAGGCCACGGCGTCGTGCCGGGCGGTGCCGCCGCGCGGGTGATAGAGCCCCCCGTAGATCGGGAAACGGTGGTTGTCGAAATCAAGATAGGGCAGGTGTTTGCGCACCCCTTCACGGTCCAGAAGGATCGCGTCGTCGCCCTGATTGACCATGGAATTGCCGCGCCGGACAAAGGCATCCCGCTGGCCATCGGAATGGAACAGGTTGATCAGCCCGCGCTGCGAATGCATCACGTTGTAGTTCAGTTCGTGTTCCAGCCCTTCCCAAAGCTTGAGCGAGTGGGAATAGAATTCCGAGTTGCCCTGAAGGAAATAGTTGGCGCGCACGATGGTCGTGTTGCGGCCGATGTTGCCACCGCCGAGGTAGCCCCGTTCCAGCACCGCGACATTGGTGATGCCATGGTTCTTGGCCAAATAGTAGGCCGTGGACAGCCCGTGCCCGCCGCCGCCGATGATGATCACGTCATATTCGGGCTTCGGCTCTGGATCGCGCCAGACGGGTTTCCACCCTTTCTGGCCAAACAGCCCTTCCTTCAGCACCCTGAACCCGGAATAGCCCATCGAACGCCCCTTCGCATCTGCGGCCCTGACGGGCCGGTCCTGCGCGCGACACTATCAATTCAAGCCAGTGGTTCAACGGTCGGAGCCGACAAAAATACGCTGTCTGCGACCCCGAAAAAACGGGGCCATGGGTCAAAAAGGAACAGGCGGCCCGAAGACCGCCTGCCTGCTGTTCTTTTCGTAGCGCCTAGCGGGCGAGGCGGAAGTATTCTGCCTCGAAGTTGTTTTCCATGCCGGTGCCGCAGAAGCCCATGTTCATGTTCGACGTGCCGCTGACCACACCGCCCGACACGATCGACGCGCCCTGAATACCGTCCGCGTTGGCCGTGAAAACGATGTCCTTCTCGGCCAGAAGCTGGCTTCCGAAGATGCTGAGGCCCGAGCTGAACTCCATGCCCCCAAGGGATAGGATCTGGGCACTGCCACCGCTGGCGCAGTTGTCGTTGCGGCCGATCTGGACGTTGGAACTGGCCGTGATCGACTTGATATAGGGGTTCGTGGTCGCGATGATCGCGTCTTCGATGATCAGGCTCTGGTCCAATTTCAATTCACAGGCCGCCAGGATGACCACGTTGTTGATTGTCATGGTGCCCGACTGGCCGTTGTTCAACGTCAGGACGCCGTTCGAATGGCAGCCCACGATGTTGACCCGGTTCGGGGTCAGATCCGCCATCGACAGACCGCGGCCATTGCGCACCCGGACGGACACCGGCGGCTGCGTGGCGTCGATGTAGTCGGGCAGATATTCCGGGTCCATGTTCGCAAGCCCGTCGATGATGTCGTAAAGCTTGTTGATGATCCGCAACCGGTAAGCGCCGGACCGCAGGGCCGCGTCCAGACCTTCGTTGGTTTCCCAGCCCGAGGTCGGCAGTTCCAGGTCGGTGGTGTTGGGCATGGAAACCACGGTCCCCGCCTCGAAGGTGTTGTTCGAATTCAGCGACACATGGCTGTTCGAGTGGATACAGAACCCGTTGGTGTAGGCGTTATTCGATTGCAGGTCGACGACGCCGTCAGCGACGAACCCTTCGCGGAAACAGGCCGGGCGGAAGGTGGTAAAGACCGACTGCACCCCGATGTCCCAATTCGACAGACCGGCGAATTGCAGCAGGAAGCTGGACACCGGGTTTGCCTTTTCAGACAGGCGGGTGCTGGTGACCAGCACGGCATCGCGGCTGTCATTATCAACCGTGAATGTATCGCTGTCGCGATCATAGTAGCCGAACTGGATATCCTCGGCGGTCAGCACGATCCCGTAGCGGCTTTGCGGCATGGTGGCCTCGACCACTTCTAGCGCGGCAAGACGGGCCGTCGCCGCATCTTCGGTATCGCGGGTATACAGTGCGGCGTGCGCCGCCATGTCGGCGGTGATCTGAAGCTGGGTCCGGGCGGTGAAAAGGTTCGACGTGTCGATCGCGACACCGGCCATGATCGCCATCGCCATGAAGATGTAGAGCCCGAAGATGGCCATGCCGCCTTCTTCGTCTTTGAAGAACGCGCGGAACTTACGACCGATTGCATTCATCCACATGATCAGTACTCCAGATAGTGTTCAGATGACACTTCTACGTTGTAGCCGCTGAGAAAATTGAAGAAGCCGACGGCGACCATGTCAGTCACGGGCACCTGCACGCTGGTCGAAATGACCCCGGCGTTCAGCGTCGTCACCGCAACGGCGGATTCGCTCAGGCCGGCAAGCGCATCGGTGACGAAGTTTTCCGTTTCTGCTTCGCTCGACAGGCGCCCGACCGAGAAGGCCCGGTTTGCATCCTGCACGATGCGCATCATTTGCGATTGACGATGGAAGACGAAGGACACGTCCGCGATCATCACAAAGACGACGACGAACAGCGGCAGCCAAAGCACCGCTTCAACGGTCGCAGAGCCGGTTTCCTCTTTCCGGAACCGGCGGGCCCATTCTGATGCCGCTACATATTTCATCTCAAGATCGCTCATGACTCTTTCACTAGACGGTCAATCTGGAGGCGAAATGAGGCAAAACTTGGAAGGCACTGTGTCCAAGGTGGACCCTTTTAACGAATTTGGAAGAACTTCGAGTCTTAGGTTGCCTGCCGCATATCCGGCGACTGTCATCAATCCGGCATAACTGATGGGCAAACCTGGCGGACTGTTTCCGGTTGCCCCGAAAATCGGCCCAGGTTTCGCCTGACTCCGCCCAATTATTGCCATGAGGATTTGCGACAAACCTTACCAAAGGCCCGAGTCTGCCTGCAGTCCGGACCGTCATCGAGGATAGGTTAACAATGTGTGTACGTCGCCCATGTGTCCCGGGCAGGTCCGTAATCAGGTCGCTGCCAGGGGGAGGAGCTTTCCGTAGGTCCGAAGATGGCGGGATCATCATCTTTGCGATGGTGATTTTCGTACTCATGCTGGCCGCGGCCGGTCTTGCCGTGGACCTGATGCGCTTCGAGACCAACCGCACGCGGCTTCAGGGCACGCTGGACCGCGCGGTCCTTGCTGCGGCCGACCTTGACCAGACGCTTCCCGCCCGCGACGTGGTTGTGGACTATTTCGAAAAATCAGGCCTCGGCTATGCCATCGACCCCGCCGACATCATGGTGGACGAAGGGCTGAACTTCCGCACGGTTTCGGCCACCGCTCATGTGGACACGCCGATGCTGTTCGGGGGGCTTCTCAACGTGTTCTCGGGCGAGGCGGACCCCTATACCCCGGTGACGCCCGTCCTGTCGGCCCCCGCAGCGGGCACCGCCGAAGAGCGGGTGAAGGAGGTCGAGGTCTCGCTGATCCTCGACGTGTCGTCGTCGATGCTGTCCAACAGCCGGTTTGAAAACCTCAAGCCCGCCGCCCGCGAATTCGTCTCGACGGTTCTGAGCAATAACGACCCATCGACCGGCGCGCTGGTCAGCGTGTCGATGATCGCCTATTCGGCGGTCGTGAACCCGGGCGCTGATGTGGTCGCGCAACTGAATGTAACCAACACCCACGACTACTCCAGCTGCCTGATCTTCCCCGATAGCGAGTTTTCATCCGCTAGCTTCAATCAGTCGCTGACCTATGAGCGGCTGGCGCATTTCGACTACGGCGCCAGCACGAATTACTATGCCACGCCGATCACCCGCCCGTGGTGCTTCCCCGGGACCGAGAACGAGATGGTCGTGCATTCAACCAGCGAATCCGACCTGCATGGTGCGATCAACGGGTTGCAGCCCTTTGGCAACACCGCCATCGACCTTGGCGCCAAATGGGGCGCGGCCATGCTCGATCCCGGAATGCAGAATGTTGTTCAGGCCGTTGTCGGTTCCGGCACGCAGGTGTCGAACCGGCCGCTGGACCCCATCAGCGCCGAAGTGATGAAGGTCATGGTCCTGATGACGGACGGGCAGAACACGACCGAATACGATCTGATCGACACCTTCAAGGAAGACCTGTCCATCGTCTGGATCAACAAGGACTACCCGACTCAGCCGATTGGCGATGTGCCGCGCAGCCGGTTCTCGATTCAGGTGTCCGGCGCCAACACCAAGAGCCGAAACGACGACCGGTTCTACTGGCTGGCGCAGGGCTACTACAATTCCTACAGCCCGCCGGTTTACGACTATCCCCAAGGCTACCCGAACTACCGCTCCGAGTCGCGGGTGGTGGCCACGCCCGGCCACGGAATAGACTATTCCAGTCAGGTCCGGCATCTGAGCTGGCAGGACATCTTTGCAACCTGGGTCTACAGCCGGGTGAACAACGAGTTGTTCTACGAGCCCTACCAGAATGGCTGGCTGAGCTATGATACCTACGTTTCCACCGACTACGCCCTGACCGCGATTGTCGGCGGCGCCAGCGCCGACAGCCGGCTGGCCAACATCTGCGCGGCCGCCCGTCAGTCGGGGATCGTCATCTACACGGTCGCCTTCGAGGCGCCGGCGCATGGTCAAGCCACGCTGGAGAATTGCGCCAGTTCGCCCAACCATTTCTTCATCGCCTCGGGCACGAATATTGCCGACGCCTTCTCGGCCATCGCGACCGACATCCGCCAGCTGAAGCTCACCCAATGATCCGCCGCATCTTCAACCTGTTCAGAGTCTTCCGGCGTGGCGAAGACGGGACCGCCTCGGTCGAATTCGTGCTGGTCTTCCCGGCCTTCATGATCCTGTTCGTTTCGGCCTTTGAACTGGGGCTGATGATGACGCGCCACGCGATGCTGGAACGGGCACTGGACATGACGATCCGGGAAATCCGCCTGAACACCGCAGTCACCCCCACCCATGATCAGGTCAAGCGGATGATCTGCAATGGGGCCGGGATCATCCCGAACTGCATGGAAAGCCTGAAGCTGGAAATGATCGTGCTGAACCCGCGCGACTGGGCCGATTTCAACACGCGCGCGGATTGCGTCGATGTGGATCAGCCCTTTGCCCCGGTGCGGTCATTTTCAAGCGGCCAGCAAAACCAGCTGATGGTGCTGCGGGCCTGTTCGCTGTTCAGCCCGATCTTTCCGACGACCGGGATCGGCTATCACATCCCGCGTCAGTCGGGCGATCAATATGCGCTGGTCTCGCTCAGCGCCTTCGTGATGGAGCCCCTGTAGGATGTTGGCCCCCCTTCACAATTTCCTGCGCCGGTTCCGGCGTGACGATCAGGGTTCGATCGCGGTCGAGGCGATCCTTGTCTTCCCGGTACTGTTCTGGGCGGTGCTGGCGACCTTTGTCTATTTCGATGCGTTCCGGTCCCAGTCGAACAACCTGAAGGCCGCCTTTACCATCTCGGACGCGCTCAGCCGCGAGTCGGGCTATGTGACGCCCGAATACCTGACGTCACTGCACCGGCTGCAAGAGGCGCTGACCTCTTCCAACCACGACAGCCGCATCCGGGTTACGGTTATCCGCTATGATGAGGGGGCGGACGCCTATAATGTCGTCTGGTCCCAGCAGCAAGGCGGCGCAAACCCGTTGACCACTGCAACCCTTCTGTCCATGCGCGACCGCCTGCCGGTCATGCCGGACAATGAAATCCTGATCCTGTATGAAAACTGGATCGCCTACGAGCCGATCTTTTCCATCGGGCTTGATGCGTTCACATTCCAGAACATGGTCTTCACGCGGCCGCGTTTCACCCCGGATCAGCTGTGCTGGAACAGCGTGAACGACGGCGACTATACCACCGCCACCTGCTGACCGGGATCAGCCGCGCTGCGCGATCCAGGTCGCGATCACCTCGGCCATGAACTTGGTTTCGGCCTGCGGCAGCACCCCGCCGATGCCGACCCGCCGACCGGCGCGCCACCACAGGCCGGGCGCCCAGGCGCGGCTTCCCTTTTCCTTCATCACCAGCACGAAACCGTTGGACGGCTTGAAGGCGAAGACCCCCCGTTCGACCGCCACGACATCCTCGATGCGGGCGATGACCTGTCCGGTATCGTCGCAAAGCGTCTCGGCCCGCAGTTCCAGCGCGCGGGTGGTGGCCCGCCGCATCCGTTCCCCAAGCACAAGCGCCCCGATCCCGACCGCCGCCATCAGCACGGCCCAGACCGGCGCGGGCGGCTGCATCAGAAGAACATACAGCACGAGCAGCCCCAGCAGGTATTGCATCCCCACCCCCAGCCATCGCCGGCCGGGAGATGCGGCGGTGCGGGCGTAGACTCCGCTGTCGTCGGGATGGAACATGGGCGGGCACCTTTGTTGGCGGAAATGTCGCCCCACCCCTACCCGCGCTTCGGGACCATTGCCAGTGCTTCTATCATTTGCGCAGGGGCACCATGCGCCTGCACACAGCCCGCCAGATTGCCGACCCGGCCGCCGCGCCCTACCTTGGGTCATGAAAGGAGACACACCATGTCCATTCGTCCCACAGTCGAACTGCGCAAGGCCATGCCCACGATGGAGGGCGCAGGCGTGAAGCTGCACCGCGCCTTCGGGTTTCAGGACCCGACCGAGCTGGACCCCTTCCTGCTGTTCGATGATTTCCGCAATGACCGGCCCGAGGATTTCCTGCGCGGCTTCCCGTGGCACCCGCACCGGGGGATCGAAACGATCACCTATGTCCTGCAGGGCACCGTCGAACATGGCGACAGCCTTGGCAACGAGGGCACGCTGAGCGCGGGCGATGTGCAATGGATGACCGCCGGGTCGGGCATCCTGCATCAGGAGATGCCCAAGGGGAACATCGCGGGCCAGATGCACGGGTTCCAGCTTTGGGCGAACCTGCCCTCGTCGCTGAAGATGACCGCGCCGCGCTATCAGGACGTGAAGGGCAAGGACATTCCCGAAATCATCGACGATGACGGCACGCGGGTGAAGGTGATTGTCGGCAGTTTCTGGGGCCAGTCCGGCCCGGTCGACGGGATCGCCGCCGACCCGCAATACCTTGATATCTTTGTCCCTGCCGGGGTGAAGAAGACGTTCAAGATCGACACCTACCGCCGGGCCTTCGCCTATATCTTCAACGGATCGGGCAAGTTCGCTGATGCGTCGGACCCCTTCGGCGTCCTGCTGGAAAAAGAGGTCATGGGCGAAGAGGTCAACATCCGCGACCTGTCGGGCAACCGCACGCTGGTCCGCTTCGGCACGGGCGAGGAGGTGACAGTGCAGGCCGGGCCAGAGGGCATCCGGTTCCTGCTGATCTCGGGCGCGCCGATCCAGGAACCCGTGGCCTGGCACGGACCGATCGTGATGAACACGCAGGACGAACTGCGGCAGGCGATGCGCGACCTGCGCAACGGCACCTTCATCAAACCGGCGCATTGATATGGTTGTCACGGCCTGCTGCCTTGCGGCGGGCCGTGCTTATTTCCGCCAGGCCTGACGTGCGATTGCGATTTTCGCTTCCATCATCGACATCTCTTTCATGATGTCCTGGCGGCGGGTTCGGTCGCCGGTATCGCGCAATTCCTCGCGCAGGCGCTGAAGTTCCCGCGACAGGCTGACGAATTCCGGCGTCGCGCCGTTTTCCTTCATCAGCCGGTTGATCAGCGCGTTTTCCGGGTCATCGCAGGGCGGCAGCGGTTTTCCCGCGCCGGGCAGGTTGTCGAACTGCCCCTCGGCCTCGGCCGCGCGGATGCGGGCGGTGATCAGGTCAATCAACGGATGATCCATGCGCCCATCCTACCCTGTTCGGCCCCCTTTTGTCAGCCCTTTCGGGCCTCCATCGCATCGGCGAACCGTTCGAACAGGTAGAAGCTGTCCTGCGGGCCGGGGCTGGCTTCGGGGTGGTGCTGCACGCTGAATACCGGCCGGTCGGTCATGCGGATCCCGCAGTTCGACCCGTCGAACAACGAGGTATGGGTTTCGCGCACGCCGTCGGGCAGGGTCTGGCTGTCCACCGCGAAGCCGTGGTTCATCGAGGTGATCTCGACCTTGCCGGTTTCGTGGTCCTTCACCGGGTGGTTCGCCCCGTGGTGGCCGTGGTTCATCTTGATGGTCTTGGCGCCCAGCGCCAGCGCCAGCATCTGGTGCCCAAGGCAGATCCCGAAGACCGGCAGGTCGGTCTTGTTCAGGATTTCCTGAATCATCGGCACGGCATAGGTACCGGTCGCCGCAGGGTCGCCGGGGCCGTTGGACAGGAAGACGCCATCGGGGTTGTGGGCCAGCACCTCGTCCGCCGTGGCGGTCGCGGGCAGGACGGTCACATCGCAGCCGGCACTGGCAAGGCAGCGCAGGATGTTACGCTTTGCGCCATAGTCCAGCGCGACGACCTTGTGACGTGGGGCTTCTTGCGGCAGGTAGCCCTCGGGCCAGGCCCAGCGCATTTCGTTCCAGTGGTAGGACTGGGCACATGTCACGTCCTTGGCCAGATCCAGCCCGACCAGCCCCTTGAACCCGCGGGCGGCGGCGACCAGTGCCTCGACGTCGAAGTTGCCTTCGGGATCATGGGCCAGCGCCACATGCGGCGCGCCCTGCTGGCGGATCGCGCGGGTCAGGCGGCGGGTGTCGATGCCGCCGATGCCGATCCGGCCCTTGGCGGTCAGCCATGCGGTCAGGTTTTCGGTCGCGCGCCAGTTCGACGGCTCGGTCGGGTCCCATTTCACCACCATGCCGGACGCGACCGGTTCAGCGGTTTCATCGTCTTCGACGTTCACGCCGACGTTGCCGATGTGCGGGAAGGTAAAGGTCACGATCTGCCCGGCATAGGACGGGTCGGTCATGATTTCCTGATACCCGGTCATGGCGGTGTTAAAGCACAATTCCGCCTCGGCCTGCCCGGTTGCACCAAATCCTTTGCCGAAGAACACGGTGCCATCGGCAAGGGCGAGGCAGGCAGTCGGTTTCTTCTGGTTCCGATCCGGCATCACACGACTCCCATTTGCGCAAATTGTTGCGGTCCTAAGGTCTGGCGGCGGGGGGGTCAAGGGGCCAAAGCCCCTTTGCGGCAAGGTCGTGCCGTTGCGACTGCCTGTCGCTTCGAAAGGTTGTAACCCCTGCCCCGTCAGGATAAAGGAACGGCCTGCGTTTGCGCAAACGGATGGGACAATCGGGAACCGAAACGATGGAAATGCGACAGCGGGTCAGCGACGCCCTGAAAGAGGCGATGAAGGCCAAGGACACCGAACGGCTTTCGACCCTGCGGCTGATCAACGCCGCGATCAAGGACCGCGAGATTGCCGCCCGTGGCGACGGCGACGAGGGCGAGGTCGGCGACGACATGATCCTTGGCATCCTTGGCAAGATGGTCAAGCAACGCCATGAATCGGCCCGCGCCTATGAAGAGGGCGGCCGGCTGGAACTGGCGGAAAAGGAACTGTCCGAAGTCCGAGTGATCGAGGAATTCCTGCCCCGGCAGCTGTCCGAGGACGAGGTGACCAAGGCCGTCACCAATGCAATCGCCGAGGTTGGCGCCACCAGCATCCGCGACATGGGCAAGGTCATGGGCGCCTTGAAGGCCCGCTATACCGGGCAGATGGATTTCGGCAAGGTCGGGCCGCTGGTCAAGGATCAGCTGGGCTGACAGGTCTTGCAGATGTGAAAAGGGCCGGTTTGACCGGCCCTTTTTCGTTTATTCCGCCGCCATCGCGGGCCGGGCATCGGCCTGATCCCGCATGGGTGCCCAGGACCCGCCCGGGACATAGCGCCAGTCCAACCGCCCGTCGTCCCCCATCGCCAGCAAATGCAACCAGCCGTTGTCGAACAGCGCCCGAACCTGCGGATTGCGGGTCAGGATCGCGCTGATGGCCTCGCGCGGGGCTTCGACCACCACCGACAGCCGCAGCGGGTCGTGCTGGAACCCTTCGCCATCATGCACCGATTGCCACGGCAGGCCCGGGCGCGGCGCGCCGCCGTTGCCCTCAAGCACGCCGATCCCGCCGACCACGTTGTGCAACAGCTTGTTGCCGCCGCCGAACGCCTGCGGCGCAACGGTCGATCCGTAGTATTGCAGGCTGATCCAGCTGGCCACGACAACAGGCGCGGTCAGGATCAGTTCCAGCACCCGGAACCCGTCGTCCTGTTGCCAGTCGTAGCTGTGCAGGAAGGCCCGGCCGTCCAGCCCCGTGCCATCGGTCCGCCCGCGCGGGGCCGCGATGAAGGCCCGGCACCCCGCCAGTCCCCATTCCGGCCGCAGTTCCGACCAGTCAGCGGCCCGGCGCAACACGTCGCCTTCGCCACGGGCGCGCGGCAGGCGGGCGGCCCGTTCGGTCCGCGCCTGACGCCCCGCCGCCGCCAGCCAGCGCCGCAGGGGGGCAAGGTCGGGCCTTTGGCCCGCCTTGGGCAGGTCGCCATCGAAAAGGGTGACCGCGTCGGTCGTCGTATCGTGCAGGGCGCCAATGAAGACCGTATCGGCGGGGATCTCGATCCCTTCCCCGGCAAGGTCCTTGCGCAGGTTCGCATCGTTCAACAGCCCGGCCAGAAGTCGCGCGTTCACATCGCCCTTGTGCCCGCCACAGGCGCCGCAATGCAGGGCGCTTTCATGCGGGTTGTTGGTGACGCTGGCCCCATGCCCGGCCAGCAGCACCACCGGCGCAAAGCCCGAGGTCAGCGACATCGCCCGCAGGATCGTCGCCGCCGTTTTCACCCGCGTGGGCAGGTCGACGCCTGGGTCCAGTTCCGGCATCGGGTCCGGTTTGGCCCCCGCGCCGCCAAGGGCCAGCGTATCGCGCAACAGCTTGCCCGCGTAGACCGGGCCGGTCGCCTCGACAAAGGCGAAAGACGACACGGCGGCGAGTTTGAACCGCCCCCAAGCCCGTTTCGCCCGCGCCTTGTAGCGGCGGTCAAGGTCGGTCGCCGTCGGCTCGACGCTGGAGGAGGTCACGCCCGGCGTCAGCAGGACCGGCCCACGGCTTTCGCCCACGTCCGAGCCGGCCCCGTGGTGAAGCGTGGCAAGTCCGAAGAACCCGGCAAAGCCCAGCGTCTGGATGCCTGCATCCTGCGCCTCCAGCGCACGGCGGAAGACCTCGGACCGGACGTCGATGCAAAACGCGACCTGAAGTGCGGGACGGTCCGGTTGGGCGCGCGGCGTGGCGGCGGCAAGGGTGTCTGCCAACCGCCGTTGTTCGGCACGTTCGGCTGCCTCTTGCAGGATGGCGTCGATCTGCTGGTCCCGGCTGGGGGTGACGGGCTGTTCGTGGGCCGCGATGACTTTGGCCCAGCGGGCGGAAATCTGGTCGCGATACTGGTGAAACAGCGCCTCGTCAAAGACCAGCCGGATGGTCAGCAGTTCGTTGGTCGTCGGGTCCGTGTCCCCGGCCAGTTCCGCCTGCCACAGCAGGTGGCGGGCGTATTGCGCCCAACCGCCCAGCGACATCAGCAGTCGGTGCAGCGCGGTGGGTGTCGCGGCGGGGGTGACCCCCAGCCCCTCGACCGCGCGGCCCATTGCCCGCCAGGGCGAGGCCGGGGTCGCGGCGACGAAGGCCCCAAAGCCGGACAGGCCCTGAATTTCCGGCGTCAGGTCGCGCATCGCGTAGGCCCGCCACGCGGCATAGACGCCCCCGGCGCGGCCCGGCTGCCACAGGGCCTGCCCCCGGTCGAAATGGCTGGCGGCCCAATGGCCGATCCGGTCGTCGATCAGGCCGGGCCAGTCGATCCCGGATACCTCCGCCGCAAGATCGGCCACCGTGGGCAGCGCAACGGGCGCCTCGGGGGTGGCTTTCAGGGCAGCGGTTACCTCGGCCAGGGTCAGGGGTCCGAAGGCGGGTTGCGCGGCCAAGGCGTCGGTCAGGTCGGTGTCGGTGATCTGGCCGCCGTCCACCTGTGCCGCGCGCACGGCCCGGTCGGGGAACACCGGCACGCCCGCGACCCGCGCAAGCCGCGCCGCCGTCACCGCCAGCGGTTCCTGCACTTGACCGAGGAAGGGGTTGACCGCGACGCTGGCCTCCAGCGGGAACAGCGGCGGGATTTGCCGGACAGCCTCGTTCGCGGTCGCCACCAGCGACAGGAGTTCGGCGGGATAGGTTTCGTGCTTCATGAACATGGTGGAACTCCGTTTCAGGCGTGGGTCCGCTTTGACCAGCCCGCGAGAAGCCGGTCGAAAACCGTGTTGGCGTAAAGTCCGTTGGACAGGTGCACCCGCAGCCCGGCGGCGGCCGGATGCGCGGCCCAGAGCGGGAAGGTGGCCTGCGCCACGGCGACGATCCCAAAGCTGAACAGCGCCAGAAGGATCAGCGCCCATTCCAGCGGCCCGGGGGCGGGCGCGGTGGGCAGGGTGCCATGGGTCAACACCCCGGCGATCTTTTGCAGCGCGAAGTACCCCAGCGAGGTCGCCCCGGCATAGAGGATCGTCCGCCGGGTCAGCGCCATCGGCGCGGCATCGGCCAGCCCCTGTGCCAGAAGATAGGCCACCCCGAAGATCAGGATCACGCCCAGCGCGATCGCCTGCACCGATTTCCCGTCAAAGCCCAGAAGCAGGCCGATCCCAAGATAGATCGCGATGGCCACGCCAAAGGCCTGCACCACATTGCGCCCGCTGGGCACCGCGACCGGGCCGGGCCTGCGCAGGGCGGCGACATTGCGCACCGCCTCGCCCGCGCTGAGGAAGGCGTGGGCCTTGTACAGCGAATGGGCCACGATGTGCAGCAGCGCAAGCGGGAACAGGGCCAGCCCGCACTGCAGGATCATGAAGCCCATCTGGGCGATGGTCGACCACGCCAGCGAGGTCTTGACCGCCGGTTGCGTCAGCATCACCAGCCCGCCGAACAGCGCCGTGAACCCGCCCAGCATCACCAGCGCCGCCATGACCCCGGGGGCCACGAGGATCATATCGGCGAAGCGGATCAGCAGAAAGCCCCCGGCGTTGATGACGCCTGCGTGCAGCAGGGCCGATACCGGCGTCGGCGCCTCCATCACCTCGGTCAGCCAGCCGTGGGCCGGGAACTGGGCCGAGGCGAGGACCGCCGCCAGCCCGATCAACAGCGCCGCGCCAAGGGTGGGCAGGCTGGGCGTGGCCGCCGCAAGGATCGTTGCGATGTCGGCGGTCTGATAGTCGATGGCCAAGAGGAGCAGCGCCAGCGCCAGCAGCCCTTCGCTTGCCCGGGCCACGACCCGTTTCTTGCGGGCGGCCCGCTGTGCCGTGGTCCGGTCGGGATAGAACAGAAGCAGCCGGTCCAGAAGGACGCTGGTTGCGACCCAGGCCACGAAAAGCTGCACAAGGTTGCCCGCCGTGACCAGCAGTAGGACCGCCGCCAGCGTCGCCGCCATCCAGCCGGTAAAGGCGCCTTGCCGGTCCTCGCCATCCAGATAGGTGGCCGAGTAGCGCAGCACGACCCAGCCGATGAAGCTGACAAGGGTCAGCATCGCCCCGCTTACGGCATCCAGCCGGACCGACAAGCCAATGCCCCAGACCCCGATGAGGGGCGAGGTTCCGCCGCCCCATGCAACAAGGGCCGCGACCGACAGGCCGGCGATCCCGAAGGCCGCCAGCGCCACCCATTCAGCCAGTCGCGGTAGCGTACCGGGCCTGCGTCCGGGTGTTGTGCGGGCGCGCAGCGCCACCAGAAGCAACAGGATCGGACCAAGATACGGCAGGAACAGATGGGTCACGGCGGGCTCCTTCCACGGGATCAAACGCGTTGGCGGAGGGATAGGGCCTGACGTGACTTAATAAAAATTCATTGTTTGATGATTATCGTTCTATTATTAAGAACGATATGCCGCTGAACTATCATCATCTGCGCTATTTCTGGGCCGTCGCCCATGACGGGAACCTGACCCGCACGGCGGAGCGGCTGAACCTGTCGCAATCGGCCCTGTCCACCCAGATCAAGCAGTTGGAGGACCGGCTGGGCCATGCGCTGTTTGACCGGCGCGGGCGGCAATTGCACCTGACAGAGGCCGGGCGTATCGCGCTGGACCACGCCGATGCGATCTTTGCCACCGGGCAGGAACTGGTGGCGACCTTGCAGGACAGCGGGCGCAGCCGGCAGGCGCTGCGGGTCGGGGCGCAGGCGACGTTATCCCGCAACTTTCAGATCGGGTTCCTGCGGCCGATCCTGTCGCGTCCGGATGTCGAGGTGATCCTGCGGTCGGGCCATCCCACCGAACTTCTGGAGGGGTTGGCGACCCTGAACTTCGACCTTGTGCTTCTGAACCGGGAACCCCCGGACGACGGGCTTGCGCCGTTTGAGACGCACCGTCTGGCCGAACAGCCGGTCAGCCTTGTCGGCACCCCTGCCCGTCTGAACCCCGATCTGCCACTGGCAACGCTGCTGCGGGATCAGCCGGTGATCCTGCCGACCCGCGACAGCACCCTGCGCATGGCCTTTGACGCGCAGGCCAGCCGCCTTGGGATCAGCCCGCAGGTGGTGGCCGAGGTGGACGACATGGCGATGATGCGCCTTCTGGCCCGCGAGGACATCGGGCTGGCGCTGGTGCCGCCTATCGTGGTGAAGGATGAACTCGCCTCGGGCCGCTTGGTCGAGGCCCGGGATCACCCGGCCATTGTCGAAACCTTCTACGCCATCACCCTGCGGCGACGGTTCCCGAACCCGGTGGTGCAGGATCTTCTGGCAGAGCGCTAGAGCAGCCCTTCCGCCTCGAGCACCTTGCGGGCCGCGCGGAAGCACTCCAGCGCCTGCGGCACGCCGCAGTAAATACCGATCACATGGATGATCGCCCGGATTTCGTCCTTGGTGACGCCGTTGTTAAGCGCGCCGCGGCAGTGTAATTCCCATTCGTGCATCTTGCCCAGCGCCCCGATCATCGACAGGTTCATCATGCTGCGGGTCTTCGGGTCGATCACATCGTCGCCCCAGCCGAAGCCCCAGCACCAGGCCGTCATCGCCTCTTGAAAGGGCCGGGTGAACTCATCCGCCGCGGCAAGGTTCTTTTCGACGTATTCCGCGCCAAGCGTGGCCTTGCGCTGCTCCAGCCCCTTCAGGAACAGGTCTTCGTCAAATGCGGTCATCCGTGGGTTCCTTCATTGGTCTTGGATCGGCACCGCCCCATCGGCGGTGGCGGCATATTTCGGCAGGTCGTCGGTGATCGCCAGCCAGGGCAATTTTTCCTCGAAATGGAAATGCGCGGCCGGGGTGATCTGCGACGGGTCATCCAGCGAGGCGGCGTAGAGGTGGGTTTCCTCGGGCCAGCGGGTGGATTGATAGGTCAACTGGCTGCCACAGTCCGGACAGAACTGCCGCCGGACCGATCCGCCGCTGGTCACATGGTCGGCCAACTGGCCGGTCCAGACCACCCCGTCACGGGGCACCCCAAAGAAGGTGGTGAACGGGGCCGATGTCGCGCGGCGGCAGCTGTCGCAATGGCAGTGCCCGGCCCAAAGGACCGGCCCGTCTGTTTCCCATCGCACCGCGCCGCACAGGCAGCGCCCCGTCAGTCTGGCCATCGTTTTACCCCAGCTTGATCGCCACGTTCTTGGTCTGAACGTAGTTCCATAGCGCCTCGCGCCCCTTTTCGCGACCGTAGCCCGATTTGCTGTAGCCGCCAAAGGGGGTTTCGACCCCGCCCGCATACCATTGGTTCACGAAAACCTGCCCGGCCCGCAGCTGTCGCGCGGCGCGGGTGGCGCGGTCCAGGTCGCGGGTGAAGACGCCCGAAACCAGCCCGTAGTCGGTGGAATTGGCAATCTCGATCGCCTCGGCGTCATCGCGGAAGGACAGGACCGAGAGGACCGGGCCGAACACCTCTTCGCGGGCGATGGTCATGTCGGGGGTCACGCCGGTCAGGACGGTGGGTTCAAGGAAGGCGCCGGGGCGGTTCAGCGGGCGGCCACCTGCCGCCACCGTGGCCCCCTGCCCCTCGGCATCTCGGACCATGTCGGCGGCGCGGTCGCGCTGCCCGTCAGACACCATCGCGCCCATGTTGGCGCCGAACTCGGTCCGTTCGATCCCCGGCCCGACCGACAGCGATTTGGCAATGGCCGTCGCCCGTTCCACCAGTTCCGCATGGCGGCTTTCGTGGACGATCACGCGGGACATGGCCGAACAGACCTGACCGGCGTTGAAATAGATGCCCCAGCGAATGTCGGTCTCGAACGCGTCCAGATCGGCGTCGTCATGGACGATGGCCGCCGACTTCCCGCCCAGTTCCAGCACGCAGGGCACAACGTTGCCCGCCGCCGCCTTGGCGATGGCGATGCCGGTGGGGACCGATCCGGTAAAGACGATCTGGTTCACATGGGGGTGGCCCGCCAGCGCCGCGCCCGCCGTGCGCCCCATCCCGCAGATCACGTTGACCGTGCCCTTTGGGAAACCCACCGCCTCGGCCGCAAGGGCGAAATAGGTGTTGGTCAGGGGTGTCATTTCGGGCGATTTGATCACCGCCGTATTGCCCGTGGTCAGCGAGGCCGACAGCGACCGCGCGGTCATTTCCAGCGGGTAATTCCACGGGATGATCTGGGCCGACACGCCAAAGGGCTCATGGTCGGTAAAGTCGAAATAACCCGCGCCCAGCGGGATCGACCGGCCTTCAACCGTGCTGGCCTGATTGCCGTAATATTCGAAGTAGAGCGCCGCGCCCTCGACCTCGATCACGGCTTCCCAAAGGGGCTTGCCCTGTTCGCGGGTCAGCACCTCGGCGATCTCGTCCTTGCGGTCGAGGATCCAGCGGCCCATCGCCTGCACCATCCGGCCCCGCTCGATGGGGCGCATCGCGGTCAACGCGCCGGACAAGTGGACCCGGCGGGCCGCCATCACCGCGCGGTCCACATCGCCCGCGTCGGCCAATGCCACCTCGGCCAGTTTTTCGCCCGTCGCCGGGTCGGTCACGTCGATCCGGCCTTCGCCGCCATCGACCCAAGCGCCGTCGATATAGTTCTGCCAATAGGGTTTGATGTCGGCCATCTGTCGGGCTCCGCTGTTCGTGTTTCGGGGGCAGACTACCCCGCCCGCCCCCGGTTCGATTGCCTGAATGCGGTATCGGGCCGTCAGGCAGCGCCGTCCACCGCCGCACGCATCCATTTTTGCAGGTGCATGATGGAATGTTCCGAATTCACCCCACAGCCGGGATCGACAACCAGCGGTCCCGGGACATAGCCGCGCGATTTCAACCCGCGCTGCACCGATTCCACCAGCCGGATGTCTTCCTCGACCGTGGTGGCGCGGTCCTGAACCGCCATGCGGCGGACCGTTTCATTGTCTTCGCCGCCCACCGAATACCAGCCGCGCCAGACAACCACATGATCGGCATCAACCGCCCGCCAGTGATAGGTGTTCAGAAGATTGCCGGGATAGACCTGAAAACTAAACATCGGCCAGAGGAACCACGACGAATACTTCTCGTTGTTTTCAAAGCCGGAATTGATGTCATAGGTCATGTTTTCCAGCGAATTGCATTCGGTTGTATGGCGCAGGCAATAGCCCTGCGGCTGGATGTCATAGGTTTCGGGCTTGATCACCCCGGTGGCGAAGGTCGGGTGATTGATGCTGCAATGGTAGCATTCCGAGTAATTCTCGACCGAGACCTTCCAGTTGCAGTTTTCCGGGATCTCCACCCATTCGAGCGGCTTCAGGTCGGCCCAGTTCGGCACGAAATCCCGCAGTTCCGCGCGGACGTTGGGAAACCAGTCGTCCATCGGCTTGGCATCGGGATCAAGGTTCACGAAGATGAACCCAAGGAAGACCTCGGTCTGCACACTGGTCAGGCAGACCTTGGACCGGTCGAACCCTTCGACCGCCTTCAGGTTGGGGCCGGCGCGCAGCTCTCCGGTCAGTTCATAGGTCCAGGCGTGGTAGGGGCAGACAACGACCCGGGTCGTGCCCGACCCTTCGACAAGCTGGTGCGCCCGGTGCTGGCAGACGTTGTAGAAGGTACGGATCTCGCCATCGCGCCCCTTGATGCAAAACAGGCTTTCGCCCGCCAGATCGAAGGCAAAATAATCGCCCGGGTTTTCCAGCTGGCTGGCGTGCCCCGCGAATTGCCAGGTCCGGGCCAGAAGCCCGGCCTTTTCCAATTCATAGACCTTCGGATCGGTGTAGTAGCGCGCGTCCAGCGAATGAATGAGGGGGGCCGTCATGTCAGTCCTCGTGATAGATGCCCAGCCGGTGGCGGCGGGCGTGAAACCGTTCCACCCGGCCAACGATCTCGTCCGAGGCGCCCGCGATCACGAAGGACAGGAGCGTTTCCAGAAGCGCGATGGTTGAAACCGAAGAGGGGAAGAATTGCGGGGTGTCGGCGCGGACGACGAACCCGTGGTCGGCAGCGCGGATGATGGGCGAGGCGGGGCTGTCGGAAATCCCGATCACCGTCATCCCCTGTTCACGGGCCACCTCGACGGCGGCGACAACCTCGGCCCGGTAGGGCTTGCAGGTGATGGCGATCAGCACATCCTTTGGCCCGGCAAAGGCAAGGTCATCCACCGCCGAATTGCCCGGCCCGGGGATCGCGTGGAACCGGACCATGCCGGTCGAGGCGAGATAGGTGAAGTTACGGGCGTTGGCGTTGTTCACCCCGACGCCCAGCGTATAGGTGCTGTCACTGGCCCAGATCGCCTGTGCCGCCGCTTGCAGTTTCTCGGCAGAGGTGGCGGAAAAGGTTTCCTCGATATTGCGGATGGCCGCGCCGATCATATCGGCGAACAGCCCGCCCAACTCGCCCTCTTTGGCGATGCTTTGCAGCCAGCGGGCACGATCCTCGAAGGTCACCGACCCGCGCCGGATCGCCTCGCGGAAGGGGGCGCGGAAACCCTCGTATCCGTCAAAGCCCACCTGCCTGGCCATGCGGACCACCGTGTTAGGCTTGACCTTCGCCGCCTCGGCAATCTCGCGCACCGTCGACACGCCCACATCCTGCGGGTTTTCCAGAACGTAGCGGGCGGCCTTCTGCGCCTCGGGCGTCAGCGCATCCCATTCCTCGGTCAGGCGATCAAGGACGGTTGTCGGTTCGGATGGTATGTTTGTATCATTCATGATTGACGATGGTATATTTGTCCGATTAGCCTGTCGAGCAGAAATTGCGAGTCTCACATCGGAAAGCGAGCCCCATGTCCTCTTCCTCCCTGCCCTCCCATGCCCGCGTCGTCATTGTCGGTGGCGGCGTTATGGGGGTTGGCCTTGCCTATCACCTTGGCCACGAAGGCTGGGGCGCGGATACCGTCCTGCTGGAAAAGGCCGAACTGACCAGCGGGTCCACCTGGCACGCGGCCGGGCAGATCACCCATTCGACCAGCTCCTACAGCCTTGGCAAATGCGTGGACTACAACATCGGCCTCTACTCGGGCGGGCTGGAGGCCGAGACCGGGCAGCCGGTCACGTGGCATGGCTGCGGGTCTTTCCGCCTTGCCTATACAGAGGACGAGATGGACTGGCTGCGGCACACGCTGTCGGTGGGCCGGAGCCTTGGGTTCAACATAGACCTGGTCGGGCCGGAAAAGATCGCTGAACTGCACCCTTTCTATAACCTTGAGGGGGTTCTGGGCGCGCTGCACACCCCCGACGATGGTCATGTCGATCCGACCAACGTGACCATGGCGATGGCCGCGGGCGCACGGGCCAAGGGAGTGAAGATCATCCGCCGCTGCCTGGCCACGAACATCACCCAGGCCGACAGTGGCGAATGGGTGGTCGAGACGGATCAGGGCACGATCACCTGCGAACATGTGGTCAACGCGGGCGGCACCTATGCCCGGCAGATGGGAGAATGGTCAGGGCTGCAACTGCCCATGACCTCGATGACGCACCATTATTTCGTGACCGAACCGGTGCCGGAATTCGAAGCGCTGGACCGCGAACTGCCGGTGATCCGCGACGACCGCAAGGTGTCGGGCTATATCCGGATGGAACAGAAACGCGGGCTGATCGGCATCTATGAAAAGGAAAACCCGAATTCCGTCTGGCACGACGAATGCCCGTGGGACTATGAAAACTGGCTGTTCGACGCGGATTACGACCGGGTCATGCCCTGGCTGGAGGAAAGCCTGAACCGGATGCCGATCTTTGCCGATCTGGGCATTCAGCGCGAGGTGCACGGCGCGATTTCGCACCCGCCGGACGGCAACCCGCTGATCGGCCCGGCGCCGGGGGTGCGGAACTACTGGTGCTGCTGCGGGACCCAGATCGGGATTGGCTGGGGGCCGGGGCTGACACGCGAACTGGCCCGCTGGATGGTGCATGGGGCCGCCGACATCTCGATGCGGGACTATGACCCGCGCCGCTTCGGCAATTACGCGACCAAGGATTGGCAGGTCGTGAAGGCGCATGAGGATTACTGCCTGCGCCACGAGATTCCCTTCCCGCATTTCAACCGGCTGGCAGGCCGCCCGGTGAAACCCTCGCCGCTCTATGACCGGCTGAAGGAAAAGGGCGCGGTCTATGAAGAGGTCTATGGCCACGAACGGCCCCGCTGGTTCGCGCGGGACGGGATCGAACAGCGCGACTACTACGGGTTCACCCGCACCCCGGTGCATGACGTGGTTGGCGCCGAATGCCGCGCCGTGCGCGATCGCGTGGGCATCATGGATATCTCGGCCTTCACCAAGGTCGAGGTTTCGGGCCCCGACGCCGAAGCGCTGCTTGACCGGCTGGTCGCCAATCGGCTGCCGCAAAGGACCGGCGGGATCGCCCTGACCCATATGCTGAACCGCGCGGGACGGATCGAGTTGGAAACCACTGTCGTGAAGCTGTCCGAGGGGCGCTATTACCTTGTCTGCGCGGCCTTCTTCGAACAGCGGCTGCTGGACCACCTTGCCCAGAACCGCGCGGACGAGGAGGTGACGATCAACTGCCTGTCCACCGATTGGGCGGCGATCGCGCTGAACGGGCCACGGGCGCGCGACGTGCTGGCGGCCTGCACCGATGCGGACCTGTCGAACGCCGGTTTCCGCTGGCTGACCGCGCAGGAAATCACCGTCGCGGGCGTAAAGCTCTGGGCGTTCCGCATGTCCTATGCAGGCGAATTGGGATGGGAATTGCACATCCCGCGCGACGGGGCGCTGGCCGTCTATGACGCGCTTTGGGCAGCGGGCGTGGATCATGGCATCGCCGACTACGGCAGCTTCGCCATGAACAGCCTGCGGATGGAAAAGGCGTTCAAGGGCGCGGGCGAACTGACCAACGAGGTGACATTGGCCGAGGCCGATGTGCTGCGCTTTACCCGGACCGACAAGGCGTATCTTGGTAAGGACAGGACACTGGACCCGACCCTGCGCTGGGTCTGCGCCTATCTCGAGATCGACCCGGACGGGGTGCATGATGGGCACGGCGGCGAACCGGTGCTGATCGACGGCAAGGTCGTGGGCTCCACCGCCTCGGTCGCCTATGGGCATACGGTCGGCAAGATCCTGGCCTTTGCCTATGTCAAACCCGCCGCCAACCAGCCGGGACAAGAGGTCGATCTGATCATCGCGGGCCAGCCGCGCAAGGGCCGTATCCTTGGGGCGCCTGCCCATGATCCCCAAAGCCTTCTGCCCCGAACCGACGCAATCATGGAGCCAGCCGAATGACACTTCCGAAAACGATGCGCGCGATGGTCACGATGGGCCATGGCGATATGGACCAGATGGTGATGCGCGACGACTGGCCCCGGCCCGATCCCGCGCCGGGAGAGGTGCTGATCCGGGTCGGCGCCTGCGGGCTGAACAACACCGACGTGAACACGCGGTCCGGCTGGTATTCCAAGGCCGTGACCGAGGCCACCACCGGCGGCGCCTTCGCCGCCCTGAACGACGACGACCCGGCCTGGGGCGGATCGCCGATCGCGTTCCCGCGCATTCAGGGCGCCGATGTCTGCGGCCGGATCGTGGCCGTGGGCGACGGGGTGGACGCGGGCCGGATCGGGGAAAGGGTAATCACCGACAACTGGCTGCGCGACCCGGCGGACCCGACGAACAAGAACAAGACCGGCTATTTCGGGTCGGAACGGGATGGCGGCTTTGCCGAGTACACGACGATCCCGGCACGCAATGCCATCGCCATCCGGTCCGATCTGTCGGACGCGGAACTGGCGACGTTTTCCTGTTCCTATTCCACCGCAGAGGGGATGCTGACCCGCGCCAAAGTGACGGCGGAGGATACCGTTCTGGTGCCCGGCGCCTCGGGCGGGGTCGGTGGCGCGCTGGTCCAACTGGCGAAGCGGCGCGGCGCACGGGTGATTGCGCTGGCCTCTGAATCCAAACACGCCGACGTGGCGGCGCAGGGCGCGGACCGGGTGTTGCCCCGCGCGCCGGACAACCTGCGTGCAGCACTTGGTGACGACCGGATCACCGTGGTCGCCGATGTGGTCGGCGGCCCCTATTGGCCAACCCTGATCGACATTCTGGAACGCGGCGGGCGTTACACCTGTTCCGGCGCGATTGCCGGGCCGATGGTCAGCCTTGACCTGCGGACGCTTTACCTGCGCGACCTGACCTTTACCGGATCGACCGTGATCGACCCGGAGGTGATGGCAAACCTTGTGACCTACATCGAATCCGGGGCAATCCGCCCGGCGCTGGCGGCCACCTATCCGCTGGACCAGCTGCACGCGGCGCAGACAGCTTTTATCGCCAAACAACACACCGGCAATATCGTGGTGACCCCATGAAGATCACCGCGATCACCGTCTACCACGTCGATCTGCCGCTGGAGCATCCCTATTGGCTGTCCGGCGGGCGGCTGAAGTTCGAATGCCTTGATGCCACGCTGGTGAAGCTTGAGACCGACGCCGGGATCACCGGTTGGGGCGAGGGCACGCCGTGGGGGCATACCTATGTGCCCGCGCACGGCCCCGGCATCCGGGCGGGCATCGAAACCATGGCCCCGTTCCTCCTTGGCCTCGACCCGCGCAAGGTGCTGGAGGTCGAACGGGTGATGGACCTGTCCCTGCCCGGCCATCTTTACGCCAAGTCGCCCATCGACATGGCCTGCTGGGACATCGCCGGGCAGGCGGCGGGCCAGCCGATTGCCGACCTGATGGGCGGGGGCAGCCGCACACCGCGGCCCATCGCATCGTCCGTCGGGGCAAAGACCGTGGAAGAAACCCGCGCTGTGATGGACCGCTATCGCCAGCGCGGATACGTGGCCCATTCGGTCAAGATCGGCGGCGATGTGGAACGCGATATCGCCCGCATCCGCGACGTGGAATCGATCCGCAAACCCGGCGAGATCGTCCTTTATGACGTGAACCGGGGCTGGACCCGGCAGCAGGCGCTGCGGGTCATGCGGGCGACCGAAGACCTTCAGGTCATGTTCGAACAGCCCTGCGAAACGCTGGACGATATCGCCGCGATCCGGCCGCTGCATTCCGCCCCGGTCAGCGTGGACGAAAGCCTTGTCACCCTTCAGGACGCCGCCCGGATCGCCCGCGACGGTCTGGCCGAGGTGTTCGGGATCAAGCTGAACCGCGTCGGCGGGCTGACCAAGGCGGCGCGGATGCGCGACATCGCCCTTGCCCATGGGATCGACATGTTCGTCATGGCCACCGGCGGGTCCGTGCTGGCCGATTGCGAGGCGCTGCATCTTGCCGCAACCATCCCCGATGAAAATTGCCACGCGGTCTGGGCCTGTCAGGACATGCTGACCGTCGACATCGCGGGCGGGCGCGGCCCCCGGAACATCGACGGCCACCTGCACTTGCCCGAGGCGCCGGGCCTTGGAGTTCACCCGGATGAAGGGGCGCTTGGCGATCCTGTTGGAGTCTACCAATGAAGATCACCAGACTGACCCTGTGGCACCTGCCCCTGACCAGCCACGAGGCCTATTACATGGCCGATGGCAAGACCTGCGACACCGTTGAAACGGCCGTGATCGCGGCTGAAACGGACGCCGGCCTGACCGGCTGGGGAGAGGTCTGCCCGATCCCCCATTACCTGCCGGCCTATGCGCGCGGCGTGGCCCCTGCCCTGCGCGAACTGGCCCCGGTGATCCTTGGGGCCGACCCGGTTGGGCCAGAGGCGCTGATGGCGAAGGTGAACGACTGGCTGCCCGGCCACCGCTATGCCAAATCGGCGCTGGACATCGCGCTGTGGGACATCACCGGCAAGGTGGCGGGCCTGCCGCTGTTCGCGCTTCTGGGCGGGCGGCGGACGGCGGATATGCCGCTTTACCATTCCATCACCTGTATCGCGCCGGAGGAGATGGCCCGCATCGCCCGCGACGCGCAGGAGCAGGGGATCACCCAGTTTCAGGTGAAGCTGGGCGCCGACGCGAATTGGGAAACCGACGTGGCCCGCCTGCGGCTGGTGCGCGAGGCAGTGGGCGCGGGGCCCTTGGTCTATGGGGACTGGAACTGCGGCGCGACCTCGCTTGATGCGATCCGGGTCGGACGGGCTGCGGCATCCTTTGACGTGATGCTGGAACAGCCCTGTGCCACGATCGAGGATTGCGCCCGGGTCAAAGCCGCCACCAACCTGCCGATGAAACTGGACGAAAACGCCCATGACACCGCCAGCCTGCTGCACGGGCATCGGGCCGGGGTGATGGACGCGGTGGCGCTGAAACTGTCGAAATTCGGCGGGCTGTCGGCCATGCGGGCGGCGCGCGACCTGTGCCTACATCTTGGCCCGAAAATGTGCATCGAAGACACTTGGGGATCGGACATCGCCACCGCCGCCTTGTCCCATCTGGGCGCGGCGACAGACCCGCGCCGGGTGCTGAACGTCTGCGACCTGTCGGGTTATGTGTCCCCGCGTATCGCCGATAACGGGCCAATGCGCCAAGCCGGGCGGCTGGCCCCGCCGGACGGCCCCGGCCTTGGCATCACCCCCGACCGTGACCGGCTTGGCCAGCCTGATCTGATTCTGGAGTAGCCCCGATGAACCGTATTCACAGCCAGTCCGACTGGACTGCCCGCGCCCGCGCCGTCCTGCCCGGCGGCGGTTTCGGCAATTTCGACCCCGGTATCGTGATCCGCGACGGTCAAGGCGCCCGCGTCCGCGACGAGGACGGCAACGACTATGTCGATTACCTGATCGGGTCCGGCCCAATGCTGCTGGGCCACGGCCACCCCGAGGTGCTGGAAGCGGTATTCGACCAACTGCCCAAAGGGATGACCTTTTTCGCCAACAATGCCGCCGGCATCGACCTGGCCGAGGAGATCTGCCGCGCCGTGCTCTGCGCCGAGCAGATCCGCTATGTCTCGTCCGGGGGCGAGGCGGACATGTATGCCATGCGGCTGGCCCGCGCCTTCACCGGCCGCGACAAGATCGTGAAGTTCGAAGGCGGCTACCACGGGATGAGCGCCGAGGCGCAAATGTCGCTGGCCCCCACCACGCGGGTGAACTTTCCGCAAGCCGTGCCGGATAGCGCCGGGATCCCCGCCTCGGTCGCGGCCGAGATGCTGATCGCGCCCTTCAACGACTTCGACTACATCCGGTCCCTTCTCGCCGAATGGGGGGATCAGGTGGCGGCGATCATCGTCGAACCGCTGCAACGGATCATCCCGCCCCTGCCCGGTTTCCTGCAGCTGTTGCGGGACGAGGCGGATAAATACGGCATCGTCCTGATCTTCGACGAGGTGGTGACCGGGTTCCGCTTTGACTATGGCGGGGCGCAGACCCTTTACGGGGTGACCCCGGATATCGCCACGCTGGGCAAGATCATCGGCGGCGGCTTCCCCTTGGCGGCGATCGCGGGGCGGGCAGACATCATGGCCCATTTCGACAAATCCGCTGTGGGCGCGGACCGCTGGCTGATGCAGCTGGGCACGCTTTCGGGCAATCCGGTGGCGGCAGTGGCCGGACTGAAGACGATGGAAATCCTGCGGCGCGACGGGCAATATGCCCGGCTGCGCGGGCTGGGCGAGAAGGTTCAGGGTATGGTGCGCGAGGCGCTCGATCCCACCGGCATCCCCTACCAGATCGTCGGCGATCCGACCCTGTTTGAGGTGGTGTTCACCGGCCAGCCGCCGCGCGACTACCGCGCGGTGCAGGCGGCGGACGCGGGGCGGGCAAAGGTCTGGAACGATGCGTTGCGGGCTGGCGGGATATTCAAGTCGCCGGGCAAGACCTATCCCTGTCTTGCCCTGTCCGACGCCGACCTTGACCAGACCCGCGCGGCCATGCGGGCGGCAGCGGCGCAATTGTCGTGATCCTGATGTTGGTCAGATCAGAAATCGCGGGGCGGGGCGCATTTTCCTCTTGCGCGTCCCGCGCGGTTTTCCTATCTGACGCGCACCAATCGGCGCGGGCGTAGCTCAGGGGTAGAGCATTACCTTGCCAAGGTAAGGGTCGTGAGTTCGAATCTCATCGCCCGCTCCAGATTGGACCGCCGAATGGCAGCGCGGGCGTAGCTCAGGGGTAGAGCATTACCTTGCCAAGGTAAGGGTCGTGAGTTCGAATCTCATCGCCCGCTCCATTCGGACCAAAACGCGGCGCCCCCCGGGGCGCCGTTTTTGTTTCCGCAACATGGGTGCGGCCACGCCCAATGATCCCTTTGATCCTAACGCGGCTACTCCGGCTTGAATCCGGCAACACTCGTTGCGCAGCCGAAAAAGTGGGTCTTGTACTCCACCTCCAGCCCAGCCTGCCGCAACGCATCTGCCATGTGGAGACAGTTGCCAAAATTGCGCGTGTAATCCCCAATCATGCTGAAATCATGCGCGCCGTTCAGAAAGAAGCGCTCCACCTGCGGCAGAACCCTATCAAGATAGAACCTGTATAGAGGCCGAAGCGCCCAACCCTTTGGATCGGAAGCTTCGATAAGGGAAAACCGCCCACCCGGTTTCAGGATGCGGGCAATTTGGGCAGCAAGCACAGCCTGTTGGTCCCTGTTGAACGTCTTGAGCCCAAAGGTCGAGACCACGAGATCGGCCTGTTCGCTCGGGAGATCGGTCTGCAAGGCGTCGGCTTCGAAATGCGATATCCGATCAGCATATTTTCCATGCAACTTCTGCAACGCTTCGAGGTGCATGCGGTGCGAGATGTCGATTGCCGTAATCTGGGCGAGGTCGGGAAAGCGACGCAGCAGGTGCGGCCATACCTCTCCGGTCCCCGCCATCAGATCGACGACGGCCGCGCCCGACGTCTTGGCCCCCCGAAGGCGTGCAACACACTGATGGCGCCAAATCGCGATGAAGCCAAAAGAGCTGATGGCGCTCCAACGCCGATAGTTTGAAGAACAACGATCGAACAGGTCGGCTACGAACTTCGGGTCGTAGATGTCTTTGGGGTGATCCAACGCGCACCTACTCTCGGAACCGGGGTTTTATCAGAACGCCTTGAACGTCAGCGTGGTCATGCTGCGTTCGATCTGGGGGATGTCGCCCAGTGCTTCGTTGATGAAATGCCCCACGTCCGCGTCGGCGGGGATGTAAAGCTTCATCAGCAGGTCCCATTCGCCGCTGGTCGAATAAAGCTCTGAATGGATTTCCTTGAGCGCGATGGCGTCGGCCACCGTGTAGGTGGTGCCGGGTTTGCAGCGGATCTGGACGAAAACGCAGGTGGTCATGGCGGCCTCTTTTCTTTGGCCGCCACCCTGCCCCATCGGCCGGGGCGCTGCAATCCCCGGCGCGCCGGTCAGGACAGGTGCAACCGCCGGTCCGGCATCGGGTCGCGGTTGGGCGGGGAAAGCGGCCCGGTGACCGCCGGGTCGGCTGGGTGCGCGGGTGTCCAGTCCTCCAGAAACGGGGCCGGTGCAGGCGCGGCGGGCAGGACGGGGGCCGCGACAGCGGGCGGAGGGCTGGCCACGCTGCGTGTGGTCCGGTTGGCCATCACCGCGGTCGCCGCCGCGACGAACCTTTGCCGGCGCCGGTGCGCCTGTTCCATATCCACCCCCGCGACGGCGGAAACCGCAAGCTGGGCCAGAAGGTCCGGCCCGGCCGCGCGGCCAACCATGCCGTAGAAACCGGGCAGTCGGGCGGAAAGATCGGCGAAATCCGGGCCCGAGGCCTCGCCCATGACCAGAACAGCGACCTGCCCGCCGCCCATCGCGGGCAGCATCGCGCGCAGCTTGTCCGCCATGCCCGGCCCGCTGGCCCCGGCGATCAGCAGGTCCACGGTGTCCGACGACAGGAAGGCCCGCGCGGTGGCGGCACTTTCGGCGCAGGACACGTTGAACCCCTTGTCCATCAGGATGGCAGCCTGCCGCACCATCGCGGTCGGGTCGGTATCGAAAATCAGTGCATGCATCGGATCGGTCCTTTCTGGCTCCGGTTTCCGACAGGTTTCACCGCATTCAGTTAAAACTTGCTGAAAGGGCACAGAGATTTCGAAACGCCCCGCCCCGGTGCCCTGCCCCTTTTCCCCGCGCCCGCTTCGGCCTATAGCCTGCCCAAGACGCGAAACGACGAGGGACAGGCCCATGCGCAGCGCCACGATCACCCGCAAGACCGCCGAGACCGAGATCTCGGTCGAGCTGAACCTTGACGGGACCGGCACCTATGACAACCAGACCGGGGTCGGTTTCTTCGACCACATGCTGGACCAGCTGTCCCGCCATTCGCTGATCGACATGACGATCCGGGCCAAGGGCGACCTGCACATCGACGACCACCACACGGTCGAGGACACGGGCATTGCCATCGGGCAGGCCCTGTCGAAGGCGCTTGGCGACAAGAAGGGCATCCGCCGCTACGGCGAATGTCACCTTGCCATGGATGACGCGCAGGTGCGGTGCGCGCTGGACCTGTCGGGCCGCCCCTACCTGATCTGCAATCTGGATCTGCCAACCCCGAAGATTGGCAGCTTCGACACCGAACTGGTGCGCGAATTCTTTCAGGCGCTGTCGACCCATGGCGGCATCACCCTGCATATCGACCGGTTGCACGGGTTCAACAGCCACCACATCGCCGAGGCCGCGTTCAAATCCGTGGCCCGCGCCCTGCGCATGGCCGTGGAGACCGATCCGCGCAAGGCGGATGCGATCCCGTCCACAAAGGGCGCGCTTTAGCACCCTAAACGTGCTAGTCTTCCCCCTTCTGGCCTTGGCCGAAGGGGGACTGACATGGACCACGAACAAGGTGGCTGCCTGTGCGGCAAGCTTCGCTACGAAGTGGAGACCGCGCCGCTTTGGGTGACCGTCTGCTTTTGCAGGTTCTGCCAGCGGGCAACGGGTGCGCAAGGACTGGTCGAACCGATCTTTGACACCTCTGCGTTCCGGTTCATCGCTGGCGAGCCGAAGGTCTACACGCATGTGTCCACTGGAAGCGGAGCGGACGTCTATGTCCACTTCTGCGGTGACTGCGGCACCAAGACCAACCTGACCTTCGCCCGCTGGCCCGATCGGCTGGGTGTCTATGCCGGCACCTTCGATGATCCCGGCTGGTTCGAATTCTCCCCCGACAACAGCAAATACATCTTTCTGGAAAGCGCCGTGCGCGGCACGTTGGTTCCGGCGGGTTACAAGACCTTTCAGGCGCATGCCGCAACCCCAGAGGGAACACCGATTGATCCTGTCATACTGGACGAGGTCCTGCACCTGAGATAGGGGAGGCGGGCAAACGGAGGTCAGTCTTGCTCACGGCTCTTATCGACTATGACAGCGGCAACCTGCATTCGGCGCAAAAGGCGCTGGAGCGGATGGCACGCGAGGTGGGCGGCGGCTCGGTCGTCGTGACCTCGGACGCCGATGTGGTGGCCCGCGCCGACCGGATCGTTCTGCCCGGCGACGGGGCCTTTCCGGCCTGTCATGCGGCACTCCACCGGTTCGACGGTCTGGCCGAGGCGATCCGCGAGGCGGTCGAGGTGCGGGCGGTGCCCTTCCTTGGCATCTGCGTAGGAATGCAGATGCTGGCAACCGTCGGCCATGAATATGAAGAAACCCCCGGTTTCGGCTGGATCCCCGGCGAGATCGTGAAGATCACCCCGGCTGACCCGACCCTGCCGGTGCCGCATATGGGCTGGAACGATCTTGTGATCGACCGGCCCCACCCGGTTCTGGACGGCATCGAAACCGGCGACCACGCCTATTTCGTGCACAGCTGGCACATGCAGGTCACGGACCCGGCCCAGCGGATCGCCCATGTGGATTATGCCGGGGACATCACCGCCATCGTCGGTCGAGACACCATCATCGGCACCCAGTTTCACCCCGAGAAAAGCCAGGCCGTCGGCCTGCGCCTGATCGGCAATTTCCTGACGTGGAGCCCATGACCAAACCCTGCGCTATTATCGGCTGGTCCTCCGGCAAGGATTGCGCCTATGCGCTGCACAAGGTCCGGCAGGAAGGCGAGATCGAGGTGGTCGCCATGCTGTCCACCACGAACGAGGCCTTCGACCGGGTCGCTATGCATGGCACCCGCAACGCGCTTCTCAGGGCGCAGGCCCGCGCCGCCGGTCTGCCGCTGATCGAGGTGCCCCTGCCCTTTCCCTGTTCCAACGAAGAATACGAGGCCCGGATGGAGGCCGCGATGGACAAGGTGAAGGCGCTGGACGTGACCCATATGGTCTTTGGCGACCTGTTCCTTGAGGACGTGCGGGATTACCGGATCAAGCAGCTGGCGCCGACCGGCATCACGCCGGTCTTCCCGGTCTGGGGCATTCCCACCGACCAATTGGCCCGGATGATCATCGCCGATGGGTTCGACGCGCGGATCGTCACCTGCGATCCGTCGAAAATGCCGCGCGATCTGTGCGGACGGCGCTATGACGAACGCTTTCTTGCCGATCTGCCCGAGGGCGTGGACCCCTGTGGCGAAAACGGAGAGTTCCATTCCGCCGTCGTGGCGGGGCCGATATTTTCCGCCCCGATCCCGGTCGAGACCGGCGAAACGGTCGAGCGGGATGGGTTCATCTATACGGATCTTATCCCGACCAACGCTGCGTAGCTGCAATCCACGCCCTGAAACAGGAAAGGCCCCGGCGCAAACCGGGGCCAATCAATAGCGATTGGCGAAGATTACTGAACCTTGGTCCAGGTCTGGCTCGCGCAGATCAGACCACCGGCCACGCAGCCGCGCAGGCGCACGGTGTTGCCTTCGATATCCATCTTGCCGATGTAGATCTTGTCGTTCGACGGACGCCAGACGCTGCCTTCGTAGTGGCCGTCCCCTTCCGCCACCATGTCGATCACGATCTGGCGGCCGATGTTCTCCGACTGATATTCGCCGTCCGAATTGAAGGTGCGGCTGATCACCCCGCAAAAGGCCGGGCCACAGGGGCTGACCGTGACAAGGGCATAGGAGCCGTCATCCACCTCGGTCTGCCAGATGCCTTCCAGCGGGTCAGCGGCCACAGCCCCGGCCAGCCCGACCGCTGCCACAAGACCAAGAACAAAACTCTTCATCAACGTATCCTCCCTGAACGTTGCCCGAACCCTGCCGCGACTTGGTGATTCCGGGCAAGACTGACGTTGGGTCGGGGGGATTTGTTGCAATCCGCCGCCGGGGATGCATAAGGGCGGCAAACCTACAGCGACGGAGCCGCCCGATGATCCTTTACCCCGCCATCGACCTGAAAGACGGGCAAGCCGTGCGGCTGGTGCACGGGGACATGGAGAAATCCACCGTCTTCAACGACGACCCGGCTGCGCAGGCCCGCGCCTTTGTCGAAGCGGGCTGTGAATGGCTGCACCTGGTGGACCTGAACGGCGCCTTCGCAGGCGAACCCGTCAACGCCGCCCCGGTCGAGGCGATCCTGCGCGACTGCAAGGTGCCTGCCCAGCTGGGCGGCGGCATCCGCGACATGGGCACGATCGAAAACTGGCTGTCCAAGGGGCTGCAGCGGGTGATCCTTGGCACCGTGGCCGTCGAAAACCCCGACCTCGTGCGCGAGGCCGCCCGCGCCTTCCCCGGCCATGTGGCCGTGGGGATCGACGCCCGCAACGGTAAGGTCGCGACCAAGGGCTGGGCCGAGGAAACCGACGTGATGGTCACCGATCTTGCCCGGTCGTTCGAGGACGCGGGCGTGGCTGCGATCATCTATACCGACATCCTGCGCGATGGCGCGATGAGCGGCCCGAACATCGACGCGACCGAGGCGCTGGCCCGCGCGGTCAGCATCCCGGTCATTGCCTCGGGCGGGGTGTCGTCGCTGGACGACCTTCTGCGGCTGAAAGACACCGGCGTGATTTCCGGTGCGATCTCGGGCCGGGCGCTGTATGACGGGGCGATTGACCTGACACAGGCGCTGACGGCGCTGAAAGGCTGACACATGCTCAAGACCCGCATCATTCCCTGCCTTGATGTCGCCGATGGGCGCGTGGTCAAAGGTGTCAATTTCGTCGATCTGATCGACGCGGGCGACCCGGTGGAGGCGGCCAAGGCCTATGACGCCGCGGGCGCGGACGAGTTGTGTTTCCTCGACATCCACGCGACCCATGAAAACCGGGGCACGATGTTCGATCTGGTGACCCGCACCGCCGAGGCCTGTTTCATCCCGCTGACCGTCGGCGGCGGCGTGCGGACACAGGAGGACGTGCGGGCCCTGCTGCTGGCCGGGGCCGACAAGGTGTCGTTCAATTCCGCTGCCGTGGCCAACCCCGATGTTCTGACCGAGGCCGCGCTGCGGTTCGGGTCGCAATGCATCGTCTGCGCCATCGACGCCAAGACGGTAGAGCCGGGCCGGTGGGAGATTTTCACCCACGGCGGGCGCAAGCCCACGGGGATCGACGTGGTCGAATTCGCCCGAACGGCGGCCGAAAAGGGAGCGGGGGAAATCCTGCTTACCTCGATGGACCGGGACGGGACCAAGGCCGGATTCAACCTGCCGCTGACGCGTGCCATATCCGATGCCGTGGATATTCCGGTGATCGCGTCGGGCGGGGTCGGCACGCTGGACCACCTTGTCGAAGGGGTGACGAAGGGCGGGGCCAGCGCGGTTCTTGCCGCCTCCATCTTCCACTTTGGCACCTACACCATCGGCGAAGCCAAGGCCCACATGGCCGCCGCCGGCCTGCCCATGAGGATGACGTGACCCTTCAAACACTCGCCGCCACGATCGAGGCCCGAAAGGGCGCGGACCCGGACAGCTCCTGGACAGCGAAGCTTCTGTCCAAGGGGCCGGAGAAATGCGCCGAGAAATTCGGGGAAGAGGCCGTCGAGGCGATCATCGAGGCGGTGAAGGGTGACCGGGACAAGCTGACCGCCGAGGCGGCGGATGCTCTCTATCACCTGCTGGTCATGTGCGCGGCCCGTGATGTGACCCTGGCCGATATCGAGGCTGAACTGGACCGGCGCACGGCACAATCGGGCATCGCCGAAAAGGCCGCTCGCCCGTAGAGGATGGTGGGTTGAAACCCACCTTACGTCAGGGGCTCTGCCCCTCTGGCCCTTTCGGGCCATTCACCCCGGAGTATTTGGGGCAAAATGAGAGTCCATTCTTCTTTGGGTTGGAAATATCCTCTGGGGCCACGAGTTTTCAGGATGGGGGGCGCAGCGCCCCCGGGTCAGGTGGGTCTTGACCCACCACCCCGTCAAAGGCCCAGCCGGGCGTATTCGATCTTTGGACAGCGGTTTTCGATCACCGTGGCCCCCGCCGCGCGTGCGCGGGCGGTGGCTTCTGCATGGGAAATGCCCAGTTGCAGCCAGAGGGTCTTCAACTCCGGCCAGCGCCCCAGCGCCGCCTCGACGATCTCGGGCACCGCGTCGGAGGCGCGGAACACATCGACCATGTCGACTTCTTCGGGGACCGAGGCGAGATCGGCGCGAACCACTTCGCCCAATTGCTCCTGCCCGGCCAGCCCCGGATTGACGGGGATCACCCGGTGCCCCCGGTCCTGCAGGAACCGGGCCACCTGATGCGAGGGCCGGTCCGCATTGGCCGAATAGCCGACCAGCGCGATCACCCGCGCCTCGGCCAGCACCCGCCGGATCATGTCATCTTGCGTTTCCATATCCGCCCTCTACACGGCCTTCGGACCAGAAAAAAGCGCCCGGTGGGGACCGGGCGCAAGTGTTGGAACGAGGGACAGTGAAATGACGCTGCGGATGTTCCAAATTCGCGCGTCTACCCCACGAAATAGGCAGCCAGCGGCGTCTTTAAAGAGCTTCTCAGCGAATTGTGAACAAAGCCCTAAGATCGGCAATCACCCGCCGATGACCCGTGGCCAATGATCGTCGGCCGCCGCGACATGGCCCGGAATGTCCTGCCGCCACAGCTCGCGCACCCCGGTCGAGAAGTTGAGGTAAAGCTTGCCCTCATGCACCGTCCAGGCCTCTGGCACGGTCGGGGCCATCGCCCCCTGCGCCATCGCATAGGCGCAATAGCCGCCGTATTGCGGGGCATAGGCGGAAGGGTCCATTTCAAAGGCCAACCGGTTCTCGGCGCTGGAAAACCGCCATTCCGCCCCACGCCAGACCAGCGCGAAACCGGCATCCCCATCGACCCGCGCAGATTGCCGGAAATAGGCGACAGGGTCGGTGCCGTGGATCGCGATACCATGGGTCGCGAAGACCTCGGGCGTGGCGGCGCGGACCGCGCGGGTAAAGGGCAGGCAAGCGGCGGAGAGGATCAGGGATCGGCGGGTCAGCATGGCAGGGTCCGTGGTTGGATGGATGCCCCTACAATGGCCCCAGCCGCCTCCCGCCGAAAGCCCCCTGACCAAAGCGTGATGACCCGTGCGCGAATGTTTCAGCAGGGTCTAGCGTTTGGCACCTAATAAGAAAAACTCGCTATTTTTGGTTCGGCCACGATGACCCAAAGGGGCGGAGAGGCAGCTTTGCGGGACGAAGCTGCCGTTGATCGGTCGTGAAACCATTGCCATCATTGGGCGAAACATTAGCAAGGACCTTCAACGTGAACGCCGCAAGCTACTCCGAGTCTCTTCTCCATATACTGCGCCAGCATACGGCGGATGCAGTTGCCCAAGTGCAGAAGATCAAGTCCTCCATGCCCCCCAAAGCTATGGGTATCGCGATTGGTGTTCACCCCAATCAAGAACCAGACGGTATGTTTGACATCTTGGTTCATCTTGAAGGTCCTGATTTACACTGCCTAAACAAGGCTATCGATGGCTATCGGTATTTGTTTAGTGTTAGCTTCGAGGACGGCAAACTTGCCCCCAACGTTCCGCTGTTTGATCCATTCAATACAGACTTCGAGGTCAATGATGTCATTGTGGACACGTCAATTGTCTGGCTCAAAGAGGTTTGGTCAATGCTCGAGGATGTCGACATCGCTGTACCTGTCACGGCCTTTGGTGCCGACGGCTACGGAACCAGAGCATGCGTAAAAATCAGGTAAGCTGTTTGGTCCGTCTGGGCCGATTGTGTTGAAAAACTCCACCACTTGAAAATCGATTCAAGATTTTGGAACATCCTCCCTTCCGGTCGGCTTTTGGCAAACTGTGATTGCGAAGCGACTCTTTCTCGGGAGGCAATTTCGGCAAAGTTCGTGCACTCGAGCAAACACCGACTTTTTCAACACAATGGGCTCACAGCCGCCATCTGACCGTTTCGGTCCAATCTGCTGTGCAGGTGTTCGACCGCGTTCACTGGTTGCCGCTTGTGTCCTCTTCAGTAGCATCTTCCGGGGTCGGGACGGCATCGGTCGCCTCTGGGGCGTCGGCCCCGGACACCAGCGCGCCCTCCTGCCATTCACCGCTGGCAACCTCGCCGCTGGCATAGCGCATGGTTCCGTCGCCCTGCCTGCGGCCCGCAACGAACATGCCTTCATAGATATCGCCGTTGGCATAGGTCGCCACCCCCAGGCCCGAAATCTCGCCGTTCTGCCACTGGCCTTCATAGGTGAAGCCGCCGGGCATGGTGATCTTGCCGGTGCCGTGCCGCTGCCCATCGAGGAACTGACCTTCGTAGACGGTCCCGTCGGCATAGGTGGCCACGCCCTGACCGTTGCGCTGCCCGTTGGCCCATTCCCCGGCATAGCTGTAGCCGTCGGCATAGGTCATCGTGCCCTGACCGTGGTTCTTGGCGTTCAGGAATTCGCCTTCGTAGACCAGCCCGTTGGCATAGGTCGCAATGCCGCGCCCGTTGATGACGCCGTTTTCCCATGACCCTTCATAGGTCGATCCGTCCGGATAGGTGATTTTGCCCTGCCCGTTGGCAAGGTCGTCGGCGAATTCGCCGGTGTAGACCGATCCGTCGGGATAGGTGACCTGCCCCTGCCCTTCGATCTTTCCGTCAGCCCAGCTGCCGACGTAGACATAGCCGTCCACGCCCCGGAACGTGCCCTGCCCGTGGCGTTTGTCATCCTGGAACCCGCCCTGATAGACATCGCCATTGGCATAGGTGACGGTGCCCGTCCCCTGACGCCGACCCTCAACCAGATCGCCTTCGTAAATATCGCCATTGGGCTGGACCAACCGGCCCTGCCCTTCGATCTGGCCGTTGACCCAGTTGCCCGCGTAGACCAGCCCGTCGGGCATGGTCAGTTCGCCCTGACCTTCGCGCTGATCGCGCGACATCTCGCCCACATAGACCGCACCATCGACATAGGTGACGGTGCCCGCGCCCTCTTTGACCCCGTTTTCCCATGTGCCCGTGTAGGCATAGCCGGTCGGGCTGGTCAGTGATCCGCTGCCGTGGTGCATCGCATTGCGGAATGTGCCTTCGTAGCGGACGCCATTGGCGTAAAGGGCCACGCCCTGCCCGGACATGTTCCCGTCGACCCATTCGCCCTCGTAGGTGCCGCCATCGGCAAAGGTGATCTTGCCCTGACCATGGGGTTTCCCGGCCTCGAACTGGCCCTCGTAGACGGACCCGTTGGGGAATCGCGCGGTGCCGTTGCCGCGAATCTCGCCTTCGAACCACTCGCCGGTGTATTCATAGCCGTTGGGCAGGCGGTAAGTGCCGATCCCATGCTGCTTTCCGTTCAGGAACGACCCTTCATAGACCCCGCCATCGTCATACTGCTTGGTCTGCACGTTTTGCGCCGCTGCAAACCCCGGCAGCCCCGCAGCAAGAAGAAGCGTCAGTCCGAAAACGCCCGAATGCGCCCGATTCAAAGCCATGTGTTTGGTCCCCACTGTCAGCCCGTCGGAGACTAATGGAGGAAACCCGCGCCGACAACGGTTTAGGGGGGATTCCCGCGCGAGGCCGGGTCGGGCACAGGCCGTGCAATGGCGCGATCCGGCTTTCCCCCGCCCCCTGATCTGCTAAACCCTGTGGCAGACCGCAAAAGAGGCCCGCCATGAGCGACACATTCCGCCTGACCCTTGGCCAGTTGAACGCAACCGTCGGCGACCTGTCCGGCAACGCCGCCAAGGCCCGCGCGGCATGGGAACAGGGCAAGGCGGCGGGCGCCGACCTTGTGGCCCTGCCCGAGATGTTCATCACCGGTTATTCCACGCAGGATCTGGTGATGAAACCGGCCTTCCATCAGGACGCCATGGCCGCGGTCGAGGCGCTGGCGGCCGACTGCGCGGACGGTCCGATGCTGGCCATCGGCGGGCCGTGGATGGAAGAGGGGCGGCTGTATAACGCCTATCTGATCTGCAAGGGCGGGCGGATCGTCGCCAAGCAGTACAAGCATTTCCTGCCCAACTACGATGTCTTCGACGAGGTCCGCCAGTTTCGGCGCGGCCCGATTTCGGGCCCCTATGACGTGGGCCCGCTGCGCATCGGCAGCCCGATCTGCGAAGATGCCTGGTATGTGGACGTGGCCGAGGGAATGGTCGAATCCGGGGCTGAGATGATCGTGGTCCCCAATGGGTCGCCCTATTACCGGGGCAAGTTCGACAAGCGGATCAATACGATGGTGTCGCGGGTCGTCGAAAACGATGTTCCGTTGGTCTACCTCAACCAGGTGGGCGGGCAGGACGATCAGGTGTTCGACGGCGGCAGCTTCATCCTAAACCGCGGCGGCAAGCTCGCCCTGCAATTACCGGTGTTTGACGAGGCGATCGCCCACGTCGATTTCCACAAGACAGAGGACGGGGGCTGGGAGGCGGAGGACGGCCCCAAGGCCACATATCCGCCGCTGGTCGAACAGGATTACCACGCGATGGTGCTGGCCCTGCGCGATTACCTGCGCAAGACCGGGTTCAAGAAGGTCCTGCTGGGCCTGTCGGGCGGCATCGACAGCGCGATCGTCGCCACCATCGCGGTCGATGCGCTTGGCGCGGAAAACGTGCGCTGCGTGATGCTGCCCTCCGAATACACCTCTCAGGCCTCGCTGGACGATGCCAAGGACGCGGCGACCCGGCTGGGCTGCCGATATGATTTTGTCCCGATCTCGGAGGGGCGCAAGGCGATCACCAATACCCTTGCCCCGTTGTTCGAAGGCACCAGCCCCGACATTACCGAGGAAAACATCCAGTCCCGCCTGCGCGGCCTGCTGTTGATGGCGCTGTCGAACAAGTTTGGGGAAATGCTGCTGACCACCGGCAACAAGTCCGAGGTCGCGGTCGGCTATGCCACGATCTATGGCGACATGGCGGGCGGCTACAACCCGATCAAGGATCTCTACAAGATGCGGGTGTTCGAAAGCTGCCGCTGGCGCAACGCCAATCACCGCGACTGGATGCTGGGGCCGGAGGGCGAGGTGATCCCGCCCAACATCATCGACAAGCCGCCCAGCGCCGAACTGCGCCCCGACCAGAAGGACGAGGACAGCCTGCCGCCCTACGAGGTGCTGGACGGTATACTTGAAATGCTGGTGGACGAGGATGCCAGCGTCGCCGACTGCGTCGCCGCCGGATATGACCGGGATGTGGTGAAACGAGTCGAACACCTGCTTTACATCGCGGAATACAAGCGGTTCCAGTCCGCCCCCGGTCCCCGCCTGTCGAAAAAGGCGTTCTGGCTGGACCGCCGCTATCCCATCGTCAACCGCTGGCGGGACAACAGCGGCGCCTGACCCCGCCGCCCTATCCCCAAAACGAAACCGCCCCGCCGAATGTCCGGCGGGGCGGTTCGCGTATTAGGGGGTGGCAGGGCCTAGCTGCGGCCCTTCCACGGCACCAGCGTCCGTTCGATCTTGCGCATCAGTATGTCGATGCCAAACCCGATCACCCCGATCAGGATGATCCCCATCAACACTATATCGGTCAGCTGGAACTTGGACGCGACCATGATCATCATCCCCGCCCCTTCCGACGCGGCGACCAGTTCGGCCGCAACCACGGTGCCCCAGCAGACCCCCATCGCCACGCGGGCACCAGTGAAGATTTCCGGCAGGGAGTTGGGCACGATCACATGCCGCATGATCTGGAACTTGGACGCCCCCAGCGAATAGGCCGCGTGCACCTTGGTGATATTCACCCCGGACACCCCGGCCCGCGCCGCAATGGCCATGATCCAGAGCGAGGCAAGGAACAACAAGATGATCTTGCCCGTCTCTCCGATCCCGAACCAGATGATGACCAGCGGGATCAGGGCCAGGGGCGGCACCGGGCGCATGAATTCGACAATCGGTTCGAACCAGCCGCGGAACCAGTTGGACAGGCCCATGGCATAGCCCAGTGGGATGCCCAGAAGCGCCCCGAAGAAGAACCCCGCCACGACCCGGAACAGGGAATAGCCAAGGTGCCGCCACAGGGTGCTGTCGCGATACCCGTCATTGGAAATCTCGATCACACGCGACACCACAGCCTCGGGCGGCGGCAGCCAGATCGGCTCCATCTGAAGGCCCGACGGCGGGGCAAAGCTGATCGCGCCCTTGTCGGTCAGGGCAAAGCGGCCAACGTCCAGCGTCAGATCGGTATCCGGCCCGATGGCCTCGCCGTTGATCGCAACCACGCGGGCATCATCGCTGCGCTTGATCTCGTCGTTGCGGTCAAACAGAATCGTCGTGGACCGCGAGGCGTTCATCGACACCGCGTCATCCTTGGCGAAACCGTCACCCGGATCGACCTCGAAATTGGCGGTCTCTTCGCCGAAACCAACAACCCGCACATGCACGGTCGCGTCATCGCGCGACCCATCCGCCGCCTCGAGAGTATAGGTGAAACTGGTGTCGCCGACGAAGGGGCCGGGCGCATGGAGGAAGCTGGGGATCCAGTTGGACCCGGTAAACGCGCCCCAGATCAGAAAGATCGTCAGGACCGAGATGATCGAGGCCGAGCGGTTCGACGTGACCGCGCTTTCGTCGCCGAAGGTCACGGTTTTGAGCGAGGTGAAATCGTTGGTGGTGCGGCGCACCAATGCGCGGATCAGGAAGAACGACCCGACGAAGATCGCCACATATACCAGAAGGATAATAAGCCCGGTCATTTTTCCGCCTCCGTCCGGCCCATGATTTCTTCTTCCATGTCCCAGATCATCTCGAGGATTTCTTCACGCGTGCTGGCATAGCCTTCGGCTTTCTTTACGTCGCGCAGGTCCGCGCCCACGCCCATATCGGCAAAGGGCAGCCGGTATTCCTTGTGGATGCGGCCCGGACGCGGGGCCATGACCAGTAGACGTTCGCCCAGAAGCAGCGCCTCTTCCACCGAATGGGTGATCAGGATGATGGTTTTGCCCGTCTCTTTCCAAAGTTTCAGGACAAGGCCCTGCATCTTTTCGCGGGTCAGCGCATCCAGCGCGCCCAGCGGTTCATCCATCAGGATCACGTCTGGGTCATTGGCAAGGCAGCGTGCCAGGGCGACCCGCTGCTGCATCCCGCCGGACAATTCGTAGATCGCCTTGTCCTTGAACCCCCCAAGACCGGTCACGTCGAGAAGGTGATCGACATGAGCACCCCACTGGGCCTCGGACTGGCCCTTCATGCGGGGGCCAAAGCTGACGTTGGACCGCACGTCCATCCACTCGAACAGCGCGCCCTGCTGGAACACCATTCCGCGTTCGGCATCGGGGCCGGTGACGGTATGGCCATTCATCACGATCTTGCCGTCGGTCGGGGCCAGAAACCCCGCGACGATGTTCAACAGCGTGGTCTTGCCGCAGCCCGACGGGCCCAGCACGCTCATCAACTCTCCGGGTTTGAGGTCAAGCGACACGTTCTGAAGCGCCTGAACCGAACTGCCGTTGGGCAGATCGAAGCGCATAGAGATATTCTGAATTGATAGTCCCGACATATCGGCCTTTGCTTTCGCACGTGTGGGATTTTCGGGCGCACAGCCGTGCGTCCGGCCGAAACGGGAGGGGCGGGACAACCCGCCCCTCCACGAAGGTCTTACATGTCAGCGGCAGCCGCGAGCGGGCCGGTGTTCACTGCGTTTTCATAGGTGTCCAGCGCACCGTCGATCGACCCCGCCTCGACAAAGACGTCGGCGACGCCCTTCATGAAGGCCTGCGCGTTGCCACCCAGCCAGGTCGGGCTCAGCTGTTCTTCGATGGTGGGGAAGACGAAGGTGGAAATGGTTTCCATCGTCGCCTCTTCCGACATGCCCGCGTCCTTGGCGATCAGCGGCAGCATTTCGGCGTGGTTCGCCGGATCGGCCCACATGGCGTTGGCATCGGCGGTCACCTTCAGGAAGGCGGCAACCATATCCCCGTTTTCGGCAACCCAGTCCGCCGGGCCCGAGGTCACGTCGAAGACGAGGATGCCAAGGTCGGTCTTTTCAGCGCCGGTCAGAAGCACGTTGCCATGTTCCAGCGCGCGGCGCAGCGACCCGCCCCAGCCACAGAACATATCAACCGCGCCCTGCGCGAAGGCAGCCGCACCATCCGGCGGGTCCATGTCGACAACGTCCATCGACGCCACATCGACCCCGAAGTGGTTCATCTGGTTCAGGAACCCGTAGTGCGCGGCGGTGCCCAGCGGCACGGCCACGCGGCGCCCGGCCAGTTCCCCGGCGTTCATCTTGTCGATCTCAAGCTCGGCCCGGACCACGCAGTTGTCGTTGTCGGCATAGGACACGGCAACGTCGAGGATCTGCAGATCCTGCCCGGCGGAAGTGGCGACCACGAAGGGCGGCACGCCCTGGCTGACCGACAGTTGCACATCGCCCGAGGCCATGGCAGCGGACATCTTCACGCCGGATTCAAAACTGACCCAGTTGATGTCGACACCAAGGGCCTCTTCATAGGTGCCCATCTGCTTGGCGTATTCGAACGGCATCGGCCATTCGAGGAAGTAGGCAACCGTGATTTCCTCGGCCACGGCCTGCGCGCCCATGAGCATCGCAGCCCCGGTCGCAAAGGTCGCAACCGTATTCTTGAAACGTCCAATCTTCATCATTTTCTCCCTTGTTATAGAACCACCAGTTCCGGCGTGTCCCCGGCTGGCTTTTTGTTGTTCACCCCGTCAGCCTAAAGCCCGGAGCGTCGTGCGGCAACGCCTGCGTCCGAAGATTATCCGCCGCGGCGCAGCAATTATGCCGACCTACTTTTCCATCTTCAAAGCGCCCTGCGATGATGAAAATTGGCTCCGTTCGGACGCCCTCTTTTCCATTCATTTTCAAAATCATAAAGGTCGATCCTGAGGCATCGCTTGAACTTGAAGACTTGGGAAAATCGGGTCGTGTCATCGCCTCCTGTTCCTGATGGCCAAAGAAGTTTGGACCACCCGTTTCGGCGCTGCGGAAAAGACATCGGCCGATCCCGATCGCCGGTTTCCACAGTGCACCGGGATGACACGTCGTGCCGGTGCCAGATGCACCGGCGGTGCGGACGGTCCGGCGGGTCGAAAGACGATCCCGCCTCGGGCGCCCGCGGCAACGCTTACCCTAGGTCACTATGACTCAGCCCCGGGCGAAAGTTAGGTCCAGTTGAGAACAGATATCCATCCAGATTGCCGAACGCCCTGTTCGCGTCACGGGGCGAGAGCGGTCAGCCCGACCACGATGAAAAGCGCGAGGAAGACAGTCTCGGCCACGAGGAATAGCGCCGCTGTGATGCCGACATTCAGGATATCCTTGGGCAGGGTCTTGAGCCCGACCGATCCAATGGCGATCAGCAAGAGCCAGCGCGACCCTTCGGAGGCCGCCGCAGTGACCCCGGCGGGTAGCAGCCCCGCCACGCCCAGCGCAGCCAGCCCGATGAACCCCATCACGAAATGCGGCACCAGCGGCGGGCGTTTGCCCCCGACCTCGCCCGCGCCGGCGGCCGCGCGGATCACCATGGCCGCGATAATGACCACGGGGGCCAACATCACCACCCGCAGAAGCTTGACGAGGGTTGCGACGTTGCCGGTTTCCTCGGAAACCGAAAAGCCCGCGCCGACCACTTGCGCCACGTCATGCACCGTGGCCCCGATGAAGATCCCCGTCGTCCGGTCGTCAAACCCCACGAACTGTGCCAGCACGGGATAGAGGATCATCGCGACCGTGGACAGAAGCGTGACCCCGACCACGGTGAAGATCAGCCGTTCCTCGGACCGGTCATCCTTGGGCAGGATCGCGGCGATGGCCATGGCGGCAGAGGCCCCGCAAATCGCTACCGCCCCCGACGACAGGAAGGCAAAGCGGTAGCGGAACCCGAACAGGCGCGACGACAGAAGGCCAAAGCCGATGGTCGCCCCGACCCCGGCCACCACCAGCGCGATCACGTCCCAGCCCAGAACGCCCAGCATGTCGGCACTGATCCGCACCCCCAAAAGGGCGACCCCCAGCCGCAGCACCTGCCGCGAGCCAAAGTCGATGCCGGGCCGGGTCCGGGCCTCGGACCCCAGAAAGTTCAGCGACATCCCGAACAAAAGCGCCAGCAACATCGCGGGCGCGCCATAGTGTTCGGCGACGAACCGGCTGGCCAGCGCGATCAGGACGGCAACCAGCAATCCGGGGAACAGTGCATTTGCCCGCTCGCGCAGGCCGGTCATCTGGAGGTCTGGCATCGGAATTCTTTCGTCAGGAGGTGGCGGCGGCCATGTCTCGGGCGGCATCGACATAGGCACGCGGGATGGTCAGCCCCCCGGACTGCGCCTTCGCCAGCGCGGCAAGGCGGCGTTGCCCCGGCAGCCGCGCCCCCTCCATCGCCGCGATCTGGGACAAAAGCGCCTCGATCCGGGCGGCAAACCCGACCGGGTCGCCGGGCCGCAGCAGAAGCAGGAATTGCCCCGCCCCCGGCGGCGGGCCATCGGCAGAGAGGAAGGACGACATTTCCGAACTGAACCGCGCGCCGGTCAATCCGGCGGCCAGAACCTCGACCATCAGGGCAAGGGCAGTGCCCTTGGCCCCGCCGATCGGGACCATGGACCCCGCCAGCGCGGCGTCAGGGTCGGTCGTGGGGTTTCCGTCGCGGTCCAGCGCCCAGCCTTCGGGGATCGGCTGACCGGTCTTTTTCGCGTTCATCACCTTGCCCCGCGCGACATTCGACAGGGACAGGTCAATGACCAGCGGTGGCCCGTCCGGGCGCGGCGCGGCGAAGGCAATGGGGTTGGTGCCGAACAGCGGGGTCTTTGCCCCCCAGGGCGCCATGGCCGAGGGCGTGTTCGCCACCATCAGCCCGACCAGTCCGGCGCGGGCGATGCGGTCCACCTGCACCGACAGGGCGCCGCAGTGGTGTGACCTGGAAATGGCGACCGATGCGGTGCCATAGTCCCGCGCCGCCGCGATCCCCGCCTCGATCCCGAGGTCCAGCGCCGGATAGGCAAAGCCGAACCCCGCATCCACATGCAAGGCGGCTGTGCCAGTGCGGGTCAGATCGGGGGTGGCATCGGCGCGCACCTTGCCGGCCTGCATCTGCGCGACATAGTCCGACAGGCGGGAAAACCCGTGGCCCACCTGCCCCTCGGCCTCGGCCGCGACAAGGGCGCGGGCCACGGACAGCGCCACCGGATCGGGCGCGCCATTGGCGGCAAATGCCCGGTGCAGGAGGTCTGTCGCCTCGGTCAGGCTTAGGGTTTCTGTGGTCGCGGTCATCCTGGCAAAAGGCGGGCGGCGATGGGCCGCCCGCCCCTTATCTTAGGCGCTGCGATACAGCTTCGTCATCGAGAATTCCCGATGGCCCAGCGCTTCGGCAGCAGTGTTGCGGCCATTCGCGGTGCGGCAGATCATCTCGATCAGGGCGTCGCCCGCCTCGTCGATGGTCTGTTCGCGGCGCAGGATGCCGGATACGTCGACGTCCACATGCTCGGACATGGTGCGCACGGTGCGTGGGTTGGCGGTGATCTTGATCACCGGGACGATCGGGTTGCCGACCACATTGCCCTGCCCGGTGGGGAAGGTGTGGATCACGGCGCCACCGGCGGCCATCAGGGTCACGCATTCGGCAGCCGCCGAGGAGGAGTCCATGAAGTAAAGGCCATTGCCCGACTTCGGCTGTTCGGCGGGTTCTAGAATGTCGATGAACTTCGAGGTCCGGCCGATCTTTTCAAGGTTGCCCAGCGCCTTTTCCTCGATGGTGGTCAAGCCGCCTTCGATGTTGCCCTTGGTGGGCTGGCTGTCCGACAGGTCGTCGGTCTGGTGAGCGAAGATCACGTCGTCCTGATAGGCCTTCCACATCTTGTACCAACGCTCGCCAACCTCTTCGTTGATCGCGCGCTTCTGGCAAATGTGTTCCGCCCCCGTGATTTCGGAGGTTTCGCCGAAGAAGCCGGTGATCCCTTCGGGCAGCAGCTTGTCATACATGTTGCCGACCGTCGGGCAGGAGCCGAGACCAGTGGTGGTGTCGGATTCACCGCATTTGGTCGAGACCCAGAGTTCCGAGATCGAGCATTCCTCGCGCTGGTATTCCGAGGTCATATGCACGAAATCCTTCGCCGCCCAGGAGGCGCGGCGGATGGTTTCGAAATCGCCGTTCTGTTCAATCGAAAACTCGGCGACCGGCTTGCCGGTGGCGCGGATGCCGTCGGCAATGCGCTTGGTCCAGCCCGGTTCGATCCCGATGACAACCACGGCGGCGACGTTCGGGTTGGCCCCGGTGCCGATCATGGTGCGGAAGTGCAGCTCAAGGTCTTCGCCGAATTGCAGGCGGCCATAGGCGTGCGGAATCGCCATAGTGCCTTTGACGTTGTTGGCCACGGCCTCGCAGGCGGCGTTGGAAATGTCGTCCACGGGCAGGATGACAACGTGGTTGCGGACACCGACCCGGCCGTTTTCGCGACGGTAGGCCCGGACAGTCATGTTGGAATATTTCGATGCCATGATCCGGTCTCCTTACCAGCGCTTGGTTTTGCAGTTGTGGGTGTGGACGTGGGCGCCCTTGGGGATGTCGGCGATGATCTTGCCGATGTCCTCGCCGTATTTCATGGCGGTGTCCCCGGCCTTGAGATCCTTCAGCGCGATCTTGTGGCCAATCGGCACATCCGCGCCCGAGGTCATCCGGAAGGTGGAATTGTCGTGGGTCACGCAGCACAGCATGTCGGTGCCGGCGGTCAGACCTTCGACAACAACGACGCCGACATTGTCGTCGTGCTCGTGGACGAGCAGGTGGGGAATTTCAGCCATCGGGGACTCCTATCGTGTATCTTTTGTCTTATATAAGACTCAAGACCATGGACTTGTCAATCCGAGTCGGTAGAGTATTGGGACAGAAGCAGGGATTTAATCGGGGCAAAGGGATGCCACAGGACAGCAACGCGATCAGCCTCAAGCCGCTGTACCAGCAGGTGCGCGAACGCCTGCTTTTGCGCCTGATCGACGGCGACTGGGTGGCGGGCGATGTGATCCCGAGCGAGATCCAGCTCGCGCAGGAATTGGGCGTCTCGCAGGGGACGGTCCGCAAGGCGCTGGACGAGATGGTCCGCGACAACATCCTGCGCCGCAAGCAGGGCCGGGGCACCTTTGTCGCCAGTTCCGACGACGCGGAATTCGTGTTCCAGTTCTTCCGCATCCAGCCCGACGATGGCGACCGGGTGCTGCCAACATCCGAGGTGCTGTCGGTGCGCAAGGAACGGGCGGCGGCCCTTGTCGCCCGCCTGCTGGAGATCGACCGCGGCGCCGATACATTGCGCATCGACCGGGTGCGCAGCCTGAACGGACGCCCGGTGATCTCCGAAACGGTGGTTCTGGTCCGGGCGCTGTTTCCCGATTTCCCGGCGGCTGCGGATATCCCGAATAACCTCTACAACCTCTATGCCAAACGCTGGGGTATCCGTGTCGGGCGCACCGACGAGCGGCTGCGGGCCGGGTCCGCCACCGCGGAAGAGGCTGCGCGGCTGGCCTGCGTCGAGGGCACCCCGCTGTTGTGCATCGAACGGGTGGCGCGGGATCTTGGCGGCACGCCCGTGGAACTGCGCCTGTCGAACTGCCTGACCGACGGGTTCCATTACGCTGCGGGCTAAGGCTTCAGCACGATCTTCGGCGCGGCAACCTTGCCCGCGCGGATATCGGCAAAGGCCCCCTGCCCGTCTGACAGGCTCCGTTCCTCGACCCAGTCCAGCGCCCCGAGCTGCCCGTCGAACATCGCCTGCGCGGTGTCGCGGAAATCCTGCGCGGTATAGGTGTAGGTGCCGATAAAGGTGATCTCTTGCAGGGTCATCCGCCGGATATCGAGACCCCCTGTGTCTTCGCCCAGCCCGATATGCACGATCACCCCGCCCGGCGTCGCCCGGGCCGAGGCGATGGCCCGGGTCGCGGCAAAGCCGACCGCATCGACGACAATGGGATATCCCCCCTCCGCCGTCGGAACTGTCGTCAGCCCGCACTGCTTTTCCAGATAGGCGCGGCGGGTCGGGTTCGGTTCGGCCACGGTCACATCGTCGCAGCCCATCGCCCGCAGCGCCAGTGCGGCAGCCAGCCCGATGGCCCCGCCACCGATCACCAGCGCGCGACGGTCGTCCGACGGGTGCAGCGCCGCCAGCCCGAGGCGCACGGCATGCCAGCTGACGGCGATCGGTTCGGCCAGCGCGGCCTGCCCAAGCGATACATGCTCCGGCACCGTGACCAGATTGCGTTCGGGCATGGTGACCCACTGGGCAAAGGCCCCTTCGCGCGGCGGCATGGAAATGATCTGCCGCGACGGGCACAGGTTTTCCCGCCCGCTTTGGCAGGCCGGGCAGATGCCGCAGGTGACCAGCGGGTTGATCGTCACCCGTTCGCCATCGCGCGGCCCGCCGGTGATGACACCCGCCGCCTCGTGCCCAAGGATCAGAGGCGCGGGGCGGCGCGCGTCATGGCCAAGATAGGCATGCATATCCGACCCGCAAATCCCGACGCTGTCGACGCGGATCAGGACCTCGCCCTTTGCCGGGGCCGGGTCGGCGGCATCCTGATAGGCAAGTGTTTCCACCCCGGTATAGACAAGCGCCTTCATTTCGCGGTGAACCCCCCATCCAGCATCAGGATTTGGCCGGTGACATAGGCCGACGCCTCGGAACAGAAAAACAGGACCGTGCCGTCCAGATCGTTGGGGCGGCCGTTGCGTCCGATACAGGTCTGCGCGGCATTGCGGGCGGCGCGACCGGCATCGTCGAAAACCGCCTTGGTCAGCTCGGTCGGGAAGAATCCCGGCCCGATCGCGTTGGCGGTGATCCCATGGGCCGACCAGGCTTCGGCCATGGCGCGGGTCATCTGGGCGATGCCGCCCTTGGTCGCGCCATAGGCGATGCCGCCGGGGAAGGCCCGCGTGGATTGAAGCGAAGCGAAGTTGACGATCCGGCCCCAGCCCTTTTCCTTCATCGCCGGCACCATGGCGCGGGCAAGGAAGAACGGCGCGGACAGGTTGATTGCCAGCGTCGCGTCCCAGCCTGCATCCGTCACATCATCCGCCGGTTCGCGGGTGTTCAGCCCGGCGGCGTTGATCAGAATGTCGGGCGGGCCAAAAGGCGCGGCGATCCGGGCGACCGTATCGGCCAATGCGCCCCGGTCGGCGATATCGGCATCGACGGCGGCGCAATTCGGACCGGCCGCGTCGCACAGGGATTGCAGGGCGTCACGACGACGCGCCACCCCCACAACCTGTGCCCCGGCCCGCGCAAGGACCAGCGCCGCCTGCCGCCCAAGGCCGGAACTGGCCCCGGTAACACAGGCGACGCGGCCCGCGACGCTGAACAACCCGGACGTGTCAGACATCTTCCGGCGTCAGGTCGAAGTTTTCGTTCGGGAAGTATTTTGCCAGCCGGATGTCCGCCGTCCGGGCATGGCCCTCCATCCCTTCAAGGCGGGCGATCCGGGCGGTCGCCACGGCCACGGGTTTCGACCCTTCGCGGGTGGCCCGCTGCCAGGTGACGATCTTCATGTATTTGTGGACCGACAGCCCCCCGGTATAGCTGGCCGCGCCAGAGGTCGGCAGCACGTGGTTGGTGCCCGAGGCCTTGTCACCAAAGGCAACGGTGGTTTCTTCGCCAAGGAACAGCGACCCGTAGCAGGACAGCCGTTCCAGCCACCAGTCCAGATCGGCGGCCTGCACCGTCAGGTGCTCGGGCGCATAGTCGTCCGAGGTCGCGGCCATTTCCTCGCGGTCGGCGCAGACGATCACCTCGGCATAGTCGCGCCATGCGGCGGCGGCGTTGTCGCGGTTCACGTCCGGAAGGTCGTCGATCAGGGTGGGGACCAGCCGCATCACCTCTTCGGCCAGCGCCCGGTCGTCCGTGACCAGCCAGACCGGAGAGTTATAGCCATGTTCCGCCTGCCCCACGAGGTCGGCGGCGACGATCATCGGATCGGCAGTCTTGTCGGCAAGGATCAGGCTGTCGGTCGGGCCCGCGATCATGTCGATCCCCACACGGCCAAACAGCATCCGCTTGGCTTCGGCCACGAACTGGTTGCCGGGGCCGACAAGGATATTTGCCTTGGGCAGCCCGAACAGGCCAAAGGTCATCGCGGCCACGCCCTGCACCCCGCCCATGGCAAGGATCTTGTCGGCGCCGCAGACATGGGCGGCGTAAACGATGGCCGGGGCGATGCCCACGCCGGGGCGCGGCGGCGAACAGGCCACGATATTCTTGCAGCCCGCGACCTTGGCGGTGGTGACCGTCATGATCGCGCTGGCGATGTGGCTGTAACGCCCACCGGGAACATAGCAGCCCGCCGCATGAACCGGGATCGCCTTTTGCCCGGCGATCAGGCCGGGGACCACCTCGACCTCGAAATTGGCGACGGTATCACGCTGCGCCTCGGCAAATTTCTTCACGTTGGCATGGGAAAATTCGATATCCCGGCGCAGTTTTTCCGGCACCATTTCGGTTGCGGCGGCGATGGCCTCGGGCGAGAGGATGATCTCGCCCTCGTACTGATCGAATTTCGCGGCATAGCGCAGTGCGGCTTCGTCCCCGCCCGCCTCGATATCGTCGAGAATGCCACGAACGATCTCTCTGGTTTCGGACGCGTCGCTGCGCGAATGAAGCTTGGCCTTCTTGAGATACTCTCTGGGCATGGTGTGGTCCTGTTACTTGTAGATGTCGGGAAGAAAGGTTGTCGAAATCGCCGGAATATAAGCGATGAAAAGCGTCACGATCAGCATGAAGAAGACGAAGGGAATGGCCCGATAGGCAATGCGCAGGATGGATTCCCCGGTCAGCCCTGCCACCACGAAAAGGTTCAGGCCCAGCGGCGGGGTGATGAAGCCCACCCCCAGCGCGGTGATCATCATGATACAGAACTGGATCTCGTTCATACCGATGTTATCCGCCAGCGGCTTCAGGATCGGCGCAAGGATCACGATGTTGGGCGTGGTTTCCATGACGCAGCCCGCGGCGATCAGGATGCCGATCATCAGCAGGATCAGAACCCAGGGTTCGTCGCTCAGCGAGGTCGCGGCAGAGACAAACCCCTGCGGCACCCCAAGGATCGCCAGCGCCTGCGCCAGCGGCAGGGAAAAGGCGATGATCGGCAGGATCACCCCGTTGACCTTGGCCGAACTGACCAGCATCGCGGGAAAGTCCGACAGTTTCAGCGTCCCAAGGATGAACCCCATGATGATGGTCACGACCACGGCGGTCGCCCCGGCCTCGGTCGGGGTCAGCCGGCCCGAGAAGATGCCGTAGAAGATGATCCCCGGCACGATGAAGGCATACCAGCCGGATTTCAGCGCCGCGCCAAGGCGCGTGGCCCAGTCGCGGAACGACATGTTGCCGCCACCTTCCCAGCCATACAGCCGGTTCATGATGATGTTGGTGGCAAGGATCGACAGAAGGATCGCGATCCCCGGGATCAGTGCCGCAAGGAACAGGGTCGAGGCGGAAATCCCCAGCACGAGGCCGATGATGATATAGGCGATCGACGGCGGGATCAGGATGCCGGTACAGGCCCCCGCGGCGACAAGGGCGCAGGCATAGGGGCGCGGGTAACCGCTTTCGACCAGCCGGTCGATGGTCATCCGGCCCACGGCGGCGGCCCCTGCCGCGTCGGACCCGGAGATCGCGGCGAACATACCGCAGACCAGCACGGTGGCCGACCCGAACCCGCCCTTGGCGAATTGTGTCAGCGCCTCGGCCACGTCCAGAAACTTGCGCGACAGCCCGGTCCGCACCAGAACGTCCCCCGTCAGGATGAACAGCGGCACGGCGGTCAGCGCGAAATGGTCGATCCCGTGAAACAGGCTTTCGCCGATCAGGCTGAGCGGCAAGGCACCCGAGATCATCAGCATCAGGATCGCGGCCGATCCTATCGCGGCCCAGACCGGCACCGCCAGCGCGACCAGAAGGACGAACAGAAGGACCGGCCCATAGAATTCCCATCCAAGGTCGATGGTCTGTTCCTGAAGTGTATTCCAAAGCATGGTGGCCCCCTCAGTCGAACAGCTTGTCGCCTTCGTACACGGGGCGTCCGTGCCGAAGATCGTGAAGGTCACGCAGGAAGGATTGGACCAGCCGCACCACCACCAGCGCGAACCCGGTGGGCACCGCCATCAGGAACCAGACCTGGCTTATCCGCAGCCCGTGGGTCACCGACCCGAACTTTGCCGAAACGAGGACCGTTTCGAACGACCAGTAAAGCGCGACAAGCGCGACCGCGAACATCACCACGTCCCCGAACATGTACAAAAGCGCCTTCACCCGTGGCCCGACGTATTGCAGGATCACGTCGATCCGGATGTGCCCGCGTTCGCGCACGGCGGATGCCGCGCCGATCCAGGCAAGGTAGATGAAGGAATAGCGGACGATCTCCTCGCCCCAGATCGAGGAATAGGCCAGCAGCTCGCGCCGCAGCACCTCGATGAACATGGTCGCCACAAGCATCACGTAGAACCCCAGCAACAGCCAGCGTTCCGCGTTTTGGTTGAGGGCTTTCAGGATGCCCGACATTCCATACCTCCCGCCGCCAGGGCGCGCACTGGGCAGCCCCCGACCCCTATGGTCACGGCAATGTTGTGATCAGGGTTGGGACCGGCGCGGGGTGCGCCGGTCCGCAAGTGGCGCCGATCAGGCGTCGTGCACGTAGTAGCGGCCTTGGGTGCCCGCGGCCTCTTCCAGCTTGGCGAAGGTCTCCATCGACCCGGCCAGCTCGACCTTGAACTCGTCCCATTCGGACCGCTGGTAGCCACCCGCGGCCTGCCATTCGGCCAGCTGATCCTCGGTCAGCGAATGGAACTGGACACCTGCCTTGGCCAGCTCGGCCATGGCATGGGTGCGGGCGGACGGAACCTTGGCAAGGTTCTGGTGCGCGGTCATTTCGCCAGCCCATTCGATCCCTTCCTGCACGTCGGCAGGCAGCGAGTTGAACCATTCAAGGTTCATCGAATAGACCTGACTGTCCGGCACGGCTTGGGTAAAGGTCACGTGGCTGAGGATGTCCTTGAAGCCGAAGACGAACAGCGCGCCGACCGAGGGGTCAAGCGCATCGGCCACGCCCTGCTTGATCGCCGAGGGGGTTTCGCCCCATGCCACCGGGGTCGGGTTGGCGCCGACCATGCGGTAGTACTGCTGCAGCATGGCAGAGCCGGGCACGCGGAACTTTACACCGGCCATGTCGGCGGGGGTGATGACCGCATCGCCACCCTGACGCACGGCAACCACGCGCGGGTCGATGTTGATGTACATCAGCGCCTTGAAGCCTGCGGCCTCGACCTTGGGATGCACTTCGGATTTCCAGGTGTCGGAATTCACAAGGTTGGTGAAGCGCTGGTTCGAACCGCACAGGTAGGGCATGTTGATCAGGTCTACGGTCGAGGCAAAAGGCGCGAAGTTGGCCAGCGAATGCTGCGCACACTGGATGGTGCCGGTCTGAACCGCCTGCGCAAGCGCGCCACCGGCGCCCAGTTGGCCGCCCGGTGCCAGTTTCACATAGACCTTGCCGTTGGTGGCGTTCTGGATGTTTTCCTTCAGGTCCAGCTGCATGATCGGATAGCTGCGCGACGCGCCCAGCACATAGGCCGTGGCCAGCGTCATGGTGTATTCGGCGGCAGCCTCCCGCTCCGCTTCTTCCTGCTGGGTCTGGGCCGCAGCCTCGGACGACCAGAGCATCCCCCCTGCCCCGGCCACCAATGCGGCGGTAAAGCTGCCGGATGCGGCCAGCTTCAGAAAGTTCCGGCGTTCCTCGGACGCCAGTTCGGGTGTCGTTCTACGCATGTGCTCCTCCCTATTGAGCATGTGTCAGTGTTCTTTTTTTGAATCACGTTCGCGCTTCAGGATCGCCGTCACGAAGGCGACCGTTGCGCATGCAAGAATCAGCATCTCCTGCACATCGCTGAGAACCGACATGTCGAACCAAGCCCCCGCGACCACGTCCAGAACGAAGCAGCCGAAGAGAAGTGCCGAAAGTGCCAGTGCCACGCGCGTGCTCCCGAGAATTTTCGATTCTCAAAAAATGTAAGCGCTTACATATTCAAATGCAAGCGCTTACATTGTATCCATGGATACACCCCGCCAACCGCTATGATGTAAGGGATAAGGGACCACGACCGGAACAGATGCCCGGCCCGCCCATCAGGAAAGCCAGAGGTTTTGACAAGACAAGAGCGAGACCCGACCGCAACCGTGCCCACGTTGGAAGACGTGGCGGCGCGGGCGCGTGTCTCGACCGCGACGGTCTCGCGCTGTCTGAATTCGCCCGATCAGGTCAGTGAACGCACCCGGCAGCGGGTCATGGAAGCGGTCCGTGATCTTGGCTATGCGCCGAATTTCGGGGCTCGGGCCCTTGCCGCGAAGCGCACGAATACCTTTGGCGCAATCATCCCGACCATGGAAAACGCCATCTTTGCCCGGGGCCTTCAGGCGTTTCAGGACGAATTGCAGGCCAATGGGATCACCCTTCTGGTCGCCTCGTCCAGCTATGACCCTGACCGGGAGGAGGATCAGATCCGGGCGTTGGTCGCGCGGGGGGCCGATGCGCTGCTGCTGATCGGCCACGACCGCACCGCGCAGACCTACGATTTTCTTGACCGGCGCGGCATTCCCTATGTCGTGGCCTGGGTGCATGACAATTCGGTGCGGCGGCACTCTGTCGGGTTTGACAACTTCGCCGCGATGAAGGCACTGACCGAAGAGGTTTTGGCGCAGGGGCACCGCAACATCGGCGTCATTACGGCGGAACGATCGGGCAACGACCGGGCCCGCGAACGTTTCCGGGGCATCTGTTCGGCCCTGTCGGATCACGGGCTGGACCCCGCTGACCTGCTGATCGAGGAAACCACCTATTCAATCGACAACGGCGCAGAGCGGTTCGCCCGCCTGATGGACCAGACGCCGCGCCCCACGGCGGTTCTGTGCGGCAACGACGTGTTCGCCGCAGGTGCCTTGATGAAGGCCCGCGATCTGGGTCTGCGGGTGCCGCAGGATGTGTCGATCACCGGGTTTGACGACATCGACCTTGCCGGGATCGTGACGCCGGGGCTGACCACCGTGCACGTCCCCCACCGGGAAATGGGGCGGCGGGCGGCCCGGCGGCTTCTGGCGCTGCGGGCGGGCGACGACCCCGGACCGGGCGAGGAGTTGGAAACCACGATCAAGTGGCGTCAGTCACTTGGCCCCGCGCCGACCTAGTCCGCCCCAAAAATACCCTGAATGCGGTCGAAAACGGCCGGAATGCCCACGCAACCCTTGGGCGAAACGCAAGGGGAGGCATTCATGGCCATTGTTCTTTTTCCGCGCAAACAGAACCTGATCACCGGCGTCGGGATCGGGATCGGGTTTGCCCTGTTCGGCAAGGCCCTGTTAACCGGCGCCGCCATTGGATCGGGCGGGACCGATGCCTTTTCCCCATTGATCGGCGGCGTATCGCTTCTGTTCGGACTTTGGGCCGCGGTCACCTGCGCCTTTGCCCTCTGGCGTCCGGCGCCCAGTTTCTACGCGGATGACGAAGGGTTCTCTGTCATGGGGAAATCGAAACGGCCATGGTCCGATTTTCAGGGCGTGCAGGTGCGCACCCTTCGGATCTGGTGGATCCCCACGACGAAATGGGTCGAGGTGAAGATCGGCAAGGGCAAAGTCTTTGCCAGGAAGATCCAGATCCGCTGGACCCATCTGAACGGCCCCGCCGGGGAAATGGCCGACGAAATCCTGACTGCCGCCGGTGCCTCGGCCGCGCGGGCCCTGCTGGCACGGCACCAGAAGCCGGTGGATAAGGGTATCGACGCCGCGAAGAACAAGGTCTTTGACGACCTGTTCGCCGCCCCCAGGACCGAAGAACCAGCGGCCCAGCCCAGCCCGGCCCGGTCGCACCGCGCCCCGCGCCCGGTTCCGGCGACGCGCAAGGCGACCGACAGTTTCGACCAGGGCCCGATCGTCAGCCACCGCAGCCTGCGCGAACGGATCATGGGCTGACCCGGATTTAGGGCGCAAACAGACCTTCAGGTCGAAAACAGACAAGATCGGGGTCAGGTCCGGCCCTAGGCGGGGTCTTCCTTCATACAGGACGGACCCTTCCCATGATCGCCATCCATTCGGTCGATGCTGCGTTTTCCGCCACCGATTGCGACCGCATCGTCGCCATCGGCTGCGCCGCCGAAGCATCGGATGCGCGTCTTGTCGGGCAGGCCCGCGACCACAACCTGCGCCGCGCCGATCTGGTCTGGCTGGACGATGTCGAGGGCGCGGATTGGGTCATGGACCGGATCATCGACGTGGTGCGGATCGCCAACCGCGATGTCTTTGACTTTGCCCTCACTGACTTCTCCGAAAGTGCGCAGGTCGCCCGCTACGGGGCCGAGCGTGAGGGCCATTTCACATGGCATTCCGATATCGGCGACGGACAACTGGCGTCGAAACGCAAGCTGACCATGGTCGTCCAACTGTCCGAGCCCGAGGCGTATGACGGCGGCACGCTCGAGGTCATGCCCTCAAGCCATGCGGTCGAGGCGCCGAAGACGCGCGGCACTGCGACCCTGTTTCCCAGCTACATGCTGCACCGGGTCACGCCGGTGACCCGCGGCGAACGCCATTCGCTGACCATCTGGGCGCACGGTCCCGCCTTCCGCTAGAGCGGCGGGCCGACCCGTGCTAGGCTGCGGGACATGGCCCAGAACAAGACCCAGGTAACCGCGACCGACCCCGCCGATTTCATCGCCGCCGTGGATCATCCGCAGCGGCGGGACGACGCGCAGGTTCTGGACGCCCTGTTCCGGCATGTCACCGGGTTTCAGCCGCGCATGTGGGGGCCGTCGATCATCGGATACGGGCAGTACCACTATCGCTATGACAGCGGGCGCGAGGGTGATTTCCTTGCCACCGGCTTCTCCCCGCGCAAGGCGAACCAGGTGATCTACATCCTGCCGGGCTACACGGATTTCGGCCCGATCCTTGACCGGCTGGGCAAGTGGAAGAAGGGCAAATCCTGCCTTTACATCACCAAACTGGCCGATGTGGACCTATCGGTTCTGGAAGAGCTGATCCGCGCCGGTCTGGACGACCTGAACAGCCGCTGGCCGGTTCAGCCGACCTGAACCGGGGTCACGGGGGATTCCGCCACCAACCGCTCTGCATCCTCGGGGCGGCAAAGTTCGGTCCCTTCGGTCATCACCGCGGCCGAGGCCGTGGCCGACCCCCAGGACAACGCCTCGCGCAGGGATTTGCCGTCGGCCAGCGCCTTGACGAAGCCGCCGACGAAACTGTCGCCCGCGCCAACCCGGCTGCGGACCGGGACGGTTGCCGCCTTGACCGCAAGGCTTTCGTCCGCATTCACCAAAACCGACCCATGCGCGCCACGCGCAATGATCACGGTTTCGGCCACGCCGCGCACCAGCAGGTAGCGGGCAAAGGCGGCGGTTTCCTCGTTCGACCGCAGCGCATGGCCGGCAAGGCCCTCGGCCTCGCCCTGATCCATCCGCAAAATCCACGGCTTGATCTTGTGTTGCCCCTCGGCCAGCCGGTGCAGGGCCGCGCCCGAAGTATCGACGATCACATCCCGGCCCTCGCCTTTCAGCGCCGCGCAGAGGTCCAGATACAGGTCGGGCGAGGCACCCAGCGGCCCGCTGCCCGACAGCACGACGATGGCGTCGGCGGGGGATGCGGCCTTGATCGCGTCGGAAGCGGCGGCAAGCTCTTCCACCCCCCATTCCGGCCCCGGCAGCATGAACCGGTATTGATCGCCCAGCCCTTCGTCGGTGACGGCAAGACTTTGCCGGGTCTCGCCCGGCGCGGGATGCACCACCAGCGTCAGCCCGGCCGTTTCGATCAGTTCACGCAGATTATGGCCCGTATGTCCGCCAAGCGCGACAAAGGCCGTGGCCTTCCCGCCCAGCAGGTTAATCGCGCGGGCCACGTTCAACCCGCCGCCGCCCGGATCCATCTGCGGCGGGGTGCAGCGCAGTTTCACACCCGCGGTCACATGGGTGACCGAGGTGGCGATATCAAGCGCAGGGTTAAGCGTGACCGTGACGATCGGGCGCATCGGGGCCTCCGGGATTCTGATGGCGCTAACATATGCCCGGAATTCGCCCCGATGCCAAGGAGGGCTACATCAATTGATAGCTATGCGGGACAAAGTGGAAGCCGCCCTCGCCGCGCGTGTCCACATAGCCGAGGCCCGGGAACGGCATGTGATAGCCGATCAGCGGGAACCGGTCGGCGGCTGCCATGCCCAGAAGCCGCTTGCGGGTTTCGGCGGCGGTGGGTTTGTCCATGTCGAACCGGACTTCCCAATCGGGATAGGCCAGCGACCAGACGTAGTGGTTGGCCGTATCGGCCATCACCAAAAGCTGCGCGCCGTTCGATTCCAGCATATAGCCCATGTGGCCGGGTGTGTGCCCATAGGCCGCAACGGCGGTGATGCCGGACCGGACCGCCCCGCCGTCCCCAAGAAAGGTGAAGCGGTCAGCCAGCGGCCGCACCTTGGCCTCGAACCCTTCGTTGCCGGACATGTCCCAATGATCGAACTCTGCCTGCCCCGTCACATAGGCCGCATCGGGGAAGGTCGGGTTGCCCGCGTCATCCGCAAGCCCGCCGATATGGTCGCCATGCATATGGGTGATGACCACATGGGTCACATCAGACGCTGAATAACCCGCCCCCGCCAGAGCATCCAACAGGCCACCGGCGTTCAGCCCGGTGTCAAACAGGATCACCTCGGACCCGGTGTTGACCACGGTCGGGGTAAAGAAGAACTGCGCCACATCGGTGGGGATATGGGCCGCCGCGCTGACCTCGGCAAAGGTGTCGTCATCGACGTTGAGGCCGAAGATGCCCTTTGGCTCCTCGACCGGGCGCGACCCGGCCAGAAGGGTCGTCACCTTGAAATCGCCAAGGGTGAAATCGCGGGACTGCGGCAGGCGGGCGGCATGGCCCATGGCGGCCCCCGCGCCCGGCACCGTGGCGGCAGCGGCTGCAAGGGGCAGCGCGGCCCCGGCCTTGATGGCTTGTCGACGTGTCAGTTTCATTTCAGACCTCCCAGATAAGGCGTTACCCGGAAAAGAAGCCTAGCGCGGCGCGGTGACCCGACCAGTCAGCATTTCTGCATAGAACCCCTGCGCATTTGCGCCGGGATCATTCCCACCAGCGGTCTATCGCGGCGATATCCGCATCCGACCAGCCAAAGTGATGGGCGAACTCATGCACCGTTACATGGGCCACGAGGTCGGCAAGGGTCACATCCCCCCGCCCGGCCCATTCATCCAATATCGGGCGACGGAACAGCCAGACCACATCCGGCCCCTCGGGTTGGTCAAAGCTGGATTTCTGGGTCAGCGGGATACCATCGTAAAGGCCAGTCAGCTCGAACGGGTCGTCCATCTCCAGCCCGGCCAGCATCTCTGCGTCCGGGAATTCTGCCACGCGGATCGCGACCGCCTTGGCCGCCGCACGAAAGGCATCGGGGAACTGCGCCACGGTTTCGCGGGCCAATTCCTCGATCTCGTCACAGGTGGGCGCGGTGAAGTCCATGCGCCGGATATGGACAAAAACGCCACGGTGTGAAAGAGCCAAGCGCGACAGGAGACCAGACCCATGACCACGACCCGCTTTGCCCCCTCGCCCACCGGTTGGCTGCACATCGGCAACCTGCGCGCTGCGCTGATGAACTATGCCATCGCCCGGCAAAACGGGGGCACCTTCATCCTGCGGATCGACGACACCGATCAGGAACGGTCGAAGGAAGAATACGTCGAGGGGATCAAGGACAGCCTGACCTGGCTGGGCTTTGACTGGGACCGGATCGAACGGCAGTCCGAACGGCTGGGCCAATACCTTGCGGCCAAGGAAAAGCTGATCGAGATGGGCCGGCTGTACGAATGCTTCGAGACGCCGACCGAATTGGACCTCAAGCGCAAGAAGCAGCTGAACATGGGCAAGCCGCCGGTCTATGACCGCGCCGCGCTGAACCTATCCGAGGACGAAAAGATCCGGCTGCGCGAAGAACGCGGCGGCAGCCACTGGCGGTTCAAGCTCGACTGGGAACGGATCGAATGGGAGGACGGCATTCTCGGCCCGATCTCGATCGACGCGGCCAGCGTATCCGACCCGGTGCTGATCAAGGACAGCGGCCAGATCCTCTATACTCTCGCCTCGGTGGTCGATGACACGGAATTCGGGATCACCGATGTCGTGCGCGGGTCCGACCATGTGACCAACACCGCGACCCAGATCCAGATCATTCAGGCGCTGGGGGGCACCGTGCCCCGCTTTGCCCACCATTCCCTGCTGACCGGGCCAGACGGTGAAAAGCTGTCCAAGCGGCTGGGCAATCTCGCGCTGCGCGACCTGCGCGAACAGGGGATCGAACCGATGGCGATCACCTCTCTGATGGCGCGTCTGGGGTCGTCGGACCCGGTCGAACTGCGCGGCGACCTGTCCGAGGTCGTGGCGGGTTTCGACGTGACCAAATTCGGCGCGGCGCCCACGAAATTCGACCCTGCCGATCTGGAACCGCTGACTGCGCGTGTGAACGCGGCCAAGCCCTTCGCGACCGTTGCCGGTGACGTGGCCGCCCTTGGGGTGCCGGACGCGGTGGCCGAACAGTTCTGGTCGGTCGTGCGCGAAAACATCACCTACCTGTCGGACATGGCCCCGTGGTGGGAGGTGTTCACCGGCAAGGCGCAGGCCGATGTGGACGACGAGGATGCCGAGTTCGTCGCCACCGCCCTGTCGATGCTGGGCGAGCCGCCCTACACCGCCGAAACCTGGGGCACCTGGACCACTGCCGTGAAAGAGGCGACGGGCCGCAAGGGCAAGGGGCTGTTCATGCCCCTGCGCAAGGCCGTGACCGGTCAGGCACGCGGCCCGGAAATGGCCGATGTCATGGCGCTGATGCAGGTGAAACCGGCGGTCTAGTGCCGCCGGGCTTTGTCGCCCGTCAAGGCGCCCGGCCACATGGGCGGGCGTTCCTTCGAAAGCATCGGGACATTGCTGGCGGCGGCCTTTGCGATCCGGTCAGCAGATTATGTTTTCTGGGCTTGGTCCAGCAGAAGTTTGTCGAGGTTTGCGGCGCAATCCAACAGTTCGTCAACTTCGCACAGAACCAATTCGGTGCCGGGCGATCGCATGATGTGTCGCCGCCCCCAACGAAGATGCCCCCCGGACTCCTCTACCTTATAGATCGTCCGGTTTCTCAACTCGACATTGATCCCAAAACGGCGAAGCAGGTCACCGAGCAGCGCCTGTGACTCGAACAATTCGGTCAGCAACGCATCGGGAAGATTCCGCTTGGAGATACGGAGCGTGGCATCAAGAACCTTGGCGTCGCTGGCCACCTGGTAGAGGCTCGACCGGCGCATGATCCAATCACCTTCGTCTACCTGAACAGAGGGCCGCGCGATCATCGCGCCAAAGCGTTCTGCAAGTTTTGCCGACATAAGCCCGTCGTGCAGCAGGAGGTCTGCGCTCGTCGGGTCCGGTTCAAGACCAGTGTCGGGTTGCATCTTGTCGATCCATCTGGGGCCGCCCGAGGATAGCCGCGCGGTGTCATGTCACATTGGCGTCAATCGTCCCCGTAGTAGAACCGCCTCACTGTGCGGTCTTCAAGGGCCAAGGACAGCGTTCCTCGAAATTGCCGTCCATACCGATAGGGCTCGTTTATCCATGTTGCATAGAGGCATCAATGAGATACTTTGGGTCGGCACGAGATGGGGAAATCAGAGTGACACTCGAGGTAATCGGCGCGGGCTTTGGGCGGACCGGGACCCACTCGCTCAAACAAGCTATTGAAATCCTTGGATTTGGGCCGTGTCATCACATGTATGAGGTCCGCAGATCGCCCGAACAATTGGAAATGTGGACCGAGGTATCGCGCGGCGGGCGCCCGGACTGGAGCAAGATCTTCAGCGGTTTCAAGTCTCAGGTCGATTGGCCCGCTAGCTGCTTTTGGGAGGAGTTGGCGGACCATTTTCCAACGGCGAAGGTCGTGTTGACCGTGCGCGACCCGGACGCGTGGTATCACAGCATCAGCCGAACCATCCTGCCGTCATCCGAATTGGGCCGGACGATGGACGAAACCGCGGAAGGGCGTGCCGGGTCGGACATCATCTATCGGCTGGTTCTCGAACAGATCTTCGGTGGACGGCTTGCGGACAAGGACCACGCCATCCGGGTCTATAACGACCACATCGACAGGGTTACCGCGACAATTCCGCCTGAAAGACTGCTGGTCTACAATGTCAAAGACGGCTGGGCGCCACTGACTGATTTTCTTGGGGTGCCCGTGCCGAATGTCGAATTTCCAAGCGGCAATTCTGTCGCTGATTTCAGAAGTCGAAAGCCATATTTGAGCAAGACATGACACGAAGCACCCCGTTGGACCTGCCTGTCAAAGCGATGCGGCGATCCGTCATTGCCCACATCGCCACGGGGCCGAGACGTGAAAAAGATTTCGCCCATGCAGCATGACCAGACATTCAAGGCCGTGGTTGTCGGGGCCGGGCCGGGCGGGCTGGTCGCGCTGAAAGAGCTGCTGGAGGCAGGTATTCGCAACGTCTGTCTTCTGGAAAAGTCCGACCGGATCGGGGGACTATTCGCGGGCAGCTATGACGGTCTGTATCTCACGTCTTCAGCGGCCTTCAGCATGTTCTCGGATTTCCCGATCCAACAGGGCACGGCAAGCACCTTCTGGACCAAGCAGCAGGTCACCGACTACTGGACCGCCTATGCGACCGAATTCGACCTTTGGCCCCATATCCGCTTTGACACCAAGGTAAACACCGCGATCCGAACGCCCGGCGGCGGTTGGGAATTGGCAACGGACGACGGACCAGTGGCTGCTGCCCATCTGATCGTTGCCACGGGCAATAACGTGGCACCTGTGGTGCCGGAATGGGCGGCGGATGTCACCGCAATCCCTGCGTTGCATTCGTCCCAATACAGGAATTCCGAAGCCTTCAAGGACAAGACCGTGGTGATTGTCGGCGGGGGCGAGTCCGGCGCAGACATTACGCTTGAAATTGCGGCCGTTGCCAAACGAACCTTCGTCAGCCTTCGCAATGGCCCCGGTTGGATCGTCCCGCGCAAACGGGGCGAGATCGCCGCCGACATATCCACGCACCGCGCGTTCTGGACTTTGCCCTATTGGACTGGCCAACGCATCAGCAAGGACCTGATCGAAGCGGACCGTGAGCGCGGCAAAAAATCGGACGTCTTGGCCGAGGTCGCGCGTTTGAACGGGATGGTTGCCTCGCCACACGGAATACGGGGGGTCTTTGGAACAAAGAGCCTCGGCCTTCCGCGCGCCATCGTCGAACATGGCGCCACGCTCACGGATGGAATTGCACAGGTCAAAGAGGAAGGCCGCGTTCTGGTCACGCACAGCGGAGTGCGGCTGGACAACGTCGACATGATCCTCTTCGCGACCGGGTTTCGGACCGATGTCCCCTTTCTGGCCGACACATTGCCCGAATTTGACCCCCGCGCGTGGTTCAAGGGAATCTTCGTTCCCGATCTGGGCGACGCGCTGGCGCTGGTCGGATTTTCGCGCCCCACATTCGGCAGCCAGTTCCCGGTGATGGAGCTACAGTCGCGACTTGTGGCGCGGGTCCTGAGTGGACAAGCGACGCTGCCGTCACGCGCACAGATGGTTTCCGTAGCCAGTACCGACAGTGCCCGGCTTTCCGATCAATTCGGGGCGACCGGGGACCGCGTCCGCGGGTTGGTGGACTATGCACGCTACATGAACGACCTCGCCCGGATCATCGGGTGCCATCCGCGCCTATGGCGGCTGGCGCTGACCTCTCCGCGTATGTGGGTCAAGGTCTTGTTTGGTCCGATGCAGGGCGCTCAATTCCGTTTGACCGGCCCCGGCAGCAAGCCAGACACGGCAAAGGCAATCCTGCGGGACATGCCCCTCAGCCCCTTCAATCACATCGTGAAAGCGGGCCTGCGGGCACGTCTTCGGCTTCTCATGCAGCTGGGACGGCGCCCAAGGGCCTAGCCCCGCAGGTTCGGAAGGCCCGCGTATTCAAACGCCAATGCCCTTTGAACTTCTTCGCTTTTCAGGATCAGATCATATTCTGCCTGCCTGATTTTCCGGTCGTAGGGGTCGTCCGTCGGGAAGATATGAAGCAGTTTCGTCATCCGCCAAGACAGATGCTGCGCCGCCCAGACCCGCGACAGAGCATCGGCGGAGTAGCTGTCCAGAAGCCGATCGTCCTTTTCTGAAAAATGCGCGATCAGGGCTGCCGACAAGAGCTGGATATCCGACAGGGCCATATTCAACCCCTTGGCGCCGGTCGGCGGAAAGACATGCGCGGCGTCCCCAGCCAGAAACAGCCTGCCCCAGCGCATCGGTTCCACCACCCGGCTTCGCAGCGCGGCCAATGATTTTTCGATGGACGGGCCGGTTGTCACCTGCGCGGCAATCTCGGGCGGGCAGCGGCCAAGGAAGGTGTCCCAGAACCGGTCGTCGGACCAAGCCTCAGGACCTTCATCAAGCCGCGACTGGACGTAGTACCTGCTCAGCATCGGGGTGCGCTGGGCGGCAAGCGCAAACCCGGTTTCATGGCGGATGTAGGTGAAATCGTCGATTGGTGGTGCCTCGACCATGATGCCAAGCCAGCCAAACGGGAACTTGCGTTCATAGACCTGCCGGATCGACTCTGGAATCAGTTGCGAACAAGGCCCCTGCGCACCATCGCAGCCAATGACAAAGTCACATTGAACCCGAACCGAATGTCCGGCGGTCGTGAACGAAACTTCGGGCCGGGTTCCATCAATCCCTTCAATCTCAAGATCCGTTATCTGGTCGAAGTAGGGCGTCCCCGTGGCTTCGCGCATGGAATACAGGTCTTCGGTCAGAAAGGTCTGGCCATAGGCCATCATCTCAAGCCCGGTCCACTTTTTGACATTGATCATGAAACTTGGCCGACCCTGCCACGCGATGCGGGTTCCGTCGCGCGGGCGTCCGATCTGGTCCATCCGCTCGCCGACTCCGCTGTCGCGAAGAAACTCGACCGCGCCCGGCTCAAGCAGGCCCGCCCGAATCCGTGAAAGGACATGTTCGCGCGATCTGCGTTCCAGAACGATGCAATCTACGCCCGCCTTTTCAAGCAGGAGCCCCAGAAGCATCCCCGCTGGCCCGGCCCCAACGATGACAACCTGCGTCCGGTGCTGTTGCATGTCTGTCTCCGTCGGTTGCGATAGATTGTTTGGGGCAACTCTACCCTGATAGTACGGAAATACGAGCCGGAACCGCAGAATTTGGCGCTGCATATATTCTATCGGAATGAAGTTTGATGTACCACTTTCGTGGGAAGGGGACCCAACATTGCAGCACTTCAAGAACATCGGGCAGTTGATTCTCGAAACTGCCGAAAAGCATCCTGATCAGCTCGCTATCGTCAGTGATCAGTCGATGCTGAACTACCGGAAATTTTCACAGGCGGTTCTGTCCGTTGCGTCGCGGCTGCGGGCCGCTGGGATCGGCCCGGGCAAGATCGTGGCCCAGAGCGACGACAATCTGGCCGAGGTGGCCCCGGTCATGATTGCCTGTGCGGTGCTGGGCGCGTCCTGGGTCAGCCTGCGTGTCTCGCAACATCTGCCGCAAGACCTGTCGCCGACTCTCGTGATTGGGGACGCGCCGTCGCGGGGCGACGTTGCCGGGATCGCATTGGATCCCTCTTGGTTCACCGCCGACCCGCTTGATCCTGGCACAGTTCCGGAGATCCAGCCCGACGTTCCATTCTTGTTTGTCGCCACTTCTGGAACGACAGGCGCACCCAAGGTCATCGCCATCACCCAGCAACAGCAGGTCTTGCGTGCGGCTGCCACCCGCGAAGATTTCGTTCCCCGCCAGACAGTCTTTGCAACGTTGTTCCGGGCGAACGCCTATCCCTACATCACCCGCTTCCTCAGCGCCTTCGTCAATGGTGCGACGGTCGTGGACAGCCGGTCGCCAGACCTTTGGTTCGCGGCGGGCGTCAACCATCTGTATGGGTCAGTCGCACAGATGGCCGAATTCTTTGGAGCAAACAGCCTGCCCCGGAAGATGCCATTGGTGCATGTGTCCGGTTCACGATTGTCCGACGGGCTGGCCCGGCACCTGATCGAAAATTTCGACACGGTCATCGACCTTTATGCATCGACCGAAACCAACAGATCGTTCAAGAACCAGAAATCCCTGGGGCCGGACGGTCAGATCGTGACCACGGGATTGCCGCTGGATAGCGAGGTCCAGATCGTCGACGAGGACGACGGTCCGGTACCGGCAGGTACAGTCGGCATTGTCAGGGTCCGGAACGGCTATCTTGTCGACGGGTATCTGAACAATCCGGAGGCCACGCAGGCATCATTCCGAAACGGATGGTTCTATACCGGCGATCTGGGACAGGTCGGCAAGAACGGCGAGTTGATTGTCATTGGACGCGCAGGCGATGTCCTGAACCTTGGTGGCGTAAAGATAAATGCCGCCGAAGTTGACGACCACCTGCGTGCGCTTCCCGCAGTGGCGGATGCCATGTGTTTTGACGTGCCAAGCGACGATGGCCCCAACGAGTTGCTTGCCTTCGTGGTGCCCCGCCCCGGGGTGGAAATGTCGGACATCGCCGCACAGTGCGAACAGCTGGTTGCACCCGTGATCGGCAAGGCGCGTATGCCCCGTCGCCTTATCCAGATTGCCGAGGTTCCGCGCGCCCATGACGGGGGTGCGAAACGGTTCCTGTGCCGCCAGATCTACCTAGGAGGCCGCAAGGTTGGCTGACCAAGAACGTCCATATAACATTGCGTTGCACTACTTTGACGTAGCCGGATCGGCCCGAAATTTCCCCGCCATCATCGGCAAGGATTTCGCACTGTCCCACCACGATCTCGCGCAGGTCATCCGCGGTGTCGCGATGCATCTGGCGCGGATGAACGTCGGCAGGGGGAGCCTTGTCGCGCTGAATTCGACGAACACCGTTGCCATTCTTTCAACGCTCTTTGCGACCGCCCTTTTGGGGTCCCGTTTCTGTATTGCAAGCCCGACGCTTGCCCGTTTCAAGACTGTTGTTCCGACGCATTTCTTGCGGACGCCCGAGGTGGCGGGTCACCCCGCGGTTCCATTCCAGGTTCTGGAAGCCGAATTGTTTTCGCCCGTGTCCGGGTGGGGCGACGGCGCGGATTACACGCCGTCACATCCGACTGACCCTTGGATGTTCCTGCACACCTCCGGAACGACCGGCGCGCCGAAGTTCATCACGCTGTCCCAGCAAATGGTCCGGGATCGCAGCGCCGCCGTGGCTGATGATTTCCCGGCCCGCGCAACCACCTTCGCGACCTTCTTCCCCCCCACATCGCGGCCCTTCTTCGCACGGGCGATTGCCGCCCTTCTTCAGGGATGCTCCATTGTCGAAGGGATCGACACGGATCACTGGCTGGCCAGCGGCGTGAACTTCGTCTCTGCCTCGCCAAGTCATATGACCAAGATGATGACAGGGCGGCGGCTACCCCGGAAGATCGAGCGCCTTGAGGTCAGCGGATCGAAGATCCCGCCGATGGCGGCAAAGCACTACTTGGAAAGTTTCGACACGGTGATCGACGTCTACGGCGCCAGCGAGACGTCAAAGAGTTTTTCAAACAAACTGGAACTTGACGCGACCGGAGAGGTCGTCGCGCGGGGCCTTCCCCGTGACAGCGAGGTCGAAATCGTCGACGACAACCTGCAGCCCAGAAAACCGGGCGATTTGGGCACGGTCCGGGTTCGCAACACCTATATGGTGGATGGCTATGTCAACGCCCCGGAAGCGACCCGGAAAGCCTTCCGTGATGGGTGGTTCTACCCCGGCGACATTGGGTGCTGGGGCCCGAACGGCGACCTTGATATCCTAGGGCGGGACGACGAGGTGCTGAATGTCGGCGGCTACAAAATGCAGGCCAGCCTCGCGGATCTTGTCGTGCGCAGCGTCGAAGGCGTGTCCGAGGCTGTCGTCTTTCCCAACCCGCTGCCGAATGCCGCCGATCCCTTGCTGGCCTTCGTTGTGTTCGAAGACGCGAACGGGCGGCACAGTATCTCGGAAACGATCATCGAGGCCTTCACGCGCGCTTTTGGGTTCGGGCTGACCCTTCGGAACATCAAACCCGTCACCGACTACCCGCGCGACGAGAATGGCAACCCTGACCGGTCCGCCTGCGCCAGAATGGTCCTTGCCCGCGCCCGGGACCTTGGGGAGCTGGCATGACCGCCATTGCCCAACCCAGCAACATTGGCGGCGCGATCCGAAGAGCGGCACAGTCCCACCCCGATCGCGATGCACTGATCGCCGCCGACATCCGGCTCAGCTATGACAAACTGTGGCAGGTGTGTAGGGTCTTCGCGGTCCGGATGAACGACGCGGGGATAGGCCGGAGCACGCGCGTCCATCTCCTGTCCAGAGACGCCATTGTGTCTGTCGCGGTCATGGCAGCGACGAGCCTGCTGGGCGCACGGTTCGAGATTTTCAGCGGCGCGGCACAGCCGTCGGGGAACGACGACGTCATCCTCTATTCCCCGGATCAGGTGGCGCCCAAGGTCGGACGGTCGATCCTGATCTCTCCGGAATGGTCGCCACGGTTTTCGCAGGTCGGAGAAGAGGTGGAACAGGGCTTTGCCGGATACGGGGCTGCGTCGGATCCATGGTGGACCCTCTATACATCGGGCACGACCGGCACGCCCAAGGCGCTCCTGCTCACGCATCAGATGGCATTCGACCGGTCGATCGCCGTCCGGTCTGATTTTCAGGGGGCCAAGACCCGTTTCACATCGCTGTTTCCCTGCAATACCCGTCCGTTTTTCGTGCGAGCGATGGCGGCCTTGGTGAATGGCGCGACCATCGTCGACACGTTCGAAAGTCGCTTTATGGCGCAGGAAGGCGTCAACCTCGTGGCCGGAGCCCATAAGCAGGTTCAGGATTGGGCCGCCGCAAACCCGGATCAGACCCGGTTCTCGACGCTTCAGGTCAGCGGCGCGAAGGTCACGGCCGACATTGCCGCGAAATACCTTGAACGCTTTGATATCGTTGAAGATGTCTATGGCTCGGGGGAAACCAACAAATCCTTTGTAACCCGATACACCGCCACCAAGAACGGGATCGACTGCGTCGGCGTTCCGCAAGATTCAACCGTCGAGATCGTAGACGACGACGGGGGGCTTTGCGGCGTTGGTGAGATCGGCACGGTCAGAATTTCGAATGGCTATATGACCGATGGCTACGTTGACGCACCGGACGCGACCGCCAAGTCATTCCGCGACGGTTGGTTCTATCCCGGAGACCTCGCCCGTTGGACGACAGACGGCGCGCTCGATATCCTTGGCCGGGTCGATCATGTCCTGAACCTTGGGGGTGCAAAGGTCGACCCGTTGGAAATCGAAGCCGCGCTGACCGAGGGGGCCGGTGTTCGAAAGGCTGCGGTTTTTGCTGATCCGGCAAGCGCCCCGGCATCAAGGATCGTGGCATTGCTGGAACTTTTTCCGGGCCATGATGCCGACCGGACCATCCGTGACGCGACCGACCACTGCCGATCCAAGCTTGGTCCGGTGAGGACGCCGGAGAGTGTCCTTGTCGTCCCCGAGATACCAGTTACGCTTGACGGAACCCCGATGAGACGGGACTGCGCCAAGCTGTTTAAATCGTTGTTCCCAAAGCCCTCTTTGAACGAAAAGGACAAGACATGTTGACGAGCAAGCTCGTTGCCGCTGTCCATGCGGAAGCAGCAAAGACCCACCCAGATCAACCCGCGCTCGTTTTCCCGGACCAGGTTCTGACCCACGACCAGTTGCGCAGGCTTGGGTTGTCCTTTGCAAGCCGCATGCAGGCCGCCGGTGTCGGGGTCGGGTCGCGGGTGCAACTGCGCACGCCAGAGCCGACCTTGGTTCTTGCTGTCTTGCTCGCGACCTCATGGCTTGGGGCACAATTCGTCCCCTTTGCCGGCGAGGGCAACACGCCCGTTGCGCTGTCACCAACGCATTATCTCTACGATCCCAATGCAAAAGAGGCACCTTCCCCGGACGCGATAGCAATCGACCCCGATTGGTCGCCGGCACGGACCGATCCGTTTGATGTCTCGACCTCGCCTTCTGGCGCTGCCGACGCAGATTGGCTCTGGGTTCATACCTCGGGCACGACGGGAATTCCGAAATATCTCGCGCTCAGCCAGTCGATGGTGGTGGCGCGATCACTTGCAGTCGGGGACGAATTTTCGCTCGGCAGCAAGCATGTCTTGCTGGCGCATGTCTACAGCAGGCCGTTTCTGGCCCGCGCCATTGCGGCGATGCTGAACCTCTCTACGCTCTATTTCGATCTTGCGCCCGATGCCTGGCATGACGCCGGGATCAACATGGTGTCGGGGTCGCGATCGCTCTTGAAGTCCCGCCTGAACGGGGCCGTCCTGTCCCCGAAACTCCCCGTGGTAGAGCTTGCCGGTTCGCGACTGCCCGAAGCCGAGGCGATTGAGTTCCTCAAGTCATTCGAAACCGTCGACGACACCTATGGCGCCAGCGAGACAAGCAAGAGCTATTCCACGTTCTGGACCTTGGGCGCGGACGGCGCGCCTGTTCAGACCGGTCGGATGCGCGATAGCGAATTCCAGATCCTTGGACTGGATAACACCCCCGTCGGACCGGGCGAAAGTGGGGTCGTCCGGGTCCGCAATCCCTATATGGCCAAGGGCTACCTCGATGATCCCGAAGCAAGCGCGAATTCTTTCCGGGACGGATGGTTCTATCCGGGAGACGTTGCAAAAGTGACGGCCGATGGGCGCCTGTCGTTTGCCGACCGTTCCGACAACGTCATCAACATCTACGGTGCCAAGGTTAACGGCTTCGTCCTTGACCAGATCTTCCGCCAGACCCCCGGGATCAAGGACGCCATTTGCTTTCGAAACCCAAAGCCGGGCGCGGACGAAGAACTCTTTGCGTTCGTTGTCTACGAAGAGGACGCCAACCAACTGCAGGCCATCGCAAGCGCGAAATTTGCCGTCGAAGAACGAATGGGCGAAGAGCTTGTGCCAAGGGTGTGCCGCCCGGTGAACGCCATACCCAGAAAGGCCGACGGAACACCGGACCGCCAAGCCTGCGCCGATCTGGTGCTGAAGGTTGTCGCCGCGAAAGCGACTCAGCCAGACTAGGAACTATGGTCGCCCTGAATACGCCGATTTCGCCAGCAAAGCGGCCCAAGGTGATACATAATGACTACAATTTTGAGAAACTAGGCCGACTTTTCAGGGGGAATACACCCATCGAACTTGACGCAGGGGCATGGTTTCAAGTCAAATCGGGCCATCGTTTTGTATATTTGTTAACGATTGATATTTTCAACAGGAGCCAAGGGGAAATTACATGGAAATGAAAAAGGCGCTGAAGACGAGCGTTGCATCGGCAACCGCGCTCGCAGCGGGCGGAGCCGTTGCGGAAGCGCAGGACTGGACCGGCCCCTACGCAGGTCTGTCGTTCGGTACAAACTGGGGCACCTCGCCCTACCAGCCCTACGTCTATGACGAAGGCTACCAGATTGGCGGCGAAAGCTTCGGCGGTCACGTCGGCACGCGCTGGAACATCAACCCGAACATGCTGATGGGTGTCGAGCTTGCGATCAACGGCCCGATCAACGCAGACGCGTTGAATGACGGTGACAACGATCCGGAAGACTACATGCTCAACGGTCTGACCGACCTGAAACTGTCGCTGGGCATGCCGGTTGGCGATGCGCTGGTCTACGGTTTCGGCGGCATGTCGTTCGGCAAAGGGATCGGCTACTCCAATGACTATGAATACATGGTCAGCGGTGCGAACGTTGGTCTGGGTGTGGAATACATGGTCACCGACAAGATTTCGCTCGGTGCCGAGTATATCCAGCGTCACATGAACGGCTACACTTCGGGCGGCAACCCGGAGAACCCGAGCCCGATGCAGAGCCTCTCGCTGCGGGCGTCGTTCCACTTCTGATCCGCGGATCAGGTCTGAGATTGGAAAGGGCTGGTCAGTTGACCGGCCCTTTCTTTTAGAGCACGCGAAGGCCGAAAGGTACGTTGATGAGCACGCGGCAAGAGGTGGTGGTTCTCTTCGGAGGCACCGGAGTTATCGGTCGTGAACTTGCCCAATGCGCCCAGGCTGGCGGGACATCTGTCTTGTCGATTTCACTCGATCCCGACCACGACACTGCCGCCTATTCGAACCGCCTTCTCGACCTGTCGACAGCGCCGCCCGGCGCGATCTCGCGGCTCTTGGAGGACCACTGTGGGACCAGCCTGCGCGTGGTCACCATGGTCGACGTTGTCGGACTGGCGCCGCACCGGATTGACGAGGTGGCCGATTATGCCCAGCGTGCCGGGGCATCTGTGGCCATGGTATCGTCCAGCCTCTTGTACCGCCCAAAACCCGACGGCATCTATGACGAGGCCGCCGAGGTTGTCACGCCCGACAGCGATCTCTTCCCGTATCAACGGCTCAAACTGGCGCAAGAACAGGCGCTCTCAAAAAGGTCCGACGTGGCATGGCGCATCTTTCGCACGAACCATGTTATCGGGCGCGGCGGTCTGCTTGGCTGCATTCCCGATCACAATCGTGATCCGGACCTGCTCGACCGGATCACGCGCGGTGCCCCCTTGAAACTCGCCCGGAAGGGCAAGGTGCAATTATCCTTTGTCCATGCACGGGACTTGGCCGAGGGCCTCCTGCACCTCTGTGCAATCGAGACCACGGCGCAAAGGGTGATGAACCTGGTCCATCCTGTCCCGGCGCTCGCCTCCGACTACTTCCAACTCCTCGCATATCACCTTGGGGCCCCGGCCCCGGTCATCGAGGACTATCGCCCGGACGATGGGAATTTCTGGAGCCTGACGGCGGCAGACAATATTCTGGTCAGCCAGCGGCCCGAGCTGGACCAACTCAGGTTCCAGTTCGACCTTGGGGGGGCACTTCGCGACGCCCTGCAGATTGATCCCGGAAGCTACGCGTCCTTCGGAAGCTTCCTGGCGCAGCGGATAAAATAGGGGGCAGTGGCTCCGATCCCTGCGGTCAGGGCAGGAATTGCCCCGTCACGTCACGCTGACGCCGTAGCGTTGGATTGGCGACGCTGCGCCATCCATTCATCAAGTGTGCGGATCTGTTCGCGTGACAGCCGCAGCCCCAGTTTGTTTCGACGCCAGACCACATCCTCGGCCGTGCGTGCATATTCATTGGCCATCAGCCAATCGACTTCGGCTGCGGTCAGCGTCGCGCCGAAATCCCGCCCCAAATCCTTGGCAGACTTGGCCTTGCCAAGGATTTCCCCGGCCTCGGTGCCATAGGCCCGTGTCAGGCGCCCCGCCCAATAGCTGGTCAGGAACGGAAATCTGGCCTGTAGGTCGTCGATCAGCCGGGACACCCCATCAACGGGAAAATCGCCGCCCGGAAGAGGGACACCCGCCGTCCATGCGCCCGCTTTGACGGTCAGATGCGCCCCGATTTTTTCCAGCGCGCTTTCGGCAAGACGCCGGTAGGTCGTGATCTTGCCCCCGAAGATGTTCAGCACCGGGGCCCCGGCGCTTGTGTCCACTTTCAGGGTATAGTCGCGTGTCGCGGCGGTGGCGCTGCTGGCCCCGTCGTCATACAGCGGGCGGACACCGGAATAGGTCCAGACGATATCGTCCCGCGTCAGCTGTCGCTTGAAATACTGGTTGGCGAAGCCCAGCAGATAGTCCTGCTCTTGCGGCGTGCAGATCGGCTTTTCCGAAGGGTCGGCATGTTCGGCATCGGTGGTGCCGATCAGGGTGAAATCCGTCTCATAGGGGATCGCGAAGATGATCCTGCCGTCGGTGCCTTGGAAGAAATAGCACTTGTCGTGATCGTAGAGACGGCGGGTCACGATATGGCTGCCGCGCACCAGCCGGACCCCCTCGCGCGAGTTCAGATGCATCTTGCTCTGGATGATATCGCCGACCCAAGGGCCGCCCGCGTTGACCAGCATTCGGGCCGTGTGGGTTTCCACCTCGTCGGTTTCGGTATTGCGGGTTTCAATTCTCCAAAGCCCGTTTTCGCTGGTGGCGTTGACGACCTGGGTGCGGGTCATGATCCGGGCACCGCGCGCCTCGGCATCCCGGGCATTCAGCACGACGAGGCGGGAATCCTCGACCCAGCAGTCGGAATATTCATAGGCCCGGGCGAACCGGTCCTTCAGCGGCGCGCCCTCTTTCGATCCGGGCAGGGTCAGCGTTGATGTCCCCGGAAGGATCTTCCGGCCGCCCAGATTGTCATAAAGGAACAAGCCCAGCCGGATCAGCCACGCGGGCCGACGCCCCTTCATCCAGGGCAGAACCAGCCGCAAGATTTTCGAGGTCGGCGTGTCCCCCTCGAACCGCATATCCCTATGATAAGGCAGAACAAACCGCATCGGCCAGCTGATGTGCGGCATCGCCCGTAGCAGCACTTCCCGTTCGATCAACGCTTCGCGAACCAGACGGAATTCGAAGTATTCGAGATACCGCAGACCGCCGTGAAACAGTTTGGTCGAGGCCGACGAGGTCGCCGAGGCCAGATCGTTCATCTCGGCCAGCGCGACCGACAGGCCACGGCCCGCCGCGTCCCGGGCGATGCCGCATCCGTTGATGCCGCCCCCGATGATGAAAAGATCATAGTCCGGTGTGTCGTCAGCCAGTGCCACGCGAATCTCCTGTCGGGCGCGTCAATGCGCCCTATTTGGCAGAAAGGAGTGCGATTTTCAATCCAATATGTTCGTTTTAGTTCGCTTTCCCACATTGTAGTGTTATCAATACTTTAATGGCCATTCTGGCCAGCGGATCCTGGCAAGTTCCCGTGAAACACATCTTATGGATTGCTATTCTGCTCGTTTTTTTCCACCCTCACCCGCGAATTTGCGCGATTTCGCCGCGCCGGCCGACCAAACCGAAAGACCTGTCATGTCCCAGACCTTCCGCCATCCCGATATCCTTGAGATCGCGCGCCGTGATGGGAAGGTGACGGTCGAGGGCCTTGCGCAGCATTTTGGCGTGACCCTGCAAACCATTCGCCGCGATCTGACCGATCTGGCCGAGGCGGGGCGGCTGGAGCGGGTGCACGGCGGGGCGGTCCTGCCGTCCGGCACGACGAACATTGGTTATGAGGAGCGCCGCCGCCTCAACCCAGAGGCCAAGCGCGCCATCGCCCAGGCCTGCGCGGCACGAATTCCGAACAATATCTCGCTGTTTCTCAACATCGGCACCTCGACCGAGGCGGTGGCACAGGAACTAATGCGGCACGAAAACCTGATGGTCGTGACCAACAACATGAACGTGGCGAACATCCTTGCCGGGAACAGCGATTGCGAGGTTGTCGTGACCGGCGGCCAGTTGCGGCGGGCCGATGGGGGGCTGGTGGGCAACCTGGCCACCGATACGATCCGCCAGTTCAAGTTCGACCTTGCCGTGATCGGGTGTTCGGCGCTGGACCGGGAGGGCGACCTTCTGGACTTCGACATTCAGGAGGTGAGCGTCAGTCAGGCGATCCTGCGCCAATCCCGCAAGACATTTCTGGTGGCCGACCAGACAAAGCTGACCCGCAGCGCGCCGGTTCGCATCGCCTCGCTTGCCGATATCGACACCATGTTTACCGACAAACCCCTGCCGCCCGACCTCGCCCAGGCCTGCGGGTCATGGAACACCCAGATTACAGTGACCGGGTAGCGCCCTGCGGGAATGGCCGATCGTCAGCAGCAGGCCGGAAAGGGGCCCTGTTGCCCTACTCCGCCGCCTTCAGTTCGAACCCTTTTTCGATCATGTCCGACGGGGCCACCGGGTATTCGCCCGAGAAGCAGGCGTCGCAGTAGGCCGGCGCCTTGGGGTCGCGTCCCCCGGCCTCGCCCACAGCGCGATAAAGACCGTCGAGCGAGATGAAGCGCAGGCTGTCCACGCCCAGATGTTCGCACATCTCTTCCTCGCTCATGGTCGCGGCCAGCAGCTTTTCACGCTGCGGCGTGTCCACCCCGTAGAAACAGGGCCAGGCCGTCGGCGGAGAGGCGATGCGGAAATGCACCTCGGCCGCGCCCGCATCAAGGATCATCTCCTTGATCTTGCGGCTGGTGGTGCCGCGCACAACGCTGTCGTCCACAAGGATCACCCGCTTGCCCTTGATCAGGGCGCGGTTGACGTTCAGCTTCAGCCGCACACCCATGTTGCGGATCTGCTCGGTCGGTTCGATGAAGGTCCGGCCCATGTACTGGTTGCGGATGATCCCCATCGCATAGGGAATACCCGATTGCAGGCTGTATCCGATGGCCGCGGGCGTGCCGCTGTCCGGCACCGGGCAGACCAGATCGGCATCGACCGGGGCTTCCTTGGCCAGTTCGCGACCGATGTTTTCGCGGGTCTCATAGACCGACCGGCCACCCAGAATGCTGTCAGGGCGCGAGAAATAGACATGTTCGAAGATGCAGAACCGGGATTTCTGTCTCCGGAACGGGAAGTTGCTTTCGACCTTGCCCTCGGTGTTGATCACGACCATCTCGCCCGGCTCGATCTCGCGGACGAATTCGGCCCCGATGATGTCCAATGCGCAGGTCTCGGAGGCGAGGGCCCAGCCCTTTTCCCCGACCTTGCCCAATACCAGCGGACGCACGCCCAGCGGGTCACGGACCCCCATCAGCTTGGTCCGGGTCATGGCGACGACGGAAAACGCGCCCTCGACCTTGCGCAGCGCCTCTTCCATGCGGTCCGGGATCGACCGGCCCATGGACCGGGCCATCAGGTGGATGATGCATTCGCTGTCCGACGAAGACTGGAAGATCGACCCCCGTTCGACCAGTTCGCGGCGCAGCGCATCGGCGTTGGTGATATTGCCGTTATGGGCAATCGCCGCGCCGCCCATGGAAAACTCGCCAAAGAAGGGCTGCACGTCGCGGATCGCGGTCTGGCCCTTGTTGCCGGCCGTGGAATAGCGGACGTGACCGATACCGATGGTGCCCGGCAAGAGCTGCATCACCTCGGCGCTGGTGAAATTATCGCGGACATAGCCCATGCGGCGGGCCTGATTGAACCCGGTCTCGGGGTCGTGGGTCACGATCCCGCCGGCCTCTTGCCCGCGATGTTGCAGGGCGTGAAGGCCAAGCGCGATGAAACTGGCCGCGTCGGCAACGCCAATGGCGCCGAAGATCCCGCACTCCTCCTTCAGCTTGTCGTCGTCGAAAGGATGGGCGGGGGGCATTTGTGTGCGCACGGGGTCGGGCTCCGAATCCGTCTGGGGCAGTTGCGCCCGTGATAGTCGGTCGGGCGGGGCATGTCATCAAACTATCACACGCAAACCGATCACAAAAGCAAAGGGCCGCAGATGCGGCCCCATGTCTCTGCCCTGTCTGTCGGCATTTACTCGACCGAACAGGCCCCGACCAGCTGATCGTATTGCGACTGGATCCAGCCCAGCGCGGCCTCGGGGTTCTGATCCTCGACATTGGTGGTCATGCTGCGGAAGATCTTGGCCGACCGGCTGTCATCCACCATGGCAAGGTCCTGACTGGACAGGATCGTGTCGTATAGGAAGAAGGCCACCGCCACGAGCAGGATGCCGCGCAGCACGCCAAAGAGGAACCCAAGCCCCTGATCCAGCCCGCCCAGCGCCGAGCGCTGCACCACCGAGGCAAACAGCGGCGTGAAGATCGAGAAGATCACCAGGGCCACGGCAAATACCGCGGCAAAGGCCGCGATCACCGACAATTCACAGCTGTCGCCGATGAAATCGCCCAGCACCGGCACCTGTTTGACCAGCGGCTGCACCTGATCGGCAAAGATGAAGGCCACGATGGTGGCCCCGATCCAGCCCGCGATGGCCAATGCCTCGCGCACAAGGCCGCGGCTGTAGGCCAGAAGGGCGGAGACGATGATCGTGACCGCGACGACACCGTCGATGATGGTAAAGCCTTCCATATGTCCCTCTTGTCCCGTCAGCCCGCCTGCCGCGGACCGAATACCTGTTCCACAAAACCGGCAAGATCGGCGGTTTCCCGCAGCGACAGTCCGGCAGCCGACGCCCGTTTGGGCAGTTCCGGCAGGATGGCCGAGGTGAAACCAAGTTTTTGCGCTTCTTTCAACCGATTTTCGGTCTGGACCACCGGGCGAAGGGCGCCAGACAGGCTGATTTCGCCGAATATGACACAATCCGGGGGCAATGCCGCGTCCTCGCGGGCCGAGACCAGCGCCGCCGCGACCGCCAGATCGGCCCCCGGTTCACTGATCCGCAAGCCACCCGCGACGTTCAGATAGACATCAAGCCCGGTGAAGGTGACGCCGCATCGCGCCTCGAGCACGGCAAGGATCATCGCCAGCCGCCCGCCGTCCCAGCCGACCACGCTACGCCGGGGCTGGGCCGTGGGGGACGGGGCGACAAGGGCCTGAAACTCGCACAGCATCGGGCGCGTGCCTTCGATGCCGGCAAAGACGACAGAGCCCGGCGCGGGCTTGCCCCGTTCGGACAGGAACAGGGCCGAGGGGTTCTTGACCTCGGCCAGCCCCTTTCCGGTCATCTCGAACACGCCGATTTCATCGGCGGGGCCAAAGCGGTTCTTGACCGCCCTCAGGATACGGAATTGGTGGCCGCGCTCGCCCTCGAAATACAGGACGGTATCGACCATATGTTCGACCACGCGGGGGCCAGCGATGGCGCCTTCCTTGGTGACATGGCCGACCATGACCACCGCGATCCCGTGCCGCTTGGCGAAAGTAGTCAGTTCATGGGCCGAGGCGCGGACCTGAGACACCGACCCCGGCGCACTGTCCACGTTATCGGCCCACATGGTCTGGATCGAATCGATGATCGCCAGATCCGGCTTTTCCGCCTCAAGCGTGGTCAGGATGTTGCGCAGGTTGGTTTCCGCCGCCAATTGCACCGGGCTTTCGGTCAGGCCCAGACGGCGGGCACGCATCTGCACCTGCGCCGCCGACTCCTCGCCCGAGACATAGATCACCTTCAGCCCGTTGCGGGCAAACCGCGCCGCCGCTTGCAACAGCAACGTGGATTTTCCGATGCCGGGATCGCCACCGACCAAAAGGGCCGAGGCCTTGACCAAGCCGCCGCCCAGCACCCGGTCCAGTTCGGCGACGCCCGCCTCGGTCCGGGGCGGCTCCGGCTCTTCCGTGGCAAGATCGGTCAGGGTCAGGGCCTGCCCCCGCTTGCCACCAAGGGACTTCGATGCAGGACCGGCCGATAGGGGCTGTTCCTGAACAATCGTGTTCCACGCGCCGCACGCATCGCAGCGGCCCGACCACTTGGAAAACGCGGCCCCGCATTCGGAGCAGAGATAAGACAGATCTTTGGCCATGTTCACCTTTTGGACCAATGTCGCCTGCTTGGCAATCCGCAAGGGGTGGTGGGTCAAGACCCACCTTACCCGGGGGCGCTTCGCCCCCCGGACCCCCCGAGGATATTTGAGACCCAAAGAAGGAATGGACGCTGAGTCCAGCCCCCTTCTTTGGGTCAATAAATATCCCGGGGTGAATGGCCCGAAAGGGCCAGAGGGGCAGCGCCCCTGATGTAAGGTGGGTTTTAACCCACCGCCCCCTTGGCCTTACCGCTCAGGGCCGAGATGGCGAGCGAGGCGAGGATACAGCCGGTAAACAGGTAGAGCCCCCAGGCGGTTTCCACCTTGCCGATGCCCACCCCCTTGGCCACAACGATATAGAGGGCGATCAGAAAGACATCAGCCATCGCCAGCTTGCCCATCCAGTTCAGCACCGGCAGCACCTTGCGATGCAACAGCCCAAAATGCATCAGCGCCAGCCCGATGGTTTTCAGGTAGGGCGCGAACAAGGCAAAGGCGGTAACCAGCAGGGCCAGGAACACGTCGCTGTCCCACAGGCTCTGCAGACCTGAGATGACGCTGATCTCGCTCAGATCGAACAGCGGCAGCCCCAGCCCCGCCCGCATCAGCGGCGCAAACCAGGCCACGGGGAACAGGACCAGCAGGGCGAGATTTGCGAATTTCAGAACTGTTTTCACTTGGCACCTACCTGCTTCACGTTTCGCGTCACGGCCCAGCGAAGGCCCGCGCCAGCGCAAGGATATAAAGATAGCCTGCGATGATCGCCAAGACTAAGAGGATCACCACGACCACAACCAGTATGCGCGCCCATCTTGGCCCGCGCCGAAAGACCCAGACAATTCCGAAAAGTGCCAGCAGGGCCACAAGACCAGACACTGCCATCGCCAGTAGCCCGTTTGCAGCGGTTGGGTCCATTTCCATCGCCTACCTTACCTGAGGGTCTCGATCGGCCCGTCGGGGCTGCCGGACACGAACTGCGTCACATAGGGATCGCCGCACGTGTCGAGTTCCGCAATCGGCCCGACCCAGCGCATCTTGCCGTTGTGCAGCATCGCCACCCGGTCGGCGATGGCCCGGACGCTGGTCATGTCATGGGTGATGGTGATCGCAGTCGCGCCCATTTCGGTGACGATCTCGCGGATCAGGTCGTTGATGACGCCGGCCATGATCGGGTCAAGGCCCGTGGTCGGCTCGTCGAAAAAGATGATCTCGGGCCCAGCGGCGATGGCGCGGGCAAGGCTGACCCGTTTTTGCATCCCCCCAGATAGTTCCGCCGGGAACCGGTCGGCCACATCCGGGCCCAGCCCGACGCGGCGCAGCTTTTCGATGGCGATCTCGCGCGCCTCGTCCCAGGTACGTTTCAGCGACCCGCGCAGCAGGCGAAAAGCCACGTTTTGCCAGACCGGCAGGCTGTCGAACAGTGCGCCACCCTGAAACAGCATCCCGAACCGGGCAAGAAAGGCATCGCGGGGCAGTTGGGTCACGTCCTGCCCGTCGATCAGGATCTTCCCCTGATCGGGCTGGATCAACCCAAGGATATTCTTCAACAGAACCGATTTGCCCGACCCCGACCCGCCGATCACCACCATGCTTTCGCCCGAGGTCACGGTCAGGTTCAGTCCCCGCAGGACGTGGTTGCTGCCAAAGGCCTTATGAACATCCCGAAGCTCGATCATGCGGAAAAGAACGCCTCTGTCAGAAGGAAGTTCGCGGCGAGAATCAGAACGGCGGCAGCCACCACCGACCCTTTCGTCGCCCGGCCCACGCCCATTGCGCCCCGCGCCGAGTTCATCCCGAAATAGCAGCCCATGAGCGCGGCGATGAACCCGAATACCGCGCCTTTGGACAGCGAGGAGATCACGTCCAGCGGTTCAAGGAAATCGGCGGTGTTTTTCAGATAGGTCGCCGCGTTGAAGCCGAGCCGTTCCGTCCCCACCAGAAACCCACCGAAAATCCCGATCACGTCGCCGACCCCGACCAGCACCGGCATCACCAGCGTGGCGGCCAGCACCCTTGGCAAGGTCAGATATTTCATCGGATGGGTGGACAGCGTGACCAGCGCGTCGATCTGCTCGGTCACCTTCATCGTGGCAATTTCGGCGGCGATGGAGGACGTGACCCGCGCCGCGATCATCAGCCCCACCAGAACCGGCCCCAATTCACGGACCATGCCGATGGCGACGATTTGCGGCACCACCGCCTCGGCCGAGAAGCGCGCTCCGCCTGCGTAGATCTGCAGGGCCAGTGCCCCACCGGTGAACAGCGCCGTCAGCCCCACGACGGGAAGCGAGAAATAGCCGATCTGCATCAGCGCCACGCCAAATTCACGCGGGTAGAACGGGGGGCGGAACAGGTGGCTGATCGTCTGGCCGGTGAAGATCGCGAACCGTCCGACCACGGCCAGCAGGGCCAGAACCCCCGCCCCGACAGAGGCCAGCGCCCGGATCATGACGTGGTATACCGCCGCTGGTAGCGATGGCCCAGAGAGGTCAGGATTTCATATCCGATGGTGCCCGCGGCCTCGGCAAGATCGTCCACGGTCTGGCGCGGCCCCAGAAGGGTCAGCGCGCGGGGCGCTTCATCCAGATCGGTGACGTCGATGGTCAGAAGGTCCATCGACACCCGCCCGACCAGCGGGCAAGGCGTCTTGCCGTGCCACAGGGTCGCGCCGTTCGACAGGGCCCGCAGGATACCATCGGCATAGCCCGCCGCCAGCGTGGCGATCCGGCTGGGCCGCGCGGCCTGCCAACTGTTGCCGTAGCCCACGACTTCGCCCTCGGCCAGATCGCGGATCTGGATCACCGGCAGGTCCAGCCGCACCACGGGCCGCGCCTCGACAAAGGGGTGGCCACCGTAGAGGCCGACACCGGGGCGGCACAGGTCGAAATGATAGTCCTTGCCCAGCAGGATCCCCCCCGTCGCGGCCAGCGACCGGGGCACGCCGGTACCGTCGGTCATCCGGCGGAACAGGTCCAGCTGGTAGGGGTTCATCGGATGGTCGGGTTCGTCCGAGCAGGCCAGATGGCTGATCAGAAGCTGCGGCCCCTGTTCCAGCGCGATCGGGGCGACGGCAGCCCATTCGTCCCATTCCATACCCAGCCGGTTCATGCCCGTGTCCAGCTGCACCCCGAACGGGTGGCCCGGCAGGCTTTCGAAATGGCGGGTCATCTGGTCCATGGAATTCAGCATCGGGATCAGGCCCAGATCGCCGATCATTTCCGTGTCGCCCCGGCAATGGCCAGAAAAGACGTAGATATGCGCATCATCGCCAACAGCGGCGCGGACGGCAGCGCCCTCCTCGGCCACGGCGACAAAAAACCGGCGCGCGCCCGCGTGGAACAGGCGGCCCGCGACGCGGCCCGCATCCAGCCCATAGCCATCGGCCTTGACCACGGCGGCGGTTTCCACCCCGGTCTTGGCGTCAAGCGCGGCCCAGTTCGCGGCAATCGCGTCCAGATCAATCGAAAGGATACCAGAAGTCATGGTCCGCCTTTTGGCAGGCAGGGCACGGGGCGGCAAGGGGGAAGCTGCGCGCGGCCCGCGCATCGCTGACGCTTCGGCCCGGACCGTATCAATTCGGCTGCAACCCTGGCCCGGTCGGGTGCTAGGGTCCTCCCATGAACACAGACCCGCAGATCGTGCGCATCGGCGCCGCCCTATCGGACCAAAGCCGGGCCCGGATGCTGTGCCAGCTTATGGACGGCCGCGCCCATACGAACAAGGAACTCGCCCATGGTGCCGGGATTTCCCCACAAACCGCCAGCGGGCACCTTGCCCATCTGGTCGCCGCCGGTCTGGTGATCACGAAACGGTCGGGGCGGTTCACCTATCACAGGATCGCGGGGTCAAAGGTGGCCGAGATGCTTGAAACCCTGTCTGCCCTGCCGCTGGCCCGGCCCGACGCCCGCCCTGCCCTGCGCCGCGCCCCTGCGGCCGAACTGGCGGCGCGCTGCTGTTACAATCACCTTGCCGGTCGGCTGGGGGTGGCGATGGCCGATGCGCTGGTTGCGCGCGCATATCTGACCGACCTGACCAGCCCGGCGTTGACCGAAAAGGGCCGGGACTGGGCCGCCCGACAGGGCCTCAAACCCGGGTCCATGCGGCCCTGTCTGGATTGGTCGGAACGCCGGTATCACCTGTCCGGCCCCTTCGCGACCACGCTTTTGCGGCACTTGCTGGAGCAAGGACAGGTCGCACGCGGCGCCGGGCGCGAAATCATCGTGACGGACAGCGGGCGGCACTGGTTCGACGCTGAACTGGGAATCCGGGCATGATCCCCGCAACCCAACGCTATGCGGTCGAAACCGGGCTGATGCTGGCCTGTCAGGTTCCGGCTGAAAGCGAAGCGCGGGTTCTGGCCGCCATCCGGGACGCGGCCCCGTTGACCTGGGGCGACTATGACGCGGTCAGCTTTGCCAGCGCCGAAGGGCGGCAGGACTTCCGATCCTTGGGCAGCGGGCGGAACGCGGCCACGCAGACCCCGGTCAGCGTGCCTTGCATCGAACTGCGGATATTCCTGAAGACGGAACAAGCCCCCGCCGTCGTCGCCGCGATCTACGCCACCCATCCCTATGAGGAACCGGTGATAACCCTGTGGCCCGCCAGCAGAACCCTGCATCGCCGGGGACAGGACGAGGACAACCCCAACCGGTTCTGGAACCGTGACACGGCCGATTGGGTGCCCGCCGCGCACCAACATCGCCCCGGCCGCGACGCGACCGCGAAGGCCCCTACTCCAGCAGGGTCGCGGCGGTCAGCTCGTCAGTGATCAGCACGCTGGGGCGGAGCGAATTCATCGTGCCCCGGATCATCTCGACCTTTTCCGGCCCGCCCGAGATCAGCACCTTGCTTTCGATCCGCGCCAACCGGTCGACTGAAATCGAAATCGCCCGCTGGTTCACCGGGTGGTCGACCAGCTTTCCATCCTTGTCGAGGAAATTGTACAGCACATCGCCCACGGCACCCGCGTCGATCAGGGACAGGCGTTCGGCCTCGGACACATGGCCCAGCCGGTAGGACGTCGTCATGCTGGAAATCCCGCCGCAGGACAGAAGCGCCACGTCGCAGTTTTCGGCCATCGACATGATCTGCTCAAGCCCGCAATGTTCCAGCAGCGCGTGCTTGGTCTTGGGAGAGTCGACGATGGCCGGCGCCGGGATAAGGTAGCCTTCGGCATCGAACAGCTCCGCGAATTGCCAGGCGAATTCGGCGGGGTTGAACCGCCGGGCCTGCGCGATCCCGCCCAGAAGCGAGACAATCCGCACCCCCTCAAGCGACTGCCCTTCGACATAGGGCAGCATCGCATGCAGGGTGCGGCCCCAGCCCACACCAATAGTCATGTTCGATTTCATCAACCCCGAGACATAGCTGCCCGCAGCCGCGGCGATGACCCGCGTCGGGTCGCTCTCGGGGTCGTTCATCGGGGCGACGATGGCCCGTTCCAGCCCGAACTTGTCTTCCAGCCGCCCCTGCAGGTCGATCAGCGGGGTCAGTTCGGATTCGATGCGGATCATCACCTCGCCCCGGCGACGGGCCTCGGACAGAAGCCGGGTAATCATGATCCGGTTGACGCCCATCCGCTTGGCCACATCTGATTGGGTCAGCCCTTCGATGTAATACAGCCATGCGGCGCGAATCCGGGTCTGGTTATGCGGATCGAGCGCGGCGCGTTCCTGCGCTGGGTTCAGGTCGTCTGGCATCGTGGCTCCGTTCCGGGTTCGCGGTGTTGCGCGCCATCATAGTGCGGCGCGCAGCAACTTTCCAACCTCCTCCGCGCATTCGAACTGCGGCATGTGGCCGACCCCATCAAAGAAGTGCAGCGCCACCTGCCCCGGTGCCCGCAGCGCGTGCTTCCACGGCAGGATCGCGTCCTGCCTGCCCCAGATCATCCGGGTCGGCATGTCCAGCCGGTCAAGCGCCGCCTTGAGGTCGAAACTTTGCACCCCATCGGGGAAGACCACATCGGCAAGCCGGGCCTGCGCCGCACGTTGGGCGGGATCGTTGCGCGACGCCATCGCCGCGCGGGCATAGGCGTCCGAGATCAGGCTGTCGTCGGCGACAAGGGCACCCAGCCAGGGTTTAAGGCTTTCAACCCGCGTCGCGCGGCAAATCCCGGTCAGGGCGTCGCCGTTGATCTGCGGGCCAAGGCCCGCGGGGGCAATCAGCGTCAACGAGGCGATGGACCGGGGCCGGGTGTCGGCCAGCGACAGGGCCAGCGCCCCGCCAAGGCTGTGCCCAATCAGGTCCACCTTTTCGACCCCAAGCCCGTCGAAGGCGCGGCGGATCTCGGCGGCGAGGTCGGCAAAGCTGTCGATGCGCAGACGCGGCGACTTGCCGTGCGACGGCAGGTCGATCCGGATCAGGGGCCGATGCTTCAGATGCGCCTCGAGCGGGACCCAGGACGTGCTGTCACTGGCGAAGCCGTGGATCAGCAGAACCGGCGTGCCGGTCCCGCCCCGCGAACGATGCACCGCAAGCGCCCCGGTTTCGTAGGACACGGCGGGAAGGGTCGGTGACGGGCTGGCCGCCGAGTCGAGCCATGCCCGAACGTCGCCCGCCTGCACCCGGCCTGACGGTCCGGTTCCGGGGATACGGTCAAGGCTGATCCCGCCCTGCCGCGCCAGCGACCGGGCCGCGGGGGTGGCGCGGGGCCGGTCGGCGACCGGCGCGGGCCGGGACATCGGCGGCTCGGGTGCGCGCATCGGCTCGGACGGTGCCGAAACCTCGGCCCCGGCAAGCGCCGGTTCAGCAGGGGCAGCAGCGGCGGCAGGCGCGGCAACGGCGGGCGGCGGCCCGACCTCTTCCCCGGCGGCGTAAAGCCAGGCAACGGGTTGACCGATCGGCACCACCGTGCCTTCTGCAACCGGATGATGGAACAGGCCATCGGCCGGGGCTTCAACCTCCATCGCGGCCTTGGCCGTTTCGATGTCGAACAGCGGCTGTCCCTTCTCGACAGCCTCGCCCTCGGCCACGTGCCAGGTGACGATGGTGCCTTCGGTCATATCCATATCGACCTTGGGCATGATGACTTCGGTAGGCATCAGATCCGCCCCTTGGCCAAAGCGCGCGCCGCGTCCAGAATGCCCGGCACCTGCGGCACCACGGCCTTTTCCAGATCCGGGTTATAGGGGATCGGGCATTCCGCCCCGCCCAGCCGGACGATGGGAGCATCAAGGAAATCGAAGGCATCGCTTTCGGCGACCATAGCCGACACCTCTGCCCCGACCCCAAGGGTCTTGACCCCCTCGTAGACGCACAAAAGACGGCCAGTCTTGCGGACTGACGCCAGAACCGTTTCGCGGTCCATCGGGCGGACGGTGCGCAGGTCGATCACCTCGGCCTCGATCCCCTCGGCAGCAAGGGTTTCGGCGGCCGCAAGGGCCTTGTGCACCATGATCGAGGTCGCGACGATGGTCAGGTCCGTGCCCGCGCGCCGGATCGCGGCCTTGCCGATGGGTGTGGTGTAGTGGCCGGCGGGGACCAGACCCTTGGATTTGTAAAGGATCTTGTGTTCGAAGATCATCACCGGGTCCGGGTCTTCCAGCGCCGCCAGAAGCAGGCCCTTCGCATCCTCGGGGGTCGAGGGCTGGACCACCTTCAGGCCGGGCACATGCGCCAGCCAGGCTTCGATGCTTTGGGAATGCTGGGCCGCGGCACCCGTGCCGGACCCGGCCGGAAACCGCATCACCAGCGGCACCGATACCGCGCCACCCAGCATATAGCGCAGCTTGGCCGCCTGGTTGACGATCTGTTCCATCGCCAGCGCCGCGAAGTCCGAAAACTGAAACTCGAAGATTGGCCGCAGGCCGGTCAGGGCCGCACCCACGGCAACACCCGCGCCGCCCAGTTCGGAAATCGGCGTGTCCATGACCCGGTCGGTGCCATACTTGTGCACCAGATCGCCGGTGACCTGAAACGCACCGCCATAGACGCCGATATCTTCGCCCATCAGGACCACGCGCGGATCGCTTTCAAGCGCGATGTCCATCGCCTCGCGGATCGCTTCGGCATAGGACAGTTCGCGGGCTTCGGGGGTGTCCATCGCGTTCATCACGCCATCTCCTCGGTATAGACAAAGCGGGTCGCGTCTTCGATCAGCGGTGCGGGGCTTTGATTGGCAAAGGCGATCGCGTCGCGGATTTCCTGTTCGGTCTCGGCCTCCAGCGCACCCACCTCGGCCTCGCTCAGGATATCGTGCGACACCAGAAGATCGGCCATGCGGCGGATAGGGTCACGCTCCATCCATTCGGCGATTTCTTCCTTGGTCCGATACCGGTTGCGGTCAGACTTGGAATGGCCGCGCCAGCGATAGGTCAGGTTCTCGACAAGGCTCGGGCCTTCGCCTGCGCGGGCCCGGGCCACGGCGGCGTCCACGGCTTCGGTCACGGCGGAAAAATCGTTCCCGTCCACGGTGACGCCCGGCATCGAATAGGCGACCGCCCGATCCGCGATATTCTTGACCGAGGTCGACCGCTCGATCGAGGTGGACATGCCGTATTTGTTGTTCTCGCACACAAAGACCACGGGCAGTTTCCAGACCGACGCCATGTTCAGCGCCTCGTGGAACGCGCCTTCGTTGTTCGCGCCGTCGCCGAAGAAACAGATCGTCACCGCGCCAGTGCCCAGCCGCTTTGCGGTCAGTGCCGCGCCCACTGCGATGGGCAGGCCACCGCCCACGATCCCGTTGGCGCCAAGGTTGCCCTTTTCCACATCGGCGATGTGCATCGACCCGCCCCGGCCCCGGCAGTATCCGGTTTCCTTGCCGAAGAATTCGGCGAACATGCGGCCCAGATCGGCGTTCTTGGCCACACAGTGCCCATGCCCCCGGTGGGTCGAGGTGATCTTGTCCGCGTCGGTCAGCGACATGCAGGACCCGACCGCAGACGCCTCTTGCCCGATGCTCAGGTGCATGGTGCCGTGGATCAACCCGCGGGTATAGCTGTCCTCGGCGCCTTCCTCGAACTTGCGGATCAGGAACATCTTGCGTAGGGCGCCGACCAGATCCTCGCGCGAATAGGCGCGCAGGGCATAGGGCAGGTTGGTATCGGAATTCGCGGTATCAGGCATGTGCCAGCTCCTTGCCGAACAGCATTTCATCCTGGCGGCGGCGCAGCTCGGCGATCTTCGATCCGGCTGGCAGCGCCACGTTGTCCTGGGTCAGCAACTCGCCCTTGCGGATTGCGCGGGTCACGGTGGCCCCGGTCAGAAGACCGGCCGGATGCGCCTTCAGCCCGCGGGCCCGGTTCGCTTCCATCGCCCAGGCGCGATAGGTGTATTCCCCGATCTGATCGAGCTTCTCGCCCGGCTTCAGGTCGCGCTTGGCCACGGCGGCCACTTCGGCCACAGGGCGATCCAGCGGGACCATGTCGGCCTTGCCGTAAAGAACGGCGCGGGCGCAGGTCAGCGGCACCTCGAGCGAGGTCAGGTGATAAGGCCGGATGAACGAGAAGTAGGGGCCATCGCCCATCTTCAGGTCGCTCATCCGTTCATGGACGCGGGGATGCTGGGCCTCGACCACGACGAAGACGCCGGGGGCCAGCCCCTTCCCGATCGAGAAATCGACCCGGCCGATATCCGACAGGACACCGCCATCGCGCGCCGGGATCAGGGTCTTGGCCAGATCCTTGGGCCCGGCCGCCGGTCCGTGCATCCCGTCGCAATCGGGGATCAGGCCCGTGGCATTGGCAATCGCCGACATCTCCACCATCGTCTTGGACCCGTCGACGAACTCTACCAGCAGGCGCGGGTTCATGTGACGGCGAACCGCCTCTTCCTCGTAGGCGTCCGGGGTCGCGTCGATGTTGAGCGGGTTGTTCTTGCCCTTGCCGGCGCAGACGATGCGGTGGCCCATGGCGGTGGCGAACTCGATCAGTTCCATGCAGGACGACGGTTCGTCCCCGGCCCCAAGGCTGTAGACGACGCCAAGCCGCTCCGCCTCGTGCCGCAGGTAAGAACCGATGGTCACATCCGCCTCGACGTTCATCATGACAAGGTGCTTGCCGCGCTCCATCGCCCGCAGGCCGATCTCGGCCCCGACGGCCGGAACACCGGTCGCGTCAATGACAACGTCGATCAGGCCGGATTCAAGAATGGCATCCGCGTTGTCGGCAATGGCCGTCAGCCCGCCTTCGATGGTGGCGTTCAGCGCGTCGGCGGTGTTGGCGTCGGCGCTGTGGCCCGCGCCCTGACGCGCGATCTGAACCGCCTTATGGGCGGCGGCGGGGTTGATGTCGCAAATCGCGGCCACATCGACACCGTCCATCATCCCGGCGCGAGTAACGATGTCGGTTCCCATTTCACCGGAGCCGATCAGGCCAATCCGGACCGGGCGCCCCGAATCGGCGCGGGCGGCCAGATCCTTCGCAAGGCCGGTAAGTGCAATGTTTGAAGCCATTCTGTGGACCCTTTCAGCATATCGGATGCGTTCTGAACTTGTGGTCACCATTGTGAACTTTCGTTCTTATGTCAAACATTATGTTCGACATAGGCAAAGATTTCCCCAATTTCACACCTTCATTGTTGCACATTCGTTCATTTTCATGTCATCTGTTCTAAGGCTGGACTCGCGCTTTGATCGGGGGCAAACAGCCCTTGATCTGCGTGGAGGAACTGGAAATGACGTTCGATTACACATCACTGGGCTTCTATACCTTTGATGCACTGTGCCGCCCGGTGACCCAGATCCCCCCCGGCGGTGGGACCTATTTCGTCGAGGATTTCGCTTTGGCGGTATCCGGCGCTGCGGGCTGTGCCGCCATCGTTGCCGCCAAGCACGGGCTGAACGTTCAGGCGGTGGGCGGTGTCGGCCATGACGACATGGGCGATTGGGTGATGATGAAACTGGCCCATTACGGAATCGACACCGACCAGATGCAGCGGATCGAGGGATTCGCCACCTCCTCCAGCATCGTCACGACGCGGCCCGACGGCGCGCGCCCGGCGCTGCACAAGAAGGGGGCCACCGGCGGCTTTTATATCGGCGATGACCGGATCGACCGGGTGCTGGACACCAAGATCCTGCACATCGGCGGGGTCGGGCTCATGGACAGGATGGACAACGGCCGCAACGCCGAGATTCTGGCGGCGGCCAAGGCGCGCGGCTGTGTCACGACGCTGGACGTCTTTGCATCGACCGGCGACGACCTTGCAAAGATCCGCCCGCTTCTGGCCCATACGGATTACTTCATGCCGTCCGAGGAAGAGGCCATGGCCCTGTCCGGCCTGACCGATTTCGAAGACATCTGCAGCTTTATGCTGGATCAGGGCGTGGGCGCGATCATCATGACACTGGGCGCACAGGGGGCCATGTATCGCGACGCGCAGGGCCGCAAGGTCGATATCCCCGCCTATGACATCAACGTCGTGTGCACCTGTGGCTGTGGCGATTGCTTTAACGCCGGCGTCGCGACCGGGCTGCACCTAGACCGGTCGATCGAGGATTGCATCCGCTTCGGGCAGGCCAGCGCGGCCCAGAACGCCCTTGGCCTTGGATCGCAGGCCGTCATCACCGACCTGGCCGCAACGATTTCCTTCATGGAAAACACGCCGGTTCGGACCTAGACTGGGACACAGGATCACTGACCGGATGAAACCCTTGCCGACGCCACCCAGCCCACGGACCCTTGCCCTGCCCCTGCGCGACCTGCTGCGCGGCGTGCGGCAGTCCGGGCTGCTGCCGCGGTCCGTGGTCGGTCCGGCGCTGGATGCCCTGCCCCCGCCCCTGCGCCACGCGCTAGAGGATATCACCGGGACCGAGGCGCAAGATGCCGAACTTCCGGCTGACGTCATTGCACGCGCGTCAGCCGCCCTGCGGTCTGGGAACGGGGCGTCGTCGGATATGGCCGCGGCCCTGTCCCATGCGATCACCGCGCAATCCCCGGCCCCGCTGGTCAGCGAAACGGTTGTCGCGCTCTGCTGGCGTTCGGCCCGTGGCGGGCCCGATGCGGCCGCCCGGTTCCTTGCCGCGATGGATGACCACCCGCCCTTTGGCGAGGCACCGGGTTTCCTGTCGGACACCGCGCCGGATGCCACGGCGGCGCGGCGCAGGACCCTGCTGTCCGCGATCCTCTGGCTGTTGGCCGACCGGGCCGGGGGCGACGTGACCGAGGCCGATCTTCTGCACATCGCCGCCGGCATCGCCACCGATCTGGAACCCGATGCCAGTGCCTGCTGGACCGATCCCGCGACCTTGCAGGCGCTGCTGGTGTCCGGCGCGGGGCGGATCTGACATGCCGGGAACGCTCAGCACACTCAAACAGGGCGGCGAGCCGGTCCGCCGGGCGATCCGCCGCGCCCGCTGGTTCCTGTCGACCTTCCGCGATTTCGTGACCGAGGCAGAGGCCGGAACCGGCGCCCGCTTCGCGCTGGACGATCAAAAGCTGATGGCGGCCTTCTCGGCCTGGTATCGGGCGTTCGAGGCACAGCGCGACAGCGCCCGCGATCACCGGTTCGACTATGTCACATTCGCCTCAGGGCTGATGCTGCGGGAACTGGTGCGGCACGCGCCCCTGACCCTGCGCAGCGCGCCCGAGGCACAGCAGAGCGAAGCCCCGTCAGAGTTCTGGCCCGAAGGGTTCGTCTATGTCCGTTTCTGCCTTGCGGTCCGCGACGCGGTGCTGGAACAGGATTTCCAGCTGCACGAAGACACCGCCCCGGAAATGGGCGACCTGCGCACATGGTGGTCCTTCCGCGAAAACGTGCAGGACGACGTGGACAGCGCCATTGCCTTTCTGGAGCTTTTCGCCGGGGAAACGCCGAACTGGACCATGCCATCGGTATTCAAACCGCACCGGGACGATCCGCGCCTTGCCGCGGCGGCCCGCCCGATGGAAGTCGACAAGAAGCCGGGCTAGGCCCGGTCAGACGTCCATCACAAGGCGGCTGGCCGCCTCTTCATCCGTAATCAGCACGGCGGGCGACAGCATTCGCAGCGCCGCGCGCAGGATCTTCACCTTGTGCCAACCGCCCGAGGCAAGGACGATCTTGCGCGCCCGTCGCAGATCGTGCGGGTGCACCGCAAAGACCCGGTCGTTTACCGGATGGTCTACGATATGCCCTTCGGCATCGACAAAGCGGCACAGCACGTCACCGACCGCCCCGGCCATTTCAAGCGAGGCGATTTCCTCGGCGCTGAGCAGCCCGTAGCGCACGAAGATGGAATGCGGGGTCAGGTCGCCCAGCGACAGGATCGCCATGTCAAGGTTCGCGGATTTGCCCAGCACCTCGCGAATGCCCGAATGGGCCATCAGCGCGTCGCGGGTCGTGGCGTCCGGGGCAAAGACCGGCCCGGCCATCATGAAGCATTCCGCCTGAAGCTTGTCAGCCACCCGCCAGGCGAATTCGGACGGGTTCACCTTTTCCACGCGGGTCAGCCCACCAAGAAGCGAGATGACCTTGATCCCATCGACGGTCATCGGTTCGATTGCGGGCACGCCGCGGGTCAGCGTCTCGCCCCAGCCAAGACCGATGGACATATCCGGGGTCACGCTGGTCGAGATGAAATTGCCCAGCTCGCGCCCGATCACCCGCGAGGTATCAGCGGCATCCTGCGGCGTGGGCACGACGACCGCGCGCTCCAGCCCCCAGACGTCCTCCAACCGGCGTTCAAGTTCAACGCAGTGTGACAGCCGGGTGGTGACACGGATCTGGACCGTTCCGTCATTGCGGGCGTTGGCAAGGATGCGCAACACCCGCGCGCGGTTCAGCCCCACATGCTGCGCGACCTCGTCCTGGGTCATCCCTTCGACATAGTAGAGCCATGCGACCCTTGTCTTCAGGTCTTCCCCGTTGTCCGCGTCACTCATCTGCGGTCCCGTCCTCGCCTCGTTGCGGAATGCGCCCGCCGTGGCGTTCTTCTTAGCAACAGTGAAAGGAATAGTCAGTCCTTTCTTCGCAGCAGGTCGACCAGCACCGCGACAAGCACGACACAACCGACGATCACGCGTTGCCAGAAGCCCGAGACATTCATCAGCACCGTCCCGTTGGCCAGCACCGCCAGCAGCAGCGCACCCAGCACGGTGCCCACGATGGACCCCTGCCCGCCCCGCAAGGACGTGCCGCCAAGGATCGCCGCGGTGATCGCACCCATCAGCCAGCCTTCACCGACCGAGGGCTGACCCGCGTCCATGCGGCTGGCAAACAGGATGCCCGCCAGCGCGGCCAGCATCCCGGCCATGCCATAGGCCACGAATTCGACCCGGCCCACACGGATACCCGCCAGCACTGCCGCGTCGCGGTTGCCGCCGACGGCAAAGATGTTCCGGCCCAGCCGGGTCTGGCGCAGCATCCAGACAAGGACGGCGGCCAGCAGGATGAAGATCAGGACCGGCAGCGGCACCCCGAACAGTTCCCCCTGCCCGAAGACGGTGAACTTTTCGCCCAAGGGTCGGATCGGATAGCCTTTTGTGATGACCAAGGTCATCCCAGCAAAGATTTCCCAGGTGGCAAGGGTCACGATGAAGGGATTGAGCCGCAGCCCGGCCACAAACACCCCATTGATCGACCCGAGCAGGAACCCGAACCCCATCGTGAAAGGAATGATCAGATACGGGTGAATGCCCCATTGGGTCAGGGCGATGGAGCCGACAATGGCTGAAAGCCCCGCCGCCGCGCCGACCGACAGGTCAATCCCGCCCACCAGCAGAACAAGGGTCTGACCCAGCGCGACCAAACCGACAAAGGCCGCCTGCCGGGCCACAACGGTCATGTTGTAGGACGACAGGAAGTTGTCAGCCGCAATCGACAGCGCCACGGTCAGCACCACCAGCGCGACAAGAATGCCGCTGGCCTCCCATTGCCAGAACCGCGCCATCAGGGACTTTTCCCGACGGGCCGGGGTTTCGGTCAGGGGGGTATCCATGTTCACATCCTGCATCATATCAAATCCCTTCCGGCGTCAGCTCATCGCCAGTTCAAGCAGGCCTTCCTGCGTCGCATCGCGGCGATCCACGATGCCTTTGAGTTCGCCCTCGTGCATCACGAGGATCCGGTCCGCCACGTCCAGAAGCTCTTCCATCTCGGAGGAGATAAGGATGATGGACAGGCCGCGTTCTTCGGTCAGGCGGCGTAGCACCGTCTGGATCTCCAGCTTGGCGTTCACGTCGATCCCGCGCGTCGGCTCATCCATGATCAGGACACGGGCATCGCGCATCAGCCAGCGGGCGATGATGAATTTCTGCTGGTTGCCGCCGGACAGGCTGGTGATCGGATCGCGCAGCGAATTGAACTTCGCCTTCAGTTGCGCGGCCAGCTTGCCCACCTCTTCCATCATCTCGCGGTTGCGGATGGTCAGAAGTCCGCCGAAGCGGTCAATCGTTGGCAGCGCCGTGTTTTCGGCAATCGACAGCAGGGGAAAGATCCCCTCTTGCTTGCGCTCTTCGGGCAGATAGATCAGCCCGGCCTGGATCGCGTCGATCGGCGCGTGAAAGGCGACGTCTTTGCCATCCAGCCGCACCGCGCCCGACCGGGCACGGGTCGCGCCGAACAGGCATTTGGCAAGCTCGGTGCGCCCCGATCCGATCAGGCCGGACACACCAAGGATCTCGCCCTCGCGCAGGTCGAAAGAGACGTCTTCGAATTCGTGATCGCGCGACAGGTTCCGAACTTCCAGAACCGTGGGTCGGTCGCTCATGTCGCGCAGTGAATGGCCGCCGACCTTGGCTGGCCGCCCCGCCATCATCGTCACCATCTTTTCGCGCGTCGCTTCCTCGGGGCCGATACAGCCGACATGAACGCCGTCACGCAAGGCGGTGATCCGGTGCGACAGGTCGCGGACCTCGTCCAACCGGTGGGAAATGTAAAAGGCGGACCGGCCTTCGGCGGTGATGCGGCGGATGTAATCCATCAGCATCTCGGTCTCGCGATAGGTCAGCATCGCGGTGGGTTCGTCGAAGATGATGATCCGGGCCTGCGTCGCGGCGGCGCGGGCGATCTGCACCAGCTGCTGCTGCGCCTTCGACAGGCTTGTCACACGGGCCCGCGGATCAATGGAATTGTCCACTTCGTGCAGGTAGTGGGTCGCATCACGCACCGTCGCCTTCCAGTCGATCGCCGCCGCGCGGCCACGCTGGGCGCCCAGCAGGATATTCTCGGCCACGCTCAGATGCGGAACCAGGTTGATCTCTTGCGGCGCGATGGCAATGCCGTGGGTCTGCGCCTCGAGCGGAGAGTGAAACTGCACCTCGGCGCCATTGACGAACAGCTGGCCTTCGGTCGGGCGCAGCCGCCCACAGACGATGTTCATCAGGGTGGATTTACCCGCACCGTTCTCGCCGATGATCGAATGCACCTCGCCCGGGAACAGCGTCAGCGACACATCATTCAGGGCGCGGACAGGGCCGAAAGTTTTGGTGATGTTGCGCGCTTCGAAGAGGGGCTGATCGGTCATGTCGGTGGTCCGGGTCAGAGGGGTGATCCGGGGCGCATGTGTCACGCGCCCCGGGCCATGATCTTAGTTGCAGTCGGCCTGCGTCAGGAAACGCGACCCGGTGTTGTGGAACATCGGGATGGTGTGATTTTCGTTCATCGCCACCATGTAGTAAACCGCCCAGTAGCCCATATCCCATTGGCGCTGCGCCTTGAGCGCGTCGATCACGCCAGAGCAGACAAACTCCACCGCTTCGGGCAGGTCGTCCATGCCGACGATGGCAATCTCACCGGCGCGGCCCGCGTTCTGAACAGCGCGTGCGGCACCGATCGGGTTCGAGGCGTTGGACGCGAAGATGCCGTCGATGTCCGGATGCGCCTGCAGTAGGTTCTCGGTCAGGGTGACGGCCTTTTCGAGGATGTCATCATCGGGCTGTTCAAACACGATTTCCATGTTCGGGAAGCCCGACAGCGCGTCCTTGAAACCGGTGATCCGCTCGACGTGGTCCGATGCGGTCAGGCTGCCGGACAGGATTGCCACCTTGCCTTCGCCGCCCAGTTCCTCGGCCAGATACATGCCAAGGTCATAGCCATCCTGGACGCTGCTTTTCGGCCCGATGAAGGGGAACGCGTCGTCGCAGAAAGAGTTGAAGTTGATGACGTTGATCCCAGCCTCGACGGCCTCGTTCATCAGCTGCACGTTGGTCGCGCGGTCAAGACAGGCCACGGCAAGACCGTCAGGCTGGCGGCCGATGTTGGCTTCGATCCGCTGGTTCTGGTCGGCGACGTCGGCCTGCGGCGGCTGGTCCCAGATCACCTTGATCTCGATCCCGCGCTCGGCGAATTCGGCAACGGCGTATTCCGCGCCAGCGGCCACGACGTCATACCAGGGGTGAATGACCTTGGGTACGAACACAAAGGTCAGTTCGTCTTCGACCGGCGTGATCAGGTCGACCTGATCCTGCGCGGCAGCGGCGAACGGCAACATCGCCGCAAAGGTGGTGGCCAGCAGGCCGGTCTTGAGACTGGTTTTCATGTTTTCTCCTCCAGAAATCAGTCGGCGTTGGTAGTCGGTCATCCGGGGCTCAGGCCTCGGCCATCTCGCGCGCGGGGGCGCGCAGCGGTTGGGTCTTCAGAAAGGTTTCGACCTGGGCGCGGTCCACGACCCCGGCCTGCGATCCAAGGCCAGTGGCATTCAGCGCCGAACAGGCCTGGGCAAAGCGCACCGCGTCGCGGGGCGACAGGCCGCGCACAACACCGGCGGCAAAGCCCGCGTTAAAGGCATCGCCACAGCCGCAGGTGCATTTCACGTCGATGTCAAAGGCCGGAAGGGTGAATTCGGTCCCGTCGACATGGTGGTAATAGGCTCCTTCGGCACCAAGGGTGAAGACGCAGCAGGTCGCGCCCAGATCGTGGAAAAACTCCACCATCTGCCGCCGGTCGGTCAGTCCGCTCAGCGCCTCGGCCTCTTCAATCGAAGGGATAAAGTAGTCGGTATAGGGCAGCACCGCCTGCACGTCGGGCAGATCGTCCTGCGACCCCGCGAAGACATCGACAGTGGTGATGCAGCCACGGGCCTTGGCGTGTTTCATCAGGGCCGCGTTCCGGTCCCCGTCCATCGCATCCATCAGGCCAACCCCGCCCAGGTGGAACACCTTGGCGTCGGTCACCGTGTCAAAACGGCTTTCCTCCACGACAAACGCCCCCGTCGCCCCTTTCAGGTGCAGGGCCGGGCGCGATCCGTCCGGGCGGGTCAACACGATAGAGCTGGAGGTGGGGGCATTCTTGCAAACCTCGATCTGCGAGGCATCCACGCCCAGTTCCGCAATCCGCTCCAGCGCCCATTTGCCCATCAGGTCATCGCCGACACCGCCCACGGCAAGCGTCTTCAGGCCAACCTTCGCCGCAACGATCGCCGCAGTGCCCGCAGCACCCGAAACGGCCAGCGTCAGCTCGTCCACGAAATATGTGCCGCCACCCGGGGGGATCGCCGTGACCGGCCAGCCAAGGCAATCGAAGGTGTAGAACCCAGTGGATGCATAATCGTAGCGCATTTCGGTCTCCGGCATGTCGTCTGCTGGGCACTATCCGAAGATTCTAACCCTGCGTCAACACATTTATTTATCTGTTATAACTTTTGTTTGCACGGTAAGCCCCCATTATCATGGATTTTCAGCGCGCATTGCGCCCTATCGGCACAGTTTCAGCCAGATACGCAATATTTTTGTTGCACGTGCCGGACATTTGTATACATCTACACACATCTGTCTCGTCGTGAGGATTACAATTGTGAAAGCCGCCATCCTAGCAGCCCCCAATGAAATGAGCCTCCGTTCGGCAGACCGGCCCGCGCTTGAGGACGGCGACGTCCTTGTTCGGGTGCGTTCGGCCACGATCTGCGGCACGGACATTCGGATCTATCGCGGAAAGAAGACCGCCGGGGTGCGCTACCCCTCGGTTCTTGGTCATGAATTCGCGGGCGAGATCGTCGACACCGGCGGCCATGCCGGGTTGACCATGGGCGACCGGGTCGGGCTGTGCCCCTTCATCGGCTGCGGCCAATGCCACCTGTGCAAGACCGGCCGCGAGAACCTCTGCCTTGACGGTACCGCCATCGGCTATCAGATCGACGGTGCCTTCGCCGAATACATCCGCATTCCCGCCGCGGCGATTGCCGCCGGAAACCTGCGCAAACTGCCCGATCACATGTCCTGTGCCGAGGCGGCCCTTGTGGAACCGCTGGCTTGTGTCCTGAACGGCCAGAACAAGGTGGGCCTGTCCAGCGCCGACACCGTGGTGATCCTCGGCGCCGGGCCGATCGGGCTGCTGCATGTCCATCTTGCCCGACTGCGGGGCGCCCGCCGCATCCTGTCATCCGACCCGAACGCCCATCGGCGGGACGCGGCGCTGGCCGCAGGGGCCGACGCGACCATCGACCCGACTGCGGAAGACGTGAAATCCCGCGTTCTGGCCGAAACCGGCGGCGCCGGGGCCGACGTGGTGATCTGCGCCATCGGCATTCCTGCCCTTGCCCGCCAGGCAACCGACCTTGCCGCCATGGGTGGAAGAATCAGCCTTTTCGCGGGCTTTTCGAAAGGCGAAACTGCCGAGATGGACGTGAACGCCATCCACTACAACGAATTGATCGTGACCGGGGCCTTCGGCCTGTCGCGCAAGGACTATGACCGCGCCTTCGACATGATCGCGACCGGACGGTTGAACCTTGGGTCGATGATCACCCATCGCTACCCGCTGGACGATATCGGGACCGCCTTTGAAACCGCCGAAAGCGGCGCAGCCATCAAGGTTGCGATCAGCGATGAGTGAGGTGCAGGACGTCGATGTCCTGATCCTTGGCGGTGGCATCAACGGTTGTGGCACCTTCCGCGATCTCTGCGCGCAAGGAATAGACTGCCTTCTTCTGGAACGGACCGACTTTTGCGCCGGGGCCTCGGCCGGGTCGTCGCGGCTGATGCACGGCGGGTTGAAATACCTTGAAACCGGCGAATTCCGGCTGGTCCGGGAAAGCGCCGAGGAACGCAACAGGCTGCTGTCGAACGCCGCCCACTACGTCCGCCCCCTGCCCTCTGTCTTGCCGGTGCGCAGCCGGTTTGGCGGCATCCTGCCTTCGGTCCTGCGCTTCTTCGGGCGCGAGGCAAAGCTGAATGACCGGGGCGCGATCATCACCCGGCTGGGGCTGACCCTGTACGATATCTATGGGCGGCGGTTCCGCGCCATGCCCGCGCACCGGATGCTGTCACGCCGTGGTCTGGACAAGGCTATCGCCGGGATGGATCGCGGCATTATCGGCGCGGGCCTTTATTACGAGGGCCAGATCAGCCATGCGGAACGGCTTGGGCTGGAACTGGTCCTCGATGGCGAGGCATTGCACCCCGCCTCACGCGCCCTGAATCATGTCACGCTTCTGGGGGCCGAGGGCGATATCATCCGCTACAGCCACAGCGGCGAAACCCGCAGCGTCCGGCCAAGGATCATCATCAATGCCGCCGGGGCCTGGATCGACCGGGTCAACGCGACCCTGGGGATCAACGCCCGACTGATGGGCGGGTCCAAGGGCGCGCATCTGGTGGTGGACAACCCCGCCCTGTTCGACGCCCTGAATGGCCATATGGTCTATTTCGGGTCGGGCGACGGGCGGGTGAACCTTTTGTATCCCTTTCAGGGCCGGGTGATGATCGGATCGACAGACATCCGCATCGACGACCCCGACGCGGCGCATTGCGACGCGACCGAGGCCGCCTATCTCTGCGCCGTCGTGGCCGAGGTCTTTCCCGATATCCCGGTGACCGAGGATCAGATCCACTATCGGTTCAGCGGGGTCCGGCCCCTGCCAAATGCCGCCTCGGACGTGGGCGCGGTCACGCGCGACCATTCCATCGCCGAGCTGACCCTGCCGGGCGGCACGCCGGTGCATTGCCTGATCGGCGGCAAATGGACCACCTTCCGGGGCTTTGCCGAACAGGAGACCGACAAGATTCTGGCCCTTCTGGGCCGGCCGCGCAAATGCAACACCCGCGAGATGCAGATCGGTGGCGGCAAGGGATACCCCCGCACAGAGAAAGCCCGCGCGGACTGGATCGACCGCGTCGCCACGCACGCTGGTCTTGATCGGGCGCGGGCGGCCGCGCTGCTGGACCGCTACGGCACGCGGGCCGAAGACATGGCCGCGACCCTGTCGGGGGAAACCCCGTTACGCAGCCTGCCCGGCTATTCGGACCGCGAATTGCTTTGGCTCGTCAGGCATGAACGGGTCGCCACGCTGGCCGATCTGCTGCGCCGCCGGACCCTTGTGGCGCTGTCGGGCGACCTGACACCGCAGGTCGCGGCAGAGGTGGCCGCCCTGATCGGCCCGCCGCTGGGTTGGACCAAGGCACAGACCGAGGCCGAGATCGCCACCCTTTCCTGACCGCCTGGAACGAGAACGGGCGCGGAACCAACCCACGGTTCCGCGCCCGATCCTGTTCCGGCCTGGCCGGCCCGTGTTACCGGGCCGGTTTCCTTCCAAAGGCCACTGCAAGCACGATGATCGCACCGGCAACCATCATCTGTTCGGACACATCGAGGCCCATGATGATCAGGCCGTTGTTGATCGTGCCGATCAGCAGGGCGCCGACAAAGGTGCCGACGATCGTGCCCTTGCCACCGAACAGGCTGGTGCCCCCAAGGATCACGGCGGCAATCGCGGCAAGCTCTGCCCCTTCGCCGAAATTGTAGCGGGCCGTGCCCATCATCCCGGTCCAGAGCATCCCCGCCAGTGCGGCGCCCATCCCGGTGATCAGGAAGCAGATGACCTTGGTCCGGTTGGTGTTGATCCCGGAATAGCGGGCCGCGACGCGGTTGCCGCCGCTGGCCAGAACCTGACGACCAAAGGGGGTATAGCGCAGCACGATATGGCCAACCGCCGCGACACCCAGCGCCCAAAGAAACAGGATCGGAACCACTCCGATCGTGCCGGGGCCGAAGACCGCGTCGAACATCTCGTTCCGGACCGGAACCGGGTTGGTATAGGTGATGCGCATGTCGATCCCGCGGACCAGCTGCATCATCCCCAGCGTCACAAGGAACGACGGGATCGAGATCACGGTCACGAAGAACCCGTTGACCAGCCCGACAGCCACGCCGCACAAGAGCCCGGCAATAACGCCGCCGACAAAGCCATAACCGGCCTGTATCGCCAGCGCCGAAACCAGCGCGGACAGTGCCGCCGTCGATCCGACCGACAGGTCCAATTCGCCTGACGAAATGATGAAGGTCATCGCGACCGAGATCACCGCGATCATCGCCGTGGTCCGGGCGATGTTGAACAGGTTCGAAACCGTCAGGAACCCCTTGTCGCCGATGGTCAGGGCAAAAAAGACAAGAACGCCCGCGAAACAGATGTAAACGATATTCTCGCGCCACGAGATACGGCCCAGCGTGGGCAGGCGCCGCTGCTGCGGCATGGGTTCAGCCTTGGACTGCATGGTGAAGAGCCTCCTCAGATTGCACGTCGTTGCGGGGGATGTCGTCGATCACGGCGCCATCATAGATGACCAGAAGCCGGTCGCTGATCGCCAGAAGTTCCTCGAACTCGGAGGAAATCACGATGACCGCGGTTCCGGCGTCGGCGATTTCGCGGATCTTGCGGACAAGGTCCGATTTCGCCCCGATATCGACACCGATGGTCGGTTCGTCGAGGATCAGAACCTTGGGATTGCGTTCCAGCCATTTCGACAGGACGATCTTTTGCTGATTGCCGCCCGACAGAAGGCGGACCTCTTGTTCGGTATGTTCGGACTTGATCTTCAGGTCATGAATTTGCGCTTCCGAGGCGCGGCGCGCGGCCTTGTCCTGCACCAGTCCCCTGCGGGTAAAGCGCCGCAGGTTCGGAAGGATCACGTTGTCCTTCAGGCTATGGTCCAGAACCAGCCCCTGCGTCCGCCGGTCTTCGGGAACAAGCCCGACCCCGGCCTGGATCGCATCGCGGTTGCTGCGCACCGGGCGGCCGTCGATCCGCACTGATCCACCGGTCGGAGTGCGGACGCCAAAGATCGCCTCGACGATCTCGGTCCGGCCCGATCCGGTCAGCCCGGCAAGGCCAAGGATTTCACCCGGACGGACGTTGAAGCTTACATTGCGGACACTTCCGGCAACACTCAGGTCTTCCACCTCAAGAACCGGCGGACTGGTCTGATCGACCTCGCGCGGGATCCATTCAAGGGTCGCGCTGCTATCCGATCCCAGCATGGCGCGGATCAGCTCTTCCATCGTGACCTCGGCGGTCTCGGCGACCAGCATGTCGCGCCCATCCCGCATCGCGGTGATCCGGTCGCAGATCTGGAAGATCTCGGCCATGCGGTGCGAGATATAGACGATGGAAATGCCCTGCGCCTTTAGCTGGCGCACAAGGCGGAACAGGGTTTCCACCTCGCTTTCGGACAGCGACGCCGTCGGCTCGTCCATGACGATGATCCGGGCGTTCTTGGACAGGGCCTTGGCAATCTCGACCATCTGCATGGCGCCGACGCTCAACTCTTCCACGCGGGCGCGGGGGTCGATGTCTTCGCCGAATTCCTCAAGGATGGCGCGGGCGCGCTGCACCATTTCCGCATCGCGGATAAAGGCGCCACGGCCGCGCTTCGGTTCGTGGCTAAGAAAGATGTTCTGGGCGACGGTCAATGTGGGGATCAGGCTGAATTCCTGAAAGATCATCGCGATCCCGGCGGCTTCGGCGTCGCGCGGGGCGTGAAATGTCACCTCTTCCCCGTCGATTTCGACGATGCCCGCGTCGCGGCGATAGACGCCGGTCAGGATCTTCATCAGCGTCGACTTGCCCGCACCGTTTTCGCCCATCAGCGCGTGGCATTCACCGCGGCGCAGCGAAAACCCGGCGCGGCGCAGGACGGGCACGTTGTTGAAGGACTTGTCGATGTCCCGCATGGTCAGAACGTCCGGTTGCATCTCTGCCTCCTGCGTCTTGAAAGGAAAATGGGCCGGGCACCAAGGGAGGGGGGTGCCCGGCCAGCCGCATCAATTGTTGAGGTCGGCCATCATCACGTCGGGCAGCGGGGTCCGATAGATCGTCTCGTAGGACTCTGCCAGGTTATCGCGGGACACGGCCAGCGGCGGCACCGAGATATAGGACGGCAGGCTTTCCCCGATCAGGGCAAGCGCACCGGCGGTCGCTTCGGTCACACCCTGGGTGTAGGGCTGCTGGGTCGAAATCCCGGCAATGTAGCCGTTCGACGCCATGTCGGCCGCGACGATCTGGTCGAAGTTCTCGTTCACGATGTGGAAGGTCGCCGGATCCTTACCCGCGATACGGGCGGCGGTAGCGGCACCCATGGCCGGGATCGACCAGGACCCGTAGACGCCTTCCAGCGTGGGGTAACGGGCCAGCAGGGCCTGAGCAACTTCCTGCCCCTTGTTGGGGTTGTCGTGACCGGCGGTCGCGATCAGCTGCATGTCGGGATACTTGACCATCAGACGGGCGATGAAGCCGATGTAGCGCAGGTTCACGACGTGGAAGTCGTTGGCGTAGAACATCGCAGCCACGTCACCTTCGCCACCGATGGATTCGGCCAGCAGGTCGGCCAGATACATGCCCAGCGCAAGGTTGTCGGACGAAATCACCGACACATAGTCCTCGCCCGGCTGCATCCCGTCGGCGGCCTGGTCGATGAAGACCACCTTGGTGCCCGCATCAGCGATGCTCTGGTAGGCGTTGGCCGTGGTGGCGGTGTTCAGCGGGATCGACACCAGCAGGTCGGGCTTGAGGACCGAAATCGCGTCAAGGTCGGCGATCTGGCGGGCGTCATCCCAGTTGGCGTTGGTTTCGGCAACCACTTCGATGCCAAGGTTTTCAAAGGTTTCTTTCAGGCCGATCAGCTGCTGCGAGGCCCAGTCATCGCCCAGCCAGCCCATCGAGATGGCGGCGGTGAATTCGCCGGCGCGGATCTTCTCGATCTGCTCGTCGGTCAGGGTGATCTCGGTGTAGAGCACGCCTTCCTCGCCACGGGGGCCGTGGCTGACCACGGTCTGGCTCAGGTCGTCGATCTTGGCCAACTCCAGGGTCCGCTCGGTCGGCGGGGTGTACCACAGCGGGTGGCGCACATCGCCGATGTTGTCCTGCGCAAGCGTCGGCAGGGCCAGTCCCGACAGCGCCACGGCGGCGGCGGTCGACATAAGGGTTCTGCGGGTAAACTTCATCTGTTCCTCCTCGGGTTCGAAGTTTGGTCTTTTCCGTGTCCGGGCCGCCGCGTCAGCGGCCCAGCATGAATTCGCGAAGCATGGTTGCCAGCCGACCTTCGGCTTCGAGCGCGAGCGAATGGCCGCATTCCTCGAAGACCGCGGCGCGTTCCACGCCTTCGGACAGGCGGGCCATCTGCGCCTCGACCAGCGGGCCGAAGAATTCCGGCGCGCCGACGGTCATGATCGGCAGGGTCAGCTTAGTCTTGCGCAACTCGCGCACAATCTCGGCGTTCTTGAAGGCGGCGCGGTAGGTTTCCAGCGTGCCGCGCAGCCCGCCGGGGGCCTGAAGGCAGGCAACCCATTCGTTCATCGCCTCTTCGGTGATCGCGTTCGGGTTCCAGGTTTCGGCCTTGATCCAGAATTCCCAGAAGGCGCGTTCCTTGCCCTGAATCAGCATCTCGGGCAGGTGCGGGATCCAGAAGAAGGGGATGTGCCAGACCCAGACGCCGTTCTGGCGGAACTGGGCCGAGATATTGTCGGGCGTGAAGAAAGATGCCTCTTCCAGACCCTCGCCGGACAGCAGCATTTCGCAGAACGACAGGGTCTTGACCCGTTCGCGTTCGGTCGCCGCTAGGACATAGGCAAACTCTGCCCCGCGATCTTCACCATGCACATGGAACGTATCGTGACCCAGATAGGTCATCAGTTCGGCCAGATCCTTGGCGTTGGTGCCGCTGTCATAGCCCTCGGCAACCGGCGGCTTGTCGGTATAGCCGAACCCGCGCAAGTCGGGGGCCACCACGGTGAAATGCTCGGTCAGCAGCGGGAACAGCTTGTGCCAGTAAAAGCTGGTCTTCGGCGTGCCGTGGATCAGCAGAAGCGGCTCGCCCTGCCCCGCGGTGACATAGTGCATGCGGATACCGTTGACCCGGGCCCGCCCGTGTTTCACCGGATTTCCCGCGTGATCGAAAATCTCTGCCATCTGGCGTCTCCTTTTCCCTCACTGCCGGCCTCGACCAGATCAAACGAACATTTTGAACAAGTAGACGCTCGTTTGTTCTAGACGGTCGGTCGGCGTGGAAGGTTCCGCTGATGGCCTATTTTCCTAGGTTTCCAGCATCACTTCCCGGCAGTAACCCTCTTTGACGATGCAGCATCGTGAACATTGCCACATCTGTCAATACATTTGTTCTTTTGGGCGAAGAGATGTTCAGGGCGCCAGAATTTCAGCGCCAGAGGTCGCGACAACCCGACGAATATCAAAACGGCAATTGCATATAATCATTTGTTATAATTCACTTTTAAGAATGTTTCGGAGTTGGCGGCGTGGATGTCAGGCCGCGCACCACCTAAGGGAGAGCGACAGGGCATCGCCAAACTTTGCACATTTTCTGTGAACATTTGTGCTTCCCGTGTTCACGAAAAACAGCCCGCCCCCGAGAATCGCGGGGCGGAAAACCGGAGTAGTGACTCCTGCAAATGGAGGATGGGCGCGGGCCACGCGCCGAACGGACCGTGCCGGGCACGGTATCCTGTCTAACGTTTGGGGATGAAAACGGTCGGGTGGCGACTAGCCGAAGTCGCCACCGCCCTGTGCCTGCCAGGGTTTGACCAGATTACCAAAGCGCGTGAACTGCGCCTCGAACGACAGCTCCACCGTGCCGATCGGGCCGTGACGCTGCTTGCCAATGATCACCTCGGCCTTGGCATGCAGGCGGTTCATATCCTCCTGCCAGGTCGCCATCGCCTCAAGATTGTTGTCATCGGGCTTTTCGCGTTCTTTGTAGTATTCGCCGCGATACACGAACATGACCACGTCGGCGTCCTGCTCGATCGACCCGGATTCCCGCAGGTCGGACAGCTGCGGGCGCTTGTCGTCGCGGCTTTCCACCTGACGCGACAACTGCGACAGGGCGATGACGGGGATGTTCAGCTCTTTCGCGATGGCCTTCAGACCCATGGAAATCTCGCCGATTTCCTGCACCCGGTTGTCGGACATGCCGCGCACCAGCTGCAAATAGTCGACAATCAGCAGGTCCAGCCCGTGGGTCCGCTTCAGCCGCCGCGCCCGGGCGGCAAGTTGCGCAATCGGAATCGCGGCGGTGTCGTCGATGAACAGCGGGCAGGCTTCCAACTGCTTGGCGGCATCGACAAAGCGGCGGAACTCGCCTTCGTCCATATCGCCCTGCCGGATCTTGTGCGACGAGATTTCCGACGCCTCGGCCAGAATCCGGCCGGCCAGCTGTTCGGCGCTCATTTCAAGGCTGAAGAACCCGACCACGCCGCCATCCACGGCTCCCTCGGACCCATCCGGCAACTTGCCCTTGCGATAGGCCTTGGCCACGTTGAACGCGATATTGGTGGCAAGCGAGGTTTTCCCCATCGATGGGCGGCCGGCAAGGATCAGAAGGTCGGACTTGTGCAAACCACCCAGCATCTTGTCCATGTCGATCAGGCCGGTGGAGACGCCCGCCAGCCCGCCTTCCCGCTGATAAGCCGCGTTGGCGACATTGACCGCATCGGTCACCGCCTTCAGAAAACTTTGGAACCCGCCCTCGGAGGTCCCCTGCTCGGCCAGTTGGTACAGCGCCTGTTCGGCGGCGACGATCTGCTCTTTCGGGTCGCTGGCCACCTCGACCTTGGCGGCGCGTCCGGAAATGTCCTGCCCCAGCCGGATCAGCTCGCGCCGCACGGCAAGGTCATAGATCATCTGGGCATAGTCGCGCGCGGCGAAGGCGGATATCGCGGCCCCCGCAAGACGGGCCAGATAGGCGGGGCCGCCCAGTTCCTTCAGCCCCTCGTCGTCCTCAAGGAAAGTCTTGAGCGTGACCGGGGACGCCAGCGCGTTCTTGGAAATCCGCGCCGAGGCGGTCTCAAAGATGCGGGCATGGACGGGTTCGTAGAAATGCTTTGGCCCGATGATCGCCGCGACCCGGTCGAAAATATCGTTGTTGGTCAGGATCGCGCCCAGAAGCTGCTGTTCCGCCTCAATGGAATGGGGCATCGAATCCGCGCTTGCCTCGCCCGTGCCGCTCGCATTGAAGACTGTGATCTCGTTCATGTCCTGCCCCGACTTTCCTTGGGCGTGTCATAGCGGGCGGATGTCGCTTGCGCCACTTTGGTATTCTCGTGGATAGCCCTATGGATAGTCTTGTGGACAACTCGGGCCGTACCATCCCAGCACCAGATATAGCAGACCCCACCGCATTTGTCACAAGATGCACGAGGGCGGGACGCGCTTGGGCGATTCCCCGGTCCGATTTGTGCACAGGGCTGTGGAAAAGATTTGGCAACCTTTGTCATTTGGATGCAAGCCGACCGCAGGTGGCGCGGAACGCCCCGTCATTACGCCAGTGGCTTGCTACTCTCACAACTGGGCCACAGGCCGCGTGGCCTCCCTTGCAGAAGGCCAGTGCTGCCAAATATCAGGCGTGCGCCGCCGACCAGCCCGCCGGGTCACGCAGGTAGGCTTCGACCGCGTCCAGCGTTTCCGCATCATAGGCCCCGCGCCGCCGGGCCTCTTCCAGCACGTCCCACCAGGTGCAGAGATGGATCAGCTGAACCCCGTGATCGGCCAGCGTTTCCTCGACCCCCTTATGGATCCCGTAGAAGAAGATCACGGCCGTGGCCGAACAGGTCGCGCCGGTCTCGCGGATCGCATCCACGAATGACAGTTTCGACCCGCCATCAGTGGTCATATCCTCGACCAGGATCACCCGTTGACCTTCGGTCATCACCCCTTCGATCCGGGCGTTGCGGCCATAGCCTTTGGGCTTCTTGCGGACATAGGTCATTGGCAGGGCCAGCCGGTCGGCCACCAGCGCGCCAAAGGGAATGCCCGCGGTCTCGCCGCCCGCCACGTTGTCAAAGGCCTCGAACCCGGCTTCGCGCATGATGGTAACCGACAGGAAATCCATCAGGGTCGACCGGATGCGCGGGAAAGAGATCAGCTTGCGGCAGTCCACATAGGTCGGGGCCTTCTTGCCGCTGGCATGGGTGAAGGGCTCTGCCGCGTTGAAATGGATCGCCCCCACTTCGATCAGCATTCCGGCGGTCAACCGGGCGATTTCATCTTTCTGGGGAAACGAGGTGGGGATCATGGCTGGCTCCTGACGCTGAACTGGCCGGGGTCTAGTCGGTTTTGGGCGGGATGTTAAGGGGGCCCACAGTCCGCTAGCCCACGGCGCGCAGGTCCGGCCCGCTGCCCATGGCGCGATAGGCGTGGCGGATCTGATCCGCCATTTCCTCTTGCACCGTTCCGCCCAGCGTTTCCGCGACGTAGATATTGATGTTGATCCGCTCCAGGTCCGGCAGCGTGCCGTTGTGAGAGATCTGTTCGAACATCTGGCCCTCGGTGCCTTCCAGCATGGCGTGAACCGCCAGATCGGCGCTGACCGTCGCCTCGATCGACCGGGTGGATTCGCTTTCGACGGCCATTTCCCACGGCACGCCGGCGCGGTCCAACTGCGCCTGCACCTCTTGCCGGAACCGGCACCGTTCTTCGAACGCCAGCGGCAGCGGGCGCTGCTTCCACGCCTGCCCGCCCGGCGCTCCGACCCAGACCAGCGGCAAGGTGGTCAGGGTCTGGCCGCCCTGATCGACCCCGCCTTCGGTGGTCAGGATCACGTCCAGCTCGCCGCGTTCGAACTGGCTGCGCAACACACGGGTGAAGGAACTGGCCAGTTGCACCTTTACCCGGGGGTAATCGGTCGCAAAGCGGTGCAGAACCTTCGGGATGACCGGGTAGACGATGTCATGCGGCACACCCAGCCGCAGCACGCCTTCGAAATCGCTGCCGGTCATCTTCCGCAGCGCTTCGTCGTTCAGTTGCAGCATCCGGCGGGCATAGCCCAAAAGCTGCTCTCCGGCCGGGGTCAGGGCGATACCACGGCCCGACCGGTCCAGAAGCGGCAGGTCCAGCGCCTCTTCCAACCGCTTCAACTGCATCGACACCGCCGATTGGGTCAGGTTCATCAGGCCCGCCGCGCGAGTGACCCCACCGCAATCGGCGACCGTCACGAAAGACCGCAACGCGGTCAGGTCAAGGTTTCGGGGCATTCATCACCGCCTGTGATATATAAATCCAAAAACATTCATTTTCATTATGTCGCTGATTGAAGGATATATCAAGCATTCTGAAGCGTCAGCTTTCCAGCATCACGAAAGAGAATGCCATGACCCATATCATTACCCATTGCGCCCCCGCCCCCCGTCGTGCGGCACCGCTCGGGCTGGTGGCCCGCCTGTCCCAGATGATCGCCCTGTGGCGGCAGCGGTCGGCGCTGCGCGATCTCGACGATGCGCGGCTGTGCGACATGGGGATCACCCGCGCCGAGGCCGAGGCAGAGGCACGCCGCCCCGTCTGGGATGTTCCCACCCATTGGCAGCGCTAACGATTCCTGCCGATTTCGGGCCGGAACAACTTGAAAACCGGGGCCATACAGCCAATATCTTAGCCGAAGGCCCTGCCCATCCGGGCGGGGCCCTGACAACAAAAGGCTAACCGGAGGTTTCCATGGCTGATTTTCAGACGGTCCGGGCGGGTGTAGGCGTCCGCTCCGCCGAAATCGATGCAGGGCTGCGCGCCCATATGAACAAGGTCTACGGCACCATGTCCGTCGGCATGTTCATCACCTTTCTTGCCGCTTGGGCGATTGCCGGACTGGCCGTGACGACCGACCCGACCGGGGCCACCGCGATGCTGCGGCCGGGCCAATACCTGACCGGTCTGGGCGAGGCGCTCTACATTTCGCCGCTCAAATGGGTCGTGATGTTCGCGCCGCTGGCCTTCCTGTGGTTCGGCATGGGCGCCGCGATGAACCGACTGTCCGCAGCCGGGGTGCAGATCGCCTTCTATGTCTTCGCCGTGCTGATGGGCATCTCGCTCAGCTCGATCTTCATTGTCTTCACCGGCTATTCGATCATTCAGGTCTTCCTGATCACGTCGATCGCCTTCGGCGGCCTGTCGCTTTACGGCTACACCACGAAGAAAGACATCTCGGGCTGGGGCGCGTTCCTGATCATGGGCGTGATCGGACTTCTGGTGGCCATGGTGGTGAACATCTTCCTCGCCTCCGAGGCCGTGGCCTTTGCCATCTCGGTGATCGGCGTGCTGATCTTCGCCGGGCTGACCGCCTATGACACCCAGAAGATCAAGGTGACCTACCTGGCCCACGCCCATCACGGCGACCAGGAGTGGCTGGGCAAGGCCGCCATTTCGGGCGCGCTGAACCTCTACCTCGACTTCATCAACATGTTCATGTTCCTGCTGCAACTGCTGGGGAACCGGGAATAATCCCGACCTGAACGCACAAAATCGGGCCGCCCTTCGGGGCGGCCCTTTTCGTTTCAGGGCGGTGGGTCAAGACCCACCTTACCCGGGGGCGCTTCGCCCCCCCATCCTGAAAACTCATGGCCCCCAGAGGATATTTTTGACCCAAAGAAGAATCGACCCTCAGTCCAGCCCCCTTCTTTGGGTCAGTAAATATCCCGGGGTGAATGGCCCAAAGGGCCAGAGGGGCAGAGCCCCTGAAACGTAAGGTGGGTTTCAACCCACCATCCCCTGACGCAGCGTCGCCGCTTGCCAGAGGGGCGGCCGTGGCGCACGCTCGGCCCCATGATCGAACACCTCGCCCTCCCCGTCACCCTTTGCGCCGCCGTGATCAACGGGGCGCTGTTCCAGCTTTTGACGTGGCGGGTGGTGCGCGGGCGCAGGCGACACAAGATCGTTCTGGGCGATGGCGACGACCGGGCCATGGCCAAGGCAATCCGGGGGCAGGCAAATGCCGCCGAACAGATGCCCATCGCCCTGATCCTGCTTGGCCTTGCCGAAATGAACGGGGCCGCCCCCGGCCTTTTGTGGGGGCTGGCGGGTCTGTTCACGCTGGGACGAATGTCCCACGGCGCCTATTTCGCGATTCACGGGCTGCACTGGCGGCTGCGATTCTGGGGGATGCTGGCGACGCTTCTGGCGCAGGCGGGGCTGATCCTGACCGGCGCGGCGCTGCTGATCTCTTGACACGAAAAAGGCCGCGCCCTGCGGCGCGGCCCTGATCCGTTACCGGGATCGGCGCGATCTTACTTGATCTTGCCTTCCTTGTATTCAACGTGCTTGCGCACCACCGGGTCGTATTTCTTGACGACCATCTTTTCGGTCATGGTGCGGGCGTTCTTCTTGGTGACGTAGAAATGCCCGGTCCCCGCGGTGGAGTTCAGGCGGATCTTGATGGTGGTCGGCTTCGCCATGTCTCATCTCTCCTGATCGCGGGCCCGTCGCGGGCACATCGCGTAAATCTCGTATGAAGCCCGCCTTTTACCGGCGCGCGGGGCGGAGTCAACCACGAAACCCGGCAAGCAGGGCAAAATTGGCAGGCAAAAACGCGCGGATGGCCTGTAAGCCGGATTTTGTTCCCCGGGTTGCCCCGGTTCGATGGCCATTCGTCTGAACGGCGTGTTGCCACGCCGCCTCTGGCTGCCAACCCGGGCCTCTCGGGTCAGGCGTCCCTGCCGGGATATCGGTTGCCCGATCACACCGGCGCGAGGCCCCTATTTGGCATTGCTCCGGGTGGGGCTTGCCGTGCCGCTCTGGTTGCCCATCGCGCGGTGGGCTCTTACCCCACCGTTTCACCCTTACCCCGGCCAAACCGGGGCGGTCTGTTCTCTGTGGCGCTTTCCCTGGGGTTACCCCCGCCGGGCGTTACCCGGCACCCTTGCCGTTTTGGAGTCCGGACTTTCCTCGACCGGGCTTGCGCCCTGCCGCGGCCATCCGGCCATCCGCGCGGCCCGACTGCTAGGCGCTTGTCTGGTCCACGTCAACGGGAAAGCGGGTGGCCATGTCGTGGGCCAGCGCCAGATCGGTCAGGTCACAAGGGCCGGACGCCGCCGGTCGGGCGCGCAGGCGAAAGGCGGCCAGCCGCACTTCGGGCGGAACATCGGCCGTGTATCCGGCCCGCACAAGCGCGGCGTCGGTCGCCCCGACCAGATCGTCTGGCGGGCCGTCGATGTCGACCGCCTCGGGCAACACCGCCAGCCCCTGCCGCGCCAGCCTGCGCCAGTCGAACCGCGCGCCGGGGTCGATCTTACGGCCCGGCGCGCAATCGGAATGGCCGATCACCCGCCCGGCCGGCACCGGCCAGCGTGCCATGATCCCGCGCAGGAGATCCTCCAGCGCGTCCATTTGCGGCGCGGCAAAGGGGGTGGCGCCGGTATTGGACAGCTCGATCCCGATCGACCGGGAATTGATATCGGTCACCGTGCCCCATGCCCCCGCACCTGCGTGCCACGCGCGGGCGGCCTCGGGCACCAGTTGGGTCACCGCGCCCTGCGGCGAAATCAGGTAATGGGCCGAGACCTCCGCCTCGGGCGAACACAGCGCCCGTTCCGCGGCGGCGCAATCGGCCATCGCGGTATAGTGGATCACGACCATGTCCGGCGTGGCCCCGTCGCGCCGGGGCCCAAAGTTCGGGCTATCGACCCTGCGCAGGGTCAGTTCCCGGCCTCTTGCTGGGCGGCGCGCACAGCAGCGCGGAAGGGTTCCGGGTCCCAGCCACAGGCAAAGCCGTCACCGTCCGGGTCAATGCCCTTCGGGTCACGTTCCGGACCGCCACGCGACAGGAAATCGCGCTGTGCCTCGTCGGGGGACGCATATTTGGCGCAGTTCCGCTGGAACCGGCCCTGCCCCGACATGACGAAGCGGGAATACCATTCCTGCCCCTTCGCGTTCGGCGCGTTCAATGCGTATTCGACAATGTTCGGGCCCGCATCGCCGTGCCGCGTGGGCACCGCGCCGGGATCGACGATCTGGTATTGATCAGCCATGCGGCTCAGGCGCTCGGCATCGGATTCGATGCTTTCGCGACCCGCAACCGCGTCGAAATCCTGTTCGTCGGAAATGCCGGAATTGTTGATGACCGCAGGCGCCGCATTGGTGGGCGAGGCATCAATGCCCTGCGTCCGGCCTGTTGCGGCGGCAACTTCGTCGATCTGAGCGCCGATCCCGGCGCTGGCAAGATCGGACGACGGGATCGCCCCTTCGGACACGGTAGGCGCGGCAGGCAGGGCACCCCGGCCTTCGGCGGCGGCGCGCTCCAGCTCGTAGGCGGTGTAATCGTCAAACCCCACGCCGCGCCCACTGTCGGGCACTGCCGTGTCACAGGCTGCCAGCGCAAGCGCGGCTGCCCCCATCATCAAGAACTTCTTCACCGGTCTTTCCTACCTCGGAATTTTCTGACCTTTGCCTTTACCACCACTTCTGCGGTTTGGCTACAAAGCCTGCTGCGCCTTCCAGCGCATAGGCGATGTTCAGCAAATCGGCCTCTTCCCACGGGCGGCCAATCAGTTGCAGGCCCAGCGGCAGCCCCTTGGCGTCCAGCCCGGTCGGCACGCTGATCCCCGGCAGACCGGCAAGGTTCACCGTGACGGTGAACACGTCGTTCAGGTACATCTCGACCGGATCGGCGTGGGTCGTGCCCAGCGCGAAGGCCGCCGAGGGGGTGGCCGGGGTCAGGATAGCATCCACGCCTTCGGCAAAGACCGTCTCGAAATCCTGCTTGATCAGGGTGCGGACCCGGCGGGCGCGGTTGTAATAGGCGTCATAGAACCCGGCGGACAGCACATAGGTGCCAACCATCACGCGGCGCTGGACCTCTGGCCCGAACCCTTCGGCGCGGGTCTTTTCATACATCTCGGTGATGCCGTCGCCCTGCGCCAGCTTGGCGCGGTGGCCAAAGCGGACCCCGTCATAGCGGGCAAGGTTCGACGATGCCTCGGCTGGGGCGATCACGTAATAGGCGGGCAGCGCGTATTTCGTGTGCGGCAGGCTGATATCCACCAGATTGGCACCGGCGTCCTTCAGCATCTCGGCCCCATCGGCCCACAGCTTTTCAATCTCGGCGGGCATCCCGTCCATCCGGTATTCCTTGGGGATACCGATGGTCTTGCCCTTGATGTCACCGGTCAGCGCGGCCTCGAAATCCGGCACGGCCAGATCGGCGCTGGTGCTGTCCTTCGGGTCATGGCCGCACATGGCCTGCAACATGATCGCCGCATCGCGCACGTCCTTGGTCATCGGGCCGGCCTGATCCAGGGACGAGGCAAAGGCGACGATGCCCCAACGGGAACAACGGCCATAGGTCGGCTTGATCCCGGTGATGCCAGTAAAGGCGGCAGGCTGGCGGATCGAGCCGCCGGTGTCGGTCCCGGTCGCGCCAAGGCACAGGTCGGCGGCCACGGCGGCAGCGGACCCGCCCGACGACCCCCCGGGGGTCAGGGCCACGTCGTCCACCTTCCACGGGTTGACCGCATTGCCATAGCAAGAGGTCTCGTTCGACGAGCCCATGGCGAATTCGTCCATGTTCAGCTTGCCCAGCATGACAGCGCCATCGGCGAACAGCTGGCTGCTGACGGTCGATTCATACTCGGGCTTGAACCCTTCCAGAATCCGGCTTGCCGCCTGGCTGGCGACGCCCTTGGTGCAGAACAGATCCTTGATGCCAAGGGGAATGCCGTTCAGCGACGGGGCATCCGCACCCTTGCGGGCATCCGCGGCGCGGGCCTGCTCCAGCGCGATCTCGGGGGTCTTGTGCACGAAGGCACCCAGCGCATCCGCGGCGTCGATGGCCGACAGGCAGGCCTCGGTCAGTTCGACACTGGTCACGTCGCCCTTGCGCATCGCGTCCCGGGCCTCGGAAATCTTCAGTTTGGTCAGGTCGGACATGGGGCTCACTCCACCACTTTCGGCACGGCAAAAAACCCTTCGCGGGCATCGGGGGCGTTGGCCAGAACGGCAGCCTGCTGATTGCCGTCGGTCACCACATCATCGCGCCGCTTGAGCCGCTGCGGGGTCACACTGGTCATCGGCTCCACGCCGTCCACGTCCACCTCGTTCAATTGCTCGATAAAGCCAAGGATCGCGCTGAACTCCTGCGCCAGCGCCGGCAGGCGATCCTCTTCCACCTTGATCCGGGCCAGCTTGGCCACCCGGCGGGCGGTTTCGATGTCGATGGACATGGGGGCATCCCTTATGTGTCGATTTCGCGTTCCGCCCGCGTTTAACGCGCAGGACGGGGCGGAGCAAGAGACGGCAGGGTGCAAAGCCCTTCGAGACCCGTCTTAACCGCCCGTTAACCAAGCTTGCGCAAACCTTGCCGCCGGGACAGGCGAAAGGGCGCGGCAGAATGCTGCATCTTCTGACGACAATCGGCGAACGACGAGGCACGGCGCAGGGGCCGCAGCCCGCAACCGCGCTTGGCCGGGCCGTGCTGCGGCAGGGCGGAAGTTCGGCGCGCAAGATCGCGGATGCCGAACGGGACGCGGTCCGGCGCGAGGCGCGACTGGCCGATGCCTTCCGGCTCGGGCTCTACATCCCCGCCGCTACCATCGCCGCGGCCGAGGCGGATGTCGCCGGCACCGGGGTCATAGACCCGACCGAAACCCCGCCCGACCCGCGCCTTCTGCACCAGTTCTCGCCCGAGGCCTGCCAGACCACCCGCATCCTGCCCTGGCGGCGGATCGGCGGGCAGGTGGTGGTGCTGACCAGCCAGCCGGATCTGCTCGACCGGCATGGCGACCTTCTGCGGCAAGCATTCGGGACGGTCCGTTGCGCCGTCACCACGGACGAGGCGCTGGATGCGGCCCTGGAACAGATCGCCAGCGGGACGCTGATCGACCGGGCCGAACAGCTTGTCCCCGATCCCGAAAGCTGCCGGACGTGGAACCCGCGCCGGGCGACGCTCTGGACCGCGGGGGGCCTTCTGGCCTGCCTCGGCTTCTGGTTGGTCGCGCCGGGTCTGTCGGTGGCGCTGCTTTACGGCTGGGCGGTGCTGACGCTCGTGCTGCATATGTGGCTGAAACTGGCCGCCCTTCTGGTGATGCGGCGGGACCGGCGTGACGATGCGGCCCCCGCCGCCGAACCGCTGCGGCTACCCATCGTCACCGTGCTGGTCCCCCTGTTCAAGGAAGAGGACATCGCCGGGCACCTTGTCGCGCGGCTGGCAAAACTGGATTACCCGCGCGAACTTCTCGACATCTGCCTGTTGTTGGAAGAGGACGACCAGACCACCCGAAGCGTGCTGCGGGACACCAACCTGCCCCGTTGGATGCGGTCCATCGTGGTGCCGCCGGGCACGCTGAAGACAAAGCCACGGGCGCTGAACTATGGGCTGGGGTTCGCTCGCGGCTCGATCATCGGGGTCTATGACGCCGAAGACGCCCCCGCCCCCGACCAGATCCGCCGGATCGTCGCCCGTTTTGCCCAGCGCGACCGGTCCGTCGCCTGCCTGCAGGGGGTGCTGGACTTCTACAATGCCGGCACCAACTGGCTGTCGCGCTGTTTCGCGCTGGAATACGCCACATGGTTCCGCATCGTCCTGCCCGGTCTGGAACGGCTGGGGCTGGTGATCCCGCTGGGCGGCACAACCCTGTTCTTCCGGCGCGATGTGCTCGAGGAGTTGGGTGGCTGGGACGCGCATAACGTGACCGAGGACGCCGATCTTGGCATCCGGCTGGCACGGCACGGCTACCGGACCGAGTTGATCCAGACCGTCACCGGGGAAGAGGCGAACTGCCGCGCCTGGCCCTGGGTCAAGCAACGGTCGCGTTGGCTCAAGGGCTATGCCGTGACCTATGCGGTGCATATGCGCAGCCCCCGGCAGCTTTGGCGCGATCTTGGGGCCTGGCGGTTCTTCGGCGTGCAACTGCTGTTTCTCGGCACGCTCACGCAATTCGCGCTGGCCCCGGTGCTCTGGTCGTTCTGGCTCTTGCCTCTGGGCTTCGGTCATCCGCTTCTGGGGCTGATCCCCGGCTGGGCCTTTGTCGTGCTGGGGTCGGTGTTCCTGATGGCCGAGGTGCTGAACATCGCAACTGCGGCAACGGCCGTCACCCGCGCGGACAAGCCGTGGCTGATCAAATGGGCGCCGACCCTGCATTTCTACTTCCCGCTGGCCGCGCTGGCCGCATGGAAAGGGCTGGGCGAACTCCTTTGGAAACCCTTCTACTGGGACAAGACCAGCCATGGGATATTTCCCGGCAAGGCGCCCTGACGCCCCCCTTCTTTGGGTCAATAAATATCCCGGGGGAGGCCGAAGGCCGGGGGCAGCGCCCCCTGCCCCCTCAGCCCTTGCGCTCGACCGCCGCCGCGTCCAGCTTCAGCCGGGTCACGAAGGCCTTCGAGATATGGGCCCGCAGCGCCTTGTCGGCGGCATCGCCGTCGCCTGCCTCAATGGCCGCGACGATGGATTCATGTTCGGCCAGCGCATCCTCGCCCCGGCCTTCCGCCGCCAGCGATGTAGTGGCCAGAAGCGCCATCGACCGGTGCACAAGGTCCAACTGCTGAACAAGAAACCGGTTGTGGCTGGCAAGATGGATCTGCTTGTGGAACCGCTTGTTGGCCCGGCTCAGCGCCGACGGATCGCCCAGAAGCGCCCGGTCGGCCTCCAGCATGTCGCGCAGCACGCGGACCTCTTCGGGCGTGGCGTGGGAGGCGGCAAGTCGGGCCGCCAGCCCCTCCAGCTCGCCCCGGACCACGTAAAGTTCGGCCATCTGGGTATGGTCCAGCGAGGCCACGATCAGCGACCGCCCGTCGCGGGTCAGCAGGCTTTGGGTCTCAAGCCGCTGCAGCGCCTCGCGGATCGGAGTGCGGGACACGCCAAAGCGGTCGGCAAGATCGCTTTCCACCAGCCGGTCACCGGGCTTGTAAACATGGCTGTCGATCGCTTCGAGGATCAGCGCATAGGCGTCCTTTTGCGCGGGCTTCGGGTCTTGCATGACATCCCTTCCTACAGGTCGCGGGATGTTGCCCCGAAGGGGCGCGGCGATCAAGCGGCGATGTTGCGGCGAAACGTCAGGGGGGTGGGTCAAGACCCACCTTACGGCCGAGAACGCGTCGCCTCCCGAACCCATCCTATGTCGTAAGGTGGGTTTCAACCCACCACGCCCGGCGCTATCACTGGCGCATGGTTGCCGCCTCCTTCTCTCATGTCCGTGTCTGGGTCTTTGACCTCGACAACACGCTGTATCACCCCTCCGCCCGCCTGTTCGACCAAATCTCGGCCAGGATGTCGGTCTGGATCCAGCGCGAACTGGGGGTGGACGAGGCCCATGCCGATCGCCTGCGCGCCGACTATTGGGCGCGCTACGGCACCACGCTGTCGGGGCTGATGAATGAACACGGGGTGGACCCGGTGCCGTTTCTGGAAGAGGTGCATGACATCGACTTTTCCGGCCTACCCGCCGATCCCGACCTTGCGGCCCGGATCACGGGCCTGCCGGGCCGCAAGGTCGTCTTTACCAACGGCGATCGGCCCTATGCGCAAAAGGTGCTGCGCGCCCGCGGGCTCGAAGGGATCTTCGATGCGGTCTATGGCATTGAACATGCCGCCTACCGCCCAAAGCCCGAACAGGCCGCGTTCGAGGCGGTCTTTGCCCTTGATGGCCTGTCCCCGGTCGAAGCCGCGATGTTCGAAGACGACATCCGCAACCTTGCCGTCCCCCATGCGCTGGGAATGCGCACCGTTCATGTCGGCCCCGATCCCCTGCCCGCGCCGCATATCCACCACCACACCGCCGACCTGTCGGCTTTTCTGTCGCAGCTGGTCTGACGGGCCTTTCAGCCGCCCCCGCGCGGGCGTAACCTGCGCCCCATGACACGCATCGACACCGATATCCTGATTTCCGGCGGCGGAGTTGCCGGGCTGACCGCCGCGGCGGCCTTTGGCACGGCCGGGTTCCGGGTGATCTGCGTCGACCCTACCCCGCCCGTCACGGCCGCCGATGCCGAGGGCGCGGACCTGCGCACCACCGCCTTTTTGCAGCCGTCGCGCGATTTTCTGGACCGCGCGGGCCTCTGGGACCGGCTGGCGCCCCATGCCATGCCGCTGGAAACCATGCGCATCGTCGATGCGGGCGGCGCAGAACCCACCCCCCGCGTCACCCGCGATTTCGTGGCCGAGGAAATCTCGGACCTGCCCTTTGGCTGGAACCTGCCCAATTGGCTGTTGCGCCGGGAAATGGCGGCGCGGCTGGCGGAATTGGACAACGTCGATTTTCGCCCCGGCACCGGGTTCAAATCCGTCCTGACCCGGACCGGAGAGGCGATTGCCACCCTGACCGACGGCACGCAGGTCCGCGCCCGGCTGCTGATCGGGGCGGATGGGCGCGCCTCGCCGGTGCGGCAGGCCGTGGGCATCGGGGTGAAGACCCTGCGCTATGGCCAAAAGGCCGTGGTCTTTGCCGTTACCCATGACGCGCCTCATGGCAATGTCTCGACCGAGGTGCACCGCACCGGCGGCCCTTTCACCCTTGTGCCCCTGCCGGACCATGGCGGGCGGCCCTGCTCTGCCGTCGTCTGGATGGACCACGGGGCCGAGGCGCTGCGCCTTGCAGCCCTGTCCGAGGCTGACTTCAACGCCGCCGCCACGGAACGGTCCGCCGGGGTCTATGGTCCGCTGACGCTTGCCTCGCCCCGGCAGGTTTGGCCGATCATCGGGCAGATCGCCGACCGGATGGTGGCCGAGCGGGTCGCACTGGTGGCCGAGGCCGCGCATGTGGTGCCGCCCATCGGGGCGCAGGGGCTGAATATGTCGCTGGCGGATATGATCTGCCTGCTGGACCTTGCCGCGGCCCGGCCCGAGGGTCTGGGCGACGCGCAGATGCTGGCCGCTTATGACCGGCGCAGGCATCCGGAGGTGGTCTTGCGGGTGCGCGGTGTCGATGCGCTGAACCGGGCCTCTATCGCCGGAAGCCCCCTGCTGCGCGACCTTCGGGCCAAGGGGATCGAGGCGCTTTACGGCGCTGCACCGATCCGCAAGACCCTGATGCAGATGGGGCTTGGGGCGCGGGGCTAGGTGTAACTTTGTCCCCGCCGGGACGCTTACGGCCCGGTACACGCCCGCCCACCCGGGCGGCCTCGTGCCTCTTGTTCGTCGACGGTTCAAACCGTAGTTCGGGCGGACTACACACGCCTGTCAGCAGGCACATAGAGCCCCGGAACCAGCCCCTCTGCCGCGGCCTTCAGCACCTCTGGCGCGGTCCCCGGCGGCAGGGGCGCGCCATAGTGCACATCATAGGTGCCCCCCAGCTTGGCGATCAGTTCGGACCCATAGCGCAGGGTCGCAACTCTGTGGCCGACCTCTTCGTTGCCACCGCTCAGCACCTTTGCCAGCGTCCGGGTCCGGTAGAAATGACGCGAATTGCGCATATCGGCCGAAGCCGGGACGATCAGCGCCCCCGCCTTGTCGGACACATGGGTCACCCCGGTGCGCCACGGGCGTTCGACCAAAAGGCCCCGTTTCTGCCCCGGCACCCGGCCCGAGCCAAACACCAGAAGCGCCCCGCCCGCCTGCAGATGCGCCAGCATCCCGGCGCGGGTCTGGCGCGCGGTCAGCACCTTGTCGCGCTTGTCGAAATCCACGGCAACGATGCGGTCGGGGCCCAGAAACCGCTCTGCCTCGCGGCCCGCGACGACCTTCAGGTCGGGGCGGCGATCCAGAAGGGCGGCGGCATGGGCGATGAAATCGAAAGTGCCGATGGGATGGGTCGACGCGATCACCACCGGGCCAACGGTTGGCACATGTGACAGCCCATGCGGCCGGACGGTCGTGCCGCCCTTCATCTCCAGCAGGGCGCGGATCAGCGCGTCGCCGGTGCGGCCATCCAGTTCGGTCAGGATTTCAGCGGTTTCGCGCAGGGCAAAGAACGGCTGCCCGGTCAGGCCCCGCGACAGACCATCCACCCCTTGCAAGAGACGGCGCAGCGCGGTGATCCGCCAATCGTTCGGGTCGGCCATCCGCAATCGGGCCTGAAGCAATTCGTTGATCGGATGTGCCTGCCCTTTGCCCGCCACGCCTGCCCCTTTGGTCTGTTGTCCTGCCTCCCGGGAACAAACCACCCCAGACAGGACGATACCCGGATTTCCTTGGACTTTGGGCAAAGCTGTATCACAGTCGGGCGAAACACAAGTCGCAGACGACCGAACAGGAGAGGCAATGACCCCCACCGATCTTGCCATTGACGATGTTGTCCTGAATTTCTCACCAACCAGCCTGACGATCCTGAACGCGGTGCTGGCCATCGTCATGTTCTCCATCGCGCTGGAGCTGAAGCCGGTCGATTTCAAACGGATTCTGCAAACGCCAAAGGCGCTGATCACCGGGCTCGTGTCGCAGTTCCTGTTGTTGCCCGCGCTGACGCTTTGCCTTGTCATGGCAACCGCGCCCCGGCCGTCGATCGCACTGGGCATGATCCTTGTCGCCGCCTGTCCGGGCGGGAATATCTCGAACTTCATCACCCATCGGGCAGGCGGGAACGCAGCGCTGTCGGTGTCGATGACCGCCTTTTCAACCGTCAGCGCCATCGTGATGACCCCGCTGAACATCGCCTTTTGGGGCAGTCTTTACGCTCCGACGCGGGCGATCCTGCGGGAAACCTCGATCGACCCGATGTCGGTGGCGATCACCGTGGGGCTGATGCTGGTGCTGCCGCTGTGTGTGGGCATGGCGGTCAACGTTCGGCGGCCCGACCTGTCGGCCCGGCTGCGGCGGCCCATGCAATATGTGTCGATGGGTATCTTCATCGCCTTCGTCGCCCTGTCGCTGGCCGCCAATTGGGCGCTGTTCCTGCAATATGCGGGCGTGGTCGCGGCGCTGGTTCTGGTGCACAATGGGCTGGCGCTGGCCACGGGCTATACCGCGGCGACCGTCGCGGGGTTGTCCGCTTTCGATAGGCGCGCGATCACCATCGAAACCGGCATTCAGAATTCCGGCCTTGGGCTGATCCTGATCTTCGGCTTCTTCGGGGGGCTGGGGGGCATGGCCGTTGTCGCCGCCTTCTGGGGGATGTGGCACATCCTGTCCGGCATCGGACTTGCGGCGGTTATGGCGCGCAGACCCGCCGCGCGCCCCGCCGCCCCGGCCTAGGCCGAAAGCGCTTCGCCGGTGGTGCTGTCGAAATAGCACAACCGCCCCGGATCAAGGTCCAGACCCACCCGATCGGCAACCTGGAAATGCCAGGGCAGTCGCGCGGTCAGCGTGGTCTGACCCAGCCGGAACGATAGATAGGTATCCGACCCGGTGTTTTCCGACATGGTCGGGGCCACGGTCAGGGCGGACCCGGCAGTGAACGTCTCGGGCCGGATGCCCAGCGTGACCCGGCCAGCCTTGCGCGCGGCTTCGGGCAGGGGCAGCCCGGCAATGCTATGGCTGTCATCCAGCCTGAGCGTGTCGCCCCCCACCACCTCGGCCGGAAGCAGGTTCATCGGCGGGGAGCCCATGAAATCCGCGACAAAGGTATTCGCCGGGCGGTGATAGATATCTTCGGGCGTGCCGATCTGCTGCACGATCCCGTCTTTCAGCACCACGATCTTGGTCGCCAACGTCATCGCCTCGATCTGGTCGTGGGTGACATAGACAATCGACGCGCCGGTGGTCTGGTGCAGGCGCTTGATCTCGGCCCGCATTTCGACCCGCAGCTTGGCGTCAAGGTTGGACAGGGGTTCGTCGAACAGGAACAGGGCCGGATCGCGGACAAGGGCACGGCCCATGGCCACCCGCTGCCGCTGACCGCCCGACAGCTGGCTGGGCCTGCGGTCCAGAAGGTGATCGATCTGAAGCAGCTTGGCCACCTCATCCACCTTCGCATCCATTTCCGCCTTTGCGATCTTGCGGATCTTCATGCCAAAGCCGATGTTTTCGCGCACCGACATAGTCGGGTAAAGCGCGTAGCTTTGGAATACCATCGCAATGTCGCGGTCACGCGGCGGCAGTTCGGTCACGTCGCGGCCATTGATGTGCAACTGCCCGCCGGTGGTTTCCTCCAGCCCGGCGATGCAGTTCAGCAGGGTGGATTTCCCGCAACCCGACGGGCCGACAAGGACAAGGAATTCTCCCTTGCCCATGCTGACGGAAATATCCTTCAGCACGTTGACCGGGCCATAGGATTTGAACAGGTGATCCACGGACAGGGCTGTGTCGGTTACCATGGGGTCTCTCCTTCGGTGGGAACGGGCCCGGTGGAATTCCGGGCGATCAGGTCGACAGGGGCAAGGGTTTGCAGGATATCGGCCGGGGCACCTTTCAGCAGCGCCTCCATCTTGGCCGCCAGCGGCTTGCAGGCGTCGCGCAGCGGCGACCGGGTGACGGTCAGCGCCGGTTCGAAATTGACGGCGCGCATCTGCGGCACCGCATCGTCATGTGCGATGACCGACAGGTCACCGGGAATGGACAGGCCGATGTCCTGCGCAGCGCGGTACAGACCCGCGGCAACCGGGGTCGAGACGCAGAAAATCGCGGTCGGGCGCGGCCCGAACCGCCCCGACAGCAGCGCAAGGCCCTTGGTATAACCGTGGTCCTCGTTCGCTGGTCCGTATTGCACCGCGAACTCCGGCACGGTCAGCCCGGCGCGGCCCATCGCGTCGCGATAGCCCGCTTCGCGGTCCTGGGCATAGCTGCGGCCCGCCTGACCGTTCAGCAGCGCAATCCGCCGGTGCCCAAGGTTCAAAAGCAGGTCGACCGAGTCCCGCGCCAGCCCCCGGTTGTCGATATCGTAATAGGCATAGTCATGCCCGGCCGCCCGGCCATGGACCACGAAAGGCACATCGCGCTCCTGCAGGAACCGGATCCTCGGGTCATCCTCCTCGGGCGCGTTCAGGATGAACCCGTCAAGGATGTTCTTGTCCAATAGCCGCTTATAAGGCTCCAGCAGGTCGTCCGACGACGACGCATGAAACACCAGATCCATGTCGCGCTGCGCCAATTGGTCGGACAGGCCGAACATGATTTCGTGCAACGTCGGATCCGCCTGCGACGAGCCATCGGGCTTGAGGACAAGCCCGATCATGCCCGACCGCCCCGACACCAGCTTCTTGGCAAGCGGGTTCGGGCGATATCCCATCCGCTCTGCGGCCTCTTCGACAGTCGCGCGGGTTCGGGCCCCCACTTCGGGGAACCCGTTCAAGGCACGGCTGACCGTCGCAGGCGACAGCCCCAGCTCTTTCGCGATGTCCTTTAGCGTTGTCATGGACAGTTCTATAAAACGTTTTGAAACTACATTTCACCTGTTTTCTTTGCACACATCAAATTTTTTCCACCACGCTGCAGCGCAGAATTTAAAACGTTTTGAATTTTGAACCTCCGCTGCTAAAAGCGGCAGGAATCAGTGAGGGAAGGAGTCCGAAAATGTCCGATTGGTGGCGCGGCGCGATTGTCTATCAAATCTACCCCCGGTCCTATCAGGACTCGGACGGGGACGGGCTCGGAGACCTGAAGGGAATCATCTCGCGGCTCGATCATGTCGCCTCTCTCGGGGTGGATGCGATCTGGCTCAGCCCCATCGCCACCTCGCCGATGAAGGACATGGGCTATGACGTGTCGAACTATACCGACATCGACCCGCTGTTCGGCACGCTCGATGATTTCGACGCGCTGGTGGACAAGGCGCATGGCCTTGGTCTGAAGGTGATCCTTGATCAGGTGCTGTCTCACACGTCGGACAAGCACCCCTGGTTCGGCGAAAGCCGCGCCAGCCGGACCAACGACCGGGCCGACTGGTACGTCTGGGCCGATCCGAAACCCGATGGCACCCCGCCCAACAACTGGCTGTCCGTCTTCGGTGGCCCCGCCTGGGAATGGGAACCCCGGCGCAAGCAGTACTACCTGCACAATTTCCTGAACGAACAGCCCGACCTGAACATGCACAACCCAGATGTGCAGGACGCGATCCTTGACGTGATGCGGTTCTGGCTGGACCGGGGCGTGGACGGCTTCCGGCTGGACACCGTCAACTACTACTTCCACGACGCCGCCCAGCGCGACAACCCCGCCAACCCGGACGCCGCCAAGAACCCACCGCGCGAAACCTATGGCTGGCAGCTATACACCCGGTCCAAGAACCAGCCCGAAAACATCGCCTTTCTGCAACGGATGCGAGCCCTGACCGACAGCTATGACGCCCGGATGATGGTGGGCGAGGTCGGGGACGGCGGCGAAACCGGCATGAAGATCATGGGCGAATACACCCGTGGAACCGACCGGCTGCACATGTGCTACAACTTCGAAATGCTGTCGCCCGGGTTTTCGGCCAAGCATTTCCGGGGCGCGATCGAGGCCTATAAGGCGGCGGCCCCCGATGGCTGGCCCTCGTGGAGCTTTTCCAACCATGACGTGCCCCGGCATGTGACCCGCTGGGCCGAACATTCCGTCGATCACGACGCGCTGGCCCGGCAGTCGGTTGCGCTGCTGATGGCCTTCGAAGGGACCATCGGCATCTATCAGGGCGAAGAACTGGGCCTGCCCGAGGCAGAGTTGGAATATTCCGAACTGACCGACCCACCCGGCCTGCGTTTCTGGCCCGAGGTGAAGGGCCGCGACGGTTGCCGGACGCCGATGGTCTGGGATGACGGCGCGCATGGCGGGTTTTCCACCGGCACGCCCTGGTTGCCGGTCAAACCGCCGCATCTGGCCCGCACGGTCGCCGCGCAAGAGGCCGCAAACGACAGCGTGCTGCACGCCTATCGCGACACCATCGCCTTCCGGAAATCCGCCCCTGCCCTGCACAGCGGCAAGACCGAATTTCTGGACCTGCCGGAACCCGTCCTCGCCTTCCGGCGGGTTGCGAAGGGGCAGGTCTTGACCTGCCTGTTCAACCTGTCGGCAACGCCCGTCACGCTGAAGATCACCGGCACGGCCGCCCCAGTGGGGCCGTCGCAGTATGTCACCATCGCCGGGGGGCAATTGTCCCTTGGTGCCAATGGCTTTGCCTATCTCGATGGGGCGGGGATCACCCTCGCCGCAACGAAAGGCTGAAGTGCAGACCGCGGGCAGCCGCCCGCACCTTATCAACTCTGGGAGAGAGACCATGAAGCCCGCAACCAAGACCTTTGCAGCCGCCGCGCTGCTGATGACCACGGCCCTTCCGGCCGCCGCATTCGAAGATGGCGTGATCACCATCTGGATGGGTGGCGACAAGGGCAACGAGAACCTCGCGCTTGCCGCCGAGGCGTTCACCGCCGACCTTGGCATCGAAGTGAAGGTCGAAGTCGTCGACCCGCTGACCGAGAAGTTCCAGCAAGCCGCAGCCACCGGTGACGGCCCCGATATCGTCCTGTGGGCGCATGACCGCTTCGGCGAATGGGCCGCTGGTGGCCTGATTTCCCCGGTCACCCCCTCGGCCGGCGTCGTTGACGGCATCCTGCCGACCGCATGGGACGCCGTGACCTCGGGCGGGAACGTCTGGGGCTACCCGGTGTCCGTCGAAGCCATCGGCCTTGTCTACAACACCGACCTGATCGACACGCCCCCGGCGTCCTTCGAAGAGATCGCCGCGCTGGACCTGCCCGAAGGCGTGGCCCCGATCCTGTGGGACTACAACAACACCTATTTCACCATGCCGATGCTGATGGCCAATGGCGGCTTTGCCTTCCAGAAGGTCGACGGCGTCTATGACGGCTCCACCACCGGCGTGAACAACGACGGCGCAATGATCGGCGGCAACGTGCTGCGGTCGCTGTTCGACAACGGCGTTCTGCCCGAGGGCGTGGACTATGGCGTCATGGACGGCGCAATGGCCAATGGCGAGGTCGCCATGGTGATCAACGGCCCGTGGTCGTGGTCCGGCTACGAAGGCGCTGGCCGCAACATCGCCGTGGCCCCGATCCCGACCGTCAACGGTCAGGTCTCCCCGGCGTTCCTTGGCGTCTATTCCGCCGCCGTCAACGCCGCTTCGCCGAACCAGGATCTGGCGGTTGAACTGCTGGAAAACTACATCCTGACCGACGAAGGCCTGGCCACCTGGAACGCGGGTGGCAACCTTGGCGCGCTGGCCGACATCTCTGCCGGTTCCGCACAGGCCGACCCCAAGGTCGCCGCGACGCTGGCCAACGCCGCCGTCGGCGTGCCGATGCCGTCCAACCCCGAAATGGGCGCCTTCTGGAGCGCGATGGGCCCGGCACTGGGCAACATCACCTCGGGTGCGGCCTCGGTCGAAGACGCGCTGAACGACGCCGCTGCCCGCATCCTCGGCGAATAAGCCGCGCGGCACGACCAAACGGGCGGGCCAGCGCGGCCCGCCCCCCTTCCCGAAGACGGATGGTTCCATGTCCCAGATTGATAGCGCACAGCCGGCTGCCCGGCCGTTTTCCGTAGCCACACTGGCCTATTTGGCCGCCGTGGGCCTGCTCACACTGGTCTTGCTCTATGCCGCATGGACGGTCTACCTGATCGGCCAACCGCTGTTCGGCGTGGTTCTGACGCTGGTTGCACTGGGCTTGTTCTTCATCTTCGGGTTCCGGCGCTATTACTTCGCGCGGTTCATCTTTCCCGGCATCGCCACGATGGCCCTCTTCGTGGTCTTCCCCATTCTCTACACGATCTACCTTGGGTTCACGAATTACGGGTCGTTCAACCTGCTGACGTTTGAGCGGGCGCAAGAGGTGATCCTGTCACGTAAGACGGTTGATCCCGCGACCGCACAACCCTTCGCCGTTGCCGCCGAAGGCGACGCATACCGCATCTATTTCGGCGATGACACGGGCGGCTTTCTGTCCGATCCGGTCGCGCTTGACGGCACCCCGGCAAGCGTCGCCGCATCGCCTGTGCCCGCCCCACCCGCCGACCTCTTGGAACGCCGGGCGGCGGTGCAACTGCGGACCGGGCTGGCCGAGGTCGAGGTGACCCTTCCCGATGGCACGCCGCTGCGCAATGCGGGTCTGCGCGAGTTTGCCAGCGTCACCCCGGAATACACCCTGCAACAGGACGGATCGCTGCTGCAGGTCGCAACCGGCGCCATCCTCACCCCGGACCATGACACGGGGTTCTACGTCACCGACGCGGGCGAAACCGTACCGCCGGGCTGGCGCACGAATATCGGTTTCGCGAACTTCGAACGGATCCTCACCTCGGACGGGATCCGGGCCCCGATGGCGCGCATCTTCATCTGGACGGTGGTTTTCGCCGTTGCCTCGGTCGTGCTGACCTTTGCGATCGGGCTGACGCTGGCGGTGATCCTGCAATGGGAACACATGCGGTTCAAAGCCGCCTACCGGATCCTTCTGATCCTGCCCTACGCGGTGCCGGGCTTTATCTCGATCCTCGTGTTCAAAGGGTTGTTCAACCAGAACTTCGGCGAGATCAACATGATCCTCGAAGCGCTGTTCGGCCTGCGGCCGGACTGGAACACCGACGGGACGCTGGCGCGGATCATGATCCTGACCGTGAATACCTGGCTGGGCTATCCCTATATGATGCTTCTGGCCATGGGGTTCCTGCAATCGGTCCCGGCAGAACAAAAAAGGGCCGCCTATCTGGAAGGGGCCGGTCCGGTGCGGGTATTCTTCACCATCACCCTGCCGCAGATCCTGCCGCCCTTCCTTCCGCTTCTGCTGGCCTCCTTCGCGTTCAACTTCAACAACCTTGTGCTGGTGCTTCTGCTGACGCGGGGCGGGCCGGATATTCCCGGCACGATCATCCCGGCGGGCGAAACCGATATCCTGGGGTCTTTCACCTATCGGATCGCCTTTATCGACAGCGGCACCCAATTCGGTCTGGCCGGGGCGATCACCTTGCTGATCTTCCTTCTGGTCTCGCTGATCGCCTACGCCAATTTCGTGGCCATGCGCCGCGCCACAGCAAAGGTCTGACCCATGATCGTCGAACACAAAGGCACGCTGCGCACCCGCAAGATCCTCGCCCATGGGTTCATGCTGTTCTTCCTCGCGCTGGTCATGTTCCCCTTCCTCGTGGTGATCTCCATCTCGTTCCGCGAAGGGAACTTCACCGTTGGTGAACTGATCCCGCGCAACCCGACGCTGGAACATTGGTATCTGGCCTTCGGGCTGGACTATACCCGCGCCGATGGGACGGTGATCGAACCGCCCTACCCCGTCCTGTTGTGGATGTGGAACTCGGTCAAGGTGGCGCTGATCGCGGCCTTCGGGGTTCTCGGGGTCTCGACCATCTCGGCCTATGCCTTCAGCCGGATTCGGTTCCGGGGGCGGGCCGCGCTTCTGGACAGCCTGTTCATCGTCCAGATGTTCCCGACCACGCTGGCGCTGATCGCCCTGTTCGCAATCTTCGACAGCATGGGCGACATTTCCCCGATCATCGGGATCGACAGCCATTGGTCGCTGGTGCTGGTCTACCTGTCCGGTGTGATGATGCATATCTGGACCATCAAGGGGTACTTCGACTCGATCGACCCGGCGCTGGACAAGGCGGCGGCAATCGACGGCGCAACGCCCTGGCAAAGTTTCCGCATGATCTTCCTGCCGCTGGCGGTGCCGATCATGGCGGTTGTCTTCGTTCTGGTCTTCATCGGGGTGATCAATGACTACCCTCTGGCCTCGATCCTGATCCGGTCCGAAGACAAGATGACGCTGGCCGTCGGATCGCGGCTGTACCTGAACGAATTCAAATACCTCTGGGGTGACTTCGCAGCGGCGGCGATCCTGTCCGGGGTGCCGATCACCGTGGTCTTCCTCATTGCCCAGAAATACCTCGTTTCCGGGCTAAGCGATGGCTCGGTGAAAGGCTGACCTCGCTACTTCAGCTGGCTGTCCTTCGATCCGCGGCGGTTGATCCCGCCGCGGATCTTTTTCTGTCCATCCCGCTCTTGCTGACACTCCACGCACAGCTTCACGCCGGGGATCGCCACACGGCGCTTCTCGGGGATCTCCTCGTCGCATTCCGCGCAATGGGTCAGGCTGTCGCCCACCGGCGCGGGCCGGGCCTGCATCCGCTTCAGTTCGTCCTCGATCGAGGCTTCGATCTGTTCGGATACCGCGCCATCCTTGGCCCAGCCGCCCGCCATCAGATCACCTGATCGACGATCGCCCGCAGCCGGGCAAGGGTGCCGTCCACATCATAAAGCTTGTCCAGCCCGAACAGGCCAAGGCGGAAGGTGCGGAAATCTTCCGGCTCGTCACAGGCCAGCGGCACGCCGGCGGCAATCTGCATCCCCAGCGCGACGAATTTCTTGCCGTTCTGGACGTCGGGATCGTCGGTATAGCTGACCACCACGCCCGGCGCGCCAAACCCTTCGGCGGCGACCGACCGGACGCCCTTGTCGGCCAGCATCGCGCGCACGCCATTGCCCAGCGCCCATTGCGCCGCGCGCAGCTTTTCAAACCCGTAGTCGCGGGTTTCCTGCATGGTGTCCCGGAAGGCGCGCAGACTGTCGGTGGGCATGGTCGCGTGATAGGCATGGCCGCCGTTTTCATAGGCCTCCATGATCGAATGCCATTTCTTCAGGTCGATGGCGAAGCTGTTCGACGTGGTCTCTGCCATCCGGGCCTTGGCCCGGTCCGACATCATCACCAGACCGGCAGACGGGGTCGCCGACCAGCCCTTTTGCGGGGCAGAGATCAGAACATCGACCCCGGTTGCCTTCATATCGACCCAGGCGCAGCCCGACGCGATGCAGTCCAGCACCATCAGCGCGCCCACCTCATGCGCGGCGGCGGCCAGCGCGGTCACGTAGTCATCGGGCAGGATGATCCCGGCGCTGGTTTCCACATGGGGGGCGAAAACCACATCCGGCTTGGCGTCGCGAATGGCCTGCGTGACCTCTTCAATCGGGGCCGGGGCAAAGGGCGCGCGGCTGTCGTTGCCGGTCTGGCGGGCCTTGAAGACGGTGGTTTCGCGGGTGAACTGGCCAGCGTCGAAAATCTGGCTCCAGCGGAAGGAAAACCACCCGTTGCGGACAATCATCGCGTGCGCCCCGTTGCCGAACTGGCGGGCGACGGCCTCCATCCCATAGGTGCCGCCACCGGGGACGATCGCCACGTGATCGGCCTTGTAGACCTCTTTCAGCATGGCGTTGATATCCAGCATCACCTGCTGAAATGCCTTGCTCATATGGTTCAGGGACCGGTCGGTGAACACGACCGAAAATTCCATCAGGCCATCGGGATCGACAGGGGTGCGGGTCATCGGGCTCTCCATTTCTTGGTTGCCAATTGCTAGGCGCAAACGCGGGGCAATTGCAAAGGCAAAGAGTTTCAGGGCTTTCCTGAAAGACCTGCCTTATTTATGCCATCTTTCCGCACCAAATTGGGCACAATGCCGGGAAAACCGGTTCTAATAATGTGCCGCACAGCGGTATTGAGGCAGAAAATGGCAAGGTTTACCGGGACTTCGGCGGTTGCTCCGTCGGAGGGGCAGTTTGTTCTTAACGGCTACAACATCCTCAACAACGCGTCGGTCAAGGGCAACCCGAACGGCGGCTACCTGAACGAAGGCCAGACCACGGTGTCGGGCGGCGAAATGGTGTTCGAACCCGACGACATCATCGTCATCACCGCCATCAACCTCAGCCCCACTGGCGCCATCACCGCCGACAGCGAGATCACCTCGATCGTGGTCTATGACAGCGTCGCTGACTACCTCTCCGGAACGGTCAAATACAGCTACACCAGCGACAGCAGCGGGTCGGTCGTCATCGACAACGCCACCGCCGACCTTGGCGATACCTACCTTGGGTTCAACGCCAATACGCTGACCTCGGACGACCCGACCGCGCCAGACCTTGGCCAGCTGTTCATCGCCGCGGGCGAAGACCTGACCGATGTCGCGGCGGGCCTCGAAACCCTGACGATCGACCAGTTTTCCGACATCGACTACAATGAAAGCGGCTTGATCGACGGTGGGACTGAAGAACCGGCAGACGGACAGTTTTCAGGTGAAAACAACCTGTTGGCCGTGATTTGCGTGGCACGCGGAACGCTGATCGACACAGCCGATGGGCCGCGATACGTAGAAACCCTGACCGAGGGCGATCTGGTTCTCACCCTTGACGCGGGCGCTCAGCCGATCCGCTGGATCGGGTCGCGCAAGGTGGACGCCAGCGGCATGAATGCCCCGATCCGGTTCCGTGCCGGCAGTATCGGCAACTACCGCGATCTGTACGTGTCGCCCAATCACCGGATGCTGGTGTTCGGCACGCAGGCCGAACTTCTGTATGGCACCGAAGAGGTGCTGGTCGCCGCGAAACATCTGGTCGACGATGCCCGCGTGACGCGCGCACCCCGGGCGGAAATCGAATACTTCCACTTCCTGTTCGACAGGCATCAGATCGTCTTTGCCGAAGGCGCCCCAACCGAAAGCCTGTTCCCCGCCCGCTACGCCTTGAACGCGGTCGAGGAAGAGGCCCGCGAGGAAATCATCCGCCTGTTCCCCGAACTGGAAGAGGTCGAGGCGGTGGGCGAGCTGTCGCGCCCGGAAATCACCGGACGCGAGGCGCGGGCGCTGTTCGTTGCCTAGATAGGTCCGGGGCGGCGTTCCTCGGACAAGAGCACATTCGCCTCGACATTGCCGACCCCCGGCAGGGTCATGATCCGGCGGCGCAGCACCCGTTCGAAATCCGCCAGATCGCGGGCCACGACCCGCAGGCGGTAATCATACAGCCCCAGAACATGTTCCACCGTCTGCACCTCGCGGATGGCACTGACCGCACGTTCGAAATCCTCCAGACTGACCCGACCCTTTGCCGCCAGCTTCACCCCCAGAAACACCGTCACCCCAAAGCCCAGCTTTTCCCGGTCCAGCACCAGCCGGCGGCCCGCGATCACCCCCGCCTCCTCAAGCCTGCGGATGCGCCGCCATGTGGCGGGCTGCGACAGGCCCAGACGGCGGCCCAGACGGCTGGCCGTCAGCTCCGCGTCATCCTGCAAGGCCCGCAGGATCGTCCGGTCAATCTCGTCAACCTCAATCACAGCGGCAATGCCTCCTCTGCCTTGACCGTGGCCACCAGCATCAGCGCCTCGATATCCGCGATATGCGGCAGGGTCAGAACCCGGTCGCGGTAGATTGCCTGCCAATGGGCAAGGTCGCGGGCCACGATATGCAGCCGCACATCGACGCGACCAAGAAAGGTCTGGATCTCGATCACCTCGGGCACGGCGCGGGCCCCGTCGATGAAGTCATCAAAGGCGCGCGGGTCGGTCTTGTCCAGCGTCACCCGAAGGGAGACCGCCACCTCAAACCCCAGCGCCCTCCAGTCGATCACCGCCTCCTGCCCCCGCAGGATGCCATCGGCGCGCAGCTTGTCGATCCGCCGGGTCAGGCGGCCCACGGTCAGCCCGCACCCCTCGGCCAGGTCCGGCAGGGATTGCGCGGGATCGTCCTGAAGCAGGCGCAGAATGCGGCGGTCGGTGTCATCAAGCATGAATTTTTCACTATTTTAAATTTCCGCGAATAACAACTTCACAATTCGCGAAAATACCACGCCGCCCCACCTCGCCATTCCAGCGCCGCCCTTCTAGGGTGCGCCCCAATCGAAACCCGCATGAAGGACGAAACCGATGCGCGTCTATTACGATCGCGATTGCGATGTGAACCTGATCAAGGACAAGAAAGTTGCCATTCTGGGCTACGGCTCGCAGGGCCATGCCCACGCGCTGAACCTGCGCGACTCGGGCGCCAAGAACCTCGTCGTCGCTCTGCGCGAAGGTTCCCCCTCTGCCGCCAAGGCCGAAGGCGAAGGCCTGCAGGTCATGGGGATTGCCGAAGCCGCCGCCTGGTGTGACGTGATCATGTTCACCATGCCCGACGAACTTCAGGCCGAGACCTACAAGAAATACGTGCACGACAATCTGCGCGAAGGCGCGGCGATTGCTTTCGCCCACGGTCTGAACGTGCATTTCGGCCTGATCGAGCCGAAGCCCGGCGTTGACGTGATCATGATGGCCCCCAAGGGCCCGGGCCACACCGTGCGCGGCGAATACACCAAAGGCGGCGGCGTGCCCTGCCTTGTGGCCGTTCATCAGGACGCCACCGGGAAGGCCATGGAAATCGGTCTGTCCTACTGCTCCGCAATCGGCGGCGGCCGCTCGGGCATCATCGAAACCAACTTCCGTCAGGAATGCGAAACCGACCTCTTCGGCGAACAGGCCGTTCTGTGTGGTGGTCTGGTCGAACTGATCCGCATGGGCTTTGAAACCCTGGTCGAGGCCGGCTACGAGCCCGAGATGGCCTATTTCGAGTGCCTGCACGAAGTGAAGCTGATCGTGGACCTGATCTACGAAGGCGGCATCGCCAACATGAACTACTCGATCTCGAACACCGCCGAATACGGCGAATACGTGTCCGGCCCGCGCATCCTGCCCTACGACGAAACCAAGGCCCGGATGAAGGCGGTTCTGACCGACATCCAGACCGGCAAGTTCGTGCGTGACTTCATGCAGGAGAACGCCGTGGGTCAGCCCTTCTTCAAGGCAACCCGCCGGATCAACGACGAACACCAGATCGAACAGGTCGGTGAAAAGCTGCGCGCCATGATGCCCTGGATTTCCAAGGGCAAGATGGTCGACAAGTCGAAGAACTAAGTCGGTCCAAAATCAACAGAACAGCCCGCCATCCGGCGGGCTGTTTTCGTTTTGGGGTCGGGAATACCGGGATTGACGCCCTGCGCGGCCAGATCCTAGCCTGAAGGCACTTTGATTGACGCATTTATTCTCAAAAAGCGCCCGAAAGGGGACTAAAATGATTACCCACACCCAAAGCGGAATTCAGTACGACCCGGAAATGTTTGACCCGGAGTTTTTCGATATGTTGGCCGCCCTTCCCGATCCCGATGACCTTGCAGGCCTCGACACGGCTGCGCCATTGTTGGCCGCCGCCCCGCGCGAGGCCCCGCTTTCGCCCGCAGAGACGGACGCGGTGCTGCGGCAGGCCTGGGATGACCTGCTTGCGTCCGACGAAGGCGCGGAAATCCGCGCGCTTTCGCCCAAAGATCAGGACAGGCTGAAGGCACAGTTCATGATCCCGCCAGAGCCGATTTCCGCACTCACCGCTCAGGGGCTGGACATTGGGCTTAGCCCGATGAGCCTGATCGAAACCGAAGAGGCGCTGACCCTCATGCAGGACGGAAAGGTGCTGATGACCGCGCCGTTCGGGGCAAATATGTCCAAGCGCAAGAAGGCCTGCCTTGACACGCTGATCGGAGCGGTCTGCAAATGCCTTGCGGATGCGATAACCATGGCCATGGCCGCCGTCGGCGCCTACCAGTCGCTGAACCAGAAAGCAGTCGCCCGCGCCGGGGCTAATATCTGCACCAAATGCGGCGGCAAGATAGCGAAGCAAGTTGGCGCAATCGGCGCAGCAGTCAAGAGAGGCAGCGATCTTGAACGCTTTGCCCGGATGCTCTCGCTTGGGCGAGCGGTGGTTGGAATTCCGAAACTGGCTAGCCTCGCGCTTCTCGACCTCAGCGGCTGGGAAAAGGCCTCGATCATTGCCACCGTCGTAGCCGGGCTTGCACTGGCCTTCGCCTCTTTCGGCAATACCTTCTGGCTGTCTATCCTTGCAATGGGGGCCGCCCTTGTGGCTTTTGTCGCCGACAGCGTGGCCGCCGGCAAAGCACATGCCGCCTTCAAGGCCGCCTAGTCAGGAAAGCAGGATGTCCGAATTCGACGACCTCGCCAAGACATTGGAAGAGCGCCGGCGGATCTTCTCCCCCGGCTGGTTCCAAGATCTGCTGGCCGGACGGCTTGGGCTGGGCGATACGTTCTGGATCGGCAATTATGGTGTCGGGCTGATCTTCGTTCCGGCCGCCGTTCTGCTGCCGATGCTGCCTCAGCTGGCACTTGGGCCAAGGGCGTTAACGCTATCGTCGGGTTTCCTGACCGCTGGGCTGACGCTTTATCTTGCGGCCTTGACCCGCGCCGTGTTCATTCGGGCGCGGGCCACTCCGCAGGTCGGCGGCTGGCGATGGGTCGGTGTGGCTTTCACCCTGTGCCATTGCGCCCTCGCTGGGCTTGTGGCGATGATCTACCTGCTGGGCGCATAGAGTGCGTCACCCCACCTGCCCCGGTCAAATCGCGTTGACGAACCGTTCGCCCAGCACGAAATCCCAGCCCTTGTCGTAATTGTCCCGGCGCGGGCCCGCCTGATCGGCCCAGACCTCCCACCCTGTGTGGGTCAGGGTCGCGGCGCAGCGCCCGTCGTCGGTGGCGGCAAAACTGACCTCGACCCGGGTCGGGTTATCCCCATTGTTGCCGGGGTGCCACGTCATCGCCAGCCGCGTCCCGGGATCGTAGATCAGCACCTCTCCCCAGTCGGCACGACCACCGTCATGCATCGTCTCGTAGACCGCGCCGCCCACGCGCGGCTCGATCGTGACCGCCAGCGCCGCCTTCCCGGCCGCCGCCGATACCGCATGCCCATCTAGCGGCCACCAGTCCGCAATCCGGTTTGCAAAGACATCGAATGCGCGGGCGGGATCGCAGTTCACGATCACCGTCTTGATAATGGGGTCAGTCATCTTTGGGCTCCAGAGTATTGATTTCGCTTGCAAACCTGTCCATCACGTCGGTCCAGAATCCGTCCAGCCAGCGGCGCAGTTCCGCCAATCCCTTTGGATCGACGCTATAGATCCGGCGGGTTCCGTCCTGCCGTGCCACGACCAGACCGGCATCCGACAACACCTTCAGATGTTGCGACACGGCCGGTCGGCTGACCGGCAGGCTCTTGGCGATTTGACCGACCGGGCCGGGGGCGCGGGCCAGCGTTTCGAACACCTGCCTGCGGGTCGGATCGGCGAGCGCCGCGAGTGATTCTTGGTAAGACATTACTTACGGTAAGCCGATGCTTACAATATTGCAATCCCCTGATGACAAGCCCCTTGCGGCGCGATATGGCGCGGCATGACACAGGCACCGACCTCCGCGAACTGGCTTTCCGTGATCTCCCTCGGGCTGATCTGGGGTGGGACATTCATGGTCGTGTCCATCGCACTCGAAGGCTATGGCCCTCTGACCGTCGCCTGCGCCCGCACCACGCTGGGCGCGCTGGCCCTTCTGTCCCTGATGGCGGCGATGGGGCGACCCCTGCCAAGCCGGGCGGCGATGATCTACCTCATTCCCATCGGTGCATTTAACACCGCCCTGCCCTTTTCCCTGCTCAGCTGGGGCCAGCAATATGTGCCCTCGGCCTTTGCCGGGATTTCGATGGCAGCGTTGCCGCTGATCGTTCTGCCGCTGGCCCATGTGTTCAGCGACGAAAAACTCAGCGGGCAAAAGGCGTTGGGGGTGGTGATCGGCTTTGCCGGGGCGCTGGTGCTGATCGGACCGGGGCTGATGGCGCTGGGACAGGGGGCGGAACCGCTGGCGCAACTGGCCTGCATCGGGGCCTCCGTCTCTTATGCCGTGTCCTCGGTCATGACCCGGCGCTGCCCGCCGGTGGACCCGATCACGCTGGCGGCCTTCACGTTGGTCGTGGGCGCGGCGATCCTGATCCCGGCGATGCTGCTGGTCGAAGGCGTCCCCAGCTGGACTGGCGCGCGGTCGGGCTGGGCGATCCTGTTCCTTGGATTTGTGCCGACGGCACTGGCCGCGCTGTTGCGGGTGCTGGTGATCCGCAGCGCCGGGGCGGTCTTCATGACGCTGGTCAATTATCAGGTGCCACTGTGGTCGGTCGTCTTCGGCTGGCTGGTGCTGTCCGAAGACCTGCCGTGGCGGTTCTTCGTGGCGCTTGGGCTGATCCTGTTTGGGCTGGCGGTCAGCCAGTGGCGCGGCCGACCGACGCGGATATTCGGACCCCGGGCCTAGCCCGCCGCGGCCTGCACCTCGGCCACGATCCCCTCGACCACCTGAGTTAGTAGCCCGTCATCCTCGCATTCGGCCATCACCCGGATCAGCGGCTCTGTCCCCGACCGGCGGATCAGCAACCGGCCCTTGCCGGACAAAAGCCCCTCGGACTCGGCTATCACTTTTCGAACCTTCTGGTCCGAAAGCGGGTCTTTTCCATCCGAATACCTGACATTTTTCAACATCTGCGGGACAGTCTCGAAGACATGGCACAACTCGGAGGCGCGCTTGCCCGTCTCGACCATCGCGGCAAGGAATTGAAGGCCCGCCAAAAGTCCGTCGCCAGTGGTGGCATAGTCGGTCATCACGATATGGCCCGACTGCTCCCCGCCAAGGTTGAAGCCCCCCGCGCGCATCGCCTCGACCACGTGGCGGTCGCCGACCTTGGTACGTTGCAGATGCAGGCCCCGCCCTTCAAGGTAACGTTCCAGCCCAAGGTTCGACATCACAGTCGCCACCAGCGTGCCGTGGGCCAGCCGCCCGGCATCGGCCCAGCGGCCCGCCATCAGAGCCATGATCTGGTCGCCATCGGCGACGCGCCCGTTTTCATCAAGGATCATCACCCGGTCGGCGTCACCATCCAGACAGATGCCCACGTCCGCGCCATGGGTGACAATCGCCTCGGCCGCCGTGCGCGGGCTGGTCGATCCGCAGTTGTCATTGATGTTGGTGCCATTGGGCGACACACCCACGGGCACCACATCAGCCCCAAGTTCCCACAGGACTTCGGGGGCGATCCTGTAGGCCGCGCCGTTGGCGCAATCGACCACAACCTTCAGCCCGTCCAGCCGCATCCCCGCCGGGAAGGTGCCCTTGATCCGCTCGCCATAGCGGAACCGGCCATCGTCGATCCGTTTGGCCCGGCCGATGTTATTGGCCTGCGCGGGTTCGGTCCCCTCCTCGGTCAGCCGTTCGATCTCGGCCTCGGCCTCATCCGACAGCTTGAACCCGTCGGGGCCAAAGAACTTGATCCCGTTGTCGTGGTGCGGGTTGTGGCTGGCCGACACCATGATCCCCATATCCGCCCGCAGCGAGGTGGTCAGAAGCCCCACCGCCGGGGTCGGCACCGGCCCCAGCAGAAACACGTTCATCCCGGTCGAGGTCAGCCCCGCCGTCAGCGCGTTTTCAAACATGTAGCCCGAAAGGCGGGTGTCCTTGCCAATCACCACCCGGTGTTCGTTCGACCCGTCATTGCGGAAATAGCGGCCCGCAGCGGCCCCGATCCGCAGCGCCATTTCGGCGGTCATCGGGTATGTGTTCGCGGTGCCGCGCACCCCGTCGGTTCCGAACAGCTTGCGTGTCATGTCGTCTACGCCCCACTCAATGCCATGTGCAGGCTCAGCGCCTGTCTTGTTTCCCCGGTATCATGGACGCGCAGGATCTGCACGCCATGGGCCACCCCGGCCAGCGCCACGGCAAGCGATCCGGGCATCCGGTCGCGCGCGTCGTCCACGCCCGCGATGGTGCCGATGAACCGCTTGCGGCTGGCGCCCAGAAGTATCGGGCAGCCAAGCGCATGATAGAGGGAAAGATGGCGCAGAAGCGTCACGTTATGTTGCAAAGTCTTGCCAAAGCCGATGCCGGGGTCGGTGACGATCCGGGCGCGGTCGATCCCAGCCGCCTCGGCCGCCGCGATCCGGTCTTCAAGAAAATCGTAGACGTCCAGCACGACATCGTCATAGCGCGGGTCTTGCTGCATGGTCTGCGGATCGCCCTGCGCATGCATCAGGCAAACCGGCAGCCCGCTGTCTGCGGTGATCCCCGCCAGCGCCGGATCAAAGGTAAAGGCAGCGACATCATTGACCATGCTGGCCCCGGCGCCGATGGCGGCGCGGGCGACCATGGATTTGCGGGTGTCGATGGAAATCGGGATATCGCTGCCCGCCCGGATCGACCCGATCACCGGGGCGGTGCGGCTGATCTCTTCCTCTACCCCGATCTCGCGGGCGCCGGGCCGGGTGCTTTCGCCGCCCACGTCGATGATGTCGGCACCTGCCGCCTGCATCGCGCGGGCCTGCGCCAGCGCCGCCTCGGGCGCGTTGAACAGCCCCCCGTCCGAGAAACTGTCCGGGGTGACATTCAGGATGCCCATGATCCGGGGGCGGTCCATGGACAGGGTTCCGACACTGGCACGTGGGGCGGTCAGCCGGGCCTTCACCATGTCAGGCAGATCGGCGGCGGCGATCAGCTCGGGCGCGCGGTCCCGGCGCAGCACTTCCACCCGGTCGAACCAGCACCAGCCGCCGGCAAGGGTCAGCGCGCCCTCGGGGCGATGCGGGTCGGTCATCGGGATCGGGCGAAAATACTCCTTGGTCACAGCAGCGTCTCCGCATCAAGGGGCAGCGCCCGCACCGGCATGTCGCTGTCCGGGGCCTCGGCCCCGATCACCAGCAGTTCCGCCGCCTCCACCTGCCCGGCGAACCAGCCCATCAGGGCCAGCGCATCGCGCGGGCTGGCCGATGGGCCGTCGACCGCATCCAGCACGATCTTGGATGGGGCCCAGACGCAGATCTGGCCGTTTTTCATCGCCCAGTCCAGTTCGGTTCGGGTGGCCACCACCATGCAGCGGCGGTCGCGCCCGGCCAGCATCCAGGCATTCTGTTCCAGCGCCAGAAGGTCGATCCGGCGCTGTGGCAGGGCGGCGGCGGCCTGCGGCGCGGGCAGGTCGGGGGCGCCCACGCAAAAGATCAGCGGCGCACTGTCGGCCGACAATTCGTCGATCCAGGCACCAATGCGGTCCGACCCGATGGCCGCGTTCGACAGGTAGACAAGGCGCGGATGCGGCACCTGCACGTGGTCCTGTCCCGCGCGGGCCTCTTCGCCCTGCGCCCGGACGATCTCGACCCCCAGCGAAAACGGCCCCCGGTCCAATTTCTCGATCCGGACAAAGACACGCTGCGCAAGTGGCTCCAGTAGGATCCGTTCGGCAACGCGGGCGGCAAGGGTTTCCAGCAGGTTAATCCGCTCCACGCCCAGTTCATGGGCGATGGCCTCGGTCAGCACATCATAGGACAGGATGCGGTCCACATCGTCCTCGGCGGCAGCCTGTTGCGGCGCGACCTCGACCACGATGTTGAAACGGACGCGCTGAAGATGGCCGCGCTCCTGCTCGAAGGCGCCGATTTCCACCTCGACCACGTAGTCACGCAGCGAAATGCGGTCGCAAGGCTGGGTGGCGCTTGCCTCTGCCCGCTCGGCGGGATGGGCAAAGGCCATGCGGATATCGTCAGTCATCGGGTCCGGGTCCGTCGTTGTTCTTGTCCGGGCATACTATCCGGGGACGGACGGAACAAGCGCCCCAAGGCGGCAGGCAGCGGCGGAAAACCGGCGCAGGTCGGGGGATGGTGGGTTGAAACCCACCTTACCCGGGGGCGCTTCGCCCCCCGGACCCCCAGAGGATATTTAGAACCCAAAGAAGAATGGACTCTCATTTTACCCCGAATAGTCCGGCGGAAATCGCCGGGTGGCGCCAGATGAGCAGTGCCCCACTAGCGTAAGGTGGGTTTCAACCCACCATCCCCCTTCCCTGCAATTCTTTTCTTGCCGCGAATCGCTTGCGGGCTATGGTGCGCCTAGCCGGAGGATGCCGCATTGCAGCAAGACACCATTTACCCGCCCGTTACCCTGATCACCGTGGATGCGCCGATGTCGCCTTCGGTGCACGGGGGGCGCGCGAAATGCCTGCAGCGGCTGATCCGGCTGGAGATGCCGGTGCCCACCACCGTCGCCCTGTCCTTCGACGCGGTGCGCGGGATCGCGCAGGGCCAGATGCCCGACCTGAAACAGGTGCTTGCCCCCTTCGGGCCAGACCCGCTTTTGTCCGTCCGCCCGTCAAGCGAAGACCCCGATTGGGGCGGGCCCGGCGCAATCCTGAACATCGGCATGACCGATGCCCGCCATGCCGAAATGTGCGCCCGCATGGGCGAGGCAGAGGCGACCGCCATCTACCTGCGGTTCATCCAGTCCTACGCAGTCCACGTGGCGCGTCTGGACCCCGAGGTGTTCGACATCCCCGAACATCCCACCGGCGCCAATCTGCGCGTGGCGCTGGATGCCTATGAATACGAGATGGACGAGGCCTTCCCGCAGGACCCGGCCTGCCAACTGGCCGAGGTGCTACGCTCGATGGCGCGGGCCTGGGACGGGACGTCCGCCCGGCTGTTGCGGCAGGCCAAGGGCGCCCCCGCCAACGCCGGGCTTGGCCTTGTCGTGCAGGCCATGGCGCTGGGGGTGGGTCCGGGCGAATGCGGCTCTGGCGTGATCCAGTTCATCGACGAGGCGACAGGCGGCCAACGGATCAAGGGCCGGTATCTTGCCCAAAGTCAGGGGCGCGAGGCCTTGGGCGCCGGGACCGGGGCCATGTTCCTGACCCGCGACCCGCGCGGCCCGTCGGTCGAGGAAACCCAGCCCGAGGTCTTCGAGGCCCTGACCCGCTTTGGCGAGATCTGCCGCACCCGCCTTCGGGAGGAAATGCAGATCGAATTCACCATCGAGGACGGCAAGATCGCGATCCTTGATGCCGTCCGCGTGCCCCGGTCGTCCCGGGCGGCGGTCCGGGTGGCCGTGGCCCTTGCTGATGACGGGATCATCGCCCGCGAAGAGGCGGTGATGCGGGTCGACCCCGCGGCCCTGTCCGAAATGCTGCACCGGCAGGTGGACCCCACTGCCCCGCGCGACCGGATCACCAGCGGTATCGCCGCCAGCCCCGGCGCGGCCTCGGGCCGGATCGTCTTTACCGCCAATGACGCGCAGGCCAGCGCGGCCCGGTCCGAACCCTGTGTTCTGGTCCGCTGGGAAACCTCGCCCGAGGATATCCGCGGGATGCATGCCGCACAGGCGGTCCTGACCATGCGCGGCGGCATCACCAGCCACGCGGCGGTGATCGGCCGGGGCCTTGGCCTGCCCTGCGTGGTGGGGGCCTCGGACCTGACCATCGACCGCAAGAAGAAACGCCTGATCGCCCCCGACGGCCGCAGCTTTGCCGAAGGCGACGTGATCACCGTCGACGGCACCAGCGGCGATATCCTGGCCGGCGAGGCGCCGATGATCGAGGCGGCACTGGATGAAGAGTTCCGCGCCCTTCTGGCCTGGGCGGACGAGTTCCGCGATATCGGGGTCCGCGCCAACGCCGACACCCCGGCCGACGCCCAGACCGCCCGCAACTTCAAGGCGCAGGGGATCGGCCTGTGCCGGACCGAGCACATGTTCTTTGAAGGCGACCGACTGGTCGTCATGCGCGAGATGATCTTTGCCGACAGCCAGACCGAGCGGCGCGCGGTACTGGACCGGCTGCTGCCGATGCAGCGGGCCGATTTCGCCGCCCTGTTCGAGATCATGCAGGGCAAGCCGGTCTGCATCCGCCTGTTCGATCCGCCGCTGCACGAATTCCTGCCCGTCGACAAGGCAGGGATGCGCGATCTGGCCGAACAACTGGGCCTTGCGCTGGCCGATGTGAACGCGCGGGTCGAGGCGCTTTCGGAATATAACCCCATGCTGGGGATGCGGGGGGTCCGGCTGGGCCTGACCTATCCCGAGATCTACGACATGCAGGCCCGCGCGATCTTTGAGGCCACGGTGGAGGCCAGCGCCAGTGGCGCCCCTGTCGTCCCGGAAATCATGATCCCGCTGGTCAGCGCCATGCGCGAGGTCGAGATCGTCAAGACTCGGATCGATGCGGTTGCGGCGGCGGTCAAGGCCGAAACCGGGGCCGAGTTCGACTACCGGCTGGGGGTGATGGTGGAAACGCCGCGCGCCTGCCTGCGGGCCGCCGATATCGCCGAACACGCGGCGTTTCTGTCCTTCGGGACGAACGACCTGACCCAGATGACCTACGGGCTGTCGCGCGACGACGCGGGGCGCTTCATGTCGGCCTATGTCAAGGCGCATGTCTACGAGGAAGACCCGTTCCACACCCTTGATATCGACGGGGTCGGAGAGCTTTTGTCGATGGCCGCCGAACGGGGCCGGGCCGGCCGTCCGGAGGTGATCCTGTCGGTCTGCGGCGAACATGGCGGCAGCCGGTCGGCCATCGACTTCTGCCGAAAACAGGGATTCGACTATGTCTCCTGCTCGCCCTTCCGGGTGCCCCTTGCGCGGCTTTCCGCCGCACAACTGGCAATTGCAGATCGGTTGGAACTCAACATTTCGTAGGTTTTTCAAGGATCTCCGCAGCATATTGAATGTCCCGGATGACACATGCCGGGAATGTCTTGGGTGCAGACCTAAAAGGGTAGACGGATAGGACCCGGTCGTTTACGGAACCTCTGCCTGCGCGGGGGCTGTCCGCGTGGAACCTGGGATGGGCGGATGACCCTTCAACGCGGACTTCGGACACTCCGCACGGCGATGATTGCCGTGCTTGGAACTGGGCTTCTTGCGGCGCCTGTGGCGGCGGAAGAGCTTCTGGCGACCCGGCTGGGCGAGCTTCTTGGACAGGAGCGGCAATCCATCGGGATCGTGCCCTCGGCACGATTGTCCGCACTGACCGCACCGCCCCGCGCCGATGCCGCCGACACTGTCGTCGCACCCAGCGGCTTTGCCTATGACGAGGGCTATCTTGCCTCGGTCCCGGCGGCGAGCGGCGGCGACCAGTGGCAATGCCTTGCAGAGGCCCTGTATTTCGAAGCCCGCGGCGAAAGCGTCCGCGGCATGTTCGCCGTGGGCGAAGTGATCCTGAACCGGGTCGAAAGCTCCAGCTTCCCCGGATCGGTCTGTGGCGTCGTGCATCAGGGAACCGGGCGGCGCTACGCCTGCCAGTTCACCTATACCTGCGACGGAAATGCCGAAACGATCCATGAACCCGCCGCATGGGTGCGGGTGGGCAAAGTGGCCCGGTTGCTTCTGGACGGGGCGCCGCGCGACCTGACCAGCGGGGCAACGCATTATCACACACGCGCGGTCAGCCCGCGTTGGGCGCGCAGTTTCCCCCAGACCGCCGCGATCGGGTCGCACCTGTTCTACCGGCAACCGACGCGCACTGCGTCGAACTAGGGATGGTGGGTTAAGTCCGACCTTACGTTTCAGGGGCTCTGCCCCTCTGGCCCGTTCCGGGCCATTCACCCCGGGATATTTGCAACCCAAAGAAGGGGACTGGACTCAGCGTCCCTTCTTCTTTGGGTTAGAAATATCCTCTGGGGGTCCGGGGGGCGAAGCGCCCCCGGGTAAGGTGGGTTTCAACCCACCATCTGCAGTTCAGGTCGCGCTACCCAGCAGCTACCCTGCCCTACCAACAGCTGACCAGAACCGTCATGTCGGCGGCCCGCAGGGTCAGGGTTTCGGGCGGCATATAGGCCAGGCTATCGGTGGTCTGCACCTCGACCCCGGCAGCTTCAAGCGCGGCGACGATGGTGTCGCTGTCGAGCGTAAAGCTCACCTCGGGCGGCAGCATCTGGCCGTTCATCTCTGCCTTGGGCAGAAGCATCCCCAGCACTGCGCCGCCATTGTCGAAGACCGGGCCGCCCGCATCGCCGGGCTGTGCGGTCAGGGCCAGCCGCTGCAATTCTTCTTCCCCGTTCAGGCCCCGGATATCGGCCAGCTTGCCAAAGGTCAGGGTCGGCAGCGACAGCACGCCGCCATAGGGGAAGCCCCCCACCGCCACCTGATCCTGAAGCCGGGGAATGGCGGTCTGAAACTCGGCCACGCCCATCGGCGCCAGATCGTCCCGCGTCCGCAGCACCGCGATGCCAAGCGCCGCGTCCACATGCGCCACTTCGGCCTCGTGGGTTTCGTCGATGGTCAGGCTCTCGCACTGCCCCACGGCCTCGGCCGTGGTCAGAACCGCCCCGTCGCCGGTGATATAGAACCCGGAGCGCGACAGGCGCGGCTGCCGCACTTGCAGCCCCGACACAAGGTCGATCGCCTGATCGTCGTCCGCCGGGGCGATGGCGGGGTCAAGCACCCCGTCGATACCCGCAAAACTGCCGATCATTTCGGCAAGAACCCGGCTGCGCCGTTCCTCGTCTCCGGCGGGCCAGACAAGGATGAACCCCTTGATCTGCCCGTCCCGCAGACTGGCCTGCGCGTGGCTGTGCAGGCTGTCATTCTGCCCGTCGATGGTGAAACTGTCGCTATCGCGGGACCGCGGCCCCTCGGTCGGGATGATTTCCAGGGTCTGCAGGATTTCATAAAGACCGAAAAGCCGGTTCTGGTCGCCTTCCTGGCTGATCAGCAGCAACTGTGCCGGCAGATCGCCGGTCGGCCCATATTTGGCGAAGGGCGGTTCGTATTCGTTGAATCCCATGACCCCGGCGGGCACCAAGAGTTCGATCCCGGCGGCCGCGTCGCGTGTCAGTGTCAGGTTCATCCCGTCCAGAACGGCGTTGTATTGCGCGAACAGCTCGGCCCGCTGCCCGGTGGTCAGGATCCCGGTCGGCTCGTGGTTGTTGGCTTCCTGCCAGGCCTGCATCGAAGCGCGGGTCCCGCGCCCGAAGGCCCCGTCGATGGCGCTGTTGTAGTAGCCCGCCCATTGCAGGGCGACCTGCAGGTCCATCCGTTCCTCGCGTGTCAGTGCCGCCTCCGAGGCGCGGGCTTCGCGCGGGGTCTCGTCCGGGATCGCAATTTCGGGCTCCGGCTCCGCCAGCACGACAGGTTCGTCCGTCGCGGCGGGTTCGGCCACCGAGGACGGCAGCGGCTGCGCGGTGGTTTCCGCGCCTACGCCCACCGGCCAGAATTGTTGCTGGAAGCGGCGGCCATCGGCGATGAAACTGTCGGCGGGAATCTGGCCCGACCGACGCAGATCGGACAGCAGCCGTTCGGCATCCGCCGCCCCATAGGGCCCAAGCGCGATCCCGTACCAGCCAGAGCCGATATAGTAGCCGTTCACATTGTCCAGCCGCTGCGCATAGGCGCGCGCCCGGTCCTGTGCCTGCGCAAGGGTCGGCTGGGCCTCGACCTGGACCCAGGCAATGTCCTGAGCCACGGCCTGCACGCCGAAGAAAACCGTCACAATGAAAACCGCGAATTTCCGCATCATACCCGTTCCCGAATGTCTTGTTCCGCCCCGTGCCGGGCGTTGTTCGCCGGACAAACTAGCAGACCAGACGGCCTGTGCAGCAGGAATCTGCCCCGCAACCGCAATTGCCCGTATTTTCACGGCGGCGCGTCCGATTGACCCCATCCGCCGCCCGTCCTATTGAGGCGCCAAGCAGATGCAGGAAGCAAAGCCCCATGTCCGACAAACCCCGTTCGTTCCAGGAAATCATCCTGCGGCTTCAGTCCTACTGGGCCGCCAAGGGATGCGCCGTCTTGCAACCCTATGACATGGAGGTCGGCGCGGGCACCTTCCACCCGGCCACAACCCTGCGCAGCCTCGGGTTGCGGGCCTGGGCGGCGGCCTATGTGCAGCCCTCGCGCCGTCCGACCGACGGGCGCTATGGCGAAAACCCGAACCGGTTGCAGCATTACTACCAGTATCAGGTCATCATCAAACCCAGCCCGCCGGATCTTCAGGACCTTTACCTTGGGTCGCTTCAGGCGATCGGGATCGACGCGACCCTGCACGATATCCGCTTTGTCGAAGACGACTGGGAAAGCCCGACGCTGGGCGCATGGGGCCTTGGCTGGGAGGTCTGGTGCGACGGGATGGAAGTCAGCCAGTTCACCTATTTCCAGCAGGTCGGCGGCCACGACTGCCACCCGGTCTCGGGCGAGCTGACCTATGGGCTGGAACGTCTGGCGATGTATGTGCTGGGCGTCGATCACGTGATGGACATGCCGTTCAACGATCCGGACGCGCCCATCGCCCTGACCTATGGCGACATCTTCCGCCAGACCGAGGAAGAATACAGCCGTCACAACTTTGACGCCGCCGACACCGACCAGCTGTTCCAGCACTTCAAGGACGCCGAGGCCGAGTGCCAGCGCATTCTGGACACCCCCGCCGACGACCCCAAGACCGGCAAGCGCATCGTCATGGCCCACCCGGCCTATGACCAGTGCATCAAGGCGTCCCACCTGTTCAACCTGCTGGACGCGCGCGGGGTGATCTCGGTCACTGAACGGCAGGCCTATATCGGGCGGGTCCGGGCGCTGGCCAAGCTGTGCGCCGATGCCTTTGTCCAGACCGAAGCGGGCGGCTACACCGCCGGGGCGGCACAATGAACAGCACCCGTATTGCCATTCTGGGGATCGCCATGAGCGCGCTTATCGCTGGCCTTGCCATGTATTACCTGCAGGTCTACGCCTTCTACGATGACGTGTCGGCCGAAGACGCGGGCGGGGTCGAACTGACCCTTGTGGGCACCGATGCCCGCGACCCGATCGTCTTTGACAACTTTCAGGCCATCGACAGCGACAGCAGCCCCCTGCGGTTCCGCGCCTGTTTCACCACCGGCCATTCGCTGGCGATGCTGACCGAAACCTACGAAATCTACGACACCGCCGAACCGCTGGTCGCGCCCGCGTGGTTTTCCTGCTTCGACGCCCGCGCCATCGGCGAGGCCCTTGAAAGCGGCGAGGCTGTCGCGTTCCTGAGCCGCGAAAACGAACCCTATGGCTTTGACCGGGTCGTCGCTGTCTTCCCTGACGGGCGCGGCTATGTCTGGCCCCAACTAAACCACTGCGGAGAGGTCGTCTTTGACGGCGACCCGGCCCCCGAAGGGTGCCCCCCTGTCCCCGAAGGACTGCGCTAATGCCTGATCTGCTGATTGAACTCTTCTCGGAAGAAATCCCCGCCCGGATGCAGGCGCGCGCCGCCGATGACCTGCGGCGGCTGGTCACCGACGGGCTGGTCGAGGCCGGTCTGACCTACAAGGGCGCCGCCGGCTTTGCCACGCCGCGCCGGCTTTGCCTGTCGATCGAGGGGCTGGACGCGGAATCGAAACCCGTCCGCGAAGAGCGCAAGGGCCCTGCCACCACCGCCCCCGACAAGGCGATCGAGGGCTTCCTGCGCGCGACCGGCCTGTCGAAGGAACAGCTGGAAATTCGCCCGGCGGGCAAGGCCGAGGCCTACTTTGCCGTGATCGAAAAACCGGGACGCAAAGCGGCCGAGATCATCGCCGAGGTGCTGGAACCCACCATCCGCAACTTCCCCTGGCCCAAGGCGATGCGCTGGGGCGCGGGGTCTTTGCGCTGGGTCCGCCCCCTGCATTCCATCATCTGCCTGCTGACCGACGAAGGCGGGGCCGAAGTCGTGCCGTTTGAAATCGACGGGATCACCGCCGGGAATACCACCCGCGGCCACCGCTTCCTGTCCGAGGGCACGATCACCGTCAGCGGCTTTGACGATTACGAGGCCAAGCTGAAGAAGGCCCATGTGATCCTTCGCACCGAGGAGCGGGCCGACCACATCTGGCACGACGCCACCAACATGGCCTTTGCACGCGGCATGGAAGTGGTCGAAGACAAGGGCCTTCTGGCCGAGGTCGCGGGGCTGGTCGAATGGCCCGTGGTCCTTCTGGGCGAAATCGGCGTGGATTTCCTTGGGCTGCCGCCCGAGGTGCTGCAAACCTCGATGAAGGAACACCAGAAGTTCTTTTCGGTCCGCAACCCCAAGTCGGGCCGGATCGAAGGCTTCGTCACCGTCGCCAACATGGAGACCGCCGACAAGGGCGCGACCATCCTTGCGGGCAACCAGAAGGTTCTGTCGGCGCGGCTGTCGGATGCGAAATTCTTCTGGGAAAATGACCTGCGGGTGGCCAAGGCAGGCATGGGCAACTGGACCGACGGTCTGGCCAATGTGACCTTCCACGCCAAGCTGGGCAGTCAGGCCGACCGGGTCGCCCGGATCGCGGCACTTGCCCGTGACATTGCCCCCGCCGTGGGCGCCGATGCGGACAAGGCCGAAGAGGCCGCAATGATCGCCAAGGCCGATCTGCGGTCCGAAATGGTGGGCGAATTCCCCGAACTTCAGGGGGTCATGGGCCGCTACTACGCGCTCGAGGCCGGGCGGGCGACGGATGTGGCCAATGCCGCCCGCGACCATTGGAAACCGATGGGGCAAGGCGACGATGTGCCGTCCGACCCGGTGGCCGTCGCCGTGGCGCTGGCCGACAAGCTGGACACACTGACCGGGTTCTGGGCCATCGACGAAAAGCCCACCGGGTCGAAAGACCCCTTCGCCCTGCGCCGCGCCGCGCTGGGGGTGATCCGGCTGGTGCTGGAAAACGATCTGCGCCTCTCGCTGGACCGCTATTTCGACGGACAACTTCTGCGCCTGCGGGCACGGCAGAATGGGCATGACGAAACCGCGCATCAGCTGCTGAACGAGATGCTGGACGAAATCGCCGATCATGGGGTCTTCGGGGCCGCCGTGCGCACGGTGATCGACCGGTTCGACGGGGACACCCCCGACGCAGTCGAACAGGCCCGGACCGAGATTCCGGACACATCCGAAAACCTTCTGGCCTTCTTCCACGACCGCCTGAAGGTGTTCCTCAAGGACCAGGGCATCCGCCATGACGTGATCGACGCCTGCGTGGCCATGCAGGGCAATGACGACCTGACCCTGCTGGTCAAACGCGCGCAGGCCCTCTCGGCCTTCATGGCGACCGAGGATGGCGAGAACCTGATCCAGGGCTTCAAGCGGGCCAACAACATCCTGTCTCAGGCCGAGGAAAAGGACGGGGTGGAATATTCCTTTGGCGCCGACGCAAAGTTCGCCGAAGGGCCCGAGGAAACCGCGCTGTTTGCCGCGCTGGACGGGGCAGAGGCCGCGATTGGCCCGGCGATGGAGGCCGAGGATTTCGGCGCCGTCATGGGGGCCATGGCCGGGCTGCGTGCGCCCATCGACGCCTTCTTCGAGGCGGTGCAGGTGAACGCCGACAACGCCGTGGTGCGGCGCAACCGGCTGAACCTTCTGTCCCGGATCCGGACGATCTGCCTGTCAGTCGCCGATCTGACCCGGATCGAAGGTTAGGGGGGTGGTGGGTTAAAACCCACCTTACAATCAGCTTTTGTCACAGCCGCCGGGACGCCTAGCGGCCCGGCACACGCCCGCCCGCCCTCACGGCGCGCGTGCGCCTGTATTGGAGAAGTCCCGTAAGGTGGGTTTCAACCCACCCTTCCCCTATCGGGCGATCCGCACCGTGTGCAGCCAGAACCGCGCCGACAGGCTGATCGCCGCGCAGCCCAGCCCGACCGTCAGGCCAAGCCAGAGCCCCACCTCCTCCCATCCCAGCACGAAGGCCATGATGTAAGAGGCGGGCACGCCGATCACCCAATAGCTGAGCGTGGCCAGCCACATGGGCACATTGGTGTCCTGCACCCCGCGCAACAGCGACAGGGCCACGATCTGCCCGGAATCGACGAACTGGAACAGCGCCGACAGCAGGATCAGCACGATCCCGATCTCGATGATCGCGTCGCGGGCCGGGTCGGTCGGGTCAAGGAAGGCCCCGGCCAGCGGCCCGGGGATGGCGACGAAAATCACCACAACCGCGACCCCGAAGGCAAAAGCGATCAGATGGGCGGCCTTGCCCACGGTCCGCAACGCCGCCTCGTCCCGCCGGCCAAAGGCGCCGCCGGCACGGATCGTCGCGGCCTGGCTCATGCCCACGTGGAACATGAAGGTCAGCGCGGTGACCTGCAGTGCGATGCCATGGGCCGCCAGTTCCTTTTCCCCGATCCAGCCCATCATGATGGCCGAGGCGTTGAACAGCCCCCCTTCGGCCAGCGAGGTCAGCCCGATCGGCACTCCCAGCACGAACAGCCGCCACAGCGCCTGCCAGTCGGGCCGCCAGATCCGCTGAAACAGGACGTAGTCGGGAAGTTTGACCTGCGCATAGATGGCCAGCACGATCAGGGTGAAGCACTGGATCAGGACCGAGGCGATGGCCGCCCCTTCGATCCCCAGTTCCGGCGCCCCAAGGTTGCCGAAGATCAGCGCATAGTTCACTACCGCGTTCAGGAACACGCCCGACACGGTGACCCACAGCTGCACCCCGGTCAGTTGCAGCCCCGACAGATACGACCGCAGCACCTGCGCCAGAAGCGCGGGCACCATGCCGAAAACGGCGATACGCAGGTATCTTTGCCCTTCGGCCGCCACCTCTGCCGTCTGGCCCAGCCACAAGAGGACCGCTTCGGACCACCAGAGCGGCGGGAAGGCCAGGGCGAAATAGGCAACCGACAGCCACAGCCCCATGCGGGTGGCCCGCCGCGCCTGCGTGGTGTCGCCCTCGGCCTCGGCCGCGGCGACCAGCGGCATCACCGCATGGGCAAACCCTGCCCCCATGATGAACAGGATGAACCAGGTCGAGGTGGCAATGGTCGCCGCCGCGAGGCTGAGGATGGAATACCATCCCAGCATCACCGTATCGGTCATATGGATCAGGAACCCCGCGACGAAACTGCCCACCAAAGGCATTCCAAGGCCCAGAAGGCTGCGGGTCTCGGCCCGGAGAGAGGTGGCTGTCGTGGTCATCGCCAAGCCTTAGGACGGGACCGCGCCGTGGTCCAGAGGGGTCGTGCCCCGGCTGTCAGATCACGCGCAGCGCGAGTTGCAGCGCAAGCACAGCAACAACAGCCCCGGCCAGAACCTCGGCCCCGGCCATGGCCCGCGCGGCGCCCCGGCTGGCCGCGACCTGCGCCAGCGCGCTTTCGCGAAACCCCACCGCCGCGATGGCAACCACGACGGTGATTGTCGCCGTCCCCAGCCCCATGGCGAAGGCGCCTATGATCCCGGCCCAATCCGCGCCGATCCGCCAGCACAGGATCAGCAGGAACAGCGCGCCGGTGCAGGGCCGGATGCCGATGGTCCCGATGACCGCCAGCGCGTCCCACAGGCTGCGCATGTCCTGCGCCTGTTGCAGGCTTGGGCCGTGGGCATGGCCGCAGTGGTCGCAGGTCTCCCCCTCGCCGTGGTGGGCGTGGTCCGCCACGCCGCCCGCGCGCCGCCAGTGCCGCAGCCCGCGCCAGACCAGCCACAGTCCCACCAGCCCGATCAACCCATAGGACAGCGGCGCCATGACCCGGTCGGCCAGCCCCTGCATATAGGTCCGCGACCAGCCCAGAAGCAGGACACCGGCATAGACCAGCACCACCGCGCTGGCCGCCTGCGCCAGAGATCCGCCAAGGGCCAGAAGCGACAACCGCCCGACCGGCACCCGGCTGCCGACGCCGACCCCGCCGATCACCAGCTTGCCATGACCCGGCCCCGCCGCATGGACCACGCCATAGGCGAAGGCCACCCCCCACAGTGCCCAGACGGCCGCCAGATCGCCGGCCTTGAGCGCCCGCAGCGCGCCTGCCATGGCGTCCTGTGCCTCGCGCTGACCGGACGCCGCCCAGAAGGCGACCCGGTCAGCCCCGCCAAAGCCCCATAGCCAGACCGCAACCCCCAGAAGGGCCGCGGCGGGAAGCGCGGTCAGGGCGCGCATGTGACCTCGACCCGGTCGGCGAACAGATGGCCCACCTCGGGCAGGTTTTCCTCGGGGCCGAACTGGTCGATGGACCGGCCAAACAGGATCTGTTCGGCCTGTGTCTGGGCGGCGGCGATATCGGCCGGGTGCAACCGGGCGGCACAGCCCGCGCCGCCCTCCAGACCGATCACCTCGTCCACGATATGGGCGGTGTAGTAGTAGGGATCATAGGGGGCGACGATCAGCGGCGCGTCACTGGCCGCAACCGGGGTTTGCAGCGGGCGGTAATGGCTTTCCTCCATCCGCCCGTCGACAAGACGTACCTGCGCCGCCTGCCGCGGCCCAAGCGGCAACGCCACGCCCCCATGCTCCAGCGTCAGATCGCCGGCGAACCCCTCGGGCCAGTCCAGGACAAAATCCGACAGTTCCTGCAATTCCGCCTCGGTCAGGACCATGTCGCCATCGGGATCAAGGCCCATATCCTCGGTCAGGAGAAGCGAGAAAAAATCATCGTAAAGCCAGACCAACCGGACCCCCGCGACACGACCCGCGTCATCGAAGACAACGGTGACCGAGGTATCGATGAAGACATGCGGATGCGCCCGCAGGGGCGCGGCAAGGGTAGCAAGCGCAAGGGTTGCGGCAATCAGCTGTGGTTTCATGATGGGCAAGCTAGTGCCAAGCGCGCCAATCCTCAATGGACAGCGGTCGCGCGGTTGGCCATGATCGGCGGGGAACTGCCAGACGCCGGAAAGGGCGGGAATGACCGATTATGACCTGATGATCGACACGGGCCGGGCGTTTTATACCCGCCTTACCGAGAACAACACCAAGGAATGGTGGGAGGCGAACCGGCAGACGTATGACACGATCCTGAAACCGGCGGCAGAGGCGCTGTTGACAGAACTGGTCGGCCCGCTGTCGAACATCGCAGGCGCACCGGTCCGGCCCAAGCTGTTCCGGCCCCATCGCGACGTGCGGTTTTCCAAGGACAAGACCCCGTATAAGCCGCATCTTCATATGCTTTGGCAGGTCGAAGACGCGCAGGCCCCCGCTACCCCTGCTTATTTCTTCGGGCTTGCGCCCGACTACGTGATCGCGGGCGGTGGGATCCTGGCCTTTGACAAGCCGGTGCTGGAAAACTGGCGCAAGTTCGTGGATCTGGACGCCGACCGGGTCGCCGACATCTTCGGCGGTCTGGCCAAGGCCGGGTTTACCCTGCGCGAACCCGCGCTGAAAAAGGTGCCACCGCCCTACCCCGCCGACCACCCGCAGGCCGATCTGTTGCGGATGAAGGCCTGCGTCGCCACCCGGCCCCTTGGGGTTGGACCGGTGCCTGACGCGATCCTGTCGGCCTTCCGTGACCTGAAACCGATGAACGAGTTCCTGCTGCAGGTGGCCTGCGCATGATCGACAAGCTGGAAATGTTCATCGCGCTGGCGCGCGAGGAACACTTTGGCAAGGCCGCCGAAAGCCTTGGGATCACCCAGCCGACCCTGTCGGCAGGGATCAAGGCGCTGGAATCGCAACTCGGGGTCCAGCTTGTCTGGCGCGGGTCGCGCTATGGCGGGTTGACGCCGGAAGGGGCGCGGGTGTTGGACTGGGCGCGGCAGATCGTGGGCGACGTGCGCACCATGCGGCAGGAAATGCGCGCCGTGAAAATGGGGCTGTCGGGCGACCTGCGGCTGGCCGCCATCCCCACCGCGCTGACCAAGGCGGCAGAGCTGTCCGCGACCTTTCAGGCGCGCCACCCCGGCGTCCATTTCACCATCCTGTCGCGAACCAGTGCCGAGATCCTGTCGATGCTCGACAACCTCGAGATTGACGGCGGCATCACCTATCTGGACAACGAACCGCTGGGCCGGGTCACCAGCGTGCCGCTTTACCGCGAGGATTATACGCTGGTCTGCGCCGAGACATCGGAATTCGCGGGCCGCGAGGGGGTTAAATGGGCCGAACTGGAAGGCCAGCCCCTGTGCCTTCTGACCCCGGACATGCAGAACCGCCGGATCATCAACCAGCATCTGGCAGAGGCCGGGGTGACGCCCGGACCGACCGTCGAAAGCAATTCCACCGTGGTTCTGGTGGCCCATGTGGCGACGGGCCGCTGGATGACGATCCTGCCCACCAAGATGGCCGAATTTCTGTCGGTCGGAAAACCCTTGCAGGTGGTGCCCCTGACCGGGCGGCGGCAACATCACGCGGTGGGGCTGATCGCCCCTTACCGCGAACCGCATACGCCGGTGATGGCCGCCTTGCTCACAGAGGCGCAGAAGGTCGCGGACGGCTAGGGGCGTCGGTCTTAGACCTCGACCCGCCAGTGCAGCGGAAAGCCGGGATCAAAGACCGTGACCGGCCCGGCCCCGGTGTCGATCCGTTCGGGATAATCGACCGGATCGCCCTTGACCAAACTCACCGTCTCCTCGTTCGGCGCCAGCCCATAGAACCGCGGCCCGTTGAGCGAGGTGAAGGCTTCAAGCTGTTTCAGCTTGCCCGCCGCCTCGAACACCTCGGCCAGACAGGACAGGGTGTTGGGCGCGGTAAAGCAGCCCGCACAGCCGCAGGCCTGCAACTTGGCCGGGTCCGTATGCGGGGCGCTGTCGGTCCCAAGAAAGAACCGCTTGTCGCCGCTTGTCGCGGCCTCGACCAATGCAATCCGGTGGGTTTCGCGTTTCGCCACGGGCAGGCAGTAGTAATGCGGCTTGATCCCCCCGGCGAGGATATGGTTGCGGTTGATGATCAGGTGATGGGTGGTGATCGTCGCGGCAAGGTTCTTGTGGGTGTCGCGAACGTAATCCACCGCGTTCTGGGTGGTCACATGTTCCATCACCACGCGCAGGTCCGGGGTTTTCTTGCGGATCGGTTTCAGCACCCGGTCGATGAACACCGCCTCGCGGTCGAAGATGTCGATGGTCGGGTCCGTCACCTCGCCATGCACACACAGGGGCATCCCGATCTCGGCCATGGTTTCCAGCACCGGGCGGACCTTGTCAAAGTCACGCACGCCCGAGGCGGAATTGGTCGTCGCCCCCGCCGGGTAAAGTTTCACCGCCGTGGCGATCCCTTCGGCATGGGCGCGGGCCACATCCGCCGGGTCAGTCTCTTCGGTCAGGTACAGGGTCATCAGCGGGGTGAAGGACATGCCATCGGGCAGCGCCGCCATGATCCGGTCGCGATAGGCGGTGGCCTGTTCGGCGGTGACCACGGGCGGCACAAGGTTGGGCATGATGATCGCCCGTCCGAAATGGGCCGCGGAATAGGACAGCACCCCTTCCAGCATTGCCCCGTCGCGCAGGTGCAGGTGCCAGTCATCGGGGCGGCGAATGGTCAGTCGGGTGATCGGATCCTGTGTCATGGCGCCCCAATACACCTATGCCGGGCGTCTGACCATAGGGTTGCAGCGCCGCTATTGCACCGCCCGGATCGCGGGATAGGCGGCGCGGAAGGCGGCATAGCCATCGTCGAAGGCGGCGACCAGACCGGCATCCGGCGCAATTGTCTCGCCGACCTCGGGCGCGGTCATCGCGGCCTCGGGCGCGGTCCCGGACGCGGCACACTGACCCAGCCGCGCCGCGCCCAGCGCCGCGCCGAACTCGCCCCCGGCGGGCAGGTGCAACGGCAGGTTCAGCACCGTTGCGATAATCCGCACCCACAGGCGCGACGCCGCCCCGCCGCCGATGGCAAAGACCCGGTCCAGACGGGCGCCGGTGCCCTTCAGGGCCTCCAGACTGTCGCGCAGGCCAAAGGCCACCCCCTCCAGGACCGCGCGGGTCAGATGCTCGCGCGTGGTTGCCCCGGCCAACCCGGTGAAACTGCCCCGGATGGCCGCATCATTGTGGGGTGTCCGTTCGCCCGACAGGTAGGGCAGGAACCGCACCGCGCCCGGCGCGCGCAGGTCATCGCCCAGCGCGCGGGTCAGCCCGGCGGGACTGTCGCCGGTGATCCGCGCCAGCCAGTTCAGGCTGTCGGTGGCCGACAGCATCACCCCCATCTGGTACCAGCGCCCCGGCACCGCGTGGCAAAAGGTGTGCAACGCGGTGTCCGGCGCGGGCGCATATCCGTCCCGCGCGGCCAAGAGCACGCCCGAGGTACCCAGCGACACGAACCCCTGCCCCTCGGACAGGGCGCCGATGCCGCAGGCCGCCGCCGCATTGTCCCCCGCCCCGCCCGCAACCGTGACCGGCGCGGTCAGGCCCCAGCGGGCGGCGATGTCGGGCTTCAACTCTCCGGCCCGGTCCGACCCCTCCACCAGTCTTGGCATCTGGTCGCGGCGCATATACCCGGCCTCTAGCAGAACATCCGACCAGTCCCGCGCGCCCACATCCAGCCAGGAGGTGCCGGCGCTGTCGGACATGTCGGCAACGGTGTCCCCGGTCAGGTAGAAATTCAGATAGGCGGCGGGCAAAAGCACCTTTGCGACCCGGTCAAAAACCGCCGGTTCATGGGCGCGGACCCACTCCAGTTTGGGCGCGGTGAAGCCCGGAAAGACGATATTGCCCGACAGGATGCGCACGCCCGGCAGCGCGTCCAGCCGCGCCGCCTCGGCATGGCTGCGGGTGTCGTTCCACAGGATGCAGGGGCGCAGCACCGCGCCCGCCCCGTCCAGCAGGGTCGCGCCATGCATATGGCCCGCAACACCGATCCCCTTCAGATCGGCAAAGCGGGGGCAGCTGGCGCGCAGGTCGGCGACGGCCCCTTCCAGCGCCGCGACCCACAGGGCCGGATCCTGCTCGGACCAGCCGGGATGCGGATGTGATTGGGCATAGGGCCGTTCGGCGGACCCAAGGGTCGTGCCGTCCTCCTCCACCAATAGCGCCCGCAGGCCCGAGGTCCCCAGATCGATTCCCAGATAGGTCACGGCATGTCTCCCAGTAGTCACCCCCGAACATATGCCCGACATGCGGGCAATTGCCATAGGGATCAGAGCGCCTCGAACACCGCGCGCAACAGACGATCCGCCGCGGCCGACAGCCTGCGATGCCGGGGCCGGATCACGAAACAGGGCGACACGGCGATCGGATCGGTCAGGTCCAGCGTCACCAGCCGCGCTCCGATCCGGTCTGCTGACAACAGTTGCACCACCTCGGCGGTCTGGGGGGCGATCACATCGGTCGCCTCCAACAGGGTCAGCGCCACCAGCAGGGAGGAGGAATTGGTGATCCGCGCGGGCACATCCAGCCCCCGCGCCATGAAGGCCGCCTCGACCGCCTGCCGGATCGGCGACCCCAGTTCCTGCATGACCCAATCCGCGCCCCGCAGCGCCCGAAGCGGCAGACTGCGCTGACCAGCCAACGGATGTTCGGGCCGGACCAGCAGGGCCACCTCCTCGCGCCGTGCCGGGTGCAGGTGATAATCGCGCCCGTCATATCCGGGCGGCAGGCGGCCGATGGTGAAATCGAACCGGCCTTCGGACAGCCCGCGCATCAATTCGACCGACGGGGCGACCTCGATCGTCATCTCGATCCCCGACGCGGCGGCACGAACGGCCTGCACGGCGGGCATCAGAACACCGACGGCAGGGCCGGTCACCGCGCCCACGCGGACATGGCCCGCCTCTCCGTTTTCCGCCCGGCGCAGGTCCGCCTCCATCGCCTCGAACCCTTCAAGGATCAGGCTCGCGTGGCGCAGCAGAACCTCGCCCAGCGGGGTCGGCACCATGCCCTTGGGGTGGCGGTCAAACAGGGGGCCACCCGCCTGTGCCTCGACCTCGGACAGGATGCGCGAGGCGGCGGGCTGCGACATGGCCGACAGCGCGGCGGCCCGTTGCAGCTGCCCGGTTTCCCCGATGTGTAGCATCAGGGCCAGATGGGTTGGCTTCAGGCGATGGGCGAGGGTCATGCCCCCACATACCATGTTTGTTATTCCGATCGCCATATAATGAAATTGAATGTTATCCTCTTGCCCTGCTACCCCTGCCCCATCCCCCGCAACCAGCAGGACATCCCATGAGCTTTACACCCGCCCCCTGGCCCCGCCGACTTCGGTCGCAGGAATGGTACGAAGGCACCGGACGCGACACGATCTATCACCGGGGCTGGCTGAAAAATCAGGGCTACCCGCACGACCTGTTCGATGGGCGACCAATCATCGGGATCATGAACACATGGTCCGACCTGACCCCCTGTAACGGGCACCTGCGGGAATTGGCGGAAAAGGTGAAGGCAGGCATCTGGGAGGCCGGTGGCTTCCCGGTCGAGGTGCCGGTCTTTTCGGCCTCGGAAAGCACCTTTCGCCCCACGGCGATGATGTTCCGCAACCTTGCCGCCCTGTCGATCGAGGAACAGCTGCGCGGCCAGCCGATTGACGGCGCGGTGCTTCTGGTCGGCTGCGACAAGACCACCCCATCGCTGCTGATGGCCGCCGCGTCGACCGATATCCCCTCGATCGTCGTCACCGGCGGGCCGATGCTGAACGGCTATTTCCGGGGCGAGCGGGTTGGCTCCGGCACCCACCTGTGGAAGTTCTCCGAGGCCGTGAAGGCCGGCGAAATGACGCCCGAAGAATTCCTTGAGGCCGAAAATTCCATGAGCCGGTCCTCTGGCACCTGCAACACCATGGGCACCGCCAGCACCATGGCGTCGATGGCCGAGGCGCTTGGCATGGCCCTGTCCGGCAACGCGGCAATCCCGGCGGTGGACAGCCGGCGGCGGACCATGGCGCAATTGTCCGGGCGGCGGATCGTGCAGATGGTCAAGGACGACCTGAAACCTTCTGACATCATGACCAAACAGGCCTTTGAAAACGCGATCCGCACCAATGGCGCCATCGGCGGGTCCACCAATGCGGTCGTGCACCTTCTGGCTATCGCGGGCCGGGTCGGCGCCGACATCACGCTGGACGACTGGGACCGTTGCGGGCGCGACGTGGCCACAATCGTGAACCTCATGCCCTCGGGCAAATACCTGATGGAAGAGTTCTTCTACGCGGGTGGCCTGCCGGTCGTGCTGAAACGGCTGGGCGAGGCCGGGCAATTGCACCGCGACGCGCTGACCGTCTCCGGGGCGACCATCTGGGACGAAGTCAAGGATGTGACCAACTGGAACGAGGACGTGATCCTGCCGCTGGACAAGGCCTTGACCCAACAGGGCGGCATCGCGGTGCTGAAGGGGAACCTCGCGCCGAACGGGGCGGTCCTGAAACCCTCTGCCGCCTCGCCGCACCTGATGAAACACCGGGGCCGCGCGGTCGTGTTCGAAGACATCGACGACTACAAGGCCAAGATCAACGATGACGCGCTGGAGATCGACGAGACCTGCGTCATGGTCCTGAAGAACTGCGGGCCCAAGGGCTATCCCGGCATGGCCGAGGTGGGCAACATGGGTCTGCCGCCGAAGGTGCTGAAGAAGGGGATCACCGATATGGTCCGGGTCTCGGACGCGCGGATGTCGGGCACCGCCTATGGCACGGTCGTCCTGCACACCTCGCCCGAGGCGGCGGCGGGCGGGCCGCTGGCCGTGGTGCGGACCGGCGACATGATCGAACTGGACGTCGCGGCGCGGCGCCTGCATCTGGACATCAGCGAGGCGGAACTGGCCGCGCGGCTGGCAGACTGGGCCCCGACCCACGACCAACCGGCAAGCGGCTACGACTGGCTGCACCAGCAGCACGTGCAGGGGGCGGACACCGGGGCCGACCTTGATTTCCTGCGCGGCTGCCGGGGGCGGGCCGTGGGCAAGGACAGTCATTAGCACCCGGCCAATCACCAGATTGGCCACGCGGCATTGCGCCCCCATGGGCGGAGCGGTCCGGGCTGGTCGCCCGAACCATACGACAGGACTGAACAGGAGATCACCTTGATGGACATCGCCCTCGTCGGGATCGGCAAGATCGCCGTGGATCAGCACGTTCCGGCCATCGCCGACAGCCCGGACTGGACGCTTGCGGCCACGGTGTCACGCCGGGGCACGGTCGACGGGGTCGCGGCCTATACCGACCTTGGCGCCATGCTGGACGCCCACCCCGAGGTGCGGGTTGTCTCGCTCTGCCTGCCGCCTGTGCCACGGTTCGACTACGCCCGACAGGCCATCGCGGCGGGGCGGCACGTGATGCTGGAAAAACCACCCGGCGCGACGCTGGCGGAATGCCACGCGCTGGCGGCGCTGGCGGCGGAACAACGGGTCTGCCTGTTTGCCACATGGCATTCGCGGGCCGCCGATATGGTGCCCGCGGCCAAGGCATGGCTGGCCGACAAGACCCTGCGGCGGCTGCAGATCACCTGGAAGGAAAACGTGCGGCAATGGCATCCGGGGCAGGACTGGGTGTTCGAACCCGGCGGGCTGGGGGTGTTCGATCCAGGCGTCAACGCCCTGTCCATCCTGACCGAGATCCTGCCCGTCCCGGTGCACCTGACCCGGGCACGGCTGATGTTCCCCGAGAACCGGCACACGCCCATCGCGGCCAGCTGCACCTTCCACCACCCCGGCGGGGCCGAGGTGGGGATGGAACTGGACTGGCTGGAACCCGGCGCGCCGGCGTGGCGGATCGAGGCCGAGACGGAGGAGGGCACGATGGTGCTGGACAAGGGCGGGGCCGAGATGACGGTGAACGGCACGCCCGTCGCCCGGCCCGAGGGGGCGCTGGGGGAATACCCGACGCTTTATGCGCAGATGGCGCGGCTGGTGAAAACGGGGGGAACGGACATGGACCTCTCGCCCCTGCGGCACGTGGCCGATGCGTTCCTGCTGGGGGAACGGATCAGGGTCGAGGGGTTCGAGTGGTAGACGCGACAAGCGCGACACCTAATCGCGGCCCATGGAACCCACACCCACGCGCCCGGCCCGAGGGTGGGTGCGGAACGCGCCCGCCGTCACGCCGAAGGCGGGCCACTCAGATATTGGGCGGGTGAAGGGGTCCGATAGGTAGGCACGGCAGGCGCGACACCTCCTCGCACCCCGCGAACCCCACATCAACGCGCCCGGCCCGAGGGTGTGGGCGGAACGCGCCTTCGCTAGCTCAAGACGCGTTCTATGGCACCAACAAACTCCTTGATAAAGAACACGCTTTCATCCGCAAAAGCTCGGTCAATATCGCGAAGTGCATATTTTCGCGCTTTCACTTGCTTGTAGAGATCCGCCTCATGAACAATGCAATTGCGCCTCTCCACTATTCTGTTCAGCTGCGCCTGAACCTCTTCCACACTTCTTTGACCGTTCATATCGTCGCGGACTCTTCTCCAGAAGTCTTTTTCGCCTATTAACTGAGCAAACTCACCAACACCGTTTGAGCTTTGAAATGTAATAGAATGCAACTTATTCTGTAGCGCTCTCTTGAGCAGATTACCCGGCCTCGACTTTGGATCTTGGCGCAATGTCCGTGTGGCCTTGAATGCATTGTGAGCCGGAAACTCAAATCTGCGCAGCTTTTTGGGAATATCCCTCTCCGCTCCGTTCAAGAATGAAAAACATCTAGTTACTGCGACATCGTGTAGATAGCGATCCATTGACGAGACTGATGAAACGACGGCCGATCTCAGGAGCTCTGAGGCATAGCTATGATTGAATCTCTCACGCGTCAGGCCGTGTGGTGCATCCTTGAGAATCAAAATGCTATCTCGACCGTCAACCCTCAAGACCCTTTGCCTCGAAGGCCAATGCATGAATTTCTTGAAACTCTTTGCCCAATCAGAACGAACATTCCGTTTTCGGCGATCTGCAACCAAATCGTATAGAAAAAGAAAATGTTCGGCCCTTTCGTGAGCCAATTCGAACCTTGTGAATTCGCCTGCCATTGCCTAAGTTCACCCCTCAACCACCTCCATGAACTCCCGCCATTCGCCCTTACTCATGCCAGAGCTTTCCTGCGTGACCTCTTCACCTTTAAGCATACGTTTCACGCAGTCAATCGCGCGCGAGGAGAGTGTGGCGCCGCCCATCCGGTAGTCCTCGAAGGCGCCATAGGCGGCGGGGACCCAATCGGCGACCAGCTTGCAGATCTCCTCGGCATAGACCCGGATTTCATATTGCGCGTGGGCGTCCGCCCGCAGCCGCAGGAAGTGGAACAGGTTGTGCAGGTCCACCTTCCAGTACCATTGGGTATAGATGTTGGCGGGCAGATTCATCCGGGCCAGTTCGCGGGCCAGCCCCTGTTGCCCCTCCTGCCCGATCATCTCCTCGTAATGGTCATAGCAGCGCGCCGCGTCGCCCTTGAGGTATTCCAGCACCCGCGCGGCCTCTTCCCCCGACAGCGCCTCGCCCCGGCCCTGATTGTTGACCACCGATTGCGCCGCCAGCGCGTCCGGTTCGGGGATGTAGAACTCCCGGTCGAGGATCGAATAGCGGGCGGAGTATTCGTTCACGTTGGCGGTCCGGTGCCGGATCCACTGGCGGGCGACGAAGACCGGCAGTTTGACGTGCAGCTTGATCTCGCACATCTCGAAGGGGGTCGAATGCCAGTGCCGCATCAGGTAGCGGATCAGGCCGGCGTCGTTCTGCACCGACTTCGTGCCCTTGCCATAGCTGACCCGCGCCGCCTGACAGATGGCGGCATCGTCGCCCATGTAATCAATGACCCGGACAAAGCCGTGGTCCAGCACCTGGTTCACCTTGTAGAGATGCGCCTCCATCCCTTCGGACACGGCCCGCAGGGTCTGTTTCGGGCTGGCGCGCAGCGCGTCGATCTCGGACTGCTGTTCGGGGGTGACGGGCATCGGGGGTCCTCCGGCTGAATGATTCAGCCGCCACTATATGTGACAGGCGGGCGTGGCGGAACCTCCATATGCTGTGGTTTGACGCCGAATTGCCGCACATCGCCCCGCCTGATGGCGAAACCACCAGTCCAACGTTGACTTTCAACCCCAAGGCGCGGATTCTGACGCCGAATTCGAAAGAGGCAGAGCAGAGAGGCCCCGGATGTTCAAAAAGTTCCTGACCCTGAGCACCCTTGCGCTGCTGACGGCCTGCGGCGACGGGCAACCGTTCATCTTTGCGGATACGACACCGACAACGCCGACCGACCCGAACGAGCCTGACGTGCCCGACCCGAACGTGATCCCCGCCGCATTGTCCGGCGACATCAGCGCGGTCGCCTATAACGCCTCGACCGGGCTTCTGCTGATCGACCTCGCGGCGCTGGACCAGACCAACGGCGATGTTCCCCTTGTCGAATATGACCGCAACCCGGCCTTGGATGTTCCGGGATACATTGCCTACAGCTATCAGGATGACCCGCTGGACCGGATGTTCGTGGCCATTGTCGCGGAAAGCTTTGACGGCGCGGTCGAGGCGGTGGTCGCCATGGATGGTGGACAGTTCACCAAATACTTCGGCGGCACCTATTATGGGCGCAATGCCGACTACACCAGCCCGGGCGGCCTGGTGAGCTATGCCGGGTCCTATGCCGGCATCACCAATCTCGATGCCGATGGGGCACAGCTTCTCACGCCTTCGGGCAGCCCGAGCCCCTCTGTCCTGCCCGGCCAGCCCGCGCAGGTCACAGGCAACGTCTTTTTGAACGCCGACTTCGGGGATGGGGCCGTTAACGGTGTCATTACCGACCGGACATGGGTCAATCTGAATGCCGTCGATCTGGGCGAACTGGGCGCAAGTCTGCCCGATGTCTTCCTGATCCCTGCCGAGATCACGCCGGGCGGGACCTTCAACGGAGTAGCCGAAGATGCGGGGCAGCTAAACATCGGCACCTATGGCGGAATCTTCGGTGGTGATGGCGCGACGGCGGTCGCCGGGTCGGTGTTCCTTGAGAACTTCCTTGACGGGATCGACAACGAAAACGAATTCGGGATCTTCGTGCTGATGCAATGCGGTCAGCCGGGCGATGCCCCGATCTGCGTTGACGCCAACTAGTCCGGGCCGGTGATTTCCCGGTCGAAACGGTTTCTGGCCAGCCTTGTGGTTTTCGCGGGGCTGGCCTTTTCCGCTACGGCGCAGGACCGGATCGCGCTGGACCTCGACAGTGGACGGCGACTTGCGCAAGAGGCGCTGTTGTCGGGCAACCCCGAACTGACGCGGGAACTGGCGCTTGGGCTGTTGCAGGCCAATCCCGATGACCGGACCGCATGGGTTCTTCTGGCTGCGGCACTGCCGCAACTGGGTGACGCCGCGGGCGGGCAAAAAGCCGGGGCACGCGCCTACGCGCTCTCGACCACCGAGACCGAGAAGTACGAAGCCGCGCGGCTGACCGCGCTGGCCGCGATGCGGGCCGAAAGATTCACCCAGTCGCAGATTTGGCTGCGCCGCGCCGCGATCCACGCGCCGAACGATGCGCAGGCCCGGCAGACCGCGCGGGACTATCGGCTGGTTGCGGACCGGAACCCGTTGCGGATCGACCTTGCCTTCGCCGCCACGCCCTCGTCCAACCTTAACGGGGGCAGCGAAAGCGCCTACAGCATCATCGACGGACTGCCCTTTATCGGGGTCCTTAGTGGCGACGCACAGGCCCTGTCCGGGATCGAGGCGCGGGGGGACGTTGCACTGCGCTACCGGCTGAGCAGCAGTGAAACACGGCAACAAAACTTGACGGCGCGGATGATCGGGCGGGCAGTCCGGCTGTCGGACGCAGCCCGCGAAACCGCGCCCGAGGCTGAAAACGGCGACTTTGCCTATCTTGTCGCCGATCTGGGATATGGGGACCGTCGGGTCACCGACGCGCTTGGCTATGGCTGGGGTGTCAATTTCGGCCGGGTCTGGGGCGGGGCTGAGGCAGAGGTCAGCTACAGCTTTGCAAAGCTCTCGGCTGACGGCACCTATACCCTGTCTGACCGCGCCGCCGCTCAGGTCTTTTCCAGCATGGAAATGCGTTGGGATGGCGACGGGGCACGGGATGCGCGGATCGGGACCATTGGCGGCGGGCTGACATGGGTCGCGGACGGGGCGATGCCGGGTCAATACGCGGCCAGCCTCAGCCTGCGACACACCGAAAGTCCGACCCCAAACGACCGGTCGGATGTGGCAACCGCGCAGCTGTCCTTTGCCCCGGCGCAGGCCATTGGCCCGGCCAGCATGCGGTTCACCCTTGGCGGGGCCATGTCGGATTATCCCGATTACGCGGTGGTGTTTGTGGTTCCCGGCGGGCGGCAGGATACGATGGGCTTCGCCTCGGTCGAGGTGACCCCGGCAGACTGGTCCTACGCCGGGTTTGCGCCGGTGCTGACCCTGACGCGGCAGATCACCCGGAGCAACGTCAGCCGCTTTGACACCGCGGAAACCAGCCTTCAGATCGGAATTCGGTCCACCTTCTGACCACGGGGCTGGCGCCCGCCCGTTGCCATGCTACCCTTTGCCCGATTCAGGGAAAGGAATACCGATGGCACTGCGCTACCTTCACACGATGGTCCGGGTCAAAGACCTTGAGGCCTCGATGGCATTCTACGAACTTCTCGGGCTGAAACAGACCCGGCGCTATGACAACGAAGGCGGGCGGTTCAGCCTGATTTTCATGGCGCCTCCGGGTCAAGAGGACTGCCCGGTCGAACTGACCTACAATTGGGACGGGGACGAGGGGCTGCCCTCGGACAGCCGCCATTTCGGCCACCTCGCCTATGAGGTCGACAACATCTACGCGATTTGCCAGCTCCTGATGGACAACGGGGTCACGATCAACCGCCCCCCGCGCGACGGGCACATGGCCTTTGTCCGGTCGCCCGACAATATCTCGATCGAGCTTTTGCAGAAGGGCGACAGCCTGCCCCCGGCCGAGCCCTGGGCCTCGATGGAAAACACGGGCCACTGGTGATCCGAGGGGCCGCCATAGCCTTGGCGGCCCTCTGCGCCGCGGCGACGGGTCCGGCATCGGCCTGTCGCCTTGCGCTGGTTCTGGCGCTGGACGTGTCGTCCAGCGTCGATGCCGATGAAGACCGGCTGCAACGGCTGGGCCTGTCCGCCGCACTTCTGGACCCGGAGGTGCAAGAGGCCTTTCTGGCGGGCCGCGATCCGGTGGCGATTGCCATCTATGAATGGTCGGGCCGCTATAACCAGATCACGATCCAGCCCTGGCGGCTGATCCGGTCCGAGGCGGATCTGCTGATCGTGTCGAACCGGATCGCGTCCAGCCGCCGCGCCCACGACGATTTTCCAACCGCCGTCGGCTATGCGCTGGGACATGCGGCCAGCGTGCTGCGTGACGGGCCCGACTGTCTGTTCCAGACCATCGACCTGTCCGGCGACGGTATCAACAACGAAGGCTTCGGCCCGACCGAGGCCTATGCCCATTTTCCGCTGGACGGGGTGACGGTGAACGGGCTGGTGATCGACGCGGGCGATTACGAAGACCCGGACCGGCTGATCGGGTTTTACATGGACGAGGTCCGGCAGGGACCGGGATCTTTCGTCGAGGTCGCCGATGGGTTCGAGGATTTTGAACGCGCCATGCGCCGCAAGCTTCTGCGCGAGTTGCAGTCGCAGATGATCGGCGCCCGCCCCACTGGGGCCGGGGACGGGGCGGGATGAAGGCTGCCACCCTCGCCCTTGCGCTGTTTGCGGCCACCCCGGCTGACGCCGCCTGTCGTCAGGCGCTGGCGCTTGGGCTGGATGTGTCGGGGTCGGTCGACGCCCGCGAATACCGGTTGCAACTGGATGGGCTGGCCGCCGCCCTGACCGCGCCCGAGGTGGTCGAGGCGCTTCTGGGCGATGGTGGTGCACCGGTGCGGATCACCGTCTACGAATGGTCAGGGCCGAATTACCAGCGGGTCATCCTGCCTTGGTCGGACCTGTCCGACCCCGTCGCGATTGCCAGTGCCGCGACGGTGTTGCGCGGCCACCCCCGGCCGGCGGGCCAGCCCGTCACCACCGCCCTTGGCGCGGCGGTCGAGACGGGGATCGGGCTGTTGCGCGGGCAAGGGGACTGCTGGCGACAGACCCTCGACATATCGGGCGACGGCAAATCCAATACAGGTATCCGCCCGCAGGACATCCCCGATGCGGCCCTGCCGCCCGGCATGGTGGTCAACGCGCTGGTGATCGGGGCGGATGTGGACATCTACGCAGGCGACCCGCGGACCGAAGAGATTCAGGAACTTTCGGCCTATTTCCAAAGCTACGTGATCCGGGGCCCGGGCGCCTTTATCGAAACCGCGCTGGGGTTCGACGACTACGAGGCCGCGATGCGCCGCAAGCTGATCCGCGAATTGCAGACGCTGGCCATCGGCATGGCCCCCCTGCCCTGACAGCAAGAGGCGCGAGAGAGTTGCCCCCTCCTCGCGCCCTTGCTCGCTCTGGTCTTGCCTGCCTTAATAGATATAGCGGATCTGATCGGCCCAATAGCGTTCCACCCGGCGCAGCGCCGCTGTGATATGTTCGATCCCGTCCATGTCGAGGATCGCGCGGGATTGAAGCCCGTCCGAATGGGCCGAAAACAGGTCGGCCACCACGCGGCGCACATGCCGGCCCTTTTCGGTCAGTCGGACCCGCACCGACCGGCGGTCGATCTCGCAGCGCTGATGGTGCATGTATCCCATGTCCACCAGCTTCTTGAGGTTGTAGCTGACGTTCGAGCCCTGATAGTAGCCGCGCGTTTTCAACTCCCCGGCTGTGACTTCGTTGTCGCCGATGTTGAACAGAAGAAGCGCCTGCACCGGGTTCACTTCCAGAACCCCCAGCCGTTCGAATTCATCCTTGATCACGTCCAGCAGCAGCCGATGCAGCCGTTCGACCAGGGTCAGGGTTTCAAGGTAACTGCCCATGAAGGCGGCGTTATGACTGCGGTCTCCGGCGGCACTGGCAGCGTCGCGCAGGTCGGAATATAGGCTCATCAACTCGTCTCCGTCATGTCGTGGCGAAGACAGGTTTGGGCCAAAAGCCCCAACAATCGGTTAAGTGAGATCAAGTTTTCGCAAAAGCGGCGCGCGCTGCGGGTCCGGGCCGCGCAAAGGCGGAACAAGCCCCGGCAGCGAACCCGCGCCGCCGGGGCAAATCATCAGGCGTTCCAGGGCTTGTCTTCGCCGCCCAGACCGCCGATCTGCATCCGGGTCGGCAGGCCGATCTGGTCCAGGATGGTGAAGAACGGCTTGGGGTCCAGTTCCTCGACGTTCTTCATGGTGCCCGCGTCCCATTCTCCCGTCGCCACCAGCATCGCCGCCGCCACCGGCGGCACGCCAGCGGTGTAGGAAATGCCCTGGCTGCCCACTTCTTCATAGGCTTCCTTGTGGTCGGCGACGTTGTAGACGAAGACCTCGAACGGTTCGCCGTCCTTCACGCCCTTCACCAGATCGCCGATGCAGGTCTTGCCGGTGTAATTCGGCGCGAGGCTGGACGGGTCGGGCAGCACGGCCTTGACCACCTTCAACGGCACGACCTCCAGCCCTTCGGCGGTGGTGACGGGCTGTTCCGACAACAGGCCAAGGTTCTTCAGCACGGTGAAGACGTTGATGTAATGGTCTCCGAACCCCATCCAGAACCGGACATCGGCCTGCGGATAATTGGTGGCCAGCGAATGCACCTCGTCATGACCCGACTGATAGGCGCGCTGGGTGCCGACGACGGGCAGGTCCCAGTCATGGCCCGAGGCGAACATGGTCGTCTCTTTCCACTGCTGGTCTTCCCAGTAGTAGACCACCCCGGTGAATTCGCGAAAGTTGATCTCGGGGTCGAAGTTGGTGGCAAAATACTTGCCGTGCGAGCCCGCGTTGATGTCCACGATGTCGATCGATTTGACCTCGTCCATCATGTCGATGGCAAAGCGGGCAAAGGCGTTGACCACGCCCGGATCGAACCCCGCGCCCAGAATGGCGGTCACGCCTTTTTCGGCGCACAGGTCGCGCTTCTTCCATTCGTAGTTGGCATACCACGGCGGGGTCTCGCAGATCTTGGCCGGGTCTTCGTGAATTGCGGTGTCGATATAGGCGGCGCCGGTCTCGATGCAGGCGTCCAGCACCGTCATGTTCACAAAGGCCGATCCGACGTTGATCACGATCTGGCTGCCGGTGTCCCGGATCAGCGCGGCGACAGAGGCGCTGTCCATCGCGTCAACCCGATGGGCCTGAAGAACGCCCTCCTGCTTCATCGCGCCCTTTTCACGGACCGACTCAAGGATCGCTTCGCATTTCGCAAGCGTCCGGCTGGCGATGTGAATATCGCCAAGCACATCGTTGTTCTGCGCGCACTTATGCGCCACGACCTGAGCGACGCCACCTGCGCCGATGATGAGAACATTCTTTTTCAACGGGCCAAACCCCCTTTGGTTAGAGTTTCAATCCTAGTCTGCGTCACGTTGCAGGAAGAGCCAACCGGCCTTTTCGTATTCCGTCCGCCAGCCAGCGCCGTGGCCCGCGATCACCTGCCTGATCCCCGGCATATTCGGCGCTTCGTCAGAAATCAGCACCCAGCCACCCGGTTCAACATGATCCAGCAGCCGCGCCAGTACCGACAGCCGCGGCCCTTCGGCCAGCATATGCAATGTCCGGTCCAGAAGTAGCACATCGAACATCGCTTCGGGCTGGAAATCCACGATATCGGCGACAACGCCCCGTGCCGGAATGCCCTCGGCCTGCGCTGCCGCGTTCAGGGCCGCGATGCCGTGCGGCGCGATATCGACGCCAAGCACCGGGTGCCCCATCCGCGCGATGAACAGGGCGTCACGCCCCTGCCCACAGCCCAGGTCAAGGACGGTCAGCCCCCGTCCGGCAACCCGCTTGAAGAAGTCCACAAAGGGCTTCGACGGCGGGCCCAGCGCATCGGGCGTATCGCGATACAGACGATCATAGTCAAAAGACATGTGGCCTTCTCCCGATCGATACGAGGCTTAGGACAATGCCGCCGCGAAATCCTCGTATCCGAAATCGCGCACCAGACGCACGGTGCCGTCTAGCTCGCGCACCGCGATGGCGGGCATCTTGACGCCGTTGAACCAGTTCTTCTTGACCATGGTATAGCCGGCGGCGTCCTGAATGCTGATCCGGTCGCCGGGGCGGATCGGGTCGGCAAAGCGGAACTCGCCGAAGATATCCCCGGCAAGGCAGGACTTGCCGCAAATCATCCACTCTTCCGGGCCTTCGTTCGGGCTAATCTTGGCGCTTTCGCGGTAGATCAGCAGATCCAGCATATGCGCCTCGATGCTGCTGTCCACGATGGCAAGGTTCTTGCCGTTGAACAGCGTATCCAGAACCGTCACCTCTAGCGTGGTCGACTTGGTGATCGCCGCCTCGCCGGGTTCAAGATAGACCTGCACGCCATTGGTATCCGAAAACCGTTTCAGCCGGTCGGCCAGCCGGTCCAGCGGATAGCCTTCGCCGGTGAAATGGATGCCGCCGCCAAGGCTGATCCATTTCATGTCGCGGATCAGGTGGCCGAAGCGCTGTTCGATCAGCGACAGCATGTTGTCGAACCGGTCGAAATCGGCGTTTTCACAGTTGTTGTGGAACATGAAGCCCGACACCCGGTCGATCACCTTGGCGATCGCTTCGGGGTCATGTTCGCCCAGCCGCGAAAACGGCCGCGCCGGGTCGGCAAGGTCAAAACCGCTGGTCGACACGCCGGGGTTCACCCGCAGCCCGCGCACATGGTTGGCCGATTGCGTGTCGAACCGGTCCAACTGGCCGATGGTGTTGAAAATGATCTTGTCGGAATGGCCGATCACCTCGTCGATCTCGTGATCGGCATAGGCGACGGAATAGGCATGGGTTTCGCCCGGGAATTTCTCGCGCCCCAGCCGGACCTCGTACAGCGACGACGATGTGGTCCCGTCCATGTAATCCGACATGAAGTCGAACACATCCCAGGTGGCAAAGCATTTCAGCGCCAAAAGCGCCTTGGCGCCCGAGTTTTCCCGCAGCCACGCAATCTTTTCCATGTTCGGAAGAAGCCGCGCCTTGTCGATCAGGTAATAGGGCGTCTGCATCGTCTAAATCCCCCCAAAGATCAGAGCAGGACCAAAGTGGCGGCCCGGATAGGGCCGTTATCCGCGCCACGCAAGGAAAATCCGCCGCTTAGCCCTGTTTTTCGCCGGACGAGACAAGGCCCCGTCGTCCGCCCCGCTGCGGGGCTTTCTCGTTGCGCTGCTGGCGGCTGGCCAGCGCGGTCTCCAACTCGTTGTTCAACTCGCGGGCGCGGCTGATGTAGTCCGGGTTCTGTTCCACCGGCACGCCGGGTTTCCACAGCGGCGCCAGTTCGATCATGTTCTCGCGGTCGTGGTGATAGAACATGTCCTCGGCCTGCGCCGCCTCGTAGTCCGACAGCCCAAGGTTTTCCAGAACATAACGCCCCGCCCGAAGCGAGCTGTCGAACAGCTCGCGCACGATGTCATTGGCCCCGGCCTGATAGAGTTCGAACACATGCACACGGTCGCGGGCACGGGCGACGATATGCAGGTCGGGCCGTTCCTTGCGGGCGTAGGACACCAGCCGGACCGCTGCCGCCTTGTCGTCCAGCGCCACCACCAGCACCCGCGCCTCGGCGATCCCGGCGGCCTTCAGCAGGTCAGGGCGGGTCGGGTCGCCAAAGAACCCGCGAAACCCAAATTTCCGCATCATCTGGACTGTCTCAAGGTCGGCATCCAGAACCACGGTCTTGAAGCCAGCGCTTTGCACCAGCCGGTTCACGATCTGGCCGAACCGGCCGATCCCCGCGATGATCACCGGCCCGTCCTCGTTGATCTCGTCCGGTTCCGCCTCCACCTCGGTCTTCATGCGGCGGGCCCGGTATTCATAAAGGATGAACAACAGCGGGGTGATCAGCATCGACAGCGCGATCACCAGAAGCAGCTTCTGCCCCATGCCCGGCGTCAGCACCCCGGCCGCCAGCGCGAAGGAAATCAGGACAAAGCCGAACTCCCCCGCCTGACTGAGGCTGAGGGTGAACAGCCAGCGGTCATGCGGCTTGAGCCGCCAGAGGCGGGCAAGGAAATACAGGATGACACCCTTGATCCCGATCAGCAGGATCGTCAGCCCGATGATATCGCCCCAGTCCTTGAAGAAGGCCCCGAAATCGAACCCCGCCCCCACGGTGATAAAGAACAGCCCAAGCAGCAGACCCTTGAACGGTTCAAGGTCGCTTTCCAGCTCGTGCCGGAATTCAGAGTTGGCAAGGACAACCCCGGCAAGGAAGGTGCCCAGCGCCGGGGACAGGCCCACGACCTCCATCACCACGGCGATGGAAACGACCATCAGAAGGGCCAGCGCCGTATACATCTCGCGCAGGCGGGCGTGGTGGATATAACGGAACACCGGCCGGGTCAGGAACACACCTGCAAGGATGATCAGCGCGACGGCGGCCAGCGTCGCCAGTGTCACCGCCCAACCGGGCATCCCTTCCAGCAGGGAAAACACCCCATGCCCGTCCCCATGATGATCCGGGTCCGAGGCCCGCGACATCGACCCGTCGGGGTTCAGCAGCACCGGAGAACGCACCGCCAGCAAGGGCAGGATCGCCAGCATCGGGATTACCGCGATATCCTGGCTTAGAAGGACGGAAAACACGTTGCGGCCGCCCTGCGTCTGCACCAGCCCCTTTTCGGTCAGGGTTTGCAGCACGATGGCGGTCGATGACAGGGCAAGGATCATGCCCACGGCCAGCGCGGTCTGGGTGGTTTCCCCGGCCAACATGGCCACCCACATGATGACCCCGCCGGTGATGAAAATCTGCAAGCCGCCAAGGCCCAGCAGGCGCGTGCGCATGGCCCAAAGCGTGCGCGGCTCCAGCTCCAGCCCGATCAGGAACAGCATCATGACCACGCCGAATTCGGCAAAGTGCTGCAAATCCTGCGTCTCGCTCCCGACCAGCCCGGTCACCGGGCCGATGATGATCCCCGCCACAAGGTAGCCAAGCACGGACCCAAGCCCAAGGCGCGCGGCAAGCGGCACCGCGATGACCGCGGCGCCCAGATAGATCGTTGCCTGATACAGAAAGCTTTCCATGGTCCCAGTCTTTCATTCCCCGGCGCGAAACACCACCCGGCAGCTAGCGCCCCGGAATGACAGTTTCGCGACGGACAGCCTCAGCCGCGCGGCATTTCCAATGTAATCGTCCGTCCCCGTTTGACATAGGACAGTGCGTTTTCCCCAATCGCGCTGACCTGACCACCGTCCAGACGGTCGCCGACGCGGACCACCTCGATCCGGCCGTTGGACAGGCGCACGATGGCGGTCCGGTTGGACGATGACCCCGACACCCCGATCAGGTTGATGTCGCGCAGGCGCAGTACGTTGTCCTCGGTCGCCGCGCGGGCAACGCCGCCGGGAACCGGCCCATTCGGCGCCACGAAGGCCGAGGCAGAGGGCGCCGGGGCAGCGGCCGCCGCCGGGGCGGGCTGCGGGTTGGACCGGGCGGCCGAGACGATCCGGTCGAAATTGCGCGGCCGTGCGTCGGGCCGGACAGACACCGCCACCGCCAGATCCGTCGCCTCTGCCGCAGGATCGATGGCCCCGGCAAGGGCAGCGGCAATCGCGTCCGCATCGGCGGGTGGTGGCGGCGGGGCAAGGTCTTCGGGCCGGGCGCGGGGCCGGAACCCCGCCAATTCGGCCCGGGTGAACCCGCCCAGCGTGTCCCGTTCCGCCGAGTCCGAGAAATCGCCGGGGCGCGGGCGCGGGCGCAGCCCGGCCAGCGACACCCCACCGGGGGTGACCTGCGGGCCTTCGGGCAGCGCGACCTCCTCGGTCGTGGGGTCTTCGGTGGCATCGTCACCGGGCGTCGGGGCGATGTCCGGCCGCGCGGGCGGGACAACGGCCGGGCGGCCGGCATAAACGATCAGACCGTCAGGCAGGCGGGTGCCGACGGTGGTGGCCAGAATGAAACCGCGCGCGTCGCGTTCAAAGACGGCATCGGCGGGCGGCGGGTTCACCGGAAAGGGGATCACGGGATCGGGGGCGGACAGGGCAATCGCTGGCAGGGCGATGGCGTCGGCAGAGGGGCTGTGCGGATCGACGGCGGCAAGGAACACATCGTCGGTGCCTTCGACGCGGGGCATCAGCGGCAGGCGCGGCGCGCGCTGCCAGACCCCGGTCGCTTCGTACCGGCGCTGCACCTCGGCCGGGGACAGGATGCCGGGATTGACCGGCGAAGGCTCCACCGCCATCGCAGTCTCCGGCTCTGCGGCAAGCTCCGGATCAAGGGCGGCAAGGTCTTCCTCTGGCGCGACCCCGGTAGGCGGAAGCAGGTCTTCCGCATCAGCCACATCGGCCAATGCTTCCTCTTCCGGCGCGGGCAGGTTCGGGAAGTCCTCAGCCGGGGTCGGGATCGCCACGGGCACGGCGACCAGATCGCCCTCCGCACCCGTGGCAGCGACCTCGACAGCGGCATCCCCGAACCCGAACCAACGGGCGATGGTTTCGGTTCCCACGGTGGCCAGCGCAGCCACCGCCAGAAGGAACAGGATCAGGATCGCCGTCAGGATCAGGCCCAGATACTTGGGTTTGCCGCCGACGACATGGCCGGCTTTGCCCCGCTTGCGGGCCCCGAAAACGGTCAGGCGTTCGGCCTCTTCTTCCGGTTCCTCGGGCACAGCGGGGGCCGGACGTTTGCCCGCCTTGCGGCGGCTTCGGAACAGGCCCGGCTTGCCCGCGGGCTCCGGATCGGCGGGGGCTTCCGCCGCCTCTTCGACCGGGTCCATCGTTGCCGCCAAGGCAGCGGGCGACACCGGCGGTGCCACACCTTCGGCAACCGGGGCGACGGTCGGGGCGGTGTCGGACACCGGCGCATCGGTCCGGACCGGGCGGGCGGGCGCGGCGGGCGGCGCGTCTTTCGCGCCAATGCTCAGGCGCGGGCCAGTTGCCTCGCGCCCCGGCACCGCAAGGGGCGGCGCGCCATCCCCTGCCCCGTCCACCTTTGGCGCGGCGGGGTCCGGCCGGGCACGGCTGGCGAACATCGGCTCGCCCGCATCGGTCTTCGGCGCGGGCGTCGCCTTGGCCGGGGACGGCGGCATGGTGCGGTCGGCGACCAGCGGCTTGGCCCGGCTGGCAAAAACGACCTCCTCGGCCGGTGGCTCTGCCTCCGGCGCGTCCTCCTCGACCGGCGCGTCTTCCTGCTCTGGCACGTCTTCCGCCATCGGAGCGTCATCCGGTTCCGGGGCGGCCTCCGGGGCGGGAATCGGCTCGGGTTCAGGGCCGAGTTCCGCCACGGCCAACGGTTCAGGCTCCGGCAGGGTCTCGACCCCGATCACCGCCACCGGCTCGGGATCGCGTTCAACGGTGTCCCCCGCCCGCAGCACGCTGGCCGCCGCCTTGGTCTGGCCAAAGAACACCTCGCCGTTGAACGTGAAGGGCTCTGGCACCCCGGCGAAACAGACCGGATGGAACGGCAGATCGGCCAGAAAGGCTTCGGCCTCGTCCAGGGTCTCACGGGCCACGGCGGCGATATAGGTCCGGCCACCGCCTTTGGTGTAATCATAGACCAGATCGGACACCGCATAGGGCGTCGCCCCATCCAGCGCGGCCCGCACGTCGGCGTCCTCGGCGCGGGTGGTATCCAGCGCCATATAGCGGATCTGGTCGTTCGGGATCAGCAGCTTGGTCCGCACCCCGCCCGGCTCTAGCCGCGCGGCCACTTCGGCCAACCGGCCAAGTTCGCCCTGCAGGTCAGGGTGATCCAGCGCCACCTCGCCAACAAGGGTCCAGCCGCCGGTCGCACGCCGCAACAGGCGGATACCGTCAGCCGAAAGGGAAAGGGAAAAATTTGGCGTCATGAGGGGGCTTTAGCATTGTTCATTCAGGCACGGAATGTATCCCCGCGCGCGACCCGAGGCTAGAGCAACTTCCCGCCCAGTCCAAGGAAATCCCCCGCCCGGACCCAAGGACCGGGTTGCCAGATGCGTCATAGGGGTGAACCATTCGAACAACCGGGCAGAAAAGGAGTTTCCCATGCGCCGTTTGATGATTGTCACCCTTGCCACGCTTTCCCTTCTTGTCGGCCCCGCCGCTTGGGCCGATGACGGCGGTCCGCTGCGTTCAATCGACATTTCCGGGCAGGGAGAGGTTTCTGTCCCGCCCGACATGGCCACCGTGACCCTTGGCGTCCGGGTCGAGGCCGAGACGGAGGCAGCCACCATGGACGAGGCATCGGCGCGGACAGCGGCAGTGCTGGAAGGGCTGGCGGCCAAGGGCGTGGCCGCGGCCGATGTGCAGTCCGGCTCGATCCGGCTGACCCCCCGCTATGGGCAGAACCTGTTGGGCGGGACCGACTATTCCAACATCGTGGGCTTTACCGCGACCAATACGATCACCGCCAAGATCCGTGACATCAACGCCGTGGGCGAGGTTCTGTCCGCCACCGTCGGGGACGGGGCCAACATGGTGCAGGGCATCCGCTTCGGGCTTCAGGACGAAGACAGCGTCAGGGACGAGGCCCGCCGCCGTGCCGTGGCCGAGGCGATGCGGCTTGCCGCGCTGTACGCCGATGCGGCGGGGATGGAGCTGGGGACGGTGGTTCGGATCACCGACGGGTCGATCAGCGATGGCGGCGGCTATGGCGCGATGGCCGCGCCTGTCATGGAAATGGCCTCGTCCCGGTCCGCCCCGCAGATGGCAGTCCCCGTCGCCCCGGGTGAAATCACCATCTACTCCAGCATCTCGATGGTCTTTGAGCTGTCCGAGGCGAACTGAGTCCAGCAAGGCCCGCCCCTGATCGGGCGGGCCTTCAGCACCCGGGGGGCTATTTCTCGATATGAATGATCTCGCCGGTCTTGCCGTTTACAAGGATGCGGATCACCTTGCCGCCGGGGCTGACGATCTTGATCGACACATTGCCCGACGATCCGCCGCTTTTCGTGGTGACGGTGGTGCCGCCTTCGGTGGTCGTCGTGGTCTTGGTTCCGCCATCGGGGGCCGGGCCGCCGTCGGACGGGGTGGAGGGGTCAGAGCCTACATCAATCGGGCACATCTGTCGTTCCTTTCAAAATGAAAAACCGCACCCCGGAATACTGGGGTGCGGCATCATTCTGAACGGGCCGGACCGGTCACGACCAGTCCGGGATTCCCTACTTCGACGTGGCCTTGGTCAGCGCCTGATCCAGATCGGCGATGATGTCATCGGGGTCTTCGGTCCCGATCGACAGGCGCACCACCTCGGGGGCGGCGCCTGCGGCGCGCTGTTGTTCTTCGGTCAACTGCCGGTGCGTGGTCGAGGCCGAATGGATGATCAGCGACCGGGTGTCGCCAAGGTTGGCGACATGGCTGAACAGCTCAAGACTATCGACCAGCTTGACGCAGGCGTCATAGCCACCCTTCACCGCGAAGGTGAACAGCGCGCCCGCGCCCTTGGGGCAGATCTTGGCCACGCGGTCATTGTAAGGCGAAGATTTCAGGCCGGCGTAGGTCACGTAATCGACGCGCGGATCGGCCTCCAGCCAGGCGGCGACCTTCTCGGCGTTTTCCACATGCTTCTGCATCCGCAGCGACAGGGTTTCGATCCCCATCAGCGTGTAATGCGCCGCCTGCGGGTTCATGGTCATGCCAAGGTCGCGCAGACCCACGGCGATGCCGTGGAAGGTATAGGCCATCGGGCCCAGCGCCTCGAAGAAGTTCAGCCCGTGGTAGGCCGGTTCCGGCGCGGCCAGCGACGGGAACTTGCCCGATTTGCCCCAGTCGAATTTGCCCGAGTCGACGACGCAGCCGCCGGTGACGGTGCCATTGCCGGTCAGGTATTTCGTGGTCGAATGGACGACGATGGTCGCGCCATGTTCGATCGGGCGGCACAGGTAGGGGGTAGCCGACGTGTTGTCGACGATCAGCGGCACACCCGCCGCATCGGCCACGGCCGAGATCGCGTCCAGATCGGTGATATAGCCGCCGGGGTTGGCGATGGATTCACAGAACACCGCGCGGGTGTTGTCGTCGATCGCCGCCTTCACCGCATCCAGATCGTCGAAATCGACGAAGGTGCAGGACCAGCCGAAGCGCTGGATCGTGCGGCTGAACTGGGTGATGGTGCCGCCATACAGGCGGTTCGAGGCGACGATGTTCAGGCCCGGCCCCATCAGCGGGAACAGCGCCATGATCTGCGCCGCATGGCCCGAGGAACAGCAGAAGCCCCCGACCCCGCCTTCCAGCGTCACGATCCGTTCGGCCAGCGCCGCGACAGTCGGGTTGGTCAGGCGGGAGTAGATGTAGCCGACCTCTTGCAGGTTGAACAAACGGGCCGCGTGATCGGCATCTTTGAAGACATAGGCGGTGGTCTGGTAAATCGGCACCTGCCGCGCGCCGGTGGCCGGATCGGGGCTGGCGCCCGCGTGGATTTGCAGCGTGTCGAAACCGTAGGTGGGTCCGTCGGACATGGGGGCTCCCTTTCATGTTGGTCGCGGCGGAGCCTAGAAGGATCGTTTCCCCCCTGCAATGGGACAGCTTGATTTCGGAACGGGCGTCCCGGATTGGCGGCGGGCACAGGACGAATGTCCCGGTCTGGCCCATGTCCGGCCAGCCGCCCCCGCGTGCGACGTCAGAAATGGCCGGGGAAATGGCTCATCATCTGTTGCACGTCATATTCGCTGGCAAAGGCATCGGGGTTGGCGTCGATCATGTCGCGGATGAAATCCCGGCGTTCTCGGTTGTCTTCGACAGCTGCGGGGCGAAACCAGTCGGCGACCCACCCGGCCGGCCGGCGGATCAGGTCGGTCAGGTGAAAGGACGGGATCGGGCTGCGGGCGATATCCAGAAAGGCCATTTTCATCTCCTCCGGTGTTCGGTTGACCCTTCAAAGCCTACGCCCGCCCCGAATATGCTGGTATCCGCTGCAAAGTTGTGTTGCTCTACAAAAATGAAGAGCCAATTCAACAATTGGTCCGATCTGCGGGTCTTCCTGGCGGTCTGCCGGTCCGGCTCGACCCTTGCTGCGTCCAAGGTTCTGGGCATGGCGCAACCGACCGTGGCCCGGCGGATTGACGCGCTCGAGCACGAGTTGGGCCTGACGCTGTTCGACCGGGACACCCGCGGGTTCAGGCCGACCCAGCACGGGCTGGCCCTGCTGCCAAAGGCCGAGGCGGTCGAAGCCGCGGCAAACACCCTGCGCGACACGGCCTCGGATCTTGCCGCCGCCCGGCCCATCCGGCTGACCTTCTTTTCCGCGAATATGTCCGCGCGGGTCGTCGAGATCTTCAACGACTTCGCCGAAGTGCACCCCGAGATTGAATTCAGGTTTATCTCCAGCAGCGCCGTCCTCGACCTGATGAAGGGAGAGGCGGATGTGGCCATGCGGATATCGCGGTCACCGCAGCACCCCGACCTGATCCGGCGCAAGATCAGCACTGCGCAGTTCACCCTTTTCGGGTCAAAATCCTATGCGGACAGATACGGCCTGCCCGTGTCGTCCGACGATTTGGCCGGTCATCGGTTCGTGACGTTCGTCCGCGAGGATATCAGCAATGCGCTGCATGATTGGCTGGTGGCGCGGGTGGCCCCCGAACAAATTCTGGCGACCTTCCACGAAATCGAATTGGCCCATGCGGCCATAAGTTCCGGCCGCGGATTGGGCATCGTGAACCTGCGGATGGCCGAAAGCCTGCCCGAGCTTATCCCCTGTTTTCCACCGGTCGAGGAATTGTCCGCCCAGCACGAAATCATGATTTCGCCCGAAGCCTACCGGCGGCCCGAAGTCCGGACATTTGTCCAGTTCTTCGCCCCCCGCTACGCCGCGATCTACAAGTAGAGGTATCGGTCGACTTCAGGGGGCGGTGGGTCAAGACCCACCTTACATCAGGGGCTCTGCCCCTCTGGCCCGTTCCGGGCCATTCACCCCGGGATATTTATTGACCCAAAGAAGGGGGCTGGGCTCAGCGTCCCTTCTCCTTTGGGTTCAAAATATCCTCGGGGGGTCATGAACGATCTGGTGGGGGGCGAAGCGCCCCCGGGTAGGGTGGGTCTTGGCCCACCGTACAGGATCAGAAGCTGCGCAGAAACAGGACCGACCGGCGGCCGTTTCGCAGGTATTCCACCCGCCAGCTGTTGCCGCCGTCGCGGATCGCCCGCATCAGGCTGGGCACATCCGGTGTGGCGGTTTCATTGAGCGACAGAAAGATATCGCCCTCGCGGAATTGCCCCCGCCGCCCCGGCGCATCGGTCACCAGAACCCCCGACAGATCGCGCGGCAGCCCCAGCCGGGCGCGCAGCCGGTCGGTGATCGGCGCGACCTCCAGCCGGTCGAACGGGGTGTCGGTGCCGGTGATGGTCCCGGCAGAGGGGTCCGGGTCGGCGGCGGGCGGCGGGGCGGGGGGCGCGGGCTGCGCAGGCGCCGCGACCAGTTCCAGCGCCCGGACCCTTTCGCGCCCGCGCCGTACGATGGTCACATCAGTGATCGCCCCGACACCCAGCGTCTTCATCCGGAAATTCAGCTCCTGCGCCGTATCCACCGGCAGCCCGCCCAGCGCGATGATCACATCCCCTACCCGCAGGCCCGCGTCGCCGAATGGGCTGTCGGGATGCATGTCGTTGATGATGATCCCCTGCGGCGGGTCGATGCCCAGCGCCTCGGCAAGGCCCGCGTCCACCGTCTGCACCACCAGCCCCGCCCAGGGTTGTTCCAGTTCCGTGGCCCCGGCCTGCGCCTGCGCCACATATTGCGCCACCAGATTGGCGGGGATCGCGAAACCGATCCCGTTCGACCCGCCCGACCGGGTCAGGATCGAGGTGTTGATGCCCAGAAGCCGCCCCTGCATATCCACCAGCGCACCCCCGGAATTGCCGGGGTTGATCGGCGCGTCGGTCTGGATGAAATAGCCCCGGCCCCGGTCCATCTCGCCGCCCGACCGGGCCAGCCCGGACACGATGCCGCTGGAAACGGTCTGGCCGATGCCGAAGGGGTTGCCGATGGCCAGCACCAGATCGCCCACCTCGGCCCGGTCGGAATTGGCGAATTCCAGCGCGGGCAGGTCGCGCGCATCGTTCAACTGGATAATCGCAAGGTCGGTTTCCGGGTCCGAGAGCAGAACCCGGCCCGAATATTCCCGCCGATCCGACAGCACGACCCGGATTTCATCGGCATTACCGACCACATGGTTGTTCGACACCACGATCCCGTCCGAACTGACAATCACGCCAGACCCGAGCGAGTTTTGCACCCTCTCACGCGGTTCCACCTGAAACAGCTGGGAAAAGAAGGGGTCATCGGCGAAGGGGCTTTGGCTGCGGACCACGCGCCGGGCGTAGATATTGACCACCGCCGGGCCCGCCTCGCGCACGATCGGTGCAAAGGACAGCTGCACCTCGGCCAGCGATCCCGGCACCCGGTCCTGCGCCTGCACCGGCAGGGCCAGAAACGCCGCCACCACGAAAATCCAAAGCCTGCGCATCGTACCGCCCTCCGGGTTACCTGCCCACAACAAAGGCCCGAAGGGTCGGGAAATCAAGGGGAAGGCCCAAGGTTGCAAGCTGTGCGCCACGCCCCAATCGCTCCTCCGGCCGCGCCCGGATGACGTTGCCTGCGGATTTTTCCCTCTGACGGTGGCCGCGCATCCCGCCACTCTGGCAGGGAAATCTTCGGAAGGGACAAACCATGAAGAAACAAGTCGCGGAATTCATCGGCACGTTCACGCTCGTGCTGTTTGGGTGTGGGGCTGCGGTCATCGGCGGCGCGGACATCGGGCTTGCCGGTATCAGCTTTGCCTTCGGGCTGGCGCTTGTCGGGATGGCCTATGCCATCGGCCCCGTTTCGGGCTGCCATATCAACCCCGCAGTATCCCTGGGCGCGGTCGCCGCGGGCAGAATGACCATGGCCGAAGCCGTCCGTTACATCATCGCGCAAGTCGCAGGCGCCATCGCCGCAGCGCTCGTGCTGATGCTGATCATGACCGGCAAGGCGGACTATTCCGTTGCTGCCAACGGCCTTGGCCAGAACGGCTGGGGGCCGGGTTATCTGGGCGAATATGGCACCCTGTCTGCCTTTGTGTTCGAGGTTGTCGCCACCTTCCTGTTCATGGTCGTCATCTTGGGGGCGACCGCCAAGGGCGCACCGGCTGCCATGGCCGGACTGGCAATTGGTCTGGCATTGGTGGTGATCCATCTGGTCGGCATCAACGTGACCGGCGTGTCGGTGAACCCAGCGCGATCCGTCGGTCCGGCTCTCTTTGCGGGCGGCACCGCGCTTGCCCAACTGTGGCTGTTTATCGTCGCCCCGATTATCGGCGCCGTCGCGGCGGGCCTTTTGTTCAAGACCGGCACGCTCGACGCTGATACGGCAGAGTAGGCACCCGGCAAGAGGAGCAGTGTTCGCTCGCCCCTTGGGGCGGGCGTATCCTTTGAAGCCACCGGCCGGATCGCCCTACCGCATCCAGAACCCTTCGGCCTTGATCTTGTTGCGGATCTTCTTTTCCGGGCGCGGCAGGTCGTTCTGGTCGAACAGTGCCCGCACCTTCTGCCCCCGGCCCTGATACACCATCCGCTTGATGGGCTCGTAGCCCTTCAGCACCTTCTTGATCCTGTTCGGCGCGGTGACCTCTTCCAGCACCTGAACCACCTTGTCGCTTTCGCGGGCGTAAAGCAGCGGGAACATCCGGTAGTGGCAGGTCACGTCGCCGTCGAGGCCCGCAAGATCCGGGCCCGGCCGCCCACCGCCGAAGGAATGGATGACCAGCGGCAGCACCACCTGATCCAGCCAGGGGTCCAGCGATTGCACCGCCAGTTCCTCGGGCCGGTTGTCGCGCACCTCGACCGCCCAATCGGTGAACCGCTGACCGAACACCGCCGGGTCCGCGCCGAAAAACCAGCCCGCGTTGAAATAGAGGTAGCGCTGCCAGTATTCATCGGGTTGCGACAGGTCGAGCGTGCTTTCAAACTCCAGTCCGAATTTGTCGTAAAGCGATTTCCAGACAACCGTGTAGCCCGGCCAGTACAGCTCTTCCTCGGGCCAGGTGCCTTCGCGCCGCATCGACGCGGCGGGGCGGTTGAAATCAATGGGCAGCGCGGTCAGCTCGTCAAGGATCAGCGTATCGCTGTCGAAGAAGACGAAAGGTTCCCCGGCGGGAAGGGCCGCAAGCCCCTCGATCTTGTTGCCATAGGGGTAGACCTCTCCGAAGTGCCGGTTCTCGAAGGGGACAATCTCGGCCCCCAGATCCGCCAGCGCATCGCGGACCGGCGCGGCGATGCGCGGGTCTTTCATCCAGCGCGGGCCGGGTTGCGGTTCCGCCACGATCAACCGACCCGAAAACCCCGGCGATTTCGCTCGCAAAGAGGCCGCAAACAACAGCGCCTCGTATTGCAGGCGACCGCCCTGCCCCACCACCATGATGTTGAAATTCTGGCCAGAAGCTTTCTTTCGCGCCATAGTCTGCTCGTACCCGCACTGATTTTGGGACCACTATAGGGCCGGGGCCTGCCCGGCGAAAGCCGCGATAACAGGAAGGATTTGACCATGTGGGAATTGATGCTGCCCTATCTGATCGGAACCGCGCTGGGGATCACGCCCGCGCCCGATGGCATGGCGCCGGACACTATGGCCGCTGCCCCCGCCGCCGCCGAAACCGCGCTGGACGATCTGTCGGCCCGCGAACCGGAACCGCAGGTGCCAACCGGCAAATTCACCACTGCCGTGGAAATCAAACCGATCCTTGGCATGACCAAGGGCAATTGGGTCGCGGTCCGGCTGTACGAGGGGCAGGACCTGCTGTATTTCACCCATCTTCTCTCCTGGCGCTGCGGCCTGTGGGAGGTCCGTTACGGGCTGAACGGCGCCCCTGCCGAAACCGTCTTTCCGCTGGAACCCTGCTATGCGGACACGGCCAGCCCGAATTCGATCACTGATATGGTGAATTTCCTACCCTACGTGACCCTGCCGCCGGACAGCGTCGAAAGCGTCTATGTCGAGATCTATTTCGACGACGGCACCATGGATTTCGCGCAGTTCAACCGGAACGAGGTGCTGATCCCCTAGCAGGGATCGGCGGCCCTGACGGGGCATATGCAGGCAACAGGTGACGTTGATGATCAAGGTTCTCGGTCGGCGCAATTCTTCCAGCGTTCAACTCGTGATGTGGACCATTGCCGAGCTGGGCCTGAAATATGACCGGGAGGATTATGGCCATGGCCATGCCTCAACCCGAACCGGTGATTACCTGAAAATGAACCCGATGGGCCGCGTCCCCGTTCTGATCGACGGAGACCTCTGCCTGTTCGAAAGCGCCGCGATCCTGCGATACCTCGCGGCGCGCTATGGGTCCGACGAGTTCTGGCCCGCAGACCCGGCCCGGAGGGCCCCTCTTGATACTTGGGCCGAATGGGGCAAGGGCACCTTCACCGAGGCGGTTCTGGAGGTATTCGTCTATGATGTTCGCCTGTCCCCGGACACCCGCGATCCGGCCATCCTGCGCGACGCGACCGCACGGCTGATCCCACTGGCAGCGATGCTGGACCAACGCATCGGCGATGGACCGTGGCTGGATGGTGAGCGGTTTACTTTCGCCGACATCGCCTGCGGACACATCCTGCACAGATACCATAGCCTGAACTGGTCGCGACCGGCGCTAGCCAATCTCGGTCAATACTATGATCGCCTGCAAACCCGACCCGCCTATCGCGACCATGCGATGGTTTCCTACGAAGACCTCAGAGGTTCATATTAGGGTCCGGCTTTCTAACCCAAGGGGGCTATCGCTGGTCCGGCCCGTGGGGCACCACGGTGAACCCTTCGTCCTCCGTGGGCGGGCTGAAGTGCTTTGACACCTGCGCGAATTGCGCCTCGGTCGCGGCAAAGGGGTGGTCGCCCGCCGCGTTGCGGGCGTGCAGCCGGTCCAGACAGACCGCATCGGGCGGGGTCAGCAGGTGCAGCCGGTGATCCGCCCCGCTGTCGTCCAGCACCCGCCGCATCCATGCCCGCTGCCCCGGCGTGTTGGCCGGAAAATCGAGAACAACCGAGACTCCGGCCCGCAGCAGCCCCGCCACATGCGGCCCCATCGCCGCCTGAAGCCGGGTGGAACAACGGACATAATCGGCAAGGCTGGTCATCTGGGCCCCGTAAAGCGCGGCAAGCCAGTGATCCTCGGAAATCAGGACCGCCCCCGACTCGGCTGCGATCCGCGCCGCAAGGGTCGACTTGCCCGCAGCGATCTTGCCACAGAACAGGTGAAGCATGGGACGGGTCGTGGTCATGGGCGCAACCATGCCGAACAACCCCGGCCCGCGCAATCGCGGCATCACCATCGTTTTGAATTTGGGGGGGATGGTGGGCGACCCTGGAATCGAACCAGGCATGGGTCTCCCCGGCGGAGTTACAGTCCGCTGCCGCACCTTGCAGCTCGTCGCCCGAACGGCGCCCGAAGGGCCGTTGCGAGGGGCTGAATATGCGCAGCACGTAGCCCCGTCAAGGCGAAATTCACCCCCTTTTCCGGCTTTCCCTTGCACCCCGGCGCGGCCCGTCGCATTCAGGGGGAACCGTGAAATCACAAGGCGCATTTGCCATGAAGAAACCCAAGTGGGTCGTCGAAAAGGAACAGGCCAAGCGGGCGGCCGCCGCCGAAACCGTCTGGCTGTTCGGGCTGCACGCGGTGCGCGACGCGCTGTTGAACCCCGCACGGACCCGGCTGCGGCTGGTCGTGACCCTGAACGCCGAGGCGAAACTGGCCGATGCCATCGCCGCCTCCGGCATGACGCCCGAGATCTCGGACCCGCGCAAATTCGCGGCCCCCGTCCCCGCCGACAGCGTCCATCAGGGTGCCGCGCTCGAGGTCAAGCCGCTGGATTGGGGGCGGCTGGAGGATGTGGCGATCCCAGCGGGCGACCGCCCGGCCCGGATCGTCCTTCTGGACCGGGTGACTGACCCGCATAACGTCGGTGCGATCCTGCGCTCGGCCGAGGTGTTCGGTGCCCTGGCTGTCGTCGGCGTGCAGCGCCATTCGGCCCCCGAAACCGGGGCACTGGCCAAGACCGCCAGCGGCGCGCTGGAACGGCAACCCTATCTGCGCATCCGCAATCTGGCCGAAGGGATGGAGGCGCTGAAGGACATGGGCTACCTCGTGCTCGGTCTGGATGGCGAGGCAGAGCAGACCATCGAACAGGCGATCGAGGGGCAGCGCGACCGGCCCGTGGCGCTGGTCCTTGGGGCCGAGGGGCCAGGGCTGCGCGACAAGACCAAGACCACCTGTGACGCCTTGGTGCGGATCGACTTTGCCGGCGGGTTCGGGTCGCTCAATGTCTCGAACGCGGCGGCGGTCGCCCTATATGCATCGAAAGGCTGATGGATAGGAGGCGCCGGTGCCGGTAACCAAGATCGCGACCTGTTGCTACTGCGGAAATCGCGCAGTGCTGGAATTGCGCGGCAAGGTGCGGCACGAACTGGCCTGTTCCAGCTGCGGTGCGCCCCTGCACGACCTGAAGCGCATTCCGCGGAAAGACGACTCGTCGGCCCGGAAATCGATTCCCGCACACCGGTCGGCCCCGGCCCATCCGGCCCGGTCCATGCCCCATGACCCGCCGGACCGCCCCCGCAAGGCGAAACGAAAGTCCCGCAACGGGTTCCGGCTGTGGGGCAAGATCGCCGAGGAAATCTGGGACGGGATCGAAGATATCTTCGACTGAGGTTGGCAGATCGCCTCGCCGGGTCGCGCAGCGGCCCGGCACACGCCCGCCCGCCCCCAAGGCGGGCGTGTTCCACGCCCACCCGGGCGGCCGCGTGCCTTGTCGACAGTTCCGATCCCACAATAGAAAAGGGGCCGCCTTTCGGCAGCCCCTTCCCCATGATCCGTTGGATCGGCAGATTACATCATGCCGCCCATGCCGCCCATGTCGGGCATGCCGCCCGCCGGGGCGTCTTTCTGCGGCTTGTCGGCAACCATGGCTTCGGTGGTGATCAGCAGGCCAGCAACCGAAGCTGCGTCCTGAAGCGCGGTCCGCACAACCTTGGCCGGGTCGATCACGCCGAACTTGAACATGTCGCCATATTCTTCGGTCTGCGCGTTGAACCCGAAGGTCGGGTCGTTGCTCTCGCGGATTTTGCCAGCGACAACCGCACCGTCAACGCCCGAGTTCTCTGCGATCTGACGCAGCGGAGCCTCGATGGCCTTGCGGATGATGTTGATGCCGACGTCCTGATCGCTGTTGGCGCCCTTGAGGCCTTCAAGGCTCTTGCCAGCCTGAACCAGTGCGACACCACCCCCAACGACAACACCTTCCTGCACAGCAGCGCGGGTTGCGTTCAGAGCGTCATCAACGCGGTCCTTGCGTTCCTTGACTTCCACTTCGGTCATGCCGCCGACGCGGATGACGGCAACACCGCCAGCCAGCTTGGCCACACGTTCCTGAAGCTTTTCACGGTCGTAGTCCGAAGAGGTTTCTTCGATCTGGTTGCGGATCTGGGCCACGCGGGCTTCGATCTCGGCCTTTTCACCGGCACCGTCGACGATGGTGGTCTCGTCCTTGGTGATCGACACTTTCTTGGCGGTGCCAAGCATGTCGATGGTGACGCTTTCCAGCTTCATGCCGAGGTCTTCCGAGATCACCTGACCGCCGGTCAGGATCGCGATGTCCTGCAGCATGGCCTTGCGGCGATCGCCGAAGCCCGGTGCCTTGACGGCAGCGATCTTCAGACCGCCACGCAGCTTGTTCACAACGAGGGTCGCGAGGGCTTCGCCTTCGACATCTTCGGCGATGATCAGGAGCGGCTTCTGCGACTGGATCACCGATTCCAGCAGCGGAACCATCGGCTGCAGCGAAGACAGTTTCTTCTCGTGCAGCAGGATCATGCAGTCTTCAAGCTCTGCAATCATCTTGTCGGTGTTGGTCACGAAGTAGGGCGACAGGTAGCCGCGGTCGAACTGCATGCCTTCGACGACGTCGGTTTCGGTTTCAAGACCTTTGTTCTCTTCAACCGTGATGACGCCTTCGTTGCCGACCTTCTGCATCGCCTCGGCGATCTGGCGGCCGATTTCGGTTTCGCCGTTGGCGGAGATGGTGCCGACCTGCGCAACTTCGGCGCTGTCGTTGACCGGGCGGGCGGCGGCGCGGATGGCTTCGACGACCTTGACGGTGGCCATGTCGATGCCGCGCTTCAGATCCATCGGGTTCATGCCAGCGGCAACCGACTTCATGCCTTCCTTGACGATGGCCTGGGCCAGAACGGTGGCGGTGGTGGTGCCGTCACCGGCTTCGTCGTTGGTGCGGGAAGCAACTTCCTTCACCATCTGGGCGCCCATGTTCTCGAACTTGTCTTCCAGTTCGATTTCCTTGGCGACAGACACACCGTCCTTGGTGATGCGCGGGGCACCGAACGACTTGTCCAGAACCACGTTGCGGCCTTTCGGGCCCAGGGTCACCTTCACCGCGTTGGCAAGGGTGTTGACGCCCTTGAGCATGCGGTTGCGGGCATCGGTATCGAATTTGACGTCCTTAGCAGCCATTGCTGTATTCCTCGTCTAAAGTTGGTTTCAGGGAAGGGGCGTATCTCAGGCGATGATGCCGAGAATGTCGCTTTCCTTCATGATCAGCAGGTCTTCACCCTCGACGGTGACTTCGGTGCCGGACCACTTGCCGAACAGAACGCGGTCACCGGCCTTGACGGCCATCGCGATCAGTTCGCCGGAATCCTTGCGGGCCCCTTCGCCACAGGCCACGATTTCGCCTTCGGCGGGCTTTTCCTTGGCGCTGTCGGGAATGATCAGACCACCCTTGGTTTTTTCGTCGGATTCGACGCGGCGGACCAGAACGCGGTCGTGCAGCGGTTTGAAAGCCATCGTTGCAGCTCCTTGACTGTCAATTATCTCTGTCAGACCCCTCCTCCGGGGCCGTTAGCACTCATTCAGGTCGAGTGCTAACGGCGGAGAGGTATGGGACGGCCCCGCCTCTGTCAAGAACCGGAGGGGCAAAAAAGTCACGCAATCGAGAGGAGAGTTCCAAAGGGGCTTTGCGGAATCGCGTGACCGGGCTATCACCGCCGCACAAACCGCCCGAACTCCGGGCCGGAAAAGGAGGCTGCAATGTCGAGAGGTTATAACTTTACCGCCTGCTAGGCCGGTTGCAGCCCTATGGCGGACCGCTTGCCTGTCCGCCTTCGTCTTGAACAGACCCTTTTCCAGGACCATTCCAATGTTTTCCCCGATCTTCGTGGTCGACCATCGTGTCGTCCCCGCCCCCTTTCCCGCCGATCCACGGCACAAGGACCGCCCCCATGTCCGGCGCGGACAGGCGCAGCGGCTTGACCTCTGGCCCGACCTGCACGCCGCGCCGCATGGCCCCGCCGATGCGCCCATTCCCGATGTCCCCATGGCACAGCATCGGGCGCTTCTGATCGAACTGGCCAGTGACCCGCGCTTTGCCCGCGATGCCCGCCCTGCCCCGCGCCCCGGCCTGCGGGTGCGGCTGGGACAGGCGTTGATGCGGCTGGGTTGGCGGCTGGTGCGCGGCCCGGGCGGCGAGCCCCGTCAGGCGGGCTGATCCGGTGGACACCGGACCGGCCCGCCGCTAGCCTTCCCGCACGCCCCGGCTTGCATAAAGGTTTGTCCATTGCGTCTGTTTCGTTCCCTTGCCGCCCTCGCCCTTTCTGCCGGCCTCGGCACCCCGGTTGCCGCGCTGTGCGACGGCCCGCCGATCACCGAGATGCTGACCCAAGGGGAACTGACCGACCTGTCCGAACTGATCGCGCAGACCCCTTTCGCCGATGGCCTGTATTGGGAGGCGACCAGGGGCGAGGAGGTGCTGCATATCCTTGGCACCATCCACCTGCCCGACCGGCGGCTGCCCAAGGTTTTCGGCATGGCCTTTCCCGACCTTTCCGGGGCGGATCTTCTGTTGGTCGAAGCGACGCTGGAAGATCAGCGCGCGCTTCAGCGGCACATCGTGTCGAACCCGCCCTTGTTCACCATCACCGAAGGCCCGACCCTGCCCGACCTGCTGGCGCCGGACATCTGGGCGGCTCTTGAGCAGGCGGCGATCGCCCGGGGCATTCCCGGCTTCATGGCCGCCAAGATGCAGCCGTGGTTCCTGTCGCTGAACCTGTCGATGGCCCCCTGTGCCGCCGCCGCGATGGCCGCCGGGGACGTGGGGCTTGATACCATGCTGATGAACGCGGTGGCCGACACGGGCACCCAAGTGCAATCGCTGGAAGACTGGCGCACCACACTCGATTTCCTTGCCTCCGGCACCTTCGAGGAACAGGTCACCGGGCTGGAGGCCAGCTTGATGCCCAATGACGTTCAGGATGCGATGATGGTCGCCCTGACCGACGCCTATTTCGAAGGGCAGCCGATCCGGGGCTGGTATCTGGCCAAGATCACCGGACGGTTCGTCCCTTCGATGACCGCCGAAGAATTCGACGCCCTTTTTGCCGAGATGGAACAGACAATGCTGACCGACCGAAACATCGCCTGGATCCCGGTGATCGAAACGGCGGCGTCGGCAACCGACGGCCCCGTCTTCATCGCCTTTGGGGCGGCCCACCTGCCCGGCGATACCGGCGTTCTGTCGCTGTTGCAGGCGAACGGCTGGACCCTGACCAGGCTGGACGGCTGACCGCGCCGCGCTTGACGCAGTTTCGAAAAACCCGAAACTGTGCGGGTCAGGTGTCCGGGATGAACAGGCCATGGAACGATCCCCGCTCAGCCTCAAATGGCTGGAAGCTTTTCAGGCCGTCGCCCGCTGCGGCACGCTGCGCGACGGGGCCGACAGCCTTGGGGTGTCGATCAGCACCGCGTCGCACCACTTGACCTGCCTTGAAACCGCGCTTGGCACCCCGCTTCTGGATCACGGCAGGCGGCCGATGCGGCTGACCCCCGCCGGTGAAACCCTGCTGCGGCGGGTGGACGAGGCGATGTGGCTGTTGCGGATGGGGGTGTCGGACCTGTGGTCCGGCGATCTGGCCAGCGTGGTGCGCCTGTTGCGCATCGCCCATCTGGAAGACTTCGACACCGATGTCGCGCCCGCGTTGGTGCAGCACCTGTCCGCTGCCATGCCGCGCTGCGATTTTTCCATGCTCTCGCGCCCCTCGCACGAGGTGATCGAGCTTCTGGAAACCGAACAGGTGGACGTGGGCATCGCCGCCGCGATGGACCGCGAAGCGCCGGGGCTGATCGAAGACGCGATCCTGCGCGACCCCTTCATCCTGGTCACGCCCCGGTCCCTGCCCGGCCCCGCCCCCGACCTGACCGCCCTTCAGGGGCAGGCCGACGCCCTGCCGCTTCTGCGCTACAGCCGCAAACAGCAGATCGGCCGCCGGATCGAGGCGCAGCTGCGGCGGCTGGGCGCGCGGTTCCCGCAACGGATGGAGTTCGAAAGCACCCACGCCATCCTTGCCATGGTCGCGGCCGGGCGGGGGTGGACCATCACCACCGCGCTGACCTTCGCCCGCGCCCAGCGCTATCACGGCGAGCTATGCGCCGCGCCCGTGCCGGGACGGGCATTTTCCCGGACCATCGCCCTGATCTGCCGCGAAGACCTGCCCGCCCCGATCCGCGCCCTGATCGAAACCGGGCTGCGCGGGGCAGTGCAGCGGCAGATCATCGACCAGACCATCACGCGCTACCCATGGCTGGCCGGACGGTTCGAAATGCTGGCAAGCGAGACGAACGCAGGCTCGACCTAGATTTCGAATGCGGCAGAAATCCCGGCCTCGCCCGTCGCATGCGCGAAGCGGATGCCAAAATATTGCAGGCGCAATTCTTTTGAAAATCCGGCATACTGGCGCCACCCCTTAAAGGACGAGGCACCCAATGGCAGACCGGAACAACAGGGGACGCGGCCTTACCGACGCGCAAGCCCAGGCGCTGACCGATGCCGCTGCTGCGGCCCAACGTTACCGCGAAGACCTACCCGATGCACCCGCGCGACCGACCGTCGATCTGGACAGCGCGGTGGCGAAATTCCTGACCGGGATGCCCGAGACCGGCAGCCCCGAAGACGAGGTGATCGCACATATCATTCGCGACGCCGAAGGCGCGATCCACAGCATGGCGCGGCCGTCGTTCTATGGCTATGTGCTCGGCGGATCGCATCCTGTCGGGGTCGCGGCTGACTTTCTCGTTTCGGCCTGGGGTCAGAACGCCGGATCGTCGTTCGAAACGCCCGCTGTCACCGGAATGGAACGCGCCGTCTGCGACTGGGTGATCGACCTGCTGTCTCTGCCTCCCGAAAGTGGCGCGGGGCTGGTCACCGGGGGAACAGTGGCCAATATGGTCGGCATCATGTCGGCGCGGCATGCGCTGCTTGCCGCCCGTGGCTGGGATGTGGAGGCTGACGGGCTGTTCGGCGCGCCCGAGTTTCCGATCCTTATCGGGGCCGACGCGCATTCCGCACCCTTCGCCGCCCTTCGCTATGCGGGCCTTGGGGCGGCCCGCGCAAAAAGGGTCGCGACCGACGCGGAAGGCAGGATCAAGCCCGCCGCGCTTGAAAAGGCGCTGGCGGACTGCGATGCCCCGCCCCTCGTCGTTCTTCAGGCCGGGCAGATCAACACCGGCGCCTTCGATCCGTTTGCAGAGCTGATACCCCTTGTCAGGGAAAAGAAGGGCTGGGTTCACGTGGACGGGGCATTTGGGCTTTGGCTCGCCGCTGTGCCGGACCTGCGCGACCGGCTCGCCCATGTCGGCGACGCAGACAGTTGGGCCGTCGATCTTCACAAATGGCTGAATGCGCCGTTTGACGCGGGCATGGTGATCGTGCGCGATCGCGCGCCGCTGGTGGCCTCCATGTCTGCGCGCGGGGCCTATCTTCCGGATACCACGGCCCATTGGGAACCCTCCGATTCCACACCCGAACTGTCACGCCGGGCGCGTGGCATTCCAAGCTATGCCATTCTCAGGCATCTGGGGCGGGCCGGCGTCCGCGAACTTGTCGCCCGGCATTGCAGGCTGGCCGCGCGCATCGCCGCCAAGGTCTCGGCGCATCCGGGCATTTCGGTTCTGAACGAGATTCATTCCAATCAGGTCGCGATTGCCTGTGGGGACGGCCCGGACGGCGACGATCTGACCATGCGCGTGCTGCATCGTGTCCAGGACCGCGGCAAGGTCTATCCGACACATGGGGAATGGGCCGGGCGCAAGATCATCCGGGTCTCTGTCATCGGATATGCCATGCAGGACGAGGACGCCGACCTGCTGGCCAGCGAAATCATCGGCGCCTACGACGTCTGCGTGAATGATCCGGCCTAGGGACCGGAGGGAACGGGCCTGATCGGAAACGCCGCCCGGATCGCCCGATCCTGTTCGGTGCTCAGGTAGTCGGGGCGGTGCGTGTCCAGAATGTCCCGCGCAGTTTCCCGTGCCCTGTCCCAGATGTCCGGCGCGCCCTTTTCGGCCCATGTCACCGGCGGGTCGCGGTCGGCCAACGGGGGATAGTAATAGTCCCGCTCCATCGCCGCGCGGGTCTGGGCGTGGCCAAGGAAATGCCCCTCGCCCAGCACGCTGTCGCAGATCGCCTCAAAACCCAGCGTCTCCTCGCTCACCTCGATCCCGCGCAGCGTCCGGTAGATGTGTCCGATCATCTCGTTGTCCAGAACGAAAGCCTCGAAACTCGCCCCCAGAAGCGAGGCGGTCATGCCCGAGCTTTCATAGATCAGGTTGCCCCCGGCCAGACCGGCGGCCAGCGCGGTCAGCCCCTTTTCGGCCCCGTATTGCGCGTCGATCGCCTTGGCATCGGTCATTGACGAGGCCACCCCCGACGGCAGCCCCAGCCAGTTAGACAACTGGGCCGAGGCAGCGTTCATCACCGCGATCTCTCCGCCGCCGCCCGCGAAGGCCCCGGTGCGCAGGTCGATCACCAGCGGCCAGTTGGAAAACACCATCGGAAACCCCGGCCGGATCGCATGGACCATCACTAGGCTGGCCAGCGTTTCCGCCAGCGATTGCGCCAGAAACCCGGCAAGGGTCGCGGGCGCGGTCGCCCCGGATTGCGCGGCGGTGATGCAGGACATGGGGATGTTGTGCCGGATGCATTCATAGACCACATCCACCGCGTCCTCGCCAAACCGCATGGGCGAGATGACCGGACTGATATGCGCCTTGAGGAAGGGGCGTTTCGAAAACGCGCGGTCGCCCCCCGCCACGATATCCAGCAGCGAAACGATGGGCGCAACGTGGTCCGCAAGGGTGAAGGAGGTCGCGACCGGTTTCGTGGTGTTGCGGACCAGCGCATAGGCCGTGTTCACATCGAGGTCGAACACATCCGGAAGGTCGGTGGCGACGCAGCAACGGGTGAACCAGCTGACATTTTCCAGCCGGTCCTGAAGCCGGGTAAAATCATGCAGGTCCGCAAGGGTCGAGGGGCGGTAAAGCCCGGTCTCAAGGTCCAGCGTCTGCACCGCCGCGCCGCCGGTTCCGAAATGAACCGCCTCGCCGCCCACCGTGATCGACCGGGCCTCGTCCCGTCCGTGCAGGGTGAAGACCCGCGCGGCCGCCGCGATGGCGTCCTCGACCAGCGCGCGGGGGAACAGCACCCGGCCCCGCCCGTCCGCGACCGCGCCCGCCGCCAGAAGGTCGGCGCGCAGGCGGGCGGGCACCTCGCCCAGGCCCAGTTCCGCCAAAAGCCGCAGGGCGGTGTCATAGATCGCCCGCAAATCGGCATCGGACAGGGGCCGATACTGCCCGCCCCGCTGCCCCGGTGGGCAGGGGTTGTCCGGGCCTGCCGCCCGCAGGGCCAACCGGTCCTGTCGTCCGCCACTGCGCCTGCGCGGCCTGTCCATCCCGCATTCCTCCTGCCCGTCACGGGACAGCAAAAGCCAGTTCCCGCAGGGGATCAACGAAACTGTCGCGCCTGCATGTCTTTCGCATTCCACATTCGAATATTTCGAAACTGTGCCCCTCCCCTTGATCGACGGGGGCAAAGCGGCGGACATGGGCGCGACGGGCCAAAGGGGACAGGCGATGAAGACACGGACAAAGGTTGTGGTGATCGGCGGCGGGATCGCGGGCTGTTCCACGCTCTATCACCTGACGCAGGAGGGCTGGACCGATGTCATGCTGCTTGAAAGGGACGAACTGACCTCTGGCACCACTTGGCATTCAGCGGCGCAGGTGACGAATTTCGGCATGAACCAGACGATGGTCGGGCTGAAAAGCCATTCCATCGCGCTGTATAAGGAACTGTCCGAAGACCCCGACTATCCGATCAATTACCACCACGGCGACGGCGGCATCCGGCTGGCCAATACCGAGGCGCAGATGGACGGCTACCGGCATTTTGCGTCGATGGCCCGCGGCATGGGCGTGAATTTCGAGGTGATCGACGCGGCGGAATGCGCCCGCCGTCACCCGCTGATTTCCACTGACAACCTGATTGGCGGGCTGTGGGACCCGCTGGACGGGGATATCGACCCGGCGCAGCTGTGTCAGGCGCTGGCCCGCCGCGCCCGCACCGCCGGGGCCGAGGTGCACCGCCAGACCCCCGTCACCGCCCTGCGCCAATTGTCCGATGACACATGGGAGGTGGAGACACCCAAGGGCACGATCCACGCCGATATCGTCGTCAACGCCTGCGGCTACCGGGTGAACGAGGTCGGCGCGATGATGGGCGTCCACCACCCCGTCATGTCGATGGAGCACCAGTATTTCCTGACCGAGGAAATCCCCGCGATCCGCGACGCGGGCCACCGGATGCCGCTGATCCGCTGCCCGATCAGCGACTATTACTGCCGACAGGAAAAGAACGGCCTGCTTGTCGGGTTCTACGAACAGGGCTGCAAGACATGGGGGATGGACGGGATCGACCCGAATTTCGTCAATGCGCTCTGCCCCGACGATCTGGACCGGGTGACGGATGTGCTGGAAGGGGCCTTTGCCCGGATGCCCGCCCTGACCGAGGTCGGCATCCACACCGTCGTCAACGGGCCGATCACCTATACGATCGACGGCGCGCCGCTGGTCGGGCCAATTCCCGGTAAACGCAACGCCTTTTGCATCATCGGCCTGCGGGCTGGTCTGGGAGAAGGCGGCGGTCACGGCTGGCTTCTGGCGCAGCAGATCGTCCATGGCGAGGCCTGCTATGACACCTGGGTGCTGGACCCGCGCCGGTTCACCGGACACGCCAATGTCGAACTGACCGCCCTGAAGGCGATCGAGGATTACCAGAACGAATTCCGCTTTCACTATCCGCACGAACACCGGCCCGCCGGGCGGCCGATGAAGACCACCCCCCTGACCCCGATCCTTGCCGCCGAGGGGGCGGAGTTTGGCGTGGTCAACGGCTGGGAACGGGTCGATTACATCAAACCCGCACCGGATTTCGCGGAAACGCTGGGGTTCCGCTTCAACGAGGTGCACGCGGTCGTCGGGGCCGAGGTGGAGGCCGTGCAGACCAATGTCGGCCTGACCGAGGTGAACGGGTTCAACCGCTACGAAATCACCGGTGCGGACGCACAAGGCTTCCTTGACCGGATGATCTGCGGGCGTCTGCCGCGTAAGCCGGGGCGGGTCGGCCTTGCCTATCTGCTGAACCACCACGGGATGCTGAAATCCGAGGCGACCATCGCCAACCTGCCCGCCTCAGACCGGGGGCCGGACCGGATCTGGTTCGGGTCGGCGGCGGCGGCGGAGTATCACGATATGGACTGGCTGCGGGCGCATCTGCACGCGGGCGAGGATGTCACGATCCGGTCACTGACCAACGATTGGACCATCCTTGTGCTGGCCGGGCCAAAGGCGCGCGATGTGTTGTCGGCCGCGTCGCGTAGCGATTGGTCGGCGGCCGCGTTCCCGTGGCTGTCGGTGCGCGAATGTTTCGTCGGCATCGCCCCGGCCGTGGTCATGGCGGTCAGCTATTCGGGCGAACTGGCCTATGAAATCCACGTGCCCAACGCCCAGCTTTACGCGGCCTATCTTGCGCTGCTCCGCGCGGGGGATGCCCACGGGCTGCGCCTGTTCGGCAGCCGCGCGGTAGATGCGATGCGGCTGGAAAAGGGATACCTGCACTGGAAATCCGACATCCTGACCGAATTTGACCCGTTCGAGGCCGGGCTGGGCCGGTTCGTGACGCTGGACAAGCCCGGCTTTGTCGGGCGCGAGGCGCTCTTGGCCCGCACCGCCACGGGGCCGCGCAAGCGGCTGGTGACGCTTGCGGTCGACTGCGACGACCGGTCGGCGCGGCCCGGATCATCGGTCATGGCCGATGGGCGGGTCGTCGGCACCGTCACCTCGGGCGAGTGGGGATACCGTACCAACCTGAACCTTGCGCTGGCCTATCTGGACCCCGACCGGGCAGAGGTCGGGACGGAAGTAGCCATTGACATGCTGGGCACCCATTTCCCCGCCCGCGTGATCCCGCCCTGCCCCTATGACCCGGACAACAGCCGGGTGCGGGGCTGAGGCTGGGGCCTGCAAACACCGCAGGCATGCGGCCGCCCACCCCATGGCGGGCGCATGCCAGGCCGCAAGCGACCCGGCCTGAAAGGGCGACCGCCCCCACTTTATCCCCGCCCCGCTTCGTGCCACATAGTCAGGACCAGAAAACGCGCGGGGGAGACAGGCAATGGCATTCGGCAAGGGGCATCACCTTCACCTGATCGACGGGTCCGCCTTTATCTTTCGGGCCTACCATGCGCTGCCCCCCCTGACCCGCAAATCCGACGGCCTGCCGGTGGGCGCGGTATCGGGGTTCGTCAACATGCTGCAACGCTATGTGGACGGGAACACCGGGCCGGACGCGGCCACCCATGTCGCCGTGATCTTCGACTATTCGGGCAAGTCGTTCCGCAACGACATGTATGACCAATACAAGGCAAACCGCCCGCCCGCGCCCGAAGACCTGATCCCGCAATTCCCCCTGACCCGCGAGGCGACCCGCGCCTTCAACATCGCCTGCGAAGAGATCGAAGGCTATGAGGCCGACGACATCATCGCCACGCTGGCCTGTCAGGCCCGCGATGCCGGGGGCCGCGTCACCATCGTGTCGTCCGACAAGGACCTGATGCAGCTTGTCGGCGGCGGCGTCGAAATGCTCGACCCGATGAAGAACAAGCGGATCGACAGCGACGGCGTGGTCGAAAAGTTCGGCGTCGGACCAGAGCGTGTGGTCGATGTGCAGGCGCTGGCCGGCGACAGCGTGGACAACGTCCCCGGCGCGCCCGGCATCGGGATCAAGACTGCCGCCCTTCTGATCAACGAATTCGGCGATCTGGAAAGCCTGCTGGACCGCGCCGAGGAAATCAAACAGCCGAAACGCCGCCAGACCCTGATCGACAACCGCGCCCAGATCGAACTGTCCAAGCAGCTGGTTTCACTGGATTGCAACACGCCGCTTGATTTCACGCTCGACGATCTGGAGGTGCGCGACCCGGTGCCGGATATCCTTCTGGGTTTCCTGGCCGAAATGGAATTCCGCACGGTGACCAAGCGGGTCGCGGACAAGCTGGGCGTGGAACCGCCCGTCATCACCGACAAGACCCCGGAAGGGGCCGACCCGGTGGAGCCGGACGCCCCGGAACAGGTGCCCTTCGACGTCGACAGCTATGAATGCGTCAGCGATGCCGCCGCCCTGCAACGCTGGATCGACCGGATTCGCGCCCGTGGATATGTGGCGGTCGACACCGAAACCACCGGGCTTGATGAAATGCGGGTGGACCTTGTGGGCATCTCGCTTTGCGTCGATCCAGGGCAGGCCTGCTATATCCCGCTGATCCATAAATCCAGTGCCGCCGACGACCTGTTCGGCTCGGACGACCTCGCCCCCGGCCAGATGGGCGTGACCGAGGCGCTGGATCTGCTGCGACCGGTGCTTGAGGACGCATCGATCCTCAAGATCGGGCAGAACATGAAATACGACGCCAAGATTTTCGCCCGCTACGGCGTCACCGTCGCCCCCATCGACGACACGATGCTGATGTCCTACGCGATGAACGCGGGGCTGCACGGGCACGGAATGGACCTTTTGTCCGAACAATACCTTGGCCATGCCCCGATCGAGATCAAATCGCTTTTGGGCACCGGCAAATCGGCGATCACCTTTGACCGGGTGCCGGTCGCGGATGCGGTGAAATATGCGGCCGAGGATGCCGACATCACCCTGCGCCTGTGGGAACATCTGAAACCGCAATTGCACCTAAAGCAGGTGACGACGGTCTACGAGACGCTGGAACGCCCGCTGGTCCCGGTGCTGGCCCGGATGGAAATGGCGGGGATCAAGGTGGACCGGGATACCCTGTCGCGCATGTCGAACGCCTTTGCCCAGAAGATGGCCGGGCTGGAGGCCGATATCCACGCCCTTGCCGGCCGCCCGTTCAACGTGGGCTCTCCCAAACAGCTGGGCGAGATTCTGTTCGACGAATTGAACCTTGAAATGCCCGACGGAAAGAAGCCCGCGCGCGGCAAGACAGGGGCCTATTCCACCGGCGCGGATGTGCTGGAAGACCTTGCCACCATCCACGACCTGCCGCGCCGCATTCTGGACTGGCGGCAATTGGCCAAGCTGAAATCGACCTATACCGACGCGCTTCAGGACCACATCAACCCCGATACGGGGCGGGTTCATACCTCCTATTCCATCGCCGGGGCGAACACCGGGCGGCTGGCCTCGACCGATCCGAACCTGCAAAACATCCCGGTCCGGACCGAGGAAGGCCGCCGCATCCGCGAGGCCTTTGTTGCCGAGCCGGGCAAGGTTCTGGTCAGCCTTGACTATAGCCAGATCGAATTGCGCATCCTTGCCCATGTGGCCGGGATCGACGCTCTGAAACAAGCCTTTGCCGAGGGGCAGGACATTCACGCCGCGACCGCGTCTGAGATGTTCAACGTCCCGCTGGAGGAGATGACCCCGGACATTCGGCGGCAGGCCAAGGCGATCAACTTTGGCGTCATCTACGGAATCTCCGGCTTTGGCCTTGCCCGCAACCTGCGCATCCCGCGCGACGAGGCGCAGGGCTTCATCGACCGCTATTTCGAACGCTTCCCGGGCATCCGCGCCTATATGGATGACACCGTGGCCTTTGCGAAGGAACACGGCTACGTCCAGACCCTATTCGGCCGCAAGATCCACACGCCCGAGATCAACGCCAAAGGCCCCGGCGCGGGCTTTGCCAAACGCGCGGCGATCAACGCGCCGATTCAGGGGACTGCGGCGGATGTGATCCGGCGGGCCATGGTGCGGATGGATGGGGCAATTGCCGGGCTGCCTGCGAAGATGCTGTTACAGGTGCACGACGAATTGTTGTTCGAGGTCGAGGAAGACGCGACCGACGCCCTGATCGATCGCGCCCGCGAGGTCATGGAAGGGGCCGCCGAACCGGCGGTGAAACTGGCCGTGACCCTGAAGGCGGACGCCGGACAGGGGGCAAACTGGGCCGAGGCGCATTAGGGATGGCAAAGGACGATACAATTGCCAAACCGCCTTCGCAGTTCGTGTGGAAACGGGTCTCGACCGTCCTACTCTACGCCAAGCCGACCGCGGGTGGCGCGGAACGCGCCGCCGTCACGCCTTTGGCGTGCTACTCGCACGACGGGGGCGGTCGGCGCGTGGCCAATCTGGCGATTGGCCGGGGCTAAATGAGCCGCCCGCGCCCCCGCCCCCGTGGTCCCAAGGGTCCGACCCGGCTGATCGCTTTCAACAAGCCGATGAACGTGCTGTCGCAATTCACCGACGACGGCAACTGGCCCGGGCTTGGCCGCTGGCTCGACCTGCCGGGGATGTATCCGGCGGGCCGTCTGGACCGCGACAGCGAGGGGCTGCTGCTGCTGACCAATGACGGCATCCTTCAGGCGCGGATCACCGACCCGAAGGACAAGATGCCCAAGACCTATTTCGTCATGGTCGAAGGCACGCCGGATGCGGCGGCCCTCGACGCCCTGCGCAACGGGGTCGAGTTGAAAGACGGGATGACCCGCCCCGCGAAGGTGGATCAGGTCGAGGAACCCGGCTGGCTCTGGGACCGCGACCCGCCGGTTCGGTTCCGCAAATCGGTGCCGGATGCGTGGCTGCGGATCACCATCACCGAAGGCCGCAACCGGCAGGTCCGGCGCATGTGCGCCCATGTGGGCCTGCCCGTTCTGCGGCTGGTGCGCTGGTCGGTCGGGGCCTACACCGTCGAAGGGCTGCGGCCCGGCACATGGGCCGAGGTGGAACCGCCCGCCCGGCAGTAGCCCGCGCATTGCCTGCCCGTGGGGTGGCGAACGGCCCGTTTGGCCACGCACTTTATCGCGCCACATCCGAATGACGTCCGGCTTGGGCGGAACCTTTGCCAGATCGCCAGCCCGCCGTGACGGGCAGCCGATGCGCGGGCGGCCTTCGGCCGTGCTCCCGCGCCAACATGCGAACTAGGTCAGGAACGATCCCGCCATCATCGTCTCGGGCACCGTGACGCCCAGCCGGGTCAGGATCGCGGGGGCCAGCTGCAATTCGTCGATCACCACGTCCGGCGCCGGCCCTTCGCCCGCCCCAAAGTAGTAAAGCGCCACATCCTGCTGGTCCTCGCCCCGCCCGCCGTGGTGGCCCCGGTCCGACTGGCCATGGTCTGCGGTCACGATCACCTCGTATCCCGCCTGTCGCCAGCGGTGGATGAAGGGCGCCAGGACCCCGTCCAGCTTGAAACAGGCCGTGTCCATTTCCTTGCAGTCATGGCCAAACCGGTGCCCCATGCTGTCCAGAGTGCAGGTGTGAAGAATGCCGTAGTCGATCCCCTTCCCCTCGGCCAGACGGGTCAGCGTGCCGAACAGATCGTAATCCGCCGGGGTCATCTGGTTGTCATGCCCATAGCCATGCATGGTGTGAAACCGGCCATGGGTGATCGGCCCCTCGGGTTCGTCGTATTCGATATCCCGCACCACGTCGAAGGGGGCGCGGTTGAAGAACTCGGACCAGTAGGAATGGGTGACGGCCCCGGTCTTCAAACCGGCCCTGGTGGCCTCGGAAAACACATCCGGCAGGTCCAGCCGCCGGATATCGGCATTGTCCCAGATGTGATGCACCTGCGGCGGCACCCCGGTGTGGATCGAGGCATAGCAGGAGGCCGAGGTCGAGGGCAGCACCGACCGCATTTTCCAGACCCGCGCCTCGCCCGACTGGACCCAGCCTTCCAGATTGCCGAACAGGCGCCGCCAGTTGCGGTAGGGGACGCCGTCAAGGATGATCAAAAGCAGTTTGGGCATGTCTAGACCTACTCAATCACTAATCCTGCACCAGCCGACCGCGGGTGGCGCGGAACGCGCCGCCCATGGGGGCGGTCGGCGCGTGGCCAATCTTGCGATTGGCCGGAGCTACGAAGCCAATCATCTTTGCAGACTCCTTTCGCCTCACAAATGATTGCGCGGCACGGCATGGGTATAGTCGCGGTGGAACACGATCTCCTCGCCCTCCCAGGCGGTCAGCGTGGCGGTCATATGCAGCACCGCCGCATCCGCCCACATCTGGGTTTCCGCCACCGTCCGCACCGACCAGTCGCCGCGCGATAGCCGCTGTTCCCAGCGGATATCGGAGCGGGCCGACAGGGGATCGTCGGGGTGGATGGTCCAACGTTCGGTCAGGTCGTGGCCGGTCACCAGCCCATGGTCGAGGTTTTCCACATCGCTGCTGAAATCCTCGACAATCAGGGTGCGGGTGCCGGTCAGCATATCCTCTTCGATGCGGCGGGTGGCATGACCGTCCGAGACTGTCCGATGCGCCCAGGGCTTCGCGGTTTCCGGCGGTTCGAAATGGCATTCATCCGCCGCCGCGCCGGGATGGACCGGCAGGGTCAGGCTGCCCGCCGACAGGGTCAGCGCCGCATCATGGGCGGCGGGCCAGATGAAGGGCCAATAGGTGGTCGACAGGGCGATCCGCAGCCGATGCCCCGCGGCCAGCCGATAGCCGCATTGGTCAAGCACAAGGTCGACATCGACTTCTACCCCCGGCGTCAGGTCGGTCGGGTGCGCGCGGCTGTCCCGGTGGGTCAGGTTCAGCATCCCGTGGCAGATGCGGACCGAAGATCCATCCGGCGCCACGTCGCACAACCGGGCGACAAGATTGGCGCGCGGCGCGTCCGATGACAGGCGCAGCCGAAGGCGCGGCGCCCCCAGAAGGGCCAGCGGCGCATCCAAGGGGGCGGTGTCGAAACAGGTGGCCATCGCATCCTCGGGGGCCTGATCGGCGGGCATTTCCGCGTTCAGGCCCATCGGGAAAAACTCACCCGAATACAGCCCGTGATGCTGCGGCGTGTGAACCACGGCTGACAGTGGCCCCGCATCCCCGGTCAGGCCCGCGCCGGTCAGGTGCAGCACCCGGTCGTCGGTGCGCGGCGTGGGCCAGTCGGCCTCGGCCAACCAAGTGCCCTTGCGCGCAGGCGTCGACGAGTCCGGCGGTTCGCTGTCCAGCATATAGGCGCGATAGGCCGGGTCATCCTCGGCCCCGTTTTCGATGCCCTTCAACCAGCGGTCCCAGAACCGCAGCGCCTCCTGCAGGAAGCCGATCCGGGGGCCGGGGGTGGCGGTGTGCGGGTATTGGTGGACCCACGGCCCGACGATCCCCTTGGCCTGTCCCGGCAGGTTGGTCACCAGATGGCTGACCGTGTTCATATAGTTGTCGGCCCAGCCGCCGAAGGACAGGACCTTGGCGGTGATCCGGCTGTAATCCTCGCAGACCGACCCGTGCTGCCAATAGGCGTCGCGGGATTGATGCGCGGCCCAGACCGGGGCCAGAAACGGGTTCGCCTCCAGCCGGTCCAGCCACGTCTGCCGCCACCCCTGCCGCAGCGCCGGGTCCGGCGGGCGCGACGAATAGGACAGCATCACCGCGCCCCAGCCGATATTTTCGCCCAGCAGGCAGCCGCCCTTGAAATGCACATCGTCGGCATAGCGGTCCACGGTCGAACAGACCGAGATGACAGCCTTCAGCGCGGGCGGCTGCAGGAAGGCGGTCTGCAGGCAGTTGAAGCCGCCCCAGCTCTTGCCCATCATCCCCACCGCGCCGCTGCACCAGTCCTGCGCGGCCAGCCATGCGATCACATCGCAGGCATCCTGCAACTCGGTCTCGGTGTATTCGTCATGCATCAGACCGTCGCTGTCACCATTGCCGCGCATGTCCACCCGGACGGTGGCATAGCCGTGCCCGGCCCACCACGGATGCATCATCTCGTCCCGCGGCAGGGTGCCGTCCCGCTTGCGGTAAGGGATATATTCAAGGATCGCGGGAACCGGGTTTCGGCCCGCGTCCTCTGGCATCCAGACACGCGCCGACAGGGTGGTGCCGTCGGGCATGGGAATGGCCATGTCGGGGGTTTCGACAACGCGGTGCGGAAAATCGGTGCGAATAGCGGTCATGGCGGTCCCCATTACTCGTGGTCTTGCGGGACCCAGCCTAGGGGTGGCTGAAGCGGGAAGAAATCCCTGTTTGCGACATGCCGCAAAGAAAACGGGGGCCCGAAGGCCCCCGTCGTCCGGTCATCTGGGAGGGACCGGAGAAATTGGGATCAGTTCACCGCCTTGGCGTCGACCACGTCCTTTTCGATCGCCGGGGTCCGGGCAATGGCGATGCGGCGGGGTTTCAGCGCCTCGGGCACTTCGCGGACAAGGTCCACATGCAACATGCCGTTGTCGTGGCTGGCGCCGGTCACGCGCACATGGTCGGCAAGGTGGAAGCGGCGTTCGAAGGCGCGGGTGGCGATGCCGCGATGCAGGAAGGTGCGGCCCTCGTCGGCCTCATCCTCCGCCTTGCGGGCGGAAATTAGCAGGGCGTTTTCCCGCACCTCGACCGACAGGTCCGCATCCGAAAACCCGGCGACGGCGACAGAGATGCGCCAGCTGTCATCGGCGGTCTTTTCGATGTTGTAGGGCGGGTAGCTTTGGGTGCCGGCGTCGTTGGTCAGAACGCGGTCCATCAGGTCGGCGATCTGGTCGAAACCAACGGTGGCACGGTAAAGGGGGGCAAGATCAAAGGTACGCATGGGTCATCCTCCATTGAGCGATAACAAGGTTTGGTGCCTTCCCACAGGGACAGGCGATGAGGGTGCAAGGCCCGGATGTGGCGCCCTGCCCCCTTGATCTGGGAAGCAGTCCGAGACGTTTCAAGACCCCTACCGTCACGATGGACCAACCACGCCCTAACCCTTTGCCGCTAGACCTGTCCCCGGTTGACCCGCGCCTCTGACAAGGGGTGCGCCAAGGATATCCGAAGACTGGTTGCCGGCCCCCTCGGGGGGCGGGACAAGAGCGCGGAAACGGACCTGGGGGCGGACACCCCCACGGCAATCCTTTTTCCCATTCTCGCGGAAAACGGCCCCTGGCCCTGTACCCCGGCGCCCGCAAGGGCGACCCCGGGGCAAGGGCGCATGGTGGGTTGAAACCCACCTTACCCCGGGGGCACTTCGCCCCCCACCTGAAAACTCATGGCCCCCCGAGGATATTTTGAACCAAAAGAAAAATGGACGCTGAGTCCAGCCCCCCTTCTTTGGGTCAAAAATATCCCGGGGTGAATGGCCCGGAACGGGCCAGAGGGGCAGAGCCCCTGAACCGTAAGGTGGGTTTCAACCCACCGGCCCTCAGGGGCTGATGAAGCGGGCGCCGGTGTCGTTGCGCTGTCCGGGCACGAGGATCCGTTGCCCCGCCCCGCCGGGGCTTTCCTGCAACAAGAGCAGAAGGTCTTGCAAGGGCGCGTCCAATTGGACCCCAAGCGCCACCTTCCGGTCGTCCAGCATCGCCATGGCCGACACCACCGACACCACCTGCGCTACCCCGTCCTGGATCCGGAACACGGGCGAGCCGGACGCGCCCGGGTCCACGTCGCAGCTGAAAACCATCACCCCCTGCTGCTGCCCCAGCACCGTGCAGATGTTTTGCAGCGACGGCGCCTCGGACCGGTTTTCGGCATAGGACACAACCCCAACGGTTTCCCCGCCGCGCGGCTGCGGGGCCACCGGGAAGGGGATGATCCGCGACACGCGGACCGGCTGCGCCAGTTCCAGAAGCGCCAGATCCTGGGCGATCAGCCGCGGGTCGCTGCCGCGCCGGTCGTCGTGGATATAGTCCGGATGTGGCAGCACCCGCCGCACCTCGCGGTAGGCCTCGGCCCGGCCGCGCCGGAACCCGGCGAGGAAATGGAACCGCTCTGCCGCGATCACCCGGCCCGCCGGGTCATAGACGCAATGCGCCGCCGTCAGCACGATGTTTTCGCGGATCAGCGCGCCGGTGCAGAACCCTTTACCGTCGATGTCGATCCGGCCCACGGCCTCCCAGCCGCGGCCATCCTGCCCGGTGTCCAGCGATTGCAACGCGCCGTCCTGCGCGACCGCGCCCAGCGCCGCCCCGATCCACAGGGCCAAACCAAGGAAAATTAACCGCATCCTGCACCTCTCGCCGCCCGTCTAGCGCGGGCCTGCGGCAAGATTAGGGCATGACGCTGGCACAGCCAAGCTGGTTCAGCGCAGGATCGGCACCTCGGGGGCGCGTTTGCCCGGCGCGGTCAGCGCGGGCGGCTGCGGCCCGCCCGTCGCCCAGTCCAGAAGCTCCACCGTATGCACGATCGGCACCTCTGTCCCTGACCCGATCTGCATCATGCAGCCGATATTCCCGGCCGAGATGATATCGGGGGTCAGCGCCTCGAGCGTCCTGACCTTGCGCGCCTTCAACTGCCCCGAAATCTCGGGCTGCATCAGGTTGTAGGTGCCCGCCGATCCGCAGCATAGATGCGGGTCCGCCGGTTCCAGCACCGTGAACCCCGCCTTGCGCAACAGCGCCTTGGGCGCGTCCTTGATCTTTTGCCCGTGCTGCAGCGAACAGGCGGCGTGATAGGCGACCTTCAGCCCCTTGTCCGCCCCCTCGGGGATGTCGATCTTTTGCAGGATCTCGGACAAGTCCATGGCGATGGCCGACACCCGCGCGGCATCACCCGCCAGCGGGTCATTGCGGAACATATGGCCATAGTCCTTGACCGTGGTGCCGCAGCCGCTGGTGTTGATGACAATCGCATCCAGCCCGGCACCGTCCATCTCGGCCGCCCAGGCGCGGATGTTTTTGGCCGCCGTGGCGTGGCTTTCGCCCTCCTTGCCCATGTGGTGCGTCAGCGCCCCACAACAGCCCGCGCCCTTGGCCACCACCACCTCGCAGCCCAGCCGGGTCAGCAGGCGGATGGTGGCATCGTTGATATCGGTGTTCAGCGCCTTCTGGGCACAGCCCGTCATCAGCGCGACCCGCATCCGGCGCGGGCCCTTTGGCGCGAAACTTTGCGGGTCGTCGTTGCGGCTGACCGGGGGGATCTGTTTCGGCGCCATGGAAATCATCGCCCGCAGCCGGGGATCGGGCAGGAACCGGGCAAAGGGCCGGCCCAACTTCGCCCCGAGAAGGGCCAGCCGGAACCGCCCGGGATAGGGCAGGATACGCGCCAGAAGCCAGCGCAGCGCCCGGTCGCCCAAAGGCCGCTTGTAGCGCTGTTCAATATAGGCGCGGGCATGGTCCACGAGATGCATGTAGTGCACCCCCGACGGGCAGGTGGTCATGCAGGCCAGGCAGGACAGGCAGCGGTCGATATGCCTGACGGTCTTCGCGTCGGGAACCCGTTCGTTTTCCAGCATGTCCTTGATCAGGTAGATCCGGCCGCGCGGGCTGTCCAATTCGTCGCCCAGAACTTGATAGGTCGGACAGGTCGCCGTGCAGAACCCGCAATGAACGCAGGCCCGCAAAATCTGGTTGGCCCGCGCCGTCCCGGGGTCTTTCAACTGGTCTTCGGTGAATGTGGTCTGCATCGCGCGGCCCCCTAGTGCGTCCTTGTCGAGCCAGTGCTCGAGAACCCGACCCTCCGTTCTCGCAAACCAAGATCCAGAAACCGCAGGTCAGAACGCGGTAAAAGCCTCATCTTTTCAACGGATTGCTCAATCAAAGCCAGTCCCAACTCGATATCTGTCAATGCCAGGTCCAGATAAGAGAAGAATTCACCTTGGCCCGTACAGGCCACACCACCGACCCCTGCAGTTTCCAACACGTGCTGCAGCTGTTCTTCCAACTCACGACGCTGTTGTAGGAACAAAGAAGGATCTTGGTCGTCGCGCGCGATCCGGAGCAGACAGAACCATTCACAAAACCGCGAATGTGTCGCCGATGCAAATGGTCCATCGGATAGGATCGCTTCGACCAGCCGGGCATCGCATGCCGTCATCGTCAGCAGGTCGCTTCGCGGATGGCTGGGGGGCATACCATCTGCCCTCCAAAGGTGCTGTTCGTCGCCGTCCGTTCTTCCCGCTGAATATGGTTTCGAAGGCGCTTGCTCTTGCGACAATCTCACCGCGCCACGGAATCTGTCCCGAAACTCATCGGGCAACAGCGCAGGTGCGGCTTTGAAACGCGCCAGCAGACCCTTCTTTCTTGGCCTCACATGGACCGGACCCAGCCACTGCCGCTCGGCCCATTCCCCCATGAGGTCGCTGACCAATGCCGCAGCGTGCGTTTTCAGCACATCATCTGGCCCATCACCGGAAACCTCGATGCCAATCCGCCCGTCCTTCCCTGGGCTGAACACTGCCTCAGAGATCAAGGGCATGGAACCGAAACGGGCTTCGAAATTTCTCTTAAAGTGTTCCAATGACACTTGCTCGGGCCGGGCATCCATGAAGGTCCAGCCAGAAATGTCTGGAGCCCGGCGGACAATGGCCCTCGCCGGTACAAGCATCGCGTCATTAAACTCCGCCGTAATCGACAGACGGTGCCCATCCGGGGCCGAACCGAATTCCCACATCAGATCAGAATGCACATAGCCAAGCGCTGACATGGTATTGCTCACCACCTCCAGATCTTGGCCCGACTGCCCCCGAAACACAGCATCGAGCGTCGCCGCACTAGCTTCAAACTGTTCCCAGAATCTGTCAATTGCCGATGCCTCGGACCGGGATATTCGATCAGCCAGATAGTCGTAAGGTGTCATAGCATCAGTCTCGGATTTAGAACTTCTTTGGGGTCGAACCTCTTGCGCAGCCCTTCGGACAGGGCGGCGACGGGCGCGGGGTCGGGGTGGAAGGGGGCGATGGCGGCGCGGGTCTCGGCGCTGGCGCGGATCAGGGTTGCGTGCCCCCCGAATGCGCCAAGACGCGCCCGCAGGTCGGTGCCCTCGGCCAGCCGCAGCCAGACCAGCCCGCCGCCCCAGTCATAAAGCACCTGTTCCGCCCCGGCCCGGGCGACGATCCCCGGCGCGTCCGAGGGTTTGACCGACAGCCGCCAGACATCGCCGGGCTGACCGGCCATGGTCTGCACGTCGCGGATCTCGCGCCAGCGGGCACGGACGCCTTCGACATCGTCACTGACATTGGCCGCACCGAAGGGCGCCAGCAGCTCCGACAGCCGCCCGGCCCGATAGGCCACCGATGTGGCAAAGCCCTCGACCCGGATCAGGGTTTCGCCCGCCGCCGGGTCATGGGCCACGCCGGACACGTCAAAGGGCGATCCCAGCGCCGCCGCCATCGCCCGCACTGCCGTGGCATCGTCAAGACCCGTCAGGCTCAGGGTCGCGGCCGCACCGGGGCGGGGCAGCACCTTCAGGCTGACCTCGGTCATCACGCCAAGGGTGCCCCAACTGCCGGTCATCAATTTCACAAGGTCATAGCCAGTGACGTTCTTCATCACCCGGCCGCCGTTCTTCAGGATGCGGCCCGCCCCATCCACAAAGCGGACGCCCAGCATGTAGTCCCGCGCCGCCCCTGCCTGCACCCGGCGCGGCCCGCTGATATTGCCCGCGATCACCCCGCCGATGGTCGGCGTGCCAGAGGTGCCCAGCAGCGGACGATGGTCCATCGGTTCGAACGGCAGGCGCTGGTTCTCGGCCCAAAGCGCGGCTTCGATCTGGTCCAGCGGCGTGCCCGCGCGGACCACCATGGTCAGGGCGCCGGGTTCATAAAGGGTGATCCCCGACAGGCCCGCCACCGACAGGGGTGTGCCCTGAACCGGGCGACCGATGGGCCGGGTGCCGCCACCCAGAATACGGAACGGGCCCTCGGCCCCGGCGATGATCCCGGAAAGCTCTTCCTCGGTCGTGGGGCTGGGCACTGGTCTTGTCCTTCTTTGGGTTTCAAATATCCCGGGGGGAGGCCGCGGCACGCGGGCGGGGGGCAGCGCCCCCTATTCTGCCGCCACCCGGCGCGACGCGCTGTCGTCCAGTGGAAACACCTTGGCCGGGTTCAAGAGCCAGCCCGGGTCGAACACATCCTTGACGGCCATCTGCACCTCCAGATCCTCGGGTGCGTATTGCACGCGCATCAGGTCGCGCTTTTCGATCCCGACCCCGTGTTCGCCGGTCAGGCAGCCGCCCACCTCGACACAGAGCTTCAGGATATCGGCGCCGAAGGCCTCGCATTTCTCCAGATCGCCGGGCGTGTTGGCGTTATAGAGGATCAGCGGATGCATATTGCCGTCGCCCGCGTGGAACACATTGCCGACGCCAAGCCCGTATTCCTTGGACATCTCGCCGATCCGGCGCAGCACATAGGGCAGTTCGCTGACCGGGATCGTGCCATCAAGGCACATGTAATCGTTGATCTGCCCCATCGCGCCAAAGGCGGATTTCCGGCCCAGCCAGATGCGGGCGGCCTCGTCGGCGCTGGTCGCCTCGCGCAGTTCGACCGGGTTGTGTGCCTGTGCGATCCCCTTGATCAACTCCAACTGCTCGGCAATCTCGGCGTCCGACCCTTCGACCTCGATGATCAAAAGCGCCTCGCACTGCGGATAGCCCGCCTTGGCGAAATCCTCGGTCGCTTCGATGCAGGGTCGGTCCATGAATTCGATCGCCACCGGCAGGACGCCCGCCCTGATGATGTCCGACACGCATTGGCCCGCCACCTCGTTGCTGTCAAAGCCGACCAGAACCGGCCGCGCCCCTTCGGGTTTCGGCAGGATCCGCAGGGTCGCCTCGGTCACCACGCCCAATTGCCCCTCGGACCCGCAGATCAGCCCCAGAAGGTCCAGCCCCCCGGCATCCATATGCGCGCCGCCAAGATCCACCACCGTGCCGTCCATCATCACCATCCGCACGCCCAGAAGGTTATTGGTGGTGACCCCGTATTTCAGGCAATGCGCCCCGCCCGAATTCATCGCGATATTGCCCGCGATGGCGCAGGCCAGCTGCGACGACGGGTCGGGGGCGTAGAAGAACCCATCCGCCTCGACCGCGCCGGTCACCGACAGGTTGGTCCGGCCGGTCTGCACCCGGATGAACCGGTTGTCATAGTCGGTTTCCAGAACCGCGTTCAGCCGCGCCACCCCAAGGATCACGCTGTCGGCGGTGGGCAGCGCCCCCCCGGCCAGCGATGTCCCGGACCCGCGCGGCACTACCGGCACCCCGGCCTCGTTACAGATCTTCAGGACGGCGGCGACCTCTTCGGTCGTGGCGGGCAGAACCGCGCAGAGGGGCGGGCAGCGATAGGCCGACAGCGCGTCGCATTCATAGGCCCGCGTCTCGGACGGGTCGTCGATCACCGCGCCCTCGGGCAGGACCGCCCGCAGGCGGGCCACGATCCGCGCCTTGTCTGACAGGACGCGCGCATTCGGAACCGGCATTTTCATGGCAAACCCTCCGCTTTGGTAAAAATATATTACCAATTTCCGGATATGGCAAGTCGAAGTGGTTCATCTTATGGTCGCCCCATGTCGCTGCTGGATCACCTGACGCTGCTCACCCCGCTGGATGGCCTTGCCGCCCTGTTCCTGCTGCTGTGCTGGGTCGGCATCGGCTGGCGGATCGAACACCCATCGGCGGCGAAGCCTTCGGTCACGCTGCTGATGGCGCGGTATCAGACGGATTGGATGGTGGCGGCAATCACCCGCGAAAACCGGATTGTCGATGCCACGCTTTTGTCCACCCTGCGGCTGGGCACATCGTTCTTTGCCTCGACTTGCCTCCTGGCCATTGGCGGCCTTCTGGCCCTTGTGGGCAACACCCAGCCGCTGGAAACCGTCGCCGAGGAGCTGACCGCCACCGATGCCCCAGCCTTTGTCTGGCAAATCAAGCTGTTGCTGGTGGTTCTGCTTCTGGCGCAGGCCTTCCTGAAATTCGTCTGGTCGCACCGGATTTACGGCTATGGCACGGTCCTCCTGGGGGCGATCCCCAACGATCCCTCCGACCCGCTGACCAAGACCCGCGCCGAACAGGCAGGCGCACTGAATATCCGCGCCGCGCTGAACTTCACCCGCGGGCTGCGGGCGATGTATTTCGCGCTTGGCGGGCTGGCCTGGCTTCTGGGCGCGGTGCCACTGATCGTGGCCAGCGCGGGGGTCTGCTGGCTCTTGTGGTCGCGCGAATTCGCCTCGACCCCGCGCGGGATTCTGACCCGTCTGGACGGCTGACCTACCCGGCCCCTGCCCCCCCTGCGATTTCCCGCTGCCCGTCCTTGTTTCCCCTTCCGGCGCATCTGCCGCCCCTGTATGAAGCGCCCATGACCAACACCGTGCCCCATCTGACTCGTCGTGCCGTCCTTCTGGGCGGGGTAAGCCTTGTCGCGGCCTGCGCCCCGCGCGGCCAGATCACCGTCCTGCCTGCCCTTGAGACGGCGGACAAGGTGGATGTGCTTGTCGCCACCAACCGCGCCCCGGTCGAGACCCGCGCCCTGTTTTCCGGCAACCGGTCGACCGTGACCCATTACGCCGAGATCACTGTCTCGGTCCCGCCACGGCACCGCACCGGCGAGGTCGAAATTCACCGCCGCCGCGCCGACGCGCGCAAACATTTCGGCATCACCGGGGCCGAACGGCTGTCCGACGCCCGCGCCTTTGGCGCGCGTGTCGCCCGCCGCACCCTTGACCTGCCCGCCGGTCAGCGCGAGGCCGTGGTTTACGTCCATGGCTTCAACACAAATTTCCCCGAAGCCCTGTATCGTCTTGGCCAGATGGTCCACGACTTCGGCGTCGAAGGGGTGCCGGTGCTGTTCAGCTGGCCCTCTGGTGGCGAGGCGGGCGACTATCTTTATGACCGGGATTCAGTGCTCTTTGCCCGCGACAGCCTTGAGGAACTTCTGACCCAGCTGGACCAAAGCCAGGTGAACCGCATCACCCTGATCGGTCATTCCATGGGATCGCAGCTGATCATGGAGACCCTGCGCCAGCGCGCGATCCGGCGGCAGGGCCTGTGGTCCAAGCTGACCGGGGTGATCCTTGTCGCCCCCGATATCGACGTGGACCTGTTCACCCGTCAGGCGCTGGAGATCGGCACCCTGCCGCAGCCCTTCATCGTCATGACCTCGGACAAGGACCGCGCCTTGCAACTGTCGGAATGGGTCAGCTCCAGCCGCGCCCGTCTGGGCACCGTCACCAGCAGCGCCGCCGTGGCCGCCCTGCCGGTCACCGTGATCGACACCTCAAGCGAGGCGGACCGCTTTGGCGGCAACCATTCGACCGGCCTGTCGTCGCCCGCGATGATCGCCCTGATCCGCGGTCTGCGCGAGAATGAGATCACCGAAAGCCCCCTGCCCGGGGGCGGGGGCGGCGTCGCCCTGCCCGCGATCCTGTCCGGCAACAACCCGAACTAGGCGACCAAGGGCGGCCCGTCCTGAAGGGACTTGAGAGCCAGCTTTCGCCGGGGCGTTTGCGGCCCGGCATGCGCCCGCCCGCCCCATGGCGGGCGCATTCGCGCCCACCCGTGCGGCCGCATGCCTTCTGTCATGTCTCCCCCCCTCACCCTGCAAAATATTTTCCACCGCCCCCAAGGATTGACCTTTGCCGCGCGTCATACCCATCGTGATGCGTATGACAACCAGCGACGAAGCCCTGGCCACGGCGGCCGCGAACGGGGACGGACGGGCCTTTGCCCTCCTGCTTGACCGGCAGTATGACCGGCTGTTCGCCCTGTGCTTTCGCCTGACCGGCAACCGGGCCGAGGCCGAGGACCTGACCCAGGACATCTGCGCTGCCCTGCCCGCCAAGCTGGCCAGCTACAAGGGACAGTCGCGGGTGACCACTTGGCTGTACCGTGTCGCGGTGAACGCCGCCCACGACCGCCGCCGCAGACAGGCCAGCGCCGCCCGCGCCGCCGATGGCTGGGGCGATTGGGAATTGAACCGGCAGGCGGCGAATGCCGAGGCTGCGGACCGGCTGGACTGGCTGACCCGCGCCATGTCGCGCCTGACCGACGATCTGCGTGACACGCTGGCGCTGGTCTTCGACGACCTGACCCACGCCGAGGCGGCAGAGGTGCTGGGCGTGTCCGAGGGCACGATCAGCTGGCGCATATCCGAAGCCAAGAAACGCCTGCGCGCCCTGCGCGAAACGGAGGAGGCAGAATGACCACCGACCGTGACGAATTTGACGATCTGCGCGCCGCGATGACGGCGGCCACCCCCCGCCCGGACGCCGGGAAACGGGCGGAAAACCTGCGTCTGGCGCAGCAAAATTTCGACGCTCTCCAAGGATCGCGGAATGCCGCGCGTCCCAATCCTGCAACCGCCCCCAAGGGGCTATGGCAAGGAGTTGGAGAGATGTTGAAGGCGTTTACCACCAAGGGCGGGCTGACCGTCACCACCGCGATCGTCGCCTGTGGCGTGCTGATCCTGACCCCGCAGGGACGGTCGGTCTGGCAGGACCCGGAGTTTACCGTAACCGAGGGGGATACGGTGCTCACTGATCAGGTCGCCGGATCCGAATTGGCCGCCGAGGAAAGAGCCGAAGATGAATCCGGGCTTGCCCTCGCCGCGCCCGAACCCGCCGCCGCACCACTGGCCCCGCCCCCGCAGGCTAGGTCGGTGCAACCACTTGGCGAGGGTATGGATGCGCTGATGGCCGAACCCGCACCTACCGCCCACTCCGATTTCATTGAGTTAGGACCAGACACCGAGGCCTACCCCTCCGCCGACACGAACCCGCTGAAGGTCGTCGTAGAAGAGCCCGTGTCCACTTTTTCCATCGACGTGGACACCGCCGCCTATTCCGTCATCCGCAACTCGCTGAACCGGGGCACCCTGCCCCCGGCGGAGGCTGTCCGGGTCGAGGAGATGGTGAATTATTTCCCCTATGACTACCCCGCGCCGGACGCGGATGCCGCCCCCTTCCGCCCCACGATCAGCCTGATGCCGACCCCGTGGAACCCCGATACACAACTGCTGCACATCGCGCTTCAGGGCGAACTGCCGGCGGTCGACGACCGCCCGCCCCTGAACCTTGTCTTCCTGATCGACACCTCGGGCAGCATGAACGATGCGGCGAAGCTGCCGCTGTTGAAACAGTCGTTCCGGCTGATGTTGGGCAACCTGAGCCCCGAGGATCAGGTGGCCATCGTCGAATATGCCGGGTCGGCGGGGCTGGTTCTGGCCCCGACCCCGGCGGGCGACCGCACGGCGATCCTTGCCGCGTTGGACGGGCTGGGCGCGGGCGGGTCAACCAATGGGCAGGGCGGGCTGGAACAGGCCTATGCCGTCGCCGCCACCATGGCCGAGGAGGGCGAGGTCAGCCGGGTGATCCTTGCCACCGACGGGGATTTCAACGTCGGACTGTCGGACCCCTCGGCGCTTGAGGATTTCATCGCCGACAAGCGTGAAACGGGCACCTACCTGTCGGTCCTTGGCTTTGGCCGCGGCAATCTGGACGATGCGACCATGCAGGCGCTGGCCCAGAACGGCAACGGAACGGCGGCCTATATCGACACGCTGAACGAGGCACAGAAGGTGCTGGTGGACCAGTTGACCGGCGCGCTGTTCCCCATTGCGGGCGATGTGAAGGTGCAGGTGGAGTTCAACCCCGCCACCGTCGCCGAATACCGGCTGATCGGCTATGAAACCCGCGCCCTGAACCGAGAGGATTTCAACAACGATCGGGTCGATGCCGGCGAGTTGGGCGCGGGTCATTCGGTGACCGCAATCTACGAGATCACCCCGGTGGGCAGCCCGGCCCGGATGACCGACCCGCTGCGCTATCAACCGGCGGCGGACGCCGGGGACAGCCCCGAGATCGGGTTTCTGAAACTGCGCTGGAAGGAGCCGGGCGAAGATGTCAGCCAGCTGATTGAAACCCCGATCCTGCCCGACATGGGCAGCGCCGGGACCGAGGCGCAGTTCGCCGCCGCCATCGCGGGCTTTGGCCAATTGCTGCGCGGCGACACCGCGCTGGGCGACTGGGGCTGGGCCGAGGCCATCGCGCTGGCCAATGCCAACCGGGGCACGGACCCCTACGGCTACCGGACGGAGGCGGTGCAGCTGATGCGGCTGGCCGAAAGCCTGTCGGCGCGCTAGGCGGGCTGGCCGTGCTGGGCGGGCTTGGCAACAAGCCTGCCCACCAGTTTCCGGGTCAGCGGCGCCACGACAAGGATCGTCGGGAAGGCCACGGCCCAAGTCACCATCCACGCCCCCATCCACTGCGCCGCGAACCCGTCGATCAGGCCTTTGGCCATCAGGGTCGAGATGCCGGAGACGATAAAGGTCATCAGGCCAGACAGGATCAGGCCGGACAGAACGGGGGCAAAACGGGGGTGAATCATGGGGCGCTCCAAATTACATTTGATTTTTGACATATATAATGCGGCGCGGCCTGACAAGCCCCAATGACGGCCCCTTTGCCGACCTCCGATCGCCTTCCTCGGCCAGGAACCAGCGGGCGCAGGGCGCGTTGTAATGACGGGCTGAAGGTGCGCCCTGTTGGCCGGTTTGGGCACCCCGCAATGGTGTGGACTGAATCGCCCCTGCCGCCATTCGCGGCCATGGCCTGACCACGGAAAGTGGCCAGGTCGAAACGTCGAACAAGTCCAGCAAGGCGTGAACCGATTCTCACTGTCTGGCCAGATTTGCGACCAGTCAGATGTCTATTCAAACGCTTGTTCAGAAACGGAAACAATGAACCCCGAATAATGGCGCCGATCATCGTATTTCGAGAAATTAATAGAAATTTTGGACCATTCTTGCCATATCAAGGCCGCACTTCATTCCGGACCACCCATCTGAGGGAGGCACGGAAGGAAGGACGGGTCGGGGGCGACGCGTTTGAGTTTTGTTATGAAGGATCGCCTCGATGGCACGGTTAAATTTTCTCTCCTCCAAGATCACTGCAACCCCTCCGGGCCACGACGAAGAAAGCATTTCGCATCTTCACGGCGTGGGCCACGACCATGACAGCACCGGCTATCAGAACGGTGTTGGGCACCACATCTTTCACAACGAACACATCGGCGACGATCACAATGTCGGGGCCGATCCTGCCGTGAGCGACATCCCGAACGAAGGTGAATTCGAGATAGCCGACCTGTTCACCCTGCCGCCACTGTCCGAGGACATGCCGGCCGTTTCGGACGAGGACCTTGCCGAGGAAGACGGAGAGCTTGAACTTCTTTTCTGAGGTCGCGGGCAGGCCCTAGCGCCGATAGGCTTCCTCGGCGAAGAAATCGCGCAGGCGCTTGCCCTTCTCCTCGCGGAACGGGGTGCCCAGTTCCATGCTTTGGATCCGGTCCAGCCGGAACATGCGGAAATCGTCGCGCAATTCGCACCATGCGACGACGGTCCAGACCTTGCCCCAGAACCACAGGCCCAGCGGGCGCACCACGCGGTCGGACTTGCGGCCCGCCTCGTCGCCGTAGTGCAGGACCAGCCGGGTGCGGCTGTTGGCGGCGGCTTCGATGTCGTCGATCCGTGCGCGGACCGCATCGGACATTTCCGGGGCACCGAAGGCATGGATCTGCACCGTGTCGGCGCGCTTGCGGGCCTCGTCAGGCAGGACAGCCGCGATCTTGACCAGCGCCTCTTCGGCACTTGCGGCCATGTCGACCCCACCCCAGGCCCGGATCAGCCGCGCCCCCGCGACCAGCGCCACGATTTCCGAGGCGGTGAACATCAGGGGCGGCAGGTCATACCCGTCGCGCATGACATAGCCGACCCCGGCCTCGCCCTCGATCGGCACGCCGGAACCGATCAGGTCGGCCACGTCCCGGTAGATGGTCCGGGGCGTGACCTCGAGTCGTTCGGCCAGTTGCCCCGCCGTGACGAGCCGCCCGCCCCGAAGGTATTGCACGATCTGGAACAGGCGGTCGGCGCGGCGCATGGGGGCCTCCTAGGCGGCTTTGGGTTCGAACAGGCCGATGGAATTGCCGTCCGGGTCGATGGCATAGGCAAAGCGGCCCGGCGGAATTTCGATAGCGGGGGAAATCACCGTGCCGCCCGCCTTGGTGCAGGCGGCGACCCCGTCTTCCAGCGATCCGGGCAGGGCAAGGTGGATGGTCGGCCCGTTGCCGCCCTTGGCCGGGGTGCCGGGATAGATATGGCCGCCGGTGCCCTCCATCGTATTGCCGAACAGGGCCATGGGGTTCGGGCCGGTTGAGTCGATCTGCATGTCATAGCCGAAGACCGCGTTGTAAAAGGCCACGGCCCGGTCCATGTCGGTGACCGGCACTTCGGTCCAGACGGTGATTGCTTGGGTGGTCATCTGTTGTCTCCTGATGGGGTTTCGATGCCCCCTTCTGACACAGGGCTGCTGACAGCATCCTGTCAGCATGATCACCTGATCCAATCCAATCCTTCGTCCGTCCGCGCGGCGGGATTGTATTCGCCGCTGACCCAGCCGTCATAGCCTCCGGCATCCAGCCGGGCGAAGAAGGCGGGATAGTCGATGTCGCCGCCCGCGGGTTCATGTCGTCCGGGAAACCCGCCCACCTGCACATGGGCGACCCGGTGGCGGCATCTGTCCCATGTGCCCATCACGTCCCCGGTAATCCGCTGTGCATGGTAGGCATCGAATTGCAGGTGCAGGTTGGGGGCCGCGACCGCCTCCAGCACCTCAAGCGCGAGGTCGAAATCGTTCAGGAAATAGCCGGGCATGTCCACGGGGTTGATCGGCTCGATCGTCAGGGATTGCTCCGGGGCCTCTGCCGCCGCCCAGCGCAGGTTGTCGATGAAGGTGGCCCGCGCCGCCGCGCCCTCGGCCACCCCCGCCATCAGGTGCAGGTGATGCGCGCCCAGCGCCTGCCCATATCGCAGCGTGCGCCGGAAATCATGGCGGAACCGGTCCTCAGCCCCCGGCACGGCGGCAAAGCCCCGCGCCCCACCGGTGTAGTTCGGAGGTGGGCAGTTGATCAGGGCAAGGGTCAGCCCGTTGCGGTCCAGCATATCGCGGACCATTGGCGCGGGTTCGTCATAGGGAAACAGCACCTCGACCGTGTCGAACCCTGCGGAGCGGGCCGCGCCGAACCGTTCAAGGAACGGGTATTCGGTGAACAGCATCGTCAGGTTGGCGCAAAATCTTGGCATGGCGGGCCTTTTGGCAGCGGCGCGGGGCCGGAAAACGACATTTGGTCGGGAACTGGCAAGACCGGCCAGTCGGCCCCCGCCACCGTTCCCCATGGCTGGAACATTACCGACCGGCCCCCAACAGACAACCACAGAACGGCCCAACCATGGTCCAGACCCCCGATCCGCTCGGCCCGCCCATCGTGCCGCGTCCGCCCCGGCAATTGCTGGAGGGCAACACGCTGGCCGTTCTGTCGATGGTCGCCTGGGCGGCCGGGTTCCCGGCGGCAGACTACCTGCTGCAAACCTGGGACCCGCTGATGCTGATCACCGCGCGGCTGGCGCTGGCGGTGGGGATCCTGATTCCGATCTGGGTGATGCTGGACGGGCCGCTGGCGCTGATCCGGGCCCGTTGGGGCCGGGGCACGGTGGTGGGCGGCATCGCCTTTGGCCTTGGGGCCTATCTTCTGCTTCTGGCACAGGACTATACCGATCCGGTCACGGTGGCGGTGATCGCCGCCGCCTGCCCGATCGCGGCCACGGTGATCGAGATGATCTTCGAAGACCGCCGCCTGAGTATGGGGTTCATCATCGGGCTGCTGGCCTCGGTCGTCGGCGGGGCGATTGCCGCCGGGGGTGGCCCTGTGCTGGACCTTGGGCTGGGGGCGGGAATGGCGGTGGCCGCCTGTTTCCTGTTCAGCTGGGGCAGCTGGGCGACGGTGCGGGATTTCCCTGACCTGTCGCCGGTGGGCCGCACGACGATCACCCTTGCGGGCGGATTGTTGTTCGTGGGCTGCATCGCAATCGGCGCCCGGCTGACTGGGGCCGTTGCCGCACCGCCGGGCCTGCTGGTTCCCGGAACGCTTTTGCCGCTACTGATCTACGCCTTCGGCAGCATGGCCCTGTCACAATTCCTCTGGCTCGCCTCGGTCGGGCGGCTGGGGGTCGCGGTGGCGTCATTCCACATCAACGTCGCCCCGTTCTACGTGATGCTGATCCTTGTCGCGCTGGGGCAAGAGTGGAGCTGGGCGCAGGCCGTTGGCGCGGCGATCGTGGCCTCGGGCGTGGTGATCGCGCAGCGCGGCCCGCGCTAGGGCCGCTCGCCACAGGGATAGGCACCATGCCGGGTCAACCCGACGCGCCCGTCGGGTGGGTTGAAACCCACCTTACGCCCGTTCCCCACCACTATAGGTCTGGCCCGAAAATGCGGACCTGAAAGTAAGGTGGGTTTCAACCCACCCCCCTTTTCCTTGGGATCGCGCCGCCCTAGGCTCTGCCCATGGTCACCGTTTCCGAACAATACGAAGCCTTCCCCTACCCCGCCCGCAACCCGGCCGAGGAAAAGACCCGGCTGGTTACAGGCTCCCCGTCAAACCCGGTCGAGATGGATCACTTCCTATGGGGCGGACAGCGGGACTGGTCCAAGCGCCTGCGCGTCCTTGTGGCGGGCGGCGGCACCGGTGACGGGCTGATCCAGTTGGCGCAGCTGATGACGGACGCGCGCCGCCCCTATGACATCACCTATATCGACCTGTCCCGCGCCTCGCGCGAGGTGGCAGAGGCGCGGGCGAAGGTCCGGGGGTTGAAGAACATCCGGTTCCTGACCGGCAGCCTTCTGGATGCGCCCGATCTTGGTCAGTTCGACTACATCGACTGTTGCGGGGTGCTGCACCACCTGCCCGATCCGGCGGCGGGGTTCGCGGCCCTGCGCGCCGCCTGCGCCCCCGGCGGGGGGCTGGGGTTCATGGTCTATGCGCCGCTTGGCCGGTCCGGGGTCTATCCCCTGCAACGGGCCTTCGGCGCGATGTTCGACGGGTTGCCGCCCGAGGACCGGCTGGCCGCCGCCCGCAAGGTCTTTGCCGCCCTGCCCGAGGCGCATCCGTTCAAGCGCAACCTGAACCTTGGCGATCACAAATCGTCGGACGCGGGGTTCTATGATCTGCTGCTGCACGGGCAGGACCGCGCCTATTCGGTGCCGGACCTTCTGGCAGAGCTGGAGGGGGCGGGCTGGGCCCTGTCCGATTTCGCCTCGCCCGGGCAGTATGACCCCACCCGGTTCGGCCCCGTTCCCGACGCGATGGACCGGCCCGCCCGCATGGCACTGGCCGAAGACCTGTCCGGCACGTTGAAGGTCCATGTCGGCTATGCCGTGCGTGCGGATGATCCCCGCCAGCCGGCCAGCGGCGCTGCGCCCGACCTGATCCCGCACCTGAAAGGCGGCCCGCCGCAGGCGCTTGCCGGGGCCGTGGCGCAGGGCCGCGCGGTGCCGGTCAACAGCGGACAGGAAACCGTCACCCTCTCCCTGCCGCCCGGAGCCGCGCCGCTGATCGCGCGGATCGACGGGCACAGCAGCATCGGCGCGATCACCAAGGCGGCGGGACTGGCGACAGACACCGCCCGCCCGCTGTGGCTGGCGCTGGAAGAGGCGCTGTCGCCCTGGGGGCTGTATCAGTATTCTACACTGCTGAAGGGGCGGGTCCGCTGATGTGCGGGCGCATGGCAATCACCCTGCCGCAGGACGCGATGGCGCAGATGTTCGCGGCGACCCCCGACAACGACCTGCCGCAGGACCCGAACTTCAACGTCTGCCCCACGAACCAGATCGCGGTTGCCACCTCGGACGCAGGGTCCCGGCGGCTGCGACCGATGCGCTGGGGCTTCGTGCCCGCCTGGTACAAGACGCCGACCGACGGGCCGCTGCTGATCAACGCAAGGTCCGAAACCATTGCCGAAAAGCCCGCCTTTCGCGATGCCTGCCGCCAGCGCCGCTGCCTGATCGCCGTGGACGGGTTCTATGAATGGGAACGGCCCGAAGGCGGACAACCCCTGCCGTGGTACGTCACCCGGACCGATGGCGCGCCGATGGTCTTTGCCGGCATCTGGCAGGACTGGGAGAAGCCGGGCCACGATCCGCTGACCGCCTGCGCCATCGTCACCTGTGCGGCCAATGCGGATATGGCACGGATCCATCACCGGCTGCCCGTGGTGCTTGACCCTTCCGACTGGGCGCTGTGGCTGGGCGAAGAGGGCAAGGGCGCGGCCCGTCTGATGCGCCCCGCCCCGGATGGCAGCCTGCGCCTGCACCGCGTCCGGACCGAGGTGAACTCCAACCGGGCCAGTGGGCCGCAGTTGATCGAACCGATCGGTGACGCGGGGGCTTGAACCTCCCCCGCGCTGCATCTTATACGGGGGGCCGAAGCGGGCGTTGTGTAATGGTAAGACCCTTGCCTTCCAAGCAAGAGATACGGGTTCGATTCCCGTCGCCCGCTCCATCCCCCTTTCAGACGCGCCTTTGCCACCGACCGTAAGGTGGGTTTTAACCCACCCTACCCGATGGCTTGCGCCCCGCGCCCCCGCCGCTTAAGTGGGGTGGACGCCAATCCATGCAGGAAACGATATGTCTGACGCCCCGCTGCCCGTCGAGGCCGAACGTGCCAAGTCGAAACGCGTTGGCGCGCTGGCGGGCCTCTGGCCCTTCCTGCGCCCGTACCGGATGATGATCGCCGCCGCCGGGGTGGCCCTTGTCCTGACGGCGATGATTTCGCTGACCCTGCCCTTGGCCGTGCGCCGCGTGGTCGACAATTTCGAAGGCGGGGCCACCACCCTTCTGGACCAGTATTTCGGCGCGGCGCTGGCCATTGCCGCCCTTCTCGCCGCCGGGACCGCGCTGCGCTATTACCTTGTCACCCGGTTGGGCGAACGGGTCGTGGCCGACATCCGCGAGGCGGTGTTCAACCGCGTCATCGGGATGAGCCCCTCGTTCTTCGAAACCATCATGACCGGCGAGGTTCTCAGCCGGATCACCACCGACACCACCCTGATCCTGTCGGTGATCGGCTCCTCCGTCTCGGTCGCGCTGCGCAATGTGCTGATCTTCTTCGGCGGCATGGTCCTGATGCTGTTCACCTCGGCCAAGCTGACCGGGCTGGTTCTGTTGATCGTGCCTGCCGTGATCGTGCCGATCGTCGTTCTGGGCCGCCGCCTTCGCGCGCTTAGCCGGGAAAACCAGGACTGGATCGCCGCATCCTCGGGCAATGCCTCCGAGGCGCTCTTGTCGGTGCAGACTGTGCAGGCCTTTACCCAGGAAGTCCGCGCCACCGCTCGCTTCGCCGAAGTGACCGAGAAAAGCTTTGTCTCGGCCAAGCGCCGGATCGCGACCCGGTCGCTGATGACGATGATCGTGATCTTCCTGATCTTCGCGGGCGTCGTCGGTGTCTTGTGGGTTGGCGCGCGCGATGTGCGGCTGAACATGATGACCGTCGGCGAGTTGGTGCAGTTTGTCATCTATGCCGTCATGGTTGCCGGCGCGGTTGGCGCCCTGTCCGAGATCTGGGGCGAATTACAGCGGGCCGCCGGGGCCACCGAACGGCTGGTCGAACTGCTGAACGCCGACGACCGGGTGAAAGACCCGGACCAGCCCGCCCCGACCCCCGACATGCGGGGCGAACCGATCCGGTTTGACGGGGTCACCTTCCATTACCCGTCCCGGCCCAACATGGCCGCGCTGGACGGGATCGACCTGACCGTTGCGCCGGGCGAAACCGTGGCCCTTGTCGGCCCGTCGGGCGCGGGGAAATCCACCATAATCCAGCTTTTGTTGCGGTTCTACGATCCTGACAGTGGCACGATCCGGATGGGCGACGCGGCCCTGACCGACCTGTCCCGCGCCGCCTTCCGCCAGCAAATCGCCCTTGTCCCGCAGGACCCGGTGATCTTTGCCGAAACCGCGCGCGAGAACATCCGCTTTGGCCGCCCCGATGCCACCGATGCCGAGGTCGAGGAGGCCGCCCGCGCCGCCGCCGCGCACGATTTCCTGACCGCGCTGCCCAACGGCTATGACACCTATGTGGGCGAACGCGGCGTGATGCTGTCGGGCGGCCAGAAACAGCGCATCGCCATTGCCCGCGCCATCCTGCGCGACGCGCCGATCCTGCTTCTGGACGAGGCGACCAGCGCGCTGGACGCCGAAAGCGAACGCCTTGTGCAGCAGGCGGTGGACCGGCTGGCCGAAACCCGGACCACGCTGATCGTCGCCCACCGTCTTGCCACGGTGAAAAAGGCCGACCGCATCGTCGTCTTCGACGAGGGCCGGATCGTGGCGCAGGGCACCCACGAGGCGCTGGTGGCCGAAGGTGGCCTGTACGCCCGTTTGGCACGCCTGCAGTTCACCGAAGGTCTGGCCGCCGAATAACCATTCCTTGCCAGATTTCCCTGAATGCGGGATGCTTCCTGTCATTAGACAGGAAGGGACAGAATTCATGGATTTGGCAGCGATCAGGAAAATTCGGGAAAAGGACGTCTATCCGGAGCTGTTCGGAGAGGCGAACCGCCCGCCGTTCAAATTGCAGCAGGAAGTTTTCGGCGCCTTCGGAGATGTCGAGGTTGATGCCCATTGGCTGGAGTTCCAGATCTGCGAATTCAAGCCAACGGCGGAGCGTGCCAGCTGGCTCTACGTCACCTCTGGCTATTCCGACCCGCAGGGCGTGGACCCTGCCGATTACAACCCCAACGGCGAATCCGGCGTCGGGGTCGAGTTCTTCCTTGAGACCGAGGAGAAGGCGGATTGGGCGATCATGCGCCTGCAAAGTCTTCTGGCCTATGACCTGCTCTTGGCCGACGGTCAGGTAGACGGCGAGCCGCTGGCCTTTCACGACGTGATCCCGCTGAACCATCCGGTGGACGGCAACGACCGCTGCCAGATCATGAACATGGTGATGATCCCGCCCGAACGCCCGCCCGAGGCGTTTTCGCTGCCCTCCGGCAATGTGATGCTTGCGGGGTTTGTCGGGATCACCAATGCCGAACGCGACTTTGCCGCCCAGTTTGGCATGGAGCATCTGACCGACAAGCTGCGCGCCGCCGAGGCCTGTCCGGTGACCCTGCCCAAGCGGGAAAGCGTGGTCTGACGGACCGGCAAAAGGGGTGTTTCGCTGCGTCATACTTGCGCGACGCGACACAACGATTACCTCTTGAGGCACAAAAAGGCGGGGCGAAGATCCCGCGTTATTCAGGGAGGAGTTAACGGTGACCTATGCGACGGTCGCGGATCGCGACGCAATCGTGAACGAAATGCCGTGGGACAAGCGCGATCTGCCGGTCACCACATACGGGATGCTGTCCCAAACCTCCGCCGCCCATGGTGGCCGCGCGGCTGTCAGCTATCAGATCCTGTCGGACCCCAAGTCCAAGAAGGAAACCCTGTCGTGGTCCGAACTGAAGGACCGCACCAGCCAGACCGCCAACCTGCTGCGCAGCCTTGGCGTGGGGCCGACCGATGTCGTGGCCTATCTTCTGCCCAACTGCACCGAAACGGTGCTGACCTATCTGGGCGGACAGGTGGCCGGGATCGTCAATCCGATCAACCCGCTGCTGGAGGCCGAACAGATTGCCGCCATCCTGCGGGAAACCAACGCCAAGGTTCTGGTCACCCTGAAAGGGTTCCCCAAGACCGACGTGCCGCAGAAGGCGGCCGAGGCGGTGCGCCTTGCCCCCAATGTCGAAACCGTTCTCGAGGTGGATCTTGTTCGCTACCTGTCGGGGCTGAAAAAGGTCATCGTGCCGCTGATCCGGCCCAAGGTCGCCGTGACCCACAAGGCGAAGGTGCTGGATTTCAACGCCGAGATCGCCAAGCAGCCGACCAGGCTGACGTTTGAGGATGTTCAGCAGGACCGGGTCGCCGCCTATTTCCATACCGGCGGCACCACGGGGATGCCGAAAGTGGCGCAGCACCGCTATTCCGGGATCATCTACAACGCCTGGCTGGGGGACCGGCTGTTGTTCTCGCCCGAGGACGTGCAGATTTGCCCGCTGCCGATGTTCCACGTCTTCGCGGCCATCGTCTGCATGGGGGCTTCGCTGGCCTCGGGCGCGCATATCGTGTTCCCGACGCCCGCGGGTTATCGCGGCGACGGGGTGTTCGACAATTTCTGGAAATTGGTCGAACGCTACAAGGTCACCTTCATGATCACCGTGCCGACCGCCATGTCGGCGCTGATGCAGCGCAAGGTCGATGCCGATATTTCCAGCCTGAAACTGGCCTTCTGCGGGTCGGCCCCGCTGCCGGTTGAATTGTATAAACGGTTCGAACAGGCCGCCGGGGTGACCATCTGCGAAGGCTATGGCCTGACCGAGGCGACCTGCCTTGTGTCGATCAACCCGCCGGACGGGGAAAAGAAGATCGGGTCGATCGGTATCCCCTTCCCCTATACCGATATCAAGATCATGGCGGTGGACACCCACGAGGAATGCCCGACCGACCATGTGGGCGAAATTTGCGTGTCGAACCCCGGCGTTTACATGGGCAACACCTATACGGAAGAGGCCAAGAACACCGATCTGTTCTATCCCGGCCCGAAATCCAATGCCCAATACCTGCGCACCGGCGACCTTGGCCGGGTGGACAAGGACGGCTACCTCTGGATCACGGGCCGCGCCAAGGACCTGATCATTCGCGGCGGTCACAACATCGACCCTGCCGAGATCGAAGAGGCGCTGGCGGGTCATCCCGACGTGGCCTTTGTCGGCGCGATCGGCCAGCCGGATGCCCATGCGGGCGAAATCCCCTGCGCCTATGTGGAACTGGTGACGGGTGGCACCGCGTCGGAAGACGCGCTTTTGGCCTATGCCAAGGAAAAGATCCACGAACGCGCGGCCCATCCGAAGTATCTGGAAATCCTGCCCGAACTTCCGAAAACCGCCGTGGGCAAGATCTTTAAGCCGGACCTGCGCAAGCGCGCGATCACCCGCGTCTATAACGAGGCGCTGGCCCATGCCGACGCCGCTGCCGAAGTGGCAGAGGTGGTCGAGGACAAGAAGCGCGGCCTTGTCGCCCGGCTGCAAAAGACCGGGACCGTGTCCGAACAGGACATTGTCAGCGCGCTTGGAGCCTTTACCCGTCCGTGGGAATGGATGGAGTGATCCGGTCAGAGATCGTCAAGGAAAAGGGCGCCTGCGGGCGCCCTTTGCTGTTTCGGGGTGGCCGAAGGATCAGAGGCTGACGGCCTGCCCCGTCTGGGCGCTTTCCTGTGCGGCCAGCCCGATCCGGACGGCCCACATCCCGTCTTCCAGCGTCACCTCGGGCGCACCTTCGCCCCGGACCACGGCATTGAACCGCTGGTGCTGGTAGAAGGTCGATCCGTTGTGATCCCCGGCCGCCAATAGCGTCGGATCGACCGGAATCTCGGACATCCGGGGGCCCTTGGGGCTGCGTGGCGAGACAATCAGTTGCGGCACCGGCGGATCGCCCAGATCCTTGGGCCAGAACCGGCCCGGGCCGGGGACCAGCGCCTCGATTTTGCCGGTGGGACCGACCGCCGTGACCTCTTCCTGGTAGCGCGATCCTTCGGCGAACATGCACAATTCCAACATCGCCCGCGCCCCGCCCGCGAAATCGACGATGACATAGGCATTGTCCCAGATGTCCGGCACCTGCCCATCATAACTCTCGTCCAGATGGTTCACCGACTGACCGCCGCTGGCCATGACCCGCACCGGATCGTCCTTCAGGATCAGCCGCATCAGGTCGAAGAAATGGCAGCATTTCTCGACCAATGTCCCACCTGTATTGGCGTTGAACCGGTTCCAGTCGCCGATCTTGGGCAGGAAGGGAAAGCGGTGTTCGCGGATCGTCAGCATCTTGATCCCGCCGGTCGCGCCCTCCGCCTGATCCAGCAGGGCGGCGATGGGCGGCATATAGCGGTATTCCATCGCCACCCAGATCGGGGCGGGGTAATCCGCGATCAGGTCTTGCAGAAATGCGACATCAGCCGGATCGGTATACAGCGGCTTTTCGCAGAGGATCGGCAAGGGGCGCGTGTCACGAATTTCGCGCAGCTGGCTGATGTGCAGGTGGTTGGGGCTGACGATCACCAGCGCGTCAAGATCCTTGATCGCCAGCATTTCAGCGATGGAGGCGCAGACTGTCGCGCCCCCCGCCTCTTTCGCGGCATGGTCGGCGAGCGAGGCGACCGGGTCATAGACGGCTGTCACCCGCGCCTCGGGCAGAAGCGCGATGTTGTGGATGTGTTCGTGCCCCATCATGCCGCAGCCGATAAGCCCGTAGTTGATCATGTTTTTCCTCCGCCGATCCGGCTGACATAGTTGACCGTCCTCGGGTCGAACCAGTTTCGTGAAAATTCCACCGCCCGGCCTTGGCTGTCGCGCCCGACCCGTTCGACATATCCCGCGATCTCTCCGGCCCGCATGGGAAAGCGCGGGTCGGTCCAGTCCGGCATCGGCGCGACCGAGGCCCGGTCTTCCGCCGACAGGATCGTGACCCCCAGCGATTCGCGATAGAAGAGGTAGAGCGATTCCGAGACCGCACCGGCGTCGATTGTTTCTGCCAGTGACCCGTCGAGCCAGATTTCCTCCATCGCGGCGGGAACACCGGACAGGAAGCGCAAACGCCGGAACCGCCAGCCGTCCGACGACGGGCCGAAGGCGGGCGCGCCTTCGGGCTTCGGCAGCAGGTCGATCGACAGAACCTCTGCCGTGGGCATCCCGCCGCCCTGTTTCAGTTCCAGCCGCAGCATGGAGTAGACGGAGGCGACCGAGGGCCGGTGCCGGATATAGTTTCCAGAGCCCTGCACCCGTTCCAGCAGGCCTTTTTCCTCAAGGATCCGCAGCGATTTGCGCAGGGTTCCGACGGCGGTATTCAGCGAGGCGGCCATGTCCCGTTCGGGCGGCAATTTGGCGCCGTCGGCCAGACGACCGGCGGCGATATCGCGGATCAGCATCTCGCTGATCTGGACATAGATCGGAAGTGCCGTAACCGGCCGACTGCGTGGCAAAGCCCTGTTCCCCCCTTGGCCGCGCCCATGGCAATGCGGCAAATTGATACACCATTGATGCATCAAAATTCAGATGCTATGCAAGGGGCAATCGACCGCGAACACACCCACCGAATGGAAGACCCCAATGACCGTCGTCCCCATTACATCGCCGGACCTTGATGCCGCCGAAGTCAGTTGGTTTTCAGCACTTTGTTCGGACGACTACCGCTATCTTGGCGTTCCGGACGGGGCGCTGCGGTCGTCCTGGGAACATTGCCGCGATATCGTTCTTGAGGCGGAGAAGCAGGGGTTCCGCAATATCCTTGCCCCGTCGTCCTATCAGGTTGGGCAGGACACACTGAGCTTTGTCGCGGGGATGGCACCGCTGACCGAGCGAATCAACATGCTGGCCGCGATCCGCTGTGGCGAGGTTCAGCCGATCATGCTGGCCCGCACGGTGGCCACATTGGACCACATGATGAAGGGCCGGCTGACACTGAACGTCATTTCGTCGGACTTCCCCGGTGAAAAGGCCGACAGTTCCTATCGTTACCAGCGGTCGCGCGAGGTGGTGGAGATCCTGAAACAGGCCTGGACCCAGGACGAGATCAACTACAATGGCGAGATCTACAATTTCGAAGGGCTGACCACCGATCCGGTCCGCCCCTACCAGTCCGGCGGCCCGCTGCTGTATTTCGGGGGCTATTCGCCGGACGCGCTGGAACTGTGCGGCCAGCATTGCGATGTTTACCTGATGTGGCCGGAAATCAAGGACCAGCTAGCCGAGCGGATGATGGCGGTGAACGCCGCCGCCGAACGCCATGGCCGGACTTTGGATTATGGTCTGCGGGTTCACATGATCGTCCGCGACACAGAGGCCGAGGCCCGCGAATACGCCGAAAGCCTTGTGTCGAAACTGGACGATGAATACGGCCGACTGATCCGCGAACGGGCCCATGACAGTGCGTCGCTGGGCGTGTCGCATCAGGCCCGCGCCCGTGAATTGGCCGACCAGTTCGGATACATTGAACCGAATCTCTGGACCGGCGTTGGCCGGGCCCGGTCGGGCTGTGGCGCGGCGCTGGTCGGCTCTGCCGATCAGGTGCTGTCGGCGATCGAGGACTATCGCAAGATGGGCATCCGGGCCTTCATCTTCTCGGGCTATCCGCACATCGACGAGGCGCAGCATTTTGGCCGTCTGGTCCTGCCCGAGTTGAAGACCTGTTCGATGCCCCATGCCTATGGCCGGGTTCCCACCGAAGCCCCTGCAACGCCGCTGGGCGTAGGAGAGCGCAAATGATGGACCGGATCGAGATTCAGGACGGGCTGTCCTTTTCCCGCATCGTCTATGGCCTGTGGCGGCTGGGCGATGACGCCGACACATCGCCCGCGCATGTGCAGGCCAAGATCGAGGCCTGCCTTGAACAGGGCATCACCACGATGGATCAGGCCGACATCTACGGCGAATACATGGCCGAAGAGATCATGGGCGCGGCCCTGACCCCGGCCCTGAAGGACCAGATCGAGATCGTCACCAAATGCGATATCGTCGCCCCCTGCGGCCGGTATTCGGATGCGAAGGTCAAGTATTACGACACCAGCCGCGCCCATATCCTTGCCTCGGTCGATCATTCCCTGCGCCTGATGGGGATCGACAAGATCGACCTTTTGCTGGTGCATCGCCCCGACCCGTTCATGGACCACCATGAAACCGGCGCCGTGCTGGATGAGGTTGTGGCCAGCGGTAAGGTCCGCGCCGTGGGCGTGTCGAACTTCAAACCCTGGGACTGGACCCTGCTGCAATCGGCGATGAAGACCAAGCTGGTGACCAACCAGATCGAACTGAGCCTCACCGCCCATGACGGGTTCACCAATGGCGATGTGGCGTTTCTTCAGGAACGGGGCCTGCCGCCGATGGCATGGTCCCCGCTGGGTGGTGGCAGCCTGATGACCGCCGATACCGACCTGACCCGGCTGATGGACCAGATCGCCGCTGAAAGCGGCACCGACCGCGCCGCCGTGGCCACCGCGTGGCTGCTGGCGCATCCGGCCCGCATCCTGCCGGTCATGGGCACCAACAACCTTGGCCGGATCGGCAAGATCTCGGACGCGCTGAAGGTCGAGATGGGCCGTGAACGCTGGTTCGAGCTTTACACTGCGGCACTGGGACGGGAGGTCGCCTGACATGGATGGAGGCTGGGATCATCAGATGCAGGTTCTTGACCCGACAACGGATTCACGTGGCTACCGCAGTGCGCTGGGGGCCTTCGCGACAGGGGTGACCATTGTCACCACCGACAGCGACGAAGGCCCGGTGGGGATCACCGTGAACAGCTTTTCCTCGGTCAGCCTCGATCCGCCGCTGGTGCTGTGGTCCCCTGCGAAGGGGTCAAACCGGTTCCACCATTTCGCCGAGGCCAAGCATTTCGCCATTCACGTGCTTCACAGCCACCAGCGCTATATCTGCGAGGGGTTTGCCCGCAACAAAGCGGCTTTTGACGGGCTGGACTGGGAGATCGGAGATCATGGCGTGCCGATCATCGGCGGCTGCCTTGCCTGTTTCGAATGTGATCTGGAGGCCTCGCATGATGCGGGGGATCACGTGATCCAGGTGGGCCGGGTGCGCCGCGCCGCCTTTCGCGAGGGTGCGCCGCTGTTGTTCCAAAGCGGCAAACTGGTCAGCCTGCCGGGCTGACCCATCCGGACCGGGCCGAAAAGAGCCTGGCCGATCCAACGGGACGGGGCATCGCGCCCCGATATAGGGAGGACCGCAATGGCGGTATTGATGGGGCTGCTTTGGCCCCTCGAGCGACTGAACAACGCTGTTCTGGCCGTCGGCCGCATCATCGCGGTCGCGGCTCTTGCCGTTATGGTCTGCCTGATCCTTGGGCAGGTCTTTTTCCGCTACGTGCTGAACGACGCCCCCAACTGGACCGAGGAAGGTGCCCGGTTCGGGATGCTGTGGATGACCGGGCTGATGGCGCCGCTGGCCTTTCGGCAGGGCGGGTTCGTGGCCATCGACATGCTGGAACGTGCCCTGCCCAAGATCGGCGCGACGCTGCTGTCACTGGGGCTGTTGTGCATTTCGATGTGGGTTCTGGTCATCGCCTGGGACAAGGGGCTGCACAACCATGTCGACAGCCTGACCGGGCGCGGCTGTTCGTCGTCGCTGCGCTGGCCCTTCGGGATCGAGGTCGGCAAATGCGGGCCGAAATTCGCCAATCAATTCCAATACGCGGCGCTTTGGGTGGGGATCAACCTGCTGATCCTCGTGAACGTCGAACTGATCTTGCGCAACCTGATCACCCTGATGGGCGGGGCCGACCGGCTGACCGACCTGCGGGGCGAAGATATGGCGGGGGCTGACTGATGCTGTTGTGGTTCCTGCCCCTATTCCTGATCCTGATCATGATCGGCCTGCCGGTGGTCTTTGCCCTGCTGGCAGCCCCCTTCGGCCTGTTGGTTCTGGACGATCAGTCCCGCCAATTGTCAGTCCTTTATCGCAATTTTTACAACGGGATGGACAGTTTCCCGCTGATGGCCCTGCCTTTCTTCATGTTGGCGGGCGAGATCATGAACCGCGGCGGCATCACGATCCGCCTGGTCGAGTTTTCGCAGGCGATCATGGGGCATCTGCGCGGCGGGCTGGCCCATGTGAACATCCTGTCGTCGATCCTCTTTGCGGGCCTGTCCGGGTCGGCGGTGGCCGATACCTCGGCCCTTGGGTCCACCCTGATCCCGGCGATGGAAAAGAACGGCTATACCCGCAAATTCGCCGCCGCCGTCACCGCCGCCAGTTCGGTGATCGGGCCGATCATCCCGCCGTCGGGGATCATGATCATCTATGCCTATGTCATGGGCGAAAGCGTGGCGGCCCTGTTCCTTGCGGGGATCGTTCCGGGCATTCTTGTCGGCGTTGGCCTGATGGTCGTGGTCCGGCTGATGGCCGACCGCTATGACCTGCCCAAGGCGGAACGGATCGTCACCAAGAACCAGACGGTCAGCCCGGTGGAATATTGGGTCAGCTTCCTGCTGCTGCGGCTGAACGTGGCGGGCCTGCTGATGGCCGTCTATTCGGGCCTGTCGGTGCGGGTCGGTCTGGCGACGCTGGACGACAACGGCGATAAGCTGCACCAGATCAACCTGTGGATCGTCTTTGCCGTCATGCTGGTCATCGCGCATGGGCTGATGATGGGTTACCGCCGCCGCGTCAGCCACGATTTCCGCATGGTCTGCAAAAAGGCCATCGCGCCGCTGCAAACCCCGATCATCATCCTTGGCGGCATCCTGATCGGGGTGATGACCCCGACTGAGGCCTCGGCCATCGCGGTCCTCTATGCCCTGATAGTCAGCTTCTTCGTGCTGCGCTCGATGACCGTGAAAGACCTGATCGCGGTGCTGTCACGTTCGGCCCTGGCCACCTCGGCGGTGCTGATGCTGGTGGGGGCGGCGGTGGCGTTCAAGACGGTCGTGTCGCTGTCCTATGCGCCGCAGATCCTTACCGAACAGATCCTGAGCCTGAGCCAGAACCCGTTGGTCCTGTTGTTCCTGATCAACATCCTGTTGTTCATCGTGGGCATGTTTCTGGACGCCGGGCCCGCGATCATCATCCTCGGGCCGATCCTTGGCCCGATCTTCGTCGAACTGGGAGTTCACCCGGTTCACTTTGCCATCATCATGAGCGTCAACCTAACCGTCGGCCTTGCCACCCCGCCCATGGGGCTGGTGTTGTTCGTCGCCTCCACGGTCAGCCGGGAGCGGGTGGAAACCATCGCCCGCGCGATCCTGCCCTTCCTTGCGGTCGAGGTCGCGGTGATCTTCCTGATCACCTATGTCCCGCAGATCTCGATGACGGTTCCCTATCTTGCGGACTTCTTGGGATGTTCGCCGGACGTCGGCTACATGGCGTGCATAAGCCCTGAGCCACAATTCACCAACTAAGATGACAGCCAACTGGGAGGACTCCGAATGCTGAAACATCTCTTGACCGCGGCGACCATAACCGCCGCTTCCTTCGCGGGGGTCGCCGCATATGCCGAAGGGCATGGCGAAACGATCACCCTGCGCGCCACTGCGAACTCGAACGAAGCGGACGAAGACTATGCCGGTCTGATCGTGTTCAAGGACTACGTCGAAGCCGCGTCGAACGGCGCGATCGAAGTGGAATTGTTCATCGGCACCCAGCTGTGCTCGAACGGCGCCGAATGCCTTGAGGGCGTGTCGGAAGGGTCGATCGACATCTACATCTCCACCTCGGGCGGGGCCGCGGGCATCTTCCCCTATGTGCAGGTTCTGGACCTGCCCTACCTGATGGCCGACGACCGGGTGGCCGAACATGTGCTGCAGGGTGACTTCGTGCGCACCATGCGCGATATGGCCCTTGCAGACAGCGGCGACACCATCCGCCTGATGACCATCGGCAACACCGGCGGCTGGCGCAACTTCGCCAACACCCAGCGGCGCATTCAGACCCCGGCCGATATGGAAGGGCTGAAGATCCGCACCGTGGTCGCCGACCTGCCGCAGGAACTGGTTCGCGCCCTTGGCGCCTCGCCGACCCCGATCCCGTGGCCGGAACTGTTCACCTCGTTCCAGACCGGCGTTGTTGACGGGTCCAAGAACGGCATCACCGACATCATGGGCATGAAATTCCCCGATGCGGGCCTGCAGTACATCACCCTTGATGGGCACGCCTACATGGGCGCCCTGTGGTGGATGAACAACGACAAATTCATGGACATGGACCCGGCGATGCGCCGCGTCGTCGTTGACGGCTTCTATGCGCTTCAGCAGGCCACCTTTGCCGCGCCGAAGCGGGGCGCGATCCAGGCCTATGCCGATTTCGTTGAAGGCGGCGGTGACATCTATGTCCCGACCCCGGACGAAAAGGCCGCATTCGCCGAGGCCGCCGCCCCGGTGCAGGGCTGGTTCCGCGAAAACGTTCAGGGCGGGGACCAGATCCTTGACGCGCTGATCGCCGCCGTGGGCGAGGCCGAGGCAGACCTTGCCGCCGCCTACGAGGCCGACCTGAACTAAAGGTTCAGAGGTCCGAGACAGTGGCCGCTCCGGGACGCCGGAGCGGCCTTTTTCTTTGTGCGGGGGAAGCCAGGCTTGTGCCCAATACCACTATTTCTTCGCTGTGCACCAATGACCGGTTCTAGTCGTTTACAAATGGAATAGGTTGAGCGTATTCGTGGAGACAATCCGGGAAAAGCCGAATGCTACGTCGAATTCTGATATTATTTCTTGCCTTCTCGCTGGCGGCTCTTGGGCTCGCATTCGTTCTTGTTCCGCCCTACATCATAGAAATTACTGAAGCTCAAATTGCCGAAGGCGTGGACGAGAACCTACCCTACACAGTTAATAGTGGCTTCTCGGTGACCGTTCAGTCGGCTGTTGTGCAACTGAGTGATGAGAACAAGATAGTTCTGGAAGCACAGTTTGATGCACGTGGCCTGACACTAGAGGGAATGGGGACAGCCGACGTTGCCTCTTCGCTTAGGTACGAAAACGGCAGATTTTACCTGTCGGACCTTAAGCATGACAACGTTGTGTTCGCGTTCTCGGAAAATAGCGAAAGCACTATTTCTGACGTTAGATCAACCCTAGAGGGGATTTTGCGACGCGAAACGGAGGAAGCCGAAACAAGTGGTGAGGACGATCGAATTAGGCGTTTGGCTGAAGCCAACGAATACCATGAGACGGCGCTGCGCGAAGATGCGTTGGACTTACTGGACAATGTTTTAGGCTCATTTCCAATCTATGACCTAAGTCGCGTGAACGACGGCCGCTTCAGACTTGCGGCACTTGCTTTAGATGATGTCGAAATCACCTCTGAGAAGGTTTTGGTAACACTATCATTGCAGAGATTCATTATCACTCTTGCAGGCATACTTGGTACTTTCTTACTTTTCCTAGTCATAATACTTGGGCCCGTGAATACGATCCTGCTCTCAGTGTTCCTGACGCGATTGGCGAGGGGTAAAAGTGATGACACAAATCGCTGAACGGCTCGGGCCGTCGCCTACCGATCTGAATTGGCAACGAAGAACCGGTCATTAATGCTTGCTTTTTGAAGCGCATCAAAGTCCCGCAATGCGGACCCGCCCCCCTTACCGGAACGGATATATCCATGGCCGGTAGTCGTCGATCAGCACCTGTGCCCGCGCCCGTTCCTCGGCCGTCATACGTGGGGTCAGCTCTTCCAGTGAATCCGGTGCGTCCACGTCCCCGCCGATGGCCGATAGCGCATACCACAGGTAGGCCCGCACAAGGTCCGGTTCGGGGATGCCGCGCCCGACCTCGTAATACCAGCCCAGCCCGGATTGCGCCCCCGGGTGCCCTTTCAGCGAGGCCCGCAGATACCAGTCGAAGGCCCGCTCGTCGTCCCGTTCCACCCCAAGGCCCAGCGCATACATGACCCCGATCAGCTCTTCCGCGTCGGCATTGCCGGACCGCGCCAGCACCCGGAACTGCGCCATCGCCTCGGTGAACGCGCCCGCCTCCATCAGGTCGCGTGCCTCTTCCAAATCGGCGGCGAAGACCGGGGTTGAGACTGCCAGACAACCTGCCAGAATGATCCTATGAAACATCGTTTTGCCTGCGGTCTTCATCTGGTGCTTGTCCTTCTGGCCGGGTCGCTACGGGCGGACCCCGAACCGATCAGCCTTGATGATTTCCTGCGAGTGGACGCGGCGCAAGCCCGGATCGGGCAGTTGCTGTTCTATGATCCGATCCTCAGCGGCAACCGCAATATTTCCTGCGGCACCTGCCACCACCACGATCAGGGCAGCGGCGACGGGTTAAGCCTTGGGATCGGCGAGGGTGGCGCGGGTGTCGGCCCTGACCGCACCCCCGGCGCGGGCCCCGACCGTATCCGCAAACGCGTGCCGCGCAACGCGCCGGGCTTGTGGAACCTTGGTCACCGCTCCGTCCGGGTCATGTTCCACGACGGGCGGCTGGAGGTGTCTGACCAGTTCGGCAACGGTTTTGACAGCCCGGCCGAGGAATGGCTGCCGCAGGGGTTGGACAACATCCTTGCCGCGCAGGCCCTGTTCCCGCTGACCGCCCAGTTCGAGATGGCGGGCAACGTCGGCGAGAACGAGGTGACAGGCGCGGTCCACGACCGGATCGACCTTGGCTGGCCGGTCATCGCAAAGCGGGTTCGCACTATCCCCGAATACGGCGAGATGTTCGTTTCGGCATTTGAGCACATCGACGACCCAAGCGAGGTGACCATCGTCGAGATCGGCAATGCGCTGGGGGCCTTCATGGCCAGCGAGTGGATCAGCATCGACAGCCCCTATGACCGCTGGCTGGCTGGGGACGCGCCGCTGCCGGAAGACGCGGACCGGGGCCGCGCCTTGTTCTTTGGCCAGGCCAATTGCGCGGCCTGCCATTCGGGGCCCCTTTTCACCGATCAGGCGTTCTATGCCCTTGGCCTGCCGGCCTTTGGCCCCGGCCGCACCCGTCCGTTCGACCCGATGCCGCGCGATGTGGGCCGGATGGGGGAAAGCGACCTGCTGGAGGATGCCTACAGGTTCCGCACCTCGCCCCTGCGCAACGTCGCCCTGACCGCGCCTTATGGCCACAACGGGGCCTATGCGACGCTGGAGGGGATCATCCGCCACCACGCCGACCCGGTGGCCTCTGCGGCCAACTGGACGCCCGCCGATGCGGACCTGCCCGAGGTGCCCTGGCTGGCCGAGGGGGATTTCGCGATCCGTCAGGACCGGCTGGAAATGGCGCGGCAGGCAGCGCGGCTGGATATCGTGCCGGTGGCCCTGACCGAGGAAGACATCGCGGATCTGGTGGCCTTCCTTGAGGCGCTGACAGGGACCGCAGCAGGCACGCGCCCGCTTGGGCGTCCCGACAGGGTGCCGTCTGGCTTGCCGGTGGATTGAAGGGCCGCGCCCGACCCGGGGCGGGCGCTTTGTCCGGGCAGGTCTGCTTGATTTATGGTTCCGCCACGTCGGCGGCCTGTGCTGATTGACACGGCGCAATGCGCCCGCCCTTGGGGCGGGTCGGGCGCGGCCCGGGCTGGTCGCCCGCGCCAAGACCTACTTCCGACTGAAGGAAGGATGATGTTCCGCGCGGCTCGCGCAACGGACAGGCACTCGCCCGCGCCTGTCCTATTCCTCGGCCGGCCCGTTCGGGTCGGCCTTGCCGATCCCCTTGAAGATGAACTTCAGCGGCACCGCCCAAAGCACCCCCAACCCGACATAAATCGCCAGTTCCACAAGGATCGACGGCTTGTCCATCGGGTCGGGATAGAGCAGCCCGATCACCGTGACGGCGGCCACGATATAGACCGGCAACCCGACCAGAAGGATGGCTATCGCCCAGCGTTTCCGCGCCTTGTAGGACAGCCCCGCCATCAGTCGGCGAAGGGGTCGGTGACGAGGATGGTATCCTCGCGTTCGGGCGAGGTGGACAGAAGCGCCACCGGGCAGTCGATCAGTTCTTCGATGCGGCGCACGTATTTGATGGCGGCGGCGGGCAGATCGGCCCAGCTGCGGGCGCCTTCGGTCGACTCCGACCAGCCTTCGATCTCTTCGTAGATCGGGGTGCAGCGGGCCTGCTGATCGGCTGCGGTGGGCAGATAATCCAGCCGTTCACCGTCCAGATCATAGCCGACGCAGATTTTCAGGGTCTCGAACCCGTCCAGCACGTCCAGTTTCGTCAGGCAGATGCCGTTGACGCCCGAGGTGGCGCAGGTTTGACGCACCAGTGCCGCATCGAACCAGCCACAACGGCGCTTGCGCCCGGTGGTGGTGCCGAATTCATGCCCCCGTTCGCCCAGCCGCTGGCCATCCGCGTCGAACAGTTCCGACGGGAACGGGCCTTCGCCCACGCGGGTGGTATAGGCCTTCACGATGCCCAGCACATAGTCGATCGACCCCGGCCCGATGCCGACGCCGGTCGCCGCCTGCCCGGCAATCACGTTCGAGGACGTCACGAAAGGATAGGTGCCGAAATCAATGTCCAGAAGCGCGCCCTGCGCCCCTTCGAACAGGATCCGTTTACCGGCCTTGCGCTTTTCGTTCATCACCTTCCAGACTGGGCCGGCATATTGCAGGATCTGCGGGGCGATTTCCTTGAGTTGCGCGATCAGCGCCTCGCGGTCCACCTCTTCAAAGCCCAGCCCCCGGCGCAGCGGGTTGTGATGCTGAAGCGCGCGGTCGACGCGGGCGATCAGGGTTTCCTCGTCCGCCAGATCGGCCACGCGGATGGCGCGGCGGCCGACCTTGTCCTCGTAGGCGGGCCCGATGCCGCGCCCGGTGGTGCCGATCTTGGTGCCTTTCGAAGCGGCCTCTTCCCGGGCCCGGTCCAATTCTCCGTGGATCGGCAGGATCAGCGGCGTGTTTTCCGCGATCATCAGGGTTTCGGGGCTGATCTCGACGCCCTGTCCCCGGATCGTTTCAATCTCTTTCAGCAGGTGCCAGGGGTCCAGCACGACGCCGTTGCCGATCACCGACAGCTTGCCGCCGCGCACCACGCCCGAGGGCAGCGCATGCAGCTTGAACACCGCCCCGTCGATCACCAGCGTGTGGCCCGCGTTGTGGCCGCCCTGGAACCGGGCGATGACATCGGCCCGTTCGGACAGCCAGTCCACGATCTTGCCCTTGCCTTCGTCGCCCCACTGCGCGCCGACAACCACCACATTCGCCATGATCGGAATCCCCTTTGGATCAAACCCGCGCCCGTATAGCCGCCCGCGCCGCCCAGCGAAACCGGATTTTCAATACGGGTAGCTGTGTGGTGCGTACCGAACCCAATCCATTTCGCCATAGCTCCAAATATAGATGTGCTCGGCTGAGCGGGCTTCGCCATTGCTCGCCATGAACCAATTGGACCCTGCTCCGAGCCGACGCTGAACGGCCTCGGTGAAAGTTGGCAGGTCGATCACCTCCAACCCGAGCGCCGATGCCTTTCTAAATGCGACCATTCGGGTCCATTCATTCTGAACCGTTGCGGGAACAGAGATGAGAACCGCGACCATGATTCCGGCCCAAATCAGCAGCGGCCACCCTGAGCGCGGGATGGTACGCATCCCAAGTAAGAGCACGGCTGCAAAAACAGCCACGAAAGGCCACAAGCCAAGGCCCCCGCCGCGCAGGACATTTCCTGCAATGACCCAAGGAAAAGCGACGACAGAGAGGACCAAATCCAACGGGTCCGCCCGGATCTTGAACCAGAGAACAAGACTGATCAAGACGAGGGAAACTGCGATCATTCGCTGTCCAAACCGGCGAAACAGCCAGAACAGGGCCAACCCCTGCATCAGGAAAAGGAATGCCATGATCGACAAAACGACGAGTATCATTTCATTCCTCATTTCCGCCCGCGATCCATGTACATAGATCTGATACAAGTCCGAGATCGAATGGACCTGCACCGGTCCCGTTCTGTGGCTAGACTAACGCCGCCCACACCGCCATTCTTGGCTTGAACAGAATTTTCTGAGAGGGCGTGCAGATGGTTGGTTTTGGGATCCGGTGGGCGTTTGCCTTTGTCCTTCTGGCCGCGACCTATAACCCGACCGGCTGGAACCTGACCCGTTGGGGGATGGAAAACTGGGAAACCCAGATGCCGCTGACCCTGTTTCTGGGGCTGCTTCTGCTGGTGGGCTACATCATCTATCTGCGGGCGACCCTGCGGTCGATCGGGCTGTTCGGGATGGTGCTGATCCTGCTGATCGCGGCGACCTTCCTTTGGGTTCTGTACGACTACGGCTGGATCAGCCTTGAAGACCCAACCGTGAACACATGGATCGGTCTTGCCCTGATGTCGCTGGTCCTTGGAATCGGGTTGAACTGGAGCCATGTGCGCCGCCGCCTGTCCGGCCAGTCCGACATAGATGATGTCGACGAATAGTCCAGACGCGGCCCCATTTCTGCCGGGTTGAGCGGGCATCGTCGCCCGCATGAGACCGTCCTACTACATCGGCCGCGGCCTGTATTTCCTGTCACTGGCCTGTCTGGTCCTGGTTGCCCTCATCGTCGGGAGCCTCGCGATGGCCCACCCCGAAGGGATCGGCTGGGCCATCATCTTCGGAGTTTTCATGGGGATCCCGGCGATGGCCTTCTTCGTGGCGATGCGCGGATTGGGGTTGCATGAGCGGGCGGATAGGCCCGATCCCGAGCATTACCTGACCCTGCCGGATGGCACGGTCGTCCGCCGCGACGGTGACGCGCCCTAGACTGCGTATTTCCACGGTTTGGGGTTGCGGCGACGGCCCCTTGCTTCTAGATACCTCCCGTTCACGACAGGCAGAATGAGAGCCCCATGGAAAACGTTGTCCTTGTCATCCACCTGATCCTTGCGCTTTCGCTGATCGGTATCGTGCTGATCCAGCGGTCCGAGGGCGGCGGCCTTGGCATGGGCGGCGGCGGTGGCGGCGTCATGTCGGCCCGCAGCGCGGCAACCGCACTGGGCAAGCTGACCTGGATCCTTGCCATCGGGTTCATCTGCACCTCGATCGCGCTGACGATCATCGCAGCCGAAAAATCCGCCGGGGCCTCTGTCGTCGACGGCGCACCTGCCGCGACCGAAGAAGCCGCCCCGGCCGACACCGGGCTTGGCACCGATCTTCTGCCGCCGACCGGTAGCGATACGGAATCGCTCCTGCCCGGCGCAAACTAAGGCCGAAACCACAACCTGTTGCCGCCCGATGGGTGGCAATTACAGGATATTGCGTATCCGGTTGCGTTCGCGGGGCGAATCCGGTTATACTTAAATCCCGTGAGTATGTGGCCCGATGGACCGAACAACGGGCCGCATTTCCTGAAAATTTGGAATGAACGAACGGGGGACGGCCACCGATGGCGCGCTATATTTTCATTACGGGTGGTGTTGTCTCTTCCCTTGGCAAGGGGCTGGCCTCGGCCGCATTGGGCGCGCTGTTGCAGGCCCGTGGCTTTTCCGTGCGGTTGCGCAAACTTGACCCCTATCTGAACGTCGATCCCGGCACCATGTCGCCCTTTGAACATGGCGAGGTTTTCGTGACCGACGATGGGGCGGAAACCGACCTGGACCTTGGCCACTACGAACGGTTCACCGGCGTCCCCGCCCGCAAGACCGATTCCGTGTCTTCGGGCCGGATCTATTCCAACGTGCTGGAACGGGAACGGCGGGGCGATTATCTGGGCAAGACCATTCAGGTCGTTCCCCATGTCACCAACGAGATCAAGGATTTCATCCGCATCGGCGAAGACGAGGTCGATTTCATGCTGTGCGAGATCGGCGGCACCGTGGGCGACATCGAAGGCCTGCCGTTTTTCGAGGCGATCCGCCAGTTTGCGCATGAAAAGCCGCGCGGCGAATGCATCTTCATGCATCTGACACTGCTGCCCTATCTGGCCGCCAGTGGCGAGTTGAAGACCAAGCCGACCCAGCACTCGGTCAAGGAATTGCAATCCATCGGCCTTGCCCCCGATGTGTTGGTCTGCCGGTCCGAACATCCGATCCCGGAAAAGGAACGCGAAAAGATCGCCCTGTTCTGTAACGTCCGCAAAGAGGCCGTGGTCGCCGCCTATGACCTGAAGTCGATTTACGAAGCCCCGCTCGCCTATCACAACGAAGGGCTGGATCAGGCGGTTCTGGACGCCTTTGGCATTTCGCCCGCACCGAAACCGAACCTTGAGAAATGGCTGGATGTGCAGGACCGCATCCACAACACCGATGGCGAGGTCAAGGTGGCCATCGTCGGCAAATACGTGCAGTTGGAAGACGCCTATAAGTCGATCAAAGAGGCGCTGACCCATGGCGGCATGGCCAACCGGGTCAAGGTCAACGTCGAATGGGTCGATGCCGAGGTCTTTGACCGCGAAGACGCCGCCCCACATCTGGAAGGTTTCCACGCGATCCTTGTTCCTGGTGGCTTTGGCGAACGCGGCACCGAGGGCAAGATCAAGGCCGCCGAGTTTGCCCGCACACGCAAGATCCCCTATCTGGGCATCTGTCTGGGGATGCAGATGGCGGTGATCGAGGCCGCCCGGAACGTCGCCGGTCTGGAAAAGGCCGGGTCCGAAGAGTTCGACCACGAAGCCGGGGAAAAGCGGTTCGAGCCGGTCGTCTATCACCTGAAGGAATGGGTGCAGGGCAACCACAAGGTCGAACGCAAGGCGGATGACGACAAGGGCGGCACCATGCGCCTTGGCGCCTATAGCGCGACGCTGGTCGAAGGGTCGCGGGTGGCCGAGATCTATGGGGATACCAAGATCGAGGAACGCCACCGCCACCGTTACGAGGTGGACATGAAATACCGCGACAAGCTGGAGGCCTGCGGGCTGCAGTTTTCCGGGGTCAGCCCCGATGGCCGCCTGCCCGAGATCGTCGAATGGAAGGACCACCCGTGGTTCATCGGCGTCCAGTATCACCCGGAGCTGAAGTCGAAACCCTTCGACCCGCACCCGCTATTCGCCGATTTCGTGCGGGCCGCCGTGGAAACCTCGCGGTTGGTATGATCCGCTGGGGCCTTGTGTTCTGGGCGGCATTTGCCGCCCTGCCAGCACAGGCCGACGTTCTCCGCGCAGACTATGCCGAGTTGGCCGGTCGCCTTGCCGGGCGGCTGGATTTCGAGGACTTCGTCCGCAAGCCAGAGCCGGGAATGTCGGTCGACAGCCTGATCGAGGCTGAGGGGATCACCTTGGGCGAGCATGTCGTCGGGCGACCGCCCCAGACGGTTCCCGGTCCCGGTCCCGGCCAGTTCGATGCGTTCTTCAATTTGATGGGTCTGCCGCCAGACCTGCCCATCGCGCCCGGAGTACCGGGGCGGAACATGGCCGTTTCCCTACACGACGGGCTGGGGTCGAATGCCCTCTACCCACTTGGACCGGTTGGGTTTCCGGATGTCGGGGCGCTTGGAGAGGGCACCATTGCCGTCCGCTTTGATTCCGACCAGACCGAATTTGGCTTTCGTCTGCACGCCGATTACGACGACCCCTTGGGCAGTCGGCCCGCGCCGGGGCGCGCCTTTCTCATGATCTTTGGGCGGGACGGGGCGCCGATCGGGTTCGATGTCATCCGCTTGCGCCATGGCCCGATGGACCTTGCCTGGCGCATAGACGGGGGACCGGGGGCCGCCGGGTTCACGCTGGCCCCGGATGACCCCCCCGGCTATGCGCTGGACGATTTCATCTTTGCGCTTGTCGCCCCCGCCAGCTAGGACCGGGGTGGTGGGTTGAAACCCACCTTACCCCGCACAGACCCCGTAAGGTGGGTCTTGACCCACCTGACCCGAAAGGCCCCGGCCATGCTGTCCTATCAACACGCCTATCACGCCGGGAACATGGCCGATGTGCACAAGCACGCAGTTCTGGCCTGGGTGCTGGATTACATGGGGCAAAAGCCGAAACCCCTGTCCTATTTCGAAACCCATGCGGGCCGGGGCCTCTATCACCTTGACGCGGTCGAGGCGCAAAAGACCGGCGAGGCGGCGGCCGGGATCGACGTGGTGGACCGTCTGGGTTGGTTCGCCCCGGATCACCCCTTTGCCCGCGCCCTTGCGACCATCCGCGCCACCCATGGGCCCCGCGCCTATCCCGGATCGCCCCTGATCGCGGCAGAGGTTCTGCGCGGCGAGGACAGCCTGCGCCTTGCCGAGTTGCATCCGCAAGAGGTTGCCGCCCTGCGCGAGGTCATGGGCCTTGGCGCCCAGATCGACCAGCGCGACGGGCTGGAGCTGATCCTGTCCGCCGTGCCGCCCGATCCGGGCCGGGGCGTGCTGCTGGTGGACCCGCCCTACGAGGTGAAGGCAGATTACGACACCATGGCCCAGTTCCTGCGCCGGGTGCATCGCAAATGGCCGGTGGGCGTGCTGATCCTGTGGTATCCGATCCTGCGGGACCGTCGCCACGCCCCGATGCTGTCGGCGCTGGAACATGCGATCCCCGGCGGCACCCGGCACGAGGTCGCCTTTCCCCCGGCCCGCGAAGACCACGGGATGGTCGGGTCGGGTCTGTTCATCGTGAACCCGCCCTACGGGCTGGAGGCGGAACTGGCCCAGCTGTCGGCGCATTTCGCGGCTTTGTGATCCCGGCTACGCTTGCCTCTTCCCCGCGCGGGATTGCTGGCCTATGTCTTGTTTCATGTTCGCTGATCTTCTCAAGCGCCTGACGGCCCCCGCCCCCGCCCCGTTGCCCGATACGGATGCACGGCTTGCCCTTTGTGCCCTTCTGGTGCGGCTGGCCAAGGCCGACGGGGATTATCAGGTGGTCGAGATCGCGTTGATCGACCGGATGATCGCCGCCCGCTATGATCTGAACCCGGTCGAGGCGGCCAAACTGCGCGCACAGGCCGAGGCGCTGGAACATGACGCCCCCGATACGGTCCGGTTCACCCGCGCGATCAAGGATGCGGTCCCCTACGAGGACCGCGAGGCGGTGATCGAGGCGCTGTGGCGCATCGTGCTGGCCGATGGCATCCGCGAAGAACACGAGGACCAGCTGATGCGCATGGTCGCGCCGATGCTGGGCGTCAGCGATCAGGACAGCAACCGCATCCGCCTGTCGCTGGAGCGGCCTGCCTGATGTATGCCGCCTTGCCGATGTACGACCGGCCGCAGCACGCCGCGGCGCATGATGCCCTGTGGGTGCTGATCCGGGATGGTCTGCGCGGCCGGGGCATCGCTGCCACCGACGTTTTGGACCGCGACACCGGCCATATGGACGGCTGGGCCCGGCCCGATCTTGTCCTGTCGCAGATCTGCAACCTGCCGTGGCGCGCCCGGTTTCGGGGCAAGGTCACACTGATTGGCGCCGCGGACTATGGCATTCCGGGCGTCGATCCCGGCTATTACACTTCGGTCTTTGTGGTCCGGGCGGACGATCCGGCCACCGACCCGGCCACCTGCGCCGACTACCGGCTGGCCTATAACGAACCGCTGTCGAATTCGGGCTATGGCGCGCCCCAGCTTTGGGCCGCGGCGCGGGGGTTCCAGTTTACCCCGCACATCCGCACCGGATCGCATCGCGACAGCATGGAGGCGGTGGCCGAGGGTCGCGCGGATATTGCCGCCATCGACGCGCATACCTACTGGGTGCAGGGGCAGATCGACGATCCGCTGGTCCCCCGGCTTCGGGTTATCGGCACCACGGACGCAACCCCCGGCATGACCTTCGTCACCCGCCCCGGGCAGGACCCGGCCCCCTATTTCGCGGCCATTGCCGAGGCAATCGCCGCCCTGCCCGCCCGGCACAGCGAAACCCTGCGGTTGCGCGGCATCCATTCCCTGCCTGACAGCGCCTATGACATCCCCCTGCCGACCCCGCCCGAGGAAGTGCCGGATCGGCAAGTCGCGCTTGCCGTTTCGGGCAAAGCGACCTAGCGTCAAGCCACAAAGGGCGTTGCAAAGTGGCGGAATTTCCGCCCTACTCAGCCCCTGAACAGGGAAGAGCTGCCGACCGTGACAACTGAAACACCCGTGATCGAAATCCGCGACCTGCACAAATCCTATGGGTCGCTTGAGGTGCTCAAGGGCGTCGATATCAAGGCCAATGCAGGCGATGTGGTGTCGCTGATCGGATCGTCTGGGTCCGGCAAATCCACGCTTCTGCGCTGCGCCAATCTTCTGGAAGACAGCCAGCAGGGCGATGTCCTGTTCTGCGGCGAGCCGGTCAAATGGGGGGGCAGCGGGCTGAACCGCCATCCCGCCGACCATGCTCAGATGATCCGCATCCGCACCAACCTGTCGATGGTGTTTCAGCAGTTCAACCTGTGGTCCCATATGACCATCCTGCAAAACGTGATGGAGGCCCCGGTCACCGTTCTGAAGCGGGACAAGGCCGAGGTCGAGGACGCCGCCCGGAAATACCTTGCCAAGGTGGGGATCGGCGACAAATGCGATGCCTACCCGGCCCAGCTTTCGGGGGGTCAGCAGCAGCGCGCGGCGATTGCCCGCGCCCTGTGCATGGAACCCAAGGCCCTGTTGTTCGATGAACCGACATCGGCGCTGGACCCGGAGCTGGAGCAGGAAGTTGTGCGGGTGATCAAGGATCTGGCCAGCGAGGGCCGGACGATGATCATCGTGACCCACGATATGCGAATGGCCCATGATGTTTCGGATCACGTCGTGTTCCTGCACATGGGCAAGATCGAAGAGGAAGGCGCCCCCGCCCACCTGTTCGGCAACCCACAGACCGACCGGCTGCGGCAGTTCCTGTCCGCCACCGTTCCGGCCTGACCTTGAAGATCAACAACAACTGGGAGAATACCATGAAGAAACTTATGCTCTCCACGGCGATCGCGGCCTTTGCCGCCGGGGCCGCCTATGCGGAAAGCCACAGCGTTGTCCGCATGGGCACCGAAGGCGCCTACCCTCCGTGGAACTTCATCAATGACGCCGGCGAGGTTGACGGGTTCGAGCGTGAACTGGGTGACGAGCTGTGCGCCCGCGCCGAACTGACCTGTGAATGGGTCACCAACGAGTGGGATTCGATCATCCCGAACCTCGTGTCCGGCAACTACGACACCATCATCGCGGGCATGTCGATCACCGACGAACGCGACGAGGTCATCGACTTTACCCAGGCTTACACCCCGCCGGATCCGTCGTCCTACCTTGCGATGGACGCAGGTCTTGACGTGACCGGCGCCGTGATCGCCGCGCAGGCTGCGACCATTCAGGCCGCCTATGTCGCCGAACAGGGCTGGACCCTTGTCGAATTCCCGACGCCCGAGGAAACCGTGAACGCGGTCCGCAATGGCGAGGCCGATGCGGTTCTGGCCGACAAAGCCTATCTTGAACCCTTCTCGGGTCAGGATGGCCTGGTCCTGCTTGAGCGGTCGGAAATGATCGGCGGCGGTGTCGGCGTCGGCGTGCGCGAATCCGATGGCGAACTGAAGGCCGCCCTCGACGCGGCGATCCAGTCCATGAAGGACGACGGGTCGCTGAACGCGCTGATCGAAAAGTGGGAAGTCGCCAGCACCTGGTAAGACCCCAAGCGACCCCCGCGCATCCAGCGCGGGGGTCTTTCCTGATGGACGCCCATGTTCGAATTCTGCGCTGAACCCGATACCCTCGGCCGCATCCAGTGGCTTTCGTGCTACCTGACCACGGGCAAGCACATGAATTTCTATTGGTCGTTCCTGACGGTCCTAGTACTTCTGGCCATCACCGCCCCCACCGCCCTTCTGTTCGGCTTTGGCGGGGCCACGGCGGCCCGCAGCGCCTTTGCCCCGCTGCGCTGGTTCGGCAAGGCCTATATCGCGATTGTTCGGGGCGTGCCCGATATCGCGTTTTTCCTGTTCTTCGTGATCGCGCTGGACCAGCTGTTCGAATATATCCGCCACCGGATCAAATGCCCCGACTGGGTCGATCCGATCTGGCAGGGTAACGATTTTATCGTCTGCACTGCGGCCAAGCTGCCCTTGGGCAATGCGCCCCAATGGGTGCATGAAACCTATGGGTTTTTCCTTGCGGTGTTGACCTTTGCCATCGTCTTTGGCGCCTTTGCCGCCAACGTTCTTTATGGCGCGATGCAGGCCGTGCCCCGCGCCCAGCTTGAAACCGCCGAGGCCTATGGCATGTCCCGCCGTCAGGTGTTCCGCCGCATCCTTGTGCCGCAGATGTGGCTTTATGCTCTGCCCGGTCTATCGAACCTGTGGATGATCCTGATCAAGGCGACGCCACTTCTGTTCCTTCTGGGGGTCGAGGATATCGTCTATTGGGCCCGCGAACTGGGCGGGTCGATCAACGAACGGTTCACCGATTACCCGCATGGCGACTGGCGCATCTGGTATTTCCTTGGGCTGCTGATCTTCTACCTTGCCTTCACCCGCGTCTCTGAAATCGCCTTTGACCGGCTGACCCGGCGGCTGACCCACGGGCAGGCCACCATCGGCGGCGAAGCCATGCGGAAGGCGGCGACATGATGACCTGCTGGGAAACCATTCAGGCCTATGGGCTGCGGTCCATCGGCATCGGCGAACGGCTGCTGCCGCGCGACGATTTCACCCTGTGCCAGCAATTCACCCTGATCGGATCGGGGATGATCTGGAACCTGTACTACGGACTTGTGGCCATCGCGGTCGGCTTCTTCATCGCCTCGGCCCTTGCGGTGGCCAAGGGATCGGCCAACCGCTGGCTGCGCAAGCCCGCCGAATGGTTCATCTTCGTGTTCCGGGGCTCGCCGCTGTTCATCCAGTTCTTCTTTGCCTACTTCCTGTTCCTGAGCCTCAAGCAATACGGGATCATGCCCTGGCTGACCTCGGCGCAGGCCGGGGCGCTGATCGTGCTGATCCTCAACACCTCGGCCTATTCGGCGGAAATCTTCTATGGCGCGCTGCGGGCCGTGCCCAAGGGCGATGTCGAGGCCGCGGATGCCTATGGCCTGTCCGGCTGGCCCCGGTTCAAGCGGATCATCTGGCCCACCATGCTGCGCCTTGCCTGGCCCGCCTATACGAACGAAGCGATCTTTCTGTTCCACGCCACCGCGCTGGTGTCCTTTTCCGGCTTTCCGACCTGGGGGCAGCGGGGCGACGCGCTGTATTACGCCAGCTATTTCGCCGACAAGACGTTTAATCCCTTCGTCCCCTACCCGATCCTGGCCTTCTATTTCATCCTGCTGACCCTGACCGTGATCGCCATTTTCGGCCGGGTGAACAGGCAGCTGAACCGCCACCTGCCCAAGGAACGGCGGCAGAAGATGCGCCTGCGGATGAACCTGATCCGCTGACCTGCGCAGCGGGGCGAAAGATTTCGCTTGCCTGCCCCGCTGTCGCCAGAGTATCCAACATATGATCAAATTTTTCCGGTGATCCCGAACCGCCGCGATTCTTGACGAAACGCGGGCAGTCAGGCGCTACAACCGGCTTTCAAGAATTTGATCATAATCATTGGGCCAAGGGCATGGCCGCACTGTCTGCGCGACGCGCTGTCGCCGCATCCATTCGCCACCGTGCCCTGGTCCCCCATAGGTGAGACCATGACAAGCTGGCTTGACGCCCACCCGGAATACAAAAGCATCCGCGCCGGGGCGGCGGACCTGAACGGACAGGCGCGCGGCAAACGGATCCCGATCCGCTTTGCCCGCAAGATCGAAGAAGAGGGGATGCGGTTCCCCCTGTCGGTGCTGAATCTTGATATCTGGGGCGAGGATGTCGAAGACAGCCCGCTCGTCTTTGAAATCGGCGACCCCGACGGCGTGCTGCAACCGACCGAGCGGGGCTATGTTCCGATGCCCTGGCTCCACTCTCCTTCGGCGCTGTTGCCGCTGTGGATGTATACCGAAGACGGACAGCCCTTTGGCGGCGATCCGCGCCATGCGCTGGCCCGCGTGGTGGACCGGTACAAGGCGCTCGGCATGACCCCGGTCGTGGCGACCGAGATGGAGTTTTACCTTGTCGACGATTCGGGTCGCGAGTTGCGGCAGCCCGCCTCGCCCCGGTCCGGCAAGCGCCGTCCGGGCGCGGAAATCCTGTCGCTTCGGGCGCTGGACGCCTTCGACAACTTCTTCAACGATCTTTACGACGGCTGCGACCTTATGGGGATCGAGACCGAGGCCGCCACATCCGAAGTCGGCCTTGGCCAGTTCGAGATCAACCTTGTCCATGTGGACGACGCCCTGCGCGCCGCCGACGATGCATGGCTGTTCAAGATGCTGGTGCGCGGGTTGGCGCGGAAACATGACATGGCCGCCAGCTTCATGGCCAAGCCCTATGAAGACTACGCCGGGAACGGGATGCATGTGCACTTCTCGGTCATCGACAAGGACGGAAACAACCTGTTTGCCGACGGCACGCATGAAGGCACGCCGCTGCTGCGGCAGGCGATCGCGGGCTGTCTGATGGGCATCCCCGACCTTGCGCTGATCTTCGCCCCGCATGGCAACTCTTACGACCGGCTGGTGCCTGAAAGCCATGCGCCGACCGGGGTCTGCTGGGCCTATGAAAACCGCACCGCCAGTGTCCGCGTGCCGGGCGGCAGCCCCGCCGGGCGCCGGGTGGAACACCGGGTCGCCGGGGGCGACGTGAACCCCTACCTGTTCCTTGCCGCCGTGCTTGGCTCTGCCCTCGTGGGGATCGAGGACGGGCTGACCCCGCCGCCACCGATTTCCGGAAACGCCTATGAACAGGATCTTCCGCAGATCCCCGCCACATGGGCCGAAGCGATCGACGCGCTGGAAGAAAGCGCGCTGGCCAAGCGGATCCTGCCGGAACAGCTGATCCAGAACTTCGTTCTGACCAAGCGGCAGGAACTGCATTACTTCCGCGAGCTTAGCCCAAACGAAAAGCTGGACCTCTACCTCGACACGGTCTGACAGCCCGCTTGTGGCAAATCACAAGCGCGCGTAACCTGACCCCTGACAACACCATTGGTGACCCATGAAGATCGGTATTTTGCAAGCAGGGCATTCGCCCGACGCCCTGAAGGATGATTGGGGCGACTACGGATCGTTTTTTGAAAAGATGCTGGGCGACCGGGGATTCGACACGGCGGTCTATTCCGTCGTGGATATGGACTTCCCGCAGGGCGTTCAGGACTGTGACGGCTGGCTGATCACCGGGTCGCGGCACGGGGCCTATGACGACCTGCCGTTCATCCCCCTGCTGGAGGATTTCATCCGCAGCGCCTTTGCCGCCGCCGTCCCCATGGTCGGGGTCTGCTTTGGCCATCAGATCATCGCGCAGGCCCTTGGCGGCAAGGTCGAGAAATTCGCCGGCGGCTGGGCCGTGGGCCGGACCGAATACGACATGGGCGGCGAAACGGTCGTGCTGAACGCATGGCATCAGGATCAGGTCACCGCCATTCCCGACGGGGCCGAGGTCTGCGCCAGCAACGATTTCTGCAAATACGCGGCGTTGGTCTACGACACCCGCGCCTTCACCGTGCAACCCCACCCGGAGTTTGAACCGGGCTTTGTAAAGGGGCTTGCCGAAACCCGAGGTCGGGGTGTCGTGCCTGACCCGCTGCTGGACGCGGCGATCGACAATACGGACCGGCCCGTCGACAACGCCGCCTTTGCGCAGCGCATCGCCCGGTTCTTCAATGAGAGAAAGCTCTGACCCATGAGCACCGACTGGACATCAAAACTGCCCGACGCGGCCAAGGAATACCTGACCGGCCGTAGGCTGGACGAGGTGGAATGCATCATCTCGGACCTGCCTGGCATCGCGCGGGGCAAGGCCGTTCCGGCCTCGAAGTTCGGCAAGCAACCCTATTTCCACCTGCCCGATTCCATCTTCTACCAGACCATCACCGGTGACTGGGGTGAAGCCGCGGGCGAGGAAGGGTTTATCGAACGCGACATGATCCTGAAACCGGACATGTCCACCGCCAGCGCCGCGCCCTGGACCGGGGACTGGACGCTTCAGGTGATCCACGACGCCTATGACCGCAAGGACCGGCCGATCCCCTACAGCCCGCGCAATGTGCTGAAGCGGGTGGTCGATCTGTATCGCAAGCAAGGCTGGGAACCCGTGGTCGCCCCGGAGATGGAGTTCTACCTTGTTGCCCGGAACCTTGATCCGGCCAAGAAGATCGAGCCGATGATGGGCCGGTCGGGCCGCCCCGCCGCCGCGCGTCAGGCCTATTCCATGACCGCCGTCGACGAATTCGGCCCGGTGATCGACGATATCTACGACTTTGCCGAGGCGCAGGGGTTCGAGATTGACGGGATCACCCAGGAAGGCGGCGCCGGCCAGTTGGAGATCAACCTGCTGCACGGCGACCCCGTCAAGCTTGCCGACGAAGTGTTCTATTTCAAACGCTTGATCCGCGAGGCGGCGATGCGCCACGATTGCTTCGCCACCTTCATGGCCAAGCCGATTGCCGAAGAACCGGGCAGCGCCATGCATATCCACCATTCGGTGGTGGATATCGAAACCGGGCAGAATATCTTCTCGGGTCCGCAGGGTGGCGAGACCGATGCCTTTTTCCACTTCCTTGGCGGGATGCAGAAATACCTGCCCTCGGCCATCGCTGTTCTGGCGCCCTATGTGAACAGCTATCGCCGCTATGTCCGCGACCACGCCGCGCCGATCAACCTGGCCTGGGGTCGCGACAACCGCACCACCGGTATCCGGGTGCCGCTGTCCAGCCCGGCCAGCCGCCGGATCGAAAACCGGCTGGCAGGAATGGATTGCAACCCCTACCTCGGGATCGCGACCTCGCTGGCCTGCGGCTATCTTGGGATGATGAACGAATGCTGGCCCGCCAAGCAGTTCAAGGGCGATGCCTATGACGGAGAGGAAGACATCCCCCGCGTCATGGGCGACGCGCTGGACGTGTTCGAAGCGGCAACCGAAATGCACGAGGTTCTGGGCGAGGAATTCGCGCGGGTTTATTCCATCGTGAAGCGCACAGAATACGAAGAGTTCCTGCAGGTGATCAGCCCGTGGGAACGGGAACACCTGCTGCTCAACGTCTAGCCTTTCGCCCGCAGCACCGCGCCGGGGTTCATGATCCCGGCGGGGTCCAGCGCGTCCTTGATCCGGCGCATCAGCTGCAATTTCACCGGATCAGCATAGCGTTCAAGGTCCCCCACCTTGAGCCGCCCGACCCCGTGTTCGGCGCTGACCGATCCGCCCAGCTCATGCACAAGGTCATGGACGCAGGTCTTGATCGCCTCGCGCTGGTCCAGATGCTCCGCCTTGTCCCGCCCCTGAAGCGGGAAGACGTTGTAATGCAGGTTCCCGTCGCCAAGGTGCCCGAAACAATTGATCCGGAAGTCGCCCATCGCGGCCAACGCCCGCCCGCCCCGGTCAATGAATTCAGGGATCAGCGACAGGGGCACAGACACGTCATGGGACGAGATCGACCCGATCCGCCGATTGGCCAACGGGATAGATTCCCGGATCGACCAAAGCGCGGCGGCCTGCGCATCGGAACTGGCCACCACCCCGTCGGTGACGATCCCAGCCGCAAACGCCTCGGCGAAGAGGCTTTCCAGAACATCGACCGGCACAATGCCCGTGGGCAGGCCAAGGTCGATCAGAACCATCCAATCGGGCTGTTCGGCAAAGGGGCGGGACACCTCAGGCCCGACCTCGGACAGGAAATCGGGGCCCTGCCGGTGGATCAGTTCGAAGGCGGAAATGGTTTCGCCGACCCGCGCGCCCGCCAGCGCCAGCAGGTCCAGCGCCGCCGCGGGATCGGGCACCGCCAGCATCGCCACCCCATGGGCGGCGGGCCGGGGCGACAGGCGCAGCGCGGCGGCGGTGATGATCCCAAGGCTGCCCTCTGATCCGATGAACAGGTCGCGCAGGTCATAGCCGGTGTTGTCCTTGCGCAGCCGGGTCAACCCGTTCCAGACCTCGCCCTGCGCCGTCACCACCTCAAGCCCCAGAACCTGCGCCCGGGCGTTGCCATAGCGCAGCACGTTGACCCCGCCCGCGTTGGTCGCCAGAAGGCCCCCAATCCGCGCCGACCCTTCCGAGGCGAGGGACAGGGGGAACAACCGGTCGGCACCGGCGGCAGCGGCCTGCACATCGGCGAGGATCGCGCCCGCCTCGACCACCAGGACGTTCTCGCTGGGCAGCAGGTCGCGAACCCGGGTCATTCGCTCCAGCGACAGGACCACGGGCGCGGGGCCATCGGCCATAATCTGCCCGCCCACCAGCCCGGTGCCGCCGCCATAGGGCACGACCCCCACGCCCGCCGCCGCACAGGCGCGGACGATCTCGGCCACCTCATCGGTATTGGCGGGTGCCAGGACGAAACCCTGCCCCTGCCAGCGGCCGCGCGGTTCTTCGAAATACCCGGCGCCCGCGCGCAGCGCACCGGGCGCAAGGCGGGCTGCCAGGCCTCCAACAAACTCTGCCGTCGCTGGGTTCAGCATCCTGTCCGCCCTCTCGCGCAGGGTGGGTCAAGACCCACCTTACTCCCCCACTCTCATTTTGCCCCAAATACTCCGGGGTGAATGGCCCGGGCACCGGGCCAGTGGGGCAGCGCCCCTCAATCGTAAGGTGGGTTTCAACCCACCGCCCCCTCAGGCCAGACCGACCCCGGTCTTGCCGCGCCGGTCATGGCGCAGGTTGGCGTAAAGCACATGATTGCGCCAGCGTCCGTTGATCTGAAGATAGCTTTGCGCCACGCCCTCATATTTATAGCCGCAGGTTTCCAGCAGGCTGCGCGACGGCGTGTTTTCCGGCAGGCAGCCCGCTTCGATCCGGCTCAGGTCAAGGTTGGTAAAGGCATAGTGGACCAGCGCCGTGATCGCCTCGCGCATGTATCCGTGCCGGGCGTAGGGTTCGCCGATCCAATATCCGGTGGTGCCCGCCTGCGCCGGGCCGCGCCGGATATTGTCCAGTGTGATCGCCCCCAAGAGCGCCTGATCCTCGCGCCGGATCAGGAACAGCGGCACCGCCGATCCGTTGTTGATCGACCGCTGCGCCCAATAGACCCGGTTGGTAAAGGCCTTGCGGCTCAGGTGATCCTCGGCCCAGGTGGGTTCCCACGGGGTCAGGAAATCGCGGCTGATCCGGCGCAGGTTGGCCCAATCCCGAAAATCGCCATGCATCGGCGGGCGCAGGGTCATCCGTTCGGTTTCGATCCGAACCTTGCGCCGGGTCCCAAGCATCAGGCGACAAGCCTTTCGCGGATCTCCTCCAGCCGCGGGGCAGCCTCTGCCGGGCCATAGACGGCCAGCGCCGTTCCCACCCGCCCGACAAGGTCTTCGCCGAACCGGCGCACCTCGTCGACGGTCACCGCGTCGATCTTGTCCACGGTTTCCTCAAGGCTGGGAATGCGGTCCCAGATCTGCAGCATCCGCGCCAGACGTTCGGCCCGGTTCGACGGGCTTTCCAGCCCCATCAGCATCCCGGCCTTCATCTGGGCCCGGGCGCGGGCGACCTCGGCCTCGGTCATGTCCTCGGCGGCGCGCTTCATTTCATCCACGGTGATGGTGGCCAGTTCGGCGATCTGTTCGGCGGATGTGCCCGCATAGACGGTCGTCATGCCGGTGTCGTCATAGGCCCCGGCCTGCGCGAAGATGGTATAGCACAGGCCCCGCCGTTCGCGGATTTCCTGGAACAGACGCGACGACATTCCGCCGCCCAGGGCGATGGAATGGATCTGCGCAGCAAAGATCATCGGGTCGCGGTAATCCGGCCCTTCGAAGGCCAGCGCGAAATGCACCTGTTCAAGCGGCTTCAGCGCCCGGTGTTCGCCGCCCTTGAACAGGGCCGGCACCGCCTTTTCGGCCGCGCGGACGCGGGGCAGATGCCCGAACAGCGCCTCGGCCTGCCGCACGATCGCCTGATGGTCGACCGCCCCCGCCGCCGCCAGGATCATCTGGTCCGGCCCATAGCGTTCCCCGACGAAGCCTGCGAGGTCATCGCGGGTAAAGGCCCGGACCCGTTCGACCGGGCCAAGGATCGTCCGGCCCAGCGGCTGATCGGGATAGGCCGCTTCCTGCAACCAATCGAACACGATGTCATCGGGCGTATCCAGCGCCTGCCCGATCTCTTGCAGGATCACGCCGCGCTCCACCTCGATCTCGGCGGGGTCGAAGACGGGGTTCACAAGGATATCCGCGATCAGGTCAAGTCCCAGCGGCACGTCCTCTTCCAGCACCCGCGCGTAATAGGCGGTGGTTTCCCGGCTGGTATAGGCGTTGATATAGCCGCCCACATCCTCGATCTGTTCGGCGATCTGAAGCGCGCTGCGGGTCTTGGTGCCCTTGAACGCCATATGTTCAAGGAAATGGGCAATCCCGTTCTGTTCGGCCCGTTCGTGCCGCCCCCCGGCCATGACCCAAACCCCGATCGAGGCCGATTTCAGCCCCGGCATGTTTTCAGTCACGATCCGAAGGCCGTTGGGAAGCGTGTGCAGTTGGACGGTCAAGCGCGGCGCCTTTCGCGGATCAGCGCGGTCAGCGCGCCAAGGTCATTGGGGACGCGGGTCACCCGTTCGTCCCGGTCGAACAGGTCGGCCATGCGCGGCGGCAGGGCGGGCCGGATACCGGAGGCCCGTTCCACCGCGTCGGGGAACTTGGCCGGGTGCGCCGTGGCCAGCGTGATCATCGGCACCTCGGACAGGAACCCTTCGGCCACTTTCACGCCTACGGCGGAATGCGGGCACAAAAGCTCGCCCGAGGCGGTCTTTTCCGACCGGATCGTGGCCAGCGTTTCCTCCTCGGATGCCCGACCGCTGTCGAACTGTTCCTTCAGCCAGTCATAGGCCCCTTGGCTGACGTGAAACTCGCCCTTGTCCTTCAGGTCGGCCATCTGTTCGGCCACCACCCCGCCATCGCGCCCATAGGCGTCGAACAGGGCGCGTTCGAAGTTGGAGGAGACCTGAATATCCATCGACGGGCTGATCGAGGGGGAGACGCCCTGTTTCTTCTGGACGCCGGTTTCCAGCGTCCGGTGCAGGATGTCGTTCTGGTTGGTGGCGACCACCAGCCGGTCAATCGGCAGCCCCATCCGCTTGGCGATATAGCCCGCGAAGATGTCACCGAAATTGCCGGTCGGCACGGTAAAGCTGACTTCGCGGTGCGGCGCCCCAAGGCTGACGGCAGAGGAGAAGTAATAGACCACCTGCGCCAGAACCCGGCCCCAGTTGATCGAATTGACCCCGGCAAGACCGACCTCGTCCCGGAACGCGAAGTCGTTGAACATATCCTTCAACGCGGCCTGACAATCGTCGAAGTCGCCATCCAGCGCCAGCGCGTGCACGTTCGCTTCTGCGGGCGTGGTCATCTGGCGGCGCTGCACCTCGGACACGCGGCCATGCGGGAACAGGATGAACACATCGACGTTGTCGAGCCCCCTGAACGCCTCGATCGCGGCAGAGCCGGTATCGCCCGAGGTTGCACCAACGATGGTGATCCGCTTGCCGGACCGGGTCAGCGAGGCCTGGAACATCTGGCCGATCAGCTGCATCGCGAAGTCCTTGAACGCGAGCGTCGGGCCGTGGAACAGTTCCAACAGGAAATGGTTCGGCGCAAGCTGCACCAGCGGCGCGCGGGCGGCATGGCCAAAGCCTGCATAGGCGGCGTCGATCAGCCCCTTGAATTCCGCATCCGTGAATGTGTCGCCGATGAACGGGCGCATGACCGCAAAGGCGATCTCTTCATAGGATTTGCCTGCCAGCGCCGCGATCTCGTCCTTGGTCAGGGTCGGCACGGTTTCGGGCACATACAAGCCCCCGTCGCGGGCCAGCCCGGTCATCATTGCGTCTTCGAAGGTCAGCGCCGGGGCCTGACCCCGGGTCGAGATATAGCGCATTAGTTTTCGTCCCTGCGGATGCGATAGATCAGATACAAGGTCATCACGGCCCAGACCAGAGCCAAGAGGAACCATGTGATGGCATATTCACGGTGATCGTTCTTGATCCCGAATGTGTCTACGGGCAGCGGCGTCAAACGCGGGTCCGGGTGCGACGCGGTCCGCAGGACAACCATGGTCGGTTCGGTTTGCAGCACCTCGGCCATGGCGGTGACATCCCGCGCATACCAAAGGTTGCTTGCAAGGTCGGGATCGGGGGTCGAGGAGGTCTTGTCGTCCGGCCAGATCAGGTTGCCTGTCACCTCGTTGACCACGTCGACCTGCGGCAGCGGCGGTTCGGCCTTGCGCGCCTCGGGCAAGAGGCCGTGGTCCAGCAGGACGCGCCGCCCGTCGGTGGTTTCAAAGGCGGTGATGATCCGGTAGCCGATCCCCATCGCGGTGCCCGATGTGAACACCCGGTGTTCCGGCCCGACCGCCACGCCGGTCATCCGGACCGACAGGTAGTTCTGGGTGTCATAGTCGGGACTGTCCGGCAGGGGCACCGGATCCTGTGCGATCCGCGCGTCCATCATGGCCAGAAGGTCCAGTTTCCAGTCCAGCCGCTGCAGCTGCCAGGTGCCCAGCCACAGAAGGACCGCGCAGCCGGTAACGCCCATCAGGACCGGGAAGAACAAGCGCCGCATGGTCGCTTCTCCTGTCTTCTCAAAAGGGAACGCGCGGGGCAGGTTCCCCGCGCGTCCGATGTTGTTTGTCAAAGCGGGGGCGGGGTCAACCCCGCGCCTGCTTAGCCGCCCCAGATGTAGACGGCAGCGAAGAGGAACAGCCAGACAACGTCCACGAAGTGCCAGTACCAGGCGGCGGCCTCGAAGCCGACGTGCTGCTGCTGGGTGAAGTGGCCGCGCTGCACGCGGATCAGGCAGACCAGCAGGAAGATGGTGCCGATGATCACGTGGAAGCCGTGGAAACCGGTCGCCATGAAGAAGTTGGCGCCATAGATGTTGCCCGACAGGCCAAAGGCCGCGTGGCTGTATTCGTAGGCCTGGAAGAACGTGAACAGCACGCCCAGCAGCACCGCTAGGATCAGCCCCTGCTTGATGTCGCGGCGGTTGTTTTCATGCACCAGCGCGTGGTGCGCCCAGGTCGCGGCACAGCCGGACAGAAGCAGGATCAGGGTGTTCATCAGCGGCAGGTGCCACGGATCGAAGGTTTCGATGCCGGCCGGCGGCCAGACGCCATCGACCGCCGGGCTTTCCGGCCCCATCGGGTACATGGCGTGTTTGAAGAAGCTCCAGAACCAGGCGAAGAAGAACATCACCTCGGACATGATGAAGAGGATGAAGCCATACTTCAGACCGATCTGAACGACCGGGGTATGGTCAACGCCGCCTTCGCCTTCGGACACGACATCCGACCACCAGGCGAACATGGTGTAGAGCACCAGGGCAAGGCCGATCAGGAAGACGTAGGGCTGGTTGGACGAGGCCTGCGGAGACATCCACAGCACGGCGCCGAACAGCATGATGAAGGCCCCGATGGCGCCGGTGAACGGCCAGATCGAAGGCGGTAGAATGTGGTAGTCGTGGTTCTTTTCGTGAGCCATGTCGGTCGTTCCCTGCGGCTTGGTCCCTAGTTCGTTTCTATGGCGGCTGGCGCCACGTTTGTCAAAGCGGCCTGCTGTTCTTCTTCCGGCAGGTCGATCTGGTAGAAAGTGTATCCCAGCGTGATCGTGTGGATGTATTTGCCTTCGCGGTCGTCCACGATGGCCGGGTCAACGAAAAAGCTGACCGGCATCATCGCCGTTTCGCCCGGCTGCAGCACCTGTTCGGTGAAGCAGAAGCATTCGATCTTGTCGAAAAACTGCCCCGCCTGATAGGGCGTGACGTTATAGGCAGCCTGTCCGGCCACCGGCACATCGGTCGTGTTCGTCGCCCGATAGAAGGCCAGCGCGGTCTGCCCGATCTTCACGGTCATTTCCCGTTCGACCGGTTCAAAGGTCCAGGGCATGTCGCGTTCGATCGACGCATCGAAGCGGATCGTGATTTCCTGATCCAGAACCACGTCGCTGCCCCGCTCGGCCACGTTCGGGACGCCGCCAAAGCCCGTGACCCGGCAGAACCAGTTGTAAAACGGCACCGAGGCCCAGGCCAGCCCGCCCATCAGAAGCACAACGCTGACAAGTTGCAGTACGGTCTTCTGCGGCCCTTCAACGGTTTTTCCGAAAATCTTCATTCAGAGCCCTCCGTCGATTGAGTTGCAGGTTCAAGCTGCGGTCGGGCGACATGGTCGAAGCGTTCGAATTTCCCCGCCTCGCCCAGTTGCAGCACCTTGACCACGGTCAGCCCAAAGACGATCCCGACAAAGCCGATCAGCAGCAAAAGCAGGCCGATGTTGCGGCCCTTGCGCCGTTCGTGCAGTTCATGTTCGACCTTGATTGCCATCTTACCAGCCCCCAAAGCCTACGCCACGCAGCGCGGCCTCGGCCATCAGCGCGGTGAAATGCAGGAACAGATAGGCCAGCGATACTTTGAACGCGCGGCGCTCCAGCGCAAAGCGATCCGCCTCTGCCTCGTCCTCCGAGGCACGGGCCCAGACATCGTAGCAGGCCTTGCCAAACCACAGGTTCAGCGCCACGGCGGTCACAAGGTAAATAGGGCCGCCGATCGAGGTAAACGCGATGGCCAGCGACACCGGCACAAGCGCGACCATGTAACCAAGGATATGATTGCGGGTCACCCGCCGCCCGTGGGTTTCGGTCAGCATCGGCACACCGGCGCGGCCATAGTCGGACTTCACGAAGATCGCCAGCGACCAGAAATGCGGCGGGGTCCACATGAAGATCAGCGCGACCATCAGCGCCGATTCAACGGTGACGGTTCCGGTGGCCACGGCCCAGCCGATCATCGGCGGCAGCGCCCCCGACAGCCCGCCGATCACAATGTTCTGCGGCGTCGAGCGTTTCAGCCAGATCGTATAGACCACGGCGTAAAAGAAGATGGTGAAGGCCAGAAGCCCGGCGGCGAGCCAATTGGCAGCCAGCCCCAGCAGCACGACCGAGAAGCCGGACAGGGCCAGCCCGATGGCCAGCGCCTCTTCCGGCTGGACCCGGCCCGAGGGGATCGGGCGGCCGACGGTCCGTTTCATGATCCGGTCGATGTCCGCATCCCACCACATGTTCAGCGCGGCAGAGGCCCCTGCCCCGACAGCGATGCACAGGATGCCGACAAAAGCGATGAAGGGATGCACCGGCACCGGGGCCACGAACAGGCCCGCCAGCGCCGTGAAGACCACAAGCGACATCACGCGCGGCTTCAGCAGGGCGAAATAATCACCCATGCTGGCCTCGTAGGTCGTATCTTGCAGGCTTGCGTCGGTCATGTCTTGTCCATCAGTCCGGGGGCTGTCCCCGGTGAAGATAGCGCGCCAGCCCGAAGGTCAGCGCGCCAAGGCGTCGCAGGCGGCCCGGGTATCAGGCCGCCCGTGTCACGATCAGGCGCCGGCGCCGTTCGCGGCCAGCCATTCGGCATAGGCCTCTTCGCTGACCACTTTCACGGTGATCGGCATATAGGCGTGGTCCTTGCCGCAGAGTTCGGAACACTGGCCGAAATAGATGCCTTCGCGTTCGGCGTTGAACCACAGGTGGGCGTTGCGGCCCGGGACGGCGTCCTGCTTCACGCCGAAGGCCGGAATGGTCCAGGAGTGGATCACGCCTGCCGGGTCGGCGGTTACGGTCATCACGATGGTCTTGCCCACGGGAACGACGACGGCGGTATCGGTGGCAAGACGGTATTCCGCCTGGCTGTAGCCGAACTCTTCCATCTCGTCTTCCTGCAGCATGAAGCTTTCAAAGGCGATGCCTTCGTCGGTGTATTCATAGCCCCAGTACCACTGGTAGCCGATCACCTTGATGTGGATGTCGCCTTCGGGAATTTCCTGCTGCTTGAACAGAACCGGAAGCGAGAAGGCACCGATAAAGACCAGAATGACGATCGGAACGATGGTCCAAGCCACTTCCAGCGGCGAGTTATGGGTGAAGGTCGCGGGCGTTTTGTTGACCCGGCTGTTGTAGCGCAGGATCACATAGGCCAGCAGCGCCACGACGAAAAGCGTGATGCAGGTGATGATGGTCAGGATCATCCCGTCCAGCCACTGAAGGTCGCGCGCCAGTTCGGTCGCGGCGGGCTGGAAGCCGATGCCTTGTTCTTTCGGGGCCCCCACGATCGGAAGGTCTTGCGTCACGTCCTGCGCAAAAGCGGCGGCGCCTGCGAGAATCAGCCCGGCGGTCGCCGAAAGCCTGGAGACGAGGTTGGTCAGTCGCATGTCATACCCTGTTCTTTTCGGCATCATCGCCGCGTCCCTGAGACAGCCATGCCGACAGAAGGGCATGGAATCCCGTTGTATCCGGGAAAGCATGTCCCATATCCTGACAGACAACTCAAGAACTCCAATTGCGGCAAAAGGGCGCTTTTTGACCCAGATCAACGCCGCGCATAGGAAAAAACGCCATGACAACAGACCCGTTCCGCCCGTTCGAGACGAATTTGGACCGCGAAACCGCCCTGAGACTCGTTCAGGAGGCGACCGCGGGCGCGGATGACGGTGAATTGTTCCTTGAACGCCGCAAGTCGGAAATGCTGGCCTTTGACGATGGCCGGCTGCGCACGGCAAGTTTCGACGCCTCCGAAGGGTTCGGCCTGCGGGCGGTGCGTGGCGAAACCGCCGGCTATGCCCATTCCACCACCATTGACGAACACAGCCTTGCCCGCGCGGTTGCCACGGCGCGGCTTGCCGTGGGGGATGGTGGCGGGATCATGGCCCCCGGCCCGAAATCCACCAACCGCAGGCTTTACAGCGACGCCGACCCGATGCTGGCCGCGACCTTCCCCGCCAAGATCGACGTCTTGCGCGAGATCGACGCCTTTGCCCGCGGGCTGGACCCGCGCGTGGTGCAGGTGTCGGCCAATCTGGCTGCCTCGCATCAGGAGGTGGTGATCCTGCGGCCCGACGGGCAGCTGGTCACCGACACCCGCCCGATGGCCCGGCTGAATGTCTCGGTGATCGTCGAGCAGGGCGGACGCCGCGAATCCGGCAGCGCGGGCGGCGGCGGGCGCACCGACCTGTCCGGCCTGATCCGCCGCGAAACGTGGGAGGCGCAGGTGCGCGAGGCGCTGCGCATCGCGCTGGTGAACCTTGACGCCGAAGCCGCCCCGGCGGGCGTCATGGACGTGGTCCTTGGGCCCGGCTGGCCCGGTATCCTGCTGCACGAGGCCGTTGGCCACGGGCTTGAGGGGGATTTCAACCGCAAGGGCAGTTCCGCCTTTGCCGGGCTGATGGGCCAGCAGGTCGCGGCAAAGGGCGTGACCGTTCTGGACGATGGCACCATTCCCGACCGGCGCGGGTCGATCACCGTGGACGACGAAGGCACGCCTTCGGGCAAGAACGTCCTGATCGAAGATGGCATTCTGGTGGGCTACATGCAGGACCGGCAGAACGCCCGGCTCATGGGGGTCGACCCAACCGGCAACGGACGGCGCGAAAGCTATGCCCATATCCCGATGCCCCGGATGACCAACACCTACATGCTGGGCGGCTCTGCCGACCCGGCCAGCCTAGTCGCGGACCTGAAGGACGGGATCTATGCGGTGGGCTTTGGCGGTGGACAAGTGGACATCACCAACGGCAAGTTCGTCTTTTCCTGCACCGAGGCCTACCGCGTGAAGAACGGGGTCATCGGTGCCCCGGTCAAGGGCGCGACCCTGATCGGCGACGGGGCCACGGCGATGAAGCAGATCCGTGGGATCGGCAACGACATGGCGCTGGATCCGGGTATCGGCAATTGCGGCAAGGCGGGGCAATGGGTGCCGGTGGGCGTGGGCCAACCCAGCCTGTTGATCGGCGGGCTGACAGTGGGTGGGGCGGCGGCCTGAAACGGCCCCTAAAAGTTTTTCGGCATTTCCGGGTCAGCTTTACCGCCGGTTAACCATTCCGAATCTACACCTGTTCTTAGCAACAGGCGGAGACACGGATGACCGAAGAACACCCTTCTTCCACTCACCCCCCACTCCCACCCACCACGGAAGACGATCGGTTCTCGTGGCTTCGCCTGCTGCGCTCGCGCCGGGTTGGCGTGATGACATTCTATCGCCTCCTCAGCGAACACGGGACGGCCCAGGATGCGCTTGCCGCATTGCCCGGGGTGGCCCGTGCCGCTGGCGTGGCCGACTATGCCCCCTGCCCCGAAGGTGTGATCGCCGCCGAATTGCGCGCCGCGCGGGCCGCTGGGGCGCGGCTCATCTGCCGGGGCGAACCGGGTTATCCCGCAGCCCTTGCCGCGCTGGATGACGCGCCGCCGATGCTGTGGTCGCGGGGCGATCCGGCGCTTCTGTCCCGGCCGATGCTGGCGATGGTGGGGGCGCGGAACGCCTCGTCCCTTGGCACCCGCACCGCCCGAAAATTGGCCGCCGACTTGTCAGAGGCCGGGTTCGTCGTCGTGTCGGGCCTTGCCCGCGGGGTCGATGCCGCCGCCCATGCCGCTGCCCTGCCCCTTGGCACCATCGGCGTGGTCGCGGGCGGGGTCGATGTGATCTACCCCAGCGAAAACACCGATCTGCACCATGACATCGCCAAACAGGGTCTGATCCTGTCGGAGCAGCCGATGGGCCTGCAGCCTCAGGCGCGCCATTTCCCGGCCCGCAACCGGATCATCGCCGGGCTGGCGCAGGGGCTTGTGGTGGTCGAAGCCGCCGCGCGGTCCGGCAGCCTGATCACCGCCGACGCCGCGCTGGCACTGGGACGCGAGGTTCTGGCCATTCCCGGCCACCCCTTCGATGCGCGCGCCGCCGGGTGCAACCGGCTGATCCGTGACGGGGCCACCCTGATCCGCGGGGCCGAGGACGTGATCGCAGTCCTTGGCGACCCGGCCCAGCCTGCACTGCCGCTTCAGGCGGCACCGCCCCCCCGGCCCGAAACGCCGCCGCCCGCGCCCAAGCGGACCCTGCGCCAGACCGCCGCCCTGCATCAGCTAATCCTTGACCGGCTCGGCCCATCGCCCGTGGCCGAAGACCAGTTGATCCGCGATCTTTCCGCCCCGGCGACCGCTGTCGCCCCGGTTCTGGTCGACCTTGAACTTGACGGTCGGATCACCCGGCAGGCGGGCGGGCTTCTGGCCCGGGTGGACTAGGGCCTCACCCCGAAACTGGCCGCGACGGAGGGGGAAAATACCGTCCCCCGACGCATTGGTTGGATGGGCACATTGACAATGCCCCCCGGCGTCCCACATGTTCCGCCGCCATAGTGTCCCAGCCAGTTTCCAAGGAATCCCATGCCCGTTGTCGTCGTCGAATCCCCGGCTAAGGCCAAGACAATCAACAAGTATCTGGGATCCGACTATACGGTTCTGGCCTCTTACGGACACGTCCGCGACCTGCCCCCGAAGGACGGATCGGTCGATCCCGACAACGGATTCGAGATGATCTGGGAGGTGGCGAATGATTCAAAAAAGCATGTGAAGGCCATCGCCGACGCGCTGAAAGATGACAACGCCCTGATCCTCGCCACCGACCCCGACCGCGAGGGCGAGGCGATCAGTTGGCACCTGCAAGAGACCCTGACCAAGCGCAAGGCGATCAAGAAGGACACCGCCGTCAGCCGGGTGACCTTCAACGCGATTACCAAATCCGCCATCGAAGAGGCGATGAAGCACCCCCGGCAGGTCGATGCGCCGCTGGTCGAGGCCTACCTGGCCCGCCGCGCGCTGGACTATCTGGTGGGGTTCAACCTGTCGCCGGTCCTGTGGCGCAAGCTGCCCGGCGCGAAATCGGCCGGCCGGGTGCAGTCGGTCTGTCTGCGCCTGATCGTCGAACGCGAGATGGAGATCGAGGCATTCCGCGCGCAGGAATACTGGACCGTCAAGGCGATCCTGCAAAACCCGCGCGGGGCCGAGTTTGAGGCGCGTCTGACGGTTCTGGCGGGCAAGAAGCTCGACAAGCATGACATCAAGGACGCGACACAGGCCGAACTGGCGGTTCAGGCGATCACCAGCCGTGACCTGACCGTGCAATCGGTCGAGGCGAAACCGGTCAGCCGGAACCCCTCTCCGCCCTTCATGACCTCGACCCTGCAACAGGAAGCCAGCCGCAAGTTCGGCATGGGCGCGCGCCAGACCATGTCCGCCGCCCAGCGCCTGTATGAGGCGGGGCTGATCACCTACATGCGGACCGACGGGATCGACATGGCGCCCGAGGCGGTGATGGCCGCCCGCGATGCGATCAAGGCGAAATTCGGCGACAACTATCTGCCGGACAGCCCGCGGATGTATAAGAACAAGGCCAAGAACGCGCAGGAAGCCCACGAATGTATCCGCCCCACGGATATGATGCGGTCGGCCGAAGATCTGAAGATTTCCGACGCGGATCAGCGCAAGCTCTATGACCTGATCTACAAGCGCACCATCGCCAGCCAGATGGCCGCCGCCCGGATGGAACGCACCACCGTCGATATCGGCAGCGCCGATGGGCAGGTCGTGCTGCGCGCCACCGGTCAGGTCGTCCAGTTCGAAGGCTTCATCGCGGTCTACGAGGAAGGCCGCGACGACAGCGTGGTCGACGATGACGACAAACGCCTGCCGCAGCTTGCCGCAGGCGAGCCGGCCAAGAAGCAGAAGATCGACCCCGAACAGCATTTCACCCAGCCGCCGCCCCGCTATACCGAGGCGACGCTGGTCAAGAAGATGGAAGAACTGGGGATCGGCCGCCCGTCCACCTATGCCTCGATCGTGACCACGATTCAGGACCGCGATTATGTGACCAAGGACAAGGGCCGGTTGGTTCCGCAGGATAAGGGCCGGTTGGTCATCGCCTTCCTTGAAAACTACTTCCGCCGTTACGTGGGCTACGACTTTACCGCCGGTCTGGAAAACGAGCTGGACGAGGTCAGCGCGGGCGACGTGAACTACAAGGACGTGTTGGGCCGCTTCTGGCGCGATTTTTCCGCCGCGTTGGCGGAAACCGCGGAACTGCGGATCACCGACGTTCTGGAAAAGATCAACGAGGTGCTGGAGCCGCACCTGTTCCCCCCGACCGAGGATGGATCGGACCCGCGCCTGTGCCCCAACTGTGGCCTTGGCCGCCTGTCAATGCGCACGGCCCGGTCCGGCGGGGCGTTCATCGGCTGCTCTAACTACCCCGAATGCCGTTATACCCGCCCCTTCGGCCCCCCGGGCGCCGAGGGTGACGGGGTTGGGCCGGATGGAAAGCTTCTGGGCCATGACAATGGCGACCCGATCAGCCTGCGCGATGGCCGATTCGGCCCCTATGTCCAGCGTGGCGAACCGACCGAGGATCAGCCCAAACCGCCCCGCGCGAGCCTGCCCAAGGGCTGGCAACCCTCTGAAATTGATCTGGAAAAGGCGCTTATGCTGCTCAGCCTCCCGCGCGAGGTTGGCCCGCATCCGGAAGATGGCGAGATGGTCGAGGCCGGGATCGGCCGCTACGGCCCCTTCGTCAAGCACGGCAAGGTCTATGCCAATATCAAGGACGTGGACGAGGTGTTCACCATCGGGATGAACCGTGCCGTGGAAGTGCTGGCGCAAAAGGCCGCGTCGCGTGGTGGCCGCACCGCCGCCGCCCCGCTGAAGGAACTGGGCGACCACCCGGACGGCGGCGCGATGGCAGTGATGGCGGGCCGCTATGGCCCTTACGTGAAGTGGGAAAAGGTCAACGCGACCCTGCCCAAGGACGTGGACCCGGCCGAAGTGACCGTGGAAATGGCGATCGAGCTGGTCAATGAAAAGGCCAGCAAGAAGGGCACCAAGAAGAAGGCCGCCCCGAAAAAGGCCGCGCCAAAGAAAGCTGCGGCCAAGAAGAAGGCCAGCTAGGGAAATCGGGGCGTCGAGACTGCCGCTCGCCGCCCCGAAAATTGTTTCCCATTCCGCAACAGCACCATATTCTTGCCCAATTCTGTCGCTATCCGGGCGGCAATGAACACAGGCAATATCGCAGCAGGTCCGATGACCCCCACAGCCCCCGCCCCCCAGTCGCCCCGCAGGCGCTGGCGCGACATCGCCCTTTTGGGCGGGCTGTTCGCGCTTGTGATCGCCGGGTTGGCCGGACTGGCCGCCGCGACGGGCTGGGAAGAAACGCTGCACCAGGTGTCCCGCCTGCATCTGTGGCAGGGCGCGGCGCTTCTGGGCCTCAGCCTTGTGAACTACCTGTTTCGTGGCGCCCGCTGGCACCTGTTTGCCCGCCGCATGGGCCTGCCCACAGGGTTCTGGCAGGACATCCGCCATTTCCTTGGCGGGTTTGCCATGTCTGTCACCCCCGGCCGGGTGGGAGAGTTGATCCGGATGCGCTGGCTTCGGCGTGAAACCGGTTGGGCGGTGGAACGCACCGCGCCTCTGGTCCTGATGGACCGCGCCAGCGACCTTGCGGCCATGGCGGTGATCCTTGCGCTGGGGCTGACTCTTGGCACTGGCGGGATTGCCTATGCTACACCGGTCGTCGTGCTTGCCCTGACCGCGGCCTTTGTCGCGACCCGCCCCCGGTTGTTGTCTGGCATGGCTGAAGGGGTCTACCGGCTGACCGGCCGCTTCCCACGACTTATGGCGCGCGTGCGTCGGGCGGCCCGGTCGCTGGGCGTGTTTTCGGACCCGAGAACCGCCATTTTTGCCCTGATCCTTGGCCTGACCGGCTGGCTGGCCGAAGGGCTGGCCTTTCATTTCCTGCTCGTCTGGATGGGGTCGGACATCGGATTCTGGATGGCAGTTGCCATTTTCACATTTTCGACCCTTGCGGGCGGGCTGACCGGTGCGCCGGGCGGTGTCGGCGGGGCAGAGGCGGCAATGGTCGCCCTTCTGAGCCTGCAAGGTGTGCCGCTGGAGGTATCGATCCCCGCCACGGCCATCATCCGGCTGACCACGCTCTGGTTTGCCATCGGCATCGGGCTTCTGGTCTTTCCGCTGGCCGAACGCGCCTCGATCCGGGCGCTGGGGGCGGGCTGATGCGCTGGAAAACGGACAGCTATGCCGGGTGGGGCCGTGCCCTGCGGGCGACGGGTGATCTGGCCCGACCCGACCGCCGGGCCGATCTGGACAGCGCAATCGCCCCCGCGATTGGCAAGCGGCGATCCTATGGCGATGCCGCGCTGAACGACGGCGGCCGGGCCATCGACATGACCCGGCTGGACAGCATCCTGTCCTTTGACGAAGACACGGGTCTTCTGGAGATCGAGGCAGGCATGCAACTGGGCGATATCGTCCGGGTCTTTTCGCCGCGCGGCTGGCTGCCCCCGGTTCTGCCGGGCACGGGGTTCGCCACGGTGGGCGGGGCCATCGGCATGGATGTGCATGGCAAAAACCACCATAACGCGGGCAGTTTCGGCCAGCATGTGACCCGCATCCGCCTGCTTCAGGGGGATCAGCGGCGGACCATCACACCGCGAAACCGCGCCCTGTGGCAGGCGACGCTGGGCGGGCTGGGCCAGACCGGGATCATCCTGTCGGCCACGATCCAGATGAAGCGCTGCGCCGGGCCGGTGATGACCGTCACGGAACGGCGGGCCGAAGGCTGGGACGAACATATCGCCATGCTTGATGCCTCCACCGCCAGCTATTGCGTCGGCTGGATCGACGCGACGGCGACGGGACAGGCACTTGGCCGTGGCATCGTGGAAGAGGCGGAACCGGCCCGCGGGTTGATCCCCCGCCGGGGCGCGCCAAAGGCAGTTCCGCTGGACGCACCGCATTTCGCGCTCTCAGCTCCGATCGTGAAAGCGTTCAACGCGCTTTATTACCGCCGCGTGCCGGACCATGGCCGCACCGTGGTGCGGTCGATGCCGGATTTCTTCTTTCCGCTGGACAAGATCCACGACTGGAACCGGCTGTATGGAAAACGCGGGTTTCACCAGTTTCAATGCGTGGTCCCCTTGGGTGAAAAGGACCGACTGCGCGACATGCTCGACCTGATCGCCGGGTCCGGCCTCGCCTCTCCGCTCGCTGTATTGAAGCGGATGGGCGCGGGGCGCGCCGGATACCTGTCCTTCCCGATGGAGGGCTATACGCTGGCCGTGGATTTCCCGGCCCGGGCCGAGGCCCCTGATCTGATCGCCACGCTGGAACAGATGACGGTGGCGGCGGGTGGGCGGCTCTATCTGGCCAAGGACGCGCTGGCCACCGGCGAGCGGATCAAGGCGATGTATCCCGACTGGCCAAAATGGCGCGATGCGGTCAATGCCGCCGACCCCGACCACCTGCTTGAAACCGACATGACCCGCCGATTGACCCTAAGGAGCCCCGCATGACCGACACATGGATTATTCTTGGGGCCACCTCCGGCATGGCCCGCGCCTTTATCCGCGACATGGCCGAAGAGGGTCACGGGCTGATCCTGTGTGGCCGCAAACAGGAGGTGATGGAGGAAATCGCCAACGATTGCCGCGCCCGTGGGGCCGGTTTCGTCGATCTGATGCCCATCGACATGCGCGACCCGGACAGCTTTGCCCCGATTGTCGAAAAGGCATCCGGCCTGTCCGGCATGACCAATGTCGCGGTGTTCACCGGCACCATGCCGCCGCAGGACCAGATCGACGCCAATCCGGCCCTGATCGACGGCACCATCGCCGACAGTTTCACCGGCCCGGCCCGGTTCCTGACCCTGATCGCCCCGCAACTGGAACAACGCGGCGGCGGGTCCATCGTCGGGATCACGTCGGTCGCGGGGGACCGGGGGCGACTGGGCAACTATGTCTATGGCGCGGCCAAAGGGGGCTTTGCCACCTACCTGTCCGGGCTGCGCAACAAACTGGGCCGCGCGGGCGTGCATGTGATGACAGTGAAACCGGGGCCGGTGGATACGCCGATGACCTGGGACCTGGGCAAGCAGCCCTTCATGACCACGCCAGAGGCCGTCTCCGCCGATATCCGCCGCGGGTTGAAACGGCGGCGCAACGTGATCTACACCGCGAAAATCTGGGCGCTGATCATGCTGGTAATCCGGATGATCCCGGAACCGATTTTCAAGAAGATGTCGTTTTAGACCCTAGAACCCGAACCATTCCTGCCAAAGCCCTGCCGCGTAAAACATCAGCGCCAGTGTCATCAGCAAAAGCCCCACCCCGCGTTTGTCTTTTAGCGCAAAGACGATGGGGTCGTAGTCCTGTTTGCCATACCAGCCCAGCCGGATCATCCGCAGCAGCCACCAGGCGATCGGGATCAGGGCCACCCACAGCAGCCATTGCGTGGGGTAGAGCGCCTGTGCCTGCGCCGACAGGCTGTAGAGGAAAAAGATGACCAACGCCCCCGCCATTCCAAGGCCCGAGACGTTCAGCAGGTCTTCGCGGTCAGGGCGTCCGTATCCCCGCCCCGGCAACCGGTCGTCATTCGTGGCCAGCGTCAGTTCGGTCAGCCGCTTGACGCAGCCCAGCGTGACGAAGATCGGGAAGATGAAGATCAGCATGAAGACCGATGCGTCGACCCCGCTCGCCGCAGCGCCCGCCACGACCCGAAGGGTATAGAGCGTTGCCAGCGTGAAGATATCGACCCAGCGCATCCGTTTCAGCCGCAGCGAATAGGCCAGCGACAGGGTCATATATATGATGACGACAATCAGGAACCCGGTCCCAAGATACCACCCCAGCCCCAGCGCGATCAGCGCCAGCACCAGCGTCGCCACCATGCCAACCCGGATCGGCACCGCGCCACTGGCAAAGGGCCGTTTGCATTTCTTCGGGTGCAGCCGGTCGGCCTCGAGATCCAGAAGGTCGTTCACCAGATAGATGCAGGACGCCGCCGCCGAGAACGCCGCGATCCCGATACAGACCAGAAGAAGGGTCGAGAGGTCGAAATTATGGGCGGCGATCATCGGCAGGATCAGCAGCACGTTCTTGACCCATTGATGCGGGCGAATGGCCTTGAACAGGTCCGCAATGCGCCAGCCGCCCGGAATCTCGGTCACGCCATGGCCGGTTTGGGCCAGTTTACGGGCCGCCCCCCCGGCCCTGCCCACCACGACCGCATGGCTGGCATGGGTCCAGATTTCCATGTCGGATGTGTGGTCGCCTGCGTAGATGAACCCCTTGTCGCCGTATTCCGCCACCAGCGCCTCGGCCTTGTTGGCGCCTTTGAGGTTGATCTCTGCGGTCGATCCCAGCGCCCCGTCAAAGCCGTGCGCCCGGGCCAACCTGTCCACCAGCCGCCCATCAGAGGCCGAAGCCAGGATGACCTCGCGCCCTTCTTCCTGTGCGCCCTTCGCGATCTCGGCCAGGGCCGGGTTGACGGGCAGCAAATCCGCGCGGATCGGGGCGATGTCGTACAGCGCCGCCTTTAGCGCGGCGGGACGGCGCAGGTTGGCAAAGGCCGCCTTGATCGTCGCAATCGGCGCGGTGCCAAGGCCCGCCCAAAAGGATTCGAACAACATGTCCGTGCGCAGGAATGTTCCGTCCACATCAAGGACTAGGGGACGTCGGTCAGCCAAGGTCAGCCTCCGGAAGCAGCAGGTAGGGTAAAGACGCAGCCGTCTGACACCAGTTCAGGCGGGGTCATGCACAGGCCCCGCGCCACGCCCCAGGCCGACAGGACCTTGGGCACATAATTGCGGGTTTCGGGAAAGGGCGGGACGCCCGAATGATCGCGGATATTGCCCTCGCCCGCGTTATAGGCGGCAAGGACAAGAATGGGGTCGTCGTCGAATTCACCCATCAGCCAATCAAGATAGGCCACCCCGCCCGCGATATTCTGGGCCGGATCATAGGGATCGGTCACGCCAAAGCGTGTGGCCGTGTCCGGCATAAGCTGCATCAGCCCCTGCGCCCCGGCCCGGCTGCGGGCATCGGAATCGCCCGCGCTTTCGACCGCGATGACGGAGAGGACCAGCGCAGGCGACACGCGGGTGCCGACCGTTGTGCGCAGAATGTCGGTTCCATGGGCCTTTGCGATCTCGTGCAGGGATTGCAGGCGCGGCGGGGTGACGCCTTCGCCCTCGGGCGGGTTGGACAGGGTGATGGTTGCAAGGGTCAGCCGCCCCGGCGCGCTGTCTTCAAGCGCCGGAGAGATCGCCGCCCAGAACCAGTCAGGCCCCGACAGGCCCGGCACGGCACCCGCCACGGCATCGGTTCCCGGTGCGGGGGCGCTGACGGCGGCAGCCGGAACGTCAGGGCGCGGTGTGACCTGAACATTGATCAACTGCTGTTGTCCGGGCTGCGGGACGGTCACACGCTTGAAGGTAAAGTCCGGTTGCAGCCGGTCGCCTTCGGCCAAAGCCGTCTGACACGCCAAAACGGCGGCCAAAGTGATTGCCGTTGCGAAGCGCCGCTTCATTGCGGTTCTGCCCTGCCTCGTTGTTGTTGGGGCAAGTATCGCACCAAATGGGAATCCATGCCAGCCCAGCGCGAAAACGCCCGCGAAATCGGCCGATTCTGTTCTGGGTCAACGGCGGGCAATCGCGAAAGATACAATCCTTTCGATTTTTTTATTATGCATTTTCATGGCGTTAACTAATTTTTCACCCAAAAATCGACTTGATGCAAAATTGCACGAATGCAGCCCAATTCCCGCCCCAATCCGCTGGCTATATCTCCTCATCCAAGTCGGACACCGAGCCAACATGAGGCGGCACGGCACCCACCGGCAGAGGACCGAAACCGAGCAAACACCCTGAGGAGGGATAGAAATGCTGAACTTCATCAAGAACTTCCGTCGTGACGAAGACGGTGCCGTGACCGTTGACTGGGTTGTGCTGACCGCCGCCATCGTGGGCCTCGGCATTGCCGTTCTGACCTCCGTTGGTCAGGGCACCACCGCCCTTGGCGACCGCATCAGCTCGCAGCTGTCGGCTCAGTCGCTCGTTACCTACTAATTCCTGACACTCAAGGAGAGTACCAATGCTGAACTTCATCAAAAACTTCCGTCGTGACGAAGACGGCGCCGTGACCGTTGACTGGGTTGTGCTGACCGCCGCCATCGTGGGCCTCGGCATCGCCGTTCTGACCTCGGTCGGCCAGGGCACCACCGCTCTCGGCGACCGCATCAGCTCGCAGCTGTCGGCTCAGTCGCTCGTTACCTACTAATCGCCAGTCGATTGCATGAAGGGCCGCGGTTTACCGCGGCCTTTTCTGTGTCTGGCCCATGGGCCTTGTTTTATTGGGCTTTGCGCCCCCGGATTTCCATCAACCGATCACGAATCGAACACATTCAGTTGGCACATTTCAGATGGAATGGGATGCGGGCTTTCCGCGAATAGGAGAAGTGTAATGTTTCGCAAGTTCATCGAGTTCCAGAAGGACGACGAAGGTGCGGTCACGGTCGACTGGGTCGTGCTAACCGCTGCTGTCGTCGGCCTCGGGATCGCCGTGGTCACGACCATCGGCAAAGGAGCCCTGGACCAATCGACGGGCGTTGGCGCGCGGTTGAGCGTGCAATCTATCGCGACCTATTGATCGCGATCTGAAACGATCGTTTCCAATTGGACCAAACTCCATCTTTCGGTCATCGACTGGGCACGATCCTGACACAAAGTTCAAAGAAGCTGGCACAAAGACCAGTCGTACCGGGGCATTGCCCCACTTGAGTTAAGAGGAAGAGCAAATGCGTGCGGTTTTCGGACTTGTACTTATCGTTGGCCTGGGCCTTGCCGGCTTTGCCGTCTTTATGGTCAAGGGGTACTTCGACGAACAGAAGATCCTGATGGACCAGCAGGCCGCCGTCGCAGCGCAGGCGGTTCCGACCGTCGAGGTTCTGGCCGTCAACCGGACGATCGGTTACGGCGAAACCCTGAAGCCGGAAGACGTGGTGATCATCCGCTACGCCGAACCCTTCCTGCCCGAAGGCGTGTTCCGCACCGGCGAAGAGCTGTTCCCGAACCAGAATGAAAAACCCCGCCTTGTCGTCCGCCAGATGGAGCCGAACGAGCCCGTTCTGGCAATCAAGGTGACCGAGCCGGGCGAAAGTGCTGGCCTGAATTCGCGACTGACCCCCGGCATGCAGGCCTATGCGATCGACGTGAACGTGCGGTCCGCCGTGTCCGGCTTCCTGCGTCCCGGCGACCGGATCGACGTCTACTGGACCGGTGACGTGTCGCAGTTCGGGCTGAACGGAACCGGCGGGATCACCACCAAGCTGATCCAATCCGGCCTGACCATCGTCGCGGTCGACCAGAACACCGACAGCGGCCGGTCTGCCGTGTCGGACCGGGTCCGGACTGTGACGGTCGAGGCGAACACGGCACAGGTTGCCGCCCTTGCCACCGCGCAGCGGTCCGGGGAACTGTCGCTGGCCCTTGTCGGCCAAGGGGACACCGCTGTGTCGCTGGCCATCGAAGTGGACCAGGCCACGCTTCTGGGGATTACCCCGCAAGAACAGCAGGTCGCCCCTGAACAGGAACAGGTCTGCACCATCCGGACCCGCCGCGGCGCGGAAGTGGTGGAAATCCCGATCCCCTGCACCAACTAAACTTGCAGAATTCAGACATTTCGGGGCCCGCGTGACACGAGGTTTGCGCGGGCCCCGGTCGCTTATTGGCACGATACTGTTGCGTCATGTCCACATTACCTTTGACCAGTAGTGCATTGATTCTTGCAAAAAATGCCAATTCAGCGCAGTCTGCTCCAAACTACGGGCGTAAAGACCCGAAATCGGGCGTGATCGGAGAGGCAGGTCACAATGAAATATGACAAATTCATCAGGGCGGCCGTGGCTGGCCTTGCATTGGCAGTTGCGACTGTTCCATCGGCCCCCTTGGCCGAAACGCTGCAGGTGATGCGCGGCGCGCCATCCAGCGCGCTGAACGTGCCAATGAACCGGGCCGTCGTTGTTGAAAGCGATACACCCTTCACGGAACTGTCGATCGCCAATCCGGGCATTGCCGACATCTCGTCGCTGTCCGACCGCACGATCTATGTTCTGGGCAAGGAACCGGGCCGCACGACCCTGACCCTTCTGGGTGCGGATGGCCGCCTGATCACCAACGTCGAGGTCCACGTGACCCCGGACCTGGCCGAATTCAAGGAACGCCTGCAGCAGATCCTGCCCGGCGAGAACATCGAAGTGCGCAGCGCCAACGACGGGATCGTCCTGTCGGGCACCGTATCGTCGATCGCCCGTCTGGATCGCGCGCTGGAACTGGCCGAACGCTATGCGCCCGAGCGGGTGTCCAACCTGATGAGCGTTGGCGGCACCCAGCAGGTGATGCTGAAAGTCCGGTTCGCTGAGATGCAGCGGTCCGTTTCGAAATCCTTGTCCAGCTCGCTGGCGATTCAGGGCACGACCCTGGGCGGCGATCTTGGGATCAACGGCGGATCGAACACGCTGACCACCGCGGGCTTGGTTCAACAATCGCTGGCCGGCAACAACATCGGGCCGGGCGACACCAACGGTGCGGTCATGTTCGGCTTTAACGCCGGCGGGCTTGAGGTTGGCATCCTTCTCGAAGCGCTTGAATCGCGCGGCGTCGTCCGCACCCTTGCCGAACCGAACCTGACCGCCCTCTCCGGGCAGGAAGCCCGGTTCCTGGCGGGTGGCGAATACCCGGTGCCGATCGTCCAGACCACGGGGTCCACCACGGTGGAATACAAGCCCTTCGGCGTGGAGCTGAATTTCATCCCGCGCGTGGTCGATGGCGATATCATCAATCTTGAACTGGAAGCCGCGGTTTCGTCGATCGACCCGACCAACGGCGTGATCCAGTCCGGCTTTACCATCGACGCCTTCCGCAAGCGCGAGATTTCGACCACGGTCGAGATGCGCGACGGCGAAAGCTTTGCAATTGCAGGACTTTTGTCCGATGACTTCCGCGATCTGAACGGTCAGGTGCCGTGGCTGGGCGATATCCCGGTGCTGGGTGCCCTGTTCCGCAGCGCGGAATACGAACGCCAACAGACGGAACTGGTGATCATCGTCACCCCGCATCTTGTGACCCCGACGCGGGGCGAGGCGCTGGCCCTTCCGACCGACCGGGTGCAGCCGCCCAGCGAACGCGACCTGTTCCTGTTCGGCCGTGTCGCCAACGACATGCCGACCCAGGGCGGCGCCGGAGAGGTTGCACGGCAGGATTTCAGCGGGTCTTATGGCTACGTTCTGGACGACTAGGATTAAGTGAGGGGCTGACATGATGAAACGACTGATCATATCGCTGACAGCCCTTGGCGCGCTGTCTGCCTGTTCCCCGGGAATGCCCGGCGCGACATCCTTCTTCCGCGAGGCGGGGGCGGTTGTCGATGGCGGCGACTTTGGCAATGCGACGATGAACAACACGCTGATCCAGACGGGCCAGCTTGATTATGCCATCAACCTCAACCGCCGTTTCTCGGCCGAGGTTCCGACGACCATCAACTTCGAGTTCAACTCGACCGCGCTGGATGAAGAGGCCCGTGCCGTGCTTCGTCAGCAGGCGGATTGGATTAAGCAGTTCCCGGAAGTACGGTTTAAGGTCTATGGCCATACCGATCTTGTCGGCTCGACCGCCTATAACCGGCAGCTTGGTCTGCGCCGGGCGCAGGCCGTGGTGCTGTATTTCGAAAGCCAGGGCATCAGCCGCAGCCGGCTGGAGGCGACCGTTTCCTATGGCGAGACCCAGCCGCTGATCGTGACCGAAGGGCGCGAGCGGGCGAACCGCCGCACCGTGACCGAGGTGTCGGGCTTTGTCGAAAACCACCCGACGATCATGAATGGCCGCTACGGCGAGGTCATTTTCCGCGAATACGTCAACAGCGCGGTCCCCCCGACCGGCCTGTCAGGCATCAGCGGGGCCGATCTTTCGACCGGAAACTAACCGGCTTTCAGACAATCGAAACTGTTTCGGAAAGGGCGTCAACACTGGCGCCCTTTTCCCGTTATCGTCCCCTGATTTCGCACAATTACAGTCTTTTGGCCGCAATCTGGTCACGTTTGTCCCCGATGGTCATCGGCAATGGGACAACCATGTCCGGATGATTCCGGCATCGGTTCCGGGCAACAGGCTGTTTTTTCGCCCGGGATCGCAAGTTAAAAGGACGACTGGCAATGAGTGGGACTGCCCTTCTTCAACCTGAACCGATGCCGTTGGTGGCGTGCACGGTCAGCCGTGATGTTCAGATTTTCGATCTGCTGATCGAGGATATGGAAACCGCGCTTGGCGAACGCTGGGGCGACCTGGGATTCGAGGATGCGCTGGCATTCCTTGCCCAGCCCGAAGCGCGGGCGCTTGAATTCCTGGCAATTGCGCTGGACGCCGAGGACGAGGCGGACCTGACCCCGGTGACCCGGGTGATCGCAACCGCAAAATCCATGGGCATCAAGGTGATCCTGATCACCGAAGATGTCAGCCCGGCCTCGCTGCACGCCCTGTTGCGCGAAGGCGGCGATGAATTTGTCCCCTACCCGCTTCCCGAAGGTGAACTGGCCCAAGCCATCGAGCGGGTTCTGACCCCGGAAGAGGAAGAACCCGTCGCCCCGGAAATTCAGAACAAGCTGAAGGCGACAGGCGACCGGTCCGGCGTCGTGATCCCGGTGCAAGGCATGGCCGGCGGCGTCGGTGCCACGACCTTTGCCGTGAACCTTGCGTGGGAACTGGCAAATATCGAAAAGAACGACCCGCCGCGCGTGGTCCTTCTGGATCTCGATTTCCAGTTCGGCAGCGCCTCGACCTATCTGGACCTGCCCCGCCGCGAGGCAGTTCTGGAAATGCTCAGCGACACCGAGGCGATGGACAGCGATGTCTTCATGCAGGCCCTTTTGTCCTACAATCAGCGGCTTCAGGTGCTGACCGCGCCGACCGATCTGATCCCGATGGACCTGGTCGGGCCGGCCGATATCGAACGGATCATTGAAACCGCCCGTGTCAATTTCGACTACGTGGTCATCGACATGCCCACGACCATGGTCGAATGGAGCCAGACGGTTCTTGAAGCGGCGCATGTCTATTTCGCCCTTCTGGAACTGGACATGCGGTCGGCCCAGAACACCCTGCGACTGAAGCGGGCGCTGCAGGCCGAGGAATTGCCCTTTGACAAGCTGCGGTTCCTTCTGAACCGCGCGCCCAAGTTCACCGACCTGAACGGCAAGGCAAGGGTCAAACGGCTGGCTGAAAGCCTTGGCATTTCGATCGAAGTGCAACTGCCCGATGGCAGCAAGCAGGTGGCCCAGGCGGATGACCACGGGATGCCCCTGTCGGAAACCGCGCCCAAGAACCCCTTGCGCAAAGAAATCCTGAAACTGGCGACTTCCGTGCACGAGGTGAACACCTCGGACGCGATGGAAGCCCGCGGATAAGGCAGAGACGCGATGTTTTCCAAGTACAAGAAGGTATCGACAACCGGCCCCGCGGCGGCCCCGGCTTCCAAGCCGGTGTCGCGGCTTGACGCGCTCAAGGCGGCCCCCGCCGCCAATGCCGCCCCCGAGGCGGAAGCCCGCAAGTCGCTGATGAAGACCATGCCGAGCCGGGCAGCCGAAGCGCGCCCGGGAGACAAGGACAAGAAGCGCAAGGAACGGCTGGGCGAAATCAAGCTTGAGCTGCACAAGGCGCTTCTGGACAACCTGAACCTTGCCGCCCTTGAAAAGGCGACAGAGCAGGACCTGCGGCAGGAAATCAACTCCATCGCCACCGAAACGCTGGAGGAGATGGGCGTTGTCCTGAACCGGGAAGAGCGGCAGGCGCTCAACCAGGATCTTTATGACGAAGTGACGGGCCTTGGCCCGCTTGAAACGCTTCTGAAAGACGACACCGTCAACGATATTCTGGTCAACGGGCCGCAGCAGATTTTCGTCGAACGGGACGGCAAGCTGCAGTTGACCGACGTCACCTTCAAGGATGAACGCCACCTTCTGCGGATCATCGACAAGATCGTGTCCGCCGTGGGCCGCCGCGTCGATGAATCGAACCCCTATGTCGACGCGCGTCTTGCGGACGGGTCGCGTTTCAACGCCATGGTCGGACCGATCGCGGTGGATGGATCGCTGGTGTCGATCCGGAAATTCAAAAAGGAAAAGCTGGGCATTGATGACCTTGTCCGCTTTGGTGCCTTTTCCGAAGAAATGGCCGCCTACCTTCAGGCCGCCGTCGCCACCCGGCTGAACGTGATCGTGTCGGGGGGGACCGGCTCTGGTAAGACGACCACGCTGAACGCCCTGTCGTCCTTCATCGACGACAGCGAACGCATCCTGACGATCGAGGATACGGCGGAACTTCAGCTGCAACAGACCCATGTGGGCCGGATGGAAAGCCGCCCCGCGAACGTCGAAGGCAAGGGCGCGGTCAGCCAGCGCGACTGTCTGCGCAACGCGCTGCGGATGCGTCCTGACCGGATCATCGTGGGGGAAACCCGGGGCGAGGAAGTCATCGACATGTTGCAGGCCATGAACACGGGCCACGACGGGTCCATGACCACGATCCACGCCAACAGCGCCCGCGACGGGGTCAGCCGCCTGGAAAACATGATCGCGATGGCCGGGATCGAAATGCCGATCAAGGCAGTCCGGTCCCAGATCGCCAGCGCTGTGAACCTGATCGTGCAGGCCAGCCGCCTGCAGGACGGGTCGCGCCGCATGACCTCGATCACCGAGATCACCGGTATGGAAGGCGACGTGATTTCGATGCAGGAAGTGTTCCGCTTTCAGCGCGTCGGCCTGACGCCGGACAACAAGATCATCGGCCATTACACCGCGACCGGGGTCCGGTCGCACTTTTCCGAACGGTTCCGGCTGTGGGGTTACGACCTGCCGGCGTCGATCTTTGAACCCTTCGCGGCGGAGTAGAACAGATGACGATCTCGGCAGAACCGATCATCTACGGATTGATCTTTGTCGCCGTCCTGGTGCTGGTCGAAGGCCTGTATCTGACGGTTTTCGGCAAGTCGATCAGCCTCAACAGCCGCGTCAACCGGCGGCTTGAACTGCTGGAAAAAGGCGCGGGCCGCGAACAGGTGCTTGAACAGCTCCGCAAGGAGATGACCCAGCACCTCAGATCGCAGTCGATCCCGCTGTATTCGATCCTTGCGTCGAAGGCGCAGAAGGCCAACATCGCCTTCACCCCGTCGCAGCTGATCATGATCATGGGCGTTCTGTCGGTCGTGGCCTATGTCGGCCTGACCATGGGCACCGGGGCCGGCGCGCCGGTGCGGATTGCCGTGGCCATCGCGATGGGCGTCGGCGGCGTCTACATCTGGGTCAACAACAAGGCCAAGAAGCGGACCTCCATGATCGAGGAACAGCTTCCCGACGCGGTAGAACTGATGGTCCGGTCGCTGCGCGTTGGTCACCCGTTTTCCTCGGCCGTTGCCATCGTGTCGAAAGAGGTCGCCGACCCGCTGGGCACAGAGATGGGCGTGATTTCGGACGAGGCCGCTTATGGCCGCGACATGGGCGAAAGCCTGAAGGCCATGGCCGAACGGATGGACATGCAGGATTTGCGTTTCCTTGCCGTTGCGGTGACGATCCAACAGCAGTCGGGTGGTAACCTGGCCGAGATCCTTGACGGTCTGTCCAAGGTGATCCGGTCCCGCTTCAAGCTGTTCCGCCGGGTCAAGGCCATCACCGCCGAAGCCAAGTGGTCAGGCATGTTCCTGTCTGTCTTCCCGCTTCTCGCGCTGGTCGGCATCAACGTGCTGCAACCGGATTACTATGACGAGGTGAAGGAAACCTCGGTCTTTATCCCGGCCTGTCTGGTCGTTGCGGGCTTCCTTGTCGCGAACGTCTTCGTCATGCGCCACCTTGTCAACATTAAGGTCTGAGGCAGTCATGGAATTCCTGAACCAAATCAACACCATGCTGACCGACATGCTGGGCCCCTTCGGGCCGCTGCTGGCGCTTGGTTTCCTTGGGGTCGTGATGATCCTTGTGACGCTACCGATCCTGATGAAGAAGCAAGAGGATCCGCTGTCCAAGCTGAAGTCCTCGACCCAGACGCAGGCCGCCCCGACGGCGGCAAAACTGCGCACCAGTTCGGGCAAGGACAAGCTGGAGAAATACTCCAACTTCCTCGAACCGCAGGACGAAGAGGAATATTCGGCCGTCAAGCTGAAGCTCTTGCAGGCGGGCTACCGGTCCAAGAATGCCGTGCGGCTTTACCACTTTTCCCAGTTCGCGCTGGGGATTGCCCTGCTTCTGGTCGGTGTCGGCTATGCCATCCTGAAATCCTCGACCGGGGAACCGTCGACGCAGGCAACGATCCTGTCGATCCTGATCCCCGGCGCGGCGGGCTACATGCTGCCCAAATATTGGGTGACCCGGCGGCAGGGTGAACGCCAGAAGGCGATCGAAAACGGCTTTCCCGACAGCCTTGACATGATGCTTGTCTGCGTCGAGGCTGGTCAGTCGCTGGACCAGTCCATCATCCGGGTGGCCCGCGAAATGCGCTCCGGCTTTCCGGCGCTGGCCGATGAGTTTGAGATGGTCAGCTATGAAATGAAGGCCGGTAAGGACAAGACACAGGTTCTGCGCGACATGCAGGAACGCTGTGGCGTGCCGGATGTGACCTCCTTTGTGACCGTGCTGATTCAGTCGCAGCAGTTCGGGACATCCATCGCCGAAGCGCTGCGGGTCTATTCGTCTGAAATGCGGGACAAGCGGGTGATGCGGGCCGAGGAAAAGGCCAACACCCTGCCCACCAAGATGACGCTGGCCACCATGATGCTCACGGTTCCGCCACTTCTCATCATTCTGATTGGCCCCTCGATCTATGACATCTATGATACGCTGAGCAACGCGAACTTCTAAGAGCAGCCTCATGCGTTTCACATCACTGGTTCTTGCCGCGGCCGCCTGCGCCGCGCTGGCCGCCTGCACGCCGGGCGGCCTGAACCGTGGGGACGGGGTCTATGCCCCCGGCGTCGCGGGCGAGACGGATGTGGATGGGCTTCTCGTCGGTCATCGGCTGATGGCGGCCGGCGAATACGAACTGGCGCTCAAGGCCTATACCCGCGCCGCCGCGCAGCAGGGGTTGAACGTCGATACCCTCTCGGCGCTCGGGTCGGCCAACCTGCGGCTGGGGCGGTTGGGTCAGGCGGAACGGCTGCTGCGCCGCGCCGTCGAAGAAGACGCCGATTTCGCCGCCGCTTGGAACAACCTGGGCGTGGTCCTGATGGAAAAGGGCCTGATCGGCGAGGCGGCAGAAGTGTTCCGTCGCGCCTATGCAACGGACAATGGCAATTCCGACCAAATCCGGGACAACCTGCGCTTGGCGCTCGCTTTGTTGGAAAATCCCGGTTATTCTGCCGAGCAAGAGAACGAAGAGTTCCAACTGGTGCGGCGGGGAGCGGGCGATTACGTGATCCTGACTGCGCCTTGAGGCAAGAGCAGCAAAGGACGCAGATCAATGCGCCATTCCGTAATTCTCACCCTGTCGATGCTGGGCGTCGTCACCCTGTCCGCCTGTGAACAATCGGGCGATGCGGCCGTGGCCCGCGCCATGCAGGACGTGAACGTTGTCGACGAAACCAACCTGAACGACGTGATGCTGACCGTGGCTGACCCGAACGAGGCGGTCGCCTATTTCCAGCGCGCCAGCGCCAACGATCCGGGCCGGATCGACCTGATGCGCGGGCTTGGCCTGTCGCTGGTGCGGGCCGGTCGCGCGCCCGAAGGCGTTGTCGCGTGGAAGGCCGTTGTCGACCACGCCGAGTCCAATGACGGCGACCGCGTCGAGCTGGCCGGTGCCCTGATCCGAGACAACCAATGGGACCGCGCCGAAGAGGTGCTGAACGCCATTCCCCCGACCTACGAAACCTACGACCGTTACCGGCTGGAGGCCATGGTTGCCGACAGCAACGAGGACTGGAGCCGCGCCGACAGTTTCTATGAAACCGCGGTGGGGCTGACCACGAAACCGGGCGGGGTTCTGAACAACTGGGGCTATTCGAAACTGACCCGTGGCGATTTCGATGGGGCCGAACGGCTGTTCACCGACGCGCTGCGCCATGATCCGCAGATGTTCACCGCCAAGAACAACCTCGTTCTGGCCCGCGGCGCCCAGCGCCAGTATGACCTGCCAGTCATCCCGATGGGCCAGGTCGAACGCGCCCAGCTGCTCTATACCCTCGCCCTGACGGCGGTGAAGCAGAACGACATCACCATCGCAAAGGGTTTGCTGCGCGAAGCCATCGACACTCACCCGCAGCATTTCGAGGCCGCGGTGCGCAGCCTGCGGGCGCTTGAAGACAACGTGACGAACTAGGAATGGGCGGACCGACCCTGACACAGGCGGCGTGGTTTCTGCCCGCCGTAATCCCGATTGGCCTGTTTGTCGCCTATAGCGACCTGTCGCGGATGAAGATCCCCAACATCGCGGTCTATGCCCTTGTCATCGCCTTTGCGGTGCTTGGGCTGGCGGCCCTGCCGCTTGAGGTCTGGCTGTGGCGCTGGACCCATCTGGCGGTGGTGCTGATCGTTGGGATGGTTCTGAACGCGATCGGCGCCTTCGGGGCCGGAGACGCCAAGTTTCTGGCCGCCGCCGCGCCCTTTGTGGCCCTGTCCGACCTGTCGCTGATCTTCTACCTGCTTGCCGGCAGTTTCATCGCCGGGTGGCTGGCCCACCGGATCGCGAAACACAGCCCGCTTCGGCGGATCGCCCCCAATTGGCAAAGCTGGGAATCCGGGAAACGGTTCCCGATGGGGTTCCCGCTGGCGATGGCGCTGATCCTCTACCTGCTGATCCCGGTCATCCGGGCGATCTAGGGTCCGTGTGGGTTTAAACCCACCTTACGGTCTTGCGACCCAGCCCCGCAAGGTGGGTCTTGACCCACCCTGCCCGGTCAGTCCCACCAAGGTCCGTGGCTGCCCGCCTCTCCGCCGATCCGTTCGAAGCCGTGCATCCCGAAGAAATCCCGCTGCGCCTGGATCAGGTCGGTGGTGCCGCGCCCCTGCCCCATGGTTTCCACCCAGGCCAGTCCGGCCGACAGCGCGGGCACCGGATGCCCCGCCCCGACCGCCGCGGCCACGACCCGGCGCAGCGCCGGAACCGCATCGCGCAGCATCCCAGCAAAGCTGGACGCGAAGATCAACTGCCCCTCGGGCAGGTCCCCCCGGAACGCGGCCGAGATATCGTCCAACAGCGCCGAGCGAATGATACAGCCCGCCCGCCAGATCTCGGCGATGCGGGCGAAATCGAGGCCCCAGTCGTAATCCGCAGAGGCCGTGGCGAGGATGCGGAACCCCTGCGCATAGGCAATGATCCGACCGGCAAGCAGCGCGGATGCGTAGTCCGACGCGGGCAGGTCCACCGCCCCGCGCGGCAACGACAGGATCGGCTCTCCGGCAACGCGGGTCGCCTTTTCAGACGACCAGCTGCGCGCGCCCACGGCGGCCTCGATCGCGCTGGCGGACTGGCCCATCTTAAGCGCCTCGATCACGGTCCAGCGCCCGGTGCCCTTTTGCCCCGCCCGGTCAAGGATCACGTCCACCGCCGGCTTGCCGGTTTCGCGGTCCACCGCCTGCAACACCTTGCCGGTGATTTCGACCAGATAGGATTTCAACACGCCCTTGTCCCACTCTTCGAACCGCGCGCCAATCTCGGCCGGGGCCATGCCCTGCCCATAGCGCATCAGCCCATAGGCTTCGGCCAGCATCTGCATGTCGGCGTATTCGATCCCGTTGTGCACGGTCTTGACGAAATGCCCCGCCCCGTCCGGGCCAAGGTGATCGGCGCAGGGCGACCCGTCGAACTTGGCCGCGATGGCGTCGATCACCGGCTTGATCCCCTCGAATGCCGCCCGCGTGCCGCCGACCATGATCGACGGGCCGTGGCGCGCGCCTTCTTCGCCCCCCGAGACACCCATGCCGATGAACGTCAGCCCCCGCCCTTCAACCAACGCGGTGCGGCGGCGGGTGTCGTGGAAATCTGTATTGCCCGCGTCGATGATCGCATCGCCCGGCTCAAGGATCGCGGACAGCTCCTCGATCGCGTCATCGACAGGTGCGCCTGCGGGGACCATGAGGATGATCGCGCGGGGGGCGGCCATGGCACGGGCCATGTCGGCAAGACTGGCGTGCGTGGTCAGGCGGGCGGCAAGGGCCCCCGCCTCGGCTCGGAAGGCGCTGGTCACGGTCTCGGTCCGATTGGCGACATGCAGGCCGAACCCGTTATCAAGGATGTTCAGCGCCAGCGCGCTGCCCATCGTTCCCAGCCCATACAGTCCAAGCGTCGCGATCTGGGCCATGCGCCAGTCTCCATTCCGTTATTTGAAACCATGTTCAGCATTTGTTATACGATAGGGAATACAATTAAAAACAATTGGCAGGTATCGGGATGACATCGATTTTTCGCTCGGCTTGGGCCGGGGTAATTGAACCGCTTTTGAAACGCCCCCCGGCGTTGCAACTGGCGGCATTGTGCTGGCGCAACGGCGCAAACGGGCGCGAGGTGCTGCTGATCACATCGTCCAATGGCCGCTGGATCCTCCCCAAGGGCTGGCCCATCGACGGGCTGACCGCGCCCGAGGCGGCGCTTCAGGAAGCCTGGGAAGAGGCCGGGGTCAAGACCGGCAAGGCCAGCAAGTCCTCGATGGGGGCCTATGACTGCCGCAAGCGGTTTGACAGCGGATCGGAAATCCCCTGCCGGACCGAAGTGTTCGAGGTCGAGGCGATCGAGGTCGCAGAGGACTACCCCGAAAGCGAGATGCGCAAGCGCCGTTGGGTCACCCCGGCGGACGCGGCAGAGATGGTGGCCGAACCGGGACTGAAGGTCATTCTGGCCGCATTCGCGGATTAATCTCTTCCGCTGATCGGGTTTTCGTTGAAATGAAGGATCGGGGCGGATACCCCGCGCCCCAAAGTGTGGCTGAATCGGACCGGGTCCGTCGGCGCCACAACACACGGGTGGCACGGCCCGGGCAACGACAACGAGGACGCGATGACCAACAAGACCCCCACCAACCAGTGGAAGACGCTCGACCGCGACCTTGGGCGGATCGCGACGCTGGAATCGGCCACCCAATATGTTGCCCGCCCGATGATCGGGCTGGGTGTCGGGCTGGCCTTCATGGTGATTGCCGGGCTTGCGGCAGGGCTTCTTTTCGGCGCCTCCCCAACCAATTGGGTCGTGATCGCTGCGGCGATTTTCGGGGCCTATATGGCGCTGAACATCGGGGCCAACGACGTGGCCAACAACATGGGCCCGGCGGTGGGCGCAAATGCGCTGACCATGGGCGGGGCCATTGTGATTGCCGCCCTGTGCGAAAGCGCGGGGGCGCTTCTGGCCGGGGGCGACGTGGTGTCGACCATCTCCAAGGGGATCATCGACCCTGAAAGCGTGTCGAATTCACAGGTCTTCATCTGGGCGATGATGGCGGCGCTGATTTCCTCGGCGCTGTGGGTCAACCTGGCCACCTGGATCGGCGCACCGGTATCGACCACCCATTCGGTTGTGGGCGGCGTTATGGGGGCGGGCATTGCCGCTGCCGGGTTCGCCGCGGTGAACTGGCCCACGATGGGCACGATTGCCGCAAGCTGGGTCATCTCTCCGGTTCTGGGCGGGGCCATCGCGGCGGGCTTCCTTGCCTTCATCAAGACCTTCATCATCTATCAGGACGACAAGATTGCCGCCGCGCGCCGCTGGGTGCCGGTGCTGATCGGGATCATGGGCGGCACCTTCGCCACCTATCTTGCCCTCAAGGGTCTGAAGAAAATCATATCGATCGACCTCGGGCCCGCCCTGCTGATCGGCGTCGGGATCGGGGCGCTGATCTATGTCATCTCTGCCCCGCTGGTTCGGCGGCAGTCGGAAGGGCTGGAAAACCGGAACAAGTCGCTCAAAGTGCTGTTCGGTCTGCCGCTGGTTCTGTCCGCCGCGCTTCTGTCGTTCGCTCACGGGGCCAACGATGTGGCCAACGCGGTCGGCCCGCTTGCCGCCATCGTCCACGCCGAAGAGTTCGGTGAATTCGCGGGCAAGGTGCATATCCCCCTCTGGGTCATGATCATCGGCGCCTTCGGGATTTCCTTTGGCCTGATGCTGTTCGGGCCGAAACTGATCCGGATGGTCGGCAGCCAGATCACCAAATTGAACCCGATGCGCGCCTATTGCGTGGCGCTGTCTGCGGCGATCACCGTGATCGTGGCCAGTTGGCTAGGGCTGCCGGTGTCGTCCACCCATATCGCCGTCGGCGGCGTGTTCGGTGTCGGGTTCTTCCGGGAATGGCACGCCGAACGGCGTATTCGCCAGACCTCTGCCGGCCGCCCCGCCGCCAAGCGGATCGCGGCAGAGGAACGGCGCCGCCGCAAGCTGGTCCGGCGCAGCCATTTCATGACAATCGTCGCGGCCTGGGTCATCACCGTGCCTGCCGCGGCGCTTCTGTCGGGGCTGATCTTCCTCGGCCTTCAGGCGATGTTCGTCTGATCCCCGACCAAGGGTTGCGAAGAGCCGGTTTCCTGCAGGAATGGCGCTGACCAACCCCGGGGACCCGAGAAGACCAAGACGAAAGACATCCTCGCCGAAGTTCTCTTGCCCACGCAGGAGCTTCGCGACGACCTACCCTTTTTCACCAAGGTTTTGGGGATGCGGCTGGAAAACATCTTTCCCGCCGATGACCCGGCGGTTGCCTCTTTCTCGGGTCATGGGCTGCGGGTGCGGATCGAAAAAGGGGCCGACGTGCCGCCGGGCAAGATCCGGATCCTGACCGACGACCCCGACAGTTTCGCAGATGGGAAACGGAACCTGACCGCCCCCAATGGCACAAGGATCGAACTTGTGCCGCTCAGCCCGAAACTGGTTCAACCGCCCACGGAACATGAATTCGGCGTGCGTCAACTGCGCGACGGGGCGCCTTGGGTGATTGGCCGGGCGGGGATGCATTACCGCGACCTGATCCCGTCGCGGCTGGGCGGCGCGATGATCGCCAGCCATATCCGAATCCCCGACGGCGGCCCGGTGCCTGACATGGTTCACTACCACACCGTCGGGTTCCAGTTGATCTTCTGCTACAAGGGCTGGGTCGATGTCCTCTATGAGGATCAGGGGGATATGATCCGGCTGCATGCGGGCGATTGCGTGATCCAGCCGCCGGAAATCCGGCACCGGGTCTGCGAAGCCTCTGACGCGATCGAGGTAATCGAACTGGGCGTTCCGGCCGAACATATCACCACCATCGACCATGATTTCACCCTGCCCAATGGCAAGGGCGACCCCGAGCGGGAATGGCAGGGCCAGAAATTCGTCCATCATGTGAAGGACAGGGCCCGCTGGCAACCGTTCCGCGTTCCCGGCTTCACCTGCCGGGATACGGGCATATCCGCGGGCACCAAAGGGGTCGCCAATATTCAGGTCGCCCGCTTCGACGGCAGCGCAACGCCGCCCCGCACTTCCCACGACAGTGACATCCATTTCACCTTTGTGATGGAGGGGGCGATGGTCCTGCAGGCCGAGGGCCAGCCTGACCACCCGGTCGAGGCCGGGGATGCCTTCGTGATCCCGCCCGGCCTGGCAACCCGCTATGCCGAGTGCTCCGCCGATCTGGAACTGTTGGAAGCGAGCCTGCCCGGGAATTTCCGAACCGAAATTCTGGAGTAGGGAGGGTGGGTTGAAACCCACCTTACTCTTGAGGGGCGCTGCCCCTCTGGCCCTATCGGGCCATTCACCCCGGGATATTTATTGACCCAAAGAAGGGGGCTGGACCGCGGTCCCTTCTTCTTTGGGTTAGAAATATCCTCTGGGGGTCCGGGGGGCGAAGCGCCCCCGGGTAAGGTGGGTTTTAACCCACCCTCCCGGTCAGGCCCCGAGGCACCAGCGCATGATGGCCTTTTGCGCGTGCAGCCGGTTCTCCGCCTCGTCGAAGATCACCGAATGCGGGCCGTCCATGACTTCGGACGTGGCCTCGTCGTCGCGGTGCGCGGGCAGGCAGTGCATGAACAGCGCGTCGGGCTTGGCCCGTTCCATCAGTGCCGCGTTCACCTGATAGCCGCGCAGCTGGTTGTGCCGCCGTTCACGGGCCGATTGCGGATCGTGCATGCTGACCCATGTGTCGGTGACCACAAGGTCCGCCCCGTCCACGGCCTTCACCGGGTCGCGTTCGATGCTGATGTTCACGCCCTTGGCGCGCGCCTCTTCCACGAAGACCTTTTCGGGGTCCAGCGTTTCTGGCCCGGTAAAGGTCAGGTCGAACCCGAACTGACCGGCAGCGTGGATGAAACTGGCACAGACGTTGTTGCCGTCGCCCGACCAGACCACCTTTTTCCCGGCGATCGGGCCGCGGTGTTCTTCGAAGGTCAGGATATCGGCCATGATCTGACAGGGGTGGGTCCGGTCCGTCAGCCCGTTGATCACCGGCACGCTGGCATATTCCGCCATTTCCAGCAGGGTTTGTTCTTCGAATGTCCGGATCATGATCAGGTCGACATAGCGCGACAGGACGCGGGCCGTGTCGGCGATGGTTTCGCCATGCCCAAGCTGCATGTCGGCTCCGGACAGGACCATCGTCTGCCCCCCCATCTGCCGTACACCCACGTCAAAGCTGACGCGGGTCCGGGTCGAGGGCTTTTCAAAGATCAGGGCAACCATATGCCCCGCCAGCGGCTGATCGTCGTCCGGCGTGCCCTTGGGCCGTCCGTTGCGGCTGTCCTTCATCGCCCGGGCATTGTCGATCATGGCCCGCAGGTCGGACTGGCTCGTCTTGTTGATATCAAGGAAATGCTTCATCTGTCGTCTCTTTCTGCCGCTCAGGCCCCAAGGGCGCTTGCGGCCTTGTCCAACCGGGCCACGGCCTCGGAAATCTCGTCTTCGGTGATGGTCAGCGCCGGCAGAATGCGGATCACATTGTCGGCGGCGGGCACGGTCAGCACTTCGGCGTCATAGCCTGCCTTGACCACATCGGCGTTCACCGCCTTGCATTTCAGCCCAAGCATGAGGCCGGTTCCCCGCACCTCTTCGAACACCTCGGGGTGCGCGGCGACCAGCCCTTCCAGCTTTTGCCGGAACAGACCCGCCTTGCGGTTCACATCGGCAAGAAAACTGTCCTCGGCAACAATCCCCATCACCGCATTGCCCACCGCACAGGCCAGCGGGTTGCCGCCATAGGTGGACCCGTGGGTGCCCGCCGTCATCCCGTCGGCGGCCGCTTCGGTGGCCAGCACGGCGCCCAGCGGGAAACCCCCACCGATCCCCTTGGCCACCATCATGATGTCGGGGCTGACCCCGGCCCATTCATGGGCAAACAGCTTGCCGGTCCGGCCGACGCCGCATTGCACCTCGTCCAGCATCATCAGAATGCCGTGTTCGTCGCACAGATCGCGCAGCCCCTTCAGACAGGCGTCCGGCAGCGGGCGAATGCCGCCCTCGCCCTGCACCGGTTCGACAAGGATACCGGCGATATCCGGTTCGGCGGCGGCGGCACGCAGGGCTTCGTGATCCCCCCATTTCAGGTGGACAAAGCCGGGCAGAAGCGGGCCGAAGCCCTTGGTCATCTTTTCCGACCCGGCAGCGGCGATCCCGGCGGCGGACCGGCCGTGGAAAGACCCCTCGAACGTGATGATCTTCACCCGCTCGGGCTGACCGGCGTCGTAGAAATGCTTGCGCGCCATCTTGACCGCCAGTTCGCAGGCCTCGGTGCCCGAGTTGGTGAAGAACACCGTATCGGCAAAGGTCTTTTCGACCAGCGCATCGGCCAGCGCCTGCTGCGCCGGGATCTGATAAAGGTTCGACACGTGCCACAGGTTTTGCGCCTGCTGGGTCAGGGTTTCCACCAGCGCGGGATGGGCATGGCCCAGCGAATTCACCGCGATCCCCGCGCCGAGGTCCAGAAAACGTCGGCCGTCCGCCTCCTCCAGCCAGGAGCCTGCCCCCTTCACAAAGGTGAGGGGCGCGCGATTGTAAGTCGGAAGGACGGATGTGATCATGGGAATAGCCCTGAAAAGATGAAGCCAGAGTGGTGCCGCAGGCACCGGGGCAAGTCAACGCGTTTGGAAGGCATGAGGACGCAAAAAGACGCCCGGCGCGTGTCAGCGTCGGCGTCGGGTCGTGGAAATGGTCGCGTGCATCGTCATGCGACGACCCTTAGGGCATCCCGCACTGATTGAAAAGCGCAAAATTGGGGTAATATTGCCCGTTATGGCTTGAGCCGGTACCCACTTCGGAACCAGCGCCAGCAGATGGTCAGCACCACGCCGCAAGCCAGCGCGGCGATCCACAGCCCCCGTTCCGGCGGGCTGTCGGACACCCCGATCATGCCGAACCGCACCCCGTCGATGATGTAGAAGAACGGGTTCACATGGCTGAGGGTTTGCAGGACCGGCGGTAGCGCGTCGATCGAATAGAACGTGCCGGATAGGAACGACAGGGGCGTGACAACGAAATTGGTGATTGCGGCCAGCTGGTCATATTTGTTGGCAAAGATCGCCGCGATCAGCCCCAGACCGCCCATGAAGACGGACCCAAGCACGACAAAGGTCAGCGCCCACAGCGGATGCGCCAGCCCGACCCCAAGGAACAGCGCCGACCCGGCCGCGATCACCACGGCCACGATCAGCCCGCGCGCCACCGCCCCCGCGATATAGCCCGCGACCAGTTCGGCGGGCGACAGGGGCGGCATCAGCGTATCGACGATATTGCCCTGCACCTTGGCCGATGTCAGCGACGAGGCGGAATTGGCGAATGCGTTCTGGATCACCGTCATGGTCAGGATGCCGGGGGCAAGGAACTGCATGAAGGGCATGCCCATGACATCCCCCCGCGACGGGCCGATGGCGATGGTGAAGATCATCAGGAACAGACCGGCGGTGATCAGCGGTGCCATGATGGTCTGGGACCAGACGTTCATGAACCGCAGCACCTCACGCCGGGCAAGGGTATAAAGCCCCAGCCAGTTGACCGCGCCGAACCGACGCACACCCATTTCCGCCCTGTCTTCCATGCCACACCTGCCCCTTGATCGATTCGACCGCTTGTATCCCGCGCTACTGTGCTTAGAATAGGGGGCTGACCCAAGATGCAAGGCCGGGCCGGCCCAGACTGCCCCCCCGCCCCAGATAGCCAAAGGAACCGACATGTCCTGGACCGACGAACGCGTCGAGCTGTTGAAAAAGATGTGGGGCGAAGGCCAGTCCGCAAGCCAGATCGCAAAGGAACTGGGCGGTGTGACCCGCAATGCCGTGATCGGCAAGGTGCACCGGCTGGGCCTGTCGAACCGGTCCGGCGGTGGTGGCACCGGCGGCGCCGCGGCGGCCAAGCCGGCGACCAAGGAAAAGCCGGCCCCCACCAAGGCCAAGGCGGAACCAAAGGCGCCGTCCAAGCCCAAGGCCGACCCGAAGCCTGCCGCCGAGAAGGAAGAGACCGATCCGGCGCCGATCCCGATGAGCGCCGCACGCCGTGCCATCATTCCCGCGGGCCAGCCTCTGCCGCCGCAGCCTTCGACCAATGAAATTGACCCGGAGGCGCTTGCCAAGGTGAACGAGGTGGAAAAGACCGCCAAGAAACTGTCGCTGATGGAACTGACCGAGCGGACCTGCAAATGGCCCATCGGCGACCCCGCGACAGAAGAATTCTGGTTCTGCGGCCTGCCCGCACAGCAGGGCAAACCCTATTGCGAGGCGCATGTGGGCGTGGCGTTCCAGCCGATGTCGTCGCGCCGGGATCGCCGCCGCTAGGACACCGGACCAAGAATTGAAAAGGGGCGCGGAAGTGATCCGCGCCCCTTTTCATTTGCTTTGTCGCCCCGTTACTTAATCGGGCGCCCGTCTTCGCCAAAGCGGTGGACGTGGCCATCCTTCGGACGCAGCGACACTTCGCGGCCCAGAACGCCGGTGTTCTTGCCGGCCTGCCGCACGATCACCGGTTCGTCCGAACCGACATCGACAAAGAGGAAGTGATCGGACCCAAGGTCTTCGGTGTGAACGATCTTGCCGGTCCAGATGCCCTGCCCGTCTTCAGCCAGTTCCAGATGCTCGGAGCGGATGCCAAGCGTGCTGCAATCGAAGGCCTTGGCGAAATCGCCAGTCAGGAAGTTCATCTTGGGCGACCCGATGAAGCCCGCCACGAAGGTGGAGTTCGGGCTGTCATACAGCTCTGCCGGGGTGCCGACCTGTTCGACCAGTCCGTCGCGCAGCACGCAGATGCGGTCGGCAAGTGTCATCGCCTCGACCTGGTCATGGGTGACGTAGATCATCGTCACGTCTTCCATGTCATGGTGCAGCTTGGCGATCTCCAGACGGGTCTGGACCCGCAGCGCCGCATCAAGGTTCGACAGCGGTTCGTCGAACAGGAACACGCGCGGATCGCGGACGATGGCCCGGCCAATGGCCACACGCTGACGCTGGCCACCGGACAATTGCTTGGGCAGGCGATCCAGCAGGTGGTCGATCTGCAGAAGGTCGGCGGCCTTGCGCACGCGTTCGTCCTGTTCCGCCTTCGACGCCTTGGCCAGCTGCATCCCGAAGGCCATGTTGTCGTAGACGGTCATATGCGGATAGAGCGCGTAGCTTTGGAACACCATCGCGATGCCGCGCTTGGACGGGATCACGTTGTTGACCACTTCATCGTCGAATAGCAGGTCGCCGCTGGTGATCTGTTCCAGACCGGAAATCAGCCGCAGCAGCGTGGACTTGCCACAGCCCGACGGGCCGACGAAGACCATGAATTCGCCCTTGCGGATATCAAGGTCGATCCCCTTGATGACTTCGACCGCGCCATAGGACTTTCGGACGTTCTTGAGTTGGATGTTTGCCATAATTTCTCTCCGATCAGCCTTTGACGCCGCCTGCGGTCAGGCCCGCGACGATCTTGCGTTGGAAGATGAGCACCAGAATGATCAGCGGCACGGTCACGATGACACTGGCCGCCATGATCGGGCCCCATGGGATTTCCTGCACCGACGCCCCGGACAGAAGCGCGATGGCCACGGGCACAGTGCGCTGGGTTTCCGAGATGGTGAAGGTGAGCGCGAAGAGGAATTCGTTCCACGCTCCGATGAAGGCCAGAAGCCCGGTGGTGACAAGGGCCGGCCACAGAAGCGGCAGGAACACCTTGGTGATGATGATCCAGGGGGTCGCGCCATCGACGATGGCCGCCTCTTCGATCTCGACCGGCAGTTCCCGCATGAAGGTGGTCAGAACCCAGACGGTGAACGGCAAAGTGAAGATCGTGTAGGACAGGACCAGCGCATAGGGGCTGTTATACAGGCCCAGCAGGTTGACCAGTTCGTAGAGCCCCGACAGAACCGCAATTTGCGGGAACATCGACACCCCAAGGATCGTCATGAGCAACAGGCCCCGCCCCCGGAACCGCACCCGCGCCAAGGCATAGGATGCGGTCACCGCCAGCAGGAGAGCGAAGAACACCGTGGTCGAAGCGATCAGGACCGAGTTGAACACGGACCGAACAAAGCTGCGCTGGTTCAGGACGGATTCATAGTTGGCAAGATCGAAGGACTCCGGCAGGAAGTTCGGCTTGAAGATCGCCGTCCCCGTCTCAAAGCTGGTCATCACCGCGTAGTAGAACGGGAAGACCGCGATCACGACGATGACGACAACGCCGAAGTAGAACAGGATGTTTTGCAGAAGGGTACGTTCCATCAGCTTTTCTCCCCGGCGAGGTCAACCTTGCCCAGCTTGATGTACAAGAGGACGAAGACCGTGATGATGACGAACAGAAGGGTCGACATGGCAGAGCCTTCACCGTAGTCGCCGAACTGCTGGATTTCGCGGTAGCTGAGAACCGACATGGTCACGGTCGCGTCGGACTGCGGTGTCAGCAGGTAGATCAGGTCGAAGATCCGCAGGGCATCGAGCGCCCGGAAGATGACCGCGACCATGATCGCAGGCCGCAGCAGCGGCAGCGTCACCTTGAAGAAGACCTTGACGGCGTTGATCCCGTCCAGTCGCGCCGCTTCGTACATGTCGCGCGGGATCATCTGAAGCCCGGCAAGAATGAGAAGCGCCATGAAGGGTGTTGTCTTCCACACGTCCACGATCAGCACTGCAATCATCGCCGTATCGGCAGAAGCCGTCCACGCGATGGGTTCGCTGATCAATCCGATGCTCAGCATCATGTGGTTGATGATCCCGAACTGGTCATTAAGCATCCAGCCCCACATCCGCGCCGACACGACGGTCGGGATCGCCCAGGGGATCAGGATTGCAGCGCGCACAAGGCCGCGACCCTTGAATTCCATGTTGAGAACCAGCGCGACCATAAGGCCGAAGAAGGTCTCAAGCGCCACCGACACGATCGAGAACCGGACCGTGTTCCAGACCGCGTTCCACCAGTCGCCATCGACCAGCACGCCGCGCCAGCGGACCTCGCCGTTCGACCGGACCCGCCGTTCGATGTAGTTGTCGAACCCGATCCAATCGGACTGGCCGTTGAAAATCGTGTTCGCGGATGCATCTGTGAATGAGAAGCTGATCGAGCGGAACAGCGGCCAAGCGGCCACAAGCGCAAGCATGATCAGCATTGGAACCAGGAACATATAGGCCGCGCGGACCCGTTGCTGTTGCAGATTAAGTTCCCGGCCACGGCCACGTTGTGCCGTGTTGACATCTGATGTCGACATTGTCCCCTCCCGGAAAGTGCCCTCCCCATCAGGGGATCGGTAGGCACCGGGCGTTGCCCGCCCGATGCCGTTTCTGGTTAGGCTTACTTATCCAGAAGATCTTCGAGATCGACTTCCAGATCGGCCAGCGCGTCGGCAGCCGACTCTTCGCCCGAGATCACAGAGTGAACAGCGGTGAAGAACAGGGTCGAGACTTCGTTATAGTCCTGGCGGGTCGGAGCCGACGGACGCGGCACGGCCTGCAGGAAGACGTCTTTCCACTGCGGGATGATCGGCTGCGCGGCGGCGATATCGGCATCGTCATAGAGCGACATGATCGTCGGCAGGTTCGATTCATTGATCGCGCGCTGCTTCTGGGCCTCGGGGCCAGCGAGGTACATGGCCAGCGAAATCGCGGCTTCCTGGCTATCCGAGTACTTGGACACGGCGACGTTCCAGCCGCCAAGGGTGGCGGCCGAGGTGTCGTGGCCCTGACCGGTGGGCAGGGTGGTCACGGCGAACAGGCCTTTGACAGCCGAGTCGTCGCCATTGCCGAGGCCGTAGGCATAGGGCCAGTTGCGCATGAACACGGCGTTGCCGGTCTGCCAGACGCCGCGAGCTTCTTCTTCCTGATAGGCCAGAACGCCTTCGGGAGAGATGGTGCCCGGCCAGGTGGCGGCCAGTTCCAGCGCCGCGATGGCGTTGGGGTTGTTGATCGAGATGGTCCCATCGGGCTCGATGATCTGGCCACCGCCGGAGGACTTCACCCATTCCAGCGCGTCACAGGTCAGGCCTTCGTAGGAGTTACCCTGCCAGACGAAACCCCAGAGGTCATTGTTGCCTTCGGCACGCTCTGCGTCCTGAATGGCCTGAGCCATCTCGGTCAGCTCTTCCCAGGTCGACGGCGGGGCGTCATAGCCGTGCTTTTCCAGGAGGTCGGTGCGGTAGTAGAGCGCCGGGGCGTCGGTGAAGATCGGCAGGGCGACCAGACGGCCGTCCACGGTCTGCGATTCAACGATCGACGGGAAGTGCGTGGTCATCAGTTCGCCGGCAACTTCGGACATGTCCACGAAGTGGTCAGCCAGCTGCGGCGCCCAGATCACGTCGGTCTGGTACATGTCGATGTCACCGTTACCGGCGGCAAGCCACAGGCGGTACTGACCGAATTGGTCGGTGGTCGAGGACGGCATCGGAACGATGGTCACGGTGTGGCCGGTCGCCTCTTCCCACGGCGCGACGAGCGCGGCGAAGTTTTCGATTGCGGCACCGGTGGCGCCGGAAACATAGGTGATTTCGTCAGCGGCGACGGTGGTCGCAGCAAAAGCAGCAGCCGAAACTACCGCCGACGTCCGCAGCAGAGCGGATTTCAAAGAGATCGTCATTTGGTTCCTCCCAGTTGTACTGGCCCAGCCCCCTAACTGGGACTGATCCAAAACGGCCCGGCTATTTACCGAAACGTTTCGGCAACGTTAGCGCCAACAGTTGCGATCCGTCAATATGATTCCTTCAGCATCCACCATCACCGTCCCCGGCGGCCTTTTTCACCGCCCGGTACGGGCTAACGCACCGCGACCGACCCCCGTTCGACCAGCGAATGAGGCCCCACTTCCTGCACCTCGGACAGGGGCGCACCGTCCAGTGTAGCGTTCAGAAACCGGGCCAGAGGTTCCCAACTATCCCCCAAGGGTGCCTCGGTTGTTGTCAGCCCCGAGCCAAGACTTTCGGCACTCACGTCTGGTAGCTTGTCATCATGCGCCACAACGGAAACGTCTTGCGGCACACGAAGCCCCATCGCGTTGAGAGCCGAGATAATTCCCTTTGCAATCCGCAGGTTACTGGCGATGATCCCCGTAGGCTTTGGTCCGTCCGATTGGAACATGCGCACTGTTTCCAGCAAACCAAGGTCTGCGGTCATCATGCCTGCCGCCTCGAACTGGGCGCGATTGGGCAACCCCCTTTCACGCAGGGCCTGCCGGTAGCCGTCAAACCGCCGCTCGACGAAAGATGCACCCGGATTGCCATTGATAATCGCGATTTCCCGGTGCCCGCGGTCCGCGAGATAAGCCGTCAGATCGTATCCGACAGCCATGTTGTCGATGTCGAAGAACGGATAGTCGGGCTCGTCCATGGTCTGCCCATGCAGAACGAAGGGCACGCTTCGAGACCGCAAGAAATTCACCCGAGGGTCCGCAACCATCGGGGTCATGATGATGAACCCGTCGATCGACCGGCTCCGAACCAACCTGTCATAGACGTCCAGATGGTCGCCCGCATCGTCCGGCATGTGCAACATGAACTGACGGCCAAGGCGGGAAAACTCCTTGGACAGCCCGGCGACGAACTGCATGAAATACCACGAGTCCGACGGGTCGGGCATGGTTGGATAAACCAGCCCCACGATACCCGATCGCCCGGTCACAAGCCGCCTTGCAAGAACATTTGCTTCGTAATTCAAGGACTTGGCGGCATCCCGCACTCGAACCTTGGTCTTTTCACTGACGTCGGCGTGATCGTTCAATGCCCGGCTAACCTGCGTCACCGACAGGCCCAGATGGCGGCTCAGATCCTTGAGTGTTGTCATATTCCCAACGCGCCAGCGCGCCTCCCGTTGACGCTATCATGTCAAACCGAAACGTTTTGGCAACTAGATTCACCCTAATCGACCCAAAACAATGCCCAGGGGACACCGGCAGGGCGGAAACAGGCAGGTCACCAAACCTGAATCATCCGACACAGACTGCCGGACCGCACCACTTCACGCCCCATCCCGAATGAGATGGGTCAAACAGACATACCGATGAAATGGTGGCGGAGCCGATGGGATTCGAACCCACGAGACCCTTCCGGGCCTACTCCCTTAGCAGGGGAGCGCCTTCGACCACTCGGCCACAGCTCCGCTGACCCGTCTAATGAAACACGTGCAGGGGGGCAAGAGGGCGAATGCGGGAAAATGCCTTTCCGGTCAGGTGTTGAACAGGAAGTGCAGAACGTCGCCGTCCTTGACGGTATAGCCCTTGCCTTCGGCCCGCATCTTGCCGGCTTCCTTGGCGCCCTGTTCCCCGCCCAAAGCCACGAAATCATCATAGGCAATGGTTTCGGCCCGGATGAACCCGCGTTCGAAATCCCCGTGGATCACCCCGGCGGCCTGCGGCGCAAGCGTGCCGGCGCGGATCGTCCAGGCGCGGGCCTCTTTCGGGCCGACGGTGAAATAGGTTTCAAGGTGCAACAGCTCGTATCCCGCACGGATCAACCGATCCAGACCGGCCTCATCCAGCCCCATCTCACCAAGGAACATCTCGGCCTCTTCCGCATCCAGCTGGCTGATCTCTTCCTCGATCTTGGCCGAGATGACGACAGCCCCTGCCCCCTGCGCCGCGGCCATTTCGGCGACCGCCTTGGAGTGGGCATTGCCGGTAGCGGCGTTCTCTTCCTCGACGTTGCAGACATAGAGGATGGGTTTCTGCGTCAGCAGTTGCAGCATCTTCCACGCCTTGGCGTCTTCGGCGTCAACCTGAACCGACCGGGCGGGCCGGTCGTTTTCCAACGCCTCTTGCGCGGCGGCAAGCAGCCGGTCCTGCTGCTGCGCCTCCTTGTCGTTGCCCTTCAGCTTGCGGACGAGGTTGGCGCGGCGCTTTTCGATGCTTTCAAGATCGGCGAACATCAGTTCCAGCTCGATCACCTGCGCGTCGTCGACCGGATCAACCCGGCCCTCGACATGCGTCACGTCGCCGTCTTCGAAACAGCGGACCACATGGGCGATGGCATCGCATTCGCGGATATTGGCAAGGAACTGGTTGCCGAGGCCCTCGCCCTTGGACGCGCCTTTCACCAGGCCCGCGATATCGACAAAGGTCATCCGGGTCGGGATGATCTGCTTGGACCCGGCGATTTCCGCCAGCTTGTCCAGACGCGGATCGGGCACCGCGACCTCGCCCACGTTCGGTTCGATGGTGCAGAAGGGGAAGTTCGCGGCCTGCGCCGCGGCGGTCTTGGTCAGCGCGTTGAAAAGGGTCGACTTGCCGACGTTCGGCAGACCCACGATGCCCATCTTGAAACCCATGTCCCGGTCCTTTGCGCGAAGAATGTTCCGGGCGCTTCTACGGCCCCCGAAGGGGCCATGCAAGCAAGGCGTCAGCCTTTCTTGGCAGGGGTCCGGCCAAAGTTCGGCGCATCGGTATCCTGCCCGGCCTCGATGATCCCGCGACGGATCGCGCGGGTCCGGGTGAAATAGGCATGCAGGTGGTCGCCATCACCGGTTCGGATCGCCCGTTGAAGGGCGAACAGCTCTTCGGTGAAGCGGCCAAGGATCTCCAGCGTGGCTTCCTTGTTGGTCAGGAAGACGTCGCGCCACATGGTCGGGTCACTGGCCGCAATCCGGGTGAAATCCCGGAAACCGGCGGCGGAATACTTGATGACCTCGCTGTCGGTTACCCGGCGCAGGTCGTCGGCGACGCCCACCATCGTATAGGCAATCAGGTGCGGCGTATGGCTGGTGACCGCAAGCACAAGGTCATGGTGTTCGGCGTCCATCTCTTCAACGTTGGACCCCATGCCTTCCCACAGCGCCCGCAGGCGGGAGGTTGCAGCCGCATCGGCGCCTTCAGGCACAAGAATGCACCAGCGGTTATCGAACAGCTCGGCAAAGCCCGACCGGGGGCCGGAATGCTCGGTCCCTGCAAGCGGGTGGGCTGGAATGAAATGCACGCCGTCGGGGATATGCGGGCCAACGGCCTCGATCACCGCCTTCTTCACCGATCCCACGTCCGACACGGTGGCCCCGGGCTTCAGCACCGGCGCGATTTCAGCGGCGACCGCCCCCATCGCGCCCACGGGCACGCAAAGCACCACAAGGTCCGCGCCTTCGGCCGCCTCTGCCGCGCTGTCGCACACCCGGTCGCACAGGCCGATGTCGCGGGCGGTGGCGCGGGTCTCGGCGGACCGGGCAAAGCCCGTGACCTCGCCCGCCAGCCCGGCGCGCTTGATCGCCCAGAACATCGACGAGGCAATGAGACCCAGCCCGATCAGGGCCACCCGATCATAGACCTGCGCCATCAGCGAACCCCTTTGAACTGGCCAATCACATGCACGACGCGGCGACAGGCGGATTCCTCGCCCACCGTGATCCGCAGCCCCTGCGGAAAGCCGTAGCCCCCCACCCGGCGCACGATGATCCCATCGGCCCGCAGCGCGGCATCACAGGCCGCGGCCTCTTCTTCAGAGTTGAACCGCGCAAGAACGAAGTTCGCCTGGCTTTCGTCCGCCGCGACACCGATATCGTTCAGCGCCTCGACCAGCCAGGCGCGGTTGCGGGCGTTGTCGGTCACGACCTTGGTCAGCCAGTCCTGATCGCGCACCGCCGCTTCGGCGGTGGCCAGTTGGGTCGGGGACAGGTTGAACGGCTGGCGGATGCGGTTCAGCACCTCGATGATCTCGACCGGGGCATAGCCCCAGCCAATCCGCAACCCGCCCAGCCCATAGGCCTTGGAAAAGGTGCGGGTCATGATGACGTTGTCGCGGGCCTCGACCAGGGACGCACCCCCGTCAGAGCCATCGGCAAATTCGGTATAGGCCCCGTCAAGCACCAGAAGCGCCTTTTCTGGAATGCCGTTGGCCAACCGGGCCAAATCCTTCTTCGACAGGATGGTGCCGGTCGGATTGCCGGGGTTGGTGATAAAGACGATCCGGGTTTTCGGGGTGCAGGCCGACAGGACCGCATCCACATCCACGCGGCGGTTCTTTTCGGGCACACAAACGGGTTTGGCCCCGACTGCATGGGCCAGGATCGGATACATTGCAAAGCCATGCTCGGTGTGGATAACCTCATCCCCTTTGCCGGCATAGGCCTGCGCCACGAATTGCAGCACCTCGTCCGAGCCGACGCCGCAGATGATCCGCGCGGGGTCCAGCCGGTGCACCTCGGCAATGGCGGCCCGCAGGTCGGCGTGATCGGTGCCGGGATAGCGATGCAGGGTTGCGGCGGTCTTGGCAAAGGCGGCTTTCGCCTTGTCCGACGGCCCATAGGGGCTTTCGTTGGCAGAAAGCTTCAACACCTCGGTCCGGCCCGCAATCGTGGCTTCGCCGCTTTTGTAAAGCGCGATCTCCATGATCCCCGGTTGCGGTTTGATCTTGCTGGCCATGGCCGTATTCCCTGACATCCCCGGCCCTTCCTTAGCGGCGGGGCGACCGGCTTTCCAGAGGCAAGACAGCGCAGGCGCAGGTTGTCTGACCCCTGTGGCAAAAAGGAAAAGGCCGCGGCGGTTTCCCGTCGCGGCCCCTCGAATGGATCGGCGCGAACCTTAGTTCTGCGCGTAGTATTCGATAACGAGGTTCGGTTCCATCTGCACCGCGTAGGGCACATCCGACAGACCCGGGGTCCGCACGAAGGTTGCGACCATCTTGGAATGGTCAACTTCGAGATAATCGGGAACGTCACGCTCCGGCAGTTGCGAGGCTTCGAGCACCAGCGCCATCTGCTTGGACTTCTGACGGACCTCGATCACGTCGCCTTCTTTCACGCGGTACGAAGGAATGTTCACTTTCTTGCCGTTCACGGTCACGTGGCCGTGGTTCACGAACTGGCGGGCAGCAAAGACGGTCGGCACGAACTTGGCGCGGTAGACGACGGCGTCCAGGCGGCGCTCCAGCAGGCCGATCAGGTTCTCGCCAGTGTCGCCCTTCACCCGTTCGGCTTCGGCGTAGATGCGGCGGAACTGCTTTTCGGTCAGGTCGCCGTAGTGACCCTTCAGCTTCTGCTTGGCGCGCAGCTGCAGACCGAAGTCGGACAGCTTAGCCTTGCGGCGCTGGCCGTGCTGGCCGGGGCCATATTCGCGGCGGTTGACCGGGGATTTCGGACGACCCCAGATGTTTTCGCCCATCCGGCGGTCAATTTTATACTTGGCAGAGGTGCGTTTGGTCACCGTCTGATCTCCTTCGAGTTATGCGAGGCCCCGAGGGGCCACTATGAAGGGCGTTGTCCTAACGGGCGGACCCGTGACAGGCATCCCCTTGCGGGGGCCACCAACACCAATGAACGCGCGGCTTATATAGCGGGGGCGGGGAGAGTCAACGCCCTTCCCCGCCCCACTGGAGAAAACTTGTCGATCGCGACCTAGATCGCCCGATACCGCCCGTCGTGCCGCAGAAGCGCGGCCTCGGATTTCGACAGAACACGGCGCGCATAATTGCCGTATGCCTGCGGGTCGCCGCGCAGGACGGGCAGCAGATCGTAAAGCCGGGTCTGCTCTTCCAGACCCAGATTGTCCAGCGCGGCACTGGCCGGATGGAAACTTTCGGTTTCGACCGAGTTGGCGAAGACAACTTCATGACTTTCCAGCAGAAGGTGAATGTAGGTCACCTCTTGCACGGAATGATCCACAAGGATCGTCTCGTCGTTCACAAGATCGCGGGCCGTGGCCAGCACCTCGTCGCAATTGAACAGTGCCCGTGCTTTGGCGCCGCGCACCATGACCCGGTGATCCGGCGACACCAGAAGCCCGGCATCGGGAACGCCCTTGTCCAGCGCCCCTTCCCGCAGGCGGATCGGCGACAGATGCGGCATCGCGTAAAGACGCGCGCCGGTGATCCGCCGCTGGCCGATCCACAGCAATTCCTGACAGCCATTATCCTTGGTCTGTATCATGTCGCCTTCGGCCAGATGCTCTACAAGGCGGGGACCGCGTTCGGTCAGGATCTCGGTGCCGGGGGTGAAACAGATGACCCCACCGGGCAGGTCCGCCGATTGGTCGCGCTGATCAAGGTCGATGTTATGCGACACGATCCACAGTTCCGCGTGGCGCGGCGGCATTTCGCCGGTGAACATCAACAGGGGCGGCCGCCCTGCCCCGGTGTCGATCAGCGTCACGGTCCAGGTGGACCGACCGTCGGTGACGTTGAAACTGCGTTCAAACGCGGGGGCGGTGATTTCGCCTGACCTGGCCGGGTCCGCGACCGGCGCGTCGACAGCCCGCAAAAGCCGGCGCACGCTCATCGCGGCGCGCCTGCGAAGATCCGTCTCTCCGGTCGCTGTTCCCAATGTCAGGACCGTCGCCGGCCCATCGACCCGCACGGGATCCCCGGTCCAGACCCAGATGGCCCCGACCCGAAGGTTTTCGAACGGGGCGGACCATTGACCGTCCAGTTCGGTTTGCGACCAGGAAATGACGAACGTGCCATGAAAGCCCGTCTTCATGCCTGTATTCTGCCTCATGTTGTGCCCGCGTCATTTGTCGCGCGGTGCTACAGGGCAACCCTAACAAGGCTGATTCGAGCGAATCAAGACACTTTAAGGACAGGCGTTAACTTTTTGGTCAGAAGTTGAAATTCAGCTTCACCGATCCGACGAACTGGCCTTCGGGCTGGCCTTCGAATTCTTCCGACAGATAGGTCATCCCGTATCCCCAGCTGACCTCGGAGCCAAGTTGCCAATGGGCCATCGCCCGCGCCCGGAACCGTTCGGGCAGCGCGGATGCGCCCATATCATCGGGGAAGAACCGGCTTTGACCGACGACGGCATAGTCCATGCCGACCACATAGGTGACCCCGCCCGCCCCGGTCGCGATACCGGGGTAAAGCTGCCCGGTCGGCACGTCGCGCAGCCAAAGCCCACCCTGCCCCACGCGCCCGATCACAAGGTCTCCACCGATGCGCAAAATGTCCTCGACCCCCGCCTGCGCCTCGACGAAGGGACGCAGGACCGCGGTTTCGGACAGGGGCACCGGCAGCCCAAGCTCGGCCGTGCCGCTGATGTAGACCGCATTGGGAACCTGATTGTCGGCAACCGTGGGCGACAAGGTCGGCAGGCCGAACATCTCGTGGAACGCAGCCTGAAGATCCGACACACCGGTCTGCGGCCCGACGGCGGTCAGATCCGCACCAACGCTCGCCTCGACCCGACCAAGCGAAAAATGGGTATGCGCCCCGGCGGACAGCGCGCCGACATAGGGCCGGTCATCCGATCCCGGTCCGTTCAAGGCGGAGGGCGCGATGATCTCGGTCCGAAAGCGATATTCGACGATCTCTCCGGGCGTGGTGGGCCGCGGCCCGGACCAATCCGGCCCACGCACAAGCGAGAACACATAAGACCCGGTCCGCCAGCGGTCATAGGTGTCGCCAAACTGGTCATTGTTGAACAACCGCCCGACGCCAAGCGTCTCACGCTCGGGCCCGAACGTCAGGTCAAGCGCGGCGGCGGGATGGGCGCCACCAAGGGCAATTCCGACAGCCGCGATCAGCCAATGAAACCGCATGGCGTGTTCAACCTTTCAATTTCCGACAAACCCTGTTCCGAACGCCCCGTATGACCGCCCGGAATGTCAATTTTATGGCGATAGCTGATCCCGGCGGATCAACCGCATTTCGAAAAGCCGCAAGAGGCGCAGGTCATGCACCCTTCGACCATCCGCATTTCGTAGGACCCACAGGACGAACAGGCCTTGCCGCGCGGCGCGCCGTTCACTTGCATCACTTCGGCTTGCGGGTCGGCCTTCAACCCCAAGCCTTCGCCCGCAAGGAACCCGGTCGAGATCATGTGCTTTTCAATCACCCCCCCGATGGCGGCAAGAATCGACGGGACATATTTCCCTTTCATCCAGGCGCCGCCGCGCGGGTCAAAGACCGCCTTCAGCTCTTCCACGACAAAGGACACGTCGCCGCCGCGCCGGAACACCGCCGAAATCATCCGGGTCAGTGCCACGGTCCATGCGAAATGCTCCATGTTCTTGGAGTTGATGAAAATCTCGAACGGGCGGCGATGCCCGCCGACGACCAGATCATTGATGGTGATATAGATCGCGTGCTCGCTGTCGGGCCATTTGACCTTGTAGGTCGCGCCTTCCAGTTCCGCCGGGCGGTCCAGCGGTTCGGACAGATAGACGACTTCGCCCCCATCGACGGCTGCCGGGCTGTCTGCTGGGGCTTTCTCTTCAGAGACACTCAGGACCGATCCGGTCACATCGTTGGGGCGATAGGTGGTGCAGCCTTTGCAGCCGGTCTCGAACGCTTCCATATAGACGTCTTTGAACGCCTCGAAACTGATGTCCACAGGGCAGTTGATCGTCTTGGAAATGCTGCTGTCGATCCATTTCTGGGCCGCCGCCTGCATCCGCACATGGTCCAGCGGGGCCAGCGTCTGGGCGTTCACGAAATAGTCGGGCAGCGGCGCATCGCCGAACTTGTCGCGCCACATCTGCACGGCGTAGTCCACGACCTCTTCCTCGGTCCGTGATCCGTCCTTTTGCAGAACCTTGCGGGTGTAGGCATAGGCGAAGACCGGCTCGATCCCCGAGCTGACGTTCCCAGCATAAAGCGAAATCGTCCCGGTCGGTGCGATCGAGGTCAGAAGCGCGTTGCGGATGCCATGTTCGGCAATTGCCGTTTTCACATCTTCATCCATCTCGCGCAGCGAACCAGAGGCCAGATACTTGTCCTTATCGAACATGGGGAAGGCGCCCTTCTCTTTCGCAAGATCGACGCTGGCCAGATAGGAGGCGCGCGCGATGGCCTTCATCCATTCCTCAGTCTTGGCCGCAGCCTCCTCGGACCCGTAGCGCAGACCACACATCAACAACGCATCGGCAAGGCCGGTGACCCCCAGACCGATCCGGCGTTTGGCCTGCGCCTCTTGCGCCTGCGCCTCCAGCGGAAAGCGCGACGCATCCACCACGTTATCCATCATCCGCACGGCGGTCGCGACCAGCTCTTTCAGCTCGGTCAGGCAGACATGGGCGGCGTCTTCGAACGGGCTGTGGACCAGCCGGGCAAGGTTGATCGACCCCAGCAGACAGGCGCCATAGGGCGGCAGCGGCTGTTCCCCACATGGGTTCGTCGCCGCGATATCCTCGCAATAGGCAAGGTTGTTCATCTGGTTGATCCGGTCGATGAAGATCACGCCCGGTTCGGCATAGTCATAGGTCGACCGCATGATCCGGTCCCACAGATCGCGGGCCTCGACCGTCTTGTAGACGCGATCGCCGAATTTCAGCTCCCAGCTGCCATCCGCCTTGACCGCTTCCATGAAGGCATCGGTCACCAGCACGGACATGTTGAACATGCGCAGCCGGGCCGGGTCGGATTTCGCGGTGATGAAATCCTCGATATCCGGATGGTCACAACGCATGGTCGCCATCATCGCGCCCCGGCGCGACCCGGCGGACATGATCGTGCGGCACATGGCATCCCAGACATCCATGAACGACAAGGGGCCAGAGGCATCCGCTGCCACCCCGTGCACCGCCGCGCCCTTGGGTCGGATGGTCGAGAAATCATAGCCGATCCCGCCGCCCTGCTGCATGGTCAGCGCGGCTTCTTTCAGCATGTCGAAAATACCGCCCATGCTGTCGGGGATGGTCCCCATGACAAAGCAGTTGAACAGGGTCACCTGTCGCGCGGTTCCGGCGCCTGCCGTGATCCGGCCGGCGGGCAGGTATTTGAAATCCTCCAGCGCGGCATAAAACCTGTCTTCCCAGTCACTTGGGTTCCTTTCGACCGCTGCCAGCGCCCGCGCGATCCGGCGCCAGCTGTCTTCGACAGTGGCGTCAATCGGCGTCCCGTCCGCCTGCTTGAAGCGGTATTTCATGTCCCAGATCTGTTCGGCGATGGGGGCAGCAAAACGGGTCATCGGCAGGGGGCATCCTTTGGCAGAAGTCGCAGTGAGAGGGCACACAATAGGGCGGGTCCCCCGATTTGACTAGCGCCCAGCGGCACTAAATACCCGGGCACTGGCAGAATCGTTGGCAGGGGCTTACCCTACCACATCTAGGGGGAACACGTGAAGAACACCGTCCATCTCGTCAAGCTATCGGTCGGCACCGAAGATGTCGCCAATCTGGCCCAATGGCAGACCATGCGGCAGGCCCAGACCGCCGACGGGTTGCCCCGCCACGTCACCCGGATGTGGCCCAAGCGCGAGGCGGAGGTGCTGAACGGCGGGTCGATCTATTGGGTGATCAAGGGACAGATTCTGTGCCGCCAACGCATCCTGCGACTGGACGAGGTCGAGGGCAGTGACGGCATCCGCCGATGCGCCATCGTGCTCGACCCCGAGTTGATCCGGACCGCGCCCACGCAAAAGCGCCCGTTCCAGGGCTGGCGTTACTTGAAACCCGAGGACGCCCCGATCGACCTTGGCACGGCCCGCGCCGATGACGATGCCCTGCCCGCAGACCTTTCTGCCCAATTGGCCGAGATCGGGGTGCTATAGCCCAAGGATGAACTCCAGCCGGTCAAGGGTGGCCCGGTTTTCCGGTCCCCAATCAGCGCTGCGGCTTTTGAATAGGGTCGCCTGCGACGAATGGATCAACCCGTCCGACAGGATCTTCAGCCCGTTGGCCCGCAGGGTCTCCCCGGTCGAAGTGATGTCGGCAATCGCCTCGGCGGTTTCGTTCTTGACGGTGCCTTCGGTCGCGCCCTGGCTATCGACCAGACGATAGTCGGCCACCCCGTTGTCACGCAGGAAATCGCGGGTCAGCCGGTGGTATTTCGTGGCGATCCGCAGGCGGAATCCGTGGTTGCGCCGGAACTGCGCCGCCGCCGCGTCCAGATCGTCGAGCGTGTCCACATCGACCCAGGCCTGCGGCACGGCGATAATCAGATCCGCCCCGCCGAAGCCCATCGGCTGCAATTCCCGCACGCGGCTCTCCCAGCCGGCCAGCTTTTCCCGGACAAGATCGGACCCGGTCACGCCCAGATGGATACGGCCCGCCGCCAATTCGCGGGGAATCTCGCCCGCGCTGAGCAGCACCAGTTCCAGCCCGTCGATCCCTTCGACCGCGGCCGAATATTCCCGGTCGGACCCGGTTTTGACCAGCTTGACGCCACGCGCGCCGAACCAGTCAAAGGTCTTTTCCATCAGCCGCCCCTTGGACGGCACACCCAGTTTCACGGTCATTGGCCCGCCCCCCGCAGATCCACCACCAATTCCGGGCGGATCACCGCGCCGACGGCGGGAATGGCCCGGCCCTGCCCCAGCACCCGCGTCAGCGCGTCATAGCGCCCGCCGGTGGCCACGGGCGGCAGATCGGGGCGTCCAGCGGCATAGAACCCGAAGACGAACCCGTCGTAATACTCCATCGACGTGCGGCCGTAATTCCCTTCGAACTCAAGCGCCTCTACGTCGACGCCCCGGTTCGACAGCGCGGTGATCCGTGCGTCCAGTCGCGTGACAGCGGCACTGATCGCTGGCAGGTCCACGGCGATGTCGCGCAGGTTCGACAGGACGTTCGGGCAGGTTTCGCGCAGGGTCAGGATCGCATCCAGAAGCGCGATTTCCTCGGCCGAAATCGGCGGCAGGGCGGCGTCCTCGCGCAGTGCGTCGATCCGGGCCGACACCTCGTCCCAGCCGCGCAGCCCCATGTCCGGGCCTGCCTTGGCGCGGGGGTCGGGTTCGGCCAGAAGGGCGATGCGGCTGGCCGGCACCGGCGTCTTGCCGCCAAAGCGGTCCAGGAGGGCGCGGAACCGGCGCGGCCGCCAGATATGCCGCATCAGCGCGGCCTTGCGGGCCTCTGACGTCTTCAGCCCCGAGACCGCGGCCATCAGCACACCGATATCGCCGGTCGAGGCGCGCACAGGCAGCCCGTCCAGCGCCTGCGCCACCAGCGCGAAGACCTCTGCGTCAGCCTCTGCCGGGGCCTTGCCATCGAAGACCTCGTATCCGACCTGAAGGTATTCGCTGGCCCGGCCAGTGTCCTCTTCCTGCCGCCGGAACACCTCGCCCGCATAGGTATAGCGGGCGGGTTCGGCGCGGCTTTCCATATGCATCTGCACAACGGGCACGGTGAAATCCGGGCGCAGCATCATTTCACCGCGCAGCGGGTCGGCGGTCACATAGGCGCGGGCGCGGATATCCTCGCCATAGAGGTCCAGAAGGGTTTCTGCCGGTTGCAGGATGTCAGCCTCGACCGGCAGCCCCCCGGCAGCGCGGAACAGGTCCGACAGGCGCGCGGCCTCGGCACGGGCGGATGCGGCGGCGGTCACTGGCCCTGGCTTTCCAGAATCTCGCGGACCTTGGCGACAAGATCGGCGCGCGGGACCTCGTATTGGCTGGGCCGGTCCTTCCATTCTTCCAGCGTCGCGTTCTTGGCGATCTCGGCCCCAAGGATCAGGTCCTTGATCTGCACCACGCCCGCGTCTTTTTCCGCCCCGCCTTCGATCACGGCGATGGGGGAGTTCCGCTTGTCCGCGTATTTCAACTGGTTGCCAAAGTTCTTCGGGTTGCCAAGGTAGACCTCGGCCCGGATGCCGGCACCCCGCAGTTCCGCCACCATGGCCTGATAATCGGCCATGCGGTCACGGTCCATGACGGTCACAACGACCGGCCCCTGCGCCGTGCTGCCCATGCGCCCCTTGGCCCGCAGCGCGGCCAGCAAGCGGTCCACCCCGATGGAGACGCCCGTTGCGGGCACTTCCTGACCGGTGAAGCGCTTGACCAGATCGTCATAACGCCCGCCCCCGGCGACCGAGCCGAATTGGCGCGGGCGGCCCTTTTCATCGAGGATTTCAAAGGTCAGCTCCGCCTCGAACACCGGGCCGGTGTAATAGCCTAGGCCACGGACGACGGAAGGGTCGATGACGATGCGGTCGGGGCCATAGCCACCGGCAGCCAGAAGGTCCGCGATTTCGCGCAGTTCGGCAACGCCTTGCGCCCCAACCTCGGAGGCACCGACGGCGTCCGACAGGTTGGCCAGCGTTTCGGCATTGTCCGCGCCTTTCGACGTCAGGAAGGCCACGACCGGCGCGGCCTGTTCTTCCGACAGCCCCACCCCGTCGATATAGGCGCCCGAGGCATCCAACCGCCCCTTGCCCAGAAGCTGGCGCACGCCTTCCTCGCCGACCTTGTCGAACTTGTCGATGGTGCGCAGGACGGCATCCTTGCGGTCCTGATCGTCGCCAAGGCCCATCGCCTCCAGCACCCCGTTCAAGACCTTCCGGTTGTTCACCCGCACCACGTAGTCGCCACGCGGGATGCCGACCTCTTCCAGCGTGTCGGACAGCATCGCGCAAATCTCGGCATCCGCCGCGACCGACCCGGACCCGACCGTATCGGCATCGCATTGATAGAACTGGCGGAACCGGCCTGGGCCGGGCTTTTCATTGCGCCAGACCGGACCCATCGCGAAGCGGCGGTAGGGGGTCGGCAGGTCGTTGCGGTGCTGGGCATAGACCCGGGCCAAAGGCGCGGTCAGGTCATAGCGCAGCGCCAGCCAATCGCCGGGTTTGTCACCCTCGGCGTCCTCTTGCCACGCGAACACGCCCTCGTTCGGGCGATCCACGTCGGGCAGGAACTTGCCCAGCGCCTCGACCGTCTCGACAGCACTGCTTTCCAGCGCCTCGAACCCATAGCGATGATAGACCCCGGCGATCTTTTGCAGCATCTCGCTGCGCTCGGTGACTTCGGCACCGAAATAGTCTCGGAAGCCCTTGGGCGTTTCCGCCTTGGGGCGCGGGGTTTTCTTGACCTTGGCCATGGTGTCCTCGGGCGGTATCGTTCGGGGCCGCGTTTATCGCGGCTTGGGTCAAAGGGCAACGGCTGCGGCGCTTCCCCTCTCGCACCCCGGCGCGGGCCGTGATAAAAAGCGCCATGACCGACACAACCCGCATCGAAGAAGATATCGCGCACCTGCTGCGCACCGTCGACGACCTGTCTGACGTGGTCGCGCGGCAGGAAAAGGAAATCGACATCCTCAAGCGGCGGCTGCACGTGCTGATGGAACGCGAGGCAGAGCGGGAACTTGACGCAGGCGGCTCTGTGCCACTGGCCGATCAACGCCCGCCGCATTGGTAGGCGGGGCGGTCGTCGGCGCATTGCCTGCCCGTGGGGTGGCGCTGCAACGCCCAAGCGGGGCGGTTTATCGTTCAATTTTCGCGTGACCTGACCAGGGCAGAGCGTTGGTTGCCAATCGCCAGCCCGCCGGGACGGGCAGGCGATGCGCGGGCGGCCTGCGGCCTTGTTCCCGCGCACAACGCAGCCCTAGATTTCCTCGACCTCCAGAACGCCCTCAAGGCTGCGCAGCGCGCCCTTGATCTGCGGCGTCACCGGGTAGGATTGGCCAAGGTCCAGCTCCACCTCTCCCGGCAGGCTGGGGTCCATCAGGCAGAAATAGATCGGCCCCTTGCCGCCACGCACCCCGTCGGTCAACGCTCGATCCAGCACCGATTGCACCACCGGCACGGCCTGCGCTTCTTCGAGGTAGATTTTCAGCCCCGTCGCCCCGGCATCGGCCACCGCCACGTCAATCGGCGATGCGCTCCGGCCCAGCAGCTTCAACTGATCCGATTCCATCGTCGCCTCAGCCTGAATGACCACCTGCGACCCGGTCTCAAGGAAATCGCGGCAGGCCTCCAGCGTGTCGGAAAACAGGGTCACTTCGAAACTGCCCGTCGGGTCCGACATCTGGACGAAGGCAAAGCGGTTGCCGCGCGCCGATTTCCGCTCCTGCCGCCCGGCAACAGTTCCGGCCATCTTGACGATGCAGGCCCCGCGTTCGGCCTTGGCCGTCACCTCGTCCAGCGTCAGGACGCCCTTGCGCTTCAGCGGGGCAAGGTAATCGTCCAGCGGGTGGCCCGACAGGTAGAACCCCACCGCCTTGAATTCTTCGGCAAGCCGTTCGGCGGGCAACCAATCGGCGCAGCCCGACAGACGCGGTTCGGGCAGGTCATCCCCAGCCTCGCCGAACAGGGACACCTGATTTGAATTCTTCTGATCGTGGACCGCAGCCGAATAGGCGACCAGCGCATCCAGACTTTCAAAAACACGCCTGCGGTTGGGATCAAGCTGATCAAAGCCCCCGGCGCGGGCCAGCATTTCCATTGGCCGCTTGCCAACCCGTTTCAGGTCGACCCGGCGGGCAAGGTCAAAAAGCGTGGCAAAGGGTTTGTCGCCCCGCCCCTCGACGATCAGGCCCATCGCATCGGCGCCGACGTTCTTGAGCGCCCCCAAGGCATAGACCAGTTTGCCGTCCTTCACGTCGAAGGTCGCCAGCGAGCGGTTCACGCAGGGCGGGATATAGTCGATCCCAAGGCCCTTCTTCACCTCCTGGAAATAGACGGCCAGCTTGTCAGTCAGGTGAATATCGCAGTTCATGACGCCCGCCATGAACTCCACCGGGTGGTTCGCCTTCAGCCAAGCCGTCTGGTAGCTGACAACCGCATAGGCGGCGGCGTGGGATTTGTTGAACCCGTAGTTGGCGAATTTCTCCAGAAGGTCGAAAACCTCGCTCGCCTTCTTCTTGTCCACGCCATTCGCGGCGGCCCCGGATTCGAACTTGGGGCGTTCGGCGTCCATCGCCTCTTTGATCTTTTTCCCCATGGCGCGACGCAGCAGGTCGGCGCCGCCAAGGCTATACCCCGCCATGACCTGCGCGATCTGCATCACCTGTTCCTGATAGACGATGATGCCTTGGGTTTCTTCAAGGATATGGTCGATCAGCGGATGGACCGATTCCAACTCGCGCTGGCCGTTCTTCACCTCGCAATAGGTGGGAATGTTCTCCATCGGGCCGGGACGATACAGCGCCACAAGCGCCACGATGTCTTCGATACAGGTGGGTTTCATGCGCTTGAGCGCATCCATCATGCCCGAACTTTCCACCTGGAACACCGCCACCGTCTTGGCGCGGGCGTAAAGATCATAGGTCTTTTCGTCGTCCAACGGGATCGCGTTGATCTGGTTCTCGGCCCCTTCAGCGGGCTGATAAATCTGGCTGCCGTCCGCGGCCTCGTGCAATTGCCGACCGGATTTGTGGATCAGGTCGATGGCGTTCTGCACCACGGTCAGGGTCTTGAGGCCCAGAAAGTCGAACTTGACCAGACCGGCCTGTTCCACCCATTTCATGTTGAACTGGGTCGCCGGCATGTCGGACCGCGGGTCGCGATACAGCGGCACAAGCTGGTCCAGCGGACGGTCCCCGATCACCACCCCGGCGGCGTGGGTCGAGGCGTTCCTGAGCAACCCTTCGATCTTCTGCCCGTAGGTCAGAAGCCGGTTCACGACCTCTTCGGAATTGGCCGCCTCGCGCAGGCGCGGTTCGTCCGCCAGCGCCTTTTCGATGCTGACGGGTTTGACCCCCTCCACCGGGATCATCTTGGACAGTTTATCGACCTGCCCATAGGGCATTTGCAGCACCCGGCCCACGTCGCGGACCGCCGCCTTGGACAGAAGCGCGCCGAAGGTGATGATCTGGGCCACCTTGTCGCGCCCGTATTTTTCCTGAACGTAGCGGATCACCTCTTCGCGGCGATCCATGCAAAAGTCGATGTCGAAGTCGGGCATCGACACGCGTTCGGGGTTCAGGAACCGTTCGAACAGCAGGCTGTAACGCAGCGGATCAAGGTCGGTGATGGTCAGCGCATAGGCCACAAGGCTGCCCGCACCAGACCCCCGGCCCGGCCCGACCGGAATATCGTGGTCCTTGGCCCATTTGATGAAGTCGGCAACGATCAGGAAGTAGCCGGGAAAGCCCATGCCCTCGATGATGCCCAGTTCGAACTCCAGCCGCGCTTCATAATCGGACACCGACGCGGCATGGGGGATGACGGCAAGACGGTCCTTCAGCCCCTGTTCCGCCTGACGACGCAGTTCCTGCACCTCGTCATCCGCGAACTTCGGCAGGATCGGCGCGCGTTTATAGGCTTTGAAGGCGCAGCGGCGCGCAATCTCGACCGTGTTTTCCAACGCCTCGGGCAGGTCGGCAAACAGGGTCGCCATTTCCTCGGGCGATTTGAAATAGTGCTGCGGGGTCAGCCTGCGGCGCGGTTCCTGCTGGTCCACATAGGCGCCCTCGGCGATGCAGATCAGCGCATCATGCGCCTCGTAGATGTCGCTGGCCGGAAAGTAGACATCGTTGGTGGCGACCAGCGGCAGGTCCATCGCATAGGCCATTTCGACATGGCCCTGCTCGGTCAGCCGCTCGGTCTCGGGCAGGCCGCCGTCGGTCGGGTGGCGCTGCAATTCGACATAAAGCCTGTCGCCGAAAATATCCTTCAACCGGGCCATCAGCGTTTCCGCCTTGGCGTGCTGCCCGGCCCGCAGCAACCGCCCAACCGGTCCGTCCGGCCCGCCGGTCAGACAGATCACGTCACCCGCGTTGGCGGCAAGATCGTCCATGGTGACATGGGGAAGCTGCCCATCCGTGCGCAGGTAAAGGCAGGAATTCAGCTTCATCAGATGTTCATAGCCCGCCTCGGACTGGGCCAGAAGGACCAGCGGTGCGGGGGCGTCGGGACGCTTGCCCGGCTCTGGCGTCACATACTCCAGATCGACTTGACAGCCGATGATCGGCTGCACCCCGGCGCCGCTGGCATATTCCGAAAATTCCAGCGCACAGAACATGTTATTGGTATCTGTAACCGCCACGGCAGGCATGTTCGCCTTGGCCGCCATCGCGGCAAGTTTCTTGACCGGAACCGCCCCTTCAAGAAGCGAATATTCCGTGTGAACGCGCAGGTGGATGAACTTTGGGTTGGCAGACATGGCGGCAAGCTAGCCCAGCGCCCCTGCCGGTGGAAGGGGACAGTTGCGCATCCGCCCCCACCAGGTCAGAACTGAAGAATATTTTTGACAATTCGCGAGATTGTCAAAAATTTCCAAAAGGTCTTTCTGCGACACCGCGCCTCACCACCCTTGCCCGAATCCGGAAACAAGGCTTTGTTTGATCCACCAACAGGGAGCGCTGATTTTACGCCGCATCGGGTCAGCGCCGAGCGAAAGAGGCCCGGAAAGGTCCACGCAAAACAGAAGGCGGCCGAGAATTAGGCATGACCGAGATCACGTTTCTTCTGAACGGAGAGACCGTGCGGGTGGCAGCCGATCCAACCCGAACCTTGCTTGACTGGTTGCGGGAAGATCAGGGACTCACAGGAACCAAAGAAGGGTGCAACGAAGGCGATTGCGGCGCGTGCAGCGTTGTCGTCACCGACGAAAAGGGCGTGCGCGCCCTGAACGCCTGCATCCTGTTCCTGCCCCAGTTGCACGGCAAGGCAGTTCGCACCGTCGAAGGCATGGCGGGGCCTGATGGCACCCTCCACCCGGTTCAACAGGCCATGGTCGACCTGCACGGGTCGCAATGCGGCTTCTGCACGCCGGGGTTCATCTCTTCGATGGTCGCGGGCCATATGCAGGGCCGCACGGATCACGACGTGGTTCTGGCGGGCAACCTGTGCCGCTGCACCGGCTATGCGCCGATCATCCGCGCGGCCGAAGCGGCCGAGGCGGAAGATGCGCCGGAGTGGCTGGACGATGACGCGGCGGAACTGGACGTCGCGCCGCTGTCCATTGCCCCGGAAAGTGTTGACGAACTTGCGGCCTGGTACGCCGACAACCCAGATGCCACGCTGATCGGCGGGGCGACGGATGTGGGCCTCTGGGTTACCAAACAGATGCGCGACCTGCCCAAGGTGGCGTTTCTGAACCGCTGTGCGGACCTGAAGGGGTTTGATCTGTCTGGTGACGTGATCCGCGCCGGCGCGGGTGTGACAATGACCGACATGTATGAAACCATGCAGGTCTATCACCCCTCCTATGCCGGCATGATCCGCCGCTATGCCTCGGAACAGGTGCGCAATGCGGCCACCCTTGGCGGCAACATTGCCAACGGGTCGCCGATCGGGGACAACCCGCCGGTGCTGATCGCCCTTGGCGCCACCTTGCACTTGCGCAAGGGCAGCACCCGCCGCGATATCCAGCTGGAAGATTTCTTTATCGACTATGGCAAGCAGGACCGCGCGCCCGGCGAATTCGTCGAGGCGGTCAGCTTCCCGAAATCCGCGCCTGCCCTGAGGGTCTACAAGATTTCCAAAAGGTTCGATCAGGACATTTCCGCGGTCCTTGGGGCCTTCAATGTGACCGTCGCGGATGGAAAAGTGACAGACGCCCGGATCGCATTTGGCGGGATGGCGGGCATTCCAAAGCGGGCGAAGGCCGTGGAAGACGCGCTGATCGGAAAGGATTGGTCGGAGGCGACGATTGACGCCACCCTGCCCGCCTTTGCAGCGGATTTCACACCTCTCACGGACATGCGCGCCTCGGCCGATTACCGGCTGGAAGCCGCGCAGAACCTGCTCTGCCGCTACTTTGCCGAGTTGAACGGGCAAGCAACCAATGTGCTGGAGGTGCGGGCATGAGCGTGACGAAACCCCTTCCCCACGACAGCGGTCCGCTGCACGTCACCGGTCAGGCCCGCTATGTGGATGACATCCCGACCCCTGCGAACTGCCTGCATCTGGCGTTCGGCACCTCGTCCATTGCGCGCGGCACCGTCACCGCGATGGACCTTGACCCGGTTCGCACGGCCCCCGGTGTTGTCGCGGTTCTGACCGCCGACGACCTGCCTTTCGCCAATGACGTCAGCCCGTCGATCCATGACGAACCGCTGTTGTCGGTCGGCACGGTTCACTATGTCGGCCAGCCGATTTTTGTGGTCGCGGCGACCAGCCACCATGCGGCCCGCCGCGCGGCAGCCAAGGCGCGGATCACCTATGCCGAAGAGGCGCCGATCCTGACCGTGGATCAGGCGGTCGCGGCAGGTCAGTATTTCGACGACGGCCCGCGCGTCTGGCAAAAAGGCGACACCGATGCGGCGCTGGCCGCCGCCCCGCACCGTCTGCGAGGACGGCTGGAAATGGGCGGGCAGGAGCATTTCTATCTGGAAAGCCACGCCTCCATGGTCGCACCGCAGGAGGGCGGCGATGTGGTTGTCTATTCCTCGACCCAGCACCCGACCGAGATTCAGCACAAGGTGGCCGAGGCGCTGGGCGTGCCAATGAACGCCGTCCGGGTCGAGGCCCGGCGCATGGGCGGCGGCTTTGGTGGCAAGGAAAGCCAGGGCAACGCGCTGGCCTGTGCCTGCGCCGTGATTGCGGTGAAAACCGGCCGCCCGGTCAAGATGCGCTATGACCGCGACGACGACATGACGATCACCGGCAAACGGCATGATTTCCGGATCGACTATGACGTTGGCTTTGACGACACGGGCCGGATCAAGGGGATTGATTTTCAGCAATACACCCGTGGCGGCTGGGCATTGGACCTGACCATCCCGGTCGCCGATCGGGCGATGCTGCATGCCGACAACGCCTATCTGCTGGACCACGCGCGGATCACATCGCACCGGTTGCGGACCAATACCCAATCGGCCACGGCCTATCGCGGGTTCGGCGGACCGCAGGGGATTTTCGGCATCGAACGGGTGATGGACCATATCGCCCATACCCTTGGCCTTGATCCCATCGCGGTCCGGCAAGTGAATTATTACCACAATATGGGGCCGGTCCGCGCGGGCAAGGTTAGCGGCAACACCACGCCCTATGGGATGGAGGTGCGGGATTTCATCCTTGATGAAATGACCGAAAAACTGCTGGCGGACGCGAATTATGCCGACCGCAAGGCGGCGATTGCTGACTGGAACGCCAAGAACCCGATCCTGAAGCGCGGGATTGGCTTTAGCCCAGTGAAATTCGGGATCAGCTTTACTCTCACCCACCTCAATCAGGCCGGGGCGCTGGTGCATGTCTATCAGGACGGGTCGATCCACCTGAACCACGGCGGCACCGAAATGGGACAGGGGCTGTTCCAGAAGGTGGCCCAGGTCGCGGCCAGCCGGTTTGGCGTGGATGTGTCGCTGGTCAAGATCACCGCGACCGATACCGGCAAGGTGCCCAACACCTCGGCCACGGCGGCCTCCAGCGGGTCGGACCTGAACGGGATGGCCGCCAAGGCCGCCTGTGACACGATCCGCGACCGGATGGCGAACTGCCTTGCCGAATTGCATCAATGCCCGGTCGAACGGGTCCGTTTCGAAGACGGCAAGGTGCGGGTCGGCGACAACGAAATGACCTTCGAACAGGCCGCCGCCACCTGTTATCAGAACCGGGTCAGCCTCTCGGCCACAGGGTTCTACAAGACGCCCGATCTGTCCTGGGACCGGGCCAAGGGCCAGGGCCGCCCGTTCTTCTATTTCTCGCATGGCGCGGCGCTGACCGAAGTGGTGATCGATACGCTGACCGGAGAAAACCGCATCCTGCGGACGGACATCATCCACGATGTCGGCCGGTCCCTGAACCCGGCGCTGGACAAGGGTCAGGTCGAGGGGGCCTTCGTGCAGGGTGCGGGCTGGCTCACGACCGAGGAACTGGTCTGGGACGACAAGGGGCGGCTGCGCACCCACGCGCCGTCGACCTACAAGATCCCGGCCTGTTCGGACCGGCCCGAGGTGTTCAACGTCGAGCTTTGGGACGGCGAAAACCCCGAGGCGACGATCTACCGGTCCAAGGCCGTGGGTGAACCGCCCTTCAACCTCGGCATGTCGGCCTTCTTTGCGCTGTCGGATGCGGCGGCGGCCTGTGGCCCGAATTATCCGATGCTGGACGCCCCGGCGACCGCCGAACGTGTCCTGCAAGCGGTCAAGAGGGCGCGGGGATGAGCCTTGATCTGACCATACTGCGGGAGGCGGTTGCCGAACACGGCAGCGTCGTCCGGGTATTGGTCACCGCCGATGCCGGGTCCGCTCCGCGCGGCGCGGGCACCTCCATGCTGGTCTGGGCGCATGGCCAAAACGGCACCATCGGCGGCGGAGAGCTGGAATATCGGGCGACCCAAGACGCCCGCGCCCTGCTTTCCGCCAAGCAACCCATCCGACAGCGGACCCTGCCGCTTGGCCCGTCGCTGGGCCAATGCTGCGGCGGGTCCGTCACATTGGTCTGGGAACGGTTCGACCAGACCAACCTACCTTCCTCCCTGCCTTTCGCGCGGCCGCTGCCCGGCTCGTCCGGTCCAGTCCCCGCATCGGTCGCGCGAAAGGTGGCCAATCTGCGCCCCGGCGCCCAACCCGTCGTTCAGGACGGCTGGCTGATCGAGGTGGCCGAGGCCCTGCCGGAAAAGCTCTGGATCTGGGGGGCGGGCCACGTCGGGCGCGAGATCGTCGATATTCTGGCCCCGATGCCGGGCTATGCGATCACCTGGGTCGACACCGGGCATGACCGGTTCCCGGCCGATGTTCCTGCGGGCGTCACCGCCCTGCCCGCCGCCGATCCTGTCCTGTTGGCGGCCCATGCGCCGCAGGACGCGCAGCACATTATCCTGACCTACAGCCACGACCTTGACCTGAAACTCTGCGACGCCCTGCTGCGGCGCGGGTTCGGCAGTTGCGGGGTCATCGGCTCTGCCACCAAATGGGCGCGCTTTCGCAGCCGTCTTGGGGCCTTGGGCCATACCGCTGAACGAATTTCCCGGATCGCTTGCCCAATCGGCGACCCGGCACTAGGAAAGCACCCCCGCGCCATCGCGCTGGGGGTCGCAACGAGCCTGATGAAACAGGCCGACACCCACAACAACAGGGGGACCGCAGGTCGTGACAGACACACTGCTTGAACTATCGGGCCTGACCAAGGCCTACCCCGGCGTCGTCGCCAACAGCGATGTCAGTTTTTCCATCAAGAAGGGCGAAGTGCACGCCCTACTGGGGGAAAACGGGGCCGGGAAATCAACACTGGTGAAGACGATCTACGGATTGGTCAAACCGGACACGGGGACCATGACGCTGGAAGGGGCTTCGTTCCAGCCCAGCGAACCACGCGCCGCGCGGGCATCCGGTATTGCCATGGTGTTTCAGCATTTTTCGCTGTTCGACGCGCTGAACGTGGCCGAAAACATCGCCCTTGGCATGGAAAATCCGCCGAAGATGGGCGACCTGGCCCGCCGCATCCGCGAAGTGTCGGAAACCTATGGCCTGCCGCTGGACCCTGACCGGGTCGTCGGCGACCTGTCGGCTGGGGAACGTCAGCGGGTCGAAATCATCCGCTGCCTGCTGCAAGATCCGAAACTTCTGATCATGGATGAGCCGACCAGCGTTCTGACCCCGCAAGAGGTTGAAATCCTGTTCGAAACCCTGCGCAAGCTGCGGGCAGAAGGCACGTCGATCCTCTATATCTCGCACAAGCTTGAAGAGATCCGGGCGCTGTGTGAACACGCCACTATCCTGCGGTTGGGCAAGGTCGTGGGCACCTGCGACCCGCGCGAAACATCGGCCCGCGACATGGCCGAAATGATGGTCGGCGCCACGCTGCATGTCCCCGAAAAGGCCGACAAGGCACAGGAAGGCGATGTGGTTCTGGCGATCAGCGGCCTGTCCGCCCCTGCCCCACACCAGTTCGGCACCGCGCTGAAGGACATCAGCGTCGAGGTCCGCGCGGGCGAGGTTCTGGGCATCGGCGGCGTGGCTGGCAACGGTCAGGACGAATTGGTCGCCGCCCTGTCGGGCGAGATGAAGACCAAACCCGGCATGATCAGCTTCAAGGGCAATTCGGTGGGGCATCTGCCCCCCAATGCCCGCCGCAAGGCCGGGATTGCCGCCGCGCCGGAAGAACGCAACGGCCATGCCGCCGCCCCCGATATGTCGCTTGTCGAAAACGCCGTGCTGACTGGCGCGGTGCGGATGGAACTGACAGACGACCGGGGCTTTGTCCGTTGGGCCAAGGCCAAGGACTTTGCCGAGCAGGTGATCGAAACCTTCGACGTGCGCACCCCGGGCAGCCATGTTGCCGCCCGCGCACTGTCGGGCGGGAACCTGCAAAAATTCGTCATCGGCCGGGAGATTATGCAACGCCCCGAGGTTCTGATCATCAATCAGCCGACATGGGGCGTGGACGCGGCCGCAGCCGCCTCTATCCGGCAGGCGATCCTTGACGAGGCCGCCGAAGGTGCGGCGGTAATCGTGATCAGCCAGGATCTGGACGAGCTTATGGAAATCTCGGACCGCTTCGCGGCCCTGAACGAAGGCCGCCTGTCGGCCCCGCGCCCGGCCAAGGGCCTGACCATCAAGGAAATCGGTCTGATGCTTGGTGGCGCACACGATATGGAGGTGGCCCATGTTGACGCTTGAGAAACGCCCGCAGCCGTCGCAGGCATGGACCTACCTTGCGCCCCTCGTGGCCGTGGTCGTGACCATGATCGTCGGCGGCGCGGTCTTTGCCATGCTGGGCAAACCGCCGCTGGAATCGATCCGCACCATTTTCTGGGACCCGCTGTTCGGCGAATTCGCGGCCTTCGACCGGCCCGAACTGGTCAAGAAGGCGGGGCCGCTGGTCCTGATCGCGCTGGGCCTGTCCTTCGGGTTTCGCGCGGGCATCTGGAATATCGGGGCCGAAGGACAATACATCATGGGCGCCATCTTCGGCGCCGGGATCGCCCTTGCCTTCTACCCGATGGAGGCCCGCTGGCTGATCTTCCCGCTGATGATCATCGCGGGCATGGTCGGCGGCATGCTCTGGGCAATGATCCCGGGGCTGTTGAAGGTCAAGTTCAAGACCAACGAAATCCTCGTCTCGCTCATGCTTGTCTATGTCGCGGATTTCATGCTCGACTCCATGTCGCTTGGACTGCTGCGCAACCCCGAAGGTCACGGGTTCCCGGGCAGCCGGAACCTGCAACAATATGCATCGGCCTATAACGGCGACCTGATCGCCGGGACCGGTCTGCATTGGGGTGTCATAGCGGCGCTGTTCGCGGTGGTCGTGTCCTACATCGCCCTGTCGCGGCATATCTTCGGCTTCAACGTCCGGCTTGCCGGGCAGAGCCCCCGAGCGGCGGCCTTTTCCGGGGTCAATGCCAACCGGCTGGTTCTGGTCTGCATGGGGATCTCGGGCGCTCTCGCCGGGGCCGCCGGCATGTTCGAGGTGGCCGGCCCCTCTGGTCAGATCCTGTCGAGTTTCAACGTGGGCTACGGGTTCACCGCGATCATCGTCGCCTTCCTTGGCCGGTTGCATCCGATCGGCATCCTGCTGGCGGGCTGCCTGATGGCGCTGACCTATATCGGCGGGGAAACCGCGCAGCTGACGCTGGGCCTGCCCCGGTCGGCGGTGCAATTGTTCCAGGGGATGCTTCTGTTCTTCCTGCTGGCGGTTGACCTGTTCACCAACTTCCGCATCCGCCTGACCGCGAAGGAGGCCGCGTAATGGACCTTTCTGCAATCAACCCAATCCTTCTTCTGGCCTCTCTCATGGTGGCGGCGACGCCGATCATGCTGGCGGCGATCGGGGAACTTGTCGTCGAACGGGCCGGGGTTCTGAACCTTGGGGTCGAAGGGATGATGATCACCGGCGCGGCCTGCGGCATGATCTTCGCCTATAACACCGGCAACGCCTGGCTCGGCTTCGCGGGCGCGGCGGCGGGCGGGATGGCCCTGTCGTTCCTCTTTGCGATCCTGACCCAGTATTTCCTGTCCAATCAGGTGGCGACCGGGCTTGCCCTGACCCTGTTCGGGCTGGGCCTGTCCGCCCTTTTGGGCCAAAACTATGCCGAGGCGCGGCCCCCGGCTTTCCCCAAGATGGATATCCCGATCCTGTCCGATATCCCGGTTCTCGGCCCGATCGCCTTCAACCATGACCCGATGGTCTATGTCGGGCTGATCCTTGTGGCCGGTGTCTGGGCCTTCCTGAAATTCAGCCGCGCCGGGTTGGTCCTGCGGGCGGTGGGGGAAAACCACGAAGCGGCCCATGCGCTGGGCTATCACGTGATCCGCATCCGTATCCTTGCCATCCTGTTCGGCGGGGCCTGCGCCGGGTTGGGCGGGGCCTATATCAGCCTTGTCCGGGTGCCGCAGTGGACCGAAGGGATGACCGCCGGTGCAGGCTGGATCGCGCTGGCCATTGTTGTCTTTGCGGGCTGGAAACCGGTCCGGCTGCTGCTGGGTGCCTATCTTTTCGGCGGCGTCACAGTTCTGCAGTTGAACCTTCAGGCGGCAGGGCTTGCGATTCCCGTCGAATACCTCTCAATGTCGCCCTACATCGCGACGATCCTTGTGCTTGTCATCCTTTCCGCCGGCCGCGCGCCCGGTTCGCTTGGCAAGACATTCCACGCCTCTCGCTGAGGCATCGACCCGTCCCGCGCCCGGATCTGCCGGGACGGGGCAACAATGACGGGGCGGCAAACGCCCCACCAACTGGGAGACTGAAAAGTGAAAAGAAGAACACTGCTTGCAACCGGCACCACCGCCGCCATGGCCGCCGTTCTGGGCGCGCCCCTGCGCGCGCAGGAACCGCTGAAGGTCGGCTTCGTCTACGTGGGCCCGATCAACGACGGCGGCTGGACCCAGCACCACCACCATTCGGCCAAGGAAATGGAAGAACACTTCGGCGGTGCCGTTGAACTGCTCTATCAGGAATCCGTACCGGAAGGCCCGGACGCCGAACGCGTGATGACCCAGATGGTCCGTCAGGGCTGCAAACTGATCTTCACCACCTCCTTCGGCTACATGGACCCGACGATCAACGTCGCCGCCCGTTTCCCCGATGTGAAGTTTGAACACGCGACCGGCTACAAGACCGCCGAAAACGTGTCGGCCTATTCCGCCCGCTTCTACGAAGGCCGCGCCATTCAGGGCACCCTTGCCGGTCGCATGACCAAGTCGAACAAGATCGGCTACATCGGGTCGGTTCCGATCCCGGAAGTCGTGCGCGGCATCAACTCGGCCTTCATCCACGCCCGCAAGGTGAACCCGGATGTGGAGTTCAAGATCGTCTGGATCTTCGAATGGCTGAACCCGGCCAAGGAAGCGGACGCCGCCAAGGTCCTGATCGAACAGGGCTGCGACGTGATCCTGCAGCACACCGACTCCACCGCGCCGCATGCCGCCGCGAAAGAGGCCGGGAACGTCTACACCTTCGGTCAGGCCGCCGACATGGCCGAGTTTGGCCCGATGCCGCGCATCTCGTCGATCATCGACAACTGGGCGCCCTACTACATCGAACGCACGCAGGCTGTGCTGGATGGCACCTGGACCAGCGTCAATACCTGGGACGGCATCGGCGCTGGCATGGTCGGCATCGGCGAAATCTCCTCGGCTGTGCCGGAGGAATACAAGGCCGAAGCAGAAGCGATGCGCGACGCAATCGCGGCGGGCGACTATCACCCGTTCACCGGCCCGATCAACAAGCAGGACGGCAGCCCGTGGCTGGCCGAAGGCGACGTGGCCGATGACGGCACCCTTGCCGGTCTGAGCTTCTACGTTGAAGGGATCGAAGGCGACATCCCGTCCTGATCCGGTTCATATGACAGGGAAAGGCCCGCCAAACGGCGGGCCTTTTTCTATTCGGCAGGCGCAACGCGCGGGGCGCGGCGTGATCGACGCAAGACCCACAATTCCACGACCGCAAGGTTGATCGCCCAACCGACGATCAGGATCAGCCCAAGGATGGGGTCGTCAATCAGCCCGAAGGCAAGGAAGTAGGGCATGAACAGTAGCCTTTGGGTCGCGGGGCCAAGCGCCAGCGCATAGCTTCGCAAGATCCAGGCCCGATGCGCGGCGACATTGCCTTTCAGGATGGATCGCAGCCCCAGCGTCAGTGTAGTCAGCATCGCGCCCCCGAAAAACAGGTTCGACAGAAGCGTGGTCATCCCGCTGATCAGGGGAAAGGTCAGCGCCATCCAGATCGCGCTTGCCCCGGCGGCCACCCCGCCAAGGACAAACATCCGCCCGGCCAGCTTGTGCAGCCAGCGCCGCCGCAGTCGCACGCGCGGGTTGACCTGCAGCGGTCCGAGCAGCAGCATCAGCGATCCGCCAATGATGTGCAGCGAGATCGGCACGGGATTGGCCACATAGGTTTCGCTGTCGGGGATCGGCTCGATCCAGCCCAGCGCGGAAGCCAGCGAAAAGATCCCCATCAGGAAAATCGGCAGGCTGCCCAGAAGCCAAAGCCAGATGGAAATGGCCCAGGGCGAGGTGAGGCGGGTAGGCAAAAGGGTACGGGTCACGGGAAATCTCCTTTCCGTGTTGGTCAGTCGGATTGGCCAGTTGGCCCTTAGTCGGGGAGGTAGCTGAAGACCTCTTCCAGCGGTTTGTCGAAGACAGCGGCGATCTGGAACGCCAGCTCAAGCGTCGGGGAATACTTGGCGTTTTCGATGGCGATGATCGTCTGTCGGGTGACGCCGACGCGTTCGGCGAGTGCCTTTTGCGTCATCTCGTCTGCTTCGAACCGAAGCTTGCGAATGGAATTGCTGATACGAAGTTTCGCCATATCAAAGCCATGCCCGATAGCGGGCCATGCGTGCAAGGTTTCCGGTCAGATCACCCAGCGCGAACCCCGCAAGGATCAGGCTGAGCGCGGCGACGGCCGTCCATCCAAAGGCCAACCCGACAAGCGCGGCGATGAAACCGGCACTTGCCACGACCATCGTGACCCGCATCCCGTAGATGCTGATCTGGTGATCCCTCTCGTCGCTGATCAGCTCGGGCTTTGGGTTGTTGGTGGCGATCGAATAGAGGATTTCGAACAGGATGGTTCCGACGATGGTTGCACCGATCGAAACCGGGATCATCCAAAGCACGGTCTTCGCCCAGACGGTCAGACCATCGGCTGCATCAAAGGCGCCGGTTTCATGCAGGGCCCAAAGTCGGGACCCAAAGACGAAGATGATCCCAAGGTTGATCAGGATCGCGATCAGGGTGTTGCGTTCTGTGTGTGTCATAGCAGGCTCTCTCGGCATCATGGTGTAAAAAATCTTTTACCTGATGTATGCCTGACGATACAACGTGTAAAGTATTTTTTACATATCCACATTAACAGTATGAAATTTCAACGTAATTCTTGGTTTTCTTCTTTCGTCGATATGACCCGAATGCGATGGTCGCCCCCGAATCCGGGGCTGGAGGTGTGCCATGTTCGACTTCATCGTGATCGGCGGGGGAATCGCCGGGGCCTCGGTCGGCGCCCGTCTGTCCGCGCTGGGATCTGTCATCCTGCTCGAGGCGGAAGACGCGCTGGCCTACCACACGTCGGGTCGGTCGGCCGCGCTGTACGAGCCGAACTACGGCAGCCCGGCGATCCGCGCCCTGACCGCCGCAAGCCGGGATTTCTATACCGCGCCGGATGCGGGATACCTGTCGCCCCGCGGGTTGTTGCTGGTTGCCGGACCCGAGGAGCGCGCCGCCTTTGACGCCGACGTTGCCAGCATGTGCCTGACCCCTGTCACGATGGCAGAGGCGCTTGCGATGGTTCCAATTCTCGACCCCGAACGGGTGGCGCTTGCGGCGCATAATCCTGGCGCATGGGATATTGATACGGACAAGGTCGTGCAGGATTTCGCCCGGATCATCCGTCAGTCTGGCGAGGTCCGGCAGGCGTTCCGGGTTAGCGCCATTAGCAAGACCGCGACAGGCTGGGCCGTATCCACAGGCGCCCACACCGTTGAAGGACGGACCCTTGTGAATGCCGCCGGGGCATGGGCCGATCAGGTTGCCACCCTTGCCCAAGTCCCGCCCATCGGCCTGACCCCCTACCGCCGGTCCATGGCCCGTATCCCCGCGCCAGAAGGGCAGGACGTGTCCCGCTGGCCCATTCTCTTTGGCGTCGGTGAAACCTGGTATGCCAAGCCCGACGCCGGGGCGCTGATTGTCTCTCCGGCCGAGGAAGACCCGACCAAACCGCATGACGCCTGGGCCGATGACATGACCCTTGCCGAAGGGCTGGCCCGATACGAGGACCACGTCACCGCCCCGGTCACCCGGATGCTGTCAAACTGGGCGGGCCTGCGCAGTTTCGTCGCCGACAGGAACATGGTTCTTGGTCCCGACCCGGTAGACCGGTCTTTTATCTGGTGTGCGGCGCAGGGAGGATACGGGTTTCAGTCTGCTCCGGGCTACAGTCAGTTCGTGGCCGACCTTGTCGCCGGAACGTCACCCGAAATCGGCGCAGACGTGGCCGCGGCCCTATTGCCCGACAGGCTGCGTTAGGGTCGGGATCCAGTCCGCCCGCACCACCGAAAAAAAGGTAGGGCGGCCGATTGGCCGCCCTTACCGTTTCTCAGCCGTCCTTGCGGATGACTTCGTTCTTCGGGTCGTAGGGGCTGTCGCAGGTCACGACGGCATCCCACAGCTGGTCCAGGATCTTGACCTTCAGCTTGGTGCCTTCCACGGCCATCTCGGGTTTGACATAGCCCATGCCGATGGATTTCTCGAAGGCCACCGAATAGCCGCCCGAGGTCAGACGACCGACGCGGGTGCCATCCTCGGCATAGAGTGCCTCGCGGCCCCACGGATCAGCATCGGCCGGACCGTCGATCAGCAGGGTGCAGCACTTGGACCGGACACCGGTTTCCACCAGTTTGTCCTTGCCATGGAACTCCTTCTCGAGATCGACAAAGCGCGGCAGATCGGCCTCAAGCGGGGTCGCGTCGCGGCCCAGTTCATTGCCGAAGGCGCGGTAGGATTTCTCCTGACGCAGCCAGTTCTGGGCGCGGGCGCCGACCAGCTTCATCCCGTGCTTTTCGCCGGCCTTTTCCAAGAGGTCGAACAGGTAGTTCTGCATCTCGATCGGGTGGTGAAGTTCCCAGCCCAATTCGCCGGTATAGGCCACGCGGATCGCGTTGACCGGGCACATGCCCAGTTCGATCTTGCGGGCCGAGAGCCACGGGAACCGCTTGTTCGACAAGGCGGTTTCCGGATCTGCATCGTTGATGACCTCTTTCAGGACATCGCGGGATTTCGGCCCGGCGATGGCGAAGACGCCCCACTGGGTCGTCACGTCCTGAATTTCGATGTAGCCGAATTCGTCCATCTTGTCTTCGGCGGCCTTGCGCAGGAAGTCGGCGTCGTACTCCGTCCAGGCGCCCGCCGAAACGAGGTAGTAGTTGTTCTCGCCGTTGCGGACGATGGTGTATTCGGTCCGGGTGGTGCCGTTCGAGGTCAGCGCATAGGTCAGGTTGATCCGGCCGACTTTGGGCAGCTTGTTGCAGGTGAACCAGTCAAGGAACTGGGTCGCGCCGGGGCCTTTGACGACATGCTTGGAAAACGCGGTGGCGTCGATCAGGCCAACACCGTTGCGGATCGCCTTGGCTTCTTCCACGGCATATTGCCACCAACCGCCGCGACGGAAGGACCGGCTGTCGTGGTCGAAGGTTTCGGGTGCGTCCAGCGGGCCATAGTAGTTCGGACGTTCCCAGCCGTTGACGAAACCAAACTGGGCGCCGCGGGCCTTCTGCCGGTCATAGGCCGGGGCGGTCCGCAGCGGGCGGCAAGCCTCGCGCTCTTCATCCGGGTGGTGCAGGATGTAGACGTGGCTATAGCATTCTTCGTTCTTGCGGGCCGCGAATTCGGTGGTCATCCAGTTGGACGAATACCGCTTCGGGTCGAGGCTCGCCATGTCGATCTCGGCCTCGCCGTCGACCATCATCTGGGCAAGGTAGTAGCCGGTGCCGCCTGCGGCGGTGATCCCGAAGGAGAAGCCTTCGGCCAGCCACATGTTGCGCAGGCCCGGCGCCGGGCCGACCAGCGGGTTGCCATCGGGGGTGTAGCAGATCGGGCCGTTGAAGTCGTCCTTCAGACCGCTATCGGCACAGGACGGCACGCGTTCGGCCATCGCCATGTATTGATCCGCGATCCGGTCCAGATCCAGCGGGAACAGGTCGGCGCGGAAGCTGTCCGGCACGCCATGTTCGAACCGGGCCGGGGCACCATGTTCGTAGATGCCAAGGATCCAGCCGCCGCGTTCCTCGCGAGCGTAGGATTCATTGTCGGCGTCACGCACGACCGGGTGTTCGGGGTTGCCCGCTTCGCGCCATTTGACCAGTTCGGGGTCCTTGTCCATGACGATGAAAGTGTGTTCCACCGGGATAGCGGGCATCTTGATGCCTAGAAGCTTGGCGGTGCGCTGCGCGTGGTTGCCCGACGCGGTGACGACATGCTCGGCGGTGATGACGACCTTTTCGTCCGTCTCGACCAGGTTGCCGCCCTTTTCCGCCATGACGGTGCAGGTGACTTCCCAATGGGTGCCGTTCCAGTGGAAGGCATCGGCCTGCATCTTGCGGACAATCTCGACCCCGCGCTGGCGGGCGCCCTTGGCCATCGCCTGCGTCACGTCGGCGGGGTTAATATAACCGTCCTCGGTGTGATAGATCGCGCCCTTCAGATCGTCGGTCTTGATCAGCGGCCAGCGTTCCTTGATCTGGTCCGGGGTTAGCCATTCGTATTTCACGTCGCAGGTTTCGGCGGTGGACGCATAAAGCATGTATTCGTCCATCCGGTCTTGCGTCTGGGCCATGCGCAGGTTGCCAACCACGGCGAAACCGGCGTTCAGGCCGGTCTCTTCCTCAAGCGTCTTGTAGAAATCGACTGAGTATTTGTGGATGTGGGTGGTCGCGTAGGACATGTTGAACAGCGGCAGCAGGCCAGCCGCGTGCCAGGTGGAGCCAGAGGTCAGCTCGTCCCGTTCGATCAGCATGACATCGTCCCAGCCGGCCTTGGCCAGATGGTAGGCGATCGAGGTGCCAACGGCACCGCCGCCGACGACAAGAGCTTTGACTTGAGTTTTCATTGGCCGACTCCATTGGGCAGAATTGCGGGCAATTTGTCGGAAACCATTCCGTTGCGTGGGAACCAGCCGACATATGGAAGACTGAATGCGACAGCGCCTGTTGTGAAGCCCCGCGCGGCACCGTATCAAAAGGGCAAACGAGGGACGGATCATGTACATCTGCCGCACCATCAACGACATACGCCAGACCGTCCGGGCGTTCCGGGACGCGGGTGAAACCGTTGGCCTTGTGACCACGATGGGCGCGCTTCATGCGGGCCATATGTCGTTGGTGGCCGAGGCGGCGGGCGTTCATGACCGGGTTGTCGCCACGATCTTTGTGAACCCGACCCAGTTCGGAAACCCGAAAGATCTGGAAGCCTACCCAAGGACCGAGGCGGACGATCTGGCCAAGCTGGAGGCCGCAGGGGTTGATGCGGTGTTCATTCCAACGGTCGGGGAAATGTATCCAGACGGCGACGAGACCATCGTTGAAACCACCCGGCTGGCCAATATGCTGCACGGGCTGGTGCGCCCCGGCCATTTCCGGGGGGTCGCGACGGTCGTGACCAAACTGTTCAACATCGTGCAGGCCGATGCCGCCTATTTCGGGGAAAAGGATTATCAGCAATTGCAGGTGATCCGCCGGATGGTGCGCGACCTGCATCTGCCGATCCACATTGTCGGGGTCGCCACCGTGCGCGAGGCGGACGGGCTTGCCATGTCGTCCCGCAATGTCCGCCTGACGCCCGAGGATCGCGCGGCGGCCGTCTGCCTGAACCAGTCGCTGTCCGACGCCGAAGCGGTCGCCGCGGGTGGCGGCACCGTCGAGGATATGGCCGAGGCGATCCGCGCCCGGATCAACGCCGAGCCACGCGCGCGACTGAAGGCGGTGGACATCGCAAAGGCCCTGACCCTTGACCCCGCCACCGGCCCGTTGACCGGCCCGGTCGGCATCATGATTTCCGCCGAATTCGGCCCCGAGGACAACGCCGTCCTACTGATAGACCAAAGGGAGATCGCCCCATGAGCGCCCAGAACGAACAGGTCCGCCGCACGACCGTGCCGCAAATCCGCAGCCGCAAGGGGGGCGAGCCGATCGTTTCGCTCACCTCCTATCACGCCCATACGGCGGCGCTGGTCGACAAATATGCGGATTTCATCCTTGTCGGCGACAGTCTGGGCATGGTCATGCATGGGATGGAAAGCACCGTCGGCGTGCCGCTTGACCTGATGATCATGCACGGCAAGGCGGTGGTGCGCGGCACGAAAAAGGCGCTGATCGTCGTCGACATGCCCTTTGGTACCTACGAGGAAAGCCCCAACATGGCCTTCCGCAATGCCGCCAAGATCATGAAGGAAACCCAGTGTCAGGCGGTCAAGCTGGAAGGCGGGGCGCGTATGGCCGAAACGATCCGCTTTTTGGTCGAACGCGGGATTCCGGTGATGGCCCATATCGGCCTGACGCCGCAATCCGTGAACACAATGGGCGGGTTCAAGGTGCAGGGCCGGGACGAAGCCGCGTGGCAGGTGCACATCAACGATGCCAAGGCCGTGGCCGATGCGGGCGCCTTTGCCGTCGTCGTCGAGGGCGTCGTCGAAGAACTTGCCGACCGGATCACCGAGGCGGTCGATATCCCGACCATCGGTATCGGCGCATCGGCCAATTGCGACGGCCAGATCCTCGTGCTGGAAGACATGCTGGGCCTGAACCCCTGGACCCCGAAATTCGTCAAGGTCTATGGCCAGCTTGGCCCGATGATCGAAGAGGCGGTGAAGACCTACGCCGAAGAGGTCCGCGACCGCAGCTTCCCCGGCAAGGACCAGGTCTACAAATAGGCCAGCCGTGGCTGTCACAGACTGAAACCTTGTGTGACGGGCGCACGGATTGCGGGCGTCGCCAAAATGTCCTCCTTGCCGATTGCGGACCATTTCTCGGTCCGCGTTTTCGAGTGAAAGGAAACGGACATGAATCGTCGTTTCATATTGGCCGCGATGGGCGGGCTTGCCATTGCCGCCTGCGCGCCCCTGCCCAACACCAACCCGATCAGCCGCGAGGTCCGGGCAAGCCTGACCTTTTCAGAGGTGAGCGTCAGCACCGATGGCACCGCCTTTGAAAGCGTCCGCGCCAGCGACTATTCCAGCCGCCTTGCGCCCGATCTGCGGGGCATGATCGAACGGGAATTCGCCGACCGCATGTCGACGGGCGGTGTCCGCATGGTCGTTGATATCGCCCGGCTGAATGTGGCCGGGGCGACGACCACCGCTTTCGGGCGTGACCGGTCCCTGTTGCAGGGGCAGGTGCAGATCATCACGAATGATGGCCGCGTTCTTGGCACCTATGCGATCAACGTCGTGGCCGGCGACGCCGCCGAAACCACCGCGGGGGCCGTCATTGATGCCGCGATCCAGTCCGGCGACGGATATTACCGCGACCTGCTGGACGCCTTTGCCCAGGACACCCGCGAACAGGTGCTTGGCGGCGACCTGCCCGGCCAGCGCCTCATCCGTCAGCTTTCGAACTAACGCGCAGTTGGTTTCGGGCCGGTCAATCAGGACCGGCCCGACATACTGACAGCAGGCTGTCAGCAGCCCCCCTTGAACCGGAACAAAATAGGCACAATTGTAGCGGCTCAGCCCCGGAGAGTCGTTCATGCACAACAACCGCCCCGATCAGATGCCGATGATGCACCGCGCTCCCAAACAGCGCGAGAAGCTGGAAGGCGGCAAGCGGTTCGTCATGCAGACCGAATTCCAGCCCGCGGGGGACCAGCCCAAGGCCATCGCCGAACTTGCCGACGGGGTCATGGAAGGCGAACGCGATCAGGTTCTGCTTGGGGCCACGGGCACCGGCAAGACCTATACCATGGCCAAGGTGATCGAAGAGACCCAGCGCCCGGCCATCATCCTTGCCCCGAACAAGACACTCGCCGCCCAGCTTTACGGGGAATTCAAGGGGTTCTTCCCGGACAACGCGGTCGAGTATTTCGTCAGCTACTACGACTACTACCAGCCAGAGGCCTATGTGCCCCGGTCCGACACCTATATCGAGAAGGAATCCCAGATCAACGAACAGATCGACCGGATGCGCCACTCGGCCACGCGGGCGCTTCTGGAACGGGATGACGTGATCATCGTGGCTTCGGTGTCCTGCATCTACGGCATCGGGTCGGTCGAAACCTATTCGGCGATGACCCAGGACCTGCATATCGGCAAGCTGTATGACCAGCGGCAGGTCATGGCCGACCTTGTGGCCCAGCAGTACCGGCGCAACGACGCGGCCTTTCAGCGGGGCAGTTTCCGGGTGCGCGGCGACAGCCTCGAGGTCTGGCCAGCCCACCTTGAGGACCGGGCCTGGAAACTGTCATTCTTCGGGGAAGAACTTGAAACCATTACCGAATTCGACCCGCTGACCGGGCAGCGCACGGATACGTTCGAGAAAATACGTATCTACGCCAATTCCCACTATGTCACCCCGCGCCCGACCATGCAGCAGGCGATCAAGGGGATCAAAGAGGAACTCGCCGTCCGGCTGAAGCAGTTGCAGGACGAGGGCAAGCTGCTGGAAGCGCAGCGCCTGGAACAGCGCACCAATTTCGACCTCGAGATGCTGGAGGCAACCGGTGTCTGCAATGGGATCGAAAACTATTCCCGCTACCTGACGGGTCGCGCGCCGGGCGAACCGCCCCCCACCCTGTTCGAATTCATCCCCGACACCGCCATTGTCTTTGCCGATGAAAGCCATGTCTCGGTCCCGCAGATCGGCGGCATGTACAAGGGCGACTTCAGGCGCAAGATGACGCTGGCCGAACACGGGTTCCGCCTGCCGTCCTGCATGGACAACCGACCCCTGAAGTTCGAGGAATGGGACGCCATGCGGCCGCAATCCGTCTTCGTTTCCGCGACCCCGGCGGCGTGGGAGCTGGAACAGACCGGCGGCGTCTTCACCGAACAGGTGATCCGGCCCACCGGTCTTCTGGACCCGATGGTCGAAATCCGCCCCGTGGAAATGCAGGTGGACGATCTCTTGGACGAGGTGCGCAAGGTCAGCGCCGCGGGCTTCCGTACCCTTGTCACCACCCTGACCAAACGCATGGCCGAGGACCTGACCGAATACATGCACGAACAGGGGATCAGGGTCCGCTACATGCATTCGGACATCGACACCATCGAACGGATCGAGATTCTGCGCGACCTGCGGCTGGGCGCCTTCGACGTGCTGATCGGGATCAACCTGCTGCGCGAGGGTCTGGATATCCCCGAATGCGGGCTGGTGGCCATTCTGGACGCAGACAAGGAGGGGTTCCTGCGGTCCGAAACATCGCTGGTGCAAACCATTGGCCGGGCCGCGCGAAACGCCGAAGGGCGCGTCATCATGTATGCCGACCGGATCACCGGAAGCATGGAACGGGCGATGCGCGAAACCGACCGGCGCCGCGCCAAGCAGATGGCCTATAACGAAGAACACGGGATCACCCCCGCCACCGTCAAGAAGAACGTCGAGGACGTTCTGGCGGGCCTTTACAAGGGCGACGTGGACATGAACCGGGTCACGGCCAAGGTCGACAAACCCCTGCACGGCGCCAACCTGGAGGCAGTTCTGGACGGGCTGCGGACCGACATGCGCAAGGCCGCCGAGAACCTGGAGTTCGAAGAGGCCGCCCGGCTGCGCGACGAGATCAAACGGCTGGAAACCGTGGACCTCGTGGTGTCCGACGATCCGCTGGCGCGGCAATACGCGGTGGAAAAGGCCGTGGAAGACGGGAAGAAGGCCGCCGGACGGTCAACGGCGGGAAGGCCGGGGCAGAGGGGCGGAGTGAAGCGGCGGGGACGTTAGGCAGATTTTCTCATTGGAAATGCTCTCATTCTACGAATTCTTTCCTCTACGTCCTTGTCAAGATCTAGCTGCTCTAGGCTGTGAATGCATTTAAGGCCGTTTCCAATGATCCTGCCCCTTTCATCCGCCCCAAATCGTTTCGAAAGTTCCTCCAAATACCTTGGCTCTGGTATGAAAAAATTTGAACGAGTTTTGTTGGAGCATTGATAGACGGCGTGTGCGGCCAAATCAGCGAACTTCAATAGTGGTTCTTGAGGCTTGGCGAGCGCGGTTATGGCAAACGGGTTAAAGACTCGCAGGTATCTCGCGTCCGAGTGCATTGGATTGTCTTTTATCTTGCCGATGTAACGGCGCATAGCATCGTAGTCATGGTTGCGGCTTTCGAAGACCACACGTGGCTCTGTGCTCCCCAAATCCTTTGAAAGGAGATACTTTCCAACACGCTCCAGAAGGTATACTGCGCATTTATTGTAAAATTTGTCAGGATCGTTCCTAATACGCTCAGAATATTCTCCGAGTGTGCTCTTATTTGAGACTACGGCGAAGAACCGTAGGTTAATTCCTGCCGCTTTTCGCGACCAATACACCGTTTGGGAGTGCCCCAAATCTGTTGCGTGGTCCGAGTGTTTTCCAATTTTCGCCTCAACTTCAGCTAGTACAGATTTGGCATTTATCGTCACCGCATTTGGCATGACCGCAGCGGCCAGCACGAAGTACGGTGACGCACCGGGAGAAATGTCGGTACGTACTTTGGAAATTCCAGCTTCACCACTTTCATCAATGAATACCGAAACAGACAAACTCAAGACCTCTTGAGGTGATTCAATATTATTAGCCTAACATTAATTCAATTCCCCAAAAAGTATGTCTCATGACCGCCCGGCGCGTCCGCGTCGGGCACGCGTCCGCCCGCCCCACGGCGGGCGCGTTCCGCGCCCACCCGGGCGGACGCTCTTTGCCATAGTGGAAAATCTCGCCTAGGAAATATCCAACTTCAGATGTTTCCCGACCACCCGGCCCCGGATCATTTGCCTGCCTCGTTCGGCCTCAGGGAAGTCATCCCACCAGTCGCGAAACCTGTCATTGCTGACCACCGGAGCCTTCAGCCGCCGCGCATCGGACAGGACGAACGGGTCGGCCGGAGTGCCCTTCTGGGCAACCCTGACCTGCGTAGCCCGGATGCCCAACTGCCGGGCCAGCGGGTTTGGCCCCATGTATCGGTCCGCCAGCTTGTAGCCGGCATTGGCATCGAACCAGATCAGCGGATGAAACCCGGCCTGTCGCAACTGCGCCACCACGCGGCGCACGGTCCGGATGTCGGCCACGTCCTGATCCCAATACATGACATTGGACCCGTCCACGACGATCCAGCGGCGGCGCAGGCGCCGACGTAGGAAGAGCAGCCCAAGCAGGCCCAGCGCGGCCAGGGCCGCAAGCAGAATGGGATCGGTCATGCAGGCTTGCTAGGGGCAAGCCCACACAACCTCAAGCGGAATTACACCCCCGGCACCACGGTCAGCCCTAGCATCCGCCAGACCTGCATGCCGCCCCGGTAGTAGAACAGCTTCTCCGCCGGGTAGCCTGCCTCGATCATCCGCCGCGCGGCGGTGGGCGACTGGCCGCACCATGGGCCATTGCAGAACAGGGCCACCTGCGGCACGTCCTCGGGGCATTCGAAGCCTTCGAAATCGACGATGCAGCCCAATTCGCCCAGCCGGTCGGCGGCCTCGGTATAGGGCACGGAAATCGCGCCGGGGATGGTTCCGGCCTCAAACTCTGGGCGGATGCGCCCATCCATCACCACGGCGTCCGGGTCTTGCAGGAAGCCGATCAACTCAAGCTCGCCAATGGTCGTGACCCCTTCGGCGGGCGTCATCGGCTGGATGCAGAAATTCGGACAGGGGCGCGAGGTCAGCGCCCAGTCCCCCTCCAGCGCATTGGTGTTGTCCTGCACCCGCCCGATCTCGACCGGGCCGGATGGGGTTTCGATCGTGACCGACATGACATCCGGCGTGATCCCCACCGGCTCGGCCAGCACAGGGCCTGCGCCCGCGATCAACAGGGACAGAAGGATTTTCTTCATGGGTATACTCCGGCGACTTCATACATGACGGGTTCGAAACTTTTGCACAGGTCGTTGATGTGGCGGTTGCGTTCGCGCATCTCCGTGCTGCGCAGCATCGCCTTGAAATCGTCGCGGGTTTCCCACTGCGAATAATTGGCGATCCGGGTCTGCGCGTCGTTCACATGCAGGCCCGCGCCGATGAACCCCGGCTGCTTGCTGATGAAGGCCGCATAGGCATCCTGCAACGCCTCAAGCAGGTCCTCGCAGGTGCCCGGCGTGGTTTCAAAGGTGGTCAGAACGGTCTGGCACCCGGCGTCCTTGCTGATGGTCGGCATGGGTCTCCTCCTTTGGCTGGTGACCCCAGCCTAACACATCCCTAGCGGATGACATGCACCGAACAGTTTGCATGCCGCACAACCCGCGATGCGGTGGACCCTAGGAAGTAATCCGCAAGGCCCGGCTTGTGCGAGGCCATGACGATCAGGTCGACCCCGTTTTCTTCGGCCCAGTCGAGGATGGTGCGCCCGGAATGGCCGCTCACCACCGCGCCTTTTGCCCCCGCGATCCCCCCGGCCATCTTGTCCAGATCCGCCTGAATCGCCTCTAGCAGCCCGGCGCGATAATCGTCGGGCATATAGTTGATCGCATAGGTCGGGATCTCCTCGACCACATGCAACAGCGTCACCTTCGATCCGCCCTCGGCCAGCGCCTTGGCGACGGCAAGGGCTGGTTCCGCGGAATGGCCTTCGTCAAACGCGACGGGAACGAGAATATGGTTATACATCCGATGTTCCTTTCCATTGGCTGATGTCACATCCTGCACCGTCTGGCGGTTCGTGACCTTGATCCACATCAGAACCCACTGCCCGAAGCGCGAAAGCCCCCTGCCCCCGCTTGACACCGCGCGCCGCGCGGGTCAAATAGCGCGCGTTGGGGCCGTAGCTCAGTTGGGAGAGCGCGTCGTTCGCAATGACGAGGTCGTCGGTTCGATCCCGATCGGCTCCACCAAATTCCCAAGATGTCTGAATGTGTCTGCCCGTGCGGCGGGCCATGGCCGGGTGTGGTAGGCCCGGAGGGACTTGAACCCCCAACCAAGGCGTTATGAGCGCCCTGCTCTAACCAATTGAGCTACAGGCCCGACCTGCCGCAGTCAGTAGCAGACAGGTCGGCCCGGTCAAGCGGGTTGGGCGTCAGACCATCATCTCTTTGGTGGCTGAAAGGGTGACATCGGGATAGTCCCGGCCAACCCGGTCGATGTCCCATTGCAGGCGGGTCAGAAAGACCACGTCGCCGTCGTTGTCAGAGGCCATATGCTGCTTGTTGGCGGCGGCGAATTTCTCCACCGCCAGCTTGTCGCCCAGCACCCAGCGGGCCGAGGTGAATTGGGACGGCTCGAACCGGACCGGCAGGCCGTATTCCATCTCGATCCGGCTGGCGAGCACTTCGAACTGAAGCGCGCCGACGACGCCCACGATGAACCCGGACCCAATGGAGGGTTTGAAGACCTTGGCCGCGCCTTCCTCGGCGAATTGCATCAGCGCCTTTTCAAGGTGCTTGGCCTTCATCGGGTCGCCCGCCCGACAGGTTTGCAGCAGTTCCGGCGCGAAGGACGGGATACCGGTGGCTCGAAGGTTTTCGCCTTCGGTCAGCGTATCCCCGATCCGCAATTGCCCGTGGTTCGGGATGCCGATGATATCCCCGGCCCAGGCCTCTTCCGCCAGTTCCCGGTCGGCGGCCAGAAACAGCACCGGGTTGGTGACGGCCATCGGCTTTTTGGACCGGACGTGAAGCAGCTTCATTCCCCGGGTGAAATGCCCCGACGCAAGTCGGACAAAGGCAACGCGGTCCCGGTGTTTGGGGTCCATGTTGGCCTGCACCTTGAACACAAAGCCCACGACCTTGGGTTCTTCCGGCGCGATTTGCCGGGGCGAGGCCGCCTGCGGTTGCGGTTCGGGGCCATAGGCGCCGATCCCTTCCATCAATTCCTTGACCCCGAAAGAGTTGATCGCCGAGCCGAACCAGATCGGGGTCATCGTCCCCTCGGCCACGGCCTGCCGGTCCAGCGCGGGCAACAACTCCCGCGCCATTTCGACCTCTTCCACCAGCTTTTCCAGAAGGGCCGCCGGGACGTGTTCGGCAAGGCGCGGATCGTCCAGCCCCTTGATCTCGATCGATTCCGCAACGCGGTTTCGGTCGGCCCGGTCCATCAGTTCCAGCCGGTCGTTCAACAGGTCGTAGCAGCCCAGGAAATCGCGCCCGACCCCAATGGGCCAGCTGGCCGGGGTCACGTCGATGGCCAGCATCTCCTGAATCTCGTCGATGATTTCGAACGTATCGCGGCTTTCGCGGTCCATCTTGTTACAGAAGGTCAGGATCGGCAGGTCGCGCAGCCGGCAAACCTCGAACAGCTTCTGGGTCTGGCTTTCGACGCCCTTTGCCCCGTCGATCACCATCACCGCCGCGTCTACCGCCGTCAGCGTCCGGTAGGTATCTTCGGAAAAGTCCGAGTGGCCGGGCGTGTCGACAAGGTTGAACCGAAAGGTCTTGTAGTCAAAAGACATGGCCGAGGCCGAAACGGAAATCCCCCGGTCCTGTTCCATCTTCATGAAGTCCGACCGCGTGCGCCGTGCCTCGCCCTTGGCCCGGACCTGACCAGCCATCTGAATGGCCCCGCCGAACAGCAGGAACTTTTCCGTCAGGGTCGTTTTCCCGGCGTCGGGGTGCGAGATGATCGCAAAGGTCCGGCGGCGGGCGATTTCGGGCGGGAGAGCGGGGCGATTTGTCATGCGCGCGCTATATCCGGGCATGGATCAAAGGGCAATCGGGCTCGCGCCAGCAGCCTTGCCTAGTCCAACGCCCCCGATGACGAGGCCCGCCGCAGAAGCGCGGCGGCATCCGGCCGCGAAATCAGGCTTTCGGCGACTTCATAGTCCTGATGTGGGCGGTGTTTGTGCCCGGGCCGGTTGCCGGACACCTGCCGGCCCACCTCGTCCGGGATGGCCGCTCGGGTCCGGGGATCGACCAGCAGGCTTTCGGCGGCAATCCCTTCGGCAAAGATGATCTGGTGGTCGTCGAACAGCAGTTGATAGTAGTCGACGAACCCGCCGTCTTCCTGAAACACCGTGTCGCCATTGATCAGGTGCCGCACTTTGACGAAAACCTCGGCCCGGCCCGCGCCGACCCGATCCTGCCGCTGGTAGACGAAGATACGATGATCGGGCGACAGCCGCAGATCGTTTTCGTTGTGCAACACGCCCTTGCGGATCACCACCGGGGCAAAGGCCCCGACCGCGCGCAGCGTTGCCTGCCCGATCCAGCGGATTTCCTGCGGCCCGTCATCCCGCGTCAGCACCTTGTCGCCCGGTTGCAGCAATTCGACCCGCCGCTGTTCGCCCGACGCCATGGTGATATGGGTGCCGCGCGTGAACGACACGCAGGCCACTTCGGCAAAGCGGGCGGTCGCGGCGTGCCGGTCCACACCGACAAGCTGGTAATCCGTGCGCGGCTCCAGCGTGGCCAGCGGCAAGAGGTAAACCTCCACCGCCATGCCGTCCTCGACCTCGACCAGAACCAGCGCCTCGTAGGTGGCGCTGTCCGGGGCGATCAGGGTCAGGCAGCTGTCCAGAACCAGAAGGTTGCCGGGTTTCCCCGCCTCGGACCGGTCCAGAATATGGTAGGTCCGGCCGCTTCCGTCCTGATCGACGACCATGGGCATCCGGACGGCGTTTTCGGACAGGTGATAGATATCATCCATCACCAATTCATCCGCGAAACTCAGCCCGTCGCCTTCCGCCACGCCCGAGGCGACCCGAAAATCTTCGGATCGGTAGACTGGCAGGGTCTGGGCAGAGCTGTAGACGTCATCAGACATGACCGAAAAAGACCTTGGAACGAAGGCATCTGGAACCGACCCACCCTATGCAGCACGCGAAACCAGGTCAACGGGCGAACAGCAGATGTGCGTTGTTAAGGGCCCCCTGTCGCGCTACCTCTGGCGGGAACTGCCACAAATGGGGAGACCGGGAATGGATCTGGGTATCGCAGGAAAGCGCGCATTGGTCTGCGCATCGTCCAAAGGGCTGGGCCGCGGCTGCGCCGAGGCGCTGGCCGAGGCGGGCGTCGACCTGATCATGAACGCGCGCGGGTCCGAGGCGCTGGAAGCCGCCGCACAGGAAATCCGCGACAGGTTCGGGGTGAATGTCGTGACGGTCGCCGCCGATGTGAGCACCGCAGAGGGGCAGGCCGCTGTTCTGGACGCGGCCAAGGGCGTCGACATCCTCGTGACCAACGCCGGAGGCCCGCCGCCGGGCATGTGGACCGACTGGGACCGCGACGATTTCATCAAGGCACTGGATGCCAATATGCTGGCCCCGATCGCCCTGATGAAGGCGCTTCTTCCGGGGATGATGGACAAGGGCTGGGGCCGGGTGGTCAACATCACCTCGCAATCGGTGAAATCCCCGATCCCGGTCCTGGGACTGTCGAATTCGGCCCGCGCCGGTCTGACCGGCTATGTCGCGGGCACGTCGCGGCAGGTCGCCCCGCATGGCGTGACGATCAACAACATGCTGCCCGGCATCCACGCGACCGACCGCGCCGTCGGCCTTGATACCGGCGTGTCCAACGCCGAAGGGATCAGCATCGACGAAGCCCGCGCCAAGCGGCAGGCGACCATCCCCGCCCGGCGCTATGGCACCGCGGCCGAATTCGGGGCCATGTGCGCCTTTCTCTGTTCCCAGCACGCCGGGTTCATCGTCGGGCAGAACATCCTGCTGGACGGGGGCGCGGTGAACACCACAATGTAGCCGCCGGACCATCCCAGCCCCGCCTGCTCTTGCCGAGCGGCGGGGCAATTGCTAGATGGACCCGATACCCGATAGCTTTAGTCGGAATTAGGACAGCCCGTGCAGCCCACCCCACGCCTAGAAATCCGCGACATCGAACGGAGCTTTGAGGGCCGCCGCGTTGTCGATGGCGTGTCGCTGTCGATCATGCCGGGGCAGGTCACCTGCCTTCTGGGGCCGTCCGGCTGTGGCAAATCGACGACGCTGCGGATCATCGCCGGGGTCGACATGCAGGACAGCGGCACGATCCATGTCGATGGGCAATTGATCTGCGATACCATCTACCGGGTGCCCCCCGAGGGGCGGGGCATCGGGCTGATGTTTCAGGATTTCGCGCTGTTTCCGCATCTGACCGTCGCCGGCAACGTGGCCTTTGGCCTCAAGGGGCGCGGGCCAGAGGTGCGCGCCCGGGTCGAGGAACTGCTGCGCAAGGTCGGAATGCTGGGACATATCGACAATTACCCGCACCAGCTTTCGGGTGGGGAACAGCAGCGTGTGGCCCTTGCCCGCGCCCTGGCCCCCCGCCCCGGCATCATGCTCATGGACGAACCGTTTTCTGGCCTTGATGACCGTCTGCGGGACGAAATTCGCGACGAAACGCTGGACGTCCTGAAATCCGAAGGCGCGGCGGTGCTGCTGGTCACCCACGAACCGGCCGAAGCCATGCGCATGGCCGACGAGATCGCCCTGATGCGGGACGGGCGGATCGTGCAGCGCGGCGCGCCTTACAACATCTACAACGCCCCCGCAGATCGGGCCGCCGCCGCGTTTTTCAGCGATATCAACGTGATCCGGGGCAAGGTGCGCGGCGCCCTGACCGAAACCGCCTTTGGTCATTTCCTCGCCCCCGGCGTACCGGACGGGACCGAGGTGGATATCGTCATCCGCCCGCAGCACCTGAAGATCGACTTTGATCGCGGCGGACGCGGCCCCAACCCCACCGCGACCGAAGGCACGCCGGCGCGCGGGATCGTGCAGCGGTCCCGCTTTATGGGATCTGAAAGCCTTGTAGAATTCCGCATGGATTTCGACGGGTCGTTGCTGCATGCGCTGGTGCCGTCGGTCTTCCTGCCGCAACCCGGAACGGCGATGTGGCTGATGATCCGCCGCGACCGCTGTTTCGTCTTTCCGGCGGCCTAGGGTCCGTCCAGCCGCGCCAGATAATCCTCGGCCGTTTTACCGGCCTCGGGCAGGAACCCGCGCTGCGTGACTTCTGCCGACCGGATCAGATCCACCCGCAGCAGGCGGAAATTTCCGTCCTTTTCGCACCAGCCCAGCAGCGTCCAGACCCGCCCCCAATAGGACAGGTGCAGCGGGCGCAGGATATGGCTGCGCGGATCGCCCCAGATGCTGGTATAGTCGATCTCGATCACCAGATGATCGCGCAGCGCCCGCCGGATCGGGGCCAGATGGCGCGCGGCGCGCTCTGCCTCGGGCGAAGCGAAGACAAGGCTTTCGACACCGGGGTCCTGCAGCCCTGCCGGGCTGACCGCATTGATCTTGGCCCGCAGGCTGGCCGCCCCGCGCGCCGCGTCCCGGTCCGACAGGCTGGATGCAAGGGCCAGCCCCAGCCGCAGCGCTTCGAATTCATCGCGGTTCAGGGCCAATGGCGGCAGGCTGACCGGGGATTTCATCACATAGCCGACGCCACGTTCCCCTTCGATCGGCAGGCCGCTGTCGATCAGGGTCGCCATGTCGCGCCAGATCGTCCGGGTCGAGACACCCAGACGCGCCCCAAGGTCCTGCGCGCGGTGCAATTGTCCGTCGCGCAGAATCTGGATCAGGTCGAAAAGGCGGTCGTTGCGGGCCATATCTGTCAGTTGGCATGGTGGGCGAGCACCCGTCAACGGCACAGGGTACGGCGGAGGACAAAACTGTCAGTTTCGCGGGATATCTCCAATCCCAATCAATAAAACAAGGGCCATGGATTTCCAGGCAACTGACAAAACCGTGTCAGCAATGCTTACTTCCAACCTACCGGATTCTGCGTTTTAGGCTTTTCGTCCCTGTCAGTTCCTGCCTAGATGCCAGCCGAACTGACACAACAGACTCGCGGTTCGTCCGCGCCAAACTGGAGACAATCGTCATGGCACATGCCGCATTCATCAACAACATCGGCCCCTGGGGCTTCCTTCTGATCGCCGTCGTGGTGCTGGTCCTGTTCGGGCGCGGCAAGGTGTCGTCGCTGATGGGCGAAGTCGGCAAGGGCATCTCGTCGTTCAAGCGCGGCGTCGAGGAAGGCAAGAAAGAGCTGGAAGATGCCGCCGCCGAAACCGCCAAGGATGTCACCCCTGAAGAAGAGAACGACAAGGCCTGATCGGTCCTGTCCTGACCCTCTGGCTTAGATCGAAGGAACCGACATGTTTGGCATGGGGTGGAGCGAGCTCCTGATTATCGGGGTCGTGGCGTTGATCGTCGTCGGCCCGCAGGAATTGCCGGGGCTGTTCCGCAAGATGGGGCAATTCACCGGCAAGGCGCGGGCGATGGCCCGCGAATTCAGCCGGGCAATGGATGCCGCCGCCGATCAGGCCGGGGTCAAGGAAATCAAGAAGACGGTCGAGGCCGCCGCGAACCCCAATGCGTTGGCCTATGACAAGTTCCGCGAACAGGCCGGGCTGAAATCGCCCGACCCGGACAAGGCCGACAAACCGGCGGTCAAGCCCGGCGGCGAGACGGAAAAACTGTCCAAGGAACGGCAGGAAGCCAAGGACCGGATGCTGGAGGCCGCCGCGAAAAAGGCGAACGACCGCAAGGCCCGCGAGGCCGAGGCCGCTGCCGCAGCAGAGTCCGCCCCGGAACCGGCCCCGGCGGAAACCGACACCCCCAAGACCGAGGCCAGCAAATGAGCGCGACCGACGAGATTGAAGACAGCTCTGCCCCGCTGATCGAACATCTGGCTGAACTGCGGACCCGGATCATGTGGTCGCTTCTGGCCTTCGTGGTCTGCATGGTGATCTGCTTTTCCTTCGGCGGGATCGTGCTGGATTTCCTGCTGACACCGATTGAAAAGACCATGCGCGACCTGGGGAACCCCAACCCGGTCATGCAGTATACGGCCCCGCAGGAATACTTTTTCACGCTAGTGCGGATTTCCATGGTGGGTGGGCTGGCGCTGGCCTTCCCGGTGATCGCCTATCAGATGTGGCGGTTCGTGGCGCCGGGCCTGTATAAAAGCGAAAAGAACGCATTCCTGCCCTTCATCATCTCCTCGCCTGTCCTGTTCCTTCTGGGGGCATCCTTTGCCCATTTCGTGGTGATCCCGCTGGCGATGAATTTCTTCCTCGGGTTTGCCGACCTTCCGTCCTACTTCGCCGCCATGGTGCTGGGGGACGAGGCCGCAAGCGAGGGGATCGAGATCGTCTTTAACGGCAAGGTCAATGAAAGCCTTGATATCACGCTCAAGATGATCGTGGCCTTTGGGCTTTGCTTCCAGCTTCCGGTTCTTCTGACCCTGATGGGCAAGGCGGGCCTGGCCAGTTCGCGCGGCCTGCGGGCCACCCGGAAATATGCGATTGTCGGCATCCTGACCGTCGCCGCGCTGGTCACCCCGCCGGATGTGGTCACCCAGGTGATCCTGTTTGCGGCCGTCTATTCGCTTTATGAACTGTCGATCTTCCTTGTGATGGCGGTTGAGCGGAAGAAGGATGAACAGGCCCGCGCCGACGGTATCATCGGCGAAGATGAAAGCCTCTTTGACATCGACGAGGACGACGAGGCGTGAGCAAGGGAAAACCCCTGAAACGGATCGCGCAGGCGCTGGAGCGGATCGCCCCGGCGCCTTTGCCCGCGCCGGATTTCAGCGCCGCGACCGCCTTTGTCTGGCACCCGGACCCGGACCGGCTTGAGCCCGTCGCCCGCGTCAACCGGATCGACGTGGCGCTGCTGGTCGGGATCAACCGGTCGCGCGATACGCTGATGGCCAATACCGAACGGTTCGCCCGTGGCCTGCCCGCCAATAACGCGCTTCTTTGGGGCGCGCGCGGCATGGGGAAATCCTCTCTGGTCAAGGCGATCCACGGGGCGCTGTGCCCCGACTATCCTACCCTCAAGATCGTCGAGATCCAGCGCGAGGACCTTGCCAGCATCGGGCGCTGCCTGAACCTGCTGCGCGGGCGCGACGAACGGTTCATCCTGTTTTGCGATGACCTGTCGTTTTCAAACGACGACACGCATTACAAGGCGCTCAAGGCAGTTCTGGACGGCGGCATCGAAGGACGGCCAGACAACGTGGTCCTATATGCCACGTCGAACCGACGGCACCTGATGCCCCGCGACATGATCGAAAATGAACGCTCCAGCGCGATCAACCCCTCTGAGGCGGTCGAAGAGAAGGTCTCACTGTCCGACCGGTTCGGACTTTGGCTGGGCTTCCACCCCTGCGACCAGGACGAATACCTGTCGATGATCCGGGGTTATTGCGACGCCTATGGGGTCACGATCGACGACGATACCCTGCGGGCCGAAGCGATCGAATGGCAGGCCACGCGCGGCAGCCGGTCTGGCCGCGTCGCATGGCAGTATTTCACCGATCTTGCCGGGCGGCAGGGGGTCACGTTGGGCTGACGGGGCCAGTGGCCCCGCCGCCGTTGCGGATCAGTTCAGGTAGTTGGCGGGGTTCACGCTTTCCAATCCTTCGCGCACCTCGAAGTGCAGGAAGGACGGGTTTCCGGCCCGCACCTTACCGATGGTCTGACCCTGGCTGACCCGGTCATCCTTTTCCACCGTCAGATTGTCGAGGTTCGTGTAAACCGTCAGCAGGTTGTTGGCGTGGCGGATCACCACGATGGCGACGCCATTGGTGTCGCGGGTCACGGCGGCGACGGTCCCAGCGGCCGCGGCCTTCACCTCGGTCCCGGCGGGAACGCCGATGTCGATCCCTTCGTTCCGGCCACGGGCATATTCGCGGATCACCGACCCGCGCACCGGATAAATCAACACGCCATCGCCCGATTGTGCCGAACCTGTGGACAGGTTGGGCGCCTCGGGCGCGGGGGCCGTGACCGGCGCGGCGGGGGTCGCGTTCACCGGTGGAAGCGCGGTTGCCGCCGAGGGCGGCGTGGGCGCGGCGCTGCCCGCGCCGGGGGCGGATGTTGCCGCGGCGGGTGCCGGGGCCCCACCCTGCGGGATCAACAGGAACTGTCCTTCGCGGATCGCCAGATCGGCGCCCAGCCCGTTCCATTCGGCGATGTTGCGCACCGGGATGCCGTAGCTGCGCGAGATGGAATAGACGGTTTCGCCCCGGCGGACCTGATGCCGGATCGGCTGTTCACCGGTCTGCGGCGCGGGGGCCTGTTCGGACACAGGCTGGGACGCTGACGGCGCGGTGGCCTGCGGTCCGGCCCGGTCGATGGCGTTCGACGCCAGCGTCGTCACATCCACCGAAGAGGGCTGGATCGGGCCGGTCGTCGCAGCCCCTGTCGCCGGCGACGGTTCGGTCACGCGGGTCGGCAGGGCGATGATTTCATCCCGGCGCAGGGCCACATCCGCGTCGACCCCGTTGTAGCGGGCAAGCTCTTCAGCGCTGAGGTTCAGGCGGGTCGCGATCATGCGAACAGTTTCGCCCTGACGGGCGGCAACCACCTGATAGCCGGGATAGGAAATCACCCCACGATCATCCGGGCGCGGGCGGTCGGGCAGGTTTCGGGCCGCCGTGCTTGTATCAAGCGTGTTTCCGCCCAGATCCCGCAGGTCCCAGTCGAATGGCTGTTCACAAGCCGTCAGCGTGCCCATCGCCACCCCCGCCAACAGCAGGGGCTTCAGGGGAAACCGGAATGTCCGCATCTACTCGATCCTCGTCAGTCTGGGCGGGAAATTTATGGCCATCCCCCTGCCCCTAAATTGCCTGTCAGTCCCCAAGTCCTTCGACAAGGGGCACAAATCGCACCGGGCGCAGTTCTTCGTAGTCGAACCCCGCGTCCGTCCGTGTCACCCGGATCAGGCTTTGCACCGTATCCGACTGGCCTACCGGCAGAACCATGATACCCCCAACCCGTAGCTGGGCCAATAGGGGGCCGGGCGGGTCTTCGGCGGCGGCGGTCACGAGAATGCGATCGAACGGCGCCTGCTCCGGCAGGCCAAAACAGCCGTCCGCCACCATCGCCGTGATCTTGCCCAGATCAAGGCTTTCAAAAATGGCCTTCGCCTCGGCCACCAGCCGCCGGTAACGGTCCACCGTATAGACGCGGCGGGCAAGGTGGCTCAGGATGGCGGCCTGATAGCCAGAGCCGGTGCCGACCTCCAGCACCTTGTGCCGGTCTTCGACCTGAAGGGCCTGCGTCATCAACCCAACAACAGACGGCTGCGAGATCGTCTGCCCCGCTCCGATGGGCAGGGGCATGTCCTCATAGGCGCGGTCGGCAAAGATGCCCCGGACGAAGAGCGCCCGGTCGATCCGTTCCATCGCGGTCAGCACCCGGCGGTCGGTGACCCCCTTGGACCGCAGCGCATAGAGGAACTGCATCTTCTGTTGGGCGTCGAACGTCACCGAAGGGCTTCCTCCAACGCGGTTATCTGATCATGCGCGGTCAGGTCCGCCCGCATCGGCGTGACGGACACGTAGCCCTCAAGGTTGGCCGCCGCGTCCGACCCCGGCAGGGTCGGCACATGCTGTTCCCCGCCCTTGATCCACAGGAACTTGCGACCCGAGGGTGAATTATGCGCCTCGGCCGAAAAGGATGTGTTGCGGCGATAGCCCTGCACGGTGGCGCGGGTGCCCAGAACCTCTGCCGCCGGGACCGGCGGGAAATTGACGTTGTAGAACAGCCGGTAGTCACCCTCGGTCATCGGTGGCCCGGCCAGAAGTTTCCGGATCACCCCGGCGCCATGCTCTGCCGCTGCTTCGAACGGGTCGTCCAGCCGGGCGTTGCGGGGCCCGAAAAACTGCGACAAGGCGATTGCCGGGATGCCTTGCAAGGCGGCCTCAAGCGCCGCGCCGATGGTCCCGGAATAGAGCACGTTTTCGGCCGCGTTGTTGCCCCGGTTCACCCCTGACAGGACCAGATCAGGCCATTGCCCCTCCATGACATCGTAGAGGGCGGCCAAGACGCAATCGGCGGGCGACCCTTCGGCGGCAAAGCGGCGGTCGCCCAGTTTTGCCACCATGAAGGGATGGGTATAGCTGATACAATGCCCGACCCCCGATTGTTCAAAGGCCGGGGCAACGGTCCAGACCTCGCCCTCTGGCCCCGCAAGATCGGCGGCGATCTGTTCCAGAACCGCCAGTCCGGGCGCATTGATCCCATCGTCATTTGTCAGAAGAATTCGCATTGCCCGCCTTTCGCCGCCTGACCCTTCCTAGGACAGGGACGATTGCGCGGCAAGGGACAGGCCCGCCTTTCAGCCCCTGTGCCACCAAAGTGACAGCCGAACCGAATAGGGCGTCGGCGTCCAGCGTCCGAAGGCCACCCCCGCCTGCCGCAGCTTTTCACCCACCCAGACGTTGCAGGTCCGAAAGATGCTGAAATGACCCCGGGCCGCGAAAAACGCGTCGGTTTCGTTGAACCCGTCAAGGGGCAGCGGGTCTGGCACATCGCCAAGGTCCGCGCGGATCGCCTGAATAAGCGCGCTGAACTGACCCTCGGACAGGGACAGGCGATGAACACCCGGAACATCCGGCACCTCGCCCGCAACGTCGAACCGCATAACGGCCTGATCGCCTGTCACTGCTCGCCAGACCGCGACGGGCGCAACATCGGCATAGCTTCCGACGGTGGTGTAAAACGCGGCACTTCCCCAACCAACAACCAGCCATCGGGCGCGGGGGTCGTCCATGGGCACACCCGCCTCGGCCGCAAAGGAAAACGCCGCGACCTGCGGATCATCAAGAGGTAAGAGGAAATCGAAATGGATCGGCCCGGCGACCAGAAGAACTTCGCGGTCAACGGGATCATCCCCGGCGGCAAAGGCCCCGGACAGGAGCGCGCCGATTACTGCGGAAAAGAGATAAGCGGCAACGACGCACGCCAGCAGAAGGCCGGAAAACCGGATTGACCGGATCAATCCTGCGTCGCGGCCTGTTCGCCGTGCACATAACGGCAATCACAGTAGGGGCATTCGACCCAGCCCTGCGCGGGCGGGATGCTCAGCCAGACGCGGGGATGGCCCAGCGCCCCTTCGCCTCCGTCACAGGCAACGCGCCAGCTATCCACGATCTTGGTTTCCGGGGCGGGAATGGTCATGGTCTCTCTCACTGGTTGCCGCGGAGGGTGGTCCGCAATAGATCGGGGGCATACTACTGAATGCGGCGGCACGGGCAAGATGTGAAGGGGCGGAAATGACCGAGAACGCGATCGAAATCACCGGGTTGACGAAGACCTATCGCGCCTCGGGCCGCAGTCCGGCGAAAGAGGCGCTGAAAGGGATCGACCTGTCGATCCCGCGCGGGTCCATCTTTGGCCTTCTGGGGCCGAACGGCGCCGGGAAATCGACGCTGATCAACATCCTTGCCGGGCTGGTGGTCAAGGACGCGGGTCAGGTGACCATCTGGGGCTTCGATCAGGATGTGAACCCGCGCCAAAGCCGCGCCGCCATCGGCGTCATGCCGCAGGAACCGCACCTTGACCCGTTCTTCAGCCCGCGCGGCAGCCTTGAGGTGCAGGCGGGGCTGTATGGGGTGCCGAAATCGCAGCGCAGAACCGATAAAATCCTTGAGCTGATCGGGCTGACGGACAAGGCAGATGCCTATGCCCGGTCGCTGTCGGGCGGGATGCGGCGGCGGCTCTTGCTGGGCAAGGCGCTGGTCCATTCGCCGCGCATCCTTGTGCTGGATGAACCCACCGCCGGGGTCGATATCGAGTTGCGCAACATGCTGTGGCAGAACGTCCGGCGGCTGAACGAAGAGGGGATGACGATCATCCTGACGACCCATTACCTCGAAGAGGCCGAGGCGATGTGCGACGAGATCGCCATCATCAACCACGGTCAGGTCATCACCCGCGACACGACGGCGAACCTGCTGGCGCGGCTGGACCGCAAGACCATGGTGATCCACCCCGAAACCGCAGCCGCCCTGCCGCCCCTGCCCAATGGGGTAACTGGAGAGCGGCGGGACGACGGGGCGTTGGTGTTCAGCTACGCAACAAAAGTGACCCCGGCCGAGGCGATCCTTGCCGCCGTGCGCGCGGCGGGCATCTCGATCCGTGATGTAAAGACGGAAGAGGCGCATCTGGAGGACGTGTTCCTGTCGCTGACCTCGTCACGGGAAACCGCCTAGGGGGCGGCAGGTCTGGTGGGTCAAGACCCACCTTACACCCTGTCCCGCCGTCGTAAGGTGGGTTTCAACCCACCGCCAATGTAAGTCGCTGGAGCCTTCTACCAGAGGTTTGCCATCACCGGTCAACGCAGCTTCGCGGCCTATCAATGGAGTTCGGCTATGCAGACTTTGCTGCCGTTTTCTATTTGAGGAAGGAAGGACCGAGTGCACTCTTGTCCCAAGCCTCGTTAAGATTCGTCAGGTCTTTGTGTGGAAAGCCGCTGCGGCCCTTTTGATAGGATGGCTGCTTCAGGCAGACATGCATTTTCCACAGTTCAGCCATCAACATCGCAACAAGTCGTTGCCGTCGTACTCGAATGGACAACACAAGATTCCCTTCTTTACTCGCATCTGCACAAAGCAGCGGCCCTGCAATTTCGTAGATGGAAAAAATTATGGTATGTTGTCGCGTTCTATCTGGCTCCAGCTTAAGTACCGATCCTCCCGGCTCGTCGCACAAGGCGATGCGCAGAGGCGCATTTTCAATGGCAGCTCGGCAAACTGCGAGGATTTCAGATGGAAAGTTCGTGAATACACCACTAACCCGGAAATCCAGAAACTTCCCTTTTCGCGCGACAATTAGGTCACTCCAGCCATCTCGGCCATAGTCACAGAATAGCTGCGTTTCATCGTCAAGTTGAAGTGTATCAGGACTCATAGACTTCGGCTGCCATTAGCCAGTTCATTGTTCCACCTTTGCCAAAAGGGAGTTCTTCACGATCTTCGAAAGCGAAACAATCTCCACCTCGCCTCGCGCCTTCGTTTCATAGGGAACAACCCTAGTGCGGCAGCATCCGGCCCAGCTGCGCGCCGCCGATGATGTGCAGGTGGAAATGCGGCACATCCTGCACCCCGTGGGTGCGGGTGTTGGCGATGGCGCGGAACCCGGCGTCGACCCCGGTGATCCGGCAGACCTCGGCCACGGCGGCAAAGAACCCGGCCTGTTCCTCGGCGCTGGCGTCGCGGGCGAAATGGTCCATCGACACATAGGGCCCTTTGGGGATCACCAGCACATGCACCGGCGCCTGCGGCGCGATATCGTTGAATGCCAGCGCATGATCGTTTTCGAACACGGTGCTGTTCGGAATTTCGCCGCGCAGGATCTTGGCGAAAATGTTCTGGTCGTCGTAGTCGAAGGTCATTGTCATCCTCAGTCCACAAAGAGGTAGGGCGTTTCCGCCAGTGTCTTGGCTGTATCATGCCCGACCGAGAGGAACCGTTCCAGCACCTGCGCGTTCTCGGAGACACTGGAGTGTTCCCGCATGATGGAATGCGCGGGAAAATCCGCATCCCTGATCCGGTCGCTTTCGAACAGGATGTCATAGCGGATCGTCGGCAACAGCTGGGCGAGGGATTCGGGCGAGGTTTCATCCCCTGCAAGCCCCACGCGCTTGGCATGGCCGATCAGGTAGTCATCCGAGAAATCGCACTCCACCTCAAGCAGTCGGGTCTGCGACCGATCCGAAAAGAAATCCTGCAACAGATCAAGGTTCCCCGGATCAAGGCAGATGATCAGCCGGTCCGTGTCGTAATAATCGAACAGCATCCGCATCAGGGCGCGGCGGTGGCGCGTCCGCTTTTCCAATGTCCGCTGGATACCGCCCAGATCGGGAAGCGGCGTGTCCTCTTCGCTGAACAGGTATTCGATCGACGGGATATTCGTGTGATGGCGGATCGCGCCCAGCAGCCGCTTGGCCACATGCCATTTCTTGCAGGCGATAATCATCAACTCCCGCTCACGCCCAAGGCTCGATTCCGTTTCCCAGAACCGCGGGGCAAAGCGGCGGCCGATCCGGCCCCGCCCGGTCAGGAACTTGAACAACCCCCGGCCCTCGTTCGATATCTTGAAATCTTCGCGACCAGAGGCATAGAGGCGGCCAAGGCGCTTCTTCAACTCCTTCGCCTCGGGGCTGATCTTGCGGGCGAACAGCGCGTCCTGACTGAGCAGCAGGTCGTAGTGATCGTTGTAGAAGGTGACCGGCATCCCGTAGTCGGTGAACATCAGGAAGGTCAGCGTCTTCGTCACGATTTCCTTCTCGGGTACGAGGTGGCGCACGATTGTCTGGAAAAATGTCTCATCCGGAATCCAGGTGGTCCGGAAGAACCGCATCACGTCCTTCCGCTGACGCGTGAAATCCAGAATCCATTCCACGGTCCGCCGACGCAGGCACCACCACTGGCTGCCGATCTGGACCTGAATATCGCGGGGAATGTCCCGTTTCAGTCCCAGCCGCCGCTGCGCCCAGAACGACCAGTAGAACCGGCGCTTCTGCGTGCGTTCGTTGAACCAGTGACGGTAGATCAGGCGCTCTTCCTTGATGCCGGTCTTGATCCAGTCGCTTTCGAAGAAATCGAAGCTTTCGATATAGTCCAGATCGTGCCGGTCGAGGAACCGATGGGCATAGACCGACGACTTGATCGCCATGCAATCGCCCGAGACCATGTAGAAATGGGTTGCCCGCGGAAACGCCTCGACCGCGGCCTCAACCGCGTAGAGCGTCGCCTGAACAAGGCTCCATTCGCCCCAGCCGCATTTGATCCGTTTCTTGGCGAAGGTGACATGGCTGTTGCCCGCAAGCCCCTTCTGGATCTTCTCGAACGCCTCCTTCGGGGCGCGGGCATCGAAATGGATCGAGATGTAGTCCCCGACCGCCGTCAGCTGTTGGGCCTGCTGCACGATGGCATCAGGATCCTTGTGGCACAGCAGGATGAAGGCGATTTTTGCCATTGGCGAAACAGTTTAGTTACTCACGGGCGCATAGTTTCCACTTGATAGCCTGAACAACGCCTGAATAAACAGGCTTTGAATGGAAATTCTTTTTCGGCATAACACCAGTTCAAGAATAACACGGGTTTTCGGAGGTTCGGCAGCATGGGTTTCCCCGGCACTTGGATGACGGAAAGCGAAAGCATGGTCTATCGCGTGGTGCCGAAATGCGCCTGTTCGACGATTGGCCAGATCATGTTCTACTCGGATCACGGCACGTTCTTCGACGGGGACATCCACGATTCCACGGCAGGGCTGCACAAATGGTCCCAAGCCGACAGCCAGCCGCTGATTGAATCCAACGTGAAGGAACACAAGTCGATGTCCTTCACCTGCGTCCGCAACCCCTATACCCGGATCCTGTCGTCCTTCTTCGACAAGATCTGCGGTATTCAGCGCAATGGCCGCCGCTATCGGGGGAACCTTGTGCCGACCCTGATCCAGAAATACGGGATCGAGGTGGGCAGCCCCGAGGACGGGTTCGAATTCGACCAGATCAAGAGCTTTCGGCGCTTCCTGCTGTTCGCCCGCGACACCATCAAGTTCCGCCGCCCGATGGACCCGGATATCCATTGGTCCGCCATGTCCGGCCATATCTCGACCTTCATCGTCAATGGCGGGCGCTACGACCAGATTTTCTGGACCGAGAATTTCAACGATGGAATGGGCAAGGTTCTGAAGGCGACGAAGACCCCCAAGAAGGTGGATCTGAAAAAGATCCCGCGCTTCAACGAATCCGAAGGCCATGGACCCAAGCGGGCGCATCCGGTCGAGGATTACTTCGACGACCTGTCGATGCATCTGGTCTATGAAATCTACAAGAAGGACTTCCAGCTCTTCAAATACGATTTCGATGACCCGTCGAACAAGATGCCTGTGGGCGAGATCGACCTCGACGAGGTGCACGCAAAGCTGGGCGACTGATGGCGGGCTATTCCGGCACCCCGCTTTGGAAAAAGCTGGGGCTGAAGGCCGGAATGCGGGCGACCGTGATCGGGGCGCCGGACGGGTATCACGAAACCCTGTTGGACGGCGCACCGGCGGCCGAATGGGTCGGGCTTGATCCGGGCGTTGCCTTCATCCACGTCTTCGCGCGGGATATGGCAAGCCTTGAAACCAGCGTGAAAGCCGCACTGTCACGGATGGACCCCGACGGGATGATCTGGGCCAGCTGGCCCAAGAAGGCGTCCAAAGTGCCAACCGACATCACCGAAGACGTGATCCGCGACATTGCGCTTCCGCTGGGGCTGGTCGATGTGAAGGTCTGCGCGGTCGACGACACTTGGTCCGGGCTGAAACTGGTTATCCGGAAAGAATTGCGGTCCCGATAGGGGGCGGATCCGGCCAAGGCTGGACCTTCGGCCAAAGCGACCTAACCTTTGATCGCATCCGGAGGGCAATCGCTATGGCAGTCGTGCTAATCCTTGGCAGTGGGCCGAATGTCGTCGCGGCGCGGAATTGGCCAAAAACCTCGTTCGACAGGATCGTTGCGATCAACAATGCATGGCAGGTTCGGCCGGATTGGGACGATCTGATCCATCCGGAGGATTTCCCCGAGGACAGACACCCGACCAGCTTCGGACCGGACCAGCGCAGGGTAACCTACAGGGACTATGTTCCGGCACAGAACGCCTTGGGTGGGTTTGTCTATGCTGGCGGCACGATGGCCTTTACCGCCGCCTATTGGGCGCTTCAGACATTGCGGCCAGATGTCATCGCCATGATGGGCTGTGACATGGTCTATCCGACGACCGGCGCCACGCATTTCTATGGAACCGGGGCAGCCGACCCGCTGCGTCCCGACCCCACCCTTCGCAACCTCGAGGCAAAATCGGCCCGTCTTCTTGCACTGGGCGCGGCCCAAGGCTGCGCGCTCGTCAACCTTAGCACAGACCAAAGCCGGCTGGTGTTTCCGCGCGCGACGGTTGCCGAGCTGCATCGGCTGCCCGTTGTTGAAATCAATGGGGCCGCCATGGACGCAGCCCTCCGCGCAGAGGAACGTCTGGGATATTTCGTTGCCTCGGGTCGTTATTGGGAAGAGCAGGACCGGTTTGACACCGCCCATATCGACCACATCGACTCCCTTTGGCTCAAAGCAGTCCCTGTTCCGCAAACATCGCCCTGATATTCGCCTTGGGACGCGGGCCGATATGTCCGATCACCTCGGCCGCGCAGATCACGCCCATCCGGGCCGCCGTTTCCATATCGCGGCCGGTTGCCACGCCATACAGGAACCCGGCGGCGAACTGGTCCCCCGCACCGGTCGCATCAACCGGGGTCACCGGGGTCACCGGGGCCTCGAACCGCTGACCGCCCTGCATGATCCAGACACTTTCGCCGGATCGGGTGCAGGCAACGATATCACAGGCGGCCGAGGCCTGCGCCAGCGCCTCGTCTAACGTGTCGGTTTGATAAAGCGTCATCCATTCAAGCGCATTGCCGATGGCGATATCCACGTCGCCCGCGATCAACCGCTGGAAATCGTCGCGGTGACGTTCGGCGCAGAAGGGATCGGAAATCGTGATTGCGGCGCGGCCACCTGCGGCCTTCATCTTCGCCGCGGCCTCTGCAAAGGCGGTTTTGCCTTCGTCCTTGTCGAACAGATAGCCCTCAAGGAACAGGATATCCGCCCCGTCAAACACATCCGGCACATCGGCCGAGGAAATATCGGCCCCCGCCCCAAGGTAGGTATTCATCGACCGTTCCCCATCGGGCGACACAAAGATCATCGACCGCGAGGTCGGCAGCGGCACATCCTTGGGCGGGTTCGGGAAGGCGGTTCCCGCCTCTTCCAGAGAGGCGGCGTAGAACCGCCCCAGCGCGTCATTGCGCACCTTACCGATAAAGGCGGTCTTCAGCCCAAGCGCACCGATCCCGGCAATCGTGTTTCCGACCGACCCGCCCGGCGTTTCCACGCGGTCGCGCATCGCGGCATAAAGCAGTTCTGCCCGGTCGCGGTCCACCAACTGCATGATCCCCTTCTCGATCCCCATCTGGTCAAGGAACATGTCATTGGCATGGCTGATCACGTCGACAATCGCGTTGCCGATCCCGATGACGTTAAAGCTCATAGATTCTTGTCCTCGAATTTACAGAGATCGCGGATCAGGCAGGCCGCGCATTTGGGTTTCCGGGCGACGCAGGTATAGCGCCCGTGCAGGATCAGCCAGTGGTGGGCGTGCTGCTGGTAGTCCGCCGGGATGTTGTCCTCGATCGCGCGTTCCACGGCGTCGACATCTTTGCCCGGCGCAATGCCGGTCCGGTTGCCGACCCGAAAGATATGCGTATCCACGGCCTGCGTCGGCTGATGCCACCACATGTTCAAGACCACATTCGCGGTCTTGCGTCCGACACCGGGCAGCGATTGCAAGGCGGCGCGGCTGTTGGGCACCTCGCCGCCATAGTCCTCGACCAGGATCCGGCTCAGTTTGATGACGTTCTTCGCCTTCTGCCGGAACAGGCCGATGGTCTTGATGTGTTCGATCAGCCCTTCTTCCCCAAGGTCCAGCATCTTCTGCGGGGTATCGGCGATCTTGAACAGGGCGCGGGTCGCCTTGTTCACACCGGCATCGGTCGCCTGCGCCGACAGGGCAACGGCCACTACCAGCGTATAGGCGTTCACATGCTCCAGCTCGCCCTTTGGTTCGGGTTCGGCGGCATGGAAGCGCGCAAAGATCTCTCGGATCGTGTGATAATCAAGCTGTTTGGCCATGCCGCCTTATCCCCAACTCCGCCCGGCTCGGCAACCCGTTCCGAAGGTGCATCAGGGTTTCATGCGGCAGCGTAACAATCAGAAGAGCATCATCAGGGCAGATCGTTCAAGAACGTGCTTTCCCGCAGGGCAGTCACCCTTGTCGGCCTTGTGCCGCCCAGATCGCGCCACGGCGGATCATCTCGGTCACTTGCGGCACTTTCAGATCGTCCAGTTCGTGCCCGATCGAGCAATAGAACACCCGCCCCTTGTCCCAGCGCCGGGTCCAGGTGACCGGGATCACCGTACCTTCGATCCACCAAAGATGGTCACCGGAAAAGGTGGTCGTCGCCAGCACGTTATTCGACGGATCAGTCAGCATGTAATATTGCTCGGACCGGATGCGAAAGCTGTGGATGCCTTCGACAAGAGGATGGCCCGGCTGGCAGATGGTCACGTCATAGTCGATGTAGTCCTCGGCCGGTTGCAGATTGTCCGGCCATCCCGGCGGGTGCGCCACGAACTGCCCGCCGATCAGGAAATGATAGGTTGGCCGGTCCCGGAATGCGTCGCCCATATGCCCATGCCAACCGGCCAGCCCACAGCCGTCCCCGATCAGTTGCAACAGGCCGTCCTCTTGCGATTTGGTCATGTTGCCGAATTCTTCCTGATGACCGGACCGGGCCGAGGACCAGATCGGCGTGATCAGGTCCAGATCGGCCAGATCTTCCGGCCGTTCCAGCGGCTCAAGCGTGTCGTAGACATCAACCTCAAACCCGTTTTCCTCCAGCAGGTCTTTGTACCAATCTGCGAAATGCGTCGGCGTGTGGCCTTCCCAGCCACCGACAAAAAGCGCGGCTTTCATGTCTTGTCCTTTCGCGTGAAGTCGAGGATCGACGCCATGTCGCGGGCGCCATAACCCTGCGTGTCCGCCTCGATTAGCCTGTCCAATGTGACCTGCCCCTGCCGCATGGACGCACCCAGCCGGTCCGCAAGCGCTGCGGTGATTTCCATGTCCTTGCGGGCCAGCGCGACTGTAAAGGTCACGTCATGGGCCGCCTCGTTCAGGTAAAGCGGGCGGCGGTATTTCAGCATCGGCGCGGCGGCGGCACTGTTTTCGATCACGTCGAAGGCGGCCTCGGGGGCAATGCCCGCCGCCTCGGCCAGAACCAGGGCCTCTGACAGGGTTTGGTTCAGCCCATGGATCAGCGAATTCACCGCCAGCTTCATGACCGCCCCGGCCCCGCTGGACCCAAGGCAAATGGTCGCCCGCCCCATTGCATCGAACAACGTCCCGAGCGGTGCCGCCTCGGCCTCGGTGCAGCCCGCTATGATGAGGAGTTGCGCATCGGCGGCAGCCTGCGTGGCACCGGAGACCGGCGCGTCGATCACCGATGCCCCGTCCGGCACGGCCTTGACCAGTGCCGCGATATGGTCGGGCGACATGGTGCCCATTTCGACGAACACCTTCGCACGCTGCCCGGCAAACAACCCCTCGGGACCGAAATGCACGGCCTCGGACGACGCGTCGTCCGCCAACATCGTGACAACGACCTCTGCCGCGTCAGCCAGCGCCCGGGGCGTGGGCGCGATGGCACAACCCAGACCCTCCGCCTTCTCGGGAGAGCGGTTCCAGACGGTCACCTCGTGCCCAGCCCGGGCAAGGTTCGCCGCCATGTGCCGCCCCATGCGGCCCAGTCCGGCAAACCCGACGCGCATGTCAGGCCACCTGTGCGCCGCTGCCCGTCAGGCCAGAGATCGCCTGGATCAGACTGTCTTCGGTCACCTCCTCGGCGGTGAATTCACGCATCACCCGACCCGAGAACATGGCGACGATCCGGTCAGAGACATGCAGCACCTCGGGCATTTCCGAACTGATCACGATGACCGCGTAGCCTTGCGACGCCAGATCGCGGATCAGGTTGTGGATCTCGGATTTGGACCCGACGTCGATGCCGCGCGTCGGTTCGTCCACGATCAGAACTTCCGGGTGCATCGACAGCCATTTGCCGATGACAATCTTCTGCTGGTTGCCGCCCGACAGGTTGCCGACCAATTGCCGCCAGCCCGGGGTGCGAATGTCCAGCTTGTCCCGATATTGATCAAAGATCGCCACCTCGGCCCCGTCACTGACAAAAGGCCCGGCGGTCATGTCGTCCACCTGCGGCAGGGTCATGTTGTCCCGGCAGTTCATGCCAAGGATCAGCCCCTGCCCCTTGCGGTCTTCGGGAACGAGGGAAATGCCACGCCGGATCGCGTCCTGCGGCGAGGTGATGCGGACCTCCTCACCATCCAGAAGGATTTGTCCGGCCGAGGGATCGCGCAGGCCGAAAAGGGTCTCGGCAATCTCGGTCCGGCCCGCACCGACAAGCCCGTAGAACCCCAGAACCTCGCCGCGCCGCACTGTAAAGCTGACATCGTGGAACAGGTCGCCACAGCTGAGGTTCCGCACCTCCAGCGCGACCTCGCCCATCTCGTGCGTGGCCTCGTTGCGGGACAGGTCCAGCTTGCGGCCGATCATCAACTGGGTGACTTCTTCTTCGTTGGTCTCGGCGGTGTTGAGCGTGCCGCGATACTGGCCATCGCGCAAAACGCTGATCCGGTCGGTGATCTTGAAGATTTCTTCCATCCGGTGCGAGATATAGATCACCCCGACACCGCGCGATTGCAGGTCGGAGATCACCTCGAACAGCACCACCTTTTCCGCGTCGGTCAGCGATGCGGTCGGTTCGTCGAAGATCACCGCGCGGGGATCGACCGTCAAAGCGCGGGCAATCTCGACCATCTGCTGGTTGGCGATGGACAGGTCCCCGACACGGGTTTTGGCGTTGAAGCCAACGTTCAGCGTCTTCAGGATCGCGTCGGTATCGGCGTAGAGCTTTCCCCAGTCGACCCGGCCAAGACTTTTCCGGGGCAGTTCGCCCAGAAAGATATTCTCGGCCACGCTCAATTCGTCGGCAAGGCTCAGTTCCTGGTGGATAAAGACGACGCCCTTGGCCTTGGCCTCGATCGGCGAGGTCATGACGGCGGGCTGTTCGGCGATAAAGATCTGGCCTTCATCCGGGTCATAGATTCCGCCCAGAACCTTCATCAGGGTGGACTTGCCGGCGCCGTTCTCGCCCATCAGGGCGTGGACCTCGCCGGGCATGACGGTGAAGGACACACCGTCGAGCGCGCGGACACCGGGGAAGGTCTTGACGATCCCTTCCAGCCGCAGTGCGGGGGTTTGGTCGGTCATATCTTCAACTCCTCCTTGCCCTTGCGGTTCAGCTGACGATCAAGGAACAGCACCGCGATCAGGATCAGGCCGATGACAAGGTTAACGGTTTCCGTGTCTGCCCCGATATGGCCCAGCCCCTTGCGCAGAAGCTGGATCGCGATGACCCCGCCCAGCGTCGAGACGATAGAACCATAACCGCCGGTCAGCTTGGTGCCGCCCAGAACAACGGCCGTGATCGCCCAAAGCTCGTACAGCATCCCGTCGTTGGGGTTCACCGAGCCGCTTTCGGAATAGAACACGACAGCGGACAGCGAGGCGAGAAAGCCGATCAGCATGAAGTTCCACAAGAAGTGCGGCCCCACACGGATCCCGGCATTCACCGCCGCTTCGCGGTTGTTGCCAATGGCATAGGCATTGCGGCCATGGATCGTCTTGGTCATCAAGAGCCACAGCAGCAGGGCCGCAACCAGCAGGAACCATGTGGCGGTATGCAGGCCAAGGAACTGCGCCTCGGCGAAATCAACCAGCGTCCAGTTCAGGTGGCTGGTCGGCTGTTCGCCATTGTACATGAAGACCAGACCGCGATAGCCAAGCATCGATCCCAGCGTCACGATGAAGGCGTCTACGCCCGTCTTCCAGACGATCAATCCGTTGATCGCCCCCAGCACCACCCCGGTCAGAAGCGCAAGGCCCCAGGCCAACGGGATCGCCCAGTCGCCCAGCCCAGCCATGAAGGGCCATGTCATGCTGTCCAGCAGCACGATGGCCGACAGCGCGAAGGTGGCCCCGACGCTCAGGTCGATATTGCCGTTGATCATGATGATGGTCATGCCAAGCGCGATGATCCCGATCGGGGCCGACTGCTTGAGCAGCAGCAGCATGTTATCGAAATCCATGAACGCCTTGTCCGAGACCGAGAGATATTCCCCCGCGATGGAGAAGAAGAGCAGCTCCACCACGATAAAGGCCCAGATGGCGCCCTGTTTAATCAGGTTTCCGCGTGTTTCAGAGTTCATCGGTCCCTCCCTCAGGCAATCGGCGACCAGAGACGGCCACGCTTGGCGGCGATGTCGAGCCAGACCGCGAGAATGATGATCACCCATGTCACGACATATTGGGCGTAGAAGGCGAGCCCCATCAGGAGCAGACCGTTCTGGATGAAGCCAAGGATCAGCACGCCGATCACCGTCTTGAACACGGTGCCGGACCCGCCAAGAAGCGAGGCACCCCCAAGGATAACCGCGGCCAGCACCTCAAGCTCCAGCCCCTGCCCCACGGTATTCTGACTGCCAAGAGAGCGGCTTGCCTGGATCAGACCGGCGGTGGCCACGCAGAAGGCCGAGATCATGTAGGTCATGAACACGACCCGCGCCCGCGGAATGCCCGAGAAGGTCGCGGCGGTGCCATTGCCCCCGACCGCATAAACCTTGCGCCCAAAGGGCGTCTTGGACAGCAGGAGTGTCAGGACTACGGCCAGCAGTGCAAACATCAGGATCGGCACCGGGATACCGGCCACGTTGCCCTGCCCGAAGATGCTGAACCAGGTGCCCTGTTTGTCGTCGATATCCATGTTCTTGCCGCCGGAATATGTCAGCGTCAGACCGTGAATGGCCGATAGCATTCCCAAGGTCACGATCAGGGAATTCAGTTTCAGATAACCCACAAGGAACCCGATGAACGCCCCCAAGGCGAGGGTCATGGCGAACATGGCGGGGATGGCCAGCGTCGGCCCTAGCTTGTCGTGCAGATCCAGCACCACGATGGTCGAGAACGACATCATCGACCCGACGCTGAGATCGAGGTTGCCACCGATGACCACAAAGGTGACCCCCAGTGCCATGACCCCGATGATCGCCGAAGACCGGATCACGCCGGAAATATTTTCGATCGCTATGAATCGCGGGTTCGCCAGTGCGAAGCCCACCATGAACAGGACGAAGGCGACGAGAATCCCGTGCCGGGCGATAAATCCGCCGATGCCCTTTTTTGTCAGCTCTGCCATCTTTCCTCCCCTTCTGGCATGCCGCGATCTGCGGCTATACCAGCGTCATTCCGCCATCGATCATCACGATCTGGCCGGTCATGTAGTCGCTGTCTCTCGACGCAAGGAACGTTGTCGTACCGGTGATGTCCCGCGGGGTCGCAACACGCCCTTTCAGGATTTCGGACGAAAACTCCTCCATCGCCTGCCCGGGGCGCTCGGCGGCCCCGATCTCCATCAGGTCCTTGTCGACCTGTTCCCACATCTCGGTGGCAACGACGCCCGGGGCAAAGCCCGTCACGGTAATATCATGTTTTGCCAGATCGCGCGCGCCCGACTGCGTGAGCGACACAACGGCCCACTTGCTGGCACAATAGGGTGCCACGTTGTCAAAGCCCTGTCGGCTGGCGATGCTGGCCGTGTTGATGATCTTGCCGCCGGTTCCCTGGGCGATCATCTGGCGGGCCGCTTCCTGCATTCCGATCATGCAGCCAAGCCCGTTGACGCCCATGATGAAATTCCAGTTGTCCTCGGTCACATCAAGGAAATTCAGGGGCTTGTTGACGCCGGCATTGTTGAATTTCACATCCAGCCGCCCGAAGGTTTCAACGGCATGGGCGATCATGGCCCGGACAGTTTCGCGGTTGGTGACATCCACCGCCGCATGGGTGACCTTCGCACCATTCGTCGCGGCGCGTTCGGCATTCGCCTCGGCGACTTCGGCGACTTTCGCGGCGTTGATATCCGCAAAGAGGACGTTCGCCCCCTCATCCAGCAGCGCCTCGCCGATGGCGCGGCCAATACCCTGCGCAGCCCCGGTTACAATGCAGGAACGTCCAGCCACACGCATGGTGCTGCCCCCTTGGTAAGTTCTTGAAATTGAAGTGTGTCGAATGTGGGGCGGACAGGCTGTCCGCCCCACACTCGGGAGGAGATCAGAAGACGGGCTTCGTGAATTCGCCCATGTTGTCCTGCGTGATCTTCGGCGTGTCGAAGTAGTTCAGGAACGGAACCTCTTCACCGTTCAGCACGTCGATGGCGGTCTGAAGCGCGGCTTCGGCGTCATCAACCGGCGACTGGTAGATCGAGCCCCAGTAGGTGCCAGCGGCCATGGCTTCATAGCCCACGGCAAAGTTGGTGGCGCCGACAAAGGTGATGCCGTCGACACGGCCTGCGGCGATCGCAGCGTTCATGGCGCCAACGCCCATGTTGTCATCGCCCGAGTAGACACCGTCGATGTCGTCATACTGGACAAGGAAGGCTTCCATGACCTGCTGCGACTTTTCACGGTTCCAGTCGCCCGGCTGCTGGTCGATCTGCACCACGTTCGGGCAGACTTCCGGCAGACGATCGTTGAAGCCCTGGGCGCGTTCGATGGCAGTGGTGTAGCCCGGCTGGCCGGTGATGTGCACGACCTTGGCTTCGTTCTCGATGCCAAGCGCCTTGAAGCGGTCACACATGATTTCGGCAGAACGCGCACCCTGGGTGATGTTGTCCGGGCCCGAGAAGGAGGCCACGAAGTCGAACCCGGCTTCGGCGATGTTCGAGTTGGTCACGATGACCGGGATGTCGGCCTGATGGGCCTTACGCACGGCGGGGATCACGGCTTCGCCGTTGGTCGGCCAGATGATGATCGCATCGACTTCCTGCTGGATCAGGTCTTCCATCTGGGCGATCTGGCGGGCCACGTCGCCGCCCGCGTCCAGAACGACAACTTCGACGTCCGGGTTGGCTTCGGCAGCAGCGATAAACGCCTGCTCGTAGGTGGTCTGGTAGCTGTCCACACCCACGTTGTTCTGGGTGATGCCGATGGTCATGGTTTCGGCCGCAGCGGCGCCACCGATCATGGCGGTGGTGCAGGCTAGGGCGAGTTTGGTCGAAAGTTTCATTTGGGTCCTCCCAATTCATCTGAATGACGATTGCAGCTGTCCTCTCAGCCCGGTGCACAGCGCCCCGGAGCAATCTGGCCCTCATACAGCGCGATTCTCGTCCCGTTCGATCTGCACAATTTATCCATTTTGATAATTTTGATATCCAAATTGGACCTAATCGCCATACTGGTCGGATATCAATCTGAACATTCTAGGAGGAGCCGCAATGGCCGACTCGCGTCATCGCCCCCGCAATCCAAAACTGTCAAAGTCCGTGAAACATCAGGTCGCCAAAAATATCCAATCTGGACGTCGCGCCCCGTCAGGGGCCGATGCTGTTTCCATGATGGCGGCGACACCGGAATTGTCGCGGGTTGTGACGTTTCTTCAGGATATCTTACTGGAGATTGACAATTCGGTCGAGCCGACGACGCCCAATCCACATCTCAACATGATCCTGCATCTGCTGAACAGCCATGCAGAGGGCCGGATCGTTTCCCCGTCGTCGATGGTGGCCGCCTCGGGTGTGCCCTATGCGACCGGAACCCGCAAACTGGCCGAGATCATGGAGACCGGGCTGATCGAACAGCGGCATCGGACCAAATCGGGGCGCAGCTTTTCCCTGCATCCCAGCCCGACGCTTCTGCAAAGCTTCAACCAGTTTGCCGACCGGATCGACCGGATCGCGCGGGCGACCTATGGCAATGTCGAACAGTCGACCGAGGCCAAGGATTACTATTTCGGCGGGTCCTATCAGCCCGGCCAGGCTCTGATCCCGCCGCCAAGCGCCCTGCCCAGCTCGCTCAAGCTGTCGGGCGGGTTGCGGATTCTTGTCCATGGTGACCCGACCTTCATGGTCATGGAGAACCTAAAGCGGCAGTTCGAACAGATCATCGGAAACGATATCAGCCAACGCGCCTTTTCCATCGACCGGCTGCGGGAAGAGGCCCTGCGCAACGCCACCCGGGCCAAAAGCCGCTATGACCTGATCGCCGTCGATCTGCCGTGGCTGGGCGAATTCGTCGCCAAGGGCGTTGTCCGGCCGCTGGCCGAGGTAATGAACGTCGACCGGCTGGACCCAAGCGATTTCCACACCGCAGGCTGGCGCGCCGCACATTGGAACGGGGTGCCCTACGGTGTGCCGAGCCAGACAACGCCCGAGATGATGTTCTATCGCAAGGACTGGTTCGCCGAAGCCGGGCTGCAGCCGCCCGCCACGACAGACGACGTGATCGCAGCCGCCAAGCACTTCCACGATCCGCGTCATGGCCGATACGGCGTGGCATGGAACGCGGCGCGGGGGACCGCGCTTGGCCACACCTTCATCATGACCTGTGCTGACTTTGGCCAGCCCATCGTCGACCTGCCCGAGATTGCGGGCGGGTTCGATGCCGACCATCTTGATCGCGGCGGGTTCCGGCCGATGCTGGACAGCGCCAATGCGCTGGCGGCGGCGGAGTATCTGGTCGAACTGATGGAATATTCGCCGCCCGACATCCTGTCGATGTCGTGGTACGAACGTGTCCGCCCCTATGCCAACGGCAGCGTGGCGATGGCCTATGGCTATACCCTGCTGGCCCCCTATTTCGAGCTGGACCAGACCTGTTCGGCGCATGGCAATACCGGCTACCTGCCGCACCCGCATGGGCCGTCGGGCGTGCCGATCGCGCCGGTGGGCGGCTATGTTCTGTGCATCCCGACCAATCTGGCCGAGGAACGGCTCAGCGACGCCGTCGAGGGGCTGATCGCCTTTACCTCGCCCGCCGCGCAGAAGCTTTATGCCCAGAACGGCAGCCGCACAGCGCCGCGCTATTCGGTCGGTGCCGACCCAGAGGTCCGGCGCCTGTCCCCGATCTTTGAACTGGTCGACCAGATGTCCTGGCGGGATGAGCTGCAATTCTGGCCACGGCCACCGATCCCGCAAATCTCGGACATCATTTCGATCTGCGGCACGGAACTTCACGACATGCTGCGCGGGATTACCCGCCCGGCGGATGCACTGGCACGGGCGCAAGAACGCGCCGAAGCCGTCTTGCGACAATCGGTCACTTAGGGAGGAAACCATGGACCCCAATCGCCTCAAAGGTAAGAACATCCTGATCACCGGCGCCGCCCGCGGCATGGGCGCGGCCAATGCCGAAGCCTTCGCGGCGCAGGGCGCGAATGTCTGCATCGGCGATCTTGATCTGGATGAAGCCCAGAAAGTTGCCGACGGCATCAACGCCGCAGGCAATGGCAAGGCGATCGCGGTCAAGATGGACGTGACCAAGCGCGAAGACAACGCCGCCGCGGTGGCCGCGACGGTCGAGGCTTTCGGGTCGATCAACGTCGGCCTGTTCAACGCCGGCCTGAACAAGCCCCGGTTCTTCATGGATATCGATGAAGACAACTGGGACATGATCATGAACGTCAACACCAAGGCGATGTGGCTGGGGATGCAGGAAGTGGCCCGCCAGATGATCGCCCAGGGTCCGATGGAAGATCACCCCTACAAGCTGATCAACGTGGGCTCCATCGCCTCGCGCAAGCCGCTGGTGGATGTGACCGTCTACTGCACCTCGAAATACGGCTGTCTGGCGCTGACCGAATGCGGCGCGCTGGGTCTGGCCGAACACAACATCACCGTCAACGGCTACGCGCCCGGCGTGGTGATCACCCCGCTTTGGGAACAGCTGGACAAGGACCTGATCGAGATCGGGTTCAAGGAACGCGCTGGCCAGGCCTATGACGACATCGTCGAGAACAACCTGGTGATCAAGCGGGTGTCCTACCCCAAGGATATCATCGGCACGGCTTCGTTCCTCGCCTCTGACGACAGCGACTACATGACCGGTCAGATGATCTCCATCGATGGTGGCTGGGTCACCAAGTAACGAACGAAGCTTTTGATTTTTCACGCAAATGGGCGCGACAGACGTGCCCAAAGGAGAACCTCATGTCTCGCGCACTGACACCGAACGTCCTGACACCGCAGGATCTGGAACCGAACTGGCAATGGGAAGGCCGGATTCCGGCCTGGGGCCACAGCTCTGTCGATTTCGAACGCCGGATCGACCATGACCGCCTGCGCCGCTACCGGCTGAGCCGGACCCGCGAAGCCCTGAAAAAAAGCAGCGCCGGGTCGCTTCTGTTGTTCGATGTGAACAACATCCGCTACGTCACCGCCACCAAGATCGGTGAGTGGGAACGCGACAAGATGTGCCGCTTTGCCCTGCTGACCGGCGATGACGCGCCGCACGTCTGGGATTTCGGTTCGGCCGCTGTGCACCACCGCAAATATTCCGACTGGCTGGTGCCTGACAATTGCCATGCGGGCGTCGTCGGCATGCGCGGCACCATCCCGCCCAGCTTTGGCCTGATGAAGAAATACGCCGAAGAAATTGCCGGGCTGATCGAAGACGCCGGCATGAAGGGAATGCCGGTCGGCGTCGACTATGCCGAAACCGCCATGTTCGAAGCCCTGAAAGAGGCCGGGCTGAACGTCGTTGACGGCCAGCAGATCATGCTGTCGGCCCGCGAGATCAAGAACTGGGACGAAATCCAGCTTCTGACGCAGGCCGCGTCGATGGTCGATGGCGTCTACCACATGATCTACGAAGAGCTGAAACCCGGCGTGCGCGAAAACGAAATCGTCGCCATGTCGAACAAGCTTCTCTACGAATGGGGATCAGACGACGTCGAGGCGATCAACGCCATCTCGGGCGAGCGCTGCAACCCGCATCCGCACAACTTCACCGACCGTCAGTTCCGCCCCGGCGATCAGGCATTCTTTGACATCCTGCAATCCTATCAGGGCTACCGGACCTGCTACTACCGGACCTTCAACATCGGCCGGTCGACTCCGTGCCAGGTGGACGCCTACGTTAAGGCCCGTGAATGGATCGACGCCTCGATCCAGGCGATCAAACCGGGCGTGACCACCGATCAGGTCGCCAAGCTTTGGCCCAAGGCCGAGGAATTCGGCTTCCCGGACGAGCTGTCGGCCTTCGGTCTGCAATTCGGCCACGGTCTGGGCCTTGCCCTGCACGAGCGTCCGATCATCAGCCGCGCGGTCAGCCTCGACAACCCGATGGAGATCCAAACCGGGATGGTGTTCGCACTTGAGACCTATTGCCCGGCCTCCGACGGCTATTCTGCCGCCCGGATCGAGGAAGAGGTCGTCGTGACCGACACCGGTTGTGAAGTGATCAGCCTGTTCCCGGCCGAGGAACTGCCGATTGCCAACCGCTACTGACACCTGACACCGGGCGCAGGACATGCGCCCGGGCTGCCCTCTGTTTCAAGGACACCACCGATGAGCCCCGCCAAGAAAGCCAAGACCAACACGGAGGACTATCTGCGCATGTATCGCCAAATGGTCCGCATTCGCAGCTTCGAAGACAACGCGAACCAGCTTTACCTCTCGGCCAAGATGCCGGGATTGACGCATATGTATTCCGGCGAAGAAGCCGTGGCCGTCGGCATCTGCGAGGCGCTGACCGACAGTGACCGGATCACCTCGACCCACCGGGGACACGGGCATTGCGTGGCCAAGGGCGCGGAGTTCAAGGAAATGTTCTGCGAACTTCTGGGCAAGGAAGAAGGCTATTGCCGCGGTAAGGGCGGGTCGATGCATATCGCCGATCAAAGCCACGGCAACCTTGGCGCCAACGCCATCGTCGGCGGGTCGATGGGCATCGCCACCGGATCCGCGCTGCGGGCCAAGCTGCAGGGGTCGGACGATGTGACTGTCTGTTTCTTCGGCGACGGGGCCACCGCGCAGGGGCTGTTGTACGAGGTCATGAACATGGCCGCCCTGTGGAACCTGCCGGTGATCTACGCCTGCGAAAACAACGGCTATTCCGAATACACCAAGACCGAGGAAATCGCCGCCGGGTCGATCACCGCCCGGGCCGAAGCCTTCGGGATCGAAGCCCATCAGGTCGATGGACAGGATGTTCTGGCCGTCAATGACCTGACCCAGAAACTGGTTGCCCGCGCCCGCAAGGGCGAAGGCCCGTTCTTCATCGAACTGATGACCTACCGCTATCACGGGCACCACGTCGGCGACATCAACCGCGAATACTACCGGTCCAAGGCCGAAGAAAAGGACTGGAAGGAAAACCGCGACCCGATCACCCGGTTCCGCCATTTCCTCGTGCAGGAAGGCATCGCCTCGGAAGACGAGATCGAAGCGATCAACGCCGAAGTGGAAAAGGACGCCGCCGACGCGGTCGAATATGCGCTGGCCGCCAAATACCCGGATGTGTCCGAAGTCGACATGCACGTGTTCGCGGATTGAGGAGAGAGACAATGCGAGAAATTACCCTGTCGCAGGCCGTGAACGAAGCACTGGCCGAGGAAATGCGCCGCGACCCGACAACCTTTATCATGGGCGAGGACGTGGCCGAGGCCGGCACGCCGTTCAAGGTGCTGTCGGGTCTGGTCGAGGAATTTGGCACGGATCGCGTGATCGACACCCCCATCGCCGAACCCGGCTTCATGGGGATGGCCGTGGGCGCTGCGATGACCGGGGCCCGGCCCATCGTCGATCTGATGTTCGGCGATTTCATCTTCCTGATCATGGACCAGCTGTGCAACCAGGCCGCCAAGACCCACTACATGTCCGGTGGCAAGCTGAACGTGCCGCTGGTGCTGCGCACCAACCTTGGCGCGACCCGCCGGTCCGCCGCGCAGCACAGCCAGTCGCTGCAGGCGCTGGTGGCCCATATTCCGGGGCTGAAGGTCGCGATGCCGTCCTCGGCCTACGAAGCCAAGGGGCTGATGAAGACGGCAATCCGCGACAACAACCCGGTCGTGATCTTCGAAGACAAACTGATGTATCAGGACAAGGCCCCCGTGCCGGAAGAAGAATACCTGATCCCCTTCGGCGTCGCCAACGTGAAGCGTGAAGGCTCGGACATCACCCTGATCGCCACCTCTTCCATGGTGCAGGTCGCCGAAAAGGCCGCCGAAATGCTGGCCGCCGAGGGCATCAGTGCAGAAGTCATCGACCCGCGCACCATCGTGCCGCTGGATGAAGAGGCGCTGTTGAAAAGCGTCCGCAAGACCAGCCGCGCCATCGTCATCGACGAGGGCCACCAAAGCTATGGCGTCACCGCCGAGATCGCCAGCCGCCTGAACGAAAAGGCCTTCTATCATCTGGACGCGCCGGTTCTGCGGATGGGTGCGATGGATGTGCCGGTGCCGTTCAGCCCCGCGCTGGAAGACATTACCGTCCCCACCCCCGAAGGCGTCGCCGAAAACGCCCGCAAGCTTTGCGCCGGAGAGATGATCCATGCCGCATGACGTGACAATGCCGCAGCTTGGCATGGCGCAGGACGCGGGCAAGATCGTGTCCTGGCTCAAGGCGCCCGGTGATCCGGTCGCCAAGGGCGACGCCCTGTTCGAAGTGGAAACCGACAAGGCCACGATGGAGGTCGAGGCGCAGGCCGATGGCTTCCTGACGGGCGTCGTCGCAGGCGAAGGCGAAGACGTGCCCGTGGGGTCCGTCATCGCCCGGATTTCCGAAAGCGCCGACGACGACACCCCTGCCGCCCCCGCCCCGACGGCGGAAGCGGCCCCGGCCGATGATCTGCCCGAAGGCAAGACCGTGACCATGCCGCAACTTGGCATGGCGCAGGACACCGGCCTGCTGGTCAGCTGGCAAAAGGCCCCGGGCGATGCGGTCGCGGCCGATGATGTGCTGTTCGAGGTCGAGACCGACAAGAGCACGATGGAAGTGCCCGCTGGGCTTGATGGGTTCCTGGCCGCCACACTTGCGCAGGCCGGCGAAGAGGTGCCGGTCGGCGATCCGGTTGCCATCATCTCGGCCGCCAAGCCCGACGCACCGGTTGCCCGGTCCGTGGCAGAAGCAGCCTCCGCACCGGCCCCGGCAGCCGCCGCACCGGCGCCTGCCAAGACAGTGACCGCCCCCAAGGCCCCTGCTCCGGCACCGAAGCCGCAGGTCGCAGTGTCATCGACCGACAGGATTCTGGCCTCTCCCAAGGCGCGCCGACTGGCCGCTGAACAAGGGCTGGACCTGACCCGCCTTGCCAAGGCCGGTCATCCGCAGCCCTATCACGTCAAGGATATCGAGGTGCTGCGCGCCCTGCCGTCCGAGGCACCGACCGCCGCCGCAGCCGCAAGCGCGCGCCGTCTGGTCGCCGAAGTGGCCGAGGACGGTCTGCCCGGCTTCCAACGTTGGATGTCCGAGGCCCATGGCGTGAACGATGCCGATGCCATCCTTGCCGGCCTGGCGGGGGCTTCGCTGGCGGCCGGGGCCACGGTTGCCATTGAACGCGCCGGTCTGACCCGCAGCTTTGCAACGCCTGCAGGCCGGACATTGTCCGGGGTTGCCGAAACCGAAGACGCCCCGGACCTGATCCTGCGCGACCTGCGGGGCAGCCCGCTGCGCAGCGTCGAGATGGGCGCCGGTCCTGAACCTGTGCTGACCCTGACGAATTCGGGCGCAGGGCTGACCATCACGCTGGAATGCGATCCCGCGTCGCTGTCCCCACAGGCAGCCATTCAACTTCTCACTGATTTTGCAGGGCGGGTGGAACAGCCACTTCGCCACCTGCTTTGACCCTATCGGAGGCCGACATGGACTATACCGATCTTTACATCAACGGCGAATGGCGGACCAAGGACGAACGGTTCGACGTGATAAACCCGGCCACCGAACAGGTGCTTGCCTCGGTCGCTTCGGCCGATATCGACGACGCGAATGACGCGCTGGACGCGGCAGCGGCGGCGATGGCCGACTGGGCCGCGCGCACCCCGCGCCAGCGGTCCGAAGTGCTGCGCAAGGCGTGGGAACTGATGACCGCCCGCCTGCCGGAATTCGCCCGCCTGATCACCCTTGAAAACGGCAAGGCCAGCGCCGACGCCATGGGCGAGGCGACCTATGCCGCCGAATTCTTCCGCTGGTTCGCTGAAGAAGCCGTCCGCGCCGACGGGCTGATCACCCATGCCCCCGCAAGTGGCGCACGGATCGTGGTACAGCATAAGCCCGCCGGTCTGGCGGTGCTGGTGACGCCGTGGAACTATCCGGCTGCCATGGGCACACGCAAGATCGCCCCCGCACTGGCCGCAGGCTGCGGCGTGATCATCAAACCCGCCTCGGAAACCCCGCTGACCATGCTGGCGCTGATGCCGCTTCTGGAAGAAGCAGGCGTTCCCGCTGGCCTTGTCAACGTGCTGCCCTCGCGCCGCACCGGGGCGCTGGTCGATCACATGCTGCATGACCCGCGTGTGCGGGTGGTCAGCTTCACCGGGTCGACCGGGGTTGGCCGCAAGCTGTTGAAAGGTGCCGCCGATCAGGTTTTGAAGCCGGCGATGGAACTGGGCGGCAACGCGCCCGTCGTGGTGTTCGAAGATGCCGATATGGACACGGCCATCGAAGGCACCATGCTGGCCAAGATGCGCAACCTGGGCGAGGCCTGCACCGCCGCGAACCGGATTTACGTGCACGCGGACATCGCCGAGGAATTCACCCGCCGCCTAACAGAGCGGATGTCGGCCCTGAAAATGGGCGACGGCATCGACCCCTCGGTCGATGTCGGCCCGCTTGTCAACGCCGATACCCGCGACAAGGTCGCCGAATTCGTGGCCGATGCGGTGGCCAAGGGCGCCAAGGTGGAATGCGGCGGATCGACCCCGAACGGCACCGGGTTCTACTACCCGCCCACCGTTCTGTCGAACGTGCCGGAACATGCCGAATGCGTCCGTGACGAGATCTTTGGCCCCGTCGCCGCGATCCAGACCTTCACCGATCAGGAGGACGTGATCCGCCGCGCCAACGACACTGAATATGGTCTTGTGGCTTACGTCTTTTCCGAGAACTTCAAGCGCGCCCTGCAGGTCTGCGAGCGGCTGGACTATGGCATGGTCGGCCTGAACCGCGGCCTTGTCAGCGACCCGGCGGCCCCGTTTGGCGGGACCAAGCAATCCGGTCTGGGCCGTGAAGGCGGGCATGAAGGCATGCTTGAATTCATGGAAACCCAATACATCTCGGCCAGCTGGTAGGAGGCCCCCATGTCAGAAACCATTGCCAGCCCCTCGACCCGACGCCTTGCGCTGGAAAAGAACGTCGACATCGACGCGCTGGCCCGCAAGCTGGGCCGCACGACCATCGGGCCCGAGGATATCTCCGGGACCGTGCCGGCGACAGCGACAGCCGCGCCCGCCGGGGATACCTCCTATTGGGATGTGGACCACAGCCAGTATGGCCCGGTGACCGAAGAACCGCTCAGCCGCTTCGCGCAGGTGGCCGCCCGCAACCTTGCGGCGGCGCAATCGCTGATCCCGGCCGTGACCCATCACGACCGGGCCGACGTGTCGAAGATCGAAACGCTGCGCAAGGCATGGAAGCCCGACGCCGCGGCGCGCGGGGTCAAGCTGACCGCTCTGGCCTTCCACGTGGCGGCGCTTGCGCGCGCGCTGCGGGCCTTTCCGCGGTTCAACGCCTCGCTCACTCCGGATGGCCAGACCCTGGTGCTGAAGGATTTCGTGCACATCGGGATCGCGGTGGATACTCCGCACGGGCTGATGGTGCCGGTGATCCGGGACGCCGACAAGAAGGGCCTGTGGCAGATCGGCGCGGAAATCGCCGACCTCGCGTCCCGTGCCCAGGCCCGCAAGATCGGGCCGGATGAAATGGGCGGGGCGTCAATGACGATCACCAACCTTGGCGGGATCGGCGGCACCGCCTTTACCCCGATCGTCAACCCGCCCGAGGTCGCCATTCTGGGGATCACCCGGACCGAGACCATCACCGTCTGGGACGGCGACACCCCGCGCCCGGTTCCCATGGCGCCGCTGGACCTGTCCTACGATCACCGGGTGATCAACGGCGCCGACGCGGCCCGGTTCATGACCCATTACTGCGGTCTGATCGCCGATCCCCGCAACATGCTGGCGTAAGACCGAACCGGTCAGGACACCGTGAAGAACATCGGACGCGCCGGCTTGAGTGAGATCAGGCCGGCGCGTTCATTTTCAGTCGGTGCCATGGCCGGATGCGACCGGCTGACCCTGCTGTCATAGACCCGCAAAACCGCAAAATCCGGGTCGCGCCGCTCGCGCTGCGACCGTAATATCCGCCCATGGACACGGATCAATCATATCACTACGGCGTCATGCGCCGCGCCATCGACCTGATCGACGCGAATGCCGGGGTGCCGCTCTCTCTCGACGATCTTGCGGCCGAGATGAACATGTCGCCCGCACATTTTCAGCGGTTGTTTTCCCAATGGGCCGGAGTCTCTCCGAAGCGGTATCAGCAATACCTCGCGCTGGGGCAGGCAAAGGCGCTGCTGCGCGACAGGTTCACCACGCTGGACGTGGCCGATGCGGTGGGCCTGTCCGGATCGGGCCGGTTGCACGACCTGTTCATCCGTTGGGAAGCGATGACGCCGGGCACCTATGCGCAGGCGGGCGGCGGGTTGACCATCCGGCACGGAGTCTTTGACACGCCCTTTGGCCCGGCCCTTGCCATGGGCACCGACAAGGGGCTGTGCGGGCTGGGATTCCTGTCCGAATGCACGCTGGACGACGGGATGGAAGACCTTTGCAGTCGCTGGCCCGAGGCGACGTTCGTCCACGACCCGGCCCCGATCAAAGGCTGGGTCGATGCCTCCTTTGCCCAGAAGGGAGAGGCGCATCTGCATATGATTGGTGCACCGTTCCAGCTGAAGGTCTGGGAGGCGCTGTTGCAGGTGCCGACCGGCCATGTGACCACCTATTCCGAAATCGCGGGGGCCATCGGCAACCCCCGGGCCGTGCGGGCCGTCGGCACGGCGGTGGGGCGCAACCCGGTCAGCTTCCTGATTCCCTGCCACCGGGCCCTTCGGAAATCGGGAGCCTTGGGCGGCTATCACTGGGGACTGCCAGTCAAGCGCGCCATCCTTGCCTGGGAAAGCGCCCGCACCGGCGCGGCCTAAACGAATGGCGGAAATCGGCGCATTTCGGGCAGGACGCCGCCTGATATTGGATATCAGCAAACGATCCGCCATATCCTGTTCCTGATCGCTCGGGGCGCGCCTGCCCGTGTCCCGGCAACAACAGAACTGGATAGATAGAATGACGATTTCCAAGCTTTCCCTCGGCCTGGCCGGTGCCGCACTTCTGACCGCGACCGCCTGCACGGAAATGACCGACCCGAACAATCCCAACCGCAACACCCAACAGGGCGCGGCAGCTGGGGCCGCCATCGGCGCACTGATCGGGGCCGCCGCGGGCGACAACACAGAAGAGCGTCGGCGCGGCGCGGTAGTGGGCGCCATCATCGGCGGCGGCCTTGGTGCGGTCGGCGGGGCCCAGCTGGACCGGCAAGAGGCCGAGCTGCGCGCCCAGATGGGCGGCAACGCCCGGATCGTGAACACCGGTGACCAGCTTATCGTGACGCTGCCGCAGGACATTCTGTTCGCAACCGACAGCGCCGCCCTGACCGGCGCCCTGCAGAACGATCTGTATACCGTGGCGCAAAGCCTCAACTCTTACCCGAACACCACGGTCAACGTGATCGGGCACACCGACAACGTGGGCGATGCCTCTTACAACCTGAACCTCAGCCAGCGCCGGGCGCAGGCGGTGTCGTCGGTCCTGATCAACGCGGGCGTCGCGCCCTCGCGGATCCGGTCGATCGGGCGGGGCGAGGACCAGCCGATTGCCACCAACCTGACCCCGGAAGGCCGCCAGCAGAACCGGCGGGTCGAAATCGTGATCACGCCGAACGGCTGATCCCACTGCATTTGCCTGAAACCCCGGTCCCATTGGGCCGGGGTTTTGCTTTGGCTTGAGTGCACTCCGTTTTGGTCATATATTTTGACCAATAGAGAGGTGCCGTATGCCATTCGAAAAGATCCGACAGGAGAAATTGTCCCAAGGTGTGGTGCGCCAGATCGAGGCGCTGATCCTTCGCGGCATCCTGCGGCCCGGCGAGCGGCTGCCCTCGGAACGGGATCTTGCCGACAAGATGGGCGTCTCGCGCCCTTCCCTGCGCGAGGCCCTGTCCGATCTCCAGGATCGCGGCCTTCTTGTCAGCCGCGCCAGTGCGGGGGTCTTCGTGGCCGATGTGCTGGGCTCTGCCTTTTCGGACGCGCTGGTCAAGCTCTTCTCCAGCCACGACGAGGCAGTGTTCGATTACATCTCGTTCCGCCGCGATCTGGAGGGCATGGCCGCCGCCCGGGCCGCGCGGCTTGGGTCCGACACCGATCTGAAGGTGATCGACACCATCTTTCAAAAAATGGAAGCCGCCCATAAGAAACGGAACCCGTCGGAAGAGGCCGCGCTGGACGCAGATTTCCACCTTGCGATCATCGAGGCCAGCCACAACGTCATCATGCTGCACATGATGCGGTCCATGTTCCAGCTGTTGCGGGAAGGTGTCTTCTATAACCGTCAGGTCATGTTCAAGCAGCGGATGACCCGCGACAGCCTTCTGGACCAACACCGGGCAATCAATATCGCCATTCAGGCGCGCGACCCCGAGGCCGCGCGGGCCGCCGCAGAGGCGCATATGAATTTCGTCGAACAGGCCCTGTCAGACCAGAAAACTGCCGACCGGAACGAGGCTCTGGCCCAGAAACGGTATCAGCACGAGCTTGACCGGCCCTGACATCCACCCGCAGTGAAAAGGTATTGTTAACCTTTTCCCGGCACCCTGAGCGCAGGGAGTCTCTTATGGTGGAACCTGTTCATAGTATTTCTCCGCTTTCGGGGCTGACCGAGGAAGAGGAGCGTTTTCTACAGGTCAATCCCGAAGGGTTCTTTCGTGATATTCTCGCCCATTTAACGGACCTCCTGCAGGACGTGATTGGAACCGACTTGTCCGAAGGCTTTGTCGGGACCATTGGCACCCAAATCGCGCGGAAGGTGGGGCAGTCCTACGACGCGGCCCTTGGGCCGGGGCAGAATTGTCAGGATCTTCATCGATTGGCCGAAGAGCTTGTCGATTTCAAACGGCGCATTGGCGGCAATTTCAGCGTCGAAAGCATCACCGACACCCGTATCGTCCTCGTCAATGACCGCTGCCCCTTCGGCCGCATGGTCGTTGGAAAGACCCCGCTTTGCATGATGACATTGAATGTCTTCGGGCATCTCGCCGCCAACCGCATGGGGTCCGCACATGTAACGGCGGCAAAAACAATCGCGCGGGGGCATGGCGGATGCCGAGTGATCATCGACATTGGATCTGAAGCAGAGGCAATCGAGGATGGTGGTCAAACTTATTACTCGGACTAGGCACGGTTCGGACCTTTGCGCGCTCGATCAGATGGTCCGCTTCAGCGCAGAGGCCTGCGCCATTCTGGACGGCGATCTTGTCGTGCGGGCGGCCAACAGCGCGGCGCGCCGAGAGTTCGGGCTGTGCGTCGGGATTAATCTGGCCGACCTCACCGACGCGCCCGACGTCATCGCCCAATTGATCGCCCCCTGCTTCGCCAGCACCGCGCCGCATGCGCTGGCCCTCGCGCTTCATCCGGGCCCGACCGTCGAGGCCACGGGCTGGCGGATCGGGGGCGCCTTTGCCAGTCAACGGCTGATCGGACTGCGCCTGTCAGGTGAAGCGCGGCTGCGCGGCCTGATCCACAGCCGGATCGAAAAGGCCCGACAGAAGAACATTCAGCTGCGTCGCAATCTGTCGACCCTGACCGAAGAGTATTCGACGCTTGCGACCCGCATTCGGCATGACCCGATGACCGGCGTCCTCACGCGCGAGGCCTTCGTTCAAAGCCTGGAGCGTGACATCGCCAATGGCCGCGGCTTCAGCCTGGCCATGGTCGACATGGATGGCCTCAAGCGCATCAACGACCGTGACGGACATCTGGTCGGTGACGCGGCGATCCGGCGGCTCGCCACTGCACTTCTTGGCCTTGCGCGACCGCAGGACAGAGTGGGCCGGTTCGGCGGCGACGAATTCGCGGTCCGAATGTCAGCCGCGCTACCTCCTGACGCGACACAGAGGTTCCGCACCGAGCTGAACTCTGTTCTGGCGGGGCAGGATGCCCGAAGTCCGCTCTCCGCGTCGGTTGGTTTCACGGTATGGCTGGGCGATGGGGACAGCGCCGAAGCCGCCATCGACCGGGCCGACCGGGACATGTATCTGGCAAAGCAGGTGGCAAAGGAAAAGGCCCGGCGCGTTTCCGCACCGGGCCCCTGATTTCATACGCCTGCGCGTCGTGATCAGTGCAGCTTGGTTTCGACCGTGGCAATTGCCTCGTCAATCAGCTTGTTGCCCTGCGTCGCGGTCATCTGGCCAGCCAGCACATCGCGGGCGACTTCGATGGCCACGGAAACAGCGCGGTCGCGGATTTCGCGGACAGCGGCGGTTTCGGCGCTGGCAATCTGGTCCTCGGCGGCTGCCAGACGGCGGGCAACCGATGCCTTGATCTCGGCCTTGGCGGCCTCGGCGGCTGCGGCGGCTTCGTCCTTGGCGGTCGCAACGATGCGGTCGGCCTGTTCCTGAACCTCTTTCTGCTTGCGCTCGTAAGAGGCCAGCAGGCTTTGGGCTTCTTCCCGCAGCGCCTTGGCTTCGTCCAGCTCTGACTTGATGGTCTCGGCGCGGCGGTCAAGAAGACCCCCGATCATGCCCGGAACCTTGAAGTAGAACAGAACCCCGATGAAGACGAGGAAGCCGAGCGTCACGATGAAGTTCGTGTTGCCAAGCGAGAAGAACGGGCCCGAGGCGGCGAAGGCCGGCGACGCAGCCAGCGACAGAAGGGCAGTTGTCATGAGTTTCTTCATGGTCTCACCCCTTCAACCGGTCGGTGACCGCGGCAGAGATTGCCTTGGTGTCGGCCTTCTCACCCAGCGCGTTCACGATTTCCGCAGCGGCCGCACGGGCAACCTGGGTCACGCTCTTGGTGGCATCCTTGCGGATTTCAGCGATGGCTTTCTCGCCCTCGGCCGCCTTGGCGGCAATCTGGGCATCGGCCCTGGCCAGTTCGGCGTCAAGCTCGGCCTGAATATCGGCACGGGCTTCGGCGACGATGGCATTTGCCTCGGCACGGGCGTCGGCAAGGGCCTTGTGATAGGCGGCTTCCGCCTCCTCGGCCTTCTGCTTCAGCTCTTCCGCGGCGGCGATATCATTTGTGATCGTGCCTGCACGCTCGGCCAGAACCGCGCCAATGCGCGGCAGGGCGATGCGGGACAGCACGAAGAAGATCACGATCAGCGTGATCGCGAGCCAGAAAATCTGGTTGGGGAACCAGTCGAAGCACAGCTGCGGCATACCAATGGCAGAACCATGGGAATCCACGCAGGTGCTGAGCGTTTCGGCTCCGTGAGTTTCAGTTGCCATCGTGGCCTCCGTCGAACCCTGTTCAGTCAACGGGGCGGCGACCAGATTGGCCGCCCGCCCCGCGCGTAAGGATCAGCGGATCGCTTAGACGGCGAACATCAGCAGAAGCGCGACGAGGAACGAGAAGATCCCCAGAGCTTCGGCGAATGCGATACCGATGAAGAGGGTGGCGGTCTGCGACGCAGCAGCCGACGGGTTGCGCAGAGCGCCAGCGAGGAAGTTGCCAGCAACGTTGCCAACCCCGATTGCGGCAGCGCCGGAACCGATTGCAGCCAGACCAGCGCCGATGTGTGCGAGTTCGCCTTCCATTGGATATCTCCTTACGATTTGATTTTGGAAGTTTCGAGAAGTGGTTCAGACCTTAGTGCGACGGATGCAGAGCGTCCTTGAGATACACGCAGGTCAGAATGGTGAACACGTAGGCCTGAATGAAGGCCACGAGGATTTCGAGACCGTACATCGCGGTGATCGCCAGCACGGACACGGGGCTGATCGCGGCAATCGCGGCGAAGCCCGCGAACACCTTGATCACCGCGTGACCGGCCATGACGTTACCGGCAAGACGGATGGAATGGCTGACCGGGCGCACGAAGTACGAGATCAGCTCGATCACGGCCAGGATCGGACGCAGCGCGAGCGGCGCGCTGGACACCCAGAAGAGGCCGAGGAATTTGGTGCCGTTCTTGACGAAACCGACGATGGTCACGGTCAGGAAGACCAGCATCGCCAGAATGACGGTCACGGCGAAATGCGAGGTCGTGGTGAAGGACATCGGCAGAAGGCCAAGGAAGTTGGCCATGACGATGAACATGAACAGGGTCATCACGTAGGGGAAGAAGCCCACGGCGTCCTTGCCGGCCACGTCTTCAACCATCTTGTAGACGAAACCATAGGCCATTTCGCCGATCGACTGGGTCCGGCTGGGGACGATTGCCCGGCCGCGGGTGCCGACAACCATCAGAAGGATCACACAGACAACGGCCAGCGCCAGCCAAAGGGTCACGTTGGTGATCGTGTACCAGTGGATCGGCCCTTCACCGAACAGCGGCTTCACGATGAACTGGTCCATCGGGTGGAAAACCAGGCTGCTGCTTTCTTCTGCGCCGTGCGTCTCAGTCGCCATTGCGTTCGTCTTTCCTGTCATCCCCGGCCGTTTCGGCCAGCTTTAAACCCTCGATCTCCTTGGCGGTTCGCAGCATGGTCTGAATACCCGCCGCAAGGCCCAGAAGTATGAACAGCACCATCAAGAAGGGGGTTGTGCCAAACAGCGCATCCAGCCCGTATCCGATGCCAAAGCCGATCCCAAGACCGGCTACAAGCTCTACCACCATCCGCCATGCAAGGTTTGCCTGCGAATAGTCTTTCTTCATGTGGTGCTCTTCCGCGGCCCCGCCCTTCATCTGCGCGATCCGGTTTTCCAGTGCCTTCAGACGGTCGGCTTCGGATAGGTCGCGGCGGTCGGACAAGGCGCTTTTGCCCCTCATGAAAGTTGTGGCCTTGCTAGTGGCCACAGGGGAATGAGTCAAGCGCGGGGTCAGGGGGCGTCAACACCATCTAACCTATTGATATCACGACACCTAGTAAGTCGCGACGCCGGGCGGGACAGCACGCCGCACCCCGTCCTTGGCCCCATCACGGCCGAATTCGCATATTCAACCGCTTGGTTGATCTTTCCGCAGCCCCCTGACCAACCGCCCGTCAATGAACAGGAGACCGCAAAAGATCACCGCAAAGCCCAGATACTGGATCGGCAGCACGGTTTCCTTGAGGACAAGGACGCCGAGTAGCAGGGCCGACACCGGGGCTATCAAAGGTATCGACGACGCTGAGGTCCCCCCGACCCGCGGAACAAGCCAGAATAGCAGAAGGAAAGCTCCGGCTGTCAGAATGAACCCGACGAACAAGAGCGCCGCCCAAGTCTGCGCCCTTTGAATATGTGGAACGCCTTCGGCCATTAGGGCGAGCGGGAGCAGAACCAATGCACCGAGTGCCAAGGACCATGCCGTCAATGCGACGCGGTCCAAGCTGTCTAGGTTCCGCAGGTAACTCATGGCCAGCCCATAGCAAAATGGGGCAAGGATCGTGAACAGAAGTCCTCCGGGGGAAGAGGCCGCCGCGCCGTGAAGCGACGGCAGCGTCAAAAGCACGATCCCGGCAAACCCAAGCCCGACGCCGATGGATTTCAAAACCGTCGCCCGCTCTCCGCCCGGCCAGAAATGACTGACGGTGACGACCATGATCGGGGTCATCGCATTGATGATCCCGGCGGCGGACGAGGTGATGTATTGCTGCCCGATCGGATAAACGGCCAAAGGCACCGCGTATTGCAGCAATCCGAAGACGAACAGGTGCCCGACCATCGGCCAGCCGACCCAACCGATTTGCCCTCGCAAAGCCAACCAGACCCAACACCCGAGCGCACCCAGTGACACCCGACCGGCCGCGACCCAGACCGGACCGAGTTCCCGCAGAAGAATCTCGTTGAAAAAGAACGTTGATCCCCACGCAAAGGCCAACGCCAGAATGATCAGCCAATATCGCAGCGGCATCTTGCACCCCCAAACCCTGCGCCGGGTCATGGCAGGTTTTCGCAGACTGTCCAAGACAGATTGCCCGCCTTCCCCTGCCTCACCGGGCAGAGTAGTGTCGCGCCATGAACCCGCTTGATACCGTCTTTGCAGCCCTCGCCGATCCGACCCGTCGGGCGATCCTGTCCATGCTGCTGGAGGACGATATGGCCGTGACAGACGTGGCAGAGCCCTTTGACATGTCGCTGGCGGCGATCTCCAAGCATCTGACCGTTCTCACAAACGCGGGCCTGATCAGTCAGGAAAAGCGGGGCCGGGTGAAATGGTGCAAACTGGAACCTGACGCCCTGCGCGAGGCAAGCGTCTGGATGCAAGGGTTCGGGCAGATGGAAAGCCTCGACCTAGATGCCTTCGAGAGGTTCCTTGAAACCGAACTCGGATCAACGGACGACGAAGACGGAGACCTTCGAGTGGCTGGCAAGCTTTCCGGCGTGTGATCCGATCAGGTAGTCCACCCAATTCGGAATATGGCTTCCGGCGATGACAAGGTCCGCCCCGGTTTCCTCGACCGCCGCGCTAAGGGCCTTGTCGACCTCGGCGGGCACATCGGTGGAAAAGATCAGCTTCGTTTCGACGCTCAGGTCACCCGCGCCCGTCATATCTGCGGCCAGCCCCTGCAACACCGGAGCCGCATCGACCTTTGAATGCGGCGCATCGGTGAAGACGGACCCGGCGACACTGACCAGCGTGACCTTTGCCCCGTAATGACGGGCCAGATCGGCGGTTACGTTCAGTGCCCGTTCGACCTCTGGTGTCAGGTGCAGATCGACCGGCACCATGATATGTTCGAACATCCTGTCCTCCCTATGTTTGCGGGATGACCATAGCGGCCCGGCGCAGGGCCCGCGTTGACAGGGATCAAGCCCGCAAGAGCCACAGAAGCGCTGCAACGGTCATGCCGATCCCGATCAACAGGGTGGCGGGCGGCCAGCCCAGACCGGACGCCACATCCCAAAGGATCACCCAGCTGGGCACAAGGTAGGTATAGGCCATGACCTTGGACGACGGCAGGTGGCGCACCGCATATTGCAACAGAACAAAGGTCGCCGCCGAGGAAAACACCGCGACATATCCCAGTGTCACCCAGACGATCATCGGCAGACCCGCCCAATCCGTCGCCCGGATCGCGGGCCAGCCCCAGAGCGTCAGAAGAACCGCGCCCGCCACCAGCGTGCCAAAGGTCTGCTGCGTGGCAGTTTCCCCCCGGTTCAGCAGCCGCACCAGAGACGGGTAAAGCGCATGGGCGATGCAGCCGTAGAAGTAGATGACCTCGCCCCTCCCGACGGCGAAATCGAGCAGCGCCGCCATGTCCCCCCGGAAGATCACCCAAAGCGCGCCCGCCAGCCCCAGCGCAAGCCCGGCAAGAATGCGCAGCGACAGGACCTGCCGCAGGACGATCCATCCAAACACCCCCGCCATGATCGGTGTCAGGGTAAAGACCGCCGCCGCGCTGACCGGCTGCGCGGTTTTCAACCCTTCGAACATCAGCACGAAATAGACCGAAAAGACCCCGCCGAGGATCAGGTAGCGCCAGGGCGCCCGCACCCCGCCGCCCGACAGCCCGCCCGTCATCCAGGCGGCCGCGCCGACAATCGCCGCGGCGATCCAGAACCGCGCCGCCGTGATGGCCCCCGGGTCGATCAGGTTCGCCGCCCGCGCACCCAGCGAAAACGCCCCGGCCACGAGGACCGAAAAGGCCAGCATCGCAAGATGCCCGCGCGCAGGAATTGGCGTCATGTGGACCAGCCCGCGGCGGCCTCTTTCAGATGGGTCAGGAAGGCCTGCACCTTGGAGGTGCGGTGCAGGTCGACATGGGTGACAAGCCACAAGGGCGCGCCCCAGTCTTCGCGCGATGGGATCACCTCGATCAGGTCAGGGTTGTTTTCGTAGTCCCAGCGGGTCACAAACCCGATCCCCGCCCCGGCCCGGACCGCATCCAGCGCCAGCCGGTTCTTCGACGTGCGGAACCCGATGCAACGGTCCGGCACGACCTCGGCCAGCCATTGGTTGAACGGGGCCCGACTTGCCCGATCTTCGGGTCCGATGAACTGGTGATTGCAAAAGTCGGCTTCGTCCTTGGGCAGCCCGTGTTTTTCCACATAGCAGGGCGCGGCGACCAGATGGGCGGATTGGGTCACGAACTTCTGCACGACGTTGTCGGGCTGGTCCGGGGCCTTGCCCGCGCGGATCGCCACATGCGCCTCGCCGTATTCCAGACGGAACAGCCTGTCGCCGGTAACGTAGTGGATGCGGATCTCTGGCCATGCCTCGCGGAACGAGGTCAGGACCGGGGTCAGCATGGGCGACATCGCCTCGATCGAGGTAACAACCAGATCGCCCTTGACGCCCTCGCCCTGCCCCTTGATCCGGCCCGCCAGCTGGGTGAACTGGTCATCAGTCGCGGCGGCCACCTGCAACAGATCGCGGCCCGCCTCGGTCGGGGTGTAGCCCCGCGCGTGGCGCTGGAACAGCTTGACGCCCAGCCGTTCCTCGATCGCGTCGATGTGGCGGATGACGGTGGCGTGGTGCACGCCCAGCACATCCGCAGCGCCGCTGACCGTGCCCAGCCGTGCAACCTGATAGGCGGTGCGAACCTCGTCCCAATGATCCATGGCCATCCCTGTATTCCCTTTCGCCACCCTACCCCGACCCTTCGGGAAATCCAGCGCAAAGACCTAAGGCAACCAGTGAACGGTCACACCTATCCTGTCAAAGAAGGCCATCGTATCGGCCCGCGACATGGCCACTGTCCGGTCATTGACGAGGGGGTGCATGTAAATCACCTCGGCCTCTTTCGCGGCGGCATCCATGTAGAAGGTCACGCCGCTTTCGGCGCCGTTGATCATCGCCAGCGGGCTGACCGCGCCGGGGCGGATGCCCAGATGCTCCATCAACCGGTCCGCAGATCCGAAGGACAAGGTGCCGCCGCCAAGCTCTGCCGCCAGCGCCTTGAGATCGATGTCGCGGGTCTGCTCAAGCGTCACCAGATAGTTCCGCTTCTTCTTGTCCCGCAGATACAGGTTCTTGATCCGCAGCGCCTTTTCCCCGGGCACCATGAATTCATGCTCGACCGCCTGCGAGTCTTCGACGGTGCGCAGCGGAACATGAGTGTGCAGACGATAGGACAGCCCCCAGTCATGCAACCGCGCCAAAAGCGCGTCAGAGCTGATCGGAAGGCTGTCCTGATGGGCAGAGGTTGCATCCATTGTGCTGTCCTTCAAAGCTGAATGTGGACATGGTCGTCATGCCGGGCGGCGCGACATCCTTGGAACCGTATCTTGGCCCCCGCCACCCCCAAACTCTGGGCAAGGGGCGGTTCGACAAAGATTTTTGCAACCCTGGCATCCTCCGACAGGTGCTGGATCAGGGCGGCGGTTCGTTCCTCCTCCAACGAACGATCCGGCCAGAGCGGTTGCAGAAAGGCCATTTTCCACCTCAAGGTCGGGAAGGTTCTTGGGCAGTAGTCGTCTTCGGCCAGCTCGAACGCCCAATACCCGACCGGCGACCGCGTTCGGCCCGGCAAGTAGGCCTCTTCGGTGTCCTGATAATAGAATGCAAGGTCCAACTTTTCACCGTCATCATGCGACAGGTGCGGCAAGAGCGGCATTCCCGTCAGAAAAGGAAACCCGCCGTCCAGCGCGAGTGTGACGGTTCCGGGATATGCGGCATCGACGGCCTGGGCCGCCTCCGCCGCGACCTGTGCCAGGTCCGGTGTCACATAATTTCGCATCGTCACACAGTAGAACGCCGACTGCATCCTGAGCGGTTTGCCAAAACAGGGCAGGGCCTCGCGCCCCGTAAGGGGGGCAAGGGCAAAGGCCACCCCCCAAACCGCTGCGTAAACCGCCAGAAATGCCAAAAGCCGACGCCGAAAAACCAACGACGCCAGCCACGCAATCCCTCCAAGCTGGGTCAGAACAGTCAGCAGGGCGATCACGCTGAAATGGCCGATTATCCGCAGCACATCAGCCCCCGCAAGCCGGGCAATCATCCCGCCGCTTCACCGTCATCACGCGCGCATCGGCATAGAGCCCGTCATAGATCATCAACCGTCCGCGCAAGCCTTCGCCTGCGCCGGTGATCGCCTTGACCGCCTCCAGCGCCATCATGGACCCGATCACGCCCGGCAAGGGACCGGCCACCCCCGCCTCGGCGCAGGTGGGCACCAATCCCGGCGCGGGCGCCTCGGGGAAGACGCATTGATAGCAAGGGCCACCCTTAGCCGGGTCATAAAGGCTGATCTGCCCCTCCCACTGGGTCATCGCGGCCGAGATCAGCGGCTTGCCCAGACGCGCCGCGATCCGGTTGACCATATAGCGCGTGTCGAAATTGTCGGTCCCGTCAAGGATCAGGTCATAGTCGGCGAAAAGCGTCTCTGCCGCGGCCTCGTCCAGCCGCCGGATGTAGGGCTTCACAGTGATGAACGGGTTGATGGCGACCATCTGTTCCAGCGCGGAAAAGGCCTTGGGCTGGCCAATCCTTGCATCGGTGTGGATCACCTGCCGCTGCAGGTTCGACCCGTCCACTCTGTCGTCATCCACCACGCCGATGGTCCCGACACCCGCCGCCGCAAGATACAGCAGCGCGGGCGATCCAAGGCCCCCCGCCCCGATCACCAGGACCCGCGCCTGTTTCAGCTTTTTCTGCCCCGGCCCACCAATTTCGCGCAGCAACATGTGCCGGGCATAGCGGCCAAGTTCGGCCTCGGAAAACGTGCCGGTCTGCGCGGGGGCAACAGTGACCTGCTGCGCCCGCGCCCGGACCCGGCGCAACAGGGCGCGATAGGTCAGCGCCACCGCCGCGAACCCGGCCAGCAACAGCCAAAGCCGGATATCACCGCCTGTCGCCTCGCGCAGGGGGGCCCCTTCGGGCAAGGCGATCTGAATCGCGGCGACACCCGCGAAGAGCACCCCCAGCATGACCCAGCGGGCGCGGTGTGGCGCGCCCATCGCCGCCCCGATCCCCCAAAGGACCGCGGCCATGGCAAGGACAGGGATCATCCCGCAACACCGGTCGATCCGAAACCGCCCGCGCCGCGCTCGGTCTCGGTCAGGGTGTCGGCCATTTCAAACGCAGCCTGCACCACCGGGGCCACGACGATCTGCGCAATCCGGTCGCCATGGGCAATTGTCACCGGCGCGTCACCCGCGTTCAGCACGATCACCCCCACCGGCCCGCGATAGTCGCTGTCGATGGTGCCGGGGCTGTTGGGAATGGTCAGCCCTTGCTTCAGGGCAAGTCCGGACCGGGGGCGCACCTGCACCTCGAACCCCTGCGGGATCTCCATGCGCAGCCCCGTCGGGATCAGTGCCCGCGCACCCGGCGACAGGGTCACGCCTTCGCGCGCATCGGGCGGAAAGTTGGCGCGAATATCGGCCCCGGCGGCGCCGGCCGTCTGGTAGCTGGGCAAGGGCACCGCCCGGTCCGCATCTTCCAGCCAGTCCAGTTTGATCGTCGGCATTGTCCGCCTCCCCCCAAGTGTCGCCCTGTTCTAGGGCTTGGTCCGGGGCGGATGCAACAGGCGGTGGGCCTAGCGGGTGGTCTCTTCCTCGTCCATCCGGGTAATCAGCCGCGTATCCAGAAGCTGCCCTTCGCGGAACAGGATCGGATAGGAGACCGCCGCGATCTGGCCATTGAACTCTTTCAGCGCATGGGCAGTTTCCAGATGGATATCCGACGATTCCATGCTGACCTTCTCGCCCGAGCTGAGCCGCTTGAGGTGCTTTTTCCGGGTCGCCCGGTGCAGGTGCCGCATCTCGTCCTTTTCCGACAACAGAAGCCGTGCGCTTTCCACGTCGTTCGACACCAGCACGCGGGAGGCAAGGTTCATGTTCTGCAAGACCCGGTCATGCATGGTCCGCAGTTCCCGTAGCCCATCCGAGGTGAACCGCACTGCCTTTTCGTCCTTTTCAGCGGCCAGCGGGATCAGCGATTTGGCGACGATATCGCCCGCCGCCTCCAGCGCGATGGCGTATTCCAAAAGATCGCGCAGTTCCTTCTGATCGGCCTTGCGCATCCGGTCCTGTGCGATGTCTGCCGCGTATTGACGTACCGCGTCAAAGGCATCGTTTACGATCTGGTCTTTCGCCCGGATCGCCTGCGCCCGGTTCCTGTCGTAGTCGGTGAACTGGCCCATGACCGGGGTCATCATCTCTTCAACAACCTGTTCCATTCGCAGGATTTCCCGCCGAAGCGAGGCGAGCGCGACAGCCGGTCGGTCCAAAACACTGCGGTCCAGCACCGATTTATGGGCCAACGGCACCTCTGTATAACTGGTCCCGGCAACATCCGGCAAAAGCGTCCGTGTGATCGGGTCCACCACCCGTCCAAGCGGCAGCCCGAGGATCACGACAAGCGCGTTGAACCCGATGTGAAGCAGGATCAATTCCTGCCCCGCCGCCATCCCGTGGCCAAAGACCGCAAGCCCCGTCAGGTTGACCGCCAGCAGCAAAAGCACCGCCGCCGTCCCGCGCAGCAAGAGGTTGGCAAGCGGAATGCGCCGGGCCGCCGGGGCCATCCCCCGCGTCAGCCAGACCGGGATCAGCGCCGACCCAAGGTTCGCGCCCAGCAGGATCGACAGGCCGACACCGGGGGGCAATGCCCCCATCGCGACCACGGTCACGATCATCAGGATCGCCGCGACCGAGGAATGCATGACAAAGGCCAGCGCCACCCCGACGAGAAAGGCAGAGACGAAATCCCGCTCCAGATAGGCCGACAGGGCGGGCAGGACCCCGCTGTCGCGGATCGGCTCCATGGTCTCGCGAAGGAACCGCAGCGCGATCAGGATAAAGGCGATGCCAAGGATGATCCGCCCGGCCTGCCGCAGGTCGCGTCGTTCCGATTTCAGGAAAAAGAACCCGCCCAGCGCCAGCAAGATGGGCACCAGCGCGTCCAGCCGCAGCGACAGGATTTGGATCAGCAGGGCAGAGCCCAGATCGGCCCCAAGGACAACGGCCAACCCGGTGCCAAAGGTCACTCCGCCCGCACCCGCGAAACCGGCCACCAGAAGGGCGACGGCGGCAGAGCTTTGCAGGATGATCGCCAGGATCAACCCCAGCCCGACCGCCCGCGCAGGATGGCCGGGATCCGTGACAAGCCGGCGAAAGGCGGGACCAAAAGCCCGTTCGATCCCCGTGCGAACCATGCGCACAGCGAACAGCAGAAGCATCGTCGCCCCGGCCAGCTGCACAAGGAAGGTCAAGATCGCCATGCCCGTGCCCTAGATCCGGCTTTTCACGACAACGGTTTCAATGCCCCAATCGGTCATCCGCGCCTCGAACACCGGTTTCAGCGGGCGGTCGGTGACCAGCATGTCCACGCTTTCCGGCGCGCAGGCGATGATCGGCGCGGTCTGGCCGAATTTAGAATGGTCCGCGACGACGATCCGGCGGCGGGCGCATTCGGTGACGGCGCGCGCCACTTCCGCCTCGAACGCGCCGGCCAGCAGGAACCCGTTGCGGGCATCCACGGCATCAACGCTCAGCACGGCGGTGTCTATGTTGAACCGGCGCACGAAATCCACCGTGTCGGCGCCGAACGTGCCCATTTCAACCTCGCGCAGTTCCCCACAGGCAAGATAGACGCGGTTGCCGCCCCGCCCGACCAGCGACTGCGCCGGGGTGATGGCGTTGGTCACGATGGTCAGATCCCGGTGGTCCTTCAATTGCTCGGCGACAAAGGCGGTGGTCGATCCCACATCCAGAAACACGCAAGACCCGTTGGGGATCATCCCCGCGACCTTGGTGGCGATCCGGCGCTTTTCGTCCGCCTGCTTGCCAAGACGTGACGCAACAGGCGACAGCGCATCCTTGTTCGTCAGGTAAACCCCGCCGTGAACCCGCTGCACCAATCCGCCCTTGGCAAGCGCCTTGACCGTGCGGCGAATGGTTTCCTCGGACACGCCCAGCGCCTCGGCCAGGGCCGCCGTGCGGGCCGATCCGCCCAGACTGCGCAGGGTATCCAGAAGCTCCACCTCGCGATGGGTGGCATGAGGTTCGGCTGGCTTGACCATTTCGGGCCTCCTTGGCAGAGTCTCGCACCCAATTCCCACGAATGTCCAGAGAATACCACGGGATTTCACGCGCTTTTGTGCGTGAATGTGGGTTTTAGGCCAGCCCGATTAGGACAATCCCCCCGGCGACGATTGCCGCCGACCACAGCCTGCGCCCTTTCGGCCCCTCGCCAAACCACAAGACGCCGAACAGGGCCGCGAAGATGACCGAGGTTTCGCGCATCGCGGAGACCATGCCAAGCGGTGCAAGCGTCTTGGCATAGAGAGCCAGCGCATAGGCCGTGCCAGAGATCACGCCCCCCGCGATCCCGATCACAATCGTCCGCCCACCCATCGCCCGCAACCGCGCGCCCCGTGTGCCCAGCACATAGGCGGCCACGAACACCTCTGCCGTGAACAACCAGGCGACATAGGACAACGCCTGCCCCGACAACCGCACCCCGACCCCATCCGCGATGGAATAGGCGGCAACGGTCAGCGCGGTGCCAAAGGCAGCAAGCAACCCGGCAGGCGGGACCTGCGCCACCTTCCCCGGCCGGACCAAAATGAAGATCCCCAGCGAAATCGCCCCGATCCCCAACCAGGCGACCGGCGGAAGCGCCTCTCCGACCCAAAGCCACGCAGTAAGGGCGATGATCAAGGGCGCGGCCCCCCGCGCGACGGGATAGACCACGGACAGATCGCCACTGCGGTAAGCGGCATTCAGCAGGTAGTAATAACCCCAGTGAATGACCGTCGAGGCAAGGATATAGATCCAAGACTCGGGGGCGGGCGCGGGAAGGTTGGCGGCCAGCGCCACACCGGGGATCACATGGCCCAGCGCGATCAGACCCAGCATGACCGTCCGGTCCCCCGCCCCCTTGACCAGCGCATTCCAAAGCGCGTGCAGGAAGGCCGCGCAGAGGACGATTGCGATGACGCCAACGCTCACGCGGCGGCCCGCGTCGCGGCGATCACGATATCAAGCGCCCGGTCCAGATCGGCCCGGTCGATGGTCAGGGGCGGCGACAGGGTCAGAACGTTTCCGGCACTGATCTTGAACGACAGCCCCTGTTCAAGGCAGGCATAGTAGATGCGTTCGGCCCGGGTCGGGTCTGGCGTCCGCGCATCCCGGTCCGACACGATTTCGACCCCGAACATCAGACCCCGGCCACGAATATCCCCGGCGACGGGGCATTCCGCCAGTTCCTCGGTCAGGCGGCCTATCGCATGGGCACCAAGCATGGCCGCCCGGTCCACCAGCCCCTCGTCTTCGATGATCTCCAGCGTGGTCAGTGCCGCCCGCGCGGTCACCGGGTTCTTTTCATGGGTATAATGGCCGATGGCGAAATCGCCTGCCACGTTCAGCCCCTCGCGCGCCATCACCGCCGCAATTGGCAGCACCCCACCGCCAAGCGCCTTGCCCAGCGTGACGATGTCCGGGATGATCCCGTCATGGTCAAAGGCGAACATGCGGCCCGTCTTGCCCAGCCCCGTGGGAATCTCATCCATGATCAAAAGCGCGCCGTGCCGGTGGCAGGCCTCTTGCACCGCTTTCCAGTAACCCGGCGGCGGCACGACCGGCACCGCGCGCATCGGTTCGGCAATCACGGCGGCCACATCGCCTTCGCGCGCCAGAACATAGTCAACCATCTTCGCGCAGGCCAACCCGCAACCTTCCGGCCCCGGATGACCATAGGCGCAATGATAGCAGTGGAACGGCGCGATATGTTCCGCCCCCGGCAACAGCGGCCCGGCGATATGGCTACGAAAGGTCGCCTCGCCCCCGACACTGGCCGCGCCAAAGCCCGCCCCGTGGAACGCATCCCAAAAACTGAGCGTCTTGAACCGGCCCGTCGCCGCCCGCGCGATCCGCAGGGCGACCTCGTTGGCGTCGGACCCGCCGGTGGTGAACAAGACCCGCCAGCCATCACCGGGGGCCAGCGCCGCCAGCCGTTCGGCCAGTTGCACCGAGACGTCATTGGTGAACCGGCGCGGCGAGAACGGCAGCTGGTCCAGTTGGTCCTTGATCGCCTCGATCAGGCGCGGGTGGCCATAGCCGATGTGATGCACGGAATTGCCATGGAAATCCATGTATCGGCGTCCGGCGGTATCCTCGATCCAGATGCCCTCGGCCCGGGCGATGGTCGATACACAGGGCGACGACAAGGACTGGTGCAAAAAGGCGTCCGCGTCCCGGTCCAGCAGGGCGCGGGTCGCGGGATCATCCTCTCGTGCCGTCCATTCGGCCCGCGCGGCGGATGTATTTGCCTCGCCTTCGGTATGCCGCATCAGACCGGGCTTTCGATGTCGATGGATTGAATGACGACTCGGTCCGCCCCGATCAGGATCACCCCATATTGCGGGCGTTCATCGGTCGCGACGAAATCGTCCCACGTCCGAAGGCTCTGGGGGGGTCTGGTCTGATGCGCAATCGACCGGAGCGTCGTAAACGGCACGCCGCCGATCACACCGGAGACCGGGCGGTGCACATGGCCACAGCACAGGTGTTCGACCTGCGGGGCGGCGGCCAGAAGGGCCACGAACGGTTCGTGGTCCAGAAGCGGCATGTCATCCAACAGGCCCAGCCCCAGTGGCCCGGGCGGATGATGAGCAAAGACCAGAACGCGCCGGTCCACCGTCTGGCGCAACTGGTCCGCCAGCCAGTCCAGACGCGCCTGATCCATCTGACCCGCGTCGCTACCCGGCAGATGGGTATCAAGGCATAACAGCGTCAGCCCACCCGCCAGATCGACCCGGAATTGATAATAGCCCGCAAGCGGGTCCACCGGCGGCAGCGCGGCCAACAGATTGTCCCGGCTGTCGTGATTTCCGATCATCGGCACGAACGGGACAGTCAGGGCGCCAACCGTCCGGGCCAGCGCCTGATACTCTTCTATGTCCCCCTTGTCGCACAGATCGCCAGAGGCGACACAGCACAGGGCATCCGGGTGATCGCGATTGATCTGTTCGATCACCTGTTCCAGCCGGCCGCGGCTGTTGACACCCTCGACCTGCCCCGAAACCGTCTGGTGCAGGTCGGTGATCCAGACGATCTTGTGCGCGAAGACCATCGTCTAGGGCCAGGGCAGAGAGAACGTCTTGACGTTGGTGAAGAACTTCATCGCTTCGATGACCCCTTCCTTTACCCCGTTGCCACTGTCCTTGATCCCACCAAAGGGCGACATTTCGATCCGGTATCCGGGCTGTTCCCAGATATTGACCGTGCCCACATTCAGCCCCTCGATAAAGGCCTGCATGCGGCGGAAGTCATTGGTGCAGACGCCGGACGACAGGCCAAAGGCGGTAGAATTGGAGATTCGCATCACCTCGGCGTCGTCATCGGGAACGCGCACGATGGGGACGATGGGGCCAAAGGTCTCTTCCATCACCAATTCGCTTTCGTGGGGCACGTGGTCCACGACGATCGGCGGCAGCAGCGCCCCTTTCCGGCCCGGATCATACAGCACCTTTGCCCCCTGTTCGGCAGCCATATAGACGCGCTTTTCGAACAGTTCAGCCGCCTGGGCATGGATGACGCAGCCCAGTTCAGTGGCGGGGTCCTGCGGGTCGCCAAACCGGATCGCCTTGGCCTTTTCCAGAACCATCGGCACGAACCGGTCCGCCACGCTGTCCTGCACAAGGATACGCTTGACCGCCGTACAGCGCTGGCCGGAATTGCCCGTCGCGCCCGCCACGGCAATGGCAGCGGCCTTGTCCAGATCGGCATCGTCCAGATCGTTAAGGATGATCAGCGGGTCGTTGCCGCCCAGTTCCAACGCGGTGCGTTTGTAGCCCGCCTTTTCGGCGATCATTTTGCCCACCGGCACCCCGCCGGTGAAGGTGATGATGTCGATGTTCGGGTTGGTGATCATCTCGTCCCCGATATCGGCGGGCAGTCCGGTCACCACCTGGAACATCTCGGGCGGCAACCCGGCCTCGTACAGGATATCCGCCAGCGTCAGCGCGGTCAGCGGCGTCAGCTCCGTCGGCTTGCAGACCATCGTGTTGTTGGTGGCAATCGACGGGGCGATCTTGTGGCTGACCATGTTCAGCGGGTGGTTGAACGGGGTGATCGCCGAAATCACACGGACCGGTTCGCGCTTGGTAAAGATCTTCCGCGCCTTGCCGTTGTGGGTCAGGTCGCAGGAAAAGATTTCTCCGTCGTCCTTCAATGCCTCTGCGGCCGCGAATTGATAGACATCCTGCGCCCGCTTGGTTTCATAGATCGCGTGCTGGTGGCAGATGCCCAGTTCCAGCGTCAGCCATTTGGCAAGGTAATCCCGGCGCTGGCCGATGATTTCGCCCGCTTTCTTGAGGATCTCGCTGCGTTCGTAGCGGGTCAGCTTCGATTGATAATTGGCGGCAATCTCGAAGGCGCGGCGGGCGTGTTCGGCGGTTCCGGCGGGGACGGTGCCGACCACCTCGTTGGTATAGGGATAGCGGACCTCGATCACCTTGTCGGTAAACACAACCTCGCCGCCGATGCGCATCCCTTCGTTGCGAATGTCCATTGGCAAATCTCCTTACAGGGCCGCGGCGCGGGTGGCGTAGAAGAACGCATCGAAATTCCGCAGGGCGGGGGCGGTCGGTAGGTCGGGCATGACCCGGTTCACGATAAAGGGAACCTCCTGTTCGGTCAGCCCGCCGTGGCTGCGCAGCGGTTCCTTCAGCGCCGCCAGATCGTGCCGGTGGGCCGAGGTTCCGATGGTCATGTTCACGGTGGAAATCATCGTCAGGTCACCAATCCGGTCGGCGGGCAGTTCATAGGTCGCGACCGCCTCTTCCTTGGTCAGAACCTCCAACATCTGCGGCAGGGCCTTCAGACGGGCAATGATGTCCGCGCGGTCGGCCCCGTCCGGCAGATAGGCGGTGGCGAAACTGCCCAGCGCGCCGTGGTGCACGACATAGGGGTCGGTGATCGGCAGGATGACGCGGGCCGCGTCCTTGCCCAGCCAGTCGTCCATCAGGTCCTGCACATAAATCACCGCCGGTTCGCCGTCTTCGTCGTGCTTGGGCTTCATCCCGTGGTCTGCCGTCACCACGATGGCGGCACCCAGCGCGTCCAGTTCAGTCAGGTAGCGGTCGAACATCGCGTAGAAGTCCTTGGCCCCCTGTTCATCCGGCGCAAACTTGTGCTGGATGTAGTCGGTGGTGGACAGATACATGATGTCGGGCTGCCATTCGCGCAGCAGTTTCACCCCGGCGGCAAAGACGAACTCCGACAGTTCTGCCGAATAAACCTCTGGCACCGGCATTCCCAGCCAGTCGCTGGCATTGTCGATGCCGTGCTCGGCCTTCGTGGTTGTCCCCGACCGTTCCGACGAAAATGCAACCGCCCGGTCCTCGTCGAATTTCAGGCCCGACCCGAGAAGCGCGCGCAGCTTGTCCTTGGCCGTCACCATGGCGACCCGCGCGCCAGCCTCGTAGAACTTGCTGAAGATGGTCGGCGCGCGCAGAAACCGCACGTCGTTCATCATCACCTCTTCGCCGGTGTCCGGATCGAACAGGAAGTTGCCGCAGATGCCATGCACCGCGGGCGGGCGGCCCGTGGCGATGGACAGGTTGTTGGGATTGGTGAACGAGGGGATCACCGAATGGGCCAGCCTGTCGGTCCCGGTTTCGCGCATCCGCTTTAGGGTGGGCATCAGCCCCTCGGCGATGGCCACCTCGAGATACTCAGGTTCGCATCCGTCCAGACAGATCGCGATGGCGCAGGTCTTGGGGGCGGGATAGGTGCGGTCGTTCGCCGTCACCTCGGTGGAAATGGTCATCAGGTCTGGTCCTTCGTCTTCTCAGGCTGCGAGTTTCTTGCGTTCTTCAAGCGCGGCGGCGGGCGGGGCGGCGTTTTCCACACCCATCTCGGCCAGCGCATCGCGGGCGGCGTCAACCACCCGCGTCATGACATGTTCATCCATCCGGCCGATGCAGCCGACGCGGAAACTGTCCACCACCGTCAGCTTGCCGGGGTAGATGATGAACCCCTTCGCCTTCATCAGGTCATAGAAGGTGGGGAAGTGGAATTTCGGGTCTGCCGGGCAGAAGAAGGTCACGATGATCGGCGACAGCCAGCGGTCGGCCAGCAGGGTTTCAAACCCGAGGCCGCGCATCCCCCCGACCATCACGTCGCGGTTGCGGGTATAGCGGGCCCCACGGGCCGGAACCCCACCCTCAGCCGCATGTATCTTCAGCGCCTCAAGAAAGGCCGCGACCACATGGGTCGGCGGGGTAAACCGCCATTGGCCGGTCTTTTCCATCGTTGCCCATTGCGCGTGAACGTCCAGCGACAGAGAATGGCTGTTGCCCTTCGCCGCCTCGATCTCGGTCTTGCGGACAATGACAAAGCCGAACCCCGGCACCCCTTCGATGCATTTATTGGCCGACGAGACGAAGGCTTCATAGCGGATCTTGCCCGGCTCCAGCGGCAGGGCACCAAAGGCCGACATACTGTCGATCAACAGTTTGCGGCCAGCGGCATAGGTCGCCTCTGAAATCTCCTCGATCGGGTTGAGGATGCCGCTGGAGGTTTCGCAATGGATCGCCAGCACATGGGTAATCGCCGGATCGGCGGCGAGGATCTCTGCCACCTCTGCGCCACGCGGCGGCAGGTAGTCGCCCTTGTCCAGCAGATGTTTTGCCCGGCCCAGATAGTCCAGCGTCGTTGCCGCCCGCAGCCCATAGGCCCCGTTGGCCAGCACCAGCACCTTGCCGTCGCGGGGCACGAAACTGCCCAGCATCGCCTCGACGCAGAACGACCCGGACCCCTGCATCGGGACACAGTCAAAATCTTCCCCGCCCGGGCCCAGCATGTCCAGCAGACGGCGGCGCAGATCGCGGGTCATGGCGCGGAAATCATCGTCCCAACTGCCCCAATCCTTCAGCATGGCCTGCTTCACCTCATAGGCGGTGGTCAGCGGACCGGGGGTCAGCAGATAGGGCTCTCCCATCTTGGGGGGTGGAAAGGCGGTCATAGCGCGCTCCCTCGGGTGGCAACTGCTGGTCAGGTTGCGGGACTTCGCATTATATGTAAAATCTTTATATCCTATCCATTTATAAGGATTGCATATAGATGCGCTACAGTCAGCTTCGGGCGTTTCACCATGTGGCGGTTCACGGTGGGTTTTCCGCCGCCGCAGCTGCCCTGCACCAGACCCAGCCGGCCCTGTCGGATCAGGTCAAGCGGCTGGAACAGGATCACGATGTCCTGTTGTTTTCGCGGGATGGGCGCCGCGTGCGACTGACCCCTGCGGGCGAGGACCTGCTGCTGCTGACCCGCCAGTATTTCGAGGTGGAAGACCGGATCGCCAGCCACCTGCAACAGGCACGGGCGGCGGTCACGGGCACCCTGCGGATCGTGGCGGATTCGGCCCTGCATGTGACCGACGCGCTGGGCGCCTTTCGGGCCCGGCACCCCGATGTCTTTGTCCGCCTGACCACCGGCAATTCGCAACAGGTGCTGGCGGCCCTGCGCAATTATGACGCCGAGATTGGCATTCTGGGCAGCCTTGACCCGGCCCCGGACCTTGATTGCCGCGATCTTGGCGAAACCCCGATTGTCGCAATCGTCGCGCGCGGGTTCCTGCCCCCCGGAACCGTCAGCCTGTCCCTGTCAGACCTGCGCCAGATGCCGCTTGTGTTCCGCGAGACGGGGTCGCGCACCCGGGCCGCGCTGGAAACCGCCGCCCGGGCCGCGGGCGCGCGCCTGACCCCAGTGATCGAGGTGGAGGGCCGCGAAGCCATGCGAGAGGTCGTCGCCTCGGGTGCGGGCATCGGTTTCGTGTCCGAAGCTGAACTTGGTTATGACCCGCGGATCGAACGGGTGCCCCTGTCGGGCATGTCGCTGGCCATGACCGAAACGCTGGTCAACCTGTCGATGCGGCGTGACCTGCCGGTGATCCGGGCCTTCCTGCGGGAAATCGACGGCGCTAGCTGAACACCTGCTGCAACAGCGCCGCATGAAGCGCGGGCGTTGCCGCCGCGACCACCCGCCCGTCCGACTCGAGCGTCAAGGGCTGCCCCTGCCAGTCGGTGATTGCCCCGCCCGCCTCTTCCACCAGAAGCGATACAGGCAGGTAGTCATAGGGTTCCAGCCCGCAATCGACGACCACATCGACATGCCCGGAGGCCAGTAGCCCATAGGGTGCGCAGTCGTAGGAAAACCGGCGATTCTGGCCAAGCTGCATCAGCCTGGACAGAAGGTCCGGTTCGGTCCGCCACAGCCGTTCGCCTTCGTTGACATAGATCGTCGCCGCCATCGGATCGGTGCAGCTAGAGACGGCGATCGGCTGGCCGTTCAGGACCGCCCCGCCGCCACGCGCCGCCGCGTAGAATTCATTCACCGCCGGCAGGGCCACGGCAGAGGCCTGCACGACCCCGGCCGCCATTCGGGCCAAAAGCATTCCAAACAGCGGGTGCCCGGAAATGAAACTGCGGGTGCCGTCGATCGGGTCGATGATCCAAAGGGCGGCGCTGTCCCCAGCGACGCGTCCAAACTCTTCCCCGAAAATGCCATCCTCGGGAAATTCCGCCGCGATGCTGTCCCGGATGGCCCGTTCCGTGGCCCGGTCCGCCCGCGTCACCGGGCTCTGGTCGGCCTTGTGGTCGACGTCCAGCACCTGCCGGAAATGCCCAAGCGCGACCGGCGCTGCGGAACGCAAGAACTCGACGGCCCGATCGCGAATCCGAATGGCCTCGGGCGCATCACTGGCACCGGACCGCGCCGAGTCAGAGCGGTTATTTGTGGAAAACGAGGAAGATTCGGGCACTTCCACACCCATTCTGGATCATGTCGCGTGTATTTGCGCATAAATTCCCACAAATATCCACGTTTTTCTTGATCCGACTCGGCAGAGCGTATTTGCTTCGATTCGAAGACACCTAAAGAGGGCTGACGTGCACCACCGTCGAAACGTCCTGTTCGTCATCATCGACCAGCTGCGTGCGGATTGTCTGCACGGCGCGCTGGCCGGTCATGTTGACCTGCCCACACTGAACGGCCTGATGGCGGAAGGGGTTTCGTTTCACCGGCATTATTCGGTCACTAACCCCTGCGGCCCCTCTCGGGCGTCGATCCTGACCGGACAATACGCCATGAACCACCGGGCGGTGCGTAACGGCACCCCTCTGCCCCATGACACGCCGAATATCGCGACCGAGGTCCGCAAGGGTGGCTGGTTGCCGCTGCTTTATGGCTATACCGACAGCGCGGCGGACCCGCGTGTTCACGCGGTAGGTGATCCCGTTCTCAAGTCCTATGAACAGGTCATGCCGGGGTTCGTCGAGGCCGTGGAAATGCGGCTGGAGGAAAGCTGGCCCTGGCGCGCCGATCTTCTGGCCAAGGGCTACGATGTACCGCCCTACCCGGATATCTTCCGGCCCAAGGGCGACCGCCCGGACGATCCGGCGATCTACAGCGCGGACGACAGCGACACGGCCTTTCTGACCAACCGGCTGATCGACGACCTGCGCGCAAGGCCGAAAGGCTGGTTCGCGCATCTGACCTATATCCGGCCGCATCCGCCACTTGTCGCGCCCGCGCCTTACAACCGGATGTATGACCCCACCACGCTGCCCCACCCTGCGCAGCCCCGCGACAAAGAGGCCGAGGCGGCGGAGCATCCGTTCAACGCCTCGGCGCTGGCGGCGAAGAGCTTGGCGTCCAACGTCGAAGGTTTTCCCGATCTGCCCGAAACGGAAGAGACTGCCGCGATGCTGCGGTCGATTTACCTTGGGCTGGCAACCGAGGTGGACCACCACCTTGGCCGCGTTGTCGCCTTTCTGAAGGACAGCGGACAGTGGGAAGATACGCTTCTGGTCGTGACCGCAGACCACGGTGAATTGCTGGGCGACCACCACGGCTGGGGCAAGATGAGCTATTACGACAGCGCCTATCACGTGCCGCTGATCATCTGCGATCCCGACCACCGGGCCAATGCCGGCGCACGAATCGACGCCCCGACCGAAAGCATCGACGTGACGCCGACGATCCTTGATCTTCTGGGGCTTGATATCCCCGATACGATGGACGGGCGCAGCCTGCGGCCGTTTCTGGACGGGGCGCAGCCCGCCGATTGGCGTAGCCATAGTTATTCCGAGCTGGATTTCGGCGATCCGATCAGCCCGACCCGCTGGCAGGCCGATCTGGGACTGGACAGCGACCGCTGCAACCTGTCGGTGCTGCGCGGCGAACGGTTCACGCTGGTGCATTTCAATGGCGGCCTGCCGCAGATCCTGTTCGACCATGCAGAGGCGGGCGAGGCGCGGAACATCGCCAATGATCCTGATGCCGGGCCGATCCTGCTGGACCTGTCCCGCCGGCTGATCGACCACCGGATGACCCATGCACAGGGCCGGTTCAGCCAGACAATGATAACGCCCGACGGCGCCCGCCGCCGATCAGGGCCCTAAGCGAAGGCCCCGCCAACGCGGGGCGCAATCACAGCGTGGCGCAGCCCGGGCGTCACACGGTTGTTTCAGTTTCCGGGCAGACCAGCCACCGGCGGCCATCGCGGCCCGGACCGGGTGGGTCGCAGGAAAGGGGGATGTGACGGACCAAAACCACTTCGCGCCGGTCGACCGATCAGGCCAGTCTGGATCGAAACAGCGATCCAATTGGACCTAACGAAAACCACGCCCCGACCCTAGCATGACATGGCTCGGCTTGGGGTGGGTCGCAAAGAAAACAACAGACCCGCACGACAACCTTGTCTGACAACAGGAGAGAACATGAAGAAATATCTGCTTTCAGGCGTAGCTTCGCTGCTGATACCGGCAGCCGCCTACGCCAATTGCCCGGCGATCACCCTCGCCGATATGCAGGGGGTCGCCGAAGGCGCATTCCCGCAGCAATACAACCTTGATGAATTCGAAGCGGCCGCAGGCTGCGACATGTCGTTTTCGTCGAACCCGGATGCGGCGGCGCTGAACGCCCGCATTCAGGGCAACGGCGACCTGCCGGCGCTGGAAGACCGGCTGCCGTCGAACCCGCTGGTCATGGTGCCCTATGACAGCATCGGCCGTTACGGCGGAACGCTGGATGTCCTGTCGAACGCGACCGAGGCTGGCACCTCGGACTTCCTGTCGGTCCGCCACGTCAACCTTGTGCGCTATTCCGACGACCTTCAGACCATCGTGCCGAACGTCGCGGAATCCTGGGAATGGAATGACGACTTCACCCAGCTGACCTTCCATCTGCGGGAAGGCCACAAATGGTCGGACGGCGCGCCCTTCACCAGCGCCGACGTGAAGTTCTGGTATGACAACCTGCACATGGATTCGAACATCTTCGAAACCTGGAAGGACTATGTCACCGTCGCCGGCGAACGGATGACCGTCGACGCCCCGGATGAAACCACGGTGGTGTTCAACCTGCCCGCGCCGAAGCCCGGCCTTCTGGCCCACTTCGCCACGCACTTTGGTCAGGGGTTCCAGCCGCGGCACTTCCTTGGCCAGTTCCACCCCGACATCAACCCGGACGCGGACGCCTACGCCCAAAGCCTCGGGTTCGAAAATGGCTATGACGCGATCAAGGCCTACTGGGGCAACTCGGACTGGACGGACACGCCCTCGCCGATGCTGTCGCGTCCCGACATCGCGGACAGCCTGCCCAAGGCAACCGTGCCGACGCTGGAAAGCCACATCTACGTGACGGACACCACCGAAGGCCGTCACCTTGTCGCCAACCCCTACTTCTTCCAGGTTGACCCGACCGGTCAGCAGCTTCCCTATATCTCGGAACAGGACGAAGTTTACATCAACGACAACGAGGTGCGGATCCTGAAGCTGGTCAACGGCGAAGTGGACTATAAGGCCCAGTCGCTGCAGCTTGCTTCGGCCCCGATCCTTCTGGAAAATCAGGAAGCCGGGAACTACACCATCGACCTGCGTCCTGAAATCACCATCGGCGCCTTCGGGTTCAACGTCACCCACGACGATCCGGCCCGCCGGGCAACCTTTGGTGACCTGCGGTTCCGCGAGGCGATGTCTGTCGCGATCAACCGTGACGAGTTGAACGAGGTCGGCTTCTTCGGCCTTGGCACCCCGCAGCAATACGTCGGCTTCTCGCCACTGCCCGCCTTCATCGACGAGGCATGGCTGTCTTACAAGGCGGAATACGATCCCGCCGCGGCCAATGCCCTGCTTGATGACATGGGCATGGTCGATACCGACGGCGACGGGTTCCGTGAAATGCCCAATGGCGAGAAACTGGTTCTGAACATGAACTTCTCGACTCAGGGTATCGCCGGGCAGACCGTCGAACTGGTCGCGCAATACTGGGCCGATGTCGGCGTCCAGTCGGTGGTGAAGGAAGTGACCCCGGACGAATACCGGTCGGCACAGTCGTCCAACCAGCTTGACGTGGTGATGTGGCGCAAGTCGCAGCCGCTGGCGATCGTTCTGGGCAACAACGAACTGTGGGTGCCGCCGTTCGAAAACTACTTTGGCGTCCGCAACGGGATGCTCTGGGCCGAATGGGTCGACAGCGGTGGCGCGTCGGGCGTTGAACCGCCGGACTATGTCAAGCAGCTGATGGCCGACATCAACGCGTTCCAGTCCGCCGCTCAGGGCAGCGCCGAATTCGAAGCACTTGGTCAGAACCTTGTGAAGAACATGGTCGAGAACCTGTTGTTCATCGGCACGGTCAACGCACCGGCGCCGTTGTATCACCACAACAGCCTGCAGAACTTTGCAGACTTCAAGACCCACTCTTACGAGTACTACCGGACCTATCCCTATCGGGCGACCCAGTGGTGGCTTGACGAATAAGGCCCCGGCCTTGTCAACTTGAACCCGCGGCGGGCGACCTGTTTCGCCCGCCGCCACCAAGGCCGAAACCGGCCATTCAAACGGGGACACGGGGCGCGCACGCAAGATGCTTCAATTCGGAAAATTCGTGGCGACACGCGCCAGCATGGCGATGATCACGCTGATCATCGTGTCGCTTGTTGTCTTTACCCTGATGGAACTGGTGCCCGGCGACTGCGCCGAACGCTACCTTGCCTTCAAGAACACCCAAGGGTCCGGCATTTCGGTCGAGGATATCGAGGTCGAGCGCCAGCGGCTTGGGCTGGACCGGCCCTTCATGGAACGCTGGGTCAGCTGGATCGTCGGCGCCTTTCAGGGCGAATTCGGCGACAGCTGTATCCTGCGGGTCAACATCGCCCAGCTTCTGGGCACGAAATTCTGGCTGTCGCTGTCGATCTGCCTTGCCTCTCTCGTGCTGGCCTATGCCATCGCGATCCCGGTCGGCATGATCTCGGCGGCAACCAACAACCCCTACCTCAACAACACCCTGCGGATCGTCAGCTACTTCGGCCTTGCCATGCCGAACTTCCTTCTGGCGCTGGTCATCATGCTGTTTTCAACGGTCTGGTTCGGGGAAACGCTGACCGGGTTGTTTTCAAACGAATACCGCGACGCGCCCTGGGGCTGGGACAAGTTCGTCGACCTGATGAAACACGCGTGGCTGCCGATCTTCATCCTTGGCTGGTCGGCCACCGCCTTTGCCCTGCAAACCGTTCGGGCGCTGATGTCGGATGAAGTGGGCAAGCTTTACGTGACCGCCGCGGCCGCGCGCGGGGTCCATGGCCGCAAGCTTCTGTGGCGCTATCCGGCCCGGCACGCACTGGGTCCGATCGTCAACAGCCTTGGCTTTGACCTGAACCGTATCTTCAACGAATTGCCAATCGTGGCGCTGATCCTCGTGCTGACCGACGCAGGCGCGCTTCTGATCGAGGCGCTGGCGCGTTCCAACGACCAACAGCTTGCCGGGGCGATCATCTTCCTTCTCACCGCGTCCATCGTGACGCTGAACTTCCTGACCGACGTTCTGTTGGCCGTGCTTGATCCGCGCGTCCGCAAGTCCATCATGCGGTGACCGAAATGACTGACCAGACCACCGACACCCCGCAATTCGGCGCCGACCAGAAGGCGAAAGAGGCCTATTTCACCGCGTCGCAGCGACAGCTGATCTGGGCCCGGTTCAAGAAACAGCGGGCCGCCATGATCGCCGCCTGGGTTCTTCTGGCCCTGCTCCTATCGGGGATCTTCGCGCCCTTCCTGTCCCCTTACGACCCAACCATCGCCGGCCGGAACAAGGACTATACCAACGGCGCACCGCAGATTCCGCAGTTCTGTGACGACGCGGGCTGTTCATTCCGCCCCTTCGTCTACGGGGTCACACGGGAACGGTCGATGGCCACCAACTTCCGCTGGGTGACCAAGATCGACACCGAACAGCGTCACTACATCTACTTCTTCGAGGAGGGCTGGGACTACAAACTGTTCGGGGTCATCCCGATGGACACCCACCTGTTCGCCACAAGGACCGAAGGCGGGTTTGTGCATATCTTCGGCACCGACTCCAGCGGCAAGGATATCTTCAGCAGAACGCTCCACGCGATCTGGACCTCGATGCAGGTGGGGACAATCGGGGTCTTTATCGCCTTCGTTCTGGCGCTGATCATCGGCGGCATATCCGGATATTACGGGGGCTGGATCGACAGCGTGATCCAGATGGTCACGGATGCGGTCCGAACCGTCCCTGCAATCCCGCTGTTCATGGCGGTCGCCGCCTTCATGCCCCCTGAAATGACGGCAGAGGCGCGGTTCTTCTACATATCCCTGATCCTCGGGCTGATCGGCTGGCCCACGCTCGCCCGGCGGGTGCGGACCCATCTTCTGACCGAACGGAACCAGGAATATGTGCTGGCCGCGCAATTGTGCGGCGCCCGGCCCGGCCATGTGATCCGCAAGCATCTGCTGCCCAGCTTCACCAGCTACATCATCGTCGATCTGGTAATTTCCTTCCCCTACATGGTGCTGTCCGAAACGGCGCTGTCCTTCATCGGGCTGGGGCTGAAGGACCCGGTCAACAGCCTTGGCGTCATGCTGCAGAACGTGACCTCGGCCGATGTCCTTCTGAACTATCAATGGTACTTCATCCCGGTGATCTTCTTCATCGCCCTCGTGATGGCCTTCGTCTTCGTGGGCGACGGGCTTCGGGATGCCGCAGACCCCTATTCGGACACGCACAAATGACTTCACTGATCGACGTAAAGAACCTGACGCTGCGGTTCCGCACCGACGAGGGGCTGGTCAAGGCGGTGGACGACGTGTCCTTCTCGCTCAAGAAAGGCGAGGTGATGGGGCTGGTCGGCGAAAGCGGGTCGGGCAAATCGGTAACCGCCAAGGCGCTGATGCACCTGAACGCCCGGAACGCCGTCTATGACGAGGGCAGCAAGATCACCCTGCACACCGACGACCACGGAGAGGTCGATGTGCTGTCGCTCAAGCGGCCCGCCGATATGAAGATCGTCCGGGGTGGGGCGATCTCGATGATCTTTCAGGAACCGATGGCCAGCTTCGCCCCCGCGATCACCATCGGCAGCCAGATGATCGAACAGCTGATGCTGCATTCCGACATGTCCAAGGCGCAGGCCCGTGCGCTGTCGATTGAAATGCTGGACCGGGTGGGGATCTCGGACCCCGCCAAACGGATCGACCAGTTCGCCTTTGAACTGTCAGGCGGGATGCGGCAGCGGGCGATGATCGCCATGGCCCTGTCGACCAAGCCCAAACTGCTGATCGCCGACGAACCGACAACCGCGCTGGACGTGACCATTCAGGCGCAGGTTATCGACCTGATGAAAGACCTCGTGAACGAATTTCACATGGGGATCATCTTTATCACCCATGACCTTGGCGTCGTGGCGCAGACCGCCGACAAGGTCTGCGTCATGTATCTGGGCCGGGTGGTCGAGGAAGGCCCGGTGCGCGAAGTAATCCGCAACCCCAAACACCCCTACACCCGCGGGCTGATCGCCGCCCTGCCCCAGCTTGACGATCTTGACGCGCCGCTGGTGCCGGTGCCGGGCGATATCCCCTCGCCGCTGGAACGGCCCTCGGGCTGCGTCTTCCACACCCGCTGTCAGGAGTTCATGGGCGACATGTGCAAGACCCGCCTGCCGCAGGATATCTGGATCGACCCGGACCACCGCGTCGCCTGCCACCTGCACGATCCGAAGGAGACCGGGAAATGACCGATGACATCCTGATTTCCGCCCGCGACCTGACCGTTGGCTACCAGATCGGTAAGGGCATCTTCAACAAGACCATCCTGAACGCCGTGAACGGCGTTTCGCTGGATATCGAACGCGGTTCATTCTTCGGGCTGGTAGGCGAATCCGGATCGGGCAAGACCACGTTGGGCCGGGCGCTTCTCAAGGCCGCGCCGATCACGGGCGGGCATGCCCGCTACGCGGACGGCGAAGTGGACTATGACCTGTCCACGCTCGACGGGGCCGCGCTCAAGGATTACCGCAAGCGGGCGCAGCTGATCTTTCAGGACCCCTATGCCGCGCTGTCGCCCCGGATGACCGTGCGCGACATCATTGCCGAACCGCTCGAAGTGATGGGCCTGACCAAGGGTCGGGCCGAAACAGACGAACGCGTGCGCGAGATCGCCGCCAAATGCCGTCTGAACCTAGAACACCTGCGCCGCTTTCCACACGCCTTTTCCGGCGGGCAGCGGCAGCGCATCTCCATCGCGCGGGCGCTGGTGGCCGGGCCGCAGTTCATCGTGGCGGATGAAAGCGTCGCCGCGCTGGATGTGTCGATTCAGGCGGATGTTCTGAACCTGCTGAAACAGCTTCAGGCCGATCTGGGCCTGACCTTCCTTTTCATCAGCCACGACCTCTCGGTCGTCGCCCACACCTGCGACCATGTGGCGGTGATGTATCTGGGGCGGCTGGTGGAAACCGCGCCGACGCGCAAACTATTCGCCGCGCCGCGCCACCCCTACACAAAGGCGCTGTTCTCGGCGATCCCCTCGCTTGACCCGGACGACCGGGGCAGCGCGCAAAAGCTGACCGGGGAAATCCCCTCGCCCCTGAACCAGCCGTCGGGATGCAAATTCCACACCCGCTGTCCCAATGCGATCGACCGCTGCCGGAGCGAGGAGCCATCGCTTGAAAACACCGGGGACGGGCATAGCGTCAGCTGCCACCGCTGGCGGGAATTGCTGGAGGCTGTCCCGGCCTGAGACTGGCGGTGTGGGTCAAGACCCACCATACGCCATCATCCCCCAAGGCACGTAAGGTGGGTTTCAACCCACCGTGATGGCGTCAGCGATCCGCTGGGCCAGCCTGCGGGCGACCTCATCCTTGCCCATGCGCGGCCAATCTTCGGCCCCTTCGGCGGTGATCAGCGTCACCGCGTTTTCCGTCCCGCCCATGATCCCGGTTTCCGGGCTGACATCATTGGCGAGGATCCAGTCACATCCTTTGCGCGCCCGTTTGGCCGTGGCGTGGCCGATCACATCGTCGGTTTCGGCGGCGAACCCCACGACCAGACCGGGCCGTCCCTCGGTCATCTGGCTGACGGTGGCAAGGATATCGGGGTTCTCGGCAAATTCGAGCGTCGGAAGCCCCTTGCCGTCCTTCTTGATCTTGCTGGCCGAGGCACTGGCCACCCGCCAGTCGGCCACGGCCGCCGCAAAGACAGCGGCATCGGCGGGCAGCGCACCCTGCACCGCCTCCAGCATCTCGCGGGCAGTCTGCACACGCACGACCCGCACGCCCTGCGGCAGCGGCACATCGGCGGGGCCGGTCACGAATGTCACCTCAGCCCCCAGCGCTGCGAGGGCGGCGGCAATCGCCGTGCCCTGTGCGCCGGATGACCGGTTCGCGATATAGCGGACCGGATCGATCGGTTCATGGGTCGGGCCAGATGTTACAAGGATATGCTTGCCCTTCAGCGGCCCATCGGCCAGCGCGGCCCCGATTGCCGCCACGATTTCCAGCGGTTCGGCCATGCGCCCCGGCCCATATTCGCCGCAAGCCATGTCGCCCTCGTTCGGGCCAACGGTCAGAACCCCGTCGCCGCGCAGCGTTGCCAGATTACGCTGGGTCGCCGGGTGGTCCCACATTCGCACGTTCATCGCGGGCGCGATCAGCACCCGCTTGTCCGTGGCCAGCAAGAGGGTGGACGCAAGATCATTCGCCAGCCCGCCCGCCATCTTGGCCATCAGGTCCGCCGTGGCCGGGGCGACGACCACAAGATCGGCGGACCGGCTCAGTTCGATATGGCCCATCTCGGCCTCGGAGGTCAGATCGAACAGGGCATCATGCACCTTGACCCCGGCCAACGCCGACACCGACAGGGGCGTGACGAACTCCGCCCCGGCGGCGGTCAAGACTGGTGTCACCGCGCAGCCGCGTTCCTTCAGCCGCCGGATCAGGTCCAGCGATTTGAAGGCGGCGATGCCGCCACCGATAATCAGAAGAACGCGTTTTCCCTGCAACATGGCCGGTGTCCTTGACTAGGTTCGGCCAAACTTAGGCACTGCAGGGGCGAAGGGCAATCAGCCTTGGGAAAACACCGCGCAGGGGTCGTCGCGATCAACCGGCGGGGCGACAAGGACACGGTCGAATGGCCGGTCGTCCTCGGCCAGCGGGCCTTCGATCTGGCCAATGGTCTCCACCTCCAGACCGGCGGCGGCCAGTGCCAGAAGGGCGAGAACGCCCCAGTCCGCCCGCGCATGTCCGTTGCCTGTGATCAGGACAACCGGGGTGCCGTGGGCCTCCACCGCCTCCAGAACGGCCCGCGCCAGAACCGCGTCCCGAAACCGCTGCGCCTCGACCATGCCGGGCAGCATCTCGGGCGGCAGGGCGTCGCAATGGGCCTCGGCCTGCCCCGCCTCGCGCGCGGCCTGCTCTGCCGGATCAAGCGGGTGGTCGAGCCCGAACCGCGCGGCATCCGGCCCGAAGACCGCCGCCGCACCGTCCGAAATCGCGCGCCGCACCTCTGTCTGTGGCGCGCCACCCGCGACAATCGGGACCGCGCCGACAGCATCGAAAACCGGCTGATACAGGTCGAAGGCGGGCCAGCCACTGTCGGCCCAACCTATCGCCTCAGGATCGACCCGGCCCATCTGAGCAATAATCGTGGCCTGCTCCGGCAAGATCATCTCGAAAACGACGGCCGAGGGCGACAGATCGCGGATCATTTCGGCCTGCGTCAGGTGATGCGCAGGATTATCATGCACCTCGCCGATAATCACCACGTCCTGCGCCCCGGCCAGTCCGGCCGAAAACGCGATCACAACAGCGGGGACAAGGAACCTCATACGAGGAAGTTGAACACTTCCTTCGACTGACCCTCAAGCGATTTGCGCATCTTGGCAAAGGCCGCAACCTCCAGCTGCCGGATGCGTTCCTTCGACAGGCCCATCTCCTCGCCCAGGCTTTCCAGCGTCCGGGGATCGTCGCGCAACCGGCGTTCCCGCAGGATGAACCGCTCCCGGTCATTCAGCGCCGACATCGCGGTCAGCAGCCATTGGCGCAGGGTTTCGGTGTCATGGGCATGTTCGACCCGGTCCTCGGTCGCCGGTCCGTCATCCTCGATGGTGTCGATCCACTCGCGCCCCTCGTCGTCGGTGGACTGCGTCGCGTTGAGCGAGAAGTCAGACCCGCCCAAACGCCCCGACATCATCTCCACATCCGCCACGCTCACCCCCAGTTCGGTCGCGATGCGGTCATGCAGAACATCGGTCGAAAGCTCCTCTCCCGTCGCCATCGCCTCGCGTTCGATCCGGGCCTGAACACGGCGCAGGTTGAAAAACAGGGATTTCTGCGACGAGGTGGAGCCGGTGCGCACCATCGACCAATTGCGCATCACATAGTCCTGAATCGACGCCTTGATCCACCAGACCGCATAGGTCGAAAACCGCACGCCGCGATCGGGGTCGAACTTGTCCGCCGCCTTCATCAGGCCGAGGCTCGCCTCCTGGATCAGGTCGTTCATCGGCGCGCCGTAGCGTTTGAACTTGGCCGCCATGGAAATGGCCAGCCGCATATAGGCGGTGATCAGGCGATGCAGGGCCTGTTCGTCCCTGTGGTCGCGCCAGGCATAGGCCAGCGCCGCCTCGGTTTCAGCGTCCAGCAGTTCGGCTTTCATCGCCGCCCGCGACATTCTCCGGTCATTTCCCATATCGAGTGCCATTCTTCGCGCTCCCCCGCTGTTTCGCTGGCCTGTCTCGTGCTAGTCACAGGGTGTTACGCAGGGACATTTGGCCCGGATCATTATTTCTGACCAATTCACAAAGGGATTTCAGGGGCGGACATGGTGGAAACAACCCGCTGGTTCTGGGTCCGGCACGGCCCGACACACGAGGACGGTTTCGTCGGCCAACGCGACGTGGTCCCCGACCTGTCCAACCATGCCGCGATCGGGCGGATGTCGGCCTTTTTGCCCTTCGGCGCGGTCGTGCTGACTTCGACCCTGCGACAGGCCTCGGCCACGGCGCTGCGGCTTGGGGCGGGGCGCGCACCCCTGACCATGGCGCCAGAGCTGCGCGAATTCGACTTTGGCGACTGGGACGGGATCACGGCCGCCGAGGCGGCGGAAGCGGATCCGGAGCTGTCTGCGGCCTTCTGGGAAACCCCCGGCATGGCGGCGGCCCCGAACGGCGAAAGCTGGAACCGCGTGGCGCTGCGGGTGAACATGTTCATCGACCGGATGAACATGGCGCACAAGGGCAAGGACATTGTCGCCGTGTCCCACATCGGCGTGATCCTCGTGGCCCTGCAGCGGGCGCTTGGCAACCGGCCCGACGAGGCGATCAAGATGCATGTGAACCCCCTATCCGTGACCGAAATGACGTTCGCGGGCGGCGGCTGGCGCGTCGGGCGGATCAATCACCATCCGTGATGGACACCCCAACAAATGATCGTTTCCAGTGTTGCGCGGACCGGCCCTATGGTCCGGCCAAAGCAATCGGAGACGGATCATGAGTGACGAGATTTTCATCGGCGACCGCAGCTATTCCAGCTGGTCGTTGCGCGGCTGGCTGATGTACCACGCCTTTGGCATCGACCATCGGTTCAAGATGGTGGGGCTCTATTCGGGCACCATGCAGGATGACCTTGCCCCCTTGGGAATTGCCCGAACCGTGCCCGCAGTACGCACCGATGCGGGCATCGTTCTGACCGACACGATGTCGATTGCCGAAACGCTGGCCGAACGGCACCCGGGGGCCGGTCTGTGGCCCGCCGATCCGGCCGCCCGGGCGACGGCGCGAAACCTTGTCGCGGAAATGCATTCGGGGTTCACCGCGCTTCGCGGCGACTGCCCGATGAACATTCGCACTTCTTGGGTCGGCTTTGCCCCATCCGACGCGGTGCAACGCGACCTTGCCCGGATTGAGCAGCTTTGGGCCTATGCCCGCGAGAATTTCGGCGGCCATGGACCGTGGCTTTTCGGGGCCTATTCGCTGGCTGATGCATTCTATGCCCCGGTCGCGGCCCGGTTCGCAGGATATGGCCTGCCGGTCAGCGAGGCGGCGGCGGAGTATGTCGCGGCCCATCTGGCCCACCCGTCGTTCCGCCGCTGGCGCGCACTGGCCCTGACCGAAACCATCGAACCGGCGCAATACCAATTGGGGTTGGCAACGCGGGACTGGCCCGGCCCCGTGCCGCTTTCCGCCCGGGCCGTCGACGGGACCGACAGCGAAAACACCGCCTGCCCCTATTCCGGCGATCCGGTCACCCATGTGATGGAGCTGGACGGGCGGCGGTTCGGGTTCTGTAATGCCCATTGTCGCGCAAAGACCATCAACGACCCCGAAGCCTTCCCTGAATTCATGACCATTTACCATTCGTAAACCAAAGCCCCGTTAACCATTTCACAGGACGTGGTTAACGGGGACGTTTATGGGCGCGATCACCTATACGGTGGCATTCGAAGGGGTAGAGGCCCGGCTGGTCGAGGTGCAATGCGCCGTCAGCTCCGGCATGCCCGCCTTTGCCGTGGTCGGCCTGCCCGACAAGGCGGTGTCGGAAGCCCGCGAACGGGTCCGCGCCGCGATCAACGCGCTTGGGATATCGCTGCCCTCGTCCCGGATCACCGTGAACCTGTCGCCCGCCGACCTGCCCAAAGAAGGATCGCATTTCGACCTGCCCATCGCGCTAGCCCTTTTGGCCGCGCTCGACATCCTGCCCAAGGATTTGGTCAGCGAAACCGTGGCGCTGGGGGAATTGTCTCTGGATGGCACGCTCGTGCCCGTCACCGGCGCCCTGCCCGCCGCCATGGCCGCCGCCGCCGAAGACCGACGCCTGCTGTGCCCCAAGGGCGTTGGGGCCGAAGCCGCATGGGTAGGCGGGACCGAGGTGATCGCGCCTGCCTCTCTGTCCGAAACCATCCGTCATTTCACCGGGCAGGCCCCGCTGTCCCCCTCCGAACCCGGCGAGGTGGCGACCATGACCGGCGGGCGCGACCTGCGCGATGTGAAGGGGCAGGAACGGGCGAAACGGGCGCTGGAGATCGCCGCTGCCGGACGCCACCATATCCTGATGGTCGGCACGCCGGGATCGGGTAAGTCCATGCTCGCCGCCCGAATTCCCGGCATCCTTCCGCCCCTGACCGCGACCGAGGCGCTGGAAACCTCGATGATCCATTCCATCGCCGGGCTTCTGGACGAAGGCGGGATCAGCCGCACCCGGCCCTTCCGCGAACCGCATCACACCGCGTCGATGCCCGCCATCGTCGGCGGCGGGCGCGGTGCGAAACCGGGCGAGATCAGCCTGGCCCACAACGGTGTGCTGTTCATGGATGAATTCCCCGAATTCCCCCGGACCGTTCTGGAAACCCTGCGCCAGCCGATTGAAACGGGCGAGGTCATGGTCGCCCGTGCCAGCGCCCATGTCCGATACCCCTGCCGGTTCCTTCTGGTCGCCGCCGCGAACCCCTGCAAATGCGGCTACATGTCGGATCCGGCCCGCGCCTGCGCCCGCGTCCCGCAGTGCGGCGAGGATTATCTTGGCCGGATTTCCGGCCCGCTGATGGACCGCTTCGACCTGCGGGTCGAGGTGCCCCCCGTGGCCTATACCGACCTTGACCTGCCCGCGTCCGGGGATGCGTCCGAAACGGTCGCCGCGCGGGTCGCGGCGGCGCGCGACGTGCAGACGGCGCGGTTCAAGGGACAAGACGGGATGCGGGTGAACGCCGATCTGGAAGGTCAGGCGCTGGAAGAGGCCGCAACCCCCGACCCGGAAGGCAAGGACCTGCTGGTGCGTGTGGCCGAGAAATTCGGGCTGTCCGCACGGGGGTATCATCGGGTGCTGCGCGTTGCCCGCACCATCGCCGATCTGGACGGGGCAGATGCCGTGCGCAAACCCCATATGGCCGAGGCGGTCAGCTACCGGTTGGCGCTGTCGAAAGAGGTCTGAACGAAGGCCCCCACCCGGCGCAGCGCCGCCCGTGCCTCGGGCACCCAGGCCGCGCCCATGTGCCAGCCGTGCGGCGCCCCGTCCCAGGTTTCGACCAGAACGTCGCCACCGGCATCGCGCAACCGGTTGGCCATCCGATAGGTATCGTCTACCAGAATTTCCGGGCTGCCCACCTGCAACAGAACCGGGGGCGGGTTGGGAAAATCCGCGAACAGCGGCGACGCGCGCGGATCATCCGCCGACGCCCCGTCCAGATAGGCCGCCGCCGCCTCTTTCATCCGGTGGGCCGGAAGAACCGCATCGGCACGGGCGTTCTTGCCAATGCTGTCGCCCGAAAGGCTCAGGTCCGTCCAGGGCGACAGGGCGAACGCCCCCGCAGGTGGTGTTCCACGCCCGCACAGTGTTGCCAGCAGGGCCAGCATCAGCCCGCCGCCCGCGCTGTCGCCACCCAGCACGATCCGGTCGGGCGACCAACCACGCGCAATCAGGTCGTCCCACGCGGCAAGGGCATCGTCATGCGCCGCCGGAAACGGCGCGTCCTGCAACAGCCTGTAGTCCTGCGCAAAGACCGGGGCCCCGGCATATCCGGACAACCGCGCCAGCATCGGGCCATGGGTAATCCCCGACCCGGCGAAATAGGCCCCGCCGTGAAGGTAAAGGATAACCCGGTCCGCCCGTGTCCCCGGCCCGGCAATCCAATGCCCCGGCCTGCCGCCCAAGGGCCGCCGCAAATGCAGGGACAGCGGCGGATAGCCGCCCGCCATCGCCGCCAGCCTGTCGATCCTTGCCCCATCGCGGGCCGGGTCCTTCACCCGCGCGAACAATGGCTTCAGCGTCAGCCGGTTGCCAAGGGCATAGAGCTTCAGGCGCAGGGACATCAGCCGCGCCGCGCCTCGATCGCCTGCCAGATCTTTTCGGCGACATTGGTGCCGTCGAACCGCTCCAACTCCTGAATGCCGGTGGGCGAGGTCACGTTGATCTCGGTCAGCCAGTTGCCGATCACGTCGATCCCGACGAAGATCTGGCCCTTCTCCTTCAGCAGCGGCCCGATCCGCGCGCAAATCTCACGGTCGCGGTCGGTCAGGGCGACCTTTTCGGGCCGTCCCCCCACATGCATGTTCGACCGGGTTTCGCCGTGCGCCGGCACCCGGTTGATCGCGCCCACAGGCTCGCCATCGACAAGGATCACCCGTTTGTCGCCCGCGCTGACATCGGGCAGGAATTTCTGCACGATCAGCGGTTCGCGGTTGATGCCGGTGAACATCTCGTGAAGCGAGGCAAGGTTCCCGTCCGAAGAGGTCAGCTTGAACACCCCCGCCCCACCGTTTCCGTAAAGCGGTTTGAGGATGATATCGCCGTGCTTGGCCCGGAAGGCGCGCAGCGTGTCGAGATCGCGGGCGATGGCCGTGGGCGGGGTCAGGTCCGGAAATTGCAGCACCAGCAGCTTTTCGGGATAGTTCCGCACCCAGAACGGGTCATTCACGACCAGCGTGCCGGGGTGGATCATGTCAAGGATATGGGTCGTTGTGATATAGCCCATGTCGAAGGGCGGGTCCTGCCGCAGCCAGACAACGTCATAGTCCGACAGGTCGACCTCTTGTTCCTCGCCCAGCCGGAAATGGTCGCCCTTCACTCGCTGCACGGTCAGCGGCCAACCCCGCGCCGTCACCCGGCCTTCCTGATAGGCCAGCCGGTCGGGGGTGTAGTAGAACAGCTCGTGCCCCCGCGCCTGCGCCTCTTCGGCGATCCGGAAGGTGCTGTCGGCGTCGATGTTGATCGGCGCGATCGGGTCCATCTGTATGGCAACCTTAAGCGGCATATCCGCGGTCCTTTCACTTGGTTGCCTGATACATGGCGCATGGGCGGCGGCGGTTCAATGGTCCAGCGCCCGGCCGGTCAGTCGAACCAGACCGCGTTTTCGATCACCCGCACCGCGCCAGTCCGATCCACCAAGGCAAGATCAAGTCGCATCGGGTTCAGCAACCCGCCCTCGCGCCCGCCCAGAAATTCCTGCGCGGCAAGGACGATCCGTTCCGACTGGCGGCGGGTGTAATGGGCCTGCGCCGCCTCGAAGTTGCGTGATGTCTTGATCTCTACAAAAAGGTAGGACTGGCCGTCATGGCAGATCAGGTCGATCTCGGCACCCCTGCCGCGCCAGCGCCGCGCGATTTCCCTGGCCCCGGCCCGGTCGTAGTGGCGGGCGACGATATCTTCGGCAGCGAGCCCGGCCAGATAGCTGGTCTTGCCCTTGTCGCGGCGCGTTCGTCCAACCGGATCGGCCAGCTTCCGTCGCGGCGCGTAGTCGTGGAACAAGTCATCGTGCGTCACCCGTCGTCCTCTTTCCCGAGACTGAGGGCAAGCTGATAGACCTGCCGCCGGGGAAGGCCCATCGCCCCCGCCACGGCGGTGGCCGCATCCTTCACCCGCATGGTCTGCATCGCGTCACGCAAGGCCGCCTCGATATCCATGTCCTCGACCACGCGGGCCCCGGCCCGGCCGACAAGAACGACAATTTCACCCTTCACCGACCGCCCGTCAAAGGCATCGGCAAGTTCGGACAGGGTGCCACGGCTGATTTCCTCGAACTTCTTGGTCAATTCGCGGGCCACGACGGCATCCCGGTCATTGCCTAAGATTTTACACATCGACACTAACAAGTCGTGAACGCGCTTCGGCGATTCATAAAAGACGATGGTGAAGGGCAGATCGCGCAGGGCGGCCAGTTCGGTGTCCCGTTGTGTCGCACCGGACGGCAGGAACCCGGCGAACAGGAACCGGTCTGTCGGCAGACCCGACACCGCCAGCGCGGTCAATACGGCCGAGGCTCCGGGGGCGGCGATCACATCCAGCCCCGCCTCGATCGCCGCGCGGCCCAGTTCATAGCCCGGATCGGCAACAAGTGGCGTGCCCGCTTCAGAGACATAGGCGACGGATTGCCCGGCGGATACCTGCGCGATGATCCGGTCGGTGACGGCTTTGCCGGAATGGTCGTGAAAGGCGACAACCCTGCGCCCGTCCAGCGGAACCCCATGAATATCCATCAGTTTTCGCGCTGTCCGCGTGTCTTCGGCGGCGATCACATCTGCCGAGGCGAGCACATCCAGCGCCCGCAAGGTGATGTCCCGCGCGTTTCCGATGGGGGTCGTGACGAAGTAAAGGCCCGGCGCCAGCCGCTGTTTCACGAAATTCATGCCTAGACCCTTCGCCCCCCGCCACTATGATAGACCCGCATCTGGCCCAGGGGACGGGCCACGACAAGGGGAGTAGTGTGTCGATGTTTGCCTGTTTGTCCGCCGCCCGCAAGGCGGCTGCCCGAATCCTTGCCATGGCCGCGATGGTCTGGCTTGCCGCCTGTGAACCGATCCCGATGGGCGGCGGCGGCCCCAGCATCAACACGTCGCGCCCGGTGCAGGTCGCACTTCTGGTTCCTGCGGGGTCCGGAAATTCGTCCGACGCCTTCCTGGCGCAAAACTTTGAAAACGCGGCCCGCATGGCGATTGCGGACCTTCAGGGTGCGCAGATCGACCTGCGCGTCTACAACACCGGGGCCGATCCTGCGACCACCGCCGCCGTCGCGACCCAGGCCGTGAACGACGGGGCCAAGATCATCCTTGGTCCGCTCTACGCCGAATCTGCAAATGCGGCGGGCCTTGCGGTCGCCAATCGCGGGATCAACGTTCTTGCCTTTTCGAACAACACCGCGATTGCCGGGGGCAACGTCTTTGTCCTTGGGGCGACCTTTGAAAACACCGCGAACCGTTTGGCCCGCTACGCCGTGGCGCAGGGTGACGACCGGATCACCATCGTCCATTCGGACGACATCCCCGGCATGGCAGGACGCGATGCGATCGCCAGTGCCGTGACCCGCGCGGGCGGCACGGTTGCCGGTGTGGCCTCTTATCCGCTGTCGCAGCAGGGTATCCTGAACGGGGCCCGGGGCATCGTTTCGACCACCCGGTCGAACGGCGGCGAGGCGATCTTCATGACCGCCGGTGTGAACGCCGACCTGCCGATCCTTGCCACAGTCCTTCCCGAAAACGGGCTGAACCCGGCGGACACCCAGTATATCGGCCTGACCCGTTGGGACAGCCTGCCGCAAACTTTGGCCCTTCCCGGTGTTCAGGGTGGCATCTTCGCGGTGCCTGACACCGCAATGCAGGCCAATTTCGAGGCCCGCTATGCCGCCGCCTATGGTGGCACGCCCCACCCGCTGGCCGGTCTGGCCTATGACGGGATCGCCGCCATTGGCGCGCTTGTCGCGGCCGGAAACAGCGATGCCCTGACCCGGTCCGCGCTGACCCAGGCGCAGGGGTTCCAAGGCACGTCGGGCATTTTCCGGCTGAACGCCAATGGCACCAACACCCGCGGGCTGGCGGTGGCCACGATCCAGAACAATCAGGTGGTAATCCTTGACCCTGCTCCCAGAGCCTTCGGCGGTGCCGGCCTCTAGCGCCGCTGCCACATTGGACGAAACCATCGATGCGCCGGGCGGGCTGATCTGCCCGGCGCAGGATATTTTTGACCGCGCCGCGGTTGAGGCGGGTCTTGCCGCCGCCTTTGATGCGGCAGAGGACAACCGGGCCAAGCGGCAGGAAACTGTCACCACCCTGTCAGAGGCGCTGAAAACCGGGCGCGCCGCCATCGCCGCCGCCCTGGCGGCCGACCCGTTCAACGCCCGCGCCGCAATCCGCAGCTATGCCTTTCTGACGGATCAGGTGGTGATGACTGTCCTGATGGTCGCGCGCGACCATCTGCACCCGCTTGCCAATCCGACCGAGGCGGAACGCATGGCGCTGGTCGCGGTCGGCGGCTATGGCCGGGGCGAGATGGCGCCGCAATCCGATGTCGATCTGCTGTTCATGACCCCCTACAAGATCACCCCCTGGGCCGAGAGCCTGATCGAAAGCATGCTGTACATGCTCTGGGATCTGAAACTGAAGGTCGGTCATGCAAGCCGCACGGTGAAGGATTGCATCCGCATGGGGGCCGAGGATTACACGATCCGGACCGCCCTGATCGAAGCCCGTTTCCTTGCCGGCGACGAAACCCTGTTCGCGACGCTTCGCAAACGGCTCTGGTCCGAACTGTTCAAATCCACCGCCGGGGAATTCGTCGAGGCGAAACTGGAAGAGCGGGCCGAACGGCACCGCAAACAGGGCGGGCAACGCTATGTGGTCGAACCGAATGTGAAAGAGGGCAAGGGCGGGCTGCGCGACCTGCAATCGCTCTATTGGATCGGCAAATACGTCCATGGCGTGCGCGAGGCCAAGGAACTGGTCGGGCGTGGCGTGTTCACCGCCGACGAATACGCCACCTTCCGCAAGGCCGAGGATTTCCTTTGGGCCGTGCGCTGCCAGCTGCACCTTGCCACCGGCCGGGCGCAGGACCAGCTGACCTTTGACCTTCAGGTCGAGGTGGCGGACAGGATGGGCTACCGCGACCACGGCGGACGCCGCGCGGTCGAGCATTTCATGCAAGAGTATTTCCGTCAGGCCACCCGCGTAGGCGAACTGACCCGCATCTTCCTGACCTCGCTGGAAGCGACGCACACGAAATCCGCCCCGATGCTGCAGCGGCTGCTGCGCCGCAAGCGCAAGGCCCGGCCGCCCTATGCGATCAAGCACAACCGCCTGACGGTCGAGGATGAAAAAGGGTTCCTTGCGGACAAGGTCAACATGCTGCGCATCTTCGAAGAGGCGCTGCGCACGGGGACATTGCTGCACCCGGATGCCATGCGGCTGCTTGCCGCCAACCTTGACCTGATCGACGATGACCTGCGCAGCGACAAGGAAGGGATTCGCATCTTCCTTGACCTGATGCTGAAACACGGCAACCCGGAACGTGCCCTGCGCCGGATGAACGAACTTGGGGTGCTGTCGGCCTTTATCCCCGAATTCGAACCCATCGTCGCGATGATGCAGTTCAACATGTACCACAGCTACACCGTGGACGAGCACATCATCCAATGCATCAGCCACCTTGCCCAGATCGAACGGGAAGAGCTGATCGAGGAATTGCCGGTGGCCAGCGGCATCCTCAAGCGCGGGATCAACCGAAAGGTTCTTTACGTCGCCCTGCTGCTGCATGACATCGGCAAGGGCCGGGACGAGGATCATTCGGTTCTGGGTGCCCAGATCGCCCGCAAGGTGGCCCCGCGTCTGGGCCTGAAGCAAAAGGAATGCGATACCGTCGAATGGCTGGTGCGCTATCACCTGCTGATGTCCGATACGGCACAGAAACGCGATATCGCCGAACCCCGCACCGTGCGCGACTTCGCCAAGGCGGTGAAATCCGTCGAACGGCTGGACCTGCTGACCGTGCTGACCGTCTGCGACATTCGGGGCGTCGGGCCGACGACATGGAACAACTGGAAGGCCATGCTGCTGCGCGGTCTTTACAAGGAAACCCGCGCGGCCCTTGAAAACGGGTTGGAAGACCTCAACCGCGACACCCGCGAAAACGAAGCCCGCAAGGCCCTGCGCGACGCCCTGACCAATTGGGACGCCAAGGATCTGCGCACCGAAACCCAGCGCCACTACGGCCCCTATTGGCAGGGTCTTCCGGCAGCCGCGCATGTGGTCTTTGCCCATCTTCTGCGCGGCATCACGGATGACGAGATCCGCATCGACATCACGCCAGACGCCGATAGGGACGCCACCCGCGCCTGTTTCGCCATGGCCGACCATCCGGGCCTGTTCTCGCGGATGACAGGCGCGCTGGCGCTGGTCGGCGCGAACGTGGTGGACGCCCGCACCTATACCTCCAAGGACGGTTACGCGACCGCGATCTTCTGGATTCAGGACGCGGAAGGCCACCCCTATGAAACTGCCCGCCTGCCCCGCCTGCGGCAGATGATCGAACGAACCCTGAAGGGCGAGGTCGTGGCCCGCGAGGCGCTCAAGGACCGGGACAAGATCAAGAAACGCGAACGCGCCTTCCGGGTGCCGACCTCGATTACCTTCGACAACGAAGGGTCCGAGATCTACACCATCATCGAGGTCGATACCCGCGACCGGCCCGGGCTTTTGTTTGACCTGACCCGGACCCTTGCGATCAGCAACGTTTATATCGCCAGCGCGGTGATCGCGACCTATGGCGAGCAGGTGGTCGATACCTTCTACGTCAAGGATATGTTCGGGCTGAAATTCCACGCGGAATCGAAACGGGCCACGCTGGAAAAGAAGCTGCGCGAGGCGATTACGGCCGGCGTGGAACGGGCGACCAGCTAGGCCCCGCGCAATTCCCGATGGCCCTGAACGGCCCGAGGCGGTAGGAAGGCCCAAGACAATTCTGGGTAGGCAGGGCAACCCGTGGCGAAACAGATCCGACTTGTATCCGGTTTCCTGACTGTGGGGTTCTGGACCCTGATCAGCCGCCTTCTGGGCTTTGTCCGCGATATCCTGATTGCCGCCTATCTTGGCACCGGCCCGGTGGCCGAGGCGTTCCTGATCGCCTTTTCCCTGCCCAACATGTTCCGCCGCTTCTTTGCCGAAGGGGCGTTCAACATGGCCTTCGTGCCGATGTTCTCCAAGCGGCTGGAGGCCGGCGAAGACGCCCAAAGTTTTGCCCGCGATGCCCTGTCGGGGCTGGCCTTCATCCTTGTGATCTTTTCGGTCGTGGCCCATTTCGCAATGCCCTGGCTGGTGATTGCCATGGCCAGCGGATTTCTTGGCGACGAACGGTACGATCTTGCGGTTCACTTCGGGCGGATCGCCTTTCCCTACATCCTGTTCATCTCGATCGCCGCGCTGCTCTCGGGCGTGTTGAACGCGACGGGGCGGTTCATGGCGGCCGCGGCGGCGCCGGTGCTGCTGAACATCCTGTTCATCGGCGCAATGGCCCTCGCCTCTGCCATGGGCTGGCCGGTGGGGGATACGCTGATCTGGGCCGTGCCGCTGGCCGGGATCGCCCAGATGGGGCTGGTCTGGATCGCCGCGCGCCGGGCCGGGTTCGATCTGCGCCCGCGCCGCCCCCGGATGACGCCAGAGTTGAAACGGCTGGCGATCATCGCCGCCCCCGCCGCCCTTGCCGGGGGAGTGGTGCAGGTGAACCTGCTGATCGGGCGGCAGGTGGCCAGCTTTTACGATGGTGCGGTCGCCTGGCTGTCCTATGCTGACCGGCTGTATCAGCTTCCGCTGGGCGTCGTGGGGATTGCGGTCGGGGTTGTCCTTCTGCCCGACCTGTCCCGACGCCTGCGCGCGGGTGACACCGACGGCGGCCAGAACGCCTATAACCGCGCGTCCGAGATGTCGCTGGCCCTGACCATCCCCGCCGCTGTGGCGCTGGTGGCGATCCCCGTCCCGCTGGTCAGCGTGCTGTTCGAACGCGGGGCCTTTGGCACGGACGACACGATGGCCACGGCTTTGGCGGTGGCGGTCTATGGCATGGGGCTTCCGGCCTTCGTGCTGCAAAAGGTGCTGCAGCCCTTGTTCTTCGCCCGCGAAGATACGCGCACGCCCTTCTACATCGCCCTTGTCGCGCTTGCGGTGAACGCCGGGCTTGCCATCGGCCTGTCCCCGGTCATCGGCTATCTTGCGGCGGCCATCGGAACGACCATCGCCGGATGGTCGACCGTGGTGATCCTTTGGCTGGCGTCGCGCGGGATGGGGCCTGCCGCGCAGACCGACGCGCGGTTCCGGCGGCGGTTCTGGCGGATCTGCCTTGCCTCGGCGGTGATGGGGGCGGCGCTGTGGTGGCTTGCCGCCGCGTTGCAACCGTTCCTTGGGGCGGCGGGCACCCGTTATGGCGCGCTGGCAATCCTCGTCACGGTCGGGATCGTGGTTTATTTCGGGGTCGGTCACCTTGTCGGGGCGTTCCGTCTGGGGGACTTCCGGCGCGCGCTGCGCCGCTAGGGTGGGTTGAAACCCACCTTACCCGTGCCAACCTGCGTAAGGTGGGTCTTGACCCACCAAACCTAGCGCTGGCGAATGCGGGACAGGAAATGCGCCCAGCCGCCCGGCCCCAGAATGGGCGAGGCGACCAGCCCGACGACGAAGCCGGTCACATCCGCCTGCCAATGCGGGATCGAGCCGAACATCAGCCCGAACACCAGTTGCAGCCCCAAAAGCACCCCGATCAGCCGGAAGGCCAGCCAACGGCTGCCCCCGTCCTGACCGGCCCGCAGCCACTGGACATAGGTGAAGCCCCCGATCAGCCCGTAAATCGCCGGGTAGGCCCCGACCAGCGGCATCTGCGGATGGCTGGCAAACAACCCATGCGCCACCGCCCCGGCCAGTGTCGCCAGCAGCATCAGGACGATCAGCGACAGCGCGCTCCACGCGTCACCAAGGAATTTTCCCAGTGCAAGCAGCATGACAGCGGCAAAGGCCGCATGGGTCAGACCAAGGTGAACAAAGGGATAAGCGACGAAGCGCAGCAGCATGTCGAGGCTGCGGTCCGCACCGGACACGACCCGGTCCAGCACCACCGGCGACACGGCAAACCGTTCCACAAGGTCCAGCCGCCAACCCAACGCGCCCGGCTGCGGCAAGACCCCGGACCCTGCAAGGGTCAACACCGCTTCGACCCCGATCACCGCAAAGACGAGGATCAGCACCACCGGTGGAATGCTGTTGAACGGGCTTTCGTATCTTGTCTCTTCGTCCATTCCTGCCCCCTGCCCCGCGCCCTTGTGGTTGACGCCCATTGCGTCCCTAGCTAAGCCAGCCGGGACCTGAAATCCAGACACTCCGCGTGGCCCCCATGACCGAAACGACCTTTACCCCCCGTGTGTTTTCCGGGATCAAGCCCTCCGGCGGGCTGACCCTTGGCAACTACCTTGGCGCGATCAAGCGGTTCGTCGGCATGCAGGGCGGCGCGTTCGAGACCGTCTATTGCGTGGTGGACCTGCACGCGATCACCGTCTGGCAGGACCCGGCAGAGCTGCGAACCGCCACGCGCGAAGTTGCGGCGGGCTACCTCGCCTCGGGCATCGACCCGGAACAATCCATCCTGTTCAACCAAAGCCAGGTCAGCCAGCACGCCGAACTGGGCTGGATCTTCAACTGCGTCGCGCGGGTGGGCTGGATGAACCGGATGACCCAGTTCAAGGAAAAGGCCGGGAAGAACGCAGAAAAGCAATCGCTGGGCCTTTATGCCTACCCTTCGCTCATGGCCGCCGACATCCTGCTGTATCACGCGACCCACGTCCCCGTTGGTGAGGACCAGAAACAGCATGTGGAGTTGACCCGCGACATCGCGGCCAAGTTCAACCATGACTACAAGGTCGATTTCTTCCCGCTGACCACCCCGGTCATCGAAGGGCCGGCCATGCGGGTAATGAACCTGCGGGACGGCACCAAGAAGATGTCAAAATCGGGCGAATCCGACATGGAGCGGATCAACATGCTCGACGATGCGGATACGATCGCGAAGAAGTTCAAGAAGGCCAAGACCGACCCGGAACCGCTGCCTGAAACGCTGGACGGGCTGGCCGACCGGCCCGAGGCGCGCAACCTTGTCGATATCTACGCCGCCCTGTCCGATCAAAGCCCCGAGGCGGTGATCGCCGAATACGCAAACGCGGGCTGGGGCCGGTTCAAACCGGCGCTGGCCGATCTGGCGGTGGACAGACTCGGCCCCATCTCGACCGAGATGAAGCGGCTGATGGACGACCCGGCCGAGATTGACCGGACGCTGGCCCGCGGTGCCGAACGCGCCCGCGCCATTGCGGCCCCTATCCTTGAACAGACCTACGACATCGTCGGAATGCTGCGCGGCTAAGGCCGGGTGAAGGTGGGTCAAGACCCACCTTACTTTCCGGTCCGGTAAGGTGGGTTTTAACCCACCATTCGACTAGGGCGCCTTGGCCAGAGCCTCGTCGATATCCGCCGCGCTGTGCCGGTTCGGCACCTGTTCGTGTTCCGCGCCCCAGGCCCGGTTCACGATCCGGCCGCGTTTGACCGCCGGACGGGCATCAATTTCTGTCGCCCAGCGCATGACATGGGCATAGCTGGCCACATCCAGAAACTCGGCCGCGTTATAGAGCCGCCCAAGCGCCAGTTGCCCGAACCACGCCCAATTGGCCATATCCGCAATCGTGTAACGCTCTCCGGCAAGGAAGGGCCGCTCTGCCAGGGCCCGGTCGAGCACATCCAGCTGTCGTTTCGCCTCCATCGCGAAACGGTCGATCGGATACTCCCACTTTTCGGGCGCATAGGCATAGAAATGGCCGAACCCGCCGCCGAGATAGGGCGCGGCACCCATCTGCCAGAACAGCCAGTTCAGGGTTTCGGTCCGCTCCGGCCCTTCCGGTGCCAGAAACGCCCCGAATTTCTCGGCCAGATGCAGCAGGATCGAACCGGACTCGAAAACCCGCACAGGGTCGGGCCCGCTCCGGTCCAGCAGCGCGGGGATCTTCGAATTGGGGTTCACCGCGACAAATCCCGACCCGAACTGCTCGCCCTCGTTGATGTTGACAACCCAGGCGTCATATTCGGCATCACTGTGCCCCGCGGCCAGCAATTCCTCGAACATGACCGTGACCTTCACCCCGTTCGGCGTGGCCAGCGAATAAAGCTGGAACGGATGATCGCCCACCGGCAAGTCCTTGTCATGGGTCGGACCGGCGATGGGACGGTTGATGGAGGCGAACCTGCCCCCGCTGTCCTTGTTCCATGTCCAGACCTTGGGCGGGGTATAGGGGGTAGGGTCACTCATCGTTGGGGCCTGCGTTTACATTTCGGTTGCGACACAACCTAATCGCCCGGACAGCACATTCAATCGGCGATGCCGCAGGTCGGGCTATGCATTTCTGAACCGAACTGGTTCGAAACTCGCGTTTTTGTGCGCGCACCGAGAGCCGCTGTGTTGGGCCCAAGGAACACGAACATAACGGCACGGTCTATCAATACCCCGCTGGCCGCCCCCGCCCGGGCGCTTTTCCGCGTCTGGACCTTCCCGCCACATGGGCCTACCGTCCGCGAAAAAGGAGGACGCGGAATGGCCGTCGGAACCGAGATTCACACCTACTTCAACGGCGCATGGCACAGCGGCGATATCCCGGTGATGCGGGCCGCCGACCACGGCAGCTGGCTGGGAAGCACGGTGTTTGACGGCGCGCGCTGGGTCGATGGGCTGGCGCCTGATCTTGAGGCGCACTGCGCCCGCGTGAACCGCTCGGCCAAGGCCCTGATGCTGACGCCCACCGTGTCGTCCGACGACATGGTCCAGATGGTGATGGAAGGGGTCCGCCGCTTTGCCCCCGGCACCGCCGTCTATATCCGCCCGATGTATTGGGGTATCCACGGCGACCCGACCGCGATCATCCCCGGCCCCGAAGAAACCGGCTTTGCCATCTGCCTCGAGGCGATCCCGATGGCCGGCCCGGACGCCACGACGACCCTGACCACGACCCGGTTCCGCCGCCCGGTTCTGGAAAGCGCGGTGGTCAACGCAAAGGCCGGCTGCCTTTACCCCAACAATGCCCGGATGCTGGCCGAGGCGCGGGCGAAGGGATTTGGCAACGCGCTGGTCGCCGACGCGATGGGCAATGTCGCCGAAACCGCCACAGCCAATGTCTTCATGGTCAAGGACGGCGAGGTCTTTACCCCCATCGCCAATGGCACCTTCCTGTCCGGGATCACCCGCGCCCGCCACATCAGCAACCTTGCCGCTGACGGGGTCCGTGTAAACGAAACCGTCCTGACCTTCGATGATTTCCGCGATGCGGACGAGGTATTCCTGTCCGGGAACATGTCCAAGGTGACCCCGGTCACGGCCTTCGACGACCGGCAGTATCAGGTCGGCCCGGTCACCCGCCGGGTGCGCGAGATGTATTGGGACTGGGCGCGCAGCGCAGGCTAGAAAGGCACGAACCATGCCCTTGGCGCTTGCCCGGCAGCTTGGAACCCTTGGGGCGACCGCCCTTGTCGGGTCGCTTGCGGCGGTCGCGCTCGGCGTGCCGGTGCCGCTTCTGACTGGTCCGGCGCTTCTGGCCACTTTGCTGGCGCTTGCGGGGCTGGGACAACCCTTCCCCGTCTGGCTGCGCAATATCGTCTTTCTGCTGACCGGGATCACCATCGGGGCGGGCGTGTCCCGCGACAGCCTGTCGGCCATCGCCACATGGCCCCTTGCCTTTGCCGTCCTCGGGGTGTCGCTGGTGGTGATGATGCTGGGCGCACAGGCCGTCATCCGGCGTGGGTTGGGAACCGACCGAACGACCGCCCTGCTGGCCGCCACCCCCGGTCACCTGAGTTTTGTCATCGGGCTGGGCGAGGATCTAGGGGCGGACAGCCGGATCATCGTCGTGGTGCAGGCGGTGCGACTGCTGGCACTGACGCTGCTGGTTCCCATTGCGGCAGGCCTTGCCGGGATCGACACGGGGCCGGGATTGTCCCTGCCCGGGCAAGCGTTTCAGGAAATGACACTGGTTCAAACGGCGGCCAGCGTGGGGGCGGCCACGCTTCTTTACCCGCTTGTCCGGCGCACCGGCGTGCCCGCCCCGGTACTGATGGCAGGAATGGTCGTGGGCGCGGCGGCCCGGCTGTCCGTGCTGGCCCCGGGCGGCCTATCCCACTGGATCAGCTTTCCGGCGCTGGCGTTGATCGGCACCCTGATCGGCAGCCGCTTTGCCGGTATCCGGCTGGGCGAACTGCGGCGCTACGGCGTGGTCGGGTTGGTCGCCACGCTTGTCATCGCGGCAACGGGTTTTGTCGCCGCGGCCCTTGCCGCCGGTCTGGTGGACATGCCGCTTCTGCGTGTCCTCGTGGCCTTTGCGCCGGGTGGTCTGGAAACCATGGCCGTGATCGGGGTAGCCATCGGCGCGAACCCCGGATTCGTCGCCGCCGCGCATGTTCTACGGCTTTTGATCCTGTCGGCGCTGGTGCCGGCCCTGCTGGCCCGCGGTGCCCGGCGCGGCACCGGGTGACGCGGATCTTGCCCATCCTGTCGCGGCCACTTGTTGCCAGCCCGCCGCCCATGCGCCAATATCCACCAGAACCGAAACGGAGATACCAATGCGCAAGTTCCTCGTCGTGCTGGATGACAGCCGGGAATGCCTGAACGCCATGCGCTTTGCCGCCATGCGCGCTGCCCGAACCGGCGGCGGTGTGCAAATCCTGTCGGTCATTCCCCCCGATGAATTCAATCACTGGATCGGCGTGGGCGAAATCATGCGCGAAGAGGCCCGCGAACGGATCCATGCCCATTTCGAGGTCTTCGCCAAATGGATGCGGGACAAACAGGGCGTCGACCCTGAACTTGTGATCCGCGAGGGCGAGGCGGTGCCGGAAATCCTGTCGCAGATCCGCGAGGACGATGAGATCGGCGTTCTGGTCCTTGGGGCCGGAACCGACAAGAAGGGGCCCGGCCCGCTGGTGTCCCAACTAAGCCGGGAATCGGGGAGCCTGCCTGTCCCGGTCACCATCGTTCCGGGCGAACTGTCCAAAGAAAAACTCGAAGCGATCACCTGATGGACCGCCGCCTTGCCCGCGAGATCTCGATTCTTGTCGCGATTCTTGCCGGGCTGCTGTGGTGGCTGACGGGGTGGCTGCGCCCGATTGTGGGCTATGGAATTGGGCTGGCGATCTATTGGGTCCTGATCCTGCTGCCGCTGACGCTTTGGAAACTCGGGCCGGCCGGATTTCGGCAGATCCTCGTGCCGGGCCGCCCCGGGCCGGGCCTCTTGCTGGTGGCCGCCCTGCCCGTCATCGCGCTTTGGGCGGCGGCGCTTTTGACGGGGGCCTTCGCGGCCTTGCCTGCGCTTGTTATCGGGGCGGTGGTCATCGGCGGCATCGTGAATGGCACCTTGGAAGAGGCGTTCTGGCGCGGGGCGCTGATTGACCGGACGGACCGGCCCAACCAGATCGGCGCGGCCCTCTTGTTGTTCACCGGCTGGCATGTCGCGCTTCTGGCTGCGCGGGGCATATCGCTGACCGGGGGCGCACTGGGGCTGATCGGCGGGGCCTTCATCCTTGGGCTGATCCTCATGGCGTGTCGGTTGCGCACCGGCACCGCCGGGTTCGGGGCGCTGATCCATGCGGGGTTCAACATCCCGGCCTTCGCCATGCTTGCCGCCGACAATATCGGCTGATCCCGGCCCGCGCCCCCAGTTTAGAACCGTTCCAAACCTTGACTTGCGCCGGGTGCAGGCGCATATCGGATATCTGACAGAAAAGGTTGGCCCGCTATGTTCATCCAGACCGAAAGCACCCCGAACCCCGCCACGCTCAAGTTCCTGCCGGGACAGACCGTGCTGCAGACCGGCACCGCCGATTTCCCCTCGGCCGAGGCCGCGGCGACATCGCCACTGGCCCAGCGGATCTTTGCCGTCTCTGGCGTGACCGGCGTATTCTTCGGGTCGGATTTCGTGACCGTGACCAAGGCCGACGGCACCGAATGGGACCATCTGAAACCGGCGATCCTTGGCGCGATCATGGAACATTTCCAGTCCGGCGCGCCGGTGATCAGCGGCGAGGACGGCACCTCTGCCGGTGGCCACGCGGATCACGACGGCGAAGACGGCGAGATTGTCGCCCAGATCAAGGAATTGCTGGATACCCGCGTCCGCCCTGCCGTCGCGCAGGACGGGGGCGACATCACGTTCCACGGATTTGACCGTGGCATCGTCTACCTGCACATGCAGGGCGCCTGCGCAGGCTGCCCGTCGTCGACACTCACGCTCAAGATGGGCATCGAAAACCTGCTGCGCCACTACATCCCCGAAGTGACCGAGGTCCGGCCCGTCGCGGCCTGATCCCATGTCCGGCGACAAGATCGAGGTTGAGAACGTCAATACCCCGGGTCAGGTGACCCGGGTCGACGCCGCGAAGTATGGCGCGATGAAATCCGCGATGCTGACTGTCATGACCGGGGCGGACCCGATGACCGCATCCGCGATCAAGAAGGCCGCAAAGGCCCATCTTCCCGACGATCTGTTTCCCGGTGGCGCGACATCAGGCTGGTGGCTGAAATGCGTGCAGCTTGATCTTGAAGCGAAAGGCGTGGTGCAACGCCACGCAACCAAACCGCTGACCTTCTCTCTGGCATGAGCGACCCGACGATCCTGGCCTTCGACACCTCGGGGCCCTATTGCGCCGCTGCGCTGCTGCACCGGGGTCAGATGTCCACCCGGATCGACGATATGGCGCGCGGGCAGGCCGAGCACCTGATGCCGATGCTGGAAGAGGTTCTGGCCGCCGCCGGGATCGGCTGGCGCGATCTGGACGCGGTCGGCGTCGGCATCGGGCCGGGCAATTTCACCGGCATCCGTATCTCGGTCAGCGCCGCCCGGGGTCTCGCGCTGGGGCTTGGCATCCCCGCAGTCGGTATTTCGGGCTTCGATGTGCTTGGGCTCGCTGATACCTGCCGGGCGCTCGCCATTCCGGCCCCACGCGGCCAAGCCTATCTGATGCAGGGCGATGGCCCGGCGCTTCTGGTCGCGGAAACGGCCCTTCCTGCGGATGTGTTGACGCCTGACGCGCTGACGTCAGAGGCGCGGATTGAGGCCGTCGCCCAGATCGCCGCAACCCGGCGACACGATCCTGCGCTGCCCCGCCCTGCCCCGCTCTATATCCGGCCCGCCAACGCGGCACCGGCCCGCGATACGGGCCCGATCCTGCTGCCATGAGCCTGGCCGCCGATCTGGCCGCGACCCACGCGCTGGCCTTCGCCCCCGAACGCGGCTGGACCGAGGCCGAGATCGACGCGCTTCTTGCTGACCCCGCCATCATTCTGTCGGGAACGGCACGGTCCTTCGTGCTGGGACGGATCATTCTGGACGAGGCCGAGGTTCTGACCCTGGCAACCCACCCCGATCATCGGCGTGCCGGACTTGCCCGGGAAACGCTGTCCGACTTCGAAACTGCTGCCAAAGACCGGGGCGCCAGATATCTTTTCCTTGAAGTGGCGGAAGACAACGGTCCGGCACGGGCGCTTTATGCGCAGGCCGGTTTCGACGCCGTTGGCAAGCGGGCGGGGTACTACGCCCGCAGCGGCGCCGCGCCGGTGGCCGCGTTGATTCTTCGCAAGACGCTTTAGCGACCCCTCGCCACCCAAACGAATCGATGCGGGCTGTGGTGGTTGCCCGGTTTCCTTCACGGATGTGACCGCCGAGCGGAACGCCAAATCGGGAATTCTTCCTTTTTTCTGACTAAATGGTCAAAATAATGGCTGCCGCAACGGAAATCCTGTTGACCCAACAGAATCTTCCCGCGCTAAATTGACTCTGGCACGCAAGATGTCTGTTACTTGGCGACAGGGCCGGAACGGTTCCGGCTGGCTTTGCCAAGAAAAACAAAACTGGGAGATCCATATGAGCCTCATGCAGAAATTCCTCGGCGCGACCGCTGCCCTTGCCCTGACGACGGGCGCGGCGCTGGCCGACCCGGCGATCATTTTCGACCTTGGTGGCAAGTTCGACAAATCCTTCAACGAAGCTGCCTTCAACGGCGCGCAGCGTTGGGCCGATGAAACCGGCGGCAGCTATGCCGAGTTCGAGATCAGCTCGGACGCGCAGCGCGAACAGGCGATCCGCCGCTTTGCCGAAGCCGGCAACAACCCGATCGTGATGGCCGGTTTCTCCTGGGCGACCCCGCTGGAAGCTGTTGCGCAGGACTACCCGGACACCAAGTTCGCCATCATCGACATGGTCGTCGATCAGCCGAACGTGCGGTCGATCGTGTTCAACGAACATGAAGGGTCCTACCTTGTGGGCATGATGGCCGCGATGGCCTCGGAAACCGGCACCGTCGGCTTTATCGGCGGCATGGATATCCCGTTGATCCGTCGCTTTGGCTGCGGCTATGCGCAGGGTGTTCTGGCCGTGAACCCCGACGCGACCGTGATCGCCAACATGACCGGCACCACCCCCGCCGCATGGAATGACCCGGTGAAAGGGTCCGAACTGACGCTGGCCCAGATCAGCCAGGGCGCCGATGTGGTCTATGCCGCTGCTGGCGGCACCGGCGTGGGCGTTCTGCAAACCGCCGCCGACCAGGACATCCTGTCCATCGGCGTCGACAGCAACCAGAACTACCTGCACCCGGGTCAGGTGCTGACCTCGATGATGAAGCGCGTGGACAACGCCGTTTATGACAGCTTCACCGCGGGTATGGAGCTTGAGGCCGGCTTCAACGTGATGGGCGTCGGAAACGGTGGCGTCGGCTATGCGCTGGACGACAACAACGCCAGCCTGGTTTCCGCCGACATGCTGGCCGCCGTGGATGCCGCTGCCGCCCAGATCACCTCGGGCGAGCTGTCTGTCCACGACTACATGTCGGACGAAACCTGCCCGGCCATCGATTTCTGATCGGCCCATCAGGTTCAGTGAAAAAGGGGCCGCGCTGAGAGATCGGCGCGGCCCTTATGCACCAAGGCCCCGGCAGAGGGCCGTCAGGGGAGATACCAGTGATGAGCGAGACCGCACCCGCCATCGAACTGAAAGGCATATCCAAAGCCTTCGGTCCGGTGCAGGCGAACAAGGATATCTCGATCCGGGTCATGCCCGGCACGATCCACGGGATCATCGGTGAAAACGGGGCCGGGAAATCGACACTGATGTCGATCCTCTACGGCTTCTACAAGGCCGACTCGGGCGAGATTTTCATCAACGGAAAGAAGACGGTCATCCCAGACAGCCAGGCCGCGATTTCCGCCGGCATCGGCATGGTGTTCCAGCATTTCAAACTGGTCGAGAATTTCAGCGTCCTTGAAAACGTGGTCCTCGGGGCCGAAGACGGCGCGCTTCTCCGCCCGTCGCTGGCCAAGGCCCGGACCGAACTGAAGGCGCTGGCCGCAGAATACGGTCTGAACGTGGACCCGGACGCCAAGATCGAGGAAATCGGCGTCGGCATGCAACAGCGGGTCGAGATCCTCAAGGCGCTTTACCGGCAGGCCGAGATCCTGATCCTTGACGAACCGACCGGCGTTCTGACCCCGGCCGAGGCGGACCAGCTGTTCCGCATCCTTGGCCGCCTGCGGGAAGAGGGCAAGACGATCATCCTGATCACCCACAAGCTGCGCGAGATCATGGATATCACCGACACCGTGTCGGTCATGCGGCGGGGCGAGATGACAGCCACCGTCAAGACATCCGAGACCAGCCCGCCGGAACTGGCCGAGCTGATGGTCGGGCGGAAGGTTCTGTTGCAGGTGGATAAGACCCCTGCGCAACCGGGCGCGCCGATCCTTGAGGTTCAGAACCTCAACGTCACCGACAGCGCCGGGGTGCACCGGTTGAAAGATGTGTCGCTGACCATCCGGGCGGGGGAAATCCTCGGCATCGCGGGGGTGGCCGGGAACGGCCAGTCCGAGCTGCTGGAAGTGCTGGGTGGCTACGAAATCGCTACGGGTGATATCCGGGTAAACGGACAACCGATCGACCTGACCGGGCGCTATGCCGATGGGCAGACCCGACGCGCGCGCGGCATCGCCCACGTCCCCGAAGACCGGCAACGCGAAGGTCTGATCATGGATTTCGCGGCATGGGAAAACGTGGCCTTCGGCTATCACAACGACCCGAAGTACCAGAAGAACGCCCTGTTCATGGACAACACGGCGATCAAGGCGGACACGGAAAAGAAGATGGAAACCTTCGACGTGCGCCCGCCCAACGCGATGCTGGCGGCCAAGTCGTTTTCTGGCGGCAACCAGCAAAAGATCGTCGTCGCGCGTGAAATCGAACGCAATCCCGACCTGCTCTTGGTCGGCCAGCCCACCCGCGGCGTGGACATTGGCGCAATCGAATTCATTCACAAGCAGATCGTCGCCCTGCGCGATCAGGGCAAGGCGATCCTGCTAGTCAGCGTCGAACTGGACGAAATCATGTCCCTGTCCGACCGGATCGCCGTGATGTTCGACGGCAAGATCATGGGCGAACGGTTGCCGGACCAGACCGACGAAAAGGAACTGGGGCTGCTGATGGCCGGGATCACCGATACCGGTTCCGAACACTCGGTCCACGAGATCCAACAACAGCTTGCCTATGCAGGCGGCGACGCGGGCAAGGAGGTCTGACCGATGGAAAGAATGCCGAAATGGGCCGATATCGTTCTGGTGCCCCTCGTCTCGCTGATCCTTGCCGCCATCCTGTCGGCATTGGTGATCCTTGCCATCGGTGAAAACCCGTGGACCGCGCTCAAGCTCATGGTCAACGGCGCGCTCGGGTCGACTTATGCCTGGGGCTATACGCTGTATTACGCCACCAATTTCATCTTCACCGGGCTGGCCGTATCGGTCGCCTTTCACGCGCGGATGTTCAACATCGGCGGGGAAGGGCAAGCGATGCTCGGAGGTCTGGGCGTGGCGCTTGTCTGCCTTTATATCCCCTGGCCACATTGGACATTGGCGCTGATCGGGTCGGCCGTCGGCGCGGCCCTTTTCGGGGCGGCCTGGGCACTGATCCCCGCCTATCTTCAGGCCAAACGGGGCAGCCATATCGTGATCACCACGATCATGTTCAACTTCATCGCCGCGGCGCTTTTGAACTTTCTCTTGATCGGCCCGATCAAGGCCGAAGGGATGATGGAACCGGCGACCGCGAAATTCCCCGAAGCCACCTATCTTCCGAACCTGTCCGAGGTTCTGGGTGCGGTCGGTATCCCCTTCTCGCATACCTCGCCCGCCAATGTGGCCTTCCTCGTTGCGGTCGCGGCCTGTTTCGCGGTCTGGGCGCTGATCTGGAAAACCCGGCTTGGCTATGCCATCCGGGCCTTCGGGAAATCGGAACCGGCGGCGAAATACGCGGGCATCAACCCCACCAAGATCATCGTCGTTTCCATGCTCATCTCGGGTGGATTGGCCGGGATGATGGCGGTCAACAACGTGCTGGGAGAGGCCGAACGGCTGGTCCTGAATGCGGTCGAGGGCGCGGGCTTTATCGGGATCGCCGTGGCGCTGATGGGGCGCAACCACCCCTTCGGCGTCTTCCTTGCCGCGATCCTCTTCGGGTTTCTCTATCAGGGTGGCGCGGAGTTGTCGCTCTGGACCTCGATCCCCCGGGAAATGGTCATCGTCATTCAGGCGTTGGTGATCCTGTTCACCGGGGCGCTGGATGACATGGTGCGCGCGCCGATCGAACGGGCCTTCATGGCCTTTCGACGCGGTCAGGCATAAGCGAAGGGAAACACAGACATGAACATTCTTTCGCTCTTTGACATCGCGGTCCTCGACGGAACCATCCGCCTTGCCGTGCCGCTGCTTCTGGCCTGCCTTGCCGGCCTGTTTTCAGAACGGGCCGGGATCTTCGACATCGGGCTGGAGGGCAAGATGTTGGCCGCGGCCTTCCTTGCCGGGGCATTTGCTGCCGTCTCCGGGTCGGTCTGGGTCGGGCTTCTGGCCGCCATCGCCGGATCGCTTGTGCTGTCGGTCGTGCACGGGCTGGCCTCGATCACCTTTCGGGGCAACCAACTGATTTCGGGGGTGGCGATCAACTTCTTCGCGGCCGGGATCACCGTCGTGATTGCGCAAAGCTGGTTCGCGCAGGGTGGGCGGACGCCGCAATTGTCCGGTGGGGCCCGGTTTGAACCCTGGGTGTTCCCCGGTGCGCTGACCAAGATCCGGGAAATCGCGCAAGCGAACTTTCCGATGCGGGTTTATTCCGAACTTCTGTCGGGGCACACGACGATCACCTATATCGCCTTCCTTGCGGTGCCGCTGACCTGGTGGATCCTGTTCCGCACCAGGTTCGGGTTGCGGCTGCGGGCCGTGGGCGAAAACCCTGCTGCCGTCGATACCGCCGGCATCTCCGTGGTGCGGCTGCGCTACTCCGCCGTGCTGATCTGCGGGATCTTGTGCGGCATCGCCGGGGCGTATCTGTCCACCTCGCTTCAGGCCGGGTTTACCAAGGATATGACGGCAGGCCGGGGCTATATCGCGCTTGCCGCGCTGATCTTCGCCAAGTGGCGGCCATGGTATGCACTGGGGGCGACCCTGTTGTTCGGCTATCTTCAGGCGCTGGCGCTGCGGCCCGACATCCTTGAAAAGGCCTTTGGTGTGCGGGTGCAGGTGCAGTTGCTGGACGCTCTGCCCTACATCCTGACTGTCGTCATCCTTGCCGGGTTTGTCGGTAAGGCGATCCCGCCGCGCGCGGGCGGAGAACCCTATGTCAAAGAGCGCTGATATCGCCGACCTGATCCGGGAACGGGTCGGGTCGGAACCTGTTCGCCTCGGTCTGGTCCTCGGGTCCGGCCTTGGCCACCTTGCAGGCGCGGTCGAGGGGATTGCCATCCCCTATTCCGAACTGCCGGGGTTCCCGCACGCAGGCGTCAGCGGCCACAACCCCAACCTTGTGATCGGCACGCTGGAAGGGGTGCGGGTCGCCGTGTTCGGCGGGCGGGCGCATTACTACGAAAAGGGCGACCCATCGGCCATGCGCACCCCGCTTGAGGTGCTGCGCGAATTGGGCGCGGAAATGATGATCGCCACCAATGCCGCCGGATCGCTGCGGCCCGACATGGCGACCGGGTCCATCATGTGCCTGTCCGACCACATCAACTTTTCCGGGCTGAACCCGTTGATTGGCGAGGCGACAGACAGCCGCTTTGTCCCGATGACCGAGGCCTACGACGCAGAGATGCGCACAGGCTTGGTCGCGGCCGCGGCCGAAGACAAGGTGCCGATGGCACAGGGCATCTACGCCTGGTATTCCGGCCCGTCCTTCGAAACCCCGGCGGAAATCCGGGCGATCAAGATGTTGGGCGCGGATGCAGTGGGCATGTCCACCGTGCCAGAGGTGATCCTTGGCCGGTTCCTCGGGCTGCGCTGCGCGGCGATCTCGACCATCACCAACATGGCGGCGGGAATGAGCAGCGAAAAGATCAGCCACGAACACACCAAGGCGATGGCGCCCTTGGGCGCGGCCAAGCTGGAAAAGGTGCTGCGGCGCTACCTGCGGGGCCTGTCATAAGTCCAGATTCGCGCGACGGCGCGGTCCAGCGCAGAGAATCACAGAGTTTTCCCCGCCCGGTGACCGCCGGGCATTTGACACTGGCGGCGGAAAGGCGTTGTTTGGGACAAACCCCGCGTAGACAATTGACCTGACATGCAAATCTACCTCCCCATCGCCGAGGTTTCGGTCGATTTCTTCCTGATCCTTGGATTGGGGGGCTTGGTCGGCGTGCTGTCGGGGATGTTCGGCGTGGGCGGGGGGTTCCTGATTACGCCCTTGCTGTTTTTCGTTGGCATCCCACCGTCGGTTGCCGTTGCAACCTCGGCCAACCAGATCGTTGCGTCCTCCGTCTCCGGGCTGATGGCCCATGTCAAACGGCGCGGCGTGGATTTCTGGATGGGAACGGTTCTGCTGGTGGGCGGCCTGATCGGGTCCGGGCTGGGCGTCTGGCTGTTCAACATGCTCAAGGCGCTGGGGCAGGTCGATCTGCTGGTCAACCTTTGCTACGTCGTCTTCCTCGGGATCGTCGGCGCCCTGATGCTTGCCGAAAGCATCCGGGCGATGATCCGCGCATCGCGCTCCGGCGGCGTGCGGGCAAAGCGGCACAAACATAACTGGGTGCATAACCTGCCGCTCAAGGTGAAATTCCGGGTGTCGGGCCTCTATATCTCGGTCATTCCGCCGCTCCTTGTCGGGATGCTCGTCGGGGTTCTGGCCGCCGTCATGGGGGTTGGCGGCGGGTTCATCATGGTCCCCGCGATGATCTACCTGCTTGGGATGCCAACCAAGGTCGTGGTCGGCACCTCGCTGTTCCAGATCATCTTTGTCGCGGCCTTCACCACCTTCCTGCATGCGGTCACGAACCACACCGTGGATATCGTCCTTGCGGTCATCCTGCTGATCGGGGGCGTGGTCGGGGCGCAGATCGGGACCCGGATCGGTGTCAAGATGAAGGCCGAACAACTTCGGGTTCTGCTCGCCGCGCTCGTCCTTCTGGTCTGCCTAAAGCTGGCCTTCGATCTTCTGATCACCCCGTCCGAGCTTTACTCTCTTGCCGACGCGGGAGAGCACTGATGGCCCGGCTTCTTGTCTTCCTTCTGCTCTTCGCCCTGCCCGCGCAGGCCGAGCGCGTTGTGCTGGGCCTCAGCCAGGACGAGGTGGCAATCACCGCGAATTTCACCGGATCCGAAATCCTGATCTTTGGCGCGGTTCGGCGCGAAACCCCGATGCCCTCAGACAGCACGCTTGGGGTGATCGTCACCGTCTCCGGCCCCTCCCTGCCGGTCACGGTCCGGCGCAAGGACCGGCGGTTGGGGATCTGGGTCAATACCGATGTGGTCGAGGTTGACGCCGCCCCGTCCTTCTATGCCGTCGCGACCTCGGGCCCGCTGGAAGAAGTGCTGACCCACGTCGAAGACCTGCGCCGTTCTGTGTCGATCCCCCGCGCGATCCGGTCCGTCGGGGCAGACATCAGCGGCACGGAAAACTTTACCGAGGCGCTGATCCGGATCAGAAGCGCGTCGGACAACTATCAGCTTTTGGAAGGGGCGGTTGACGTCGAGGAACAGACCTTGTTCCGGACCGAGGTCGTTCTGCCTGCGAACTTGACCGAAGGCGACTATTCCACCCGGATCTTCCTGACCCGCAACGGGAAGGTCATCGACGAATACCAGACCGTGATACCGGTCAATAAGGTGGGGCTGGAACGCTGGCTATATGAACTGTCGCGCGACAATGCCCCGGTCTACGGGATCCTCGCCCTGATCATCGCCATTGCGTCGGGCTGGGCCGCCTCTGCCGCCTTCGCGCTTCTGCGGCGATAGTGTCGGTGGGTCTTGACCCACCATCCGCTAGTCTTGGAAATCAGCCCCGCCCGACATAGGGCATTTTCGTCGCCATGATCGTTTGAAACAGGGTGTTCGCCTCGGGTGGCAGGGCGGCCATTTGCCAGACCGCTTCGGACACATGGGCCACGTCAAAGCTGGGGGGTTCCGGCTGCCCCTCGGCCCGGGCGCGTTCGGCGATCCCGGCCAGCAGATCGGTCATGGCATTGCCGATGTCGATCTGGCCGCAGGCGATCCCAAAGGCCCGCCCGTCCAGCGCCAACTGCCGGGTCAGCCCGGTGATCCCGTGTTTGGTCACCGTATAGGTCACCGCCCCTTCGCGCGGCACATGGGCCGAGATTGACCCGTTGTTGATGATCCGCCCGCCCTGCGGCTTCTGCCGCCGCATCTGGCCAAAGGCAGCGCGGGCGCAATAGACCATGCCGCTCAGGTTCACGCGCACGGCCTTTTCCCAGTCCGACAGGGGCACCTCATCAATCGGCGCGGCGGGGGTGAAGATACCGGCGTTGTTGAACAAGACGTCAATCCGACCGGCCTGCGCGGCAAAGCTGTCAAAGGCCGCCTGCACCGCCGCCGGGTCGCCCACGTCGGCGGGCAGCACCACCGCTCCCTCATGCCCCGCGGCCATCTCCTCCAGCACCCCGGCGCGGCGGGCCAGAAGCCCCACCCGCCAACCGCCGGACAGGAACCGGTCCGCCACGGCCCGCCCGATCCCGGCGCTGGCCCCGGTGACGATGATGGATTTCATGCCTCAAGCTCCTCTGCCGTCAATTCCAATGCGGTCGCGGGCACGCGCAGATCATCCACCCGCAGCGCATCGGTCGGGCGGGCCAGACGGTTGCGGACGACCCAGCGCAATTGAGTCTCGGCCCGTGTGATCGCCACATAGGCCAGCCGTTTCCACAGCGGCTGACCGGCTTCGACCCGGCCCATGCGGCTTGCGGCATAGATGTCGGGGGCAAAGACCTGCACCGTATCCCATTGCGACCCTTGGGCCTTGTGAATGGTCACCGCCGCGCCATGCAGGAACACCGCGCCCATGCGGGCCGCAAAGGGAATGAAGGGTTCCTCATCCTCTTCCTGGCTTTCGATTTTCACGATCGAGGCGGCCGAGACCTGAGGGTCTTCCGCGCCCATGACATGCAGCCGCGAAAAGCCCGGCTTGCGGCCCGGCCCGAGATAGACCACCTGCGCGCCCTTGATCAGGCCGCGCGCCTCAAGATCCAGCCGTTTCTTGCGGTGTTTCAGGGGCAGTTCGATCCCGTCGCAGATCAATGGTTCACCGGGCAGCAATTCATCCACCGGCGCGCCATAGGCCGCGCGGAACGCATGGATCAGGCGGATGCGCGTGGCATTGCGCCAGACCAGCACCGGCGACCGGGCCATCAGATCGCTTTCCACCCGTTCGGCCCAGACCACGCGGTCGTCCGTCCGGGCAGCCTCTTGCACCATCTGTTCAAAGCCGTGGAAATCCAGCTGCGGATCGGCCAACGCATGGGCAAGGTCCAGGATCGGGCTGTCCGCCTCTTGCCGGTGGACCCGATGCAATTCCAGCCGCCGGTTCTCGGGCAATTGGTCGAACACCATCCCGCCCTCGGATTGAACCGGGGGCAACTGTGCCGGATCGCCGAACAACAGAAGCGTCGGAAAGATTTCCTGAAGGTCTTCGAACTGGCGCTTGTCCAGCATCGAACTTTCATCGACAAGCCCGATGTCGAGAGGGTCCTCCCGGCGCTTCCAGCCGGTGATGAAGTCCGACCCGCGCAGCCCCGCCGCGGCAAGCGCCGCCGGGATCGACGTATGGGTCTGATAGCTTTCCCAGGCGCGGTCCAGCGCCACCTCGGTCAGCCCTTCGATGCTGGGCTTCTCACCCTGCCCGGCCAGCCATTCCGCGACCTTCTCGTATTCGGGGTCATAGACTGGGGTATAAAGAATGCGGTGGATGGTCGTTGCCGGAACGCCCCGGTTGCGCAACACGCTTGCCGCCTTGTTGGTCGGGGCAAGAATGGCCAGCGTGCGGCGGTCCTTGCGGCGCTTGCCTTCCCAATCGCCCGACACGATGTCGACACCTGCCTCTTTCAGCGCCTTCGTCAACTCGGCCAGCAGCAGGGTCTTTCCCGACCCGGCCTTGCCGATCACCGCCATTACGGCCATCTGATCCGATCGCGGCGGGGTCAGCAGACTGTCGTCTAGGTCCACGCCACTGCCCCGCAATAGCTCGGCAATCGTGTCCCAGGCCTGCGCCTGATCGTCGGAGAATGTAAGTGCGGTCGCGGTCATGGCGCGACCCTACAGGGGCGCGCCAGACAGGACCAGATGCGTCAGGCGGTTCTTGCCAGTTCCGGGCGAACCGAATGCCCGAACGACCGCGCGAACCAGGTCTCGGACAGGGCCGAGGACAGACCCGCCCGGCGGATGACCCGCGCCCGCGCCTCGGGCGAATAGGACCACAGGCCAATGCTGATCCGGCCCATGCCCGTCCCCTCGCTGCCCAGCACCTCGGGCGAGGCGCCGATCATCCGGTAGATCCGAACCATCCTTGCGTCGAAAATGCCCAGGAAATGATCCACGGCGAAGGCTCGCATCAACTCGCCCCCGCCCAGCATCAGCGCGGCTGCCACCTTGCCATCCGCCTCGGGGGACAGGCAGAACCGAGTGCATTCCCAGACATGCGGAGAGGCGATTTCCGCGCCGCCCAGATGCCCGAAATGATCACGCGCCATAGTCCGCCCGGTGGTCGGCAGAAACCGCATGGACCCGCCGTGGGTGCCATCGGCCTTTTCCCAGATCGCGTAAAGCGGGTTGAGCGCGTCGTATTCATCCCGTTCGAACCCCTGATCGTCGACACTGACATCCCAGCCCAGCCGATCCTGAAACTGCGTGGCCCGATCCCTGAACATGGTCGCGGCCAGCCGCGGATAGTTCCCCAGATCCGTTCCATAGATATACCGAAGCATCATCCGTTCCTTTCGCCAGCGATCCCGGTCAAAAGGGTAGGACGGAAATGGTTAACATCCGCCGACGGCGGCGTGACGGACAGGTTAACGAAAGGCTACTCCGCCGCGTTTGCGGCCGGTCGCGCCGAAGGAACGCTGCCCCGCCCCGGCCAGTCGCCCGAGGCCGCCCGGGCGCTGCCACCCACGACAATCAGTCCCTCGGTCAGGGCACGGGCAACGGCATGGGTGGTGTTCAGCGCGTTCAGCTTGAACCGCGCGCTTTCGATATAGGCCCGCAGGGTGTGTTCCGAGATGTCCAGCATCTCGGCCACCTGCCCCCGGGCATAGCCCATCGCCAGAAAGGTCAGCGCATCGGTTTCCCGCGGCGACAGCAGCTTGACAGGCGGCGGGGTGCGGTTCTTTTCAAACTCCAGCGCCTTTTGATTGAAGAAATGCGCCACCAATATGAGGGTCCGCTGATTGTCCCGCGCGAATTCGGCCCAGGTTTCGTCGTCGCAATTGTGGGACACGGTGAACAGCGCGAATTGCCCGTTCGGGCCCCGGATCGGAATGGAATAGCCCTGATTTCCGACCCCGTGGTCGATGGCGTCACGGCGAAAGGCGCGCGCGGCCTTCCCGCTCCAGTCCAGCCGCTTCCAGTCGACGGGGTGGAACCGGCTGAAACAGCCCAGAACCACCGGGTCGATGCGCAGGTAGTCCAGATCGACGTAACGCTGTACCCACTCCGGGCTGTAGGTGCCGCAGCCATATTGCTCGCCGTCGGCACTAACCCAGTGATAGACGATGTGATCTACGGAAAACCTGTCGCGCAGCGCGACGATCAGGTCTTGTAGCTGGTCAAGCCCGGTGGCCTGTTCCAGTCTGTGCAGGAAGTCGTCCAAATTTGGTCCCATCACCCACCACCGATAGCGGCGCCCCCGTCATGGTGGACTCAATCTCGATCCGGGCGACTTCTGCGGTGTCGTCCAGCTGACTGGCCAGGGTGTCCAGGCCATTCATCCGGGCGAAGGTCTTCAGGTCTTCCAGAACGTCGATGATCCACTCATTTCCCATGGGATAGCCTCGTGAGTAAGGGTTAACGTTTCCTTAACAACCAATGGTAGCACGGCGAAGGTAAAAGAAATATTCGCCAATCTTATCCCCCCAGAAATGGGGGGAGGGCGATTTCTCAAGCATTTGAATCAAAAAGGGGCGCGGTCCCCGTGAACCACGCCCCCATTTCGCTGTCTGCCGGTTGCTACTGGCGCGATTCGGCGATCACGTCCTCGAAGGTGCGAATGCCCGGACGCGGGCTTTGGACCAGCACCGCCATGTTGCCCGGCTTGTGTTCGTTGCGCAGCATCTTGGTATGCGCCTGCGGGATATCATCCCAGCCGAAGACCTCGGACATGCAGGGGTCCAGACGCCGCTCGACCATCAGGCGGTTGGCGCTAGCGGCCTGCTTGAGGTTGGCGAAATGCGATCCCTGAAGACGCTTCTGGTGCATCCACATATAGCGGACATCGAAGGTGCAGTTGAACCCGCTGGTCCCGGCGCAGATCACCACCATCCCGCCCTTCTTCACGATAAGGGTCGACACGGGAAAGGTCGCCTCGCCCGGGTGTTCGAAGACCATGTCGACGTTGACGCCCTTGCCGGTGATGTCCCAGATCGCCTTGCCGAACTTGCGGGCCTCTTTCAGCCATTCATTGTATTCGGGGCTGTTCACCGTGGGCAGTTGCCCCCAGCAGTTGAAGTCCTTGCGGTTGATGACACCCTTGGCCCCCTGATCCATCACGAACTGACGCTTGGATTCATCCGAGATCACGCCAATCGCATTCGCCCCGGCCGTATTGGCCAACTGGATCGCATAGGACCCGAGCCCGCCTGACGCGCCCCAGACCAGAACGTTCTGACCGGGCTTCAGCTCGTGCGGGTGATGGCCGAACAGCATCCGGTAGGCGGTGGCCAACGTCAGCGTGTAGCAGGCGCTTTCTTCCCAGGTCAGGTGCTTGGGGCGCGGCATCAACTGCTGCGCCTGCACGCGGGTGAACTGCGCGAACGACCCGTCCCCGGTTTCATAACCCCAGATGCGCTGGGTCGGGCTGAACATCGGGTCGCCGCCGTTGCATTCCTCGTCGTCGCCGTCGTCCTGATTACAGTGAATGACAACCTCATCCCCGACCTTCCAGGTCTTCACCTTGTCGCCCACGGCCCAGACGATGCCCGACGCATCGGACCCGGCGATGTGATAATCCTGCTTGTGCACGTCAAAGGGGCTGATCGGTTTGCCAAGGCCTGCCCAGACGCCGTTATAGTTGACGCCCGCCGCCATCACGAGAACCAACACCTCGTGGCTGTCGATCTTCCAGGTGTCGACAACCTCTTTCTGGAACGATGTCTCGGGTTCGCCGTGACGTTCGCGCCGGATGGCCCAAGCGTACATCTTTTCCGGCACATGGCCGAGCGGCGGGATTTCCCCGATCTCATAGAGGTCCTTTTTCGGCGCGCTGTAGGTCGCAGCGGGGGTAGTTTCGTCGAGGGCCATCTGTTTCTCCATCGGCTTTCGGGCACCATTTTGCCGCGCCGCAGAATCGGCGCTACACCGCAGAGATATTATTCTGCGCGAAACAATGCAATCGCGAATGCCGGTATTTTTGTAATTTTATTACTGCCGCACCGCAGCGTCACTTTCCACGGCATTCGGGACTTTCCGCGTCCCTGACTTGAAGTGATGCGCGATCGAGGCGGCATAATAGGCCAGCACGTCCTCGGCCCCGTCCTCCACAAGGATGCGCCCGTCTTCTTCGCGAACAAGGCCGCGCTGAAACAGGATTTCCAGCGCGTCCTGGGTCACCGTGCGGGCATCCCGGCGCGGCACCGTGACCCCGTTGGACCGGAACATGTCAATCGCGCTTTGGGCCGCGACCTTCAGCGCCCCACGCTCGGTCACCCCCTGCAGGATCATCCGGGACACCAGCGGCACCGGCATCACCGGCACCACTGCCCGGATCCGGTCCATCAATTCGGCGGCAACGGCCGATGTCACCTCTTCCGACTGACCAGCCCCGGCAAAGGTTGACAGACGCAGGGGCTGCCCAAACCCGACCGACGCCGTGCCAAACCCCTTGAACCGGAAGGTGACCCGCTGCCACAGATGGCCCAGAACCGCCCTCACCACGGTGCCCAGCGGGGGCCGGAACCGGCGCACCCCGGTCTTGTCCGCCTTGATCAGAAACCTGTCTTCCAGAACCCGATCATAGTTCAGCGCCACGGGGACAAAGATCACCTCGCGCCCGCCGGGCGACCAGGATTCCACGATATAGCTTAGCAAGCCCAGCTTCGCCTCCATCACCCGCCCGGTGACCGACAGCCCACCCTCGGGGAACATGGCCTGTGTGACCCCGCCCTGCGTGGACAGTTGGACATAGCGGGCCAGCACCCGGCGATACAGCGCGCCCCGCGATTTGCGCCGGATGAAATAGGCGCCCATTGACCGGATCACCGCCGACAGCGGCCAGACCCGCGCCCATTCGCCCACCGCGTAGGACAGGGCAGACGCCCGCGACACCAGATAGGTCACCAGAACATAGTCCATGTTCGACCGGTGGTTCATCACAAAGACCACGGCGGCATCCGCGTCGATGTCTTCCAGCGCATCCCGGTCAAACGCCCCCAACCTGATCCGGTACAGCGACCGGGACAGCCAGCGTGCCAATCGCGTCCCGACCGTGAAATAGGCGGTCGCGGAAAACCCCGGCACGATCTCGCGGGCATAGCGGCGGGCCTTTTCAAAGGCGACGTTCTCGGGAACTCCTTCTTCGGCAGCATAATCCACGATAGCCTGACTGACTTCGGGGTCGTAGATCAGCCGCTGGATCATGTCATAGCGGCGGGCCAGCTTGAACGGCTCGATCGGGCGGGCCAGCCGTTCGTTCAGCCGCGCAATGACCTTCTCTGCCCGGCGGCGAAAAAACCATCGGACCGAAGGAAACAGGAAATGCGATGCAAAGGTGACGGCCGCAAAGAGCAGAACCAACAGAAACAGCCAGAGCGGTAATGTGACAGTCGTGCCCATGACACGAAGCTTTGCAGCATCCTGCCACATGGGACAATAGCCATTCTCGGCCGCCGATTAGCACTATTGAAAGGCTCGGCCCCTACAAACTTGGTGTTCTCTTTAAGCAAAATGAGCGCCAAATGGCCATAATTTCCAATACCGGGCAGCTTTTATATGCTGGCAATTTTGCCGAGTTTGACACGGACGAGAGCAACAATGCTGCGGAGAATTATGACGGCCTGATCGGGACGGTCATCAGCGACCCCAGCGCCGTCATCGACAGCTTTGTCCTCGAAGATGTCGATAACAACGGCTCTATCTCGGAAACCGGGTCGATCGACACGGTGACGGTCGGGGGCGTGACCTCTGCCATCGACACCTTCATGGTCGTCAGCCTGCTTGTCACCAACCTCGACGGTACGACCTTTACGACGCTGGTCGTCGCCTTCCAGTTGGACAACGGCGATGTCTATATAACCGACCTCGTCGACCGGATCGAAGGAACCTATCGATCCATTGAAATTATCGACGTCGGCGATACCGGCGGCGGCTCTGGCATTTCCGGCTGGCAGCCGGGCGGAAGCTACTACATTTCAAATCTCGAACTGACGCCGTGCTTTGCGAAAGGGACGCAGATTGAAACGCAGTCCGGGCCCATCCCTATCGAGGCTTTGCGCAAGGGTTGCCTGATCCCGACGCTTGACCACGGGCTGCAAGCGCTGCGCTGGGTCGGCTTCACCCGGCGCATTGCCTTGGCGGACGGTGCTCCGGTTCTCTTTCCACGCGGTTCTGTCGGCAACACGCGTGACCTGCTCGTTTCGCCCCAACATCGCATGTTGCTGGCGTCTCCGATGGCGGAATTGATGTTTGGCGCAAACGAGGTCCTGTGCCCGGCGAAGGCCATGGTCGGCGTGAATCAGATCCGGCGCAAGTTGATGCCGACCGTCGATTACTACCATCTTCTGTTCGACCAGCATGAAATCATCTGGGCCAATGGCACCCCGAGCGAGAGCTTTCTTCCCGGCAGCCCCGCAGCCTTGGCATTCCCCGAACTGATCCCGAATGCCGCGCCGATGGTGACAGCGCGCCTGTCTTTGACGGCGCGTGAAACCTCGGTTCTGCTGCGGGAGATGGACACATTGGCGACCCCTTACAGGGGGCCTTTGTCTCTGGTCGATCTCTAGCCTGATCGTTCAGCGCCGAAACACGGCCTACCTTCCCACCCAAAAGAGCGAAGCTGCAACGCAGCACAAACCACGCGCCGCAACGCAGCGAATTGACGCGCCAGAAAATTCCAAGTATTTACCTCGTGACGTAAGAAAATTACCCCATAGATTCACGAGGCCCGTTCATGTCGCAGATGCAGAAAGACCGCCCCTGGCTGTTCAGAACCTACGCCGGGCATTCGACTGCCGCCGCGTCCAATGCGCTTTACCGGGGCAATCTGGCCAAGGGCCAAACCGGGCTTTCCGTGGCCTTCGACCTGCCCACACAGACGGGATACGACAGCGACCATGCGCTGGCCCGTGGCGAGGTCGGCAAGGTTGGGGTGCCCGTCTGCCATCTGGGCGACATGCGGGCGCTGTTCGATCAGATCCCGCTGGAGCAGATGAACACCTCGATGACGATCAACGCGACCGCGCCCTGGCTTCTGGCGCTCTATATCGCTGTGGCCGAGGAACAGGGCGCCGACATTTCCGCGCTTCAGGGCACGGTTCAGAACGACATCATCAAGGAATACCTGTCGCGGGGCACCTATATCTGCCCGCCGGAACCGTCCTTGCGGATGATCACGGATGTGGCCGCCTACACCCGCGAACACCTGCCCAAATGGAACCCGATGAACGTCTGTTCCTACCACTTGCAAGAGGCGGGCGCGACGCCGGAGGAAGAGCTTGCCTTCGCCCTAGCCACCGCCATTGCGGTTCTGGACGACCTGAAGCGTAAGGTTCCGACCGAAGCATTTCCGGCCATGGTCGGCCGTATTTCCTTCTTCGTGAACGCGGGCATCCGCTTTGTCACCGAACTGTGCAAGATGCGGGCCTTTGTCGAACTGTGGGATGAAATCTGCCGCGATCGCTATGGCGTCGAAGAAGAGAAGTTCCGCCGCTTCCGCTACGGGGTGCAGGTCAATTCCCTTGGGCTGACCGAACAGCAGCCAGAGAATAACGTCTACCGCATCCTTCTGGAAACGCTGGCCGTAACCCTGTCAAAGAACGCCCGCGCCCGCGCCGTTCAATTGCCCGCCTGGAACGAGGCGCTTGGCCTGCCCCGCCCCTGGGATCAGCAATGGTCGCTGCGGATGCAACAGATTCTCGCCTATGAAACCGATCTTCTGGAATTCGGCGACCTGTTCGATGGCAACCCCGCCGTCACCGCCAAGGTCGAGGCGCTGAAAGACGGCGCGCGCGCCGAACTGGCCCAGATCGACGCGATGGGCGGCGCGGTCAAGGCCATCGACTATATGAAGTCACGACTGGTGGACTCGAACGCCGCCCGCATCGCCAATATCGAATCCGGCGAAACCACCGTTGTCGGCGTCAACAAATGGCAGCAGGGCGAACCCTCGCCGCTGACCGCGGGCGACGACGCGATCATGACCGTCGACGCGGCAGCCGAGGCGGATCAGCTCGCCCGCCTTGCCGCATGGAAGGCCGGGCGGGATGCGGGCGCGGTCGCCCGGGCACTGGCCGATCTGCGCGCCGCTGCCCTATCGGGCGAAAACGTCATGCCCGCCTCGATCGCCTGTGCCAAGGCGGGGGTCACCACCGGCGAATGGGCCGAAGAGGTGCGCACTGCCTTTGGCCAATACCGCGCACCAACCGGCGTGTCCCCGAACCCGTCGAACCGGACCGAAGGGCTGGACGATATCCGTGCCCGCGTGGACGAGGTCAGCCGCAAGCTGGGCCGCAAGTTGAAATTTCTTGTCGGCAAGCCGGGGTTGGATGGCCATTCCAACGGGGCCGAACAGATTGCCGCCCGGGCCCGCGACGTGGGCATGGACATCACCTATCAGGGGATCCGCCTGACCCCCGATGAGATCGTGGCCCAAGCGGCAGAGGACGACGCCCATGTCGTCGGCCTGTCAATCCTGTCTGGATCGCACCTGCCGCTGATCGCCGAGGTTCTGGAAAAGATGAAAGCCGCCGGGCTGGGGCATATCCCGGTCATCGCGGGCGGGATCATTCCCGAAGATGACGCCGCAAAACTGCGCGCGATGGGGGTAGACCGGGTCTATACGCCGAAGGATTTCGAATTGAACCGGATCATGGCCGATATTGCCGATCTCGCCGAACCAAAGGCCGTAGCTGCCGAATAACGACAGCTCCGATTCAATTTCTCGCCCCTGAATTGCATTATTCAGGGTTTCAAGGCATTTTTGTTTTTTGTCAGTGATTTCTATGGCACGAGTTCCAAACGAATTTCGAAGGAGCGAGAACATGAAATTCAATCTGAAGTCACTGTCCCGCAAGGAGCTTGAAAAGCTTCGGGCGGATGTGGACAAGGCCCTTGCAAAAGTGGCCGAGTCCGAAAAGAAGCTGGCCCTTGAAGCAGCCGAGAAAGCCGCCCGCGATTTCGGCTTTTCTCTGGATGACCTGACCGGTGCCGGGGCCCCGAAAAAACGCGGCCGCAAACCCAAAGCTGCAAAAGCCCCGAAAACCGCCGGTGTTGCGAAATACGCAAACCCTTCGGATTCCAGCCAGACCTGGACCGGGAAAGGCCGACAGCCGCAATGGTTCAAGGACGCGATCGCAGGCGGGGCCGACCCGTCGACGATGGAACTTTAATCCTCCATCAACCGCATTAATTCCTCGACCGAATAGACGTCCTGAATCTCTCCGTTGAGCCCCTTGTAAAACCCGGGCGCAACGGGGAGGCAGGCGACCCCGCAAATCTGACGCACCTCGCGATTGCGGGTATCCACATACCAAAGCCGCCCGCCGGGGGTGGAGACAAAGCCATTCAGGTAGAGCGCCGCATCGCTGCGATAATCGGTATCGCTGGGCACCTCGTTGATATACCCGACATCGAATGCCCCGTGGGTATGATAGGATGCGACCGGGGCGAAATTCTCGGGTATTTCCGAATAACAGGTGGCCTGCGTTCCGGGTGACGGATCGGTCGCGATCAGAACGCCGCGCGCGTCATATCCGATAAACCCGCAATACTCGCGCCGCTTGGCAAAAGACGGGGCCTGCAACGCCCGCAACGTTTCCCGTGCAAGCTCCATTTCCGCAAGGTCCTGCGCCCAGAGATTTGCTGGAAACAGCAAAAGGACCCATAAGAATCTGGTCATTGGCATTTTCCCGACTTGGCCTTACCCCTGTCAGGATAATCAAAATAACCAAGGAGTCATCCAAATGACCGTTCATATCGGGGCACAGCCCGGCCAGATCGCGGAAACCGTGCTGATGCCCGGCGACCCCTATCGCGCCAAATGGATCGCCGAGACATTCCTGCAGGACGCCGAATGCATCAATCAGGTGCGCGGAATGCTGGGGTTCACCGGAACATGGAACGGCCACCGCGTGACCGTGCAGGGGTCGGGCATGGGGATGCCGTCCTTTTCCATCTACGCCAACGAACTGATCCGTGACTACGGCGCCAAGACGCTGATCCGGATCGGGTCCTGTGGCGGGATGCAACATCACGTCAAGGTTCGCGACGTAATCATCGCCATGACCTGCACTACCATGTCGACCCCATCCCGCGGCATCCTGCGTGACCTGAATTTCGCCCCCTGCGCCGACTACGGTCTTCTGGCCGCCGCGGTCGAGGCTGCGAAATCCGTCGATGTGGCGACCCATGTCGGCAACATCTATTCCTCCGACACCTTCTATGACGAACGCAACGACCTTCAGGAACAGATGATCCGCCACGGGGTTCTGGGGGTCGAGATGGAAGCGGCAGAGCTATACATCCTCGCCGCCCGTCACAAGGCCCGCGCGCTGGCCGTCTTCACCGTGTCCGACCACCTTCTGACGCACGAGGCCCTGCCCAGTGAAGACCGCGAAAAGACCTTTGGCGATATGGTCGAGATCGCCCTAAAGGCCGCCTTCGCCTGACGAGCGCAGCCAATCCGCAACCCGCGCCACGGCAGACCCCGGGCGCGGGGGGCGGGCAAAGCCAAGCCGCAAATCCCGATCCAGCCGCACACGGCCCGGCAGGGGCGCGACAAGGGCGCCGCTGTCCAGATGCCGTTCGACCAACGCCCCGTGTGCCATCAGCACCCCCGCCCCGTTCACGGCCTCTTCGACCGCAAGCGCGAACAGGGAATGCACCGGCCCGCGCGGCACCAGACCGGGCGCATGTTCGGCGGCCCAGACCTGCCAATCCTCAGACCAGACCGCGTCGGACAGGCAGGGCACTAACGACAGGTCGGACGCCGCCTTGACATGCCTGGCCAGGGTCGGGGCGCAGACGGGAAAAATCTCGTCCCGCGCGACCACAACGCCACCCGCAGCCTCATAGAACAATGTCATGTCATAGGGCGCCCGCTTCAGGTTCGGCGGCCGTTCCATCGCGGTGATTGACACCGACAGGCCGGGGAATGCCGCCCGCAGACCCGGCAGGCGCGGCGACAGCCAAAGCTGCGCCACCGCCGGCAGGGCCGCGATCTGGACAACCTGCGGCGCCGCCTCGGCCCGCAGCGTCTGCACCGCGATGCCCAGACTGTCGAAGGCCTCGGACAGCGCGGGCAGGCAGCGCGCGCCCAACGCAGTCAGTTGCACCCCCTTGGCCTGCCGCTCGAACAGGGGCGCGCCCAGATCGGCCTCCAAGCCCTTGATATGGGCGGTGACCGCGCCGGGGGTCACGCCCAACTCCTCGGCCGCCGCCGCGAACCCGCCGAGCCGCGCCGCCGCCTCGAAGGCACGCAGGGCATTCAGCGCGGGCAGGCGCATGGGGGGCGGGGCAAGGGTCATGGCATAGCCTTAATTTTTCTAACCCTAAATTTTCAGAAAACTGATTTGCACGCAAGCCCGCCCCCCGCCGATCTTGTCTTCAACGAAAAGGAGCCCGCCATGATCCACCTTGCCCGCCGCCCCTGGGTGCCCGCCAACTGCGAAACCCGCGTTCAGGACATCGCCGCCACCGCCTCTGCCCCCTCCGCCACCGTCGCGGACCGGATCGAAGCGTTGATCACCGAAAACGATCGCATCCACACCAAGGCCTGTTTCAACCTGAACCCCGCCACAAACGTGATGAACCCCAAGGCAGAGGCCGCGCTGGCCCGCGGTCTGGGGTCGCGGCCCTCGCTCGGCTACCCGGGCGACAAATACGAAATGGGCCTGCAAGCGATCGAGGAGATTGAGGTGCTGGCCGCCGAACTGGCCTGTGAGATCTTCGGCGCGCGCTATGCCGAAATCCGGGTGCCGTCGGGGGCCATCGCCAATCTTTATGGCTTCATGGCGCTGGCAAAGCCCGGCGACGCAATCATCGCCCCACCCGCCGCGGTTGGCGGCCATGTCACCCATCACGCCGACGGCTGCGCCGGGCTCTACGGGCTCACGACCCACCCCGCCCCGGTAAACGCAGACGGCTACACTGTCGATCTGGATGCGCTGGAAAAGCTGGCGCTCGACCTACGCCCGAAAGTCATCACCATCGGCGGCTCGCTCAACCTTTTTCCCCATCCGGTGCGCGAAATCCGGGCCATCGCCGACAAGGTCGGGGCCAAGGTCCTGTTCGACGCAGCCCACCAATGCGGGATCATCGCGGGCGGGGCATGGGCCAACCCGCTGGCCGAAGGTGCGCATCTGATGACGATGAGCACTTATAAATCCCTCGGCGGTCCGGCGGGCGGGCTTATCGTGACCAATGAAGCCGAGATTGCCCAGCGGCTGGACAGTATCGCCTTTCCGGGGATGACCGCGAATTTCGACGCGGCGAAATCGGCCGCACTTGCGCTCAGCCTGCTGGACTGGCGGGATCATGGCCGGGCCTATGCGCGTGCGATGATCGACACCGCGCAGGCCTTCGCGGCAGAGCTGGACCGGCTGGGCATACCTGTATTCCGGGGCAAGGGCGGCTTCACCACCTCGCATCAGTTCGCAGTTTTGGCCGCCCCCTACGGCGGCGGACAAGCGGCGTCAAAGACCCTCGAAAAGGCGGGGTTCCTTGCCTGCGGCATCGGTCTCCCGGTCGAGGAGGTTGCGGGCGACATGAACGGGCTGCGGATCGGCACGCCGGAACTGGTGCGCTGGGGTGTCACGGTCAAGGATATCCCCGCCATTGCCGCGCTGGTGGCCGAGGCGCTTCAGGCCAACGACCCCGCCGCCATCGCCCCCCGCACGGCAGAGCTGCGCGGCTGGTTCGACCGGCTGCACTATGTCAACGGCTAGAAACTACCGCCCGTGACTGCGGTCATATCCGTTGACCGCGGGCGGTTCCCACCCCTCCAGCGCGGCGGCGTCCGGCGCCCAGACCTCCATCTTCAGGGGATAGCAAGCCGCCGTATCGGAGGAATGTTCCGACGAACAGTCGCCACCGGGACAGGCGCTTTGAACTGCCAGAAGATCGATCTCGGCGAAGAACTCGATATGGTCGCCGGGGCGAACCGGGCTAGCCTTCATGAAATATTGCCCCGTGTCGCGGGTGAATCCGGTGCACATGAAGACGTTCAGTACGTCATGCACATGGGCCTCCGCCTCGGACAGGGTCAGCCCCCGCGCATCGGCCAGCGCGCGGGTCAGGTTGGAATGACAGCAGTGGTGATACTGACTGCCCGACAGAAGGTTGCCGGTATAGGGATCGCAGCGGGTGCCGATCACATCATGCACCGACCCGCCGAAGGCATCGATCCCATACCAGCCCAGACTATCCGCCGTCACCGTCGCCATTGGGCGCAGGGTCGGAAAGTTGGACCAAAGCCGATCGCCCGTAGTGACATGAGTGCCGTGCAGCGCGCGGGTCTTGCCGGAATAGAACCGCTCTGACAGGTCGTGCAGATTGAACAGGTTCAGGTCGCCCACTTGCGGCCCCTCCACGCTTTCAATGCGCAGAAACGACCCGGCGGGCACCTCAATACTGGCGGCATCGCGGGCGGGAACGATCACCTCGGCCAGCTTTCGCGCCGTGGCACGGGCCGCCGTATAAAGGCCCATCGGCGGCACCGGCAGCGTGTCGGTCGGATAGCAGATCACCGGGGCAATGGCCCGGCGGGCTGCGGCATCAGCGGGTTCGGTCATGGGTTCGGGCCTCCGGTCTTGGGTGCGGCAAGATCACCCCGGCAAGGTGGATTTGGCAAGGGCGAACACACCCCTTCTTTGGGTCCAAAAATATCCCCGCCGGAGGCACCCGCCCAATGCAGAAGCGACGCCGCCGGGGTCCGGGGCGTCGCTGTGCCGATTTCAGAATAAGAACGCGCGGTAGCGCACCTTTTGGCAACTGCCCCTAGACGTGACGCTCCACCATCATCTTCTTGATGTGCGAAATCGCCTTGGCCGGGTTCAGACCCTTCGGGCAGGTCTTGGCGCAGTTCATGATGGTGTGGCAGCGATACAGCTTGAACGGGTCTTCCAGCTGATCCAGTCGTTCGCCCGTCGCCTCGTCGCGGCTGTCGATCAGCCAGCGGTAGGCGTGCAGCAGCGCGGCCGGCCCAAGATACTTGTCGCCGTTCCACCAATAGGACGGGCAAGAGGTCGAGCAAGAGGCGCACATGACGCATTCATACAGACCGTCCAGCTTCTTGCGGTCCTCGATCGACTGGCGCCACTCTTTGGCCGGGCGGTTGGTCTTGGTTTCCAGCCACGGCATGATGCTGGCGTGCTGGGCGTAGAAATGGGTCAGGTCGGGGATCAGGTCCTTGACCACCGGCATATGCGGTAGCGGGTAGATCTTGATATCGCCCCTAATCTCATCCGTGCCGAAGATACAGGCCAGCGTGTTGCGCCCGTCGATGTTCATCGCGCAGGACCCGCAGATTCCTTCCCGGCAGGACCGGCGGAAGGTCAGGGTCGGGTCGATCTCGTTCTTGATCTTGATCAGCACGTCCAGAACCATCGGGCCGCAGCTGTCCATGTCCACCCAATAGGTATCCAGACGCGGGTTCTTTCCGTCGTCGGGGTTCCAGCGGTAAATCTGCACCTTGCGCAGGTTCTTCGCCCCTTCGGGTTTCGGCCATGTCTTGCCCACCGTCATCCGGCTGTTCTTGGGAAGCGTCAGTTGGACCATGTCTCAGGCTCCTGCCTTGGTTCGTTCGTTCAGGTCAGCGCCGCGGTGGCGCAGGCAATTGTATCGTCGCGGTTCAGCAGCGTCTGGGTCAGCGCTAGCGTGGCCTCCGGGTCTTCATTCGCGGCCAGCAGATCAAGCTCGTCGCCGGTCGCACTTTGCAGGATGCAGCCGGTCAGCGCCTCGCCCACCGGGCCGGGGGCCTGCGCCTGCACCAGCGGCGACACAACCACGCGGGCCTGATCTTGCACAGACGCGTCGGCCTCGCCATCAAGCGGTGCGGCTGCGACCTCTGCCGGAGCCTCAAATGTCGCGGTGTCCTCCGCCCGGGACGCGTCCTCGGCCCCATCCTGCATCGCGCAGCCCGCGACGGCGGCGGCAAGGGTCATGGACAGGATCAAACGCATCGGCACTCTCCCCTACAGATCCGGCTGCCGGGTCGGGGACTGCCCCCCGGTCCGGCTCTGGTAACATTCGGCGTAGACCGCTACCGGGTCACGCCCAGCAAGGTAATCCGCGCTCAGCCCGATCTCGGCCCCAACGAAGGGGCCAGAGTTGGAATTTGCCCCGATGGTGACGCGGCCGGTCGGCCCGGCGGCCTCGCGGGCCCGCTCGGAACAGACCTCATGGGCGCGTTCCGGCGACATCGGCTGCGGGGTGCAGGCAGCGGCCAGCACCGGCAAGGCAAGAATGACAACCAGGCCGCGCATCAGAAGGTCCGCGCCTTCGGGGCAATGGTTTTCAGGCTGATCCCGCCCTCGGCCTCGGTGGTCAGCGGATCGGTGATCACCGGACGATAGGACAGGTCCACTTTGTTCCCATCAACACGGGAAATCGTGTGGACGCGCCATTTCTTGTCGTCACGTTCGGCGTAGTCCTCATGCGCGTGGGCGCCCCGGCTTTCCTTGCGGGCCTCGGCGCCGACGATGGTGGCCAGCGCGTTCGGCATCAGGTTGGTCAGTTCCAGCGTTTCCATCAGGTCGCTGTTCCAGACCAGCGACCGGTCGGTGACCTTCAGGTCATCCAACTTGGCCGCGACGGCGGTCATCTTTTCGACCCCTTCCTTCAGCGTCTTGTCGGTGCGGAAGACGGCAGCGTCGGCCTGCATGGTCTTCTGCATCTCAAGGCGCAGTTCGGCGGTGGGCACGGTGCCATTGGCATGGCGCAGCCCGTCGAACCGGTCAAACGCCTTGTCGACGCTGGCGGTGTTCGGGGTCGGGATGGCGCTGGACCGGTCCACCACGGCGCCGGCGCGGATCGCGGCGGCGCGGCCAAAGACCACAAGGTCGATCAGGCTGTTGGACCCAAGGCGGTTCGCCCCGTGGACCGACGCGCAGCCCGCCTCGCCCACGGCCATCAGGCCGGGGACCACGGCGTTGGGGTCTTTCTTGGTCGGGTTCAGAACCTCGCCGTAGTAGTTCGTCGGCACCCCGCCCATGTTGTAATGGACGGTCGGCAGAACCGGGATCGGTTCCTTGGTCACATCGACGCCCGCAAAAATCTTCGCGCTTTCCGAAATGCCCGGCAGGCGTTCGGCCAGCGCCTCGGCGGGCAGGTGGTTCAGGTTCAGGTGAATGTGGTCGCCATTGGCACCCACGCCCCGGCCCTCGCGGATTTCCATGGTCATGCAGCGGCTGACATAGTCACGCGGGGCAAGGTCCTTGTAGTTGGGCGCATAGCGCTCCATGAACCGTTCGCCTTCCGAGTTGGTCAGATAGCCGCCCTCGCCGCGCGCGCCTTCGGTGATCAGGCAGCCCGCGCCATAGATGCCGGTCGGGTGGAACTGGACGAATTCCATGTCCTGAAGCGGCAGCCCCGCACGCGCCACCATCCCGCCACCGTCGCCGGTGCAGGTGTGGGCGCTGGTCGCGCTGAAATAGGCGCGGCCATAGCCGCCGGTCGCCAACACCACCATCTTGGCATTGAAGACATGCATGGTGCCATCGTCCAGCTTCCAGCAGACGACACCCTGACACACGCCATCGTCCGACATGATCAGGTCGATGGCGAAGTATTCGATGAAGAACTCGGCCTTTTCCTTCAGGGACTGGCCATACAGCGTGTGCAGGATCGCGTGGCCGGTTCGGTCGGCGGCGGCGCAGGTGCGCTGCACCGGCGGGCCTTCGCCAAACTCGGTCGTGTGGCCGCCGAACGGGCGCTGATAGATCTTGCCCTCTTCGGTCCGGCTGAACGGCACGCCGTAATGCTCCAGCTCGTAAACCGCCTTGGGCGCCTCACGCGCGAGGTATTCCATCGCGTCGGTGTCGCCCAGCCAGTCAGACCCCTTCACGGTGTCATACATGTGCCATTGCCAGCTGTCCGGGCCCATGTTGCCCAGGCTGGCAGCAATGCCGCCCTGCGCCGCAACCGTGTGCGACCGGGTCGGGAAGACCTTGGTCACGCAGGCGGTGCGCAGCCCCTGTTCGGCCATGCCAAGGGTGGCGCGCAGACCGGCCCCGCCGGCCCCCACAACGACCACGTCATATTCGTGCGTCTCGTATTCATAAGCTGCCATCGGTCGTCTTCCTTACAGCGCCATTTTCGCCAGCGCGAACAGCCCGGTCGCGATCAGGCCATAGGTGAATGCGGTCGTGAACATCAGCGCCGCCTTGCGGGTGGTACCCCGCCAGTAATCTTCGATCATGATCTGCGCGCCATTCTTGAAGTGCAGCAGGCCAAAGACCAGAACCAGCCCGGTCAGGATCGCCGGGATCGGGCGGGCGAAGGTGGCCAGTACCTCGTCATGGGTGCCGCCAAGGGCCGAGCCAAAGACATAAAGGAAGGTCGGAACGATCAGGGCCAGCCCCACCGCGCTGACCTGCATATGCCAGTGATGTTCGGTCCCGCTGTGGCCTGCGCCCTTGCCTTCGGCGCGCTTGCGGTCTGTCAGATAACGCATATCGGCCCCCTTAGATGATGATGATCGTCAGAACGGTCAGGACGACCGAGCCGATCAGCAGGCCCCAGCCCAGCTTTTCCGCCGTCGGAATGTCCAGCCCGTGGCCCGCGTCGTAGTACAGATGCCGCAACCCGGCGAGGAAGTGATACCAGATCCCCCAAAGCGACAGGGTCATCACGATATCCCCCAGCCAGCTTGTGATCACGGCGTCAGCCAGGGCGTAATATTCCGGGCTTGTCGCCGCCGCCAGAAGCCACCAGACGACCAGAACGGCGCTGACGATCAGCGCATTGCCGGTGATCCGGGTCAGAATCGAGGTCAGCATGGGGATGTGCCAGCGGTAAATCTGGATGTGGGGGGAAAGAGGGCGCTCTACCCCGCCCGGCCCCGAAGTCTGCTCAGCCATGTCGGTTTCCTTCTCGGCTTCGTCGCAGGCGACACGCAGGCCGCCCACCGTCTTCCCGTTTCTGAAGGATTTTCCCGCCCGAGTCACGCACGGAGTCGGGCGAAATCCCACGAATTCGACGGGCGATAGCGATAAAATACCAGCTTGTGATCACATTTTTCCAAAGTGTGATCACAAATGTCAACGTGACCGACCGAGGCGCCCTAGACGGGCATCAGGGCCCAGTAATCGAGATCAAGCAGGACCTCGGGCAGGTATTTCCCGTCCTCTGTTTTCAGGGCCCCGGCCGCCCCTTTCGTCGCCACCAGCCGCAGCCGGATCGCGCCGACGCCCGGCGCGCCTGTGTCGGCCTTGTCCAGAACTTCGGTCCAGGCGCGCACCGTATCGCCCGCGAAACAGGGGTTCGCATGTGCCCCCCCGTTCAACCCGACAATCACCTGCGCATTGGCCAGCCCGTTGAACGACAAGGCCCGCGCCAGTGAAATCACATGCCCGCCATAGATCAGCCGCCGCCCGTCCTCGCGGTTGGTGGCGTCGAAATGCACCTTGGCAGTGTTCTGCCACAGGCGGGTGGCCATCATGTGCTCCGCCTCTTCCAAGGTGACACCATCCACATGGTCGATCACCTCGCCCACCTCGTAGTCGCCCCAGCGATGCGGCTCTCCGGCAAGGTCGAAATCATAGGTGGCAAAGTTCAGACCGGCGGGAATGATCAGATCCTCGGCCTTCACCACGCCGGCCAGATCGGGGATCACCGTGTCAGGGGCCGGAGCGTCCGCATCGCGCTTGCGCACCATCACCCAGCGCACATAGGACAACACATCGCGCCCATGCTGGTTGCTGCCGGTGGTCCGCACCCAGACGACGCCAGATTTGCCGTTCGAATTCTGCTTCAGCCCGATCACCTCGGACCGGGCGGTCAGCGTGTCACCCGGATAGACCGGATGCAGCCAGCGCCCTTCCGCATAACCAAGATTTGCCACCGCGTTCAGCGACACATCCGGGACAGTTTTTCCAAACACCGTGTGAAAGGTGATCAGATCGTCCAGCGGCGCCCGGTCCAGCCCGCAGGCCAGCGCGAAGGCGTCCGAGGAATGCAACGCATGCCGGGCCGGATAAAGCGCGTGATACAGCGCCCGCTCGCCCCCCGAAATGGTGCGTGGCACGGCGTGCCGGATCACCTGCCCGACGTGATAGTCTTCGAAAAAACGGCCCGGATTGGTCTTGGTCATTGCTGCCCCAGTTTCAGATCGGGATGGTAGTCGCCCGGCACTTCTTTCACCACGGCCTGACCGCAGCGCATGACACCCTTGGCCTGATCGAAGGCATAGGTCGGGTCGCCATACAGCTCCCAGCCCTTCGACAGCGCCTCGGACACCTTGTGGCAAAAGGCCGACGTGTCCTCTTCCGTCAGAAGCCGATAGAGTTTCATTCCGGTCACCCCCCGAAGGCTTGCAGGTTGAACAGATAGTGAAGGCCGCCGATTGCACCGGTGACCAGCACCGCGCCGACAACCGGGCCCAATTCCTTGGCCATCGCGCCGGTGGCCACGCGGACGGGGCGCGGTTCGGACCGTTTGATCAGGATCACCGACACCACCGCCCAGGCCAGAAGCCCGCCAAACAGCACGACCGAGGCAAGATCGCCGTTGACCAGCAGGTGCGCCAGCGCCCAGATCTTCACCGCCGTCAATTGCGGGTGCCGGATTGCGGCCCAGGCCCGCGTCTTCATCCCGTCGGCGGCAAAAAGATAGACCGCCACCAGCATCAGCAGGTTGTTCACATGGGTCAGGAAGGCGGGCGGATACCACAGTTGCGCGCTATCCCAGCCCCGATAGCCGATCACCATCAGGACCAGCCCGGCCAGAAGCGCTAGCGCGATCGGCCCCTTGCCCTTGTCGCCCAATCGGCCACGGGCAGCCGGGGCCAGCCGTTTGAAAAGATGCGCGCCGGACCACAGGGCCAGCCCGAGAAGAAGTAGTGTCATTGTGTCTCCAGTTCCGCGATTGCCGCTGCCTTGGCCAGCGTCGCGCGGGCGGTGACGATATGCAAGTTCTCGACGATGCGGCCATCCACGACAGCCACGCCCAGCCCCTGTGCCTCTGCCTCTTCAAAGGCGGCGATCTGCCGGTTGGCTAGTTCAATCTCGGCCTCGGTCGGGGCGAAAGTGCGGTTGGTGATCTCGACCTGCGCCGGATGGATCAGGGATTTCCCGTCGAACCCCATGTCGCGGCCCTGTTCGCATTCCTCGATCAACCCGTCATCGTCCTTGAAGGCGTTATAGACACCGTCGATGGCGATCACCCCATGTGCCTTGGCCGCCATCAGGCAGGCCTGCAACGCGAACAACAGCGGTTCGCGCCGGGGCGCCTTGCGGGTGTTCAGATCCTTGGCAAGGTCGTTGGTGCCCAGAACGAAACCTTCGATCCGGGGGTGTGCGGCAATGGCGGCGGCGTTCAACACGCCCAGCGGGCTTTCCATCATGGCCCAGATCGGTTTGTCCGGCACCAGCGCGGCCAGCGCGTCCACATCCGCCGGGCCCGACACCTTGGGCAGCAGCACCGCATCGCAGTCCATCGCAGCCACGGCGGCGGCATCGTCCCGGCCCCAGTCAGTATCCAGCGCGTTGATCCGCACGATCCGGTAGCGGCTTCCATAGCCGCCTTCGGCCAATGCGGTCGCAAGGGTCGCGCGGGCGTTGGCCTTGTCGTCCGGGGCCACCGCATCCTCCAGATCGAACAGGATCGCATCGACAGGCAGGCCTCGCGCCTTGTCCAGCGCCCGGTCCTTTGACCCGGGGATATAAAGGGCAGATCGGAACGGCCGGATCGACATGACATCCTCCTTGAAACTTTGTTGCGCGCAAAAGGCCAGAATTTTTCGGATCGTTCAACCGGAAAATCGCCGCAGTGCAGCAAATTCGCGGGAGGACCTCTGTTGCAGACCCACCGTAACGGGCGATTTACCTTAATTTGCGATGCTCGGGGGACAGTCAATGCATCTTCCGGCGCATCGGCATCAGGCCATCAGGCGTCCGGACCGAACCATATGACACAGAGCCGCCCAGATGAACCGGACCTTGATGACCCTCTCCCTCGGCCTTGGTATCGCGGCCCTTGCCGCCCTGCCCGCCCCCGCCCAATCCGCGCGCTGCGCCGACCACGAAAGGGTCGTGACCTTCCTTGCCGAAAGCTATGGGGAAAGCAGGCAGTCGATCGGTCTGGCCTCAAACAACATGGTGGTCGAGGTCTTTGCCAACCTCGACAGTGGCACCTGGACGATCACCATGACCGCGCCCGGCGGCCCGACCTGCCTTGTCGCCTCGGGCGAGGGGCACCAGCAGATCGCCGAAGGGCTGCCCAACACCGACGCCCCGGCCTGATCCCTTGGCCCCAAAAGGGTCGGGTGGCCGGACAGACCGGCCACCCTCTGTTCGAACGATGAACTAGAACTCGAACTGCACAAGGAATTCGGCCCCGACGCTTTCATAGGCATCGTCGCCAAGACCATCCAGATAGGCCCGCAGGGACGTGCGGACACCGTTGTCCGAGGCATGGACGAACCCGATGTCGACGCGGCCCCGGCTGCTTTCACTGATCGTGCCATCCAGATCGCTTCTGGACAGGATCGCGCTGATCCCGCCGGTCATCGTCATATCCCCCGACGCCACCGCGATGGGCAGGCTGAAATGCAGCCCGGCGGCGGCCTCTGTCAGCGCCAGCGACTGGGCCGAGATCGGATTCAGGGCGCCGTCGATATAGGCGGGCTGATCCTCGGTCAGATGGGCCAGATCAAGGCTCGGCATAATGGTCATGCGTCCGGCGTCGAACTCTCCCGCGATACCAAGGGTCAACAAGGTACGGTCGGTCGTGACCGTGTCGGTGTAGGTGCCCAGCGGGCTGATCGACACATCCGCCTGCCCGATCAGATAGGACCCCGAGAAGACCAGCGGCTGGTTCGCGGCGCGGACCACCATATAGGGTCCAGCCATCCAGCCACGGGTGTCGATCGACGCCACGCCATCCTCGGACCCGCTTTGATCCAGCTGCACCATCGCCCCCATGACAAGGTCGTCGCGGTTGATGATGTGGCCACCGAAGGCCCCGTGCAGATACTGGCTCTCGGCCGTGCCAGAGGTGCTCCACGCCCCTTGCAGGTAGACCCAGACCGGGTGGCTGGTGTCGGTCGTCAGGCTGAAGGTGCCCACCCCGCGCGTCGCCTGCGCCTGGAACCCGCCATTACGGCCAGACAGGAACCCGTTCAGGTTCGGCTGCGCCCCGATCAACTGCCGACCACGGGTCTCGGCATCGGCCAGCAACAGGGCCTCGGTTTCGGATGGGGTGGAATTGGACGAGGTCTCGACCGAGGAGGCAATATTGTCATTGCCCGCAAGGTCAGTCGCCACTGCCGCCGCGACCGAGACCGAGACATCACCGGTGCCACTGGGCGTGATGGTCGCACCGAACGAGACCGGCCCGCCCGTCAGGTTGGTCGCGGTGCCATTGACCACCGTGATATCGCCGATATCAAAGCCGACCACCTCTTCGTCAAATGCGATGGTCACGTCGAACGGCGTGGTGCCGGTGAAGGTCGCGGGCACGCCTGACACAGTAACCCCCGGCGGTGTCGTATCCACAATCACAGCCACGGTCGCGGTACCAGAGGTATTGCCGAGTTCATCCGCCGCCGTCACCGAAACGGTCCCACTTTGCATATTGGCAGCCGAGGTTGCCGAGAACACGCCGCCCGTCGCCGTCAATTCCACAAAGGTCCCGCCCGGGAAGGTGACGCGCACCGTGCTATCCGCCTCTGCCGTGCCCTGTACGGTGATCGACTGATCCCCGTTTACATTGGTCGAGGTGATGACAGGCGTCGCTGGGGCCACCGCAGCCGTCACCGTCACGGTGAACGACTGTTCGGCCGCAGGGTTCCCTGCAACGTCCTGCGCATTGATCAGCACGGTATTCACCCCGACCGGGAAGTCATGCGGGCTGGTGATCACCTGCCCCGCAAGCGTGAAGACCGGTGTCACGACAAGATCGTGGTTGTCGGTCACGGTCGCCGAGAAGGCAAAGGACCGCGTGCCGCCAGGGCCCGCTTCGCCCGCAAGATTGGCCGGGGGCGTGATCACCGGCGCCTCCGTATCCAGCGGCGCAAGCGCCGTGATCTGAACAGTATCGGCCACCGAATTGTCGAACCCGTCATTCACGATCAGATCGAAGGTCATGACCACATCCGCGTCACCGATGTTCAAGCTAGGCGCGGTAAAGGTCGGCTGCGCCGCCGTGGTGCTGGACAGGGTCACGGTGGTGCCGCTGGCCTGGCTCCAGCCGTAGGTCAGCGACTGACCCACGTCATTGGCGGCAGAGGCGGTCCCGTCAAGCGTGACGACCGACCCGGCAGGAACGCTTTGGTCCGGCCCCGCATTCGCCGTGGGCGCGGTGTTCGTCGGCGCATCCACCGTGATCTGCACAGTATCCGCCAGCGAATTGTCAAAGCCGTCGTTCACGATCAATTGGAAGACCAGAACCGCATCCGCATCCCCGATCACAAGGTTGGGCGCGGTAAAGGTCGGCTGCGCCGCCGTGGTGCTGGACAGGGTGACTGTGGTGCCGCTGGTCTGGGACCAAGTATAGGTCAGGGTCTGGCCCGCATCATTGGCGTTGGACCCGGTGCCATCCAAGGTCACCGTCGCGTTGGGAAGAACCAGCTGATCCGTCCCCGCATTCGCCGTGGGCACCGTGTTGTTCGGCGCATCAACCGTAATGGTCACCGTATCGGCGACCGAGGGGGCGATCCCATCGTTCACGATCAGCTGGAAGGTCAGGACCGCATCGGCATCACCGATAACCAGTGTCGGCGCCGTAAAGGTCGGCTGTGCTGCCGTCGTGCTGGACAAGGTCACAGTGGTGCCACCGGTCTGCGACCATAGATAGCTCAGGGTCTGGCCCGCGTCATTCGGGTCTGATGCGGTCCCGTCAAGCGTGACATTGGCCCCAGATGCGACAAGCTGATCCGTGCCGGCATCGGCCGTCGGGGCCGTGTTGGCCGGGGCTGTCACCGTAACCTGCACGACATCCGCGACAGAGGGCGCAAACCCGTCATTCACGATCAATTGGAATGTCAGCACATCATCGACTGCCCCAATTGCCAGCGTCGGCGCGGTGAACGTAGGTTGCGCGGCGGTGGTGCTGGACAGGCTGACAGAGGTGCCGCCGGTCTGCGACCACGCATAGGTCAGGGTCTGGCCCGTGTCGTTCGGGTCCGACGCGGTCCCGTCAAGCGTGACAGACGCGCCCGAGGCGACGTTCTGGTCCGACCCGGCATTCGCCGTTGGGGGCGTATTGCCCGGCGCGTTGACAGTCACCTGCACCGTATCGGTCGAGGTCAGGCCATAGGGGTCCGTCACGGTCACCTGAAAGGTCAGGATCTTGGACGGGTCGCCGATGTTCAGGGTCGGCGCGGTAAAGGTGGGCGCGGCGGTCGCGGCCCCGGTCAACGATATCCCTTCGGAACTCTGTTCGACCCAGGCATAGGTCAGGGTCTGGCCCGGCTCCACGTCGGTCGATCCACTGGCGTTCAATGTCACGCCAGCCCCGCTGGCAACCGACTGATCCGACCCGGCACTGGCGGTCGGCCCGGCGTTCAACGATTTCTGAACGGTAATCAACACGGAATCGCCCAGTGAATCATCGGCCCCGTCATTGACCACAAGCGTGAAGATCAACGTGTCGTCCGGATCGCCCGAACCGATGACCGGCGCGGTAAAGGTCGGCTGCACCACCGTCGTGCTGGACAGGGAAACCGAATTGGTTCCGCCGGTCTGGCTCCAGGCGTAGGTCAGGGATTGCCCGACGTCGTTGGCGTCCGACGCGGAACCGTCAAGCGTGACCAAGGCACCGGGGGCGACAGATTGATTGCCCCCCGCATCGGCGGTCGGCACCGTATTGGACGCGAGCTGCGTGCGGGTGTTGATTACTGTCGTCCCGGACTGCCCGCTGATCGCCAGTTCATAGCGATAGCGATTGCCATTGGTGTGGTCGGCCTCAAAGACGATCCCGTAATAGTCTTCCGCAGGAAAGCCGGCGACCGATTCATTGGCCGGCTCGATCCCGTTCGAGGTGATCATCGTGACGTTGGACAGGCTGCTGCAGGTGGCATCAATCGCGGCTGCGGTGATGGCCGGAAGACCGCTGCTGTAGGAATTGATGAAGTAGCGTTCCCCATCGACCCAGGACCCCTGCAATCCGGTGGCGGGGGCAAGCAGGATTTCTGCGTCAACCGACGACCCATCATAATAGACCAGCCAGCTGTTGGGGCAGTCATCATCGACCCCGGTTCCGGGCACGTCGCCGTAGTTGGTCATGGTCACCGGCGTTCCGCCCCCAAAGGCCTGCGCCTCTTGCGCGACAAAGCCACCGACCAATGCGGCACCCAGAACCGCGAACTGTCCAAATTTACCAAGCATCGTCCAACTCCCCATAGAACCGAAGGCGCCCGCAGAACTTGCAGACATGTTTCGGGCTTTGCTCTCTTGGCTAGTCAGGCATGCGGCCACGGTCTGTGCGACAGGACACAAACGGCCCCACTCCGACCCGGTCGGACCCCTATTTTCACGGCTGCTCTGAAAAATTCGCGCTTTGTGCGGTGGAACACAGAATCCGGGCGCGGGCGCGGCCAACAGTGGTCCCAGATAGTCCGGACCCGGCTGGCGGGTCTGCAATCAGGATTGGAGAAAATATGGAACCGTTCATTGCACAGATCATGCTGTTTGGTGGAAACTTCGCGCCGCGTGGTTGGGCCTTCTGCGACGGGCAGCTTCTTCCGATCGCAAGCTATAACGCCCTGTTCAGCATTCTTGGAACCACCTACGGCGGCGACGGCCGGACAACCTTTGGCCTGCCCGACCTGCGGGGCCGGGTGCCCTGTCACGCCGGATCCGGGCCGGGCCTGACACCGCGCCAGATCGGCCAGCGCTTTGGCGAGGAACACGTGACCCTGACCGAAGCCAATATGCCCAATCACACCCACGCCCTGATGACCTCGACCACCGGAACCCCCGGCCCGCGCGATCAGGCAGGCGGCAGCCTTGGGCCGGCACAGATCTACGTTGCCGGGACCGAAACCCCGAATACCGCCCTGAACCCGCGCAGCATCGGCGCCGCCGGTGGCAGCACCTCGCATGACAACATGCAGCCGACGCTCTGCATCAACTACATCATTGCGCTCGAAGGCGTTTATCCCTCGCGCAGCTAATCTCATCGGTGCGGCGATCTCGCTCCACTCTCCGCCGCCCAATGAGCCTCGGCCCACCGCCCCCAGCGGTGGGTCGAATTCATTCCCTAAATGTGTCGAGAGTCACAAACGTCCTCCCGGAAGATGCCTAGCATCAAGGGGGCCTGCCTCCTGGGCCAGGGGTCGCTTCTTGTTTCTCCCGTCTCGGTGACCCCTGGTCTGGCAGTTTGGACGCAGGCGGCAGGTTGATGCAGGTTTGTGATGATTGCTCCCGATACCAGACAGGTCGACATTGCACTGTCCCGCGCCGCTGCGGTGGGCGAGGCGGTGTCCTTCCATGCCGGGGTGATCGGTCATATTGTGCCCGTCTTGCTGTCATCGGTTCGGGACCACGATCTGACCGAGCAGCAGAGCACCACCCTGCAACGGGCGATCCACACCGGGCAGGATTGGGTCGCGCAGGTCTGCGATTGCCTCGCTCAGGACTTTCCGCCTCTTGTGTCGGGGTTCCACCGACAATTCCTGCGACAGGTCGATGCAATCCACACGCTGCGGGCCGATATTGCCAAGGCGAGCGCAGGCGCCACGCAACATCATCGCCGAAGAGCCATCAACCTGTTCGAGGGGCTCAGCAGCCTTGTCGCCGACATGGAAAACCGGATGCGGCGCGGCAACCGCAAGATGATCCGGCTCATCGCCGCCGCAGCGCTCGACCGGGCCGCACTTGAATCGCTGCCCTGCGACCAGTCCGGCCCCGCTCTGACACTCGATGATTGCGTGATCCGCCAGATCGGGTTCTGCAAAGTGCCCATTGCCCTGCGGCCAGAGGTCGAACAGGCGCTGGATCTGACCTCGGCCAGCAAAGTCTACGCGCTCGCCCTGTCGGTCGCTGCCTCGGCCGGGCTTGGCGCGGAAAAAACCGTCGCCGAGATGGGCCAGCTTCCCGGGATCTGGGGATATGCCACCGGACTTCTGCGCGCCCATCTGGAGGATCTGACCGAAGGCCCGACCCGTGACGTCGGTAGGATCATCGACCTGGCCCAGTTGGACGAGGCCTGCGCGGCCTGGGCCGCGATGGTTGCCGCAATCGAAGACCGCTGCCAGCAGCAACCGAGCGACGACCACCCCGCCCCCGGATCGTTGCGACTGGTGGCCCTAAACGGGCGGCCGCTGCCATGACGACGCGCAACGACAGGAACGACGCCTGCCCGCCCTGCGACCCACGACAGCCCATCACGGCCCGGGTCCACGCCCCGACCGACCAGACCGGACGGCAGCGTCCGATTGTGGCTCCGGTTGCAAGCGCCGCCCGGAACACACCCATAAATATCTTGGTTCCATTGGAAAAATCCGGCACTCTGTCCGTTAAGACTTTGTCGAAGCGGCATCAGTTGACCCGCATGGGGGACAGGGCAGACCGGTCACCGGAACAGCCAGCCCGGCCATGTGTGGCCCGTGCCGATCCGCCCAAGGTCGTGTTCACGCCCCCGGGGGCCCGACGGGGTGTTTCCGACGGACCGGGCGGCGTTTCGGACCGCAGCGACCTAATGGGCCGGGTGCAGTCCGCGTTGGCGAGTAGCGGGCCCAAGGCATCGAAAATGCCGATGGGCGTCAGGTTGCAATAACATTCGACCCCGCGCCAACGCCGGCAGGCCGCGAGGGAACATCTATTTTAACCGGCGCCGCCCGCACGGGTCGAAGCGCTGGACATTGAACGACAGGGATGGGGACAAGTTATGGGAAAGACTCCGAAGAAGATCGCGGTCATTGGCGGCGGTGTCGGCGCGATCACGGCGACATATGCGATTACCCAACTGCCCAATTGGCAGGACGACTACGACATCACCCTCTACCAGATGGGCTGGCGACTGGGCGGCAAGGGGGCCAGCGGCCGCAACGCCAAGAAGGGTGGCCGGATCGAGGAGCACGGGCTGCATATCTGGGCCGGATTCTACGACAACGGGTTTCGCCTTATGCGCGACTGTTACGAGCAATTGAACAAGACCGGCCTGCGGTCCCCCGACGCCCCGCTTGGAACACTGGAAAAGGCCTTTACCGGGCTGAACCATTTCATGCTGGCCGAAGAGGTTCCGGCAGCGGACGGGACATCCGAACTCCACCCCTGGCGGGTCGATTTCTATGGCAACGGCGCAAAGCCCGGCGACGGCGGGGTCATCCCGACCCCGTTCGAGTTCTTCATAGAGCTGCTGAACTTCATCAAGGGCGAGATGGAAAAGATGCTCGACGAAGTCGGGCACGACATGCTGCATCAGGTGCCGGACCGGTTCCACACCTCGCTGAATGCAGTCGGGGCCAGCCATTCCGCCCGGTCCCCGTTCCATACCCTGCACGCCTATGCCACCAAGATCCCGCGCAACGCCTTTGACCACAGCCTGTCGCATCAGGCGACGATGGCCGACCTTGCCCGCCACACCCAGACCTGGTTTCACGAACAGGGGCTGGACGCCCGAACCACCAGCGACTGGTCCCGGCGCCTGCACATCATGATCAGCCTGTCGACCGCCTTTTTCCGGGGGACGATCCACAGTGGGCTGTTCCGTGAAGGGTTCGACGCCATCGACGATTGGGAAATCAGCCAATGGCTACTGCACTACGGCGCGCCCAAGGACGCGGTCTATTCCGCGGTATTCCGGGGCTGCTACGACTATGTCTTCGGCTATCCGGGCGGCGTGACCGACGACCGCAGCGTCGGGGCCGGAACCGCGATCCGCGGGTTGTTGCGGCTGGCCTTCTGCTTCAAGGGGGCGCTGTTCTACAAGATGATGGCCGGAATGGGCGACACCATCTTTGGGCCCTACTACCAGATCCTCAAACATCGCGGGGTCAAATTCAAATTCTTCAACGCCGCCACCAACCTGCGGCTGGATGACAGCGGCAACCGGATCGACGCCATCGACATGGTCGAACAGGCCGAGGTGACGGGCGGCGACTATGACCCGCTGTTCGATGTGCAAGGGTTGCCCTGCTGGCCGTCAGAGCCGTTCTGGGACCAGTTGAAGAACGGCAAGAAGCTGGAAAAGGACGGGGTCGATTTCGAATGCGAGAAATCCGCGCCGACCGGACGCGGTTACACCCTCAAACGGGGTGAGGATTTTGACGATGTGATCCTCGGCGCCTCGCTCGGGTCGCTGCACTACATGACGCCGGAACTTGCCGTTGCCTCGCCCCGCTGGCGCGCCATGCTGGACCGGGTTCAGACCGTTTCGACCCATGCCGCCCAATTCTGGATGGACACGACGCCCGAAGACATGGGCTGGAACGACCTTGTGGCCAAATACAACGAGGGCGACCAGACAGACCTGCGGACGGTGATGACCAGCTTTGCCGAACCGCTGGACACATGGGCGGATATGACCGACCTGATCGGGCGCGAGGACTGGACCGACCCGCCGCCGAAATCCATCGCCTATTTCTGCTCTCCCGCCGAAGACGCGGGCGTGGCCGATGGCACCATGCAGGAACGGACAAAGGCCTGGGCCAACGAACAGCTGGTCCGGCTGTGGCCCAAGGCGAAGAAGGGGGGCAAGTTCGACATGTCCCTGCTGCACGACAACGACGCAAAGACCCCCGCCGAGAAGTTCGAGAACCAGTATTTCCGTGAAAACTTCTATGGCTCCGAACGCTATGTCATGTCGGTTCCAAACTCGGTTCAATACCGGCTTCCCCCCGATGGGTCGGGCTTTGCCAACCTTTATCTGGCCGGGGACTGGACCCGCTGCGGGATCAACGCGGGCTGTGTCGAGGCCGCGACGATTTCCGGGCTGGGCTGCGCCCGGGGTCTGACCGGGGCCGACATTGAAATCGTCGGCGAAGGCGACCTTGGCCCCGATGCGGGCCCAAGCGACGCAACCAAGCTGGCCAGCCCCTATGCGCAGGTCGCCCCCTGGCCGCTGACGCCGGTCTTTGCCACCGGCCAGATCGACGGGTTCTTCAGCTTCCACGCGGTCGATGCAAAGGCACTTCAGGCGGTGCTGCCCAAGGGGATGAGCCTGCATCCGCAGGCCCTGACCCCCGAAGGCACCCACCCTGTCGCCATGCTTGCCAACCAGCAGATGGGCGTCCGGCTGTCGCTTCTGCCGAAGCTGCTGGGATATCGGAACTATTTCGAGGCGATCATCGCCATCAACTACGTTCAGATCGAAGGGCAAGAGGGGGTGTTCAGCTATCTGCCGAACCTCTACCTCAACAACCGGCTGGCGCAGCTGACCGGGGTCTGGTGCTATGGTTACAACAAACGGATGGGCCAGTTGGACATGGGGCACAACAGCTACAAGGTGGCAGGCCCCGACGGGACACCGATCTGGTCCGGCCGCTACAATCAGCGCGACTTTGCCCGGCCCCTGACGGATTTTCCGACCGCAGGCCATGTTCAGGCACTGGCCGAACAGGTCGTGGTGACCCAAAGCAAATTCGGCGGCTGGCAATATTCTGCCTTCGACTTCAACCTGACTTCCGCCTATGTTGCGGGCGTCCATGCCGAAATCGACGTGCAGGACGGGGAACGTGCAGATATTCCGGCAGGGCGCATGGTGGCCGATCCGATCCGGCTTGATGGACATCAGGCCAATCCGGAGAACCATTTGCCAGGGGCCTTCCGGATCTGGACAAGCTGGACCTTGTCGAACCCGTTCGACAGCGGACGGCTTGCCCGATTAGCCAAAGCGCAGTCCAGACTGCCGTAAGGTCAGTGGTCGTATGGGGGAAGATGTGACCGGGACGAGGGAAAAACCGAAAGAGGCGACCGGAGAGCGCCGTCAGATCACCGTGGTGTTCGTGGATATCGTCGGCTTCAGCCAATTGGCGAACAGCACGGATGCCGAAGACCTGCAAGGCTGGCTCGAGGCCTATTACGACCGGACCCGCGACATCGTCGAGACGCGGGGCGGGACCGTAACGGAATACCTTGGCGACGGGGTCGTTGCCTGCTTTGGGCTGCACAGCGCCGATGAACTTGCCGCGCCGCGCGCCGTCGATGCCGCGATTGCGGCGGTCGCGCCGCTTGCCCCGCCCCCGGGCGGGCACGCACCGGTTATCCTGCGGGCGGGCGTCGCCACCGGGGAGGTCGCAACCCGGCCCGAACAGGACACCACGGGCCGCCCGGCCGCAACTGGCGTCGTCACCACCCTTGCCAGCCGGATTCAGGAAAAGGGGTCGCCCGGCGATGTGCTGATCGCCGAAGAAACCCGCGCCCTCCTGCGCGACGGGTTTCACATCGAATCCCTTCCGCCCCAGACCCTGAAGGGATTTGCAGAGGCGCGGCCGGTCTACCGCGCCGGGCCCAAGCGGCAGCCGCACAAATGGTCCCGCAAGGCGGATTTCGTTGGCAGGACCGAACAGCTGTCCCTGCTGCGCGGCGCCGACCGGCCCAGCCTGATCCGGGGTGAAGCCGGGATTGGCAAGACGGCTCTGACCCGTGCCATCGGGACCGAGGCGACCCGCACCTGCATCATCGGCGGAGACGGCCTGCACCTCAATTCCAGCCACTTCCCGTTCCGCCAATGGCTCAGGGAAAGCCTCGAGGACGCGGGCGCCACCTATGCCGGGATCGAAAAGACCTTTCCAACCCTGTCTGACGAGGCCCGCCAGGCCCTTGCCCTGATCCTCGGGCTTCCCGAAGGTCAGCGCCTCTTGCTGGAAAAGGCCAACACCGCGCTGAAATCCCTGATCGAACAAAGCCTCTGGCAGGCGGTCCGATCCAGTCTGCCGATCACCGGCGGGATGATCATCGTCGAAGACCTGCACTGGCTCGACAATGCGTCCTTCGGGGTGTTGCAGGCCTTCCTTTCGGCACCCGACGCCGACAGGATACGGATCATCCTGACCAGCAGGGACGACCCGAAGCTGGAACAGTTCCTTGACCTGACCGGCCTGCAACTTGTGCCGCTGTCGCCGCTGTCCGAAACCGAGGCCCGGCAACTGCTCGCCGTGCTGAGCGGCGGAAAGATTGACTCTGACACCGCCGATCACCTGATCGACACGGCGGGCGGGGTGCCCCTGTTTCTGGAACAGCTGTTCAAACGGGGCACGGCGGCCACGGACACCGGCGTTCCGGCGACCCTGACGGACCTGCTTGCCGAACGGATCGACAACACCGGCCCGGCGCGCGGCCTGCTGCAATCGGCGGCGATCATCGGCCGACGTTTCCGCTCGGATGTGCTTGGCCTGCTCGAGGCGGACACCGGCGACATGGCCGCCCGTCTGGACGCCGCCGCCGAGCTTGGGGTGATCGACAGGATCGGCCCGGATGAATGGATGTTCTCGCATGCGTTGCTGCATCAGGCCGCCTATCACGGCATCCTGCGGCGCACGCGCGAAGGGCTGCATGCCCGGCTTGCCAGCGTTCTCGGGGAACATTTCCCCGAAATCGCGGCGCAGGACCCGGCGATGATCGCCGAACACCACGCCCGCGCGCGGGCCTTTGTCCCGGCAATCCTTGGCTTTCTTCAGGCCAGCCAGGTTGCCTTGTTGCAGGGCGCCATGGCCGACGCGCAGGCCCATACCGAAACCGCGCTGGACCTGTGCCGGACCGCGCCGCCGGACCTCGACACCACCGACCTTGAAATCGCCTGCCAGACCTCGCTCGGCTCGGTGCTAATGCAGATGCAGGGCTTTGCTGCCGCGCCGGTGCGCGACGCCTTTGAATCGGTCCTGAACATCGCCCGGGCCTCGGGACGGCCGTCGCACAACAGCGCCCCGGCCCTCTTTGGCAGCTTTTCTCACGCGATCATCGCGGGCGATATGGACCGCTCGGAATCCTTCTGCGATCTGCTGGAAGAGGTCGCCGAGGGACGGTCGAACGAAACCGACATGAGCGAGGTTCAGCTTGCCTCGCTCGCCGCCAAGAACTGCAAATGCTTCTATGCCGGTGATTTTTCCGAACAATTCACCCATATCGCCGTGATCCGCGACCTGTACGATCTGTCCCGGCATGGGGTGATGATCACCCGCTATGGCATGGATATCTTCGCCGCCGCGCAGATGTTCGAACCGGTCGCCCGCGCGATCTGCGGCACGCCCGAGGTTGTCCCCGCGCTGATCGAGGAAACCGACCGGCATCAGGACCTTCTCAACATCCCCGTCATGCGCCCCTACGCCCTGATCTGGGGTGCGGTCCCGCTGTTCTATATCGGTGAAACGGAAAAGGCCCTTGCCCGACTGCAACAGGGCATCGCCGAAGCGGACGCGCAAGGCGCGATGTTCTGGCAGATCGTTGGCCGGGTCTGGCTGGGGATCATGGATGAAGCCCAGCAGGACAGCGCCGAAGGCCGGGCCGCGATGAAGGCCCAGATGGACACGCTCGACATGATCGGGTCGGGGATCGGCGCCTCTTACTTCAGTGCGGTCTACGCACAGGCCCTGTCTCGCGCGGGCGACACCGAAACCGCCTGCTCCATGTCGCGCAAGGCGGCCAAGGAATGCGCCGCGTCGCGCCTTCTGTGCTGGTATCCGGAAATCCTGCGACTGCACGCCCGCAATTGCGATGCCGCAGGATTGGCCGACGAAGCCGCTGAGACCCGCGAAACCGGCCTGACGGCGGCCCGCGCGCAGGGCGCGGTGCTGTGGGAACAACGGCTTCTTGCCGACCGGGAAGGAGCCGCCCGGTGAACACCGACAAGCTTTTGTCCTACGACCTGCCCCTGTTCAGGGGGATCAGCGCCGCCGATCTTGACCCCCTTGATCTGGGCTGGAGCGAACAGTCCTTCAACGCCGGGCAATCCATCTTCGGGCAGGAAGACGACAGCCACGACGTTTACTTCCTTCTCTCCGGGGCGCTTCTGGCGGTCTATTGGGCGGAAGACGGGCGCGAGATCGTCTTTACCCGGTTTCCCATCGGGTCGATGCTGGGCGAATTGTCGGCCTTCGACAACAAACCCCGGTCGCTTGCCGCCTATGCCAAGGCACCGACACGGGTGCTGCACCTGCCGCAGTCTGCCTTCCTGACCCTCGTCGACAAGATCCCCGAGGTGCGCAGCCGGGTGATCAACGACCTTGTCGCGCGCATCCGCACCCTCACCGAAAAGACCCAGGAACTGACGACCTATTCCATCGAACAGCGGGTCTGCTCCTATCTGATCCGCCTTGCGATCCAATGCGATTGCCTGAAGCCCGGTGCCCTGATCGAAGGCGCCCCGACCCATGCCGAAATCGCGGCCTCGATCGGGGCAAACCGCGAAATGGTCAGCCGCACCATGACCCGGCTGACCAAGCGGGGCGCGGTCCGTTCGGCCCGGCAAAAGATCGAAATCCGCGATCCGGACATGCTCTCCGAAGTTCTCTAACCACGCGCCATGCGTCGCCCGCATGACGGCTATCGGGATATGGGCCTACTCACGTCAGCAATGCTGTCCTAACTTTGATGAAAGCCAAAGACCAAAGGACAAGCCCCATGGCCTATGCCGCCGACCTTTCCGCCTACGGCCCCGCCCGGCCGCTCGCCCGCCTTGCCGAAGCCATCATCGCGGTGGTCGAAAAGTCCGCCCGCCTTCAGGGACGGCGCGACCGGTTCGAGGAACTTTCGGCGCTGTCTGATGAAGAATTGCAGCGCCAGGGGATCAAGCGCGAAGACATCGCGCACCACGTGTTCCGCGACCTTTATTACATCTGACCCGACGCGGGTATTATTCCTCGCGCAGCTGGCTCAGGGCCCGCGCCACATGCGGGTCATCCCCAAGGGCAAGCACCGCTTCGGCGGCCTTGCGGGCCCGGGCCTTTGGCCCCACGGCGGCAAGGCGGCTGACCATCCGCCGCAGATAGGCGACAGAGTCGCGCCGCGCGCGATACAGCTGCGCCATCCTTAGGTTGTCGAGCTTCCCCTCCATCGCCGCCGCGATCATCGGTTGCAGGATGCCCATGCTGTCCAGCGTAAAGGCGGTAAAGGCCCCCAACCGGCGCAGGGACAGGCGGCTGACATGCCGTGCCCGAAACAGGGCCGCATGCATGGCGTCAAACTGTTCCACCGGATCAACCGCAATCCACGCCTGCCCCGCCCCTTCCAGCATATCGGGCGCATAGCCGTACCGGTCGGTAAAGCAGGCCCGGCGCAACGGCTTCAGCCGCGAATCCCAGCCCGTGACCGACGGGTCGGCGGATGCGATCGGGCGCAGGGCCAGAACCCGGCACCCCGGCGCGGCAACGGAATAGGCCGCCGCCGCATAGCCCGCGAGGTGTTCGCCAAAGAACAAAACATCCTCGAAATCTTCAAAGAACCCGTCATCCACCAGCCTGTCGAAATAGCGATACAGGCGGTCTTCACGATAGGGCGTATCGGACTCGGCCAGAATGGTCAGGACCGACCACCCCTCGGATTGGGCAAGGGTAAAGCCAAGCGGCACCTGCGCCTTGTTTGCGCGGGCGATCCGTTCGAAGTTTTCAAACGTGACCAGCAGCTTGGGCCCGGCGTCGATGAACGCCACACCCAGCCCCGCGCCAAGGGGTTCGAAATACCCCAGTTCCTCGGCGCGTTCGTCAACGGCGTTGAACCAGTCTTCGACGTCCAGACCGGCGAATCCATCGCCAATGGCTGTGATCATATCGTTCATACTGCTCACCAAACCGGGCCGTTCACGACCCTTTGCACCCGTCCTAGATAGACTTTGAGGCGAAATTTGGCGAATCAAAAGCCCGTTTTGCGACAGCGATCAGAAGAAGGCCTGCAGTCCCGTCTGCGACCGTCCAAGGATCAGCGCGTGCACATCATGGGTGCCCTCGTAGGTGTTCACCGTCTCAAGGTTGACCATGTGGCGGATCACCTGAAATTCCTCCGAAATCCCGTTTCCGCCGTGCATGTCCCGCGCCATCCGCGCGATATCCAGCGCCTTGCCGCAGTTGTTGCGCTTCATCAGGCTGATGCCTTCGGGCGCGGCGCTGCCGTCGTCCATCATCCGGCCCAGACGCAGCGCGCCCTGAAGGCCCAGCGCGATCTCGGTCTGCATGTTCGCCAGTTTCAGCTGGAAAATCTGGGTCTGCGCCAGCGGCTTTCCGAACTGCTTGCGGTCCAGCCCGTATTGCAACGCCGCGTGCCAGCAGAACTCCGCCGCGCCCATCACGCCCCAGGCAATGCCATAACGGGCGCGGTTCAAACAGCCGAACGGCCCTTTCAGCCCCTCGATCTCGGGGAACATGGCGCTTTCCGGCACCTCGACGTTGTCCATCACGATCTCGCCGGTGACAGAGGCGCGCAGTGACAGCTTGCCGCCGATCTTCGGCGCCGACAGGCCCTTCATCCCCTTTTCAAGGACAAAGCCGCGGATCTTGCCGCCATGTGCCTCTGACTTGGCCCAGACCACGAAAACGTCGGCGATCGGCGCGTTCGAAATCCACATCTTGGACCCGTTCAGCACATAGCCACCATCGACCTTCTTTGCCGTGGTCTTCATGCCCGCCGGATCAGACCCCGCATCGGGTTCGGTCAGGCCGAAACAGCCGATCAGCGTCCCGGCGGCCAGCCCCGGCAGGTATTTCTGCTTCTGCTCGTCGCTGCCGTAGGCATGAATGGGATACATGACCAGCGAGGATTGCACCGACATCATCGACCGGTATCCGCTGTCGACCCGCTCCACCTCGCGGGCGATCAGCCCATAGGTGACATAACCCGCACCCAGCCCGCCGAATTCCTCGGGGATGGTCGCACCCAGCAGCCCCGCCGCGCCCATCTCCTGAAACACACCGGGATCGACGGTTTCGTTGCGATAGGCCTCGATCACCTTTGGTTGCAGGGTCGATTGGGCAAATTCCTTGGCCGCATCGCGCAGCATCCGCTCGTCTTCGGTCAGTTGCGCCTCAAGCAGGAACGGATCTTCCCACGAGAAGGTCGACAGGGCGGGGGCATCATTGGCCATGGGGTCACTCCATTTTCGCAGGTTTGCGCATGAATACGCGCCAAGGGGACCAATTTCAAATGATAAGGGTTTACGGGTTGATGAGTATTGCTCATGATTTACCCCATCATGCGTCACGCTTACACCCCCACCCTGCCCGAGCTTGAGGCCTTCACCGCCGCCGCCCGCAGCGGCAGCGCCACGCATGCCGCGCAGGGACTTGGGCTGACCCAAAGCGCGATTTCCCGGTCCCTCTCGACGCTCGAGGCACGACTGGGTGTCGCGCTGTTTCACCGGGTGCGGCGGCGGCTGGTGCTGTCGGACGCCGGACGCGCCCTGTTGCGCGATGCCGAACGTATCCTTGCCGACCTCGACCAGACCGCCCTGACCGTCATGTCCTTCGGCGGGCATCGCGACGTTTTGCGGCTGGCCAGCCTGCCCACCTTCGGCGCGGTCTGGCTGATGCCCCGGCTGGCCGAATTCGCGCAGGTCGCGCCGCAGGTCACATTCGACATGTCCGCGACGCTGGCCGCGGTCGATTTCACCACCGCCCCGCAGGATTTCGCAATCCATCGGGGGCAGCCCGGCCCGCGCGCCCGGATGCTGGCCGAAGAACGGCTTGTCACCGTCGCCGCCCCCCGCCTTCTGCCCGATGGACCGCTCAGCGACACCGCCCTTGCACGGCTGCCCCTCTTGCAGCAGGCGACCCGGCCAAACCTGTGGCGGGACTGGTTCCTTGACGCGGGGCTGGACCCGATCACCATCGCCCGCGGGGCCCGGTTCGAACAGTTCGGCATGGTGCTGGCCGCGGCGCGGGCGGGCATGGGGGTGGCGCTGGTGCCCGAGGTTCTGATCGGTGAGGACCTCTCTGCCGGGACGCTGGCCCGCGCCTCGGCCCGGTCGCTTCTGACCGAAACCCCCTATGTGCTGTCCTGGCCCGACCGCAGCGAAGACATTCCCGCCTTCCGGACCTTCCGCGACTGGATCTGCGACTTTCGCCTCACTTGACCGCGCGGGCGGCAGATGCAGCATCAACCGGGCCAGACAAAGGGACCGCCATGACCATCGACAGCATCGAAGACATGCAAAACCTCCTCGCCGGGCAGGGCTATGTCTGCGGGCGGGCACTGGCCACCGTGGGGTTCCTGTCGCTGAAACTCGGACGGCCCCTGTTTCTGGAGGGCGAGGCCGGCACCGGCAAGACCGAGATCGCCAAGGCCATCGCCGCGGCGCTGGGGCGGCGTCTGATCCGGCTGCAATGCTACGAAGGGCTGGACGCGGCCAGCGCGGTCTACGAATGGAATTTCGCCGAACAGATGATCGCCATCCGCACGGCAGAGGCCGCAGGCGGCGCCGACCGCGACCTGCTCAGGGCCGAGCTGTTCACCGAAGACTACCTGATCGAACGCCCCCTGTTGCAGGCCATGCGCCCGCAGCCCGGAGGCGCGCCCGTCCTGCTGATCGACGAGATTGACCGCACCGACGAACCGTTCGAGGCGTTCCTCTTGGAAGCCCTGTCCGATTTTCAGGTCACCATCCCCGAACTGGGCACCATCAAGGCCCCCGAACCGCCCATCGTCATCCTCACCTCGAACCGCACGCGCGAGGTGCACGATGCGCTGAAACGGCGCTGCCTGTATCACTGGGTCGACTATCCCACCTTCGACCGCGAGATGGAAATCCTGCACGCCCGCGTCCCGGAAGCGGCCGAGGCATTGACGCGCGAGGTCGTGGCCTTTGTCCAGCGGCTGCGTGGCGAGGACCTGTTCAAACGGCCCGGCGTGGCCGAAACCATCGACTGGGCCAAATGCCTTCTGGCGCTCGACGTGGTCGCCCTCTCGCCTGAGGTCATCGCCGACACGCTGGGGGCGGTGTTGAAATATCAGGACGACATTCAACGCCTGCAAGGAACCGAGGCGCAGCGCATTCTGGACGAGGCGCGCGCCGGTCTTGAAGGCGCATGACGGCAACCTACGCCCCCCTACCCGAAACCGATGGCCGGCTGCCCGACAACATCACCCATTTCGCGCGGGCGCTGCGGCGGGCGGGCCTGCCCGTGGGGCCGGGGCGGGTGGCCGATGCGATCCGGGCAGTTCAGGTTGCGGGCTTTACCGAACGGGCCGATTTCTACTGGACCCTTCACGCCTGTTTCGTGTCGCGCCCCGAACACCGTCAGGTCTTTGCCCAGACCTTCCGCCTGTTCTGGCGCGATCCGGCCTTTCTTGAACATATGATGGCCTTCTTGCGGCCCGCCGTGCGCGGCGTGCAGGACGAGGAACAGGCCAATCCCGGCGCGAAACGCGCCGCGGAGGCGCTGCTGGACGGGCAGGAACGCGAGGTGCCCAAACCCCGTGACACGCCCGAAACCGAAGCGGTCGAGATCGACATCGACGCCAGCCTGACCGCCTCTTCCGAAGAGCGGCTGCGCACGTTGGATTTCGAACAGATGACCGGCGCCGAAATGGCCGAGGCCAAGCGGATGCTGGCCCGGATGACCCTGCCGATCCGTCCGATCCTGTCGCGGCGGACCATGGCCCGGCCCGGCCCCCTGCCCGACTGGCGGCGGACCCTGCGCGCCAGCCTGCGGCGCGGCGGAGAGATCACCGAATTCGTCACCCGCAAGCGGCGGGAACGCCCCCCGAACCTTGTGGTGCTCTGCGATATCTCCGGCTCCATGTCCGCCTATTCCCGCGCGGTGCTGCATTTCGTTCACGCCGTGAGCAACGCCAAGGGACAGGGTTGGGCGCGTGTCCATGCCTTTACCTTTGGCACCCGGCTGACCAACATCACCCGCCACATGGACCGGCGCGACGTGGACGCCGCCCTGCGCGCCGCCGGAGCCGAGGCGCAGGATTGGGAGGGCGGCACCCGCATCGCTGGGGCGATCCGCGCCTTCAACCGGGATTGGTCGCGCCGGGTGCTGGGGCAAGGCGCGGTTGTGATCCTGATCACCGACGGGCTGGACCGCGACCCCGACGGCGGGCTGGACAAGGCGATGGAACGGCTGTCCCTCTCGGCGCGGCAGGTGATCTGGCTGAACCCACTGCTGCGCTGGGACGGGTTTGCGCCCAAGGCCTCCGGCATCCGCGCCATGCTGCCCCACGTGACCAGCTTCCGGGCGGGGCACAACATCGCCTCGCTTCAGGGGCTGGCACAGGCCATCGGCGCGGCGCGGGATGCCGGGGACAAGCCGCGCTATATGGCGGCGCTGCGCGATCAGGGGTGATTTGCCGTCGCTTTTGTCCTGATGGGCGGCGATTCCCGGCAAAAACGCCCCAAAGCCACTCACACCCCAATTTTGTGATCACACTTTCAAAAACTGTGATCACAAATGTCGGATTTTACCGCTCACAGGAAAAATAACCGTTCTTTGCAACCGAATCTTATGCTTTGGCTGGATGAAACCGAAGCCTAGCGAGGGACGTTAGATGAATATCCACGAATATCAGGCCAAGGCGCTGCTGCGATCCTATGGCGCCCCTGTCTCGGACGGCCGCGTTGTTCTGCGCGCCGAAGAGGCAAAATCCGCCGCCGGAGAACTGGATGGCCCGCTTTGGGTCGTCAAGGCGCAGATCCACGCGGGCGGCCGCGGCAAGGGCAGCTTCAAGGAAGCGGACGCCGGTGAAAAAGGCGGCGTGCGTCTGGCCAAATCCGTGGAAGAGGCCGCCGAGGAAGCCAAGAAGATGCTGGGCCGCACCCTTGTGACCAAGCAGACCGGCCCGGCGGGCAAGCAGGTCAACCGCATCTATATCGAGGACGGCTCGGGCATCGAGCGCGAACTCTACCTCGCCCTTCTCGTCGACCGTGGCACCAGCCGCGTGTCCTTCGTCGCCTCGACCGAGGGCGGCATGGACATCGAAGAAGTCGCCGAAAGCACCCCCGAAAAGATCCTGTCGTTCAGCGTCGACCCGGCGACCGGCTATCAGGCCTTCCACGGCCGCCGCATCGCCTTTGGCCTTGGCCTCGAAGGGCCGCAGGTCAAGCAATGCGTCGCGCTGATGGGCACGCTTTACAAGCTGTTCACCGAAAAAGACATGGAGATGCTGGAAATCAACCCGCTGATCGTCACTGACAAGGGCGACCTGAAGTGCCTTGACGCCAAGATGGGTTTCGACGGCAACGCCATGTATCGGCACCGCGACATCGCCGAGTTGCGCGACACGACCGAGGAAGACCCCAAGGAACTGGAAGCCTCGAAATACGACCTCAACTATATCGCGCTGGACGGCGAGATTGGCTGCATGGTCAACGGCGCGGGCCTTGCCATGGCGACGATGGACATCATCAAGCTCTATGGCGCGGAACCGGCCAACTTCCTTGACGTCGGCGGCGGCGCCACCAAGGAAAAGGTGACCGAGGCCTTCAAGATCATCACCTCGGACCCGAACGTGAAGGGCATCCTTGTGAACATCTTCGGCGGCATCATGCGCTGTGACGTGATCGCCGAAGGCGTGGTCGCCGCGGTGAAAGAGGTCGGCCTGCAAGTGCCGCTGGTCGTCCGTCTGGAAGGGACCAACGTCGAGAAGGGCAAGGAGATCATCAACACCTCCGGCCTGAACGTGATCGCCGCCGACAACCTGTCGGACGGGGCAGAGAAAATCGTGAAAGCGGTGAAAGGCTGAATTTCGTGCTTGGACTTGCGCTCCTGTTCCTGATCTTCCTCATCGTTGTTGGCGGGCTCATCTTTGCCACTCAACGGTACTTGATCAACAGGATGGGAGTGCAAGCAGGGGTAGGTTTGGCCGCAATGCCATGTGCCTTGCTCGTGTATTTGACTTGGGACATGCATAGGGATTGGATGACCAACTGCCACCCGCAGGCCGAGTCTGTTCCCGCGTACTGCGATGCTCCACAGGCCCCGTTCTACTTGCTTCAAACATACCTCCTACAGCCGATAATCATCTTCGCCATCGCGCTTGCGACTGGTGTGGCGGTTATCCGATCGAACAAACTATTATCCTAAAGGAGAAGCCGACATGGCCATTCTCGTAGACGAAAACACCCGCGTTATCTGTCAGGGCTTTACTGGCTCTCAGGGGACGTTTCACTCGGAGCAGGCGATTGCCTACGGCACCAAGATGGTCGGCGGCGTGACCCCTGGCAAGGGCGGGCAGACCCACCTTGACCTGCCGGTCTTCAACTCGGTCCACGAAGCCAAGGCCAAGACCGAAGCCAACGCATCGGTGATCTACGTCCCGCCGCCCTTCGCCGCGGATTCGATCCTCGAGGCGATCGACGCCGAGATGGAGCTGATCGTCTGCATCACCGAAGGCATCCCGGTGCTGGATATGATGAAGGTGAAGCGGGCGCTGGAAGACAGCAAATCGCGCCTGATCGGGCCAAACTGCCCCGGCATCATCACCCCCGACGCCTGCAAGATCGGCATCATGCCCGGCCACATCCACAAGCGTGGCTCGGTCGGCGTCGTGTCCCGCTCGGGCACCCTGACCTATGAGGCCGTCAAGCAGACCGCCGACATCGGTCTGGGCCAGTCCACCGCCGTGGGCATCGGCGGTGACCCGATCAAGGGGACGGAACATATCGACGTGCTGGACATGTTCCTTGACGACGATGAGACCCAGTCGATCATCATGATCGGCGAGATCGGCGGCACCGCGGAAGAAGAAGCCGCCGAATTCCTTGCCGAACAGAAGAAGAAAGGCCGCTGGAAGCCGGTCGCCGGTTTCATCGCCGGGCGCACCGCCCCTCCGGGCCGCCGCATGGGCCACGCCGGCGCGATCGTGTCGGGCGGCAAGGGCGACGCGGAATCGAAGATCGAAGCCATGCGCAGCGCAGGCATCATCGTCGCCGACAGCCCCGCCACGCTGGGCGAAGCCGTGCTGAAGGCAATCGGCTGATGAACACGTGGTCGGGCACACCCTTTGGCGGCTGTGCCCGACCCCATCACGACGGCACCACTACGGTGCAATTTCTTCGACCAAGATAACCAGCACCGAACCGTTTTCGCACTTACGAGGCCCCGTAATGACCGAACATCCCTCCAACGACGTCTTCCACGCCTCCAGCTTTCTGCAAGGCCACAACGCGGATTATATCGAGCAGCTTTATGCACGATATGCCGCCGACCCCTCTGCCGTGGACGAAGCGTGGCGCGATTTCTTCTCGTCCCTCGGGGATGCCCCCGCCGATGCGCGGGCAGAGGCGACCGGCCCCTCCTGGGCGCGGGCCGACTGGCCGCCGGTGCCGAACGACGATCTGACCGCCGCGCTGGATGGGCAATGGGCCGAAGACCCCAAGGCCGCGGGCGACAAGATCAAGGCGAAAGCCGCTGAAAAGGGAGTCGGCCTGTCCGAAGAACAGGTGCGCGCCGCCGTTCTGGACAGCATCCGCGCCCTTATGATCATCCGCGCCTACCGGATTCGGGGCCATCTGGTGGCCGATCTGGACCCGCTGGGGATGCGCGACCAGACCCCGCACCCGGAACTTGATCCGGCCTCCTACGGGTTCACCGACAAGGACATGGACCGCCCGATCTTCATCGACAATGTGCTTGGTCTTGAAATCGCGACCATGCGCCAGATCATCGACATCGTCCGCCGGACCTATTGCGGCACCTTCGCGCTGCAGTACATGCATATTTCCAACCCGGAAGAGGCCGCCTGGCTGAAGGAACGGATCGAAGGCTACGGCAAGGAAATCCAGTTCACCAAGAACGGGCGCAAGGCGATCCTGAACAAGCTGGTCGAGGCCGAGGGCTTCGAGAAATTCCTGCACGTGAAATACATGGGCACCAAGCGGTTCGGCCTTGATGGGGGCGAGGCGCTGATCCCGGCGATGGAGCAGATCATCAAGCGCGGCGGCGCGCTTGGGGTCGAGGAGATCGTCATCGGCATGCCCCACCGGGGCCGCCTGTCGGTTCTGGCCAACGTGATGGGCAAACCCTACCGCGCCATCTTCAACGAATTCCAGGGCGGCAGCTTCAAACCCGAGGACGTGGATGGTTCGGGCGACGTGAAATACCACCTTGGCGCATCCTCGGACCGGGAATTCGACGGCAACAAGGTGCACCTGTCGCTGACTGCCAACCCCTCGCACCTCGAGGCGGTGAACCCGGTGGTTCTGGGCAAGGTCCGCGCCAAGCAGGATCAGAAGAACGACGTGGACCGGATCAAGGTCCTGCCGGTGCTGCTGCACGGCGACGCGGCCTTTGCCGGTCAGGGCGTCGTGGCCGAAGGCTTTGGCCTGTCGGGCCTGAAGGGGCACAAGACCGGCGGCACGATGCATATCATCGTCAACAACCAGATCGGGTTCACGACCGCGCCGCACTTCTCGCGCTCGTCCCCCTATCCGACCGACATCGCCCTGATGGTCGAAGCACCGATCTTCCACGTCAACGGCGACGACCCCGAGGCCGTGGTCCACGCCGCCAAGGTCGCGACCGAATTCCGCCAGAAGTTCCACAAGGACGTGGTCCTTGATATATTCTGCTATCGCCGCTTCGGTCATAACGAAGGCGACGAGCCGATGTTCACCAACCCGGTGATGTACAAGCGGATCAAGACCCACAAGACGACGCTGACCCTCTACACCGAACGGCTGGTCGCCGACGGGCTGATCCCCGAGGGCGAAATCGAGGACATGAAAGCCGCGTTCCAGGCCCACCTGAACGAGGAATTCGAAGCCGGCAAGAACTACAAGCCGAACAAGGCCGACTGGCTGGACGGGCGCTGGTCGCACCTCGACAAGCGGGATGCCGACAATTACGAGCGCGGCACAACCGCCATTTCGCCCGAGGCGATGAAGGACATCGGCCGCGCGCTGACCACCGCGCCGGATGGCTGGAACATGCACCGCACCGTCGAACGGCTGCTGGCCGCCAAATCCGAGATGTTCGAAAGCGGCACAGGGTTCGACTGGGCCACGGGCGAGGCGCTGGCCTTCGGCTCGCTGATGCTCGAAGGCTATCCGGTGCGCCTGTCCGGTCAGGATGCGACCCGCGGCACCTTCAGCCAGCGGCACTCGGGCTTCATCGACCAGGTGACCGAAGACCGCTACTATCCGCTCAACCACATCCGCGAGGGGCAGGCCCAGTACGAGGTCATCGACTCCATGCTGTCGGAATACGCGGTTCTGGGTTTCGAATACGGGTATTCGCTGGCCGAACCCAACGCGCTGACCCTCTGGGAAGCGCAGTTCGGCGATTTCGCAAACGGCGCCCAAATCATGTTCGACCAGTTCATCAGCTCGGGCGAATCCAAATGGCTGCGGATGTCCGGCCTGACGGTCCTTCTGCCGCACGGCTTCGAAGGTCAGGGGCCGGAACACTCCTCGGCCCGGCTGGAACGGTTCCTGCAAATGTGCGGCGGCGACAACTGGATCGTGGCCAACTGCACCACGCCCGCGAACTACTTCCACATCCTGCGGCGGCAGCTGCACCGGACCTACCGCAAACCGCTGATCCTGATGACGCCGAAATCGCTTCTGCGGCACAAGATGGCGATCTCGGACACCGAGGATTTCACCACCGGATCGTCCTTCCACCGCGTCCTGTGGGACGACGCGCAGAAGGGCCATTCCGACACGAAACTGGTGGCCGATGACAAGATCAAGCGGGTCGTCCTGTGTTCCGGCAAGGTCTACTACGACCTGCTGGAAGAACGCGACGCGCGCGGCATCGACGACATCTACCTGATGCGGATCGAACAGTTCTACCCCTTCCCCGCCCTGTCGATGGTGAAGGAACTGGAGCGGTTCAAAGGGGCCGAAATGGTCTGGTGTCAGGAAGAACCGAAGAACCAGGGTGCCTGGTCCTTCATCGAACCAAACATCGAATGGGTGCTGACCCGGATCGACGCCAAGCACAAGCGGCCCACTTACACCGGTCGCCCCGCCTCGGCCTCGCCCGCCACGGGTCTCGCCTCTCAGCACAAAGCACAACAAGCAGCGCTCGTGAACGATGCGCTGACCATCGAAGGGAATTAAGCCATGAGCATCGAAGTCCGCGTGCCCACCCTTGGCGAAAGCGTCACCGAAGCCACCGTCGCCACCTGGTTCAAAAAACCCGGCGACGCCGTCGCAGCCGATGAAATGCTGTGCGAGCTGGAGACCGACAAGGTAACCGTCGAAGTACCCGCGCCCGCCGCTGGCGTCCTGTCCGAGATTGTGGCCGCCGAAGGCGAAACCGTCGGCGTCGACGCGCTTCTGGCCCAGATCACCGAAGGCGAAGGTGCCGCCCCGGCCCCCAAGGCAGAGCCCAAGGCCGAAGCCGCCGCCCCGGCCCCTGCGGCCACCGCGCCCGCCAAGGACGTGGAAGACGCCCCCAGCGCCAAGAAGCTGATGGCCGACAATAACCTGTCGGACGGCAGCGTTCAAGGCACCGGCAAGGATGGCCGGGTCATGAAAGAGGACGTCCTGAACGCGCTTTCCGCCCCGAAACCCGCGGCATCGGCCCCCGCCGCCGCCCCGGCAGCGCCCCGCGCCGCGCCGGACGCCGCGCGCGAGGAACGGGTCAAGATGACCCGCCTGCGCCAGACCATCGCCCGCCGCCTTAAAGAGGCCCAGAACAGCGCCGCGATGCTGACGACCTATAACGAGGCCGACATGTCCGGCATCATGGCGCTGCGCAACGAATACAAGGACCTGTTCCTGAAGAAGCACGGCGTAAAGCTCGGCTTCATGTCCTTCTTCGTGAAGGCCTGCTGCCACGCGCTGAAAGAGGTGCCGGACGTGAACGCCGAGATCGACGGCGATCACGTGGTCTACAAGAACTACGTCCACATGGGCGTGGCCGTTGGCACGCCGACGGGCCTTGTGGTGCCGGTGGTCCGCGACGCCGATCAGAAAAGCTTTGCCGATATCGAAAAGGAAATCGGTGAACTGGGCGCCAAGGGCCGCGATGGCAAACTGACCATGGCGGAAATGCAGGGCGGCTCGTTCACCATCTCCAACGGCGGGGTCTACGGCTCGCTCATGTCCTCGCCCATCCTGAACCCCCCGCAGTCGGGGATCCTCGGGATGCACAAGATCCAGGACCGGGTGATGGTTGAAAACGGGCAGATGGTGATCCGCCCGATGATGTATCTGGCCCTGTCCTACGACCACCGGATCGTCGACGGCAAAGGCGCCGTGACCTTCCTCGTGCGGGTCAAGGAAGCACTGGAAGACCCGCGCCGGTTGCTGATGGATTTGTAGGTAGTGCTTTATGGAATGGTATTACATTGCTGGTCCAATACTTGCGTTTTTGATCTTCTTGTTGATCAGAAATGGCAAGAGGAATTCCGATCCCTTCAACAGGTCATGCGCTGCTGAATTGTGCGAACTCGCAATTCAGCATTATGGCAATGACAACGAATACTTCTTCGAAGAAGCCATTAGGTGTTTTCAAGAACACCGGCGATACAGGTCGGATGCACGCCACGTCGCTTCGATGGTAGCACCTCTGCTCTCAAGGGCCGGAGTGCCTAGACAAGAAGCGCGTGGAGTTGCGTCAGCATTGACATTGCTGGCGCAACAGCTGCCCAAATAGTAGATGACCCCCGAACTCACCATCCTTGCCCTCGCCGCCCTCCTGCAAGGCGTCCAGTTCTGCATCTATTCGGTGCTTGCCAATATTCAGGTCACCCCCCGCTATGCCCTGTCCCCGCGCGACGAACCCCGGCAGTTGACCGGCATCGCGGGTCGGTCCCAGCGGGCGCTGAATAATCATTTTGAGAGTCTTGCCCTCTTTACCCCTGCGGTTCTGGTGATAACCCTCTCCGGCAATGAAACCAGTTTCACCGCCTCCTGCGCGGGCCTCTATCTTGGCGCCCGCCTTCTCTACGTCCCCGCCTACCTGTTCGGCTGGTCCCCCTGGCGGACCGTCATTTGGTTTGCGGGCTTCCTTGCAACCATGGCCCTGCTTCTGGCAGCATTGGTCTGACCCAAGCGGCCACATTGACCGAACTACAAAGGAACTCTCCCATGTCCTATGACGTCATCATCATCGGCGCCGGTCCCGGCGGATATGTCTGCGCGATCCGCTGCGCGCAACTGGGCCTGAAGACCGCCGTGGTCGAAGGGCGCGACGCGTTGGGCGGCACCTGCCTGAACGTGGGCTGTATCCCATCCAAGGCCCTCCTGCACGCCTCGCACCAATTGCACGAGGCAGAGCACAACTTTGCCAAGATGGGCCTGAAGGGCAAAGCACCCTCGGTCGATTGGGCGCAGATGCTGACCTACAAACAAGAGGTCATCGACGGCAACACCAAGGGCATCGAGTTCCTGTTCAAGAAGAACAAGGTCGACTGGATCAAGGGTTGGGCCAGCATCCCCGCCCCCGGCAAGGTCAAGGTCGGCGATACCGTGCACGAGACGAAGAACATCGTCATCGCCTCGGGGTCCGAGGTGTCGCCGCTGAAAGGCGTCGAGGTTGACGAGAAAACCGTCGTCACCTCCACCGGCGCGCTGGAACTGGGCAAGGTGCCGAAATCCATGATCGTCATCGGCGCCGGCGTGATCGGCCTTGAACTGGGCAGCGTCTACAAGCGTCTGGGCGCCGATGTGACCGTGATCGAATTCCTAGACCAGATCACCCCGGGCATGGATGGCGAGATTCAGAAGACCTTCCAGCGGACCCTGAAAAAGCAGGGCATGAACTTTGTCATGGGCGCCGCCGTGCAATCCGCCGCGAAAAAGGGCAAGGGGGCCGAGGTCACCTATAAGCTGCGCAAGGACGACAGCGAACACACGGTTCAGGCCGATGTGGTCCTGCTGGCCACCGGGCGGCGGCCCTTCGTCGAAGGGCTGGGGCTGGACGCGCTTGGCATCACCCTGACCGACCGTGGGCAGATCGCCGTGGACGGCCGCTATGCCACCAATATCGAAGGCGTCTACGCCATCGGCGACGCGACCCCCGGCCCGATGCTGGCCCACAAGGCCGAAGACGAAGGCATGGCCGTGGCCGAGGTTCTGGCCGGTCAGCATGGCCATGTGAATTATGACGTGATCCCCGGTGTGATCTACACCCACCCCGAGGTCGCCAGCGTCGGCAAGACCGAGGAACAGCTGAAAGAGGCCGGCCGCGCCTATAAGGTCGGCAAGTTCAACTTCATGGGCAATGGCCGCGCCAAGGCGATGAACGCGGGCGAAGGTTTCGTGAAGATCCTCGCCGACAAGGAAACCGACCGGGTACTGGGCTGCCACATCCTCGGGCCGGGGGCTGGCGAACTGATCCACGAGATCTGCGTCGGCATGGAATTCGGCGCCGCGGCCGAGGATATCGCCCGCACCTGCCACGCCCACCCCACCCTCTCCGAAGCCGTGCGCGAGGCTGCGCTGGCCTGCGGCGACGGGCCGATCCACTCCTGATCGGAACCAGATCGAACAACGGCGGCGCGGCCCGGATCACGGGCCGCGCCGTTTGTGTCTTTCCGCACTGAGTTCTGAAATCAGGGCGCGTATTGATCCCTCACGTATCAACTTAAAGAGGATCATTCGTGATGACCAAGACCTTTCTCTCCGCCCTTTCCCTTGCCGCCCTGTTCCCCCTGTCTGCCATGGCCGACAGCGTTTCCGGCACCTATGACAGCACGCTCGACACGCTTTACGCCGTGTCCCAGCCCGGCAGCCGCGCCCCCGATGGCGACAGCTATTGCAAGGAAACCTTCGGCAAATACGTCGGCAGCACCGTCAGCGGCACCTACGACATCAACACCACGACCCTCATGATGTCGGCCACCGCCACCTTCGAAGGGTCCGAGGCGTCGATGTTCCCGCTGGGCATTTCCGGGCGCTATGCCTTCATGACCGATGGCGTTCCGGCGCCCCTGTCCGACATGGGTGTGAACCGGATCATCCTGAACCTGTCCACCGATTTCTCGGACAAGGAAAGCGACGTGCTGTTCAACGGCAACGCCGACTACAACTGCCTCCTGTCGAACCGGGCGGCGAACTAAGCCCATTGGCGGGCTGGCCCGTGTCGGCCCGCCAATCACCTTAAGGTTGCGAAACATTCGCCCTATTTTGGCCCGATTATCCCGGCAGACCGAACGAAGCTAAATTCTTCGGGTCTTTCCATGATGATCAGAAAGTTCATTTCCTCGACGGCTCTTGCCCTAACCCTCTCCGTCGGCCTGCCCAGCGCGGCCAATGCGGGCGTCCCCTACGGCTATTTCGGCGACCTGACCTTTGTCGCGGAAACCTCGCTCCCCGGCCCGGACGGCAACGCCGCCCTTTGCCATTACACGACGAAATACCACCTCGGCTATCTGGGGTTCTGGCGCAGCAGCAATGGCTATGTCCTGTCGCCCTCGGGCTGCGAAGGGGACAGTTTCCGGGCGATCACTTACGAACAGATGCAGACGTTCCAGAAACTCGGGATGATCTCTGCGGATCTGCCGACCGCGCCGTCGATGACCGGCAAGGAATTGCTGTCCGGCTTCGCGGGCACCGCGATCCTTGGAATGCTTGCCCTGATGAACCTGATCTCGACCCTGCGCCACAACCGGCCCGGCAAACGGCGGCGCAAGGCCGCTCCGCAATGCGCGGTCGCCACCCTTGCCGCCATGTGCCACGTCGCCAAGGCGGACGGGCATGTGGACGAAACCGAAATCACCGCCATCGGGGTCCGGGTCAGCGAACTGACCGGCCACAGCTTCAGCCGGGAACGGATTGCCGAGATGATCCATATGGCCGACGACCACCTGTCACCCCACGAGTACGTCCAGTTCGGCGCGGACCTGTCCGAGGCGGACCGCCGGATCGTTTTGGAAGGGGCGCTTGGGGTGGCGGTGGCCGACGGCGAAATCCATCAGGCCGAACATGCCTTTATCACCAACCTCGCGCAGGCGCTTGGGGTGCGGGGGGATGAATTCCGCCTGCTTCTCGGCAGGCTGGCGGCGGGCCTTGGCGGGCCGACGCCAGCCTAGCCCTTCAGCATCCGCAACCCCTGCGTCACATCCGTACGCACCGCAAGCCGCAGGCCGGGTTCATCCCCGGCCTTCAGCGCGGCCAGGATCAGCTTGTGGTGATAGGGCGGGTCCTTGCGGTTCAGCCGCCCGTACAGCGCCCGCATCGTCGGCCCAAGCTGCAACCATACGGTCTCGGTCATCGCCAGCATCGCCGGCGCCTGCGCCCGCAGATACAGCGTCCGGTGAAACTCGAGGTTCATCCGGATGTATCCCGGGGCGTCCTGCCGGGCGACCATCTGGCTGACCCCCTGATTGATCACCTCAAGCCGTTCGATCAGCGCGAAATGGGCGCGCGGCAGGGCGCGGGTCGCCAATTCCGGCTCCATCATGGCGCGGACGGTGGCCAGTTCCTCGATCCGTTCGTTAGACAACTCCGGGGTCGACACGCGGCCCGACGAGGACAGGAACAACGCCCCTTCCGCCACCAGCCGCCGGATCGCCTCCCGCGCGGGCGTCATCGAGACATCGAATTCCTTGCCGATCCCCCGCAGGGTCATCGCCTGCCCCGGCATCACCTCGCCATGCATGATCCGGGTGCGCAACGCGCGATAGACCCGTTCATGGGCGGCGGAATTCGGATCGACGGGGCGGGACTGGATCAGCATGGGCGCAATGTGATCACAAATCCCCCGGCGGTCAATCGGCGAAGCGGACCCGGTGCAGCGCGTCGCCTTCGGTCCGCAGCCAGCGGCGGCAGCGGTCGTGGTCCGGGAACAGCCGGGCGACGACCGCCCAGAAGGCCGCAGAGTGGTTCATCTCGACCAGATGCGCCACCTCATGTGCGGCGACATAGTCCAGCACCTCGGGCGGGGCCATGATCAGCCGCCAGGAATACATGAGGTCGCCCGCCGATGTGCACGACCCCCAGCGCGACCGCGTATCGCGCAGGGTGATCCGGCCATAGCTGCGGCCAAGGGCGGCGGCATGGCGGTCCGAGGCAGAAGCCAGCGCATCCCGCGCCTGTGCCTTCAGAAAGGTCTGCACCCGCGTGCCCACCGTCACCGGATCATCCGGTACCCACAGCACGCCGTCCCGCAGGGCCGCGCCGCGCTGGCGGTCGGCGGCCCGGACCGGCAGCGCCTGCCCCCGAAACGGCACAACCCCGCCAAGGCGCACCGCATGTTCATCCCGCATCGCGCCCAGATGGTCACGCAGCCACCCCTCGCGCGAGGCGATGAACGCCACGCCTTCGCGTTCGGGCACCCCATGTGGCAGGGTCAGGGTCACACGGCCATCCAGCCGCGACACCCGCAACGACAGCCGCCGCGCGCGGGCCGACCGGCGAAGTTCCACCGTGATCGGGGGGTTGCCATCCAACACATGCCGGGCCATATGCAGCTTCTCGTTTCCAAAACGTGCCAAAGCCTTTGACACCATTGCTGGCTTATGGCAGGTGGCGGCGATCTGCTGCAAGTGCACGACAAGAATTTGAAGGGATAGCCATGCCCAAGGAAGAATGGGGTACCAAGCGTATCTGCCCGACGACCGGCAAACGCTTCTACGACCTGAACGCGAACCCGATCATCAGCCCCTACACGGGCGAGAGGGTCGAGATCGACACCAACAAGAACCGGACCATGGTCGCGGACGCCGAAGATGCGCAGACCAAGAAGCTGAAGGCCGCCGCTGCCGCCACCGAGGATGACGATCTGATTCTCGATGACGACGACACTGACGACGTGGATCTGGGCGACGACGTGCTGGAAGAGGATGACGACGACGACAACGTGTCGTTCGATGACCTCGGCGATGTCGCCGCGACCGACGACGAATAAAAATTTTCCTTCGGGCGGGAATTTCACTCTTGATCTCGCCCGAAGCGCCGCATAGTTAGCGGCCACGCGAACGGAAACGTCGCACAGTGGGGCCTTAGCTCAGTTGGGAGAGCGCTTGCATGGCATGCAAGAGGTCAGGGGTTCGACCCCCCTAGGCTCCACCAAATTCCCTTCTTTTTCAGAGTAGATGCAGCCGGACCGGTGCGCTGTATGGTGCCATTACGCCGCTCCAGCGGCCTCATCGGAACCGTGCTGCACAAATGAAAAGGCACCCCTCGGGGTGCCTTTCAATCGCTCAACCGTGGCGGGGCGGATTAATGCCCGCCGATGATTCCCGTGCGCACGCTGTAGTCCGCCGCGATCTCGTAATCCGGGTCATCGTCGCTATCGACCATCAGGTGCCCGGCCTTGGTCAGCAGGCGGTGGCAATCGCGGCTCAGGTGGCGCAGCATGATCCGCTTGCCCGCCTCCTCGTATTTCGCGGCCAGCGCCTCGATCGCCTGAAGCGCGGACTGGTCCGCCACCCGGCTGCCGGCGAAATCGACGATCACCGTGTCCGGATCGTTCTCCACGTCGAAGATCTCGGCAAAGCCATCGGTGGACCCAAAGAACAGCGGCCCCTGGATTTCATAGACCTTGGCGCCCTTTTCGGTGTGCGATTCGCGGGTGACCGCGTGGATGCGCTTGGCATTGGTCCAGGCATAGGCCAGCGCCGACACGATCACCCCCACGACCACGGCGGTGGCAAGGTCGGTCGCCACCGTCACGACGGTGACAAGGACGGTGACGAAGGCATCGGTCAGCGGCACCTTGGCAAGGATGCGCAGCGAGTTCCACGCGAAGGTCCCGATCACCACCATGAACATCACGCCCACAAGCGCGGCCAGCGGGATCTGTTCGATCAGCGGCGAGGCGAACAAGATGAAGGACAGAAGGAACAGCGCCGCGACCGTGCCCGACACGCGGCTGCGCCCGCCGGATTTCACGTTGATCATCGACTGACCGATCATCGCGCAACCACCCATGCCGCCGAAGAACCCGGTGACGGTATTGGCCACGCCTTGGGCCACGCATTCCTGACTGGCGCCGCCCTTGCGACCGGTGATCTCGCCCACAAGGTTCAGGGTCAGCAGGCTTTCGATCAGGCCCACGGCGGCAAGGATCACGGAATAGGGCAGGATGATCTGAAGCGTTTCCCAGGTCAGCGGCACCATCGGAATATGGAACGGCGGCAGCCCCCCTTCGATCGAGGCCATATCGCCCACGCGCGGCACGTCCAGCCCCAGCCCGATCACGATCGCCGCGGTCAGGCCAATCCCCGCCAGCGGCGCCGGAATGGCATTGGTCAGCTTCGGCAGGCCCCAGATCACCACCATCGTGAACCCCACCAGCGCCAGCATCAGCACCAAGGGCATCCCCGACAGCCACTCGCCCCCCGACACGCCATGGCCCGACGCCTCGGCGCTGCCGGGCACCTGGAACTGCGACAACTGGGCAAGGAAGATCACGATCGCCAGCCCGTTCACAAAGCCCAGCATCACCGGATGCGGCACAAGCCGGATGAACTTGCCCCAGCGCAGGAAGCCCACGGTGATCTGGATCAGCCCCATCAGGACAACAGCGGCAAACAGGTATTCCACCCCATGCTGGGCAACAAGGCTGACCATGACCACGGCCAGCGCCCCGGTCGCGCCGGAAATCATCCCCGGACGGCCCCCGATCAGCGCGGTGATCAGCCCCACGATAAACGCAGCATACAGACCCACCAGCGGATGCACCCCGGCGACAAAGGCAAAGGCCACGGCCTCGGGCACCAGCGCCAGCGCCACCGTCAGCCCGGACAGAACCTCTGTCTTCAGGCGGGCGGGGTGCATGTCGCCCGGTTCAGGGGCAAAGGAAAGCCGGTCGGCGAAGGCCGCGAATGTGGATCGGGTCATGGGGGAAACCTGTGGATTGCTCTGGTCGCGTTGGCAGCCCCCTACAGGGTCCGGGCCGGATTGTCACCCCCGGTGGGTCTTGCCAGCCCCCCGGCGCTCTGGTCTTCTCAACCTGCGGCAGAAGAGGAAAGGGAACCCATGCAAACCAGACTTGGCGTGATCGGCGGATCGGGGGTCTATGACATCGACGGGTTGCAGGACGCCCGCTGGCAGGCGGTGGACACCCCCTGGGGCGCGCCCTCGGACGAGATCCTGACCGGCACGCTGGATGGGCTGCCCATGGCCTTCCTGCCCCGGCACGGGCGCGGACACGTCCATTCGCCCTCCACCGTGCCCTACCGGGCCAACATAGACGCGCTGAAACGGCTGGGGGTGACGGATATCGTCGCCGTCTCCGCCTGCGGCTCGTTCCGCGAAGAGCTCGCGCCCGGCGACTTCGTGATCGTGGACCAGTTCATCGACCGGACCATCGCCCGCGACAAAAGCTTTTTCGGCACCGGCTGTGTCGCCCATGTCAGCGTGGCGCACCCGACCTGCGCCCGGCTGTCCGACGCAGTGGAACAGGCCGCCCGCGCCGCCGGGGTCACCACCCACCGGGGCGGCACCTATCTGGCGATGGAAGGGCCACAGTTCTCCTCGCTCGCCGAAAGCAGGCTGTACCGCGAGGTCTGGGGCTGCGACGTGATCGGCATGACAAACATGCCCGAGGCGAAACTCGCCCGCGAGGCCGAGATCTGCTATGCGCCCGTCGCCATGATCACCGATTATGACAGCTGGCACCCCGACCACGGGTCGGTCGACATCTCCGCCATCCTCGCCACGCTTCAAGGCAACGCCGCCCACGCCCGCGCCACCGTCGCCGGAACCGCCGCCGCACTGGACCGGGCTCGCGCGCCCTGCCCCTGCGGCTGCGACCGGGCGCTGGACTTTGCGGTGATGACCGCCCCCGACAAACGCGATCCTGCGCTGGTGGCGAGACTGGACGCCGTGGCGGGGCGCGTGCTGCGCTGACTTGCCCCGGGAGCCCATGCCCGCCATTCTGCCGCCAACCGAAACCCCAACACGGGACCGCCCATGAAAACCGTCAAGGACTACATCCGCACCATCCCCGACTTCCCGCACGAGGGGATCATGTTCCGCGACGTGACCACGCTCTTCGGGGATGCGCGGGGGTTCCGGATGGCCGTGGATCAACTCCTACACCCCTACGCGGGGCAACCCATCGACAAGGTCGCCGGGCTCGAGGCGCGGGGCTTCATCCTTGGCGGGGCCGTGGCGCACCAATTGGGCAAGGGCTTCGTCCCGATCCGCAAGAAGGGCAAGCTGCCCGGCGCCGTGATCTCGCAGGACTATCTGCTGGAATACGGCTCGGCCACGGTGGAACTGCACGACGACGCGCTCGAGGCCGGGGACAAGGTGCTGCTGGTCGATGACCTTCTGGCCACCGGCGGCACCGCCGAGGCCGGGATCAAGCTGATCGAAATGCTGGGCGCGCAGGTGATCGGCTGCGCCTTCGTGATCGACCTGCCCGAACTGGGCGGACGAAAACGGCTCGAAGCCATGGGCATGGAAGTCCACACCCTCTGCGAATTCGACGGGGCCTGACCCCACGCGCTCCACCCCGCACCCAGCCGACTGCGGGTGGCACGAAACGCGCCGCCGTCACGCCAAAGGCGTGCTATCCGCACGACGGGGGCGGTCGGCGCCTGGCCAATCTGGCGATTGGCCGGGGCTAGCTCTTGGAGGTTGGAAGGTCTTCAACAGAAACCGGCGTCAGTTCACTCGGCCCCGGATCAGTTAGCTTCGGCGCATCTTTATCGTCGTAGGCTTCAACGCCCACAACCGGTATTGGCTGTTCATTCTTCTCGACAGTCTCCGGGAAGACGAAATGCCAATACTCCGCCAGCGTCTCCAAGCGTTTACGTGGCCCCAGTTCATCCCCCGACACGACCCAGACCGCCGAAACGATGGCCGCTACGCATGGCGCAAGAACGGCGGCCTTGCCGAACCACGGCTTCTTCTGCTGCTCAAGGTCCGACCTCAGCCGCACCAATTCCTGTTCAAGCCAGACAACCTTGGCATTCAACCGGCCAATTTCCTGCCGCAGCGCCTCTTCGGTTTCTGCCGACCTTTTCGGCGTCAGCAGGATCGTCTGAATTCGGCCTAGGCTGGCGGGCACCGCCTCAATCGGCTTCATGAACTCCGGCGTTTCGTTCAACCCGGTTTCGTGAATGAACGCCGCCAATCCGCTTGAAATCACATCAGACTGGGCAGCAAGGCTGGCCGAGACCGACCGGGGATGCTTCAGGAGTTCTTCGACGGAAGCAGGCTCAAACTCCGGCGCGCGCGGATCAGCCTGACCTTGCTCCGCCCGCCACTCCCGCTCGATCTTCTCGATCACCTCCGCGATATGCGCCACGCCCCCTTTCCAATCTTTGTCCGGGATCAGGGCGACCCGTCGTTGCACCTCCCAATCCAGGGGCTGGCCGGTCAGCTTGCCCTGATACCAGCGACGCCAAAAGTCCCACTCCGCCCCACTGTTCAGAAGGTTTTCGCGGTTCTTCAGCGTTTCGAAAATCCAGTCCGGCTCGCTGGCCGTGTCCCAAAGCTGTGCGTCAAAAAGACTCTCGAAATCGATCGTCACATCGGCACGGGCGGCGGCGGCGGAGGCGCGGGCGGCGGCGGAAGCGGAGGCGGAAGCGGAGGCAGCATCGGCGGCACGGGCGACGGCGGAGGTGGCACGCGTGGCGGCGGAGGCGGCACGGGCGACACGGGCGGCAGAGGCGGCGGCACGGGCGGCAGAGGCGGTGGCATAGGTGGCATCGATGGCACGGGCGACGGCATAGGCGGCATCGGCGGCACGGGTGGTGGCGGCACTGACATCGGGGGTTGGCATGCTACCGGCAACCCCCGATGTCAGGACAGCGCGCAGTGTCCCTAGCAAAAGTTTGCGATGGCCGCCACCACCATCGCCAAAGCTGGCCGCTATAGGAACCACCCGCGCTGCCGCCCGCGCCGCGATTATGGTGCAGTGCTCACGCGACTGTTGTTGCAACCATTTCTTGAACTCGTTTTGATTCATCACCATGCCACTCACCTGACCCTGTAACCCTTGCAAGAAACTACCCTTGGCTCAATCCACAAATCGCCAAGGCACTGCCGCACATGCGACCCACCACCCCCTTGCAAATCTGCCCCTTTCCGGCCATTGACAGCGCTTGAACCCCGTAGCCGGACCCCTGAACATGACCGACCTATCGCACATCCGCAATTTCTCGATCGTGGCCCATATCGACCATGGGAAATCGACCCTGGCCGACCGGTTGATTCAGGAAACCAAGACCGTCGCGGATCGGGACATGAAGGCCCAGATGCTCGACAGCATGGATATCGAGCGCGAGCGCGGGATCACCATCAAGGCCAACACCGTGCGCATCGAATATCCCGCGCAGAACGGCCTGACCTATATCCTGAACCTGATCGACACCCCCGGCCACGTGGACTTTGCCTATGAGGTCAGCCGGTCGATGCGCGCCGTCGAAGGCTCGCTTCTGGTGGTGGACAGCACCCAAGGGGTCGAGGCGCAGACGCTCGCCAACGTCTATCAGGCGATCGACGCCGACCACGAGGTCGTGCCGATCCTCAACAAGATCGACCTGCCCGCCTCGGACTGTGACCGGGTCGCGGCCCAGATCGAGGATGTGATCGGCATCGACGCCTCGGGCGCGATCCGGGTCAGCGCCAAGACCGGCGAGGGGATCATCGAAACGCTCGAGGCGATCGTGCATCACCTGCCCGCGCCCAAGGGTGACCGGGACGCGCCCCTGAAGGCGATGCTGGTCGACAGCTGGTATGACAGCTACCTCGGCGTCGTGGTGATGATCCGGGTGATGGACGGGGTGATCCGCAAGGGCGACCGGATCAAGATGATGCAGACCGGGGCGGTCTACGGCGTCGACAAGCTGGCCGTGATGAAACCCAAGATGGTGGACATCAAGGAACTGGGGCCGGGCGAGATCGGCATCTTCACCGCCTCGATCAAACAGGTGCGCGACACCAAGGTGGGCGACACGATCACGACCGAGAAGAAGGGCACCGACAAACCCCTGCCGGGCTTCAAACCCTCGGTCCCGGTGGTGTTCTGCGGGCTGTTCCCGGTGGACAGCGCCGAATTCGACGACCTGCGCGACGCGATCGAGAAACTGGCGCTGAACGACGCCTCCTTCAGCTTCGAAATGGAAACCTCCGCCGCGCTCGGCTTCGGGTTCCGCTGCGGCTTCCTCGGGCTTTTGCACCTCGAGGTGATCCGTGACCGGATCGAACGGGAATACGATATCGAGCTGATCACCACCGCGCCCTCGGTGGTCTATCACATCTTCATGAAGGACGGCACCCAGCGGGACCTGCACAACCCCGCCGACATGCCCGACCTGACCCATGTCGACCATATCGAGGAGCCGCGGATCAAGGCCACGATCATGGTGCCCGACGAATACCTCGGCGACGTGCTGAAACTCTGCCAGGACCGGCGCGGCATCCAGATGGACCTGACCTATGCGGGCAGCCGGGCGATGGCCGTCTACGACCTGCCCCTGAACGAGGTGGTCTTCGACTTCTACGACCGGCTGAAATCGGTGACCAAGGGCTATGCCTCCTTCGATTACCAGCTGACCGGCTACCGCGAGGATAACCTCGTGAAAATGTCGATCCTCGTGAATGACGAACCGGTCGATGCGCTGTCGATGATGGTGCACCGGGACCGGGCGGAACTGCGCGGGCGGGCGATGGTGGAAAAGCTCAAGGACCTGATCCCGCGCCACATGTTCAAGATCCCGATCCAGGCGGCCATCGGCGGTAAGGTGATCGCGCGGGAAACCCTGTCGGCACTGCGCAAGGACGTGACCGCGAAATGTTACGGCGGCGACGCCACGCGGAAACGGAAGCTGCTGGACAAGCAGAAGGCCGGGAAAAAGAAGATGCGGCAGTTCGGCAAAGTCGACATCCCGCAGGAAGCGTTTATTTCCGCCCTAAAAATGGACAGCTAAAGCTGACCATTTTCTAGGGCGCGTGCGCGAAAGCGGTTTTGCCTGCAAAACTGCGTGCGGCACCCGGTGCAATCCCGGGAACTGGTGTCTAAGAGCACCTCGCCGCGGAACACCCCGTCGCGCCCCCCCCGGTCACCACCAACAGCCCCAACCCAATCACCAAACCGCCACAGGGCAGCGCCTGCCTGGGCGGGCGCGAATGCGCCTGCCGAGGGGGCAGGCAGGCGCAGCCCGGCGATGCCGGGCGTACCTTCCGGTTATTAATTACTGAATTGATGGCCGAAACTTAAGTGCACCAACTCTAATTGCCTATACTCCAATCGAGCATTAAAGTTCGAAACTCCACTTTGTATTTTCGAAAGAAAAAAGATGGCTGACCCAAAGAGAAGCAACGTGTTCATTGTCGGGGCTGGAGCAAGCACCAACTTCGGGCTACCCGTCGGCGAGAATCTAAAGCTAGAAATTGGGCGACTTCTTGACTTCCAACCGAGCAGAGCCGGATTTGGAGAATTTGGCGACAACCTTCTGAAACGAACTCTCAGTCATGTGGGGACGGTCCGGGAATATGGCCTTTCCTATCCGGATTTGCTTCGTGCAGCCCAAGAGACATCTTCAGCAATGACTATAGCTCCAACAATTGACAACTGGATACACAAAAACCGAAATTACGATGAGTTTGTTCTGGTCGGGAAACTCGCAATTGCACGCGTGCTTTCTATGGCTGAAAGAAGTTCCCCGCTCTTCGTCAAAGACGACAACATTTATAGGATGCTCGACTACAATAACGTAGGTGGCAGCTGGCTAGCCGGATTGGCTACGCAGATGCTCACAGGAAGCGACTTCGACGACTTCATCCAGAGCCTATCGAACATTACCTTTATAACGTTCAATTATGATCGCTGTATTGAGCAATTTTTCCTTTGGCTAGCGAGAATCTACTTCGGGGAAGTTGACAATGCAGACAAGAGGACCTTGGACGCACTTGAGGTGATCCATGTCTACGGCTCTCTCGGCGATCTCGACACAACGTTCGGACCAAGAACAGGCTATGGGTGCGATTTGGATATTCATGGCCTATTGCAGGCTTCAGAAAAGATCCACACATTTACGCAAGGGGTATCAGAAGAAAATATCCGCGTACGGATTCATGACGCGCTTTCCAATTGCGAAGTCTTAACCATCTTGGGATTTGGGTTTGATCGGATAAATTTTGATTTACTGCCCAATCAAAGACTTGAAGCATGTCAGAGATTGATCGTTACAACACGAGGGCACAGTCGCGATGACCTGCAAACAATAAAGGAAGGGCTACACGAGCGACTTGGCGTTGAACCTAGCTACAATGCGCTTAACGCGAGCGACGTTTTCAAAGAGTATCGTCAATTCTTTCTCGGAAAATTCAACTCCAGCCCTACCGCCTGAACCGCCCCAGCCCCCACCATTTCCGCTGTTTCGCCCAGAGCTCCACCGCCCAGGCGGGCCGTTCTTCCATCAGTTCTCCGCCGGGCACCGGCTCCAGCCCGCCCTTTTGCAGGCTGCGCCGTTCCTCCGCCCGGGTCAGTTGCAGCGTCCGCAATTCCCGCGCCGCTTCCTCGGCCGTCACCATCTTGCCCCGCCGCCCGATCTACCAGCCGGGAAACCCGCTGCCGCTCCCGTTTTGCCAGATGTCATACAACGGGTGGCGGATGCGCCCCTGCACGTCCTGATCCTCGGCCACCTGAATCCGTTTCAGGCTTTCCATGCTGACCACGGCGGCGATGGGGTTTCCGTGCCGCAGCAGCACGACATAGTTGCGCGGGTCCTGCACATGGGTGCAGATCCAGCCGATCTTTTTGCGCGCGTTGCTGATGGTCATGCGTCCGCTCATCGGGGCCTCCTGAGAATGTCCCGGCGCTGTACAAACCGCGCCTTGCCAGCGGGCAGTCTTGTACAAACCGGTAAATTTCAGGCGGCCCCACCGCGCGGTGGCCGGATCACGGGCAGTCGGCTTCGTCCCAGAACAGGGCCTCGGTCTCGCGCACGGTGCCGCGAATGGTTAACAGCGTGCCCAGCCCGAACCGTTCGTCATCGCCCACGGCCAGCACGTATTTGCCCGCGTTGTCGTCGTTGAAGACCCGGACGTAGTAGGTGCCCGCCGGGTAGCGTGTGGTTGATCCGAAATCCGCGCCGATTTCCGGGCCGACCCAATACCATTGCTCGCCGAACTCCTCGAACCAGGGCCACCAGTCAAAGCTGCTGCCGTCGCGGCTGTCGATCACCTGCATTTTCGCGTCAAGCACTTCGAAACTAAAGGTGTTTTGCAGGTCGCAGCCGTCCAGCTTGGCGGCGGTGACGCCGACGTAAAAGTCGAATTCCTCGGCCTCTTCGATCCGGTAGTAATCCGCGTCTCCGTCAAGGATCGCATAGATCGCCTTCGAATGTTCGGCGTCGTCGATCACATAGGGGGCGTCGGCGGTTTTGGGGTCGATGTCCAGCACGGGGACATGGGCCACGGCGGGCGTGGCCAGGGCAATCAGGGCTAGGGTCGTCTTGAACATGGCGCTCTCCTTTTAACGGAATACGCAGGACAGCGCCAATTGGATGCGACGGAACCGGGGGCCCCGGACGTTTGGTACAAAAGGAGCCAACCATGTCCCACCTCATCCCCCACACCTTCCTCACCCTCACCAGCGCCCTGTCCCTTGCCGTTTTCTTAACCTCTCCGGTGTTCTGACAGGTCGCTTTCTGCAACCAGATTTCGCAAACCTGCATGATTCCGGCCCCGGCATTGCGGATGATCCTTGTCGAAGGAGACCCCCAATGACCCACGCCATCCGAAGCCGCGCTGGCGGTCGTGCCGCCCGCCGTGCGATCCGAACCGCGCCGAACCACACCATGTTGCCCGGCCTGACCGGCGCCTTGCCCTTGTGCGAGGTGATGGATGGTGCGCAGGTCGAGAAGATCGACGCGGCCTCCATGCAGATCCTCGAAAACATCGGGGTACAGTTCCGCGACCCGATCGCGATTGCCGACTGGAAACGGGCCGGCGCCAAGGTCGAGGGCGAACGTGTCTACCTTGACCGGGGCCTCGTACGCGAATTGATCGCGACCATCCCGTCGGAATTCACCTATCACGCCCGCGATCCGAAAAAGAACCTTCGGCTTGGAGGGCGCCACTCGGTCTTCGTGCCGATGACCGGCGCGCCCTATCTGCGCGACCTTGATGATGTGCGGCGGAACCCGACGCTGGATGATCTGGCGATGTTTCACAAGCTGTCGCACATGCTGCCCGCAATGCACTCCAGCGCCCATCACATTGTCGAACCCTACGATCATCCAATCAGCCAGCGGCACCTGCGGATCACCTATTCGTCGATGAAGCATTCGGACAAGATGTTCATGGGCATGACCACCAGCCCGAAGAACGCCGAGGATGTGATGGAGATGTGCGCCATCCTGTTCGGCGCGGAGTTCATGGAAACTCACGCGGTCACCACCGGCAATTGCAACGGCAACAGCCCGCTGGTCTGGGACGAAACCATGCTGGGCGCGATGCGGGCCTTCTGCCGCCGCAACCAGCCCGTCCTGTGCAGCCCCTTCGTTCTGGGTGGGGCGAACACGCCCGCCAACGTCCCCGCGACGGTCGCCCAGCTGAACGCCGAGGCCCTGTCGGCGCTGGCCTATACACAGGTGATCCGCAAGGGCGCGCCTGCGATCTATGGACACTACCTGTCCACGGTCAGCATGAAGTCTGGCGCCCCCATGGCCGGCACGCCGGAAATCAGCCTGATGAACTTCATGATCGGCCAGATGGCGCGCTTCTACGGGGTGCCGTGGCGCACCTCGAACACTCTCGGCGGGGCCAAGACTTTTGACGCGCAGGCAGGCTATGAAAGCGCGACAACGCTTTCGGCGGTGATCCATTCCGGGGCGAATTACATCTGGCATAGCGCGGGCTGGAACGAGGCAGGGATGCATTGCTCGGTCGCCAAATTCGTGGTCGACGCCGAACAATGTGCCATGGCCCACCGGATGGGCAGCGGTCCCCAGTGGGACGGCTTTGACGAGGCGCTTGCCGCGGTCGCGGATGTCGGGCCCGGCGGGCACTACCTTGGCCACCCGCACACGCAGGAAAACTTCCAGACCGCCTATTTCATGCCGGAACTGTTCGACAACAATTCCATCGAACAATGGGTCGCGGAAGGATCTCAGGACATCACCGAACGCGCTTTGAAGTACGCCCGCAAGCTGCTGTCGGAATACGAGGAACCGAAACTCGACCCGGCCAAGAACGACGCGCTGCTGGACTATATCGCCCGGCGGGAACGGGAAATCCCGGCGGCAGACGAGTTGAACCAAAGCCACTAGCAGTCAGGTATGGTGGGTCGAGACCTACCTGACGGGGCACGGCAAATCGCAAGGTGGGTTTCAACCCACCCTCCCTAGCGTCGCGTCCGTTTCACCTTGCGCTTCACCGCCTTGGCCTTGTGCTTGGCCGCGCCTGCCTTGCGCCGGGGCGGTTTGCCCCCTTTGCCGCCGCGCCCGAACCGCGAGGGTTTGGGCATGGCGTAGTCGTCCAGTTTCACCAGCTCCACGATCAGTCCGCCGGTGACCGGCGCCGCTTCGGCCAGTTTGACCGTGGCCCGCTGGCCCAGGCCAATGACCAGCCCGGTGTCGGACCCGGTCAGGGTCTGGGTTTCCGCGTCATAATGGAAGAACTCGCGCCCCAGGGCACGGATCGGGATCAACCCGTCGGCCCCGGTTTCATCCAGTTTCACGAAGACGCCAAACCGGGCGATACCGCTGATCCGGCCCGTCATCTCTGCCCCGATCCGGTCGGACAGATAGGCGGCTAAATAGCGGTCAGTGGTGTCCCGTTCGGCCATCATCGACCGGCGTTCGGTGTCGCTGATCTTTTGCCCGGTGTCTTCCAGCAGCTCGATCTCGGCGTCGGTCAGCCCGTCATCGCCCCAGCGGTGCGCCCGGATCAAAGCCCGGTGCACAATCAGGTCGGAATACCGCCGGATGGGCGAGGTGAAATGCGCATAGTTGCGCAGCGCCAAACCGAAATGGCCAAAGTTCGTCGGGCTGTAATAGGCCTGCGTCATCGACCGCAGGGTTTGCAGGTTGATCAGTTCCTGATTTTCCGTCCCCTCGGCCTGTTTCAGCAGGTTGTTCAGGTGCTGGGTTTTCAGCACTTGCCCCTTGGCGAGCGTCAGGCCCGATGCCTGCACGACCTCGCGCAGCGCATCAAGCTTGTCGGGGTTCGGTTCCTCGTGAACCCGGAACAGAAGCGGCGTGCGCAGGCGGATCAGTTCTTCGGCGGCGGCCACATTGGCCAGCACCATGAATTCCTCGATCAGCTTGTGCGCCTCAAGCCGTTCCTTGAAGTCCACGCTGGTGACATGGCCATCTTCGTTGATCACGATCTGGCGTTCGGGCAGGTCCAGTTCCAGCGGCTGCCGCGCCGCCCGGGCGCGTTTGAGTGCATCATGGGCCGCAAACAGCGGGCGGATCACCTCCTCCATCAGGGGGGCGACCTTGTCGTTGGGCTGCCCATCCATGCCTGCCTGAACTTCCATATAGTTCAGCGAGGCCACGGATTTCATCAGCCCCCGGGTGAACCGATGGTCGATCTTGTGCCCGGCGCTGTCGATCCGCATCCGCACGGCCATACAGGCGCGGGGCACGTTTTCATGCAACGAACACAGGTCGCCTGACAGGCGGTCGGGCAGCATCGGAACCACCCGATCCGGGAAATAGGTGGAATTGCCGCGATGTTTCGCCTCGCGGTCAAGGGCCGATCCGGGGCGGACGTAATGGGCCACATCGGCAATCGCCACCCACAGGATGAACCCGCCCTCGTTCTTCGGATCGTCGTCGGGAATGGCCAGCACCGCATCGTCCCGGTCGCGGGCATCGAACGGGTCGATGGTCACAAGCGGCAGGTCGCGCAGGTCTTCGCGCCCCTTCAGACCGGCGGGCTTGGCGCGGTCGGCCTCGGCCACGACCTCGTCGGGGAAGGCATCGGGGATGCCATGCTGATGGATTGCGATCAGGCTGACGGCCTTGGGCGCAGTCGGGTCGCCCAGCCGGGCCACGATGCGCGCCTTGGGCAAGCCCAGCCGACCCTTCGGCCCGCTTTGTTCCGCCTCGACCAATTCGCCGTCCTTCGCGCCTTCCTCGGCCCCGGCGGGCACCACCCATTGCTTGTCCGCGCCCTTGTCGATGGGCACGATCCGCCCCCCTTCGGACCCCTTGCGATAGACCCCAAGAATGCGCTGCGGATTGGTGCCGATTTTGCGGATCAACCGGCCTTCATAGGCATGTGAATCGCCCGCGACCTCGGTCAGACGGGCAAGCACCCGGTCGCCGTCCCCAAGGGCCGGGTCCGAGGATTTCAGCACCATCAGGATGGCAGGCTCATCGCCCGCCCCCTCCCACTCCAGCGGGCGGGCAAAGACATCGCCCGCAGCGTCCGGCGCAGAAATGCGCAGCACCGCGACCGGCGGCAGCTTGTCCGCCTCGCGATAGGAGGACTTGCGCTTGCGCAGAACACCCTCGTCCTCCAACTCGCGCAGGATACGCTTGAGGTCGATACGGGCGGCGCCCTTGATGCCAAATGCCTTGGCGATGTCGCGCTTGGCGGTGAGGGTCGGATTGTCCGAAATCCACTGAAGGATTTCATCCTTGGAAGGAATACGTGTCATATCCTCGCCCTAGCATGGGCAAGGCGCAGCGTCACCGGGAAAGAGATGCCTATCCCAGACGTGCGGGCAGGGTCATGCCGCGCAAAACCTCTTCGGCGGGCATGGCGCGTTTGCCCTCGCGCTGCACGCGGGTGATCTCGACCGCGCCCACGCCACAGGCCACGGTGAACCCGCCCAGAACCGCACCGGGCGCGCCCTGCCCCGGCACCACGCGGGCGCCGTGGAATTTGACCCTCTCGCCGTTGATCAGGGTCCAGGCGCCGGGGAAGGGCGACAGTCCCCGGATCAGGCGGCTGACCTCTTCCGCTGGTCGGGTCCAGTCGATGGCCGCCTCGGCCTTGTCGATTTTGGCGGCATAGGTGACGCCTGCCTCTGGCTGCGGCTCTGGCGTCAGGTCTGGCAGGCGCTCCAGCGCCTCGACAATCGCCGTGGCCCCAAGCGCCGACAGGCGGTCATGCAGTTCGCCCGTGGTTTCCTCGGCCCCGATGGGGGTCGCCTTGCGCAGCAAGACCGGGCCGGTGTCCAGCCCCGCCTCCATCTGCATGATGCAAACCCCGGTCTCTGCATCACCCGCCATGATCGCCCGATGGATTGGCGCCGCCCCGCGCCAGCGCGGCAAAAGCGAGGCATGGATGTTCAGACACCCCTGCGTGGGCGCGTCCAGCAGCGCCTGCGGCAGGATCAGCCCATAGGCCACAACAACGGCCACATCGACCCGCAGATCGGCAAAGGCCTGCACCTCTGCCGGGTCTTTGAAGTTCAGCGGATGGCGGACCGGAAGGCCCAGCGCCTCGGCCCGGGCCTGAACTGGCGACGGGCGGTCCTTCTTGCCACGCCCCGCCGGGCGGGGCGGCTGGGAAAAGACACAGGCCACATCGTGCCCGGCCGCGACCAATGCCTCCAGCACCGGGACCGAGAACTCTGGCGTTCCCATAAAGACGACACGCATCGGCCTAGCCCTTCAGCTTCTTTGCCTTGCGCAACAGCATGTCGCGCTTGGTCTTGGACAGACGGTCGAAATACATCTGCCCGTTCAGGTGGTCGATCTGGTGCTGGACGGACGTCGCCCAAAGGCCCACGAAATCGCGATCTTCCTGTTCCCCCGCCTCGTTCACAAACCGCACCGTCACCGCACGGGGGCGGCTGATCTTGGCGGACACGCCCGGCAGATTGGGCGAGGCTTCCTCGTGGTCACGAAACTCGATTGACGCGTGAAGCACCTCGGGGTTGGCCATGCGCACCGCACGGCCCCGGTCGTTCGAGGCATCGACCACGGCAAGGCGCAACGGAATGCCCAGTTGCACGGCGGCAAGGCCGACGCCCGGCATCTCCTCCATCGCCATGATCATCTCGTCCCAGATGGCGCGAATGTCGTCGGTGATCTCGACCACCGGGTCGGCGGGGGTGCGCAGCCCCTTATGCGGCCACATCAGGAACGGGCGATGAGGCATTGGGGCTCCTCCGGTCGGGCTGGACGAAACGCGGGTCAGCCGCGTGCCTGTTCCCGCTTCAGTTTCTGCATCTTGCGGGTGATCATCTGGCGTTTCAGCGGCTTCAGATAATCAATGAACAGCTTACCGTTCAAATGGTCGATCTCGTGCTGGACGCAGGTGGCCCATAGTCCGCTGAACCGGTCGGCGTGGGTCTTCCCATCCAGACCAAGCCATGTCACGTCGACCTCGGCGGGGCGGGTCACCTCGGCGTATTGTTCGGGGATCGACAGACAGCCTTCTTCGTAGACGTTGGTGTCCTCTGAGACCCAGGTAATTTCCGGGTTGATCAAGACCATCGGCTGCGGATCGGCACCCTCTTCCTTGACGCAATCCATGGTCAGCATCCGCGACATGACACCCACCTGCGGCGCGGCAAGGCCGACGCCCGGCGCGTCATACATGGTTTCCAGCATATCATCGGCCAGCCGGCGAATATCGTCGGACAGCTCGGTCACCGGATCGCAGACCTTTTTCAGGCGCGGATCGGGATGGATCAGGATCGGTCTCAGGCTCATGACAGGCCATGTAAGCGATGCAATGCCGCTGCGCAACATGGGCTTGCGCCTGACAGCGGCTGCGCTAGCGTGGCGCCAAGCAAGGAGACCTGTGATGAGTTTTGATGACCCTGTAGACCGCCGCGGCACCCAAAGCACCAAGTGGGACAAGATGGACGCCCTGTTCGGTGTCTCCCCCGATGACGGCTTGGCGATGTGGACCGCCGATTCCGACTATCCCACCGCCGATTGCGTGCGCGACGCCATACGCGCCGCCGCCGATCACGGGGTCTTTGGCTATTCCTGGGAATATCCCGCTTATCGCAACGCGATCCAATGGTGGATGAAGACCCGGCACAACTGGGACATCGACACGAACTGGATCGTGACATCGCAAGGGCTGGGCAATGCAATTGCTCTGTCCCTGCAAACCTACTCCGAACCGGGCGATGCCGCCGTCGTCTTTTCCCCCGTCTACCACGAATTCGCGATCAAGATCCGCAAGAATGACCGGGTGATGACGGAATGCCCCCTGCGTCGCGACGGCGACCGGTACGAGTTGGATCTGGACGATGCACAAAGTCGCCTGACCGGCCGCGAGAAGATCCTGATCTGGTGTTCACCGCAGAATCCCACGGGGCGGCTGTGGACCGCGGACGAGTTGCGCGCGGTCGCGGACTTCGCCGCCCGCAACAACCTGGTGATCGTGGCAGACGAAATCCACCACGACCTTGTCTATCCCGGCGAAACCTTCGTGCCGATGCATGTGGCCGCCCCGGATCATCAGGACCGGATGGTGATCCTGACCGCCGCCTCCAAGACCTTCAACATCGCAGGGCAACGGACCGGCAACCTGATCATCCCCGATGACGGGTTGCGCGCCGCGCTGGTCAATCGTCTGTCACAGCTGGACTATGGGCCCGGCGTCATCGCCCTGAAGATGATCGAGGCCGCCTATTCCCCGGAAGGCGCCAAATGGGTCGACGAACAGATGGCCTATCTGGATCAAAACCGGAAAATCTTTGACACGGGCGTGAATGCCATTCCCGGCGTGCGGTCCCTGCCACTACAATCCACCTACCTGGCCTGGGTCGATTTCGCGGATACCGGCATGACCATTGACGAGGTCGACAAGCGGGTGCGCGAAACGGCGAAGATCGCTGCCAGCCCCGGGCCGGGTTTCGGCGCGGGCGGGGAAACCTTCCTGCGGTTCAACCTCGCCACCCGGCGCGACATCGTGGAAGAGGCGGTCGCCCGCCTGCAATCCGCGTTTTCCGATTTGCAGTAGCGTCTAGCGTGCGGTGATCAGGGCGACCGGCGCGTCCTGTTCCCGCACGAAATCCGCGGCGGGACGGTCGGACACGGCCGTGTTCCACTTGAATTCGAACACCATTTCATCGCCCTGCTGTTCCGAGGCGACGACAAGGCAGGACGACAGGTGGCGCATGCCATCGTAGAGGTCGACATAGCCGCGCAGATGCGGCGCGTCTTCGGCATCCGTGCTGAACCCGCCATCCCAAAGCCGAAGCACGCGATAGACCTTGTCATCCACGTGCACGCACAGCCGGGACGACCGGCGCAGCGCAGCCTTTCGGGCATCTTCCAGTCCCTTGCGGACCGCTTCGGGCAAGAAATCGGACATCCTAAGTCTCCTCCATCCGGGGCGGATCATGGCGCATATTGGATTGAAATCAAGTTAACCTTTTGTATCACAAAGGTTCTTCTCTGCCCGACACAGCATATGGTGGATCGCCACCTTTGGACCACTACCAGCCCTCCTGTGCATCTGCGCAGGCCACCTGCGCCCGCAGCGGGGGTGATCCCGGCCCCGCAAAGGACTAGGTCTGTTGGGAACTGAAAGGAGATCACGATGGGCAAGCTTGTTGACGGCGTCTGGCAGGACACCTGGTATGACACTTCCAAGACCGGGGGGGCCTTCGTCCGGACCACGACAACCTTCCGCAACTGGATCACCGCAGACGGGTCGGCGGGGCCAACGGGCGAGGCCGGGTTCAAGGCGGAATCCGGGCGTTATCACCTCTATGTGTCCTACGCCTGTCCTTGGGCGCACCGCACGCTGATCTTCCGCGCCTTGAAGGGGCTGGAGGATCATATTGGCGTTTCCGTCGTGCACCCCGACATGCTGTCGGACGGCTGGACCTTCTCGACCGATTTTCCCGGCGCGACCGGCGATTTGCTGTTCGGGTCCGAATTCGCCCGCGACATCTATCTCCGGGCCGATCCCAAGATCTCCGGCCGTGTGACTGTGCCGATCCTCTGGGACAAGGTGACCAAGACCATCGTGTCCAACGAAAGCTCTGAAATCATCCGCATGTTCAATTCGGCCTTTGACGGGATCACCGGCAACACCGCCGACTATTGGCCGGAGGACCTGCGCGAGGCGATCGAACCGGTCAACGCCCGCATCTACGACACCGTTAACAACGGCGTCTACAAAAGCGGCTTTGCCACCACGCAAGAGGCCTATGACGCCGCGGTTGGCCCGCTGTTCGACAGCCTGGACTGGCTGGAAGACCGGCTGGGACAGAACCGCTATCTGATGGGGGACCGGCTGACCGAGGCGGATTGGCGGCTCTTCACCACGTTGATCCGGTTCGATCCCGTCTATCACGGCCACTTCAAGTGCAACCGCAAGCGGCTTGTCGACTACCCGAACCTATGGGCCTACACCCGCGAACTGTATCAGATCCCCGGGGTGGCCGAGACGGTGCATTTCGATCACATCACGCGGCACTACCACTACAGCCACGACACGATCAATCCGCACCGGATCGTTCCGACCGGCCCGGTCCTGAACCTGTCAGAGCCGCACGGGCGCGGCTGATGCGACGGGGCGGCCATAGTGTTCGACAATGGCCGCCAGATCGTCCGGGTCCGTCTCTGCCTTGATCAGGGCCCGGGCGTTGGGTGAAAAATTGAAGATCGACCCATCCGAGAAGAACCGTGTATCCGTCACGAAGACGATGTTGGTATCGGGGCAGCGGATGCGCGCATAGTCAGCTACGCCCAGCGCGCTCCCCTCGTCGAGGACAAGGTTGATCAGAATGACCTCTGGCCGGGTCAGGGCAATCGCCGCGACCGCGTCATCGGCGGTTCCCGCGATTTCGACGCTATGCCCCATCCGTTCCAAATGTCGCGCCCAGATCTCGGCGAGCGCCGCATTGCTTTCTGCAATCAAAATATTCATTTTCAAGCCCCAAATACCCGCAACTCATCAATCACCGCGACCAACCCAAATCCTGCATCTGCCCGAGGTGTTAACGAATGGTTAACATGCGCTACCCCCGGTTGATTGCCCACAGACCTATCCACAGAAATCGCCGAAATGCGCAAAGTTCTGCCGCCCCTGCGCTCATTTTCGGCAGCTTTTGACCGACGTCTGGCCCACTCCCGATTTCGGCACCCACACCTTGTCAGACAGGAACAGGCTGCTAACCTGCCCCAAAACCAACAGCCGGAGCACCAAATGCGCAGCGCCTTGACCCTTGCCGCAACACTTCTTCTCGGAACCGGCGCCGCCGCGCAGGGATGCGGGGGAAGTTTTACGGGCTTTGTCGATGGATTGCGGCAGGAGGCCCGGTCCATGGGCTATGACGCCGCCACCGTGAATGCCTTTTTCGCCAATGCGCGGCAGGATCAGGACGTCATCAACGCCGACCGGCGGCAGGGGGTCTTCCAGAAGGATTTCATCAGCTTCAGCCGCTCGCTCATCTCGCAGAACCGGATCGACAATGCCGCCATCTACGGCCAGCGAAACGATGCAACCTTCCGCCGGATCGAACGCGAATTCGGGATACCCCGTGGCGTCCTCCTTGCATTCTGGGCATTCGAGACGGATTTCGGGCAGGTGCAGGGCAATTTCAACACGCTCAACGCGCTTGTCACCTTGTCGCACGACTGCCGCCGCCCCGAGTTGTTCCGACCGCAGGTCTTTGCCGCGCTGGAGCTGTACACCCGGGGCGATTTCGACCCAATCCGCACGACCGGCGCCTGGGCCGGTGAAATCGGACAGGTGCAGATGCTGCCCGGCGACATCATCGAAAACGGGCGGGATGGCGACGGCGACGGGCATGTAGACCTCAAAGGGTCCTCTGCCGACGCGCTCATGTCCGGGGCGCAGGTGCTGTCCTCGCTCGGCTGGCGCCCGAATGAACCGTGGCTGCAGGAAATCGTTGTTCCCGACACGCTGGACTGGTCCCTGACGGGGCTGAACCATGAAATGAGCGTCCGGGACTGGGAACGCCTTGGCGTCCGCGCCCGTTCGGGCGACCTTGGTCCGGGCCGGTTGCCCGCTTCCGTCCTGTTGCCCATGGGGCGGAACGGCCCGGCCTTCCTCGCCTACCCGAACTTCCATGTCTATTTCGAATGGAACCAGTCGATGGTCTATGTGACCACCGCCGCCTATTTCGGCGCCCGGATCATGGGCGCGCCGGTCTATGACGCGGGCAACCCAACTCCGCCCCTGTCGGGGGAAGAGGTGATGACCCTGCAACGCAAGCTGGAGGCGCGTGGCCATGACGTTGGCGGCATTGACGGGATCATCGGCGAAAAAACCCGCGAGGCGGTCCAGACCGAACAGGAGCGGCTGGGATTGCCGGCCGACGCATGGCCGACGCGCGATCTGTTGAACCGATTGTAGCGGCAGGGGTGGGTTGAAACCCACCCTACGATCCGCGCAAGTAAGGTGGGTCTTGACCCACCCTACCAGTCTCAGGCGACCATCTGTTCGGCCTTCTTCAGGTCGACGCTGACCAGCTGGCTGACGCCTTTTTCCTGCATCGTCACCCCGAACAGTCGGTCCATGCGGGCCATGGTCACCGCGTGGTGGGTGATGATCAGGAACCTTGTATCGGTCCGGCGGCACATCTCGTCCAGAAGGTCACAGAACCGGGTCACGTTGGCATCGTCTAGCGGCGCGTCCACCTCGTCCAGCACACAGATCGGGGCCGGGTTGGCAAGGAACACCGCGAAGATCAGCGCCAGCGCCGTCAGGGTCTGTTCCCCCCCGGACAGCAGCGACAGGGTGGCCAGTTTCTTGCCCGGCGGCTGGCACATGATCTCAAGCCCCGCATCCAGCGGATCGTCGCTTTCGACCATGACCAGCTTGGCCTCGCCCCCGCCGAACAGGTGGGTGAACAACAGGCCAAAGTTTTCGTTGACCTGTTCGAAGGCAGTCAGCAGCCGTTCGCGGCCCTCCTTGTTCAGGCTGGCAATCCCGGTGCGCAGCGCCTTGATCGCGTCTTCCAGATCCTGCTTTTCGTTGGTCAGCGTATCGAATTCCTGCTGGACCTCCTTGGCGTCCTCCTCGGCCCGAAGGTTCACCGCACCCAGCGCGTCGCGTTGCCGTTTCAGGGCATTGACCTGTGCCTCGATCTGCTCGGAGGGCGGCATCTTCTCAGGGTCCGCGTCCAAGGTCTCAAGCAGCTTGTCCGGCGTGACCTCTTGCGCCTCCATGATCCGTTCGGCGGCATAGGCCACGGTTTCGCGGGCGGCATCGTTGCGGGCCTCGGCACGGGCGCGGGCCTCGCGGGCCTCGGACGCGGCACGTTCGGTCTCCCGTTCGGCCATCTGCGCGTCACGCAGGGCGGTTTCCGCTTCGGCCAGTTTGTCTGCCGCCGTCTTCCGGCGTGCCTCGGCCTCGTCGATCGCCTCGGACAATTCCTCGCGCTTGATCGCGATTTCCTCGGGCGCGGCCGTCGCCTCGGCCAGCTCTTCTTCGGTTGCGACCTTGCGCTCGGCCAATTCCGCCGACCGTTTCGAGGCAGTTTCCAACCGGTGTTTCCAGCCCGAGATTTCCTTGGTGATCTCCTGGCTGCGCTTCAACCGGGCCTCGCCTTCGCGGCGCACTTCGTCATGGGCCGACCGCTTGGCCATCATGGTCATTCGGGCAGCTTCGACGGTGACCTTGATATCTTCGACCGCAGCGCGGGCATCACCCAGATCGGGCAGGTCACGGGCGGACTTCTCGGCCTCGGCCATCGAGGCGCGGGCGCCCATCGCCTCTTCCTCGTGCCGCTTCACGGCAAGGCCAGAGCTTTCCAGCTTGCCCTCGGCAAGGTTCCGGTCTGCCTCGGCCCGCGACAGGGCGCGGTTTGCCTCGGCCACCAGCCTGTCCGCCTCACGCCGGGCCGTGCGGGCCGCCTGATCGGCATCGGTCAGATCGGCCAACCGCTGGGTCAACGCCTCATGCGCCATGCGCGCGCCGTCGGCCTTGGCGTTGGCCTCCTCCAGATCGCGCTTTAGCTCGACCAGCCGGTTCAACTGCTGCAACCGCAGGGCCGCCGCTGATGGGGCATCCTCGGCCCCGGCGCGGAACCCGTCCCAGCGCCACAGGTCCCCTCCAATGCTGACCAGCCGCTGGCCCGGTTTCAGAGCGGCCTGCAAACGGGGACCGTCCGCCGTGTCAACCAGACCCACCTGCCCCATCCGACGCACCAACACCTCCGGCACGGTGACGAAATTGGTCAGCGCCTGCACCCCGGCGGGCAACGATTGGGGATCGGTATAGGCGGGCATGACAGCCCAGCCAGATTTGCCTGCGCCATCGATTGCGGGGGCCCGCAGGTCGTCGGCCAGCGCCGCGCCCAGCGCCTTTTCATAGCCCCCCTGCACCCGCAGCATGTCCATCACCTGCCCGCCCTCGGCGGTGTCGCGTTCGACCAGCCGGGCAAGGGCCGCAACCTCGGCCCGCAGGGCATTGGCCTCGCCTTCGGCGGCGGACCGCAGGGCGCGGGCGTCCACCTCGCGCGATTGGGTGTCGGCGCGCGCGGCTTCGGCCTCGATCAGCGCCTCCTCGGCCCCTTCTGCACGGGCGACGGCCTCGGCCTCGGCCTCTCCGGCACTGGCAAAATCGGCTTCGGCGCGGGCAAGGGCCGCTTCGGCGTCCCGCATGGCCGCCATGGCGCGGGCGGCGTCGGCCTCTGCCTTCTCAAGCGTCTTGCGACTGTCGTCCAAAAGACGTTGGGCCGACTGGTGCCGCGCGGCAAGGCGGGCCACGTCCTCGGTCATCTGGCTCAGGTCGCTTTCGCGCTCCTGCAAGACACTCGCCGCCTCGCGGGCGGCCTCTTGCGCGGCTTCCAACCGGCCGGAGTGCCCCTCGCCCGCCTTGGCGATCTCGCGGGCTTCCCACTCCAACCGGTCGATGGTCTCGCCTGCGTCCTTGTTCAGCCCGGCCTCGCGCTCGATATCGCGGGACAGCTGGTCGATCCGGTTGCGCAGGGTCTGGATCGTCTCGATCGCGCGGGCCTCCTGTTCTTTCAGGCTATCGCGCTGGACCTGCAACCGCTGCAACACGGCGGCGGCAATCGCCTCTTCCTCGCGCAGGGGGGGCAGCCCCTCTTCCCGCGCGGTGCGGGCCTTGGTGGCGGCGCGGGCGGCGGCCTCTGCCTGCGATGCGGTGACGGTCCGTTCCTGCAATTGGGCTACGGCGGCCATGCGCGCCTCTTCCGCCTCTTTCCAGCGACGGTACAGCAACAGCCCTTCGGATTTGCGCAGGTTCTCCCCGATCTCGCGGTAGCGGGCCGCCTGCCGGGCTTGCCGCGCCAACTGCCCCAACTGGTTGGCCAGCTGTTCCAGCACGTCATCGACGCGGGCAAGGTTCTGTTCCGCGCCCCGCAGTTTCAACTCGGCCTCGTGGCGCCGCTGATACAGGCCGGAAATCCCCGCTGCCTCTTCCAGAATGCGGCGGCGGTTCTTGGGCTTGGCGTTGATCAGTTCCGAAATCTGACCCTGCCGGACCAACGCCGGCGAATGCGCCCCGGTCGAGGCATCGGCGAACAGCATCTGTACGTCCCGCGCCCGCACATCCTTGGACCCGACCTTATAGGCTGATCCGACGTCGCGGGTGATCCGACGGGTAATTTCAAGGATATCGCTGTCGTTGAAGGTCGCCGGGGCCAGACGTTCGCCGTTGTCGATCACAAGGCTGACCTCGGCATGGTTGCGGGCCGGGCGGCTTGTCGTCCCGGCAAAGATCACGTCCTCCATGCCGCCGCCCCGCATCGCGGTCGGGCGGTTTTCGCCCATGACCCAGCGCAGCGCTTCAAGAAGGTTCGACTTGCCACAGCCATTCGGCCCGACAACGCCGGTCAGCCCGTCCGCGATCACCAGATCGGTCGGGTCAACGAAGCTTTTGAAGCCATTCAGACGCAGCTTGGAAAAGCGCAAAGGGACTGCCCCGTTCTTGATTCTTGGTTTGAGGAAGTCTGGCGGGGGCAGCGTGCCAGAGTCAACGGATACCCCCAGCATCTTGGAAAACCAGCTGGGTTATCCACAAGATATTGCGAAAATCTGCCGATTGGCGGGCTTAATCCGCCGGATGATCGTCGTAATCGTCCCGTAGGATCCGCGCCGCGTCCCCTTCGGGGTCATCGTATTGCTGGCTTTTCATCGTCCAGAAGAACGCCGCCAGCCCGATGGCGCCAAGCCCGATGGAAATTGGGATGAGGAGGGACAGAACTTCCATGGCTAGCGGGTCCGCAATGCGTTCAGGGAAACGATGATCGACGATGACGACATCGCGATAGCAGCCGCCAGCGGCGTTGCAAAGCCAAGGAAGGCCACCGGAACCGCGATCATGTTGTAAACAGCCGCCACCCCGAAGTTTTCGAGAATGCGCCGCCGGGCCGACCCGGCGATCCGCAGCCCGTCCGCGATTTTCGACAGGTCCGCGCCCATCAGGACAAGGTCCGCCGCCACTCGCGTCGCCTCGAGCGCGGAGGCTGGAGCAATGGAGACATGGGCAAGCGCAAGTGCCGCCGTGTCATTCAGCCCGTCGCCAACCATAAGCACACGCTTGCCCGCCTCGGCCCGCTGGCGCAGCAGGTCCGCCTTGCCATCGGGCAGAACGCCCGCATGCCAGGTTTCGATCCCAAGGTCGTCTGCCAAGGACCGGACCGGTGCTTCGGCATCCCCGGACAAAAGCGTCACAGGAAGCCCCCGTGCCTTTAGTGCCGCGATCAAACCGACCGCGCCGGGCCGCAGGGCGTCTTCGAAACGGAAGTCATGCAAGGCACCGTCGGCCAGCCGCAACACGGTTCCACTGCCTGCCCCTTCGGCCCCGACCCATTGCGCCCGACCCAGACGGATCTGCGCACCGTTCAGCGTCCCCTCGACGCCAAAGCCCGGCACCTCGACGATGTCCGTGACCCGGACACGCGGCAGGTCGCGCCCACGGGCGGCCTCGACAATCGCGCGCGACCTTGGGTGACCAGAGGCTTCAGCCAGCGCCACAGCGACGGATAGGGCACTGTCCGGCAGATCGGCCATGTTGGTACACACCGGGGTGCCACGCGTCAGCGTGCCGGTCTTGTCGAAAATCACCTCGTCCACCTCGGCCAGACGTTCCAGCGCAGAGGGGTGTTTGACCAGAAGCCCCAACCGGAACAACCGCCCCGAGGCGACGGTGGACACAGCAGGCACCGCAAGGCCCAGCGCACAGGGGCAGGTGATGATCAGCAACGCAACGGCGATATTCAGCGCGTGCCGCACATCGCCCCCGGTCACATACATCCAGACGATGAAACCGATCAGGGCCAACAGGTGAACCGCAGGCGCATAGATCCGCGCGGCCCGATCGGCGAGCGTGTTGTAGCGAGACTTTGCCGCCTCGGCGTTCGAGATGAGTTCGGCGAGATTATGCAGCAACGTATCGCCGCCAACCGCCGTGGCCCGCATGATCAGAGCACCGGTCAGGTTGACCTCTCCGGCCTTCAGATCGGCACCGGGGCCAACGGCGACCGGGTCGGTTTCCCCGGTCAGGAAGGCCCGGTCCAGTTCGGAATTGCCTTCGGTGATAACCCCGTCGACGGGAACCCGTGCGCCCGGTTGGACCATCAGCAGATCATCAACCGCAACGTCCCGGACCGAGACCGTTTCCGCCCCGTCACCGGACAGGCGCAGGGCGACAGGCACCTCCATCGCAGCCAGCTCCGCCGCCGCGGAGCGTGCAGTGGACCGCATCTTCTGATCCAGATAGCGCCCGGCCAGAAGGAAGAATGTCAGCGACAGGGCCGCGTCGAAATAGGCGTGTTCCCCATGCGAGATCGTTTCATAGAGCGACATTGCCCCCGCCAACAGGATCGCCAGCGAAATCGGCACGTCCATGTTCAGCCGGGCAACCTTCAGCGCCGACAGGGCAGAGCGAAAGAACGGCTGCGCGGAAAAGGCAATGGTGGGCAGGGCGATGGCCGCCGAAATCCAGTGAAACAGGTCACGGGTCGCGTCCGAGGCGCCCGACCAGACCGCCACGGACAGCAACATGACGTTCATCATGGAAAACCCGGCCACGCCCAGGCGCATGGCCAGATCGCGGGCCGCCCGGTCGCTTTCCCCGGCGCTGAGTGTGGCGGCATCCAGCGGCTGCGCCTCGTATCCCAGCGACGACACGGCCCGTACGATGTCGGCGGTTTCCACCCCGGCGGCGACACGGACGGTTGCCCGTTTCCGGGTCAGGTTCACCCGCACATCTTCGACCCCGGCGCGCTGCATCAGCCCGCGTTCGACCGTGGAAATGCAGGCCGCGCAATGGATCGTCGGCAGCGACAATTGGATATCACGCGCGCCAAGGCTGGCGTCGTCGGCAGCGCGGCGGGCGACACCTTCGCCCGCGATGCACCCCGGACAGACCGCGGCAGAGTGATATTCGGTCGCCGACATGTCCCTAGCTTTCCACGATCACCACGACCCGCTGCCGGAACAGCGTGCCATCCTCGGCAATGGCTTCGAACCGCAGGTTCCAGTTGCCCGGCGCGGTCGTGACCGGAGCGCGGTACATCTGGCCATCGAACATGAAATCCGGCGTCTGGTCGTCGCGGACAGAGGTCGCCCGCCCAAAGGTGCCGCTAACCGACTGCACCTCGACCGGGGCGCCGTTGGCATCGGTGATGGTCAGGTGCAATTCGCCCTGTTGAACCCGTGCGTCGATGGTCCAGCCCAGCGCCTCTTGCGCGGCGCGTTGCACATCGAACTGCTGTGACGCGACGTAGGAATTCTTGACCTCAAGCCCCGGAAAGGTGCGGGCGGCGCTGACCGCGAGGGCAATGTTCACGCCGATGATCACCACGAAGAAGGACGCGAAGATCACAAAGAATTTGCGGCCGGTGATGGGGCCAGAGAAGACTGCCATATCAGTTGCCTCGTCCATTGAAGACCGTGTTGGTGTAGGCCCGTTCGTTGCTGTTCAGGTCCGTGACCCAGAACGTGAATTCAGTGCGGTCCATCGTTGCCGCTGCGCTATCGGGGCCAGCGTCCACATAGACCCGGATCTGGCGCATTTCGTCCGCCGGGACCATCACAAGGCTACCATCGGCGCCTTCGATCTCCAAGCTGAGCGGGGTATCGGAATTCAGCGCCATGCCGAAGGGCCGCGCCTCTCCATGTTTGTTGCGCAGGCGGATGTCATAGACATTGCGCACGGTCCCATCAGACTGGACGATAAAGGTCGGGTTGCGGACGGGGGCCACGGTCATGTCGATATCGGGCCGGATGAACAGTGCGAACACAAGGCCCAGACCGACAAGGGACCAAAGCGCGGTGTAAAGGATCGTCCGGGGTCGCAGGATATGTTTGATCACCGGCGCGGGCGGCTCTCCCTCGCGTTCGCGGGCCTCGTCCTTCAGCGCGATATAGTCGATCAGCCCGCGTGGCTTGCCGATCTTTTCCATCATGTCGTCGCAGGCGTCGATGCACAGCGCACAGGTGATGCATTCCATCTGCTGGCCGTTGCGGATGTCGATCCCCATCGGGCAGACGTTCACGCAGGCCATACAATCGATGCAGTCGCCCATTCCGTCGCGGTTCTTACCCTTGCCGCGCGGTTCCCCTCGCCATTCGCGGTAGGCGACGGTGATCGTGTCCTCGTCCATCATCGCGGCCTGAATGCGGGGCCAAGGGCAGGCGTAGATGCAGACCTGTTCGCGTGCGACCCCGCCAAAGAAGAAGGTCGTCGCGGTCAGGATAAACATCGTTGTATAGGCGATGGGGTGGGCGGTGCCGTTGAGAAGATTGACAAACAGTGTTGGCGCATCGGTGAAATAGAACACCCAGGCCCCGCCAGTGGCGAGGCCAATCAGCGCCCAGAGGACCCACTTCGTCAGCCGCAACCGGACCTTTCGCGCGTCCCATTTGGCGTTCCACAGGCGAACCCGCGCGTTGCGATCCCCTTCGACCCAGCGCTCGACAAGGATGAACAGATCGGTCCAGACGGTCTGTGGGCAGGTATAGCCGCACCAGACCCGCCCCATGGCCGAGGTGAACAGGAACAGACCCAATCCCGCCATGATCAGCAGGCCCGCGATGAAATAGAATTCATGCGGCCAAATCTCGATCCAGAAGAAGAAGAACCGGCGCCCGGCCATATCGACCAGTACAGCCTGATCCGGCAATTCCGGGCCACGGTCCCAGCGAATCCAAGGGGTCAGATAGTAGATCCCCAGCGTGACCAGCATGATCCACCACTTCAGGTTCCGGAACTTTCCGGAGACCCGGCGCGGAAAAACAGGTTCTCGCGCGGCATAAAGCGGCGGCGGCGTTTCAGAAGAGGACATCAGGCAGGAATCCCAAATCAAATGAGTCTGTTCGCAAGCCTGTTCTGAAGGCTCAGCCCTGTCCACGCCTTGATATGGATCAAGGGTTTTTGTCGCAGGGCTGCGGGTTACTCCATCTTCAATTCTGTCTTCTGGACCTCCGGCGACCGATCAAAGGGCTTCCATGGCCGTTCGCCATCTGCGGGAAGCCGCTCCTTGGGCTTGGCCGGAAGCGCATCCTTGACCTGCGCGGCCTGGGCAAAAGCCACGCCTGCGCCCGGACAGCAGTTCCCGTCGCAGGGCGTCTTCAGATGGATCGTGCCCATCTTCGACGTATCCTTGGTCACCTTCCCCGACGCCTGCGTCACGAAACCCAGCGCGGTCTTGACCAGCGCCTCGTATTCATAGTTTCGGAACAAATCGACCTTCACCACCTTCTGGCAGCCCTTGTCGCCGGGGCACTTCAGATACTTCACCTCCGGGTCAACCTCGATCGTCCAGCCGGTCCGGATGGATGCGCCCATGCCCGCCCCGAAGGTAAATCCGATGGGCCCGATGCCGATCCCAACGTTCGCCCCGAATTCGAAAGACAGCGCACTTGTCGCGCCCTGTTGGTGTTGGATGCCGTGGACGACGATCCTGCATTGGCCATTGGTCAGGTCATAGCCCCATCGCAATTCGCCGGGGATCGGCATCATGACCGCAAGGAACCGGCCCGCAGGCCCCCAATTGCAGAAAATATTGTCCGTGAATTTGATCGGTGCACCGCGTGCCATCGTTCATCCTCCGACTGTATTGGACGACTTTAGCACATCTGCGGGGAATCTTCGCGCGCGCACCCGTTTTCAAACCAATTACCCCCGGCGAACCAAAGGCCCGCCGGGGGTAACTGCCCTCTCGCCAGAGGGAACATCGGTCAAGCGACATGCGCGAACAGAGCCCGTGACCGATGGTTCTTCCGGCCTGCTGCAACGGGCCGGAGGAAGTCTTTATTGCCCGCCACCCAGCTGGTGAACATAGGCGGCAACCGCATTGACCTCGGCCCGGGTCAGGCCACCGGCGGGACGGAAGTCTTCGTTCCACGCGGGCATGACACCGGCGCGGCCATTGACGATGCTTTCGCGGATCGTCGCGGCGTCGCCACCGAACAGCCAGACCTTGTTGTTCAGCGCCGGGGCGCCAGTCATCTCGCCATTGGCGATCAGGTCTTCGGGGTCTTCGTAGCTGCGGGTCGCGGCAAGGCTGCCTTCGCCGTTGTCGCCATGGCAGGCGGCACAGTTGTCAAGGAACAGCGTCGCCCCCGTTTCAGCAAGCGCGGCGTCATGGTCTTCCCCAGCAAGGGCAAGCACATGGGCCACGACCGCGTCGATTTCCTCGTCGGCAAGGACACCGTCAAAGGCAGGCATTTCGCCCCCGAACCCACGTGCATCGAACGACTGTTCGTTGCGGATGCCGTGGCTGACGGTATAGGCGATCTCGTCGATGCGCCCGCCCCAGAGCCATTCGTCATCCAGAAGGTTCGGATAGCCCTTAGCCCCGGCAGCACCGGACCCGTGACACTGCGAACAGTTGGCGCGGAAGACCGCCCCGCCAGCGTTGACCGCGAACTGGTTCAGTTCGGCGTTGTCGGCCAGCGTGGCCAGATCGACAGAGGCCAGCTCTGCCGTCAGGGCGGCGTTGGCATCTTCGACGGCCTTGATATCGGCGGCGACTTCGCCCCGGGTGGAATACCCAAGGTAGCCCGCGGTCGCATCCTTGATCCCCGGCCAGGCCGGATAGGCGATCGTGTACCAGATACCCCAGGCGATACAGAGGTAGAAGACCCAGACCCACCAACGCGGCAACGGGTTGTTCAGCTCCTCGATCCCGTCCCAGCTGTGGCCGGTCGTGCCGACATCGGGCTTTTCAGTTTGCTTGCTCATGTCCGAGCCTCCGATTTGGTCGGTTCAGTGTCCTGGGCCGGGGCTGTTTCGTTCCGGAAGATGACCTTGGCCGCATCTTCGTGGGTCGAGCGGGATCCGGGCCGCCAGGCCCAGAACCAGACACCGACAAAGAACAGAAACAGCGCCAGAAGCACCCAGCTGTCAGCGATTTCGCGCAGGATGTGATAGTCCATCAGACCCTCCCCCTAGCGGCTTGCGTCGGGGGTGAAGGTCGAGAAATCGACCAGCGTCCCGAGCATCTGCATATAGGCGATCAGTGCGTCCATCTCGGTCAGGGCGTCCTGACCATCGAAGTTGCGCACCTGCGCCCCCGGATAGCGGGTTAAAAGCCCATCGGTGTCGCCGAAGGGATCGACCTGCACCGCAAAGTCAGCCTGTGCCGAGGCGATCCTTTCCTCGTCATAGGGCACACCGACCAGCGCGTGGGTGGACATCAGTTCCCCGATGTATTCACCGTCCAGTTCCCGATTCAGAAGGAAGCCGTATTTCGGCATGACCGATTCCGGCACAACCGACTGCGGGTCCGTCAGGTGGTCCACGTGCCATTCATCCGAATAGCGGCCACCGACGCGGGCCAGATCCGGCCCGGTCCGCTTGGACCCCCATTGGAACGGGTGGTCGTACATCGATTCAGCGGCAAGGCTGTAATGTCCGTAGCGTTCCACCTCGTCCCGCATCGGCCGGATCATCTGGCTGTGGCAGACATAGCACCCTTCGCGGATGTAGATGTCACGCCCGGCCAGTTCCAGCGGCGAGTAGGGCCGCATCCCCTCCACATCCTCGATGGTATTCTCGAGGTAGAAGAGCGGCGCGATTTCCACGATGCCCCCGACAGTGACCACCGCAAAGCTGGCAACCAGAAGGAGCGTGGCGTTCTTTTCAAGAACCTTGTGACGATCAAGGATTCCCATGATCTTTTCTCCTTATTCTGCGGGGGTGGCGGCAGCGGCGGCAGCGCGGGCGGGAACCCGGTTGCCGAAGGCCGTCATCCAAAGGTTGTAGCACATGATGATCGCGCCAGTGAGGTAGAGGATCCCGCCGGTGCCACGCACCACGTACATCGGGAACTTCGCGGCCACCGTGTCGGCGAAGGAGTTCACAAGGAAGCCCTGCGCATCAACTTCACGCCACATCAGGCCTTCCATGATACCCGTGACCCACATCGAGGCGGCGTAGAGAACGATGCCGATCGTGGCGAGCCAGAAGTGCCAGTTGACCAGACGCAGGCTATAGAGCCGTTCCTTGTTCCACAGGCGCGGCGTCAGGAAGTAGAGCGCCCCGAAGGTGATCATCCCGTTCCAGCCAAGCGCGCCGGAATGGACGTGCCCGATGGTCCAGTCGGTGTAGTGCGACAGAGAGTTCACCACGCGGATCGACATCATCGGCCCTTCGAAGGTGGACATGCCGTAGAACCCGATGGAGATGACCATCATCCGGATAATCGGATCGGTCCGGATCTTGTCCCATGCGCCCGAGAGCGTCATCAGACCGTTGATCATACCACCCCAGGACGGCATCCACAGCACGACCGAGAACACCATGCCAAGGGTCGAGGCCCAGTCAGGCAGCGCGGTGTAGTGCAGGTGGTGCGGACCAGCCCAGATGTAGATGAAGATCAGCGCCCAGAAGTGCACGATCGACAGCTTGTAGGAAAAGACCGGCTTTTCCGCCTGCTTGGGCACGAAGTAGTACATCATCCCAAGGAAGCCCGCGGTCAGGAAGAAGCCCACGGCGTTGTGTCCGTACCACCACTGCGTCATGGCGTCCTGCACCCCAGCGAACACCTGAACCGACTTCGACCCGAAGATCGACACCGGGATCGAGATGTTGTTCACCACATGCAGCAGCGCCACCGTCACGATGAACGACAGGAAGAACCAGTTGGCCACGTAGATATGCGGCTCTTTGCGCTTGATGATCGTGCCGAGGAAAACCCCAAGGTAGACCACCCAGACCAGCGTCAGCCACAGGTCAACATACCATTCCGGTTCGGCGTATTCCTTCGACTGGGTCGCCCCAAGAAGGTAGCCGGTTGCCGCCAGAACGATGAAGAACTGGTAGCCCCAGAACACGAACCAACCAGCATTGCCGCCCCAGAGCCGGGCGGCAGAGGTCCGCTGAACGATATAGAAGGACGTCGCGATAAGCGCGTTGCCCCCGAAGGCGAAGATCACCGCAGAGGTATGCAGCGGCCGCAACCGCCCGAAATTGCCAAAGCCTTCGGCCCAGGCAAAGTTCAGTTCGGGAAAGGCCAGCTGGAACGCGATGAACACACCGACGAGGAATCCAACGACCCCCCAGAAGGCGGTCGCGATCACGCCGTAGCGCACAACCCCATCCATATAGCCGGTCGGCGCCGGCCCCTTTTCGTCTCCGGCTGTCCGTACTGTCCAGACGAACATGCCACCGGCGACCAGCATCACCAGAATCGCGTGGACCTGATAGGCCAGGTCGCGCGCGAAATTCGCGGCAATGGCGGCCAGAAGGGCAATCAACCCCCAGACCGCTATCTTGATCCAATCCCACATGAGAAGCGTTCCCTTCTTTCGCCCGTTAAAGATGATCCAAGACGACGGAATCATCCCTTCGGGCCGTTCAGCTCTGATTTGGGGTTTCGCCCGTGACGCGGGCCGATGCCTTGATCCATGTCAAGTTTCCGCAAGCCGCCCTTTGATAGGTATGACGTCAGCGCAGCCGGGGCAGACATCTTGGACCCCCTCCGGCGATCAGGGAGACGCACCATGGGCTATCAGACGATTTCTTTCGTGGCGACCGACGCGGGCGCGGATGGGCCTGCCCTTTCTGCCGCCTTGGCGGTCGCAGACCGGCAGGATGCCCATCTGGACATCCATTGCGTCGGGGTCGACCCGGCCAGATACGAACCCCTGCCCGCCGGTTCGGCGGCAATCGTGATGGAAACCGGCGCAGCCGAGGCGCGTGCCCGCGCCGAGGAATTGCAGGATTGGATCAAGGGCGGACTGCCCGCCAATATGTCCAAGCTGGCGATCGAACCGGTGGTGATCCCGCATCTGGGCCTCGATACCTTGGTTGGCCGGCTGACCCGCTATTCCGATCTTGTCGTTGCCACCAGACCCTATTCCGACAAGGCGAATCCGCTGCATGTCAGCGTGTTGGAGGCAGAACTGTTCGGTACCGGTGCCCCGGTTCTTGTAGTCCCCGAAAAGGGCGCGGCGAAGCCGTTCAACCGGATCGTCGTGGCGTGGAACGAAAGCAGCGAGAGCTTCAACGCGGTGCGGGCGGCCCTGCCGTTCCTGAAAGCCGCCGAGAAGGTCGATATCGTGATGATCGACCCGCCCAGCCATTCGCCCGAACGGTCCGACCCCGGCGGCGCGATCTGCCTGATGCTGGCCCGGCACGGGGTGAAGGCCGAGGTGTCGATCCTTGCCCGTACCCTGCCCCGGGTGTCCGAGGTTCTTGAACGCTTTGCCGAAGAACATGGCGCCGACCTGATCGTGATGGGGGCCTATGGGCATTCCCGGTTCCGCGAATCGATCCTTGGCGGGGCGACGCGCGACCTTCTTGGGAATGCGACCCTGCCCCTGCTGATGGCGCACTAGGATATGGGGACGCGGGCCGGGAATAGGGGCGTTCAACGGCCCCACCCTTCTCCTATACAGGGGTCAGGCGATCAGACCGCCGTCCGCGTCGTCCCCCGTTTCGTCCAGAAGTGCGGTGAAATCCGGCACGATGATCCGGCGCTTGCCATCCAGTTCGATCAGCCCCTCGCGCTTGAGCGCGGAAATCTGGCGGCTGACAGTTTCCAGCGTCAGGCCAAGATAATCGGCCATCGCTTCCCGCGTCAGGGGCAATTCGACGACGATCGGGCCCTTGGTCTTGGTCATGCCGATCACCGATTCCCGGCGCGCGATGATCGTCAGCAGGCTGGCGATCTTTTCCCGCGCAGTCTTGCGGCCCAGAACCAACATCCATTCCCGCGCGGCGTCCAGCTCATCAAGGGTCATTTCCAACAACCGCTCTGCGACATGGGGCGCGACAAGCAGCAGATGTTCGAACGGCTTTCTGCGGAAACAGCACAGGGTCACGTCGCTGACCGCCGTCACATCGTAGGGAGAGGTCGCCCGTCCCGGACGCCCCACGAAATCAGAAGGCAGCAAAAGTCCGACCATCTGGGTGCGCCCGTCTTCGAGCGTCCGGCTGACCGACGCCACGCCGCGCACGACAGAGCCGACAAAGGCCATCTCGTCGCCGGCCCAAGAGATCGGCTGTCCGGCCTCGTAGTTGCGGTAGAACTTGATCTGCTCAAGCTTCTCAAGCTCCTCCGCGTCACAGGTCGCGCAAACCGCCCTGTGACGGATCGGACAACCCGCACATTCCAAATCAGTCGTGGTCTGGGTCATCCCAGGCTCAACTCCGTTTTCGCGCATGACTTGCGCCTAGTGTAACCCATTTTTGCCAAGGAAGTGCAATGCCCATAACCGAACGCCTGCGCCAACTGGGACTCTTTGACGCCAGGGCACCGCGATATACCAGCTATCCGCCCGCGAACCATTTCAGCGAAACGGTCGGGCCGGACCAGACCGCCGCGTGGCTGGCGGCAATACCCGAAGGGCAGCGCGTTTCGCTTTACCTGCATATTCCCTATTGTCGGCGGCTGTGCTGGTTCTGCGCCTGTCGAACCCAGGGGACGGCCACTGACCGCCCCCTTGTCCCCTACCTTGATCTGCTGAAACGGGAAATGGCGCTTGTGGGCAGGCACCTTCCCGGAAATGTCGAAATCAGCCAGATCCACCTTGGCGGCGGCACGCCCACCCTCCTTCCGCCCGACCTGATCCGTGATCTCGGCGCCGCGCTGAAAACCTATCGACCCTGGGCCGATGATATCCAGTTCTCGGTCGAGATTGACCCGACCGAGGTCGATCAGGCACGGATCGACGCATTGGCCGAGGTGGGGATGACCCGCGCCTCGATCGGGGTGCAGGATTTCGACCCTAAGGTTCAGGATGCAATCGGCCGCCAGCAAAGTTTCTCTGACACCCGCGATGTCGTCAAAATGCTCCGCGACGCCGGGGTGACCTCTTTGAACATGGATATCCTTTACGGTCTGCCGTTCCAGACCAAGGCCCGGATGGCCGATAGCGTGCAGCGGGTTTTGTCGCTGAACCCGGACCGTGTGGCGCTCTATGGTTATGCCCACGTCCCGTGGATGGCCAAGCGGCAGGTTCTGATCCCCGCGGACGAGCTTCCCAGCGCCGAAGAGCGGCTGGAGTTGTTCGATACCGCCCGCGACCTGTTCCTGTGGGACGACTATGTGGAAATCGGGATCGACCACTATGCCCGCAAGGACGACAGCCTTGCCGTCGCCGCACGCGAAGGCCGCCTGCATCGGAATTTCCAAGGCTATACGGACGACACCTCCGAGGTTTTGATCGGCATGGGCGCCTCTGCGATCTCGCGCTATCCGCAGGGTTTTGCGCAGAATTCCTCGACCTCGTCGAAATATGCCGTTGCGATTGACGGCGGAACACTGGCGACTGCACGCGGCCATGCGATGTCCGACGATGACAGGTTGCGGTCGGCGATGATCGAACGGCTGATGTGCGATTTTGGGCTGGATATCGAAGCACTGGCAAAACAGTTCGGCCTGCCCGAGGCCGCCCTGTTCGATATGACCGACACGATGCGCCAGCGGTTCGCGGATCAACTGGTCGTTGAGGGGCATAAGATCCGGCTGACGGACCATGCCCGACTGATCGCCCGCCTGGCCGCGCAGGAAATCGACGCCTACGCCATGCCCGAGGGGCGGCACAGCCGCGCGCTGTAACGGCCCGGCCCCGCATTGGAGCCGGACCCATTGACCTTAGCCCAGAACGGTTTTGACCGCGCTGACCGTTGCCGCGACGATCTCGTCCGCCTCGGCTCGGGTCAGGCAGAAGGGCGGCGCGTAGCCGATGATGTCGCCCTGCGGCATTGCCCGCGCGATTACCTTGGACTGCGCCAGCATTGCGGCGGAAACCTGCGGCCCGATCTTGTCGGCGGCGTCAAAGAAGGTGCGGCTGTCGCGGTCCTTGACGAATTCAACAGCGCAAAGCATCCCCTCGCCCCGGATGTCGCCGACGTTCGGATGATCGCCCAGCGCATCCGCCATGGCCGCGTTCAGATAGGCGCCAACCTCGCCCGCGTTCTGGATCAGGTTCAGATCGTCCAGAAGCTTCAGGTTGGCAACGCCGGCCGCCGCGCCGATCGGGTGGGCGGAATAGGTCCAGCCGTGACCGATCGGGCCGTTTTCATCGGTCCCCTGTTCCAGAACCTTCCAGACTTTGTCCGAAATGATCGACCCCGACAGCGGCGCATAGGCGCTGGTCAGCCCCTTGGCGATGGTGATGATATCGGCCTCAAGCCCGTAGTGATCAGAGCCGAACATGCTACCCAGACGGCCAAAGCCGGTCACAACCTCGTCCGCGACCAGCAGGATATCGTGCTTTTTCAAAACGACCTGGATCGCGGCCCAATAGCCTGCGGGCGGCGGCACGATGCCCCCGGTGCCCATGACCGGTTCGCCGATGAAGGCAGCGATGGTGTCTGCACCCTCACGCTCGATCAGCGCCTCCAGTTCGGCCACGCAATGGGCGACGAAATCGGCCTCGGACATGGTCAGGGCGGGGCGGCGGAAATAGTAGGGGCTTTCCGTGTGGATGACCTGCGCCAGCGGCAGATCGAATTTCTTGTGAAACAGCTCCAGCCCGGTCAGCGACCCGGTCACGAGACCCGACCCGTGATAGCCGCGCCACCGGCTGATGATCTTCTTCTTCTCCGGCCGGCCAAGGATGTTGTTGTAATACCAGATCAGCTTGACGTTGGTTTCATTCGCGTCCGAGCCGCCAAGGCCGAAATAGACCTTGGACATGTTCGACGGCGCCCGATCGAGGATCATCTTCGACAGGGTGATCGACGCCTCGGTTCCGTGGCCCACATAGGAATGGTAATAGGCCAGTTCGCGCGCCTGATCGGCGATCGCCTCGGCGATTTCCTGACGGCCATAGCCGACATTGACGCAGTAAAGGCCCGCGAAAGCATCAAGAAGCTTGGTGCCGTCCCGATCTTCGATATGGACGCCGCCAGCGGTGCGGATCACGCGGGTCGGGGTTTCACCGCGCGCATGTTGGGCAAGATGGGTCGACGGGTGAAAGAAATTCTCGCGATCCCATTGGCTCAGTTGGTCATTGGTCAACATTGGCGGCTCCTTGATTCCATTTGTGCCGACCATGTCGGGATTCCGGCGATACCGCGACCGGAAATCACCCGCTATCCAGATGAATCATCTGCCAGAAGTGCCTAGTGCAGAATCTTTCACTCTTCGAGCAAGGCCGCGAAGGGCGGCGGCGCACCCGTCTTGACCGGCTTCGTCACGATATAGCTGTAGTATCGGGCGACCCCCAGCCGCGCCTCAAGCAGCGCGTCGATCAGCGCCTGATAACAGTCGATGTCTCGGGTCACGACTTGCAGCAAATAGTCATAGCCGCCGCCCAGCGCCCAACAACCGGTGACCTCGTCATAGCGGTGCATCGCGGCCTCAAACGCGCGGAAACTGGCGGCGGTGTGGTCGGTCAGTTCCACCACGACAAAGACCGTCACGCTGGGGCCGATCTTGCGCAGGTTGAACCGCGCGCCATAGCCTTCGATCAGCCCCGCCTTTTCCAGTTTCGCCAGCCGCTCCCAGCAGGGCGTCGGCGTCAGCCCGACCCGTTCGGCCAGTGCGGCCTTCGTGATACGCCCCTCGCTGGCCAGCACCCGCAGAATGGCAATGTCGCGGTCATCAAGCTTGATCATGTGTCCCTGTTCTTTCGTCGCGGGTCGTTTTCATCCTATCGAAGCGCTGACGCCTCTGCCATCTTTCGCCCATATCAGACGGAGCCCGCCGATGACCACGCTTTCGGAAACAACCGAGATCCTGCGCGACCTGATCGCCTTTCCCACAGTGTCCACCGACAGCAACCTTGCCTGCATCGGATATCTTGCCGACCGGCTGGAACGCGCGGGCGCGCGGGTCGAGGTCTATCAGGATGACACCGGGGCCAAGGCCAACCTTTGGGCGACATTGGGGCCGGATGCCGACGGCGGGATCGTCCTGTCGGGTCATTCGGACGTTGTGCCGGTGGCCGATCAGGACTGGACCAGCGACCCGTTCGTGATGGATGAACGGGCCGGTCTTCTTTACGGGCGCGGCGCCTGCGACATGAAGGGATTCATCGCCGCCGCGGTGTCGATGGCCCCGCTTTATGCCGCGCGCGATCTGGCCCGCCCGATCCACTTTGCCTTTACCCATGACGAGGAAACCGGTTGCCTTGGCGGGCAGGCGCTTGTCACTGAACTGCAGAACCGGGGTTATCGCCCGGCGATGGCGCTTATCGGCGAACCCACCGAGATGCGGATCATCGAAGGTCATAAGGGCTGTTTCGAATACTCCACCCATTTCCATGGGCTGGAAGGTCACGGATCAGGCCCCGATCTGGGGGTGAACGCCGTGGAATACGCGGTCCGCTATGTCAGCCGCCTGCTGGAACTGAAGGACAAACTGCGCCACCGCTGCCCCCCCGACAGCCAGTTCGAACCGCCCTGGACCACGATCAACACCGGCGCGCTGATCGGCGGCGTGGCCCATAACGTGATCCCCGGCAAGGCGCGGGTGGATTGGGAAATGCGCCCGGTCCAGAAATCCGACGCCGATTTCGTGAAGGAAGACCTGCACCACTTCTGCACCCATCACCTGCTGCCCGCGATGCAGGCCGTGGACCCCTCTGCCAGCATCCACACCGAAGTGATCGGAGAGGTCGTCGGGCTTGAACCGATGGACCAGAACGCGATCCGCGATCTGGTTGTCGAACTGACCGGGGCGAACGCCACCGATCTTGTCCCCTTCGGAACCGAGGCGGGGCTGTTCCAACAATTGGGGATGGACGTGATCGTCTGTGGGCCGGGGTCAATCGCCCAAGCCCACAAGCCCGACGAATTCGTCTCGCTTGACCAGATGGTTCAGTGCCTGTCGATGCTGGAAAAACTGGGCGACAAGGTCAGCGCCTAGATCACCCGCGCGCGCAGGCCTTGCACAGCGGCGCGTGCGGAACCACGTCCAGACGTTCGGCGCTGATGTCATCGCCGCATTTCACGCAGACGCCATATTCTCCGGTTTCGATCCGGGACAGGGCGGCGTCAATCGCCCGGATTTCAGCAGCGGCCGAGACGCCGATGCCTTCCAGCACCTCGTCGCCTTCGCGTTCCGTCGCCAGCTCTTCCCAATCGGGGTTATGGTGCGCGTCCAGTTCCGCCTCGACCTCTTCGGACCGTTCGACAAGTTCGGCGCGACGGGCGAGGAGTTGGGCTTTGCGGTCTTCTGTCGTGGTCATCTGGGTCTCCTGTTTTGCCGTCACGCTAGCGGGTCTGGGACGTTCTCACTTTGACCGGGATCAAGATAGCCCGGTCTCGGCCAACCCATTGAGGATCGGGCAATCGGGCCGGTCGTCGCCGTGACAGGCCCGCACAAGCCCCTGCAGCGTATCCCGCATGGCTGACAGATCGGTAATCTTGCGTTCAATCTCTGCCAGATGGCCTTTGGCGATCTGCCGGACGTCGGCGCTGGCCCGGTCCTGATCTTCCCAAAGGGCCAGAAGGTCGCGACAATCCTCGATCGAAAAGCCGAGCGCCCGCGCCCGCCCGAGAAAGTTCAGCTTGTGCGCGTCGCTGTCCCGGAACTGCCGATATCCATTATCCCCGCGCAGCGGCCGGACCAGCCCGATATCTTCGTAATAGCGGATGGTCTTGGCGGGCAGCCCGGTCTTTTCGGCGACTTCACCAATATTCATGCCGCGCCCCCTTTCTCGACCACGGGGCGGACCCAGCGCAGCCGCAAGGCATTTGACAGGACCAGCACGGAACTGGCCGCCATCGCCCCCGCGGCCAGCGCCGGCGACAGCATCACCCCCCAGACTGGATACAAGAGACCGGCGGCGACGGGGATCAGCAGGATGTTATAGCCAAAGGCCCAGCCTAGATTCTGGCGGATGTTGGACATGGTGCGGCGGCTGATTTCCAGCGCGTTCACCACGCCCGACGGATCGCCCGACATCAGGACCACATGGGCGCTTTCCACTGCCACATCGGTACCGGTGCCGATGGCCACGCCGACATCGGCGGCCGCCAGCGCCGGCGCGTCGTTGATCCCGTCCCCGACGAAAGCCACCCGGCCCTCGCCCTGAAGGGCGCGGATCGCCTCGACCTTGCCCTCGGGCAAGACCTCGGCCTGGACCAGATCAATCCCAAGTTCCTTTGCGATGGCCCCGGCTGTCCGCTCGGTATCTCCGGTGATCATCGCAACCTTCAACCCCTGTGCATGCAGCGCCGCGACCGTGGCCCGGGCTGTCGGCTTGATCCGGTCCGCAACGGCCAGAACCCCGGCTGCCTTGCCGCCGATGGCAACAAGGATCGGCGTCCGCCCCTTGGCGGACAGCTCGACCGCGCGCGCTTCCTGCGCTTCGGCCACGATGCCCTCTTTCTTCATCAGGCGGGCGGCGCCGATCAGCACCTCGACCCCATCGACCGTCCCGCGCAGTCCATATCCGGGGATCGCCGCGAACCCTTCGACTGTGGGCAGGGTCAGACCCTTTTCCTTGGCCGCCCGGACAATCGCGGTGCCAAGCGGGTGTTCCGACAGGGCCTCGACCGCCGCGACCTTGGCCAGAAGCCCGTCCGCATCAATGCCGTCCACCGGTTCCAGATCGGTCAGGTCCGGCTTGCCTTCGGTCAGTGTGCCGGTCTTGTCAAAGCCGACCACCTGCACGGATTGCAGCGCCTGAAGCGCGTCGCCCTGCCGGAACAGAACGCCCAGTTCAGCCGCCCGCCCCGTGCCAACCATGATCGAGGTCGGCGTGGCCAGACCCATTGCGCAGGGGCAGGCGATGATCAGGACGGACACCCCAGCCACAAGGGCAAAGGACAGAACCGGCGCCGGGCCGAAAACCAGCCAGACCAGAACCGTCAGCGCGGCGACCGCCATCACGGCGGGCACAAACCATGCCGTGATCTTGTTCACCAGATCCTGCACCGGAAGGCGGGCGCCCTGGGCGTCCTCGACCATCTGGATGATCCGGGCCAGCATCGTATCGGACCCAACCGCCGTGGCCCGCACCCGCAACGCGCCATTGCCGTTCACGGCTCCGCCGGTCACGGTCGCGCCCTTGGTCTTTTGCACCGGCACCGGTTCGCCGGTGATCATGCTTTCGTCGACCCAGCTGTCACCTTCGCGCACGATCCCGTCAACGGCGATCCGTTCGCCGGGCCGGATGTGCAGGAACATGCCCCGCTGAACCTCTTCGATGGGAACCTCGACCACCTCGCCATCGCGTTCGACCCGCGCGGTATCCGGGCGCAGCCCGATCAGCCGCTTGATCGCGGCCCCGGTCCGGCCCTTTGCCCGGACCTCCAGCCAGCGGCCCAGCAGGATCAGGGTGACGATCACCGCCGCCGCCTCGAAATAGACCGCCCGCGTGCCGGTGGGCAGTAGGCCGGGGGCAAAGGTTGCGATGGTCGAGAACCCGAAGGCCGCCGAGGTGCCGAGGGCGACTAGCGAATTCATGTCCGGCCCCCGGCGCAAGAGGGCCGGAACCCCCTTGGCAAAGAACTGGCGGCCCGGAATGGCAAGGACCAGCGCGGTCAGGACAAACTGGATCACCCAGGATGTCTGCATCCCGATGGTCTGGCCGATCCAATGATGGATCGCCGGAAACACATGCCCGCCCATCTCTATCACGAAGACCGGCAGGGTCAGGGCGGCAGCAAGGATGACATTGCGGCGCAGGGCTGCCGCCTCCTCGACCGTCTTGTCGGTCCGCACTTCGCCCGAGGCGATCTGGCGGGCGTCATAGCCCACCGCCTGCACCGCCGCGATCAACGGCGCCGGGTCATGGACGAGCGCCGAGACCGACGCGATCCCGTCAGCAAGGTTCACCTTGGCCGACAGAACGCCGGGCACAGAGGACAGCGCGCCTTCGACCTTGCTCAGGCAAGAGGCACAGGTCATCCCCGTGACTTCCAACCGGAACCGGTCCGGCACGGCGGGATAGCCTGCGGCGGACAAGGCGCCCGACAGGGCGCGCGTCGCTTCGGCCCCGGCATCTTCCCGCAGAACCACACGGCCGGTTTTCGTGGCAAGGTTCACCTCGGCCCGGTCCACGCCACCCACGGCCTTGAGCGCCTTTTCCGCCCGGCCCACGCAGGCCGCGCAGCTAAGCCCGTCAATTTCAAACGAAAGCTGATTTTGTGCGCCCATGATCTGGCCCTCCTTTGCGGCCTTGTCCTACCAGATAAGGGTTCCAGTCACGGGAAGGTCAAGGCCTTAGGCAACAATCTGTGAACTATCCGTGCAGCGCGCGTCTGGACTTATCTATGCCACAACGCTGGCCCTAAGGCCGGACTTGGCGTCGGGCGCATGGTGGGACAAAGGCAAACCCCGGCCATCCCCGGCCGACAACCGATTCTTCAGGAGCCCGCCATGGATATCCAATCCCTGACCAACGACCCCTCTGCCGTGATCGAGGCCGACCGCGCCCATGTCTGGCACCACCTGACCCAACACAAGCCGTTCGAGGCGATCGACCCGCAGATCATCGTCGAAGGCAAGGGCATGCGCGTCTGGGACATCACCGGCAAGGAACATATCGACGCCGTGTCCGGCGGGGTCTGGACCGTCAACGTCGGCTATGGCCGCACCGAAATCGCCGATGCGGTCCGCGATCAACTGGTGAAGATGTGCTATTTCGCCGGGGCCAAGGGCACCATTCCCGGTGCCGAATTCGCCCAGCGCCTTGTTGAAAAGATGCCCGGCCTGTCGCGCGTCTACTACGCAAACTCCGGGTCCGAGGCGAACGAGAAGGCCTTCAAGATGGTGCGCCAGATCGCGCACAAGCATTACGGCGGCAAGAAGCACAAGATCCTCTACCGCGACCGCGACTATCACGGCACCACCATCGCAACCCTGTCGGCAGGCGGCCAGCAGGAGCGCAACGCCCAATACGGCCCCTTCGCGCCGGGCTTTGTCGAGGTGCCCCACTGCCTTGAATACCGCGCCCAAGACGGCTGGGCCGGCGAAACCTACGGCGAAAAGGCAGCCCAAGCGATCGAGGATGTGATCCTGCGCGAAGGTCCGGACACCGTTGGCGCGCTCTGCCTCGAGCCGATCACAGCAGGCGGCGGCATCATCGTTCCGCCGAAAGGCTATTGGGAGCGGGTGCAGGAGATCTGCCGCAAGTATGACGTGTTGCTGCACATCGACGAGGTTGTCTGTGGCCTTGGCCGCACCGGCACCTGGTTCGGCTATCAGCAGTTCGGCATCCAGCCCGACATCGTGACCATGGCCAAGGGCGTGGCCTCTGGCTATGCCGCGATTTCCTGCTGCGTGACCACCGAGCGGGTGTTCGACCTGTTCAAGGACGACACCGACCGGATGGGCTACTTCCGCGATATCTCGACTTTTGGCGGCTGCACCGCTGGGCCGACCGCGGCGCTGGAAAACCTCAAGATCATCGAAAAGGAAGACCTCGGCGCGAATTCGGTCAAGATGGGCGAGCGGCTGAAATCGAACCTTCAGGCGATCATGGACAAGCATCGCTGGGTTGGCGAAGTGCGCGGCATGGGCCTGTTCGCCGGGATCGAGCTGGTGGCCGACCGTGACACCAAGGAACCGGTGCATGAATCCAAGGTCATGGGGATCGTCGCCGACTGCATGAAGCAGGGCGTGATCATCGGGGCGCAGAACCGGTCGGTTCCGGGCTTCAACAATACCCTGCTGTTCGCCCCGGCGCTGATCGCCACAGCGGACGACATCGACGAGATCACGACCGCAGTCGACAACGCGATCACCACCGTATTGGGGTAGCTTCTCTTCCCTGCCCCAAGACACTGGCCCGGCCTCTGCGCCGGGCCTTTTCTTGAAAGGCCCCGCCATGCCCCGCCTGAATGCCCTTGGACAACCCGTCGGTGATCCGCTGGACGTCACCTTGCCCCGGCCACGGCCGGACCGGACCCCGATGCAGGGCACGCGGGTGACGATCGTCCCGACCGACGTTGCCACTCATGCCGCCGGTCTGTTCGAGGCGTTCGGGCAGGACAGGGGCGGGGGTAACTGGACCTACCTGCCCTATGGGCCATTCAACACCGAAACCGCGTTCCGCCAATGGATGGAAACGACCTGCACCGGCGACGACCCGCTGTTCCATACCATCCTGAACGGGGCCGGTGCGGCGGTCGGGCTGGCCAGCTACCTGCGGATCGACCCGGCCAACGGGATGATCGAGGTGGGGCACATCCACCTGTCGCCACACCTGCAACGCACCGCCATGTCGACCGAGGCGATGTTCCTGATGATGGCGCGGGTCTTCGACGATCTGGGATACCGGCGCTACGAATGGAAATGCGACGCGCTGAACGCCCCGTCGCGGGCAGCGGCCGAACGTCTTGGGTTCCGTTATGAAGGCACATTCCGGCAGGCCACCCATTACAAAGGTCGGAACCGGGACACCGCCTGGTTCGCCCTGACCGACAAGGATTGGCCCCGCGCAAAGGCGGAATTCCAACGCTGGCTGAATCCCGCTAACTTTGACAAGAATGGCGGGCAATTGACCCCTCTTCGCATACTACAGAACTAAGTCCAGATTGCGCGCCACTTAAGACCACCCTAGGCTGATCCCATGCCGATCAGCCCCGAATCCTTTTTCCTTGATCCCAGCTCCGAAGGCACCCTTCAGGCGCAAATTCGCCAGATGGTGGCGCAGGGTATTCTGGACGGGCGGTTTCGCCCCGGTGAGCGGCTGCCGTCGTCGCGCAAACTGGCCGATCACCTTGGGGTCAGCCGGATTACGGTGACGCTGGCCTATACCGAACTTCTGGCCGACGATTACATCACCTCGCGCGGGCGGTCGGGCTATTTCGTGTCCGACAACGCACCTGAACCCCCGTCTTTCCCGGCGCAGCAATCGGGCAGCGGGACGGTGGACTGGGGTCGCATCCTCGGACAGCGCATCCCCGCCTCGCTGGGCCTGATCAAGCCCGCCGATTGGGCCAGCTACCGCTATCCCTTCATCTATGGGCAGGCCGACCCGACCCTGTTCGACAGCGCGAACTGGCGGCTGTGCGCGCTGCAGGCGCTGGGGCGCAAGGATTTCACCGCGCTGACCACCGACTATTTCGACGGTGACGATCCGAAGCTGGTGGAATTCATCGCCCGCCAGACCCTGCCGCGCCGGGGCATTCTGGCGGGGCCTGATGAAATCCTTGTCACGCTGGGCGCGCAAAACGCGCTGTGGCTTGCGGCGCAGGTTCTGCTGACCCAGCGCCGGGTGGCGGCGATGGAAGACCCTTGCTATCCGGCCCTGCGGTCGATCCTGACCCAGTCGCGGTGCCAATTGGCCAGCGTGCCAACCGATGGCGACGGGTTGAACCCGGATGACCTGCCGCCCGATGTGGATGTGGTGTTCACCACCCCCTCGCACCACTGCCCGACCACATCGACCATGCCGCTGGCCCGGCGCAAGGCGCTGCTGGAGAAGGCAGAGGCCGAGAATTTCCTGATCGTCGAAGATGACTATGAATTCGAGATGTCCTTCCTCAAGGCCCCCTCGCCCGCGCTGAAATCACTGGATCGGAACGGGCGGGTGATCTATGTCGGGTCCTTCTCGAAATCGCTGTTTCCGGGGCTGCGGCTGGGATACCTCGTCGGTCCCGCCCCATTTATCCGCGAGGCGCGGAACCTGCGGGCGAGCGTGTTGCGCCACCCGCCGGGGCACATCCAGCGCACCGTCAGTTATTTCCTGTCACTTGGCCATTACGACGCGCTGATCCGCCGGATGAGCCGGGCCTATATGGAGCGGCGGCAGGTGATGGATGCGGCGATCGACGAATTCGGTCTGACCGTGGCGGGACGGGCCACCTTTGGCGGGTCGTCGGTCTGGATGCAGGCGCCTCCGGGGGTAAATACCAGCTTTCTGGCGGAACGGCTGCGCCTGCAATCGGTGCTGATCGAACCGGGGGCGAATTTCTTCGCGGGCTCGGACAAGCCCACCTGCTTTTACCGGCTGGCCTATTCCTCGATCCCGGCGGGCCGTATCCGCGAGGGGATTCGCCTTATCGCCGAGGCCATCCGGCACTCCAGCTGACAGATCTGGCGCTAAGCCGCAAATTCAACTGGCCCTAACCCCGATGCCCCGGCCAGACTAGTGTCACCGCTGAAACGGCAGGCGCCCGGGGCGCCGCCCAACGTCTTTGCGCGAAAGGTTCCCACAATGAAGATGACCACCGAAGAAGCCTTTGTGAAAACGCTCCAGATGCATGGCATCCAGCATGCCTTTGGCATCATCGGATCGGCCTTCATGCCAATCTCCGACATCTTCCCGAAGGCCGGGATCACCTTCTGGGACTGCGCCCACGAAGGCTCTGGCGGGATGATGGCCGATGGCTACACCCGCGCCACCGGCAAGATGTCGATGATGATCGCCCAGAACGGCCCGGGCATCGCCAACTTTGTCACCGCCGTGAAAACCGCCTACTGGAACCACACGCCGCTGCTTCTGGTCACGCCGCAGGCCGCGAACAAGACCATGGGTCAGGGCGGGTTTCAGGAAATCGAACAGATGCGCATGTTCGCCGACTGCGTCTGCTATCAGGAAGAAGTGCGCGACCCGTCCCGCATGGCCGAGGTGCTGAACCGCGTCATCATGCAGGCCAAGCGCAACTCGGCCCCGGCGCAGATCAACGTCCCGCGCGATTATTTCACCCAAGTCATCGACGTCGAAATGCCCCGGATCGTCGCCTTTGAACGCCCCGATGGCGGGGCCGAGGCACTGGATCAGGCGGCCAAGCTTCTGTCCGAGGCCCGGTTCCCGGTAATCCTGAACGGTGCGGGCGTTGTCATTGGTGGCGCGATCCCGGCCTCCATGGCGCTTGCCGAACGCCTGGATGCCCCGGTCTGCTGCGGCTATCAGCACAACGATGCCTTCCCCGGTTCGCACCCGCTGTTCGCCGGGCCGCTGGGCTACAACGGATCCAAGGCCGCGATGGAACTGATCGCGCAGGCCGATGTGGTGCTGGCGCTCGGCACCCGCCTGAACCCCTTCTCGACCCTGCCCGGCTACGGTATGGATTATTGGCCCAAGGAGGCCAAGATCATTCAGGTCGACATCAACCCCGACCGGATCGGCCTGACCAAGCCCGTCTCGGTAGGGATCGTCGGCGACGCGGTGAAAGTGGCCAACGGCATCCTTGACCGCCTGTCGGGTACCGCGGGCGACGAAGGCCGCGACGCCCGCAAGGCCGAGATCGCCAAGCGCAAGTCGGCATGGGCGCAGCAGCTGTCCAGCATGGACCACGAAGACGACGATCCGGGCACCACCTGGAACGAACGCGCCCGCAGCGCCAAGCCGGAATGGATGAGCCCGCGCATGGCATGGCGCGCGATTCAGGCGGCGCTTCCCAAAGAGGCGATCATCTCGTCCGACATCGGCAACAACTGTGCGATCGGCAACGCCTATCCCAGCTTCGAAGCGGGGCGGAAATACCTTGCCCCCGGCCTGTTCGGCCCCTGCGGCTATGGCTTGCCTTCGGTGGTTGGCGCGAAGATCGGCTGCCCTGACACCCCCGTGGTCGGCTTCTCGGGCGACGGCGCCTTTGGCATCGCGGTCACCGAATTGACCGCCATCGGCCGCGAAGAATGGCCCGCCGTGACTCAGATCGTATTCCGCAACTACCAGTGGGGCGCGGAAAAGCGGAACTCGACCCTGTGGTATGACGACAACTTTGTCGGGACCGAACTGGACGAACAGGTGTCCTATGCCGGTATCGCCAAGGCCTGTGGCCTTAAAGGCGTCGTGGCCCGCACGATGGACGAGTTGAGCGAGGCCCTGCGCAAGGCCATCGACGACCAGATGAACCACGGCAAGACCACGCTGATCGAGGCGATGATCAACCAGGAACTGGGCGAGCCCTTCCGCCGTGACGCGATGAAGAAGCCCGTCGAAGTTGCCGGGATCGACCCCGCCGACATGGCGCAGACCCAGGTCTGACGGAATGGCGATCCCCCGGAACCGGAGTAACCCGATACCGGGGGCCCGCCGCCCCAATGGACGGGGGGCCTTGCCCCCCGCTTGCCCCTGATGCCCTTCGGACTAGCCCCCGATCACGCCATATGGCTTGCCGCGGCCCTTCTGGGCGCGGCCTTTGTGCGGGGGTATTCGGGCTTTGGCTTTTCGGCGATCTTCATCGCCTTCGCCGCGCTTCTGACCAACCCGGTCCCGCTGATCCCTGCGATCTTTGCCTGCGAAATCGTGATGACTCTGTTCCTTCTGCCCAGCATTCGCGGCGCAATCGACTGGCGACTTGTCGGCTTGCTGACGCTCGGGGCGGCCATCGCGATCCTGCCCGCCGTCTGGGTCATGGCCCGGCTAGAGGAAGACACCGCGCGGCTGGCGGTTTCGGCGCTGATCTTCGCTTTGGGGCTGGTCCTCCTGTCAGGTTGGCGGCTGGAACGGCGGGTCGGCGGACCGGGCTACCTTGGGATTGGCGCGGTCTCCGGGATGGCCAATGCGGCGGGCGTCGGCGGGCTTCCGGTTGCGGGTTTCATGACGGCCCAACCGCTATCGCCGCAGGTGTTCCGGGCGGTCATGGTTGTCTACCTGTTCTTTCTAGACCTGATGACCCTGCCGGTCATGGGGCTGAACGGGCTGGTCAGCCGGGACACCTTCATCGCCGCGGGAATGGCCTTTCCCATCCTCGGGGCCGGCATCTGGCTGGGCAGCAGGCGGTTCGGCCATGCCTCGCCAACCGCGTTCCGGCGGGCGGTTGTGGTCCTTCTTCTGCTTCTGTCGGGGCTGGGACTGTGGAAGGCGCTGACATGATCCTCGTCCTGAACATGGGCTCATCCTCGCTCAAGGCGGCGGTGTTCGACGACGGGCTGGCCATCCTTGCGCAGGGCGGCGTGTCCGAAATCGGAGGCGCCGGAAAGCTCTCGCTCAACGGCCGCGCCGCGCCCTGCGCCTGCCAATCCCACGCCGGCGCGCTGGAGTCTTGGCTGGCGGCGCTGACGGCCACCGGGGCGGACCTGTCGGCACTTCGCATTGTCGCGCACCGGGTCGTTCATGGCGGGGCCGATCTGACCACGGCGCAGACCCTCTCTCCGGCCGTTCGGGACCGGATCGCGGAGCTTTCAGACCTCGCGCCGCTGCACAACCCTCCGGCCCTTGCCGGGATGGACGCCGCCGCGGCGCGTTGGCCGGACCTGCCACAGGTCGCAGTCTTCGACACGGCCTTTCACGCGACGCAGGCGCCGGTCGACACCACCTACCCGCTGCCTGCCAACCTGCGCGATGCCGGGCTGCGCCGCTACGGGTTTCACGGGATCAGCTATGCCGGGCTGGTGCGCAGCCTTGGCCCGGACCTTCCGCCCCGGCTGCTGGCGTTCCACATCGGGGCGGGGGTCAGCGCCTGCGCCATCCGCGACGGACAATCGGCGGCCACGACGATGGGCTATTCACCGCTGTCCGGGACACCGATGGGCACAAGGTCCGGCGACATCGACCCGGCCCTTGTCCTGCGGCTGGCCCGTGACCTTGGGGTGGAGGGCGCCGAACAGGTCTTGTGGCGCGAAAGCGGTCTTTCGGCCCTGTCCGGCATCGGCCCCGACATGCAGCGGATCGAGGCAGCAGGCACCCCCGAGGCGGAGTTCGCGATCAACCATTTCTGCCAGTGGATCGCCCGGCAGGCGGCGGGGCTGATTCCGGCCATGGGCGGGGTCGATGCCTTAGCCTTTACCGGCGGGATCGGCGAAAATTCGGATCGGGTGCGCACCGGCATCCTTGATTGCCTTTCGTGGCTTGGCGATCTGCCGGTGCATATCGTCCGGGCGGACGAGGAACGCACGATTGCACGCATCGCGATCGAAGCCCTTGGGCCTAAACCGTGACCTATGCCAGCGCCGAAATGACGACCGTCGATTTGACGATGTCATCCACGCTTGCCCCACGGGACAAGTCACAGACGGGCCGCCGGAACCCTTGCAGAAATGGGCCAAGTGCCTGTGCGCCCGCCAGTTCCTGCGCCAGCTTGTATGAAATATTGGCGGCATCGAGCGATGGGAAGATCAGCACATTCGGGTCGTCGAAGGGCACTCCCTTCTTGGCCGCGATCCCGGCGTTCAGTGCCGCATCGGCCTGCACCGGCCCGTTGAACCCCGTCGCCTCTGCCGCTGCGCGGACCTTGTCCACGCTGTCGCCGGTTCCGCTGGTGCCGGTGGAAAACGACAAAAGCGCCACCCGCGCGTCGCCCAAAAGCGCCCGGGCCGACCGGGCAGAGGCCTGCGCGATCCCGGTCAGCGCCGCTGCGTCCGGGTCAACCGTGACCGCGCAATCGGACCAGATCATGTCTCGCCCACCGGGAAACCGCATCAGGAAAAAGGACGATGGCTGCGCGATCCCCTCCGCCAGTCCGATGCCCAATCCCGCCGCCTCGATCACCCGGCGGGTTGGGTTGGTCACCCCGGCGATCATCGCATCCGCCTCGCCCGCCGCGACCATAGCCGCCGCGCGGATCAGCGGCTTGGACAGCATCCGATCGGCCAATGCGGGTTTGACCCCGCGCCCGTCGATCAGGGCGGCACGCTGCGCGTCGGACTGCGGGGCAAGAGGGACCGGCTGGCACAAACCGCGCCGTTCCAGTTCGGCCATGGTCTCGCGGATTCGCGGATCATCGGTTTCAGGAAAGACGATCCTGCGCGGGCGCGCCTGCGCCTCTGCCTCCAGCCGCTCCAGAATATCCATCCCGCTCCTCCCGGTCCTGCGTCACGGTTCCCCGCATGGAACGCACCCCACCGGCAAAGAGCAACCCGAAAATCGGCCAAATGTCTGGTCGGATCGAACCGGGATTGATACACGAATGATGCACACCGCAAGAAGGCCAATGACATGACCCACCGGCAACCCCATCTTGATACCTCGCCCAAGGTTTCGGACGAGGTGCGCAAGACGACCTGCTACATGTGCGCCTGCCGTTGCGGGATCAACGTGCACATGAAAGCGGGCAAGGTCGCCTATATCGAAGGCAACCGCGACCATCCGGTGAACAAGGGCGTGCTGTGCGCCAAGGGCAGCGCGGGGATCATGCAGGTCAACGCGCCGTCGCGCCTGCGGGCCCCGTTGAAGCGGGTCGGCCCGCGCGGGTCCGGCCAGTTTGAGGAGATCAGCTGGGACGAGGCCTATGACATCGCCGAAAGCTGGCTGCGCCCGATCCGCGAAACCGCGCCGGAGAAGCTGGCGTTCTTCACCGGCCGTGACCAGTCGCAAAGCTTCACCAGCCTCTGGGCGCAGTCCTTTGGCACGCCGAATTACGCGGCCCACGGCGGGTTCTGTTCCGTCAACATGGCCACGGCAGGCATCTACACGATGGGCGGCGCCTTCTGGGAGTTTGGCCAACCCGACTGGGACCATACCAAGCTGTTCATCCTGTTCGGCGTGGCTGAGGACCATGACAGCAACCCCATCAAGATGGGCATCGGCAAGGTCAAGGGCCGTGGCGACAAGGTGATCGGCGTCAACCCGATCCGCACCGGCTATAATGCCGTCGCCGACGATTGGTACGGGATCACGCCGGGCACCGACGGGTTGCTGATCCTGTCGCTGATCCATTGTCTGATGAAAGCGGGGAAGATCGACCTCGACTATCTTGCGCAGTTCACCAACGCCCCCTGCCTTGTGAACGAAGACCCGGCCAGCCCGCAACAGGGGCTGCTTCTGCGCGACGAGGAGGGCAACCCTATGGTCATCGACCGGCGCAGCGGCAAACCCGCCCGCTGGGATGGCGACGGGGTCGAGCCGGACCTGACCGCCACCCTGCGCCAGAAGGGTGTGACCCACCGCCCGGTCCTGCACCATATGGCCGACCGCTACCTGTCCGACGACTACGCGCCAGAGGCGGTAGCCGAGGCAACCGGCATTCCCGCCGCCCGCATCCGGCAACTGGCGGCCGAAATCGCGAAGACCGCCTTTGACGCCCCCGTCGTGCTGGACCGGGAATGGACCGATTTCCGCGGCAAGACCCACAAGTCCATGGTCGGCCGCCCGGTGTCGTTCCACGCCATGCGTGGGATTTCCGCCCATTCCAACGGGTTCCAGACCTGCCGGGCGCTGCATACCCTGCAAATCCTGATCGGGGCGGTAGAAACCCCCGGCGGAATGCGGTTCAAACCGCCCTACCCCAAACCGGCAACCGCCCATCCCAAACCTCATTGCAAGGTGACCCCCGGCGCGCCGCTGAACGGTCCGCACCTTGGGTTCGTGCACGGCCCCGAAGACCTGTGCTTGAAGGACGATGGCACCCCCGCCCGCATCGACAAGGCGTTTTCCTGGGAAAACCCGATGTCGGCGCATGGGCTGATGCATATGGTCATCTCGAACGCGCATGCGGGCGACCCTTACAGGATCGACACGCTGTTCATGTATATGGCGAACATGTCGTGGAATTCGTCGATGAACACCTCGGGCACCATGAAGATGCTGACCGACGTGGACGACAACGGCGACTATTTGATCCCGCATATCATCTATTCCGATGCCTATTCGTCCGAAATGGTGGCCTATGCCGACCTGATCCTGCCGGACACGACCTATCTGGAACGGCACGATTGCATCAGCCTGCTGGACCGCCCGATCTGCGAGGCGGACGCGGTGGCCGACGCGATCCGCTGGCCGGTGATCGAACCGGACCGCAACGTGAAGGGGTTCCAGTCGGCGCTATGCGATCTGGGCGCGCGGCTGGGCCTGCCCGGGTTCGTGAACGAGGATGGCAGCCAGAAATACGCCGACTACGCCGATTACATCACCAACCACATCCGCCGCCCCGGCATCGGGCCGCTGGCCGGTTGGCGCATGGGCGACAAGGGCACCCAACACGGGCGCGGCGACCCGAACGCCGCCCAGATCGACAGCTATATCGCCAATGGCGGGTTCTGGGTTGAACATGTCCCCGAGGGGGCGGCCTATTACAAACCCTTCAACCGCGCCTATCAGAACTGGGCGGTGCAGATGGGCTTTTACGACAGCCCTCAGCCCTACATTTTCCAGCTTTACGCCGAACCGCTGCGCCGGTTCCAATTGGCCGCCGAGGGCGAGGGCCGCATCCAGCCGCCCGACCACCTGCGGGACCGGATCATCGCCACGATGGACCCGCTGCCAATCTGGTATGCCCCGATCGAGGACAGCCACATCGACACCGGCGAATTCCCGGTCCACGCTCTGACCCAACGGCCCATGGCCATGTATCACAGCTGGGGCAGCCAGAACGCATGGCTGCGGCAGATCCACGGGATGAACCCGCTTTATGTGCCCACCAAGATCTGGCGCGAGACCGGGTTCAAGCCGGGCGATTGGGCCCGCGTCTCCTCGACCCACGGCGAGATCGTGGTGCCGGTCGTGGAAATGGCCGCGCTGAACGACAACACCGTCTGGACCTGGAACGCGATTGGCAAGCGCAAGGGGGCCTGGGCGCTGAAAGGCAACACGCCCGAGGCGACCAAGGGCTTCCTGCTGAACCATCTGATCCACGAACTTCTGCCGGCCAAGGAAGACGGGATGCGTTGGGCCAATTCAGACCCGATCACCGGGCAGGCGGCATGGTTCGACCTTCGGGTTAAGATCGAAAAGGCCGCGAAACCCGGCGCGACCCAGCCGCACCACCCAGAAATCGGCAGCCCTGTGCCCGCCGCCCCGGCCAACCTGACATGGAAGGTGGGCGAATGACCGAACTTCCCAAGACCACCGCCCGCAAGCTGGGCCTTGTCATCGACCTTGATACCTGCGTCGGCTGTCATGCCTGCGTCGTGTCCTGCAAGGGCTGGAACACGGAAAACTACGGCGCACCCCTGTCCGATCAGGACGCCTATGGCGAGGCACCGTCTGGCACCTTCCTCAACCGGGTGCACAGCTACGAGGTGCAACCCGCCGAGGGCACGGCCAAGCTGATCCATTTCCCCAAGTCCTGTCTGCATTGCGAAGACGCGCCCTGCGTCACCGTCTGCCCCACCGGGGCCAGCTACAAGCGGACCGAGGATGGGATCGTTCTGGTCAATGAACAGGACTGCATCGGTTGCGGCCTCTGTGCCTGGGCCTGCCCCTATGGCGCGCGCGAACTGGACGCCGCCGAAGGGGTGATGAAGAAATGCACCCTGTGTGTCGACCGGATCTATAACGAGAACCTGCCCGAGATTGACCGCGAACCCGCCTGTGTGCGCACCTGCCCGGCTGGTGCCCGCCATTTCGGGGATTTCGCCGACCCCGACAGCAAAGTGTCACGCCTGACCGCCGACCGCGGCGGGATGGACCTGATGCCGGAACTGGGCACCAAGCCCGTCAACAAATACCTGCCGCCCCGCCCGCGCGACGCGGCGCAGGACATTGACATCCTTGCCCCCTACCTTGCCCCCGTGGCCGAGGAATCCAAAGGCTTTGTCGCCTGGCTCGACAAGGCGCTGTCGGCAATTCCTGGAGGATCGAACTGATGCATCCCGCACCCTCTGTCATCCTCTTCACAACCTTTTCGGGGCTCGGCTTTGGCCTGCTGTTCTGGCTTGGGATCGGTATGCCCGGCCCGACCGGCTGGGTCGCTTTCACATTCTTCGCCATTGCCTACCTGATGGCGGTGGGCGGGCTTCTTGCCTCGACCTTCCACCTTGGCCACCCGGAACGCGCGATCAAGGCCTTCAGCCAATGGAAAACCAGTTGGCTCAGCCGCGAGGCATGGGTCAGTGTCGCGGCGCTGCTTGTCATGGTCGTCTATGGCGCGGGGCTGGTGTTCTGGGGGCAGGCCACCGTGCCGCTTGGCCTCATCGGCGCGGCGCTCAGCCTGCTGACCGTGGCCACCACCTCGATGATCTATACCCAGCTGAAGACCGTGCCACGCTGGAACCATTGGTCCACGCCTGCGCTGTTCCTGTCGCTGTCACTTGGTGGCGGGGCACTCCTGGCGGGACAGGTGCGGTTTGCCCTGCCGCTTCTGTCCGTGGCCGCCACCGTCCAGATCATCGCATGGATGACGGGCGACGGGCGGTTCCGGGGGCGTGGCACCGATATCGGCACGGCGACGGGGCTCGGCACGCTGGGACGGGTCAAGGCGTTCGAGCCGCCCCATACCGGCACCAACTACCTGCTGCGCGAATTCGTCCATGTGGTCGGCCGGCGGCACAGCATGAAGCTGCGGCTTCTGTCGCTGCTACTGGGATACGGTCTGCCGATCCTGCTGTTGATGCTGCCCTTCTCACATATCTACGCGGGGCTTGCCGTGGTCGCCCATGTGGCGGGCATCCTGGCCTCGCGCTGGCTGTTCTTTGCAGAGGCCGAACATGTGGTCGGCCTTTACTACGGACGACAATAGAATCGAAAACGGCGGCCCAAGGGGCCGCCGTTCTTCATTTTCGGGGCAGGCCTAGCGAATGCGCGCCTCGGTCTTCGCGTCGAACAGATAAGTCTTGGCCGGGTCGATGGTCAGTCCGACCTTGGCGCCTTCCTCGACCTCTTCCTCGCCGCGCATTTCAACGATCAGGCGTTCGCCGGTTTCCGCCACCAGATAGGCATAGGATACGCCGCCCAGCCGTTCGGTCAGATCGACGGTATGGGTTATGCCGCCGTGGTCGATGGACAGGTGTTCGGGGCGGATGCCGAAGGCCACGGCCTGCCCCTCCGCTGCATCCTTTGCCACGCAATCGATAGAGCCGCCCGCGCCCGGAACCTCGACCACGCCCGCCTTCACGGTGCCGGACAGGAAGTTCATCGCCGGGCTGCCGATGAAGCCCGCAACGAATTTATTGTCGGGGTCACGATACAGATCCATCGGTTTGCCGACCTGTTCGATCCGGCCAAGGCGCAACACCACGATCTTGTCGGCCAGCGTCATCGCTTCCACCTGATCGTGGGTGACGTAGATCATCGTCGCGCCAATTTCCTTGTGCAGCCGCGCAATCTCGACCCGCATTTCGACGCGGAGTTCAGCATCGAGGTTCGACAGGGGTTCATCGAACAGGAAGACCTCGGGCCCGCGCACGATAGCCCGCCCGATCGACACCCGCTGCCGCTGACCGCCGGACAAGGCGGCAGGCTTGCGCTTCAGATACTCGTCAAGGCGCAGGATGCGGCTCGCCTCGGTCACCTTTTCCTTGATCTCCGCCTTGGGGTGGCCGTTCATCTTCAGCCCAAAGCCCATGTTCTCTTCGACCGTCATATGCGGGTATAGCGCGTAGGTCTGAAACACCATCGCCACGCCGCGCTCGGACGGATCAAGGCGGGTCACGTCGCGCGCACCGATCTGGATCTGGCCAGAGGTCGTTTCCTCCAACCCCGCGACCATCCGCAGGAGGGTGGATTTCCCGCAACCCGACGGCCCGACGAAAACGCAGAACTCGCCATCCGCGATATCAAGGTCGATCCCGTGGATCACCTGGGTTTCGCCGTATTTCTTGATCACGTTTCCAAGCTGGACGCCGGACATGGGCTTTCCTTTCACTGTGCTGCTTGTTCGGGAAAGCGCCAATCCTGCGCCTCCCCGGCAATGCTTTGGGCGGTGTCGCGGATCAGCGGCACCAACCCGACAAGATCGTCGATGGTCTTTCTGCTGGTCGGGCCGGTGACGGACAGGCCACCGATCACCCGACCGGACCCCGAGAGGATGGGAAGGGCGACGCAGATGATCCCCCGTTCATGTTCTTCCCGGTCAAGGCTGTAGCCTTGGCGGCGGATCGCGGCGAGTTCGCCGCGCAGATCTTCCGCCGAGGTAATCGTTGTATCCGTATAGCGGTGGAACGCCTGCTGGGTGATGACGCGATCCAGTTCCTGCGGATCGAGGAAGGCCAGCATCGCCTTGCCCACCCCGGTGCAATAGGCTGGCCCGATCTTCCCCGCCTGACTGAACATCTCGACCGGCTGGCGGGCGTTCCGTTTGTCCACATACAGGACCTGCCCCCCGTCGAGTTGTGCAAGGTGCACCGTCTCGCCCAGTTGCGCGCTTAGCCTGTCGATGTAGGGGCGGGCCAGTGGCGCGATGGAGTATTGCGACCACGCGGCATGAGCCAGACGGACCAGCCGCACCCCCGGCGCATAGGTTTGCCGGTCGGAATCATAGCGCAGCATCCGCTGATTCACGAGCGTCTGAAGAAGCCGGTACAGCGTCGCCTTGGGGAATTCTGACGCCTCGAGCAATTCGCCAAAGCGGACCGGGCGGCCATATTCGGCAACCTGATCAAGCACATCCAGTGCCTTGCCCACTGTTCCGTCTGCGGATGCAGCCATCGTCTTCCTCCCTGCCAGTCAACGGATTCCTTATTTCCGCAGGACTGGCCTGTTGACAAGCATAGGCGAGTCGCGGTTATGATTTCAATATTCAAAACCAAGTTTCAATATGTGGAACAAAAAGTTTTGACTGCGACTAAGGGAGGACACCAATGTTGCACCTGAAGAAAAGCGCGATGGCCGCGCTTGCCGTTGGCCTGTTGGCCAGCACCAGTGCCATGGCTCAGCAGCGCACGCTGACCTATTACGCCGACTATGACCCGATCCCGCTTGCCGCGATGGAAGAGCTCATCGCGGAATTTGAAGCGGCAAACCCGGATATCGATGTGGTTCTGCAGAACTTCGACCACGAAGGATACAAGACCGCGATCCGCAACTTCCTGACCACCGACGCGCCGGATCTGGCCAACTGGTATGCCGGGAACCGGATGGCCCCCTTCGTCAACTCCGGTCAGTTCATGGATGTGTCGGATGTCTGGGCCGAGAATGGCCTGTACGATTCGCTCGGGTCCGCTGCGGCGTCGATGACCATCGACGGCAAGCAGTGGGGCATCCCCTATACCTACTATCAGTGGGGCATCTACTATAACAAAGACGCCTATGCCGCTGCTGGTGTGGACGTGCCGTCGACCTGGGAAGAATTCGTCGCCAACTGCGAAGCCTTCGATGCCGCCGGCATCGACTGCCTGACCACCGGGACATCCGCCCTGTGGCCGGGGGCCGGCATCTTCGACTACATGAACCTGCGGACCAACGGCTATGAATACCACATGGCCCTGACCTCGGGCGAAGTGGCGTGGACCGATCAAGGGGTGCGCGACACCTTTGCCAACTGGGCGCAGATCCAGCCCTACATCACCGAAAACCACGCGGCGCTGGATTGGCAGGATGCCGCGGCGCTTCTGGTGCAGGGCAAGGCCGCGAACTACGTCATGGGCAACTTTGCCGTGGGCGTGTTCAAGGAAGGCGGGATGACCAACGACAACCTTGGTTTCATGCCCTTCCCGACGATCAACCCCGATGTGGCCCGCGCCGAGGAAGCGCCGACCGACACCATCCATATCCCGGCTGGTGCCACCAACGTTGAAGACGCCAAGACCTTCCTGGCCTTCATCGCCTCGGCCGACGCGCAGACCAAGCTGAACGCCGCAATCGGCCAGCTGCCGATCAACTCGGGATCGACCGTGGGTGACGACCCGTTCATTCAGGCCGGGTTCGAGCTGTTGTCGTCCACCGAAGGCGGGATCGCGCAGTTCTTCGACCGCGACGCCCCGGCGGAAATGGCCAAGATCGGCATGGAAGGCTTCCAGGAATTCATGGTTCTCCCCGAGAACCTTGACGATATCCTTGAACGCCTCGAACAGGCCCGTCAGCGCATCTACAACTGATCGCCTGACATTCGACAGCGGGCAGGACCAACCCGGTCCTGCCCACCCCGCCCGCGGTATCGCGGGCCTGTCCCTTATGACAGACTTCCGGCAGCTCGGCATGACAGGAGGGCGCGATGTCCATGACCTCGACCCAGCAGGAAACCCAGACCCGATCGTGGTGGCGTCAGAACCAGCAGCGGATCACGCCGTGGCTGTTCCTTGCCCCCGGTCTGCTGATGTTCATCATCTATGTGATCTGGCCGATCTTCTCGAGCTTCCGGCTGTCGTTCTTCGAATATGACGGGCTGGGCGAAAAAGTCTGGCTTGGTCTGGCCAACTATCAAGAGCTGTTCAGCGACCGGGCATTCAAGACCTCGCTGCGCAACAATGTCATCTGGCTGCTGATGTATATGCTGGCCGTGCCCGCCGGGCTGTTCATCGCGATCTTCCTGAACCAGACCGTGATGGGCATTCGGATCTACAAATCCCTGTTCTTCTTTCCCTTCGTGATCAGCCAGGTCGTGGTCGGCCTGATGTTTGCCTGGTTCTACGCGCCGAATTTCGGGCTTTTCTACAAGGTGATCGAGTTTTTCACCGGCAAGGGCATCGCCGTTCTGGCCGACCCGCACCTTGCGACCTACGGGATCATCGCCGCAGGGCTTTGGCCGCAGATCGCCTATTGCATGATCCTGTATTTGACCGGGCTGAACAACGTCGCCCCGGACCAGATCGAGGCCGCCCGGCTGGACGGCGCCAAAGGGTTGAAGATGCTGTGGTATGTGGTTCTGCCGCAGCTGCGGCCCGCGACCTTCATTGCCGTGGTCGTGACCGTAATCGGCGCATTGCGCAGCTTCGACCTCGTGTCGATCATGACCAACGGCGGGCCGTTCGGGTCCACCCGCGTGCTGTCCTATTACATGTATGAACAGGCGCTGTCCGAATACGGCTATCGGATGGGATATGGCGCGGCCATCGCCGTGGTTCTGTTCGCGATAATGATGGTCTTCATCTCGGGCTTCATCTGGAAGATGGTCCGCGACGAACGGGAGGGCAACTGATGTTTCCGCGTCCGATCCAGCAGGCCTCGGCCCCTGCCCGCGCGCTCTACAAGACCGCGCTTCCCATCGCGCTGTTCCTCTGGCTGTTCCCGCTTCTCGGGGTGGCGGTGACATCGCTGCGCCCGGCGTCTGACCTGGCAATGGGAAACTATTTCGGGATGCCCTCGGACATCGCATGGGGCAACTATCTTGAGATCTTCACCAATTCGCCCATCGGCCAGTACATCTTCAATTCCTTCAAGGTGACGATCCCCACGGTGATCGGGACGCTGATCCTGTCGACGATGACGGGTTTTGCGCTGGGGATTTACAGGTTCCGGGCAAACCTTTTGGTGTTCTTCATGTTCGTCGCTGGCAATTTCGTGCCCTTCCAGATCCTCATGGTGCCGGTACGCGACCTGACCTATGGCCTTGGGCTTTACAACACGACGGGCGGGCTGGCCCTCTTCCATATCGCGTTCCAGACCGGGTTCTGCACCCTGTTCATGCGCAACTTCATCGCCGCCCTGCCGCGCGAGTTGATCGAGGCTGCGCGGGTTGAGGGCGTCGCCGAATGGAAGATCTTCTGGTACATCGTGCTGCCGCTGATGCGGCCCGCGATTGCGGCGCTGGCTGTGCTGGTCTTCACCTTCATCTGGAACGATTTCTTCTGGGCCACGGTACTGACGACCTCGGCCTCGACCCAACCTGTGACGGCCGGGCTGTCTTCGCTCAACGGTCAGTGGATCGCGCAATGGCACCTTGTCTCTGCCGGGTCGATCATCGCGGCGCTACCGCCTGTTTTGATGTTCTTCCTGATGCAGAAACATTTCATTGCTGGCCTGACCCTTGGCGCGGTGAAATAGGCCCTGTAACAGAAATTGCCCAAGACCCGGCATGCATGTCGGCCAAGACCCAAAGGAAACGACCATGACCGCCCGTCCCGACTGGATCGCCATCGACTGGGGAACCACCAACCTTCGGATATGGGCCATGTCGGGCGATACCGTGCTGGACCGGCGCGAGTCGACAGACGGGATGGGAACGCTGGCGCGGGACCAGTTTGAACCGGCGCTGTTGCGTCTCGCGGGCGATTGGACCGAAAGCGCGGATCTTGCGGTGGCCTGCGGCATGGTGGGGTCCCGGCAAGGCTGGGTCGAAGCGCCCTATGTGTCCGTGCCTTGCACGCCGGGTCAGGCGACCCCGGTGATTGCGCCGATGACGACCGACGGTCTGACCGTCCATGTCATTCCGGGGATCAGCCAGACCACCCCCGCCGATGTCATGCGCGGCGAGGAAACCCAGATCGCGGGATATCTTGCCCTGAACCCCGACTTCGATGGAGTCATCTGCCTGCCCGGCACCCATACCAAATGGGCCCATGTCAGCGCGGGCGAACTGGTCAGCTTTCAGACCTTCATGACCGGCGATCTGTTTTCCGCGATCGGCGGCCACACGGTGTTGCGCCATTCCGTGCAGTCGGATGACTGGGACAGCGCCGCCTTCGACGCCGGTCTGACGGCCGGGATGGAGCGGCCCGAACGGATCGCCGCGCGCCTGTTCTCGCTTCGGGCCGAGGGGCTGTTGACCGGCTTGCCCGCCGCCGCCGCGCGCGCGCATCTGTCCGGGCTCTTGATCGGGGCCGAGCTGATTGCCGCACGACCCTATTGGCTCGGCCAGAATGTTGCGATTGTCGGCGACGGACAGCTCGGCGCGCTTTATCAAAACGCGCTGTCGCGTCAGGGTGTCTCGGCCAGCCAGACCAGCGTCGAAAACGTTACCCTTGCCGGCTTGATCCGGATGTACCGCACGTTGAAAGGATCCGCCGCATGACCCGAAACCTGATCGCGATCCTGCGCGGCATTACCCCGTCCGAGGCTGCCGATGCCGCCGCCTGCCTGACTGATGCAGGCATCACCAAGATCGAGGTGCCGCTGAATTCACCCGACCCTTTCGACAGCATCCGCGCCATGGCCGCGACCCACGGGCAGGACGCGCTGATCGGGGCCGGGACGGTCCTGTCTACCGATGATGTAGGCCGCGTGGCGCAGGCCGGGGGCCGGTTGATCGTGTCGCCCAACTGCGACCAGCGGGTCATCGTCGCCACCAAGACCGCCGGCATGGAAAGCTGGCCGGGGGTCATGACCCCGACGGAATGCTTTGCCGCGCTGAAGGCCGGGGCGGACGGGCTGAAGCTGTTTCCCGGCAACCTGCTGGGGCCGGATGGACTACGGGCGATCCGGGCGGTCCTGCCTGCGGGCGTGCCTGTCTATGCCGTTGGCGGGGCGGGCCCGGACAACTTTGCCCAGTGGTTCGCGGCTAGCGCAGACGGCTTTGGCATCGGATCGGCACTTTACAAACCCGGCATGTCCACAGCCGATATCGCCGCCCGCGCCCGCGATATCGTCGCCGCCTATGACGAGGCCCGGGGATGATCTACGACGCCACAAACTGCACGCTCGGCGAAGGCCCGCTTTGGCATCCCGAACGGAAGGAACTGTTCTGGTTCGATATCCTTGGCAAGCGCCTGCATCGCAAGGGTCAGCACTGGCAGTTCGACACCTATGTCTCTGCCGCCGGATGGGTGGACCGGGACCGGTTGATGGTCGCCTCGGCGCGGGACCTGTTCCTGTTCAACGTCGAAACCGGCGAGACCGAACGCAGCCTGTGCCCGCTGGAGGCCGACAACCCGGTGACCCGGTCAAACGACGGGCGGGCCGACCCGCAGGGCGGGTTCTGGATCGGGACTATGGGGATCAAGGCCGAACGGGGCGCCGGGGCGATCTGGCGTTACTACCGGGGCGAATTGCGCCGGCTTTTCCCCGATATCACCATTTCGAACGCGATCTGTTTCGCGCCCGATGGCGCCACCGCCTATTTCACCGACACGCCCACGCGGCAGATCATGCGGGTTGCACTGGACGCCGACGGCTGGCCCAAAGGCACGCCCGAAGTGCATATCGACCTGACCCGCGAGCGCCTGAACCCCGACGGCGCGGTCGTGGACGCGGCGGGCAACCTGTGGAACGCCCAATGGGGGGCATCGCGGGTGGCCTGCTACGACCCCACGGGGAGGTTCCAAAAGGCCGTCGGCTTTGACGGGTTGCAAACCTCTTGCCCGGCCTTTGGCGGTGACGACCTGACCACGCTGTTCTGCACCACCGCCGCCGAGGGGCTGAACGGCGATGCCGAGGGCCGCACCTATGCCGCAACGGGGCATGGCCCCGGACAGGCCGAACACAAAGTCACCCTTTGAACGGACCCGCACAAATGAAGCGCACGTTGGGCGTCTGCTACTACCCCGAACATTGGCCCGAAGACATCTGGGCCGAAGACGCCGCCCGCATGGCCGATGTCGGGATCACATGGGTCCGGATCGGCGAATTCGCGTGGTCTCGGCTGGAACCGAAGCCCGGCGATCTGCATTTTGACTGGCTGGACCGGGCCATCGCTACCCTTGGCGCGGCGGGCCTGAAGGTGGTTCTGGGCACACCCACCGCCACCCCGCCCCGCTGGATGATCGACAAACACCCCGACATGCTGGCCGTCGACGCGAACGGACGGCCGCGAAAATTCGGATCGCGCCGCCACTACTGTTTCAGCCATCAGGGATACCGCGACGAAAGCCGCCGGATCGTGCGCCTTCTGGCGGAACGCTATGGCCGCAACCCCCATGTCGCCGCATGGCAGACCGATAACGAATACGATTGCCACGACACAACCCTGTCCTACTCTGATGCGGCCCTGCACGGGTTCCGCGACTGGCTGGCCCAGCGCTATCAGTCGCCTGATGCGCTGAACCGGGCCTGGGGCAACGTGTTCTGGTCGATGGAATACGATGACTTCGACCAGATCGACCTGCCCAACCTGACCGTGACCGAACCGAATCATCCGCACCAGCTGGCCTTTCGGCGCTACTCGTCCGACATGGTCGCCGAATACAACCGGATCCAGGTCGAAGAGATCCGCAAGCATTCCAACGCGCCCATCGCCCATAATTACATGGGCAAGGTCACGACCTTTGACCATTGGAAGGTGGGGGCGGATCTGGATATCGCAAGTTGGGACAGCTACCCGATCGGGTTCCTGTCGGATCGGCTGGACGTGAACGACGACCACCGGCGGGCCTATCTGCGGCAGGGGGACCCGGACAATCAGGCCTTCCATCATGACCTCTACCGCGCCGTCGGGCGGGGTCGCTGGTGGGTCATGGAACAGCAGCCCGGCCCGGTGAACTGGGCCCCGTGGAACCCCGCGCCCCTGCCCGGCATGGTCCGGCTCTGGACGTGGGAGGCCTTTGCCCATGGTGCAGAATGCGTCAGCTATTTCCGGTGGCGGCAAGCGCCGTTTGCACAGGAACAGATGCACGCAGGGCTGTTGCGGCCCGACAGCGCCCCTGCCCCGGCCCATGCCGAAGCCGCGCAGGTGGCCAGGGAACTGGCGGCGATGCCAGAGGCGGCAGAAGCCGGGCACAGCCCGGTCGCGATCGTCTTCGACTACGAAAGCGACTGGGCGTGGAAGGTGCAGCCCCAAGGGCGCGACTTCGACTATTTCGAACTGGTGCTTTCCGCCTATCGGGCGGTTCGGTCCCTTGGGGTGAATGTCGACATCCTGCCGCCCCATGCCGCCGACCTGTCGGCCTATGCGATGGTCCTGATCCCAGGCCTTGCGCATCTGTCCGACCCGTTGAAATCGGCGCTGGCACGGTTCGACGGGCAGGCCCTGATCGGGCCGCGCAGCAATTCCAAGTCAGATGAACTTTCGATCCCGGTGCCCCTGCCCCCTGCCCTTCCCGGGCTGGAGGCAACCGTGACCCTTGCCGAAAGCCTGCCGCCCTCTGCCCCCGTGCCACTTGCCGATGGGGGCAATTTCATCCGCTGGTTCGAACACCTCGACACCTCGGCGGATGTCATCGGCACAACGACCGACGGCCGCCCCGCCTTGGTCCGGTCCGGCGCCTTGCATTACCTTGCGGGCTGGCCCGATCATGCCGCATTCAAACGGATCGCGGCCGATCTCTGCGCCAACGCCGGAATTGAAACCACTGACCTGCCTGAAGGGCTGCGGATGCGCACCACCTCGACCCACCGGTTCCTGTTCAACTATTCCGCCGAACCCCGCCGCTGGACCGACACCACAATCCCCCCCGCCGGAGTGTATTGGGAGCCGCTGACATGACCGTCTTCGGACATCTCTCGGACGGGCGGGCCGTGCACGAAATCACGCTCGACGCGCACGGAATGCAGGCCCGCATCCTGACCCTGGGGGCAATCCTGCGCGACCTGCGGCCTGCGGGGTTCGGCCATTCCGTCACGCTCGGGTCCGACCGCCTGCGCGACTATGAAACGATCATGGACTACTACGGCGCGGTCATCGCCCCGGTGGGCAACCGGATCGGCGGCGCAAAGGCGCGGATCGGCGGGATGGAACACCGGTTCGAAGCGAACGAAAACGGCCAGACAACGCTGCATTCCGGCGCATCGGGCAGCCACCGGAAGGTCTGGGACATCGTCGACCAAAGCGCCTCCCACGTGACCCTGCGGGTGCTCCTGCCAGACGGGGATGGCGGGTTCCCCGGAAACCAGATCCTGACCGTCCGCTATGACCTCGACACCAAAGGCGCGCTGACGCTTGACGTCACCGCCACAACCGACGAGCCGGGACTTATGAACGTGGCGCACCACGGATACTGGAACCTCGACGGCACCGACAGCTGGGACGGGCACCGGCTTCGGATCGCGGCGGATCATTACCTGCCGATCGATGATCTGACCTTGCCGACCGGTGACGTGATCGATGTCACCGGCACCGGCTTTGACCTGCGGGATGGACCCGTGTTGCAACGCGGCGCCCCGGCGATCGACCATAACTTCTGCACCGCGGACACAGACCAGCCGATCCGCGACGTGCTCTGGCTGACGGGGCCAAGCGGGCGGCAAATGACACTGTCCACCACCGCGCCTGGCATCCAGATTTTCGATGGGCGCAACACCGACGATCAGGGGTTCGCTGCCTACGCCGGGCTGGCAATCGAACCGCAGCATTGGCCGGATGCACCGAACAACCGGCAGTTCCCGAAGATCACCCTGAACCCGGGGCAAACCTACCGTCAGACCAGCCAGTTCCATTTTTCGGCCTGATCTCTTATTTTGCAAAAAATACTCCCGCCGGAGGCATCCGACGGGACCATTCAGGGCCAAGACCCGGACGGCGCGTTGCGGCGCCGATTTCTGAAAAGACGTGCGGCGGCAGCCGCGCCTTTGGATCAGCTTTCCGCAGCCTTGAACCAGGCCACGATGGCGGCCCGTTCGGCGGGTTCCATATAGGACAGGTTCGCCGGGGGCATGGCGTGGGTGACGCCGGATTGCAGATAAATCTCGCGGGCCTGTTCGGCGATCTGCACCTCGGTCTCCAGCATCACACCCTTGGGCGGCCACATCAGCGACCCGAACACCGGCTCTGCCGCGTGGCACATGGAACAGCGGCCCATGACGATCCCCGTGACCTCCTCGAACCCCTCGGCCGCGGCATGACGCTCGCCCGCCCGGGTCATCGCTGCCTCTTCCTCGTAGTGGTAGGCGGGTTGCGACGACAGCCAGGCGATCACGATGAACAGGATCACGGTCGCACCCCAGGTCCAGTGCGGGTTCCCTGCGCGGGCGTGCATGGTGTTGAAGTAGTGGCGGATGGTGACGCCCATCAGGAAGACGAGGCTTGCGATCAGCCAGTTCCATTCCGTCGCGAAGGCCAGCGGATAGTGGTTCGACAGCATCAGGAAGATAACCGGCAGCGTCAGATAGTTGTTATGGGTCGACCGTTGCTTGGCGATCTTGCCGTATTTCGGGTCGGGCTTGCGGCCCGCCTGAAGGTCGGCCACGACGACCCGCTGGTTCGGCATGATGATGAAAAACACATTCGCGGACATGATCGTCGCGGTGAAGGCCCCAAGGTGCAACAGCGCGGCGCGGCCCGAGAAGACATTGGTATAGAACAGCGCCATCCCCACCAGCACCACGAACAGGGCCACCATCAGGACCGTCTGGTTGGCGTTCACGAAGGTCTTGCACAGCTGGTTATAGACGATCCAGCCGAAGGCCAGCGAGGCCACCGAAATCGCCGCCCCTTGCCAGACGGGAATATCCAGCACCTCGGGGTCGATCAGGAACAATTCTCCACCCAGGTAATAGACCAGGAACAACAGGGCAAAGCCGGACAGCCATGTCGAATAGCTCTCCCATTTGAACCAGACGAGGCCGTCGGGCATGTTCGCGGGCGCAACCAGATATTTCTGGATGTGGTAGAAGCCGCCGCCATGCACCTGCCATTCTTCCCCGTCCGCCCCGCTTTCAAGGTTCCGGTCCCGGTGCAGGCCAAGATCGAGCGCGATAAAGTAGAATGACGACCCGATCCAGGCGATCGCGGTGATGACATGCAACCAGCGCACCGCGAACTCGGCCCATTCCATCAACAACACGGCATCATACATGGGTGTCCCTCCCCTCAATTCCTTTGACAGAGGCTATAGCAGTCGTCATTTGTTTGTTAATCCGCGTAATCGGGGAACACTTTCAAGGCGAACCGAAGAATGGCCTATGTCAGCAATATCCGCATGTTCGTCCGGGTCTATGAACTTGGCAGCATGAGCGCGGCCGCGCGCGACCAGCGCACATCGCCCGCCGTGGCCTCGGCCCGGATCGCAGAACTGGAAAAGCATCTGGGCCTGCGCCTGTTCAACCGCACCACACGCAGCCTGCAACCCACCGAGAACGGGCGCATCTTCTACGATGGCGCCCGCAAGGTGCTGGAGGCGATCGAAGAGGCGGAATCGGCCGTGGCCCAAACCGCCGAAAACCCGCGTGGCACCGTCTTTGTCGCCGCGCCGCTGGGGGTCGGGCGCCGGTTCATCGCGCCACATATTCCCGCCTTCAAGGATGAATACCCGCAGATCGACCTGCGCCTGCGCCTGTCGGATCGCAAGATCGACGTGGTCGCTGAAGGGCTGGATATGGCGTTCCACATCGGCCGGCTCGAGGATTCGACCCTCAAGGTCCGGCTTGTGGCGGATTGCCCCCGCATCCTCTGCGCCGCGCCCTCCTACATTGACCGGCGCGGCAATCCGGTCGATGGCGAGGCGATCGTCAAGGACAGGCACGATTGCCTGAACCTGCGCTTTCCGGGCGCGACCGAGTTTCGCTGGATGCTTCAGACCCCGACCGGCCCCGAGCGTTTCAATATCACCGGCCCGTTTGAATCGGACGATGGCGATGTTCTGACCGGCTGGGCGCTGGACGGGCGCGGGATCGTCATGAAACCGATCTTCGAAGTCGCTGATTACCTGCGCGACGGGCGGCTTGTGCCGGTGGCAACGGCGACACCGCCCACCGCCACCCAGCTGGTGTGCCTGACCCAACACCGTCGCCTGCGCGACCCGAAGATCCGCCTGTTCACCGATTTCATCACGGCGCGGATGCGCGCGGAAATGGCCGCCGCTGTCGACGGCCTGTCGCTTTAGCTGCCCCGATAGGTCGAGAAACTATAGGGCGAGACCAGAAGCGGCACATGGTAATGCGACGAGGCGTCGGAAATGCCGAACCGGATCGGCACCTCGTCCAGAAAGCGCGGCTCGTCCCCCGGCATCCCGGTCTTGCGCAGATAGTCCCCGACATAGAACAGCAACTCGTAGCGGCCGGTCTTGAAGTCATCCACCGGCAGGATCGGCCCGTCGGTCCGCCCGTCCTCATTGGTGTGTTTGGTCACCAGATGGACCCAATTGCCGTCCTCGATCCGGTACAGATCAATCTTCATCCCTTTGGCAGGAAGGCCAAGGGCCGTGTCCAGGACATGGGTCGTCAGATATCCGTCAGCCATTTTACACTCCGCTGGTTTCAGTGGCACTTATGACCCAGGCCTGCCGCCAGCGCCCATAGTCTGAGCGATATAGCACCTTCCTGCATTTCTTGAAAATTCTTCCGATGATCTGCGGTATCACAAACGGACAATCGCGCGACCAATCAGGATACAGGCATGCAACGCTACCCCCGCAACATGATCGGCCATGGCCCGGATGCACCCGATGCGGCCTGGCCGGGTGGGGCAAAGATCGCGGTCAGCCTTGTCCTGAACTACGAAGAGGGTGGCGAAAACTGCGTCCTGCATGGCGATGCGGCATCCGAAGCGTTCCTGTCCGATATTCCGGGCGCGGCCCAATGGCCGGGCAAGCGGCACTGGAACATGGAATCGATCTACGAATACGGCGCCCGCGCCGGGTTCTGGCGCCTGCATCGCCTGTTCACGTCGATGGATGTGCCCGTCACCATCTATGGCGTCGCAACCGCACTGGCCCGCAGCCCCGAACAGGTGGCCGCGATGAAGTCCGCCGGTTGGGAGATTGCCAGCCACGGCCTGAAATGGGTCGAACACAAGGACATGCCCGAGGCCGAGGAGCGCGCCCAGATCGCCGAAGCGATCCGCCTGCACACCGAGGTGACAGGCAGCCGCCCCACCGGCTGGTACACGGGCCGCTGTTCGGAAAACACCGTGCGGCTGACCGCCGAGGCGGGGTTTGACTGGATCAGCGACACCTATGACGACGATCTGCCCTACTGGCTGGAAGTGGGCGACCGGGACCAACTGGTCATTCCCTACACGCTGGAAGCCAACGACATGCGGTTCGCCACCGCGCCGGGCTACATCGAAGGCGAACAGTTCTTCCAATATCTGAAGGACGCCTTTGACGAGTTGTACCGCGAAGGCAATGAAGGCCGGGCCAAGATGATGTCTGTCGGCCTGCATTGCCGCCTGATCGGCCGCCCGGGCAAGATCGCGGGCCTGCGCCGCTTCCTTGACTACGCGCGGGGCCACGATGGTGTCTGGTTCCCCCGGCGGATCGACATTGCCCGGCATTGGGCCGAAACCCACCCGCACAAACGCTATGCCCGGCCCAGCCAGATGGACCGTGATACGTTCGTCGCGACCTACGGTGGCATTTTCGAACACAGCCCATGGATCGCCGACCGCGCCTTCGACCTTGAACTTGGGCCGGCCCACGACCGCGCCGCAGGTCTGCACAACGCGCTCTGCCGGATGTTCCGCAGCGCCACGGACGAAGAACGGCTTGGCGTGCTGACGGCCCACCCGGACCTTGCCGGGAAACTGGCGCAGGCAAAGCGGCTGACCGCGGAATCCACGCATGAACAGGCCAGCGCCGGATTGGACGCCCTGACCGACGAAGAACGGGCAACCTTTACCGCGATGAACACGGCCTATGTGGCCAAGCACGGGTTCCCTTTCATCATCGCCGTCCGCGACCACAACAAGGCTTCGATCCTCGAAGCCTTTGAACGGCGCATCGGCAATGACCGGGACACCGAATTCGCCGAGGCCTGCCGCCAGGTTGAACGGATTGCCGAATTTCGTCTGAAGGATCTCTTGCCGTGACGACCTATGCCTTTCCTCCGGGCGGCCTGCCCGATCAGTCAAAGGATCCGGCCGCTGCCGGGGCCATCTTCACCGAGGCCTATGCCTTCATTCCCGCCGACACGATGCGGGACATCGTCACCAGCCTGCTGCCGGGCTGGGACGGGACCCGCGCGTGGATCATCGCGCGCCCTTTGACCGGTTTCGCCGAAACCTTTGCCCAATACGCCGTCGAGGTTGCCCCCGGCGGCGGCAGTGACCGCCCCGAACCCGATGCAGGGGCCGAGGCCGGGATCTTCGTGGCCGATGGGCAGATGGTTCTGACGCTGGACGGAACGGCGCGAACGCTGTCGGCGGGGCACTACGCCTATATCCCGCCGGGCCGGACATGGACCCTGCGCAACAAGGGCGCGGACCTGCTGAAATTCCACTGGGTGCGCAAACGGTTCATCCCGGCAGATGAGCTTGCCCTGCCCGACCCTGTCTTCACCTCGGACGCGGCCGTTGCACCGGCAAAGATGCCCGAAACAGACAAATGGGCCACCACCCGTTTCGTGGACCCTTCCGACATCCGCCACGACATGCATGTTAACATCGTGACGTTCCAGCCGGGCGGGCGCATTCCCTTTGCCGAGACCCATATCATGGAACATGGGCTGTATGTGCTTCAGGGAACCGCGAAATACCTGCTGAACCGCGATTGGGTCGATGTGGGGCCGGGCGATTTCATGTGGCTGCGCGCCTATTGCCCGCAGGCCTGCATCGCCACCGGGGACGAACCGTTCCGCTATCTCCTCTACAAAGACGTGAACCGGCATCCAGAGCTGGTCCTGCCATGAACGCGCTTCGGATCGAACCGCTGACCGCTGCCGCCTTCGCCCCCTTCGGCGATGTGCTCGAGGCTGTGGGCGATCCGGACAAGCTGATCAATCAGGGCATGTGTGGCCGGTTTCATGACCGGGCGCGGCTGGATTTCGGTCCTGATGGCCGGGCCGGGATCAGCATTTTCAAGGCAATCCCGCGGGCGTTGCCCTATACGCTCGACCTTGTCGAACGGCACCCGGACGGAAGCCAGGCCTTCATCCCGATGAGCCTTGATCCCTTCCTGATCATCGTGGCCGAGGATGACAGCGGCACGCCGGTCAACTTCCGGGCCTTCCTGTCCACCGAGGGGCAGGGCATCAATTTTCTGCGCAACACTTGGCACGGGGTGCTGACACCGTTGCACGCGCCGGGGCTGTTTGCGGTCGTTGACAGGATCGGAGACACACCGAACTTGCAAGAATATTGGCTGGACCCACAATATGTGGTAGTCAATTAGGCGAAGCCCACAACAAAGATAGGGCAAGAATAATCAAATCAACACACAAAGGGACTGGTGAAATGACAGATACTTCCTTGGGGACGGCGGAGCAGCTCCGCGATCCCGACTATACCCCCGCACTGGCACGCGCAGTGCCGTTGGGGATCCAGCACGTGCTGGCCATGTTCGTGTCGAACGTAACACCCGCGATCATCGTTGCAGGGGCGGCCGGGATCGGCTTTGGCTCTGACCAGGGCGCGCTCGGCTTCCCGGACATGACCTACATGATCCAGATGTCGATGCTGTTTGCGGGCATCGCGACGCTGTTCCAAACCGTCGGTGTCGGCATGGTTGGCGCACGGCTTCCGATCGTGCAGGGCACTTCCTTTGCCTTCGTTCCGATCATGATCCCCGCGGTCGCGGGTCTTGGTACGGCGGGCCTTGCCGGGCTGATGACCGGTGTCATGCTGGGCGGCTTGTTCCACTTCTGCCTAGGCTTCATCGTCGGTCGCATCCGATATGCCCTGCCGCCGCTGGTGACCGGTCTGATCGTGCTGATGATCGGTCTGGCGCTGGTTCGGGTCGGCATCCAGTATGCCGCCGGTGGTGTCCCCGCCATGGGCACCGAGAAATTCGGCAGCCTTGCCATGTGGACCCCGGCCCTTGTGGTGGTGATCGTCACCCTTGCGGTGAAATTCTTCACCCGTGGCTTTATGGCCGTTGCCGCTGTGCTGATCGGGATCATCGCTGGCTATATCGTCGCGCTGATGATGGGGCAGGTCAGCTTTGGCAACGTCGGGCGCGCGGCCGTTTTCGCAATGCCCAACCCGTTCCGCTGGGGGTTCGAGCTTAACTGGGCCATCGTCATCGGGATGTGCTTCATGGCCATCGTTTCGGCCATCGAAACTGTGGGTGACGTTTCCGGGATCACCAAGGGTGGCGCCGGGCGCGAAGCAACCGACAAGGAAATCTCGGGCGCGACCTTTGCCGATGGCCTTGGGACCGCTATCGCCGGTGTCTTCGGCGGCCTGCCGAACACCTCGTTCAGCCAGAACGTCGGCCTTGTCGCCATGACCGGCCTGATGTCTCGCCACGTCGTGACCATCGGTGCGATCTTCCTGATCATCTGCGGCTTCATCCCGAAGATCGGTGCGATCATCAACACAGTTCCGATCAACGTGCTTGGCGGCGGTGTGATCGTCATGTTCGGCATGGTCTGCGCCTCGGGTGTCAACATGCTCTCGGATGTGAAATGGAACCGTCGCAACATGGTCATCTTCGCGACCGCGCTGTCGGTGTCCTTCGGGCTTCAGCTTGAACCCTCAGCCCTGCAGCATGTCGGCAAGACCCTTCAGATCCTGTTGACCTCTGGCCTTCTGCCCGCCGCGTTCATCGCGATCGTGCTGAACCTGATCCTGCCGGAAGATCTGGGCGACTAAGTCCTGATCAGAACGTCACGGAAACAGCCCCCGCCGACCGTTCGGCGGGGGTTTTTTCATTCGACCCGAACCGCCCAGTCCATTTGCGCCTCGGTCTCGACCGCGCAGGGCCGGACCTGCCGCAGGCGGGCCAAGGCCACCCCCGGGGCTTCGCCTGCGTCGACCATGATCCGCAGGACTGCCATGCCGGATCGGCCGCAGCCGCCCTTGCAATGAACCAACACACGTTCGCCGCGGGCCAGGATCGCGCGGGCTGCCTCTGAAACCTCGGGCCAATACTGCGCAACATCCGGCTCCGGCGTTCCGAAATCCGCCACCGGCACATGCCGCCACGCGATCCCCGCGTGGTCAAGATCGTTGGCAAGTGTACCTGCGCCCGCCGCCGCCAGTTCACCCTCTGTCGTCATGGTGATCAGCAAGGCGGGCGACCAGCGCAAGATGGCCGCAAGGTCGGACGCATAGTCGCCCTCGCCTCCCGGGATCGGGCATAGGGCAATCTCTCCGCCCCCAACCTTCACCGCATATATCCCGAACTCTGCCATGGGCGCACATTCGGGCGCGGGCGACAGACCGTCAAGCGGGCACCGCAGGCCCGGATCAGGTGGACCTCCGCCCACGCGCCACCTATGCTGACCCGGACCCCGAATCCGACAGGCCCCGATGACCGACATCCCCCTTTCCGACGACGACGCGAAAAAGCCCGCCTATCAGGTGCTGGCCCGGAAATACCGGCCGGAAACCTTTGCCGATCTGGTCGGGCAGAATGCGATGGTGCGGACCCTGAAGAACGCCTTCGAGGCGGACCGGATCGCCCAGGCCTTCATCATGACCGGCATTCGTGGGGTGGGGAAAACCACCACGGCGCGGATCATCGCCAAGGGGATGAACTGTGTCGGGCCGGACGGAACCGGCGGCCCGACAACCGATCCCTGCGGGACCTGCGAACATTGCGTGGCGATCATGGAAGGCCGCCATGTGGACGTGATGGAAATGGACGCCGCGAGCCGGACCGGCGTCAACGACATCCGCGAAATCATCGACAGTGTGCATTACCGGGCCGCCAGCGCCCGCTACAAGATCTACATCATCGACGAGGTGCACATGCTGTCGACCAGCGCGTTCAACGCGCTGCTCAAGACGTTGGAAGAACCGCCCGCCCATGTGAAGTTCATTTTCGCCACGACGGAAATCCGCAAGGTTCCCGTCACGGTCCTGTCGCGCTGCCAGCGGTTTGACCTGCGCCGGATCGAACCCGAAGACATGATCGCCATGCTGCGCCGGATCGCCACCGCCGAAGGCGCCGAGATTACCGATGACGCGCTGGCCCTGATCACCCGCGCCGCCGAAGGGTCCGCCCGCGATGCGCAGTCGCTGCTGGATCAGGCGATTTCCCACGGCGCCGGTGAAACCTCGGCCGATCAGGTCCGCGCAATGCTGGGCCTTGCCGACCGGGGCCGCGTGCTGGACCTGTTCGACATGATCCTGCGCGGGCGGGCGACCGAGGCGCTAACCGAGCTGTCGTCGCAATATGCCGACGGGGCCGACCCGATGGCGATCCTGCGCGATCTGGCCGAGATCACCCATTGGGTCAGTGTGATCAAGATCACCCCTGACGCCGCAGAAGACCCGACCGTATCGCCAGATGAACGCGCCCGTGGTCAGGCCATGGCGGCCGATCTGCCGATGCGCGTGCTGACCCGGATGTGGCAGATGCTGCTCAAGGCGTTGGAAGAGGTCGCGATGGCCCCCAACGCCATGATGGCCGCCGAAATGGCCGTCATCCGCCTGACCCATGTGGCAGACCTGCCGACCCCGGACGAATTGGTCAAGAAACTGCGGGACGCGACCCCGCCCCCCTCCGGCCCCGGTGGCGGCGGTGGTGTGCACACGTCGGGCAGCACCCGGACCGAGGCGATGGGCACCCCGGCCCCGACCCATACCGGCCCCTCCGGCCCGTCGGCCCAGGCTGGTAACGCAGTGCGCGCGCTGGCCGCCGAGCACGCGCTGGCCCGCTACCCGACGTTCGAAACCGTCGTGGAACTGATCCGCGCCCATCGAGACGTGAAACTGCTGGTCGAGGTGGAAACCGGCATTCGGCTTGTGAAATACAGCCCCGGCCGGATCGAATTTGAACCGGCGCCGGGCACCGACAGCACCCTTGCCCAGAAACTTGGCGCGCGGCTTCAGGCCTGGACCGGCAACCGCTGGGCCATCACCGTCGTGAATTCCGGTGGACAGCCCACCATCGCCGAGGTGCGCGACGCCGCCGAAACCGCCCTGCGGGCCGAGGCTGAAAGCCATCCGCTGGTGCAGGCCGTGCTGCGCGCCTTTCCCAAGGCCAAGATCACCGAAATCCGGACCGAGGCCGAGAAGGCGCAGGAAGCCGCAGAAGAGGCCCTGCCCGAGGTCGAGGATGAATGGGACCCGTTTGAAGAGGGCTGACCCCTTGTCGCGCCCGCACCCGGCCCGTATCTGATGGGCAACGTAGTCTAGGGAGACGTGAGAATGTTCAAAGGAATGGGCGGTCTTGGCGATATGGCCAAGATGATGAAAGCGGCCAAGGAAATGCAGGGCAAGATGGCCCAGATGCAGGACGATCTGGCCAATGTCACGGTCACCGGCGAAAGCGGCGCAGGGCTGGTCAAGGCCACGGCAACCGCCAAGGGTGAATTGACGGCGCTGGACATCGACCCGTCGATATTTTCCGCCGACGACAAGGAAATGGTCGAAGACCTGATCCTTGCCGCGATCAAGGACGCCCAGCAAAAGGCCAGCGACAAGGCGGCCGAGGAAATGCAGAAAATGGCGCAGGATCTTGGCCTGCCGCCGGGCATGAACCTGCCGTTCTAGGTCGCGTTGACTTTGGCACTTCGAACCGGTGTGGCATAGCGAAGGGCACAGCCTTTTGCGGGCCGCACACCAAAGCCCCCCGGAGAGACCTTTGACCGACGGCACCCGTGATCTGGACCATCTGATCGACCTTCTGGCCAAGCTTCCGGGGCTTGGCCCACGGTCCGCGCGCCGCGCTGTCCTGCACCTGATCAAGAAACGGTCCCTGCACCTGTTGCCGCTGGCAGAGGCGCTGACCAAGGTCGGTCAGACCGCGCGCGAATGCCTGAACTGCGGCAACATCGGCACCTCGGACATCTGCGATATCTGCCAAAGCGAAAAACGCGCCACCGGCGAGATCTGCGTGGTCGAGGATGTGGCCGACCTATGGGCGATGGAACGGGCGGGCGTGTTCAAGGGTCGCTACCATGTGCTGGGCGGCACCCTGTCCGCGCTTGACGCCGTGGGACCGGACGAATTGCGCATTCCCAAACTGATCGACCGGGTCGCCAGCGAAGGCGTGACCGAAGTGATCCTTGCGCTCTCGGCCACGATCGACGGCCAGACCACCGCCCATTACATCGCCGACAATCTGGGTGGTGTGACGGTAACCTCCCTCGCGCAGGGCGTGCCGGTGGGTGGAGAGCTCGACTATCTCGACGACGGGACGATCAGCGCCGCCCTCAAGGCCCGCAAGGCCTTCTAGGGAAACAGGCCGCAACGGCGGCTCAAGAGACTATCTTGGCCAACGAAAGCGCTGTGATGACAGTTGTGAGGTCATTGCAGAACGCCGCGGGAAATCATTCTTCGACAATGATTTGCGGGATTTAGTGGCGGACTGGGGATCCGCCATAGCAAATGCTATGCTATTGTTTTTTAACAATTTTATGCCTCTCAATTTTGGAAAATGGGTCGCAAAATGGGTTGCAAATCGAGAACCATGTTGCTTGACGCCCAAGGAGTTCTGGCGGTCACGAAAGTAACCCCACCGCAGCGCCAAGAATTCGATAGTCGCTGACCTCGCCGCCCAATGCACTTCTCCACAAAACACTTCAACGTTGACTTGGCGCAAATTGCCACCTAGCGAGCCTAAGCGCCGGACATTGGAGCCCCCTTTCTTGAGGCGCGGCAACAGCACGCAACCTCGTCGACGTCATCCGCAAGGCGCGGAAATGATCGATGACGAGGCAATGTTCGCAATTCCTGATGGAGCCAATTCTGTTGGCGACCCCAGTTTCAACACTAGAAAGGACCTCAAGTCGGTCAAATCAGCGTCACTTTTTGACGTCAGCGATTCATCATTTGCCGAGTTCTCCAGGTTTCGATCCAACGGAGGAATCCATGACGAAGATTGACCAACTCGTCGCTGAATTGTGCGACGAATTCATGATAGCAGCCGCTGCGGGCGACCTTCCGACCGTCAGAGAAAACCTGACACAGATCTTTGAGTACGCAGCATATGAAATCGCCCGAACGGGCTGTAGCGACCTTTCAATCTCCGTGTTCAATGCCGCGGCAGAAGTCGACAAGCGGTTTCGCAGGGCGGAAGAAAGGATCCATACTACGCGCCTCGAACCGATCAAACTTCGGCTAGGTTGAGCCGCCGCACCAAACTGTACCCCCCCAATCAGATGGAACGTTTAGCACATGGACGATGCTTCCTGATACGCCGGTTGCTTGGTGCTGCTACGGTTGAAACTCCGCGCCTAGACTAAATGAATAGCTATGCCATAGTTTCCAAAAGTTGACCAAATGATCGTTTGGGCGCCCAAGTCGGGCGTCGAAGTTACTAAGCCGGCCTCATATTGTTCTAGTAATTCATCCAAGCCGAGCCAACCGGGGACCATCAGTTTCAAGCGGGAAGTCCACCGCTACAAGCCCTTGCGAGCGAACGGTTCAGCGAACTCACAGTGTAAGTATCGGATTTGCTCAACCTTAAGAAAATCCGCGTAGCCTTGCCGCAACCACGACTGCGGGAGGCTACACGATGGGGCTGGAGAGCTCGGAGTTTCCAACATTTCTAGACGTTGCGCGACCATCTAAGAGCGCCGTTCCCAGCACAATAAGTGAGACCGATCTTCGGAGCGGAAGCTACCTCGTCGCCTACCAGCCGATTGTGGATATCCAATCGCAATCCATCCCATTCTACGAAGGTTTGGGGCGCCTTGTCCTTCCGGATGGTCGAGTGGTTCCAGCAGGTGCTTTCGTTGAGAAGATAAGGAATACGTCTCTTGGACGATTTGTCGACTTGGCAATTCTTCAACGTTGGCGGTTGGATCTGACGGAGAACCCAACGTTGAGAATATCGGTAAATGTGCCCGTGAACTCTATCGCCCACCGTGCTTGGTATGACGCTTTCGAGGCAGCAGTTGCAAGTGTTCCTAGACTGGATGGTCGTCTCGTCGTAGAGATTGATGAGCAGTCAACACTAGTGATGCCTGACCTTGTTGCCGACTTCATGAAAGAGTTCCAAGCAAGAGGCGTTCGTTTCGCTCTCGACAACTTTGGCAAAGAGCACTCCTCACTGAGAAACATTGCGAACTTTCACTTCGACCTTCTCAAGATTGACGAATATTTCATCCGTGACATTCATCAGAATGCGGACAAGGCAGTCCTGATGCGAGTCATCGTCAACATGTCACAAGAACTCGACGTCATCTGTGTCGCCGAAAAGGTGGAAACTGGAGACGAAGCCCGAGCCCTAAAGGCATTGGGGGTAAGATTGATGCAGGGCATGCTCATTGGTCCACCAGTCTATGCCAGTGTAATTCGCGAACGCCATATCTGACAACAATCGCAGTGATCGCCTATGTCACTAGAACCCGCCTGGGCGGCGGTCGCGCGCGTCGAGATTCGATACCACTCTAGATTTCTGTAAGAAGATGTTCCTCAGATTCATCTTCATTATGTTGGTCATGCCAATCGTCCTCTATTGATGCAATAGGCATCTCTCGCCCGTCGGAGTTGTTTGTATCCAGCACCTTCACTGCGGGTTCTCGTGTTTCTTGAATGTCATCTAGAACAATCAAGTGCTGGTCCATAACCTCTTTTATGGGAACTTCATTCATTTTTCCCGAAACATCTTTGCCAGAAGTTTCCGCCAACCCCACAGTAATTTCAAAGATTTGCCAATCGGCGTCGAATGTCAGATTCAGGGTTGGTGAAGAAAGCGTCTCAGTCCACGACTCGACATCGAGCTCAAGAAAGAGTTCACTTTCCCCGTATAGATCCTCGTCAAGAATTGGCAGGTCCGTCGCGACTCCGTAGATGTCCCTCCACCCTTCAATCTCGTCGGGTGTCATTCTCTTGATTTCAACATCGCTGAACACCCCCTCAATTCCAGAGAGATCGAGCTCATAGTTCATGATGCCGTCTGCAGAAGTTATGTCCGTTGCGCTCAAATAGATCACAACTTCACCTGCCCCAGCGAAAACATTCATATTGGTACTGTCATTTGCGTCAGTTAGGCCTTGACCGCTAACAAGGCTCTTCCCGGAAATGCTGTTTGCCATTTCCATATACATCTGACCGCCAGCCAATAGATCCAGTTGTCCGGTGTCTTGGTTTTCGGCAGTAAGCATTCCTGCCAGATTGTTGTCCTTCAGGCCTGCATCCTGAATAATATCAGCGGTGTAGACTAGAGCTTGATCCACTCCTGCCCCTGAAAGCTCCGAAACCAACTCTACAATTGCAGCCGGTAGCTCCTGACCATATGGCCCATCGGCCAAGCTGTCTTGGTAGTACTTCTCAAACTCCGCGTTCGATCGTGAGTTCAGTTCTTCAATGCCCAGAGCTCCGTTCTCAGCCGCCCACTCATTGTAGATTTCAGTCCGGGTATGGTTTGCGATGCTCGTCCCGGCAATGAGCTGAAACCCCTGCTCTGAACCCGTAAGTTCCACCGAACGCAGTTCCCATGTTTGGATAGCGCTCTCCAATGTGTTATCTGGGTCACCGCGACCTTCGCTGTAAAGATCGTCAATACCCGCGAACCTCGGAATGTATCTTTGGAAGAGAAGGCTATCTATGGCGCCGATCCCGTCGGCATCAAACTGATCCTGCAACACTTCGAGGTCGTTGACAGAACCGTTGAAGGCTCTCGCTGGGTCATCATAGGCCGGAGGGCGTTCAAATCGCCCCAAATGCATAGCGACCTCCAGATTCATTTCACTGTGTTGGTAAGCGCCTGGATCCGCGTCAATTTCATTAAGAGCTGCACCTATGGCCTTGGCCATTGCATTATAGAGCTGACCGGTGGCTTCTATATAGCTTGTCCAAACGGCCTCATTGCTTGCAGGATCGGAGAACTGAAACTCGAATTTTTGCTGACCAATCCAATAATATTCTTGACCGATTTGGAGAATGATCTTTTCAGGAAGAGTGTAACTCACATCCTCTCCGAAGCGTGCCCCGCTAGCCAGGGAAGTTACAAAGTCATGCAGATCAGACGAAGCGGTTTCTAGATCAGCCGTAAAAGTGTCTCCATCGTCACTCTGGGTAATATACTTGGTCGTCGGTAGAACAATTATCAGGTCTTGGCCTGCCTGAACTGACTGCTCTAGGATCGCGTCCAACCCATCCTTGTTGAACTTTTCGGTGTCGATCAGATATGGATTGTTGAGATCATAGTCATCGTCTTCGAGGTAGCCAACGCCGTCGACGATATACTGACCAGGCCATCGCACCGCAGATGAAGGCAAGAAGGTGTCAGACGCGGATGTCGGGCTGCCAATTGCGTCCCAAAGGTAGTCATCTTTCCATTGAGCCCGAGCTCCCAACAAATCCACCCCGAACAACCCTGTTGAATCATGATCCGCATCAATCTGGTTGGCAGATACATCGACTCTGCCGTCCGGGAGACCAACCAACATTCGCGCCACGCTTAGGTCTGCGACATCGGCTTCACTAAGTCCAAGTAGGTTGATCAAGAACTCTCCGCCCGTAGCGCTGATAACGGCGGCTCCTGACGCTTGATCGTAGTTGAAATCTAGCTCCCGTAACGACCCTTGCCAGCCATCAATCTGAATTCGATCAACGCCCAGTTCAAAATCTCTGATGTCGAGGCGACCCGGCTCGGCCAACACTTGCGGCACCCAGACTCGAAACAGATCCTCACCACCTCCCCCGTAGAGCACGTCGCCTCCGGCGATGGAGCCGGCGTGAATCACATCATTCCCCTCCCCTCCCCAGACCGTGTCTTGCCCCGCCCCCGCTATGAGCAGATCATCTCCATGGCCACCCCTCAGCAGGTCATCGCCATCTCCTCCAAAAATATCGTCGTTGCCAAACCCACCGGAGATCCGATCGGCTCCTCCACTTCCAAAAATTGTATCATCCCCACTTCCGGCGAAGGTTAGGGCTCCCGAACTCCTTGCTGTGAGGGTTTCGGAGATCGATGACCCCACGATTCGACCGTTTACGGGAAGCTCAGCTTCTTTCGATTGTTCCGAGTTGACCACCTGTTGAACGTCTTGCACCGGCAACATAGGAGACTGTGAGCTTGACGTGATTTCGTTCTCAAATGAGATACTTTCAGCGTCATTTGACTCGGCCAACACATCGTTGCGTCTTTCATTGTCGCTCAGACGTGGATCGATCTCCGGCGCTTCCAAGTCTGGATCGTTGACCTGAAGGAACGTGCTCTTCAGCGACTGAAGAGTCTCGATCAAGTCCGTAATCGAGCCGCCGACCGAGCCTCGATCCACCTGTTCGACATCTTGACTGACTTCAAACGGACTCTTCGAATTCCACGAACTTCCGATTGAACCGTATGGAGCAGATCCAACCTTATCGCTCTCATCCGGGGAGCCAAGATTTCCGATCCGATCTGCGCTCGAACCGAACACTGATTGCTGTTTGACAGTTCGACCGAATCCGAACTCCGAGAAGCGAATGTATTTCATTTCGACCCACCATTCTCACCACAGATTGATCGTAGCAGGGCCGAGCCTCATCACTCCACTGAAACGCTCAGCGATGGTAAGGAGAAGCCTAACAAACGGGGCTACCATCACTTCGGGCGCGTCCGGTCAGTTAAGGTCTATCTGAGGGGATCACGACTCATGGCGAGGTAGGCCATTGGTTTTATTTCATATATTCACCATTGAATCTGGACTTCCGCACTTGGAGTCCTTTACCTAATAGTTCTGATTGGAAGTAAAACTCTCGCTCGGTCTGGCCCTTCGCCCACATATCTTTTCTTCGATCCGGCGACCGTTTACTGTTTTGCCTTCATCAATATGGCGAAGGGACGCGGTTCTTGACTCGCACGATGCGAGAGCAAATCATGTCACAGAGTTTATTCAAGTAGCGAAAAATTTTCACTTCTCTTTTTAAGGGGCGCCGGAAGACAAGATGTACAAGCTTTTCAAGTCGCCAGGAACTGGCGCATTGATCGGAGAATTCGAGACTTTTGAAACAACAGTTTCAGAGCTACGCGATAGGTATAGCATCCAGCTACCAACCGGACACGTCAATCACGAACCCATCACTATTTCGACCTACGCAAATCAACTCTACACAGACGGCGGATACCTGACGATTCAGCTAGTAGGTGATGCAACGCTTTTCTCGGTAGAGGGCACAGCCGATACGGAGCTTTGGACATCCGATCAGGAGTCTAGGATAAACCTCGGAGATGGTCATGACATCGTCCATGGGGGTACTGCCAGAGACATTGTTCATGCCAACGGTGGCGACGACACGCTCTTGGGCGGGTCAGGAAACGACGTCCTCTTTGGAGATGATGGCGATGACTTTGTTTCATCTGGGTACGGCTCGGACCGCGTCTATGGTGGCGACGGACAAGATGTTTTGGTGGCTTCGTCTGGCCGAAATCAGCTCTATGGTGGTGAGGGCGCCGATACTTTTGTGCTCTACTCAACACCTGAAACAGCACACATCATCAGGGATTTTGATCCGAACGAGGGCGATGTGCTTGTCATCGATGGGATGGGTAGGTTCGACGACTTCGCTAGCTTTCTCGGAAACGTAGACATTGTGCAATCAGGGCAGAATGTTGTAGTCAGAGACAATGGGTCCGAAATAATATTGATCGACACCGATATCTCGGAGCTGACTGAATCCTCGGTTGAATTCGATGCGGCTCCCTATCTTCCTGAATACGAAACTGTGGAAGAGTACATTGCGAGCAACTTGTGGCAGGACGTCAATGAGATCGCAATCGGTGGGGTCATCTACCATCGTCGGGCAAGCGAACCGCCACACTTGGATTTCAAGTTTCAGGATGGCGACGGTGATTGGTGGTCACCTGACTACTTGGTGGTGGTTGCTGCAGGTCAGTCCAATATGCTAGGAGCCGGCGCTGGGGGGGACATGACCATCGACCCCAACGTAATGGCTTACGACTGGGTGAATGGAGCCATCGTAGCAGCCGACTACGGAAGTGCCCCCGCAGGCGGAGATGGCGTAAGGACTGGCGAAGCCCTCCGAAACAATCTCTTCTTCCCATTTGCAAATGAGCTCGCGACGAATTCTGGACAGCCGGTGCTTGTAATTGCACATCCTGTATCGGGCTCCCAGATACAAACCTGGCTTGATAGCGGTAGCGGCGAAAACTGGGGAGCGCTTACCTCAGAAATCGATGCTGCTTTGGAAATGGTGGGCCAGAGCAGTGTCGATATCGTCTTGTGGCATCAGGGTGAGTCGAACCATTCGATTCCGACAGACACCTATGCAGCGATGGTCCTAGAACTGATCGATCAAATGCGTGATGCCGCCTGGGCCACGCCCGATATGAACATCTTGATCGGGGAACTGTCGCGAGACGGAGTCAACTTCGTTCAGAATGCGGCGCTTCAAACCCTTGAGCTGTTGAACGAAGACCCAAATATCGGCTTTGTTTCGTCTGTTGGACTTCAGGCCTTTGATGCATCTGGCGTCCATTTCGACGGCGCTTCACTTGTAGAATTTGGAATCCGGTTCTTCGAGGTCTATCAGCAGTTGATTAGCCAGGAGGAGTTGGCAGCTCCACAACAGCTCAACTCCGCACCTTTTGTGAATCCCCTCGCTAGCATTCCAGAGTCGATAACAATTGGAGAAGGAGAGTGGGTCTGGCTTGACACCGCTGGTTGGTTCACTGACCTCGAAGGCGATCTCCTCTACTCCTACGGCTACCTGGATGATCGCAGCGAATGGTGGGTCAGGTCCGATCCGGAAATCGGAGGAGTATGGTTGCGGCCAGACTTCGATGCCGCCGGAGACTATTTGCTGAACATCTATGCCAGTGACTTCGCTTTGGACGGAGAAACTGTCTCGATTGCTTTGAGCGTTCAGGAGGTTGAGCCCGGTCTTGAGATGTTTGCGAATAACTCCTGGTCGCGCTCCCTTGGATACTTCAAAGACTTCACAATATTGCAGCAAGTCGCGAGCGAAAATCGGGCTGTCACGATCCTCGACGGATCTGCACTCGAACAAGATGCTCCGACAGTTATTACCGTGAATTCGCTTTGGATTGAAGGAGGGGAAAGCGTTTCGGGTGATTTCGAATTTGCCCCTGACGTTTACCGAATCTACCTCGAAGGCGAAGCAAACTTTAATGTCACCGGCGCTGGTTTGGGTGACTATATTGCAGGCAATCAGGGCAGCAATCGGCTTCTCGGAGAGGAGGGGGATGACCGCATCTATGGCGGCGACGGTCAGGATCTGATTTTTGGCGGATCGGGAAATGACAAATTGTACGGCGATGATGGCAACGACTTGATTGATGGGCAAGACGGACGTGACGTTGCGTACGGTGGAGCGGGGGCAGACACCTTCGTGTTCGAGGCAGGTGACGAGTTTCTTTCCATCCGAGATTTTGACGGTGTATTCGAAATGGATGTCATACGTCTAACAGGTTTCGAAGGCATCACGAGCTATGAAGACATGCTCACTTTGACAACAATCCGACTCTACTCGGATGGGGTTATTTTGGACATCGGCGACGATCGGTTGATGATCAACGGTCTGACCGTCGACGAACTTTCGTCCGACTTCTTTGTCTTTGCTTGAGAAATGTTGTGCATTGACCGCCTGACTTGACACCTTCCGCCTTGCTGCGTGACCGTTGGGTCTGTCCGCACTGTCGAGCCAAAACGTGCCTACGCGACCCGGCGGGCCTTCTCTTGGGGTTTGGCCATTGGTTCCGCTTCACTGAAGTGCTCAGTTTCGTATTTCTCCGTCGCAGGGTCGCGATCCCATTTCCGGATTTCCCTGTCCAAGTTCAGGCCCTTGTCCTTGGGGTGCTTGGCAAGCCGCCGTTTGACCGCGCCCACCGTCAGGCATAAGCGCGAGTGCAGGCCGTTAAACTCCTCGCCGGGTGTTGAGACAGCCCCGAAAATATTGGTCACGGCCTGACACTCCGCGGATGACGGTGCGTTCGCGGCTATCGGCCCAAGCAGGAGCGATCCCTGCAGGCAGCCATTGGCGATGAGCACCTCGTGCCGCGCGCAGGCAAATTGAATCCAGGTGATCCGGCCCTTGCCCTTCATCTGTCGCATAGCCCCTCCTGTCGCCAGATACGCTCGACCCGTTTGCGGTTCAGATGCCAGCTCGCGTCATTCACCAGAGCGGTGATCATGCGGTGGCCGTGGCGCCCATATTGGTCGACCAAATCAATGATCTCAGCCGTCAGCTGCTCTCCGTCGGCTCGACCTTGTTGGACTTTGCGTTGCGTGGATCGGTGCCGACCCAGTGCGCGGCAGGCGCAACGCTCGAACACGCCAAGCCCAAGTAGCGAGCAAGAAAAGAAAATTCGCATAACATCTAAATCAAACTGGCAAATCTTGGCTCAGTGACTTCACCAATATGAAACCTGTCCTCGACGATTGTTTCTAAAAATCAGGAGCGTTTCATGGAAGTAATTCTCCTAGTGCTCATAGGCACTATCGGTCTCGCAGCAGCATACGGCTCGATGGGGAACGACGAAAACGACGAACCCGAAGGTGACGACGATGTCTCGATGGATGAGCACAGTACAGACATGCTGGGCGCCACATCCTCAACGGACAATCCGGATGTGATACATCTGGTCGGAAGTGCTAGCTCAGACATTCTACTGGGCACAGATGACGACGAAACATTGCGAGCACTTCAGGGTGATGATGTTGTTCTAGGCGGCGCGGGCCATGACGTAATTTTTGGCGATGATGGCGATGATCGCTTCCTAGACCAATCCCCGAATGAAGTTGAGGATGATGGAAATGATACGATATTTGGCGGCAGCGGGAATGATGTGGTCACCGATACGTTTGTTCCATCAGACATTTCGAATCCAAGGGGGGGCGATGACCAATTCTACGGAGGCGATGGCGATGACCGCTTCATCGATTTTGGCGGGCGCAACACCGCCTATGGAGGAGACGGCAATGACATCCTGTCAGGCCTCGACAGTGATGTGTGGGAAGACACATCCAGTGACTCGTCTGAAGGGCCATACGCGACGCTATCAGCATCGATCAGCGACCCGTTCAAGGCAGATGAGCTATTGGGCGACGCCGGGAATGATACTCTAATCGGCGATTTCTGGGACACACTGGTCGGCGGGACTGGCGTTGATTCCTTCAAGATCGAACAACACTATGGCATTGCCGCGCCGACAACGATTAAAGATTGGGAAATGCTGGGAGCGGAGACATCCGAGTTGATCGAGATTCAGCTTTGGATGGCTGAGCCAACTTTTCTAGCCTTCTTTCCAGAAGCCAACCCTTGGGACGCCGACGGTGTTCAGGCAAATGTTACGCTCGTGAAATTGAACCAGACCGTCAGGGTCGAGGCATTGGGCCAAGTAGTTGCGATCATAGAGGGATTTGATGATAGCAAGAGTCTCGAAGACCTGGTTTCAAGTATTGTTGTTAGCTGCAAGGCCGCAATCTTTGTATGACGGGTCGCCCAGAGAAAGCTCTACGAGATCCTAACCGTCGTCAGTGAAAAGCGGACCGAAGGGATAGCTGACCTTCAAATCAGGAAATCATCTCCGTCAATGACCGACGAGGCAATGTTCAGCAGGATGATCGTCGAATTTCCGCAGGTGACCACAGTGTCGGTCCCGTCTTGTTGTATGAGGATGTCTCCTGCTTCTGCCGATTGACCGAGATACGCATTCAGCGACATCTGAATGAGATCGACGCCATCCTCAAAATCGTGGATCACGTCTTGTGTGGAGGCCGTCATATCAAGAAAGACGAAGACATCGCTTCCAGACCCACCATACAAGGCGTCGTCTCCGTCCCCCCCCAATATCCAGTCATCGCCGCTCCCACCGTCGAGGACGTCATTGCCGCTCCCGCCGCTAATGTGGTCATTTCCATCACCAGCATAGATTAGATCATCTCCACTTCCGCCAGAGAGACGATCATTCCCGACTTCACCAAGAACGGCATCATCGCCAAAACCGCCAAGCGCCCGATCATCGCCCATACCACCAGAGATCGAGTTGTCTCCTTCGTTGCCGGTGATATGGTCGTTGCCGTTGCCGCCAATCGCGTTCTCGATCATCACGCCGTTGGCAATCGTGAAACCGCCGACGATACCGTCCGCGTAGGACACAAAGCCCCCCGCATTCGCCGGATCGGCCGCAAGCGGGGCGTCGTTGAGGTTGATGACGGCGGCATTGGTGCCGCCTGCATGGCTGATCGTGTCGATCCCGGCGGTGTCCCAGATACAGGACCAGAAGGTCCCCGATCCGTTGGCATCCGGCAGGACATAGGTATCGCTGCCCGACGCATAGGTCGTGTTGGCGCCATAGATCGCTTGAATCGCCGCGATATCGAGCGCCATCGGGGTCGCCTGCCAGCCGTAGGTATAGTCGCCGGACGTAATTTCCGCCGGCCAGCCGTCATTATAGGACATTGTTGTCCAGATGCCCTGGTTCAGGTTGTAGTCGCCGTAGTCACCAAAGGCCGAGGTCACGCCGGGGAAATTCGTCGCGTCGCCTGCGCTCCCACCGTCATGAGGGTGCGCAAGGCCGAGCCCGTGGCCGATTTCGTGGATCAGCGTCACAAACCCATATCCGCCTTCCAGCAACCCAGTGGAGGTCCAGCCGGTCCCCTGATAAGAGAAGACGCCGTAGAGCGGCATGATCGCATTGTTGATCGGAATATTGTGCCAGCCGAGCGCCCCGACTTGGGCGTCCGAACCGAGCCAGTTCTCGATATTCGCATTGTTGAGCACTTCGACGAATTCGATATTAGCGACCGCTTCCCAAGCCGCATATGCGGCTTCGAGGGCGACAATCTCATAGGAGTGCCAGTCCGCACCCGATCCCGAGAAGACCGCGGCCGGTGCGGTGCCGGTTTCAATGGAATAGGTGATCGTGACAATGCCGCCCGCGTCGGTCCACTGGCCTCCCCAGACGAGGCTGTCGATCCACGGATCTGCGCCGTTGGTCGGGGTTCCATCCGACGATATCGTAGACGCCATCCGCCCGCTCCTTATTGCCGTTTCAGCTTGCCTATCTGAATGAAGCTTACCCTCTATCAAACAGAACGTGAGGGGGCTAAGCTCTGATACAAAGTCCGAGCCCTTATGTCGACCTGGTCAATACTCAAGATGTGTTCAAAGAATGCTCATTGACCAGGTAGGAAATGGAGAGACTTGAATCGTCTCTGGAAAGTTGGGCGGACGCCCAAAATCGATTGTTGGCCCACAGTTCAATAAACCTTTGACACCCCATTTCGCTACCCTGGGCACCTTCAAGACGACCGGGATCTTCTAGTCCCGGGCTTCCTGACAAAGAAGACTGTTCTCGCCGCGCAGCACAGCCAGGTTTGCAGCCTTAGGGGCGGTTCTAGCCGATTCACGGATCTGCAGCGCCCTCAAAGAAAACCATATTCCAATGTGCATTGATCCATCATAGAGATCATCACTGTCGGTCGCTCCATTCAACGGCCCACCGGACCTTAGCGAGGGCTTTCTTGACACTTCTTCTTGACGCTTCGTCTCGACCATCGTCCACAAACTCCTCGCGTTTCCGCCCCCTTCCATAGACAATGCTAATGGCTGAACCCGAAGGTCCACAAAGCGAGTTAAGATTCTCCTAATCCAGGCGAATATCGTTCACACCCAAGCTCACCCACCGGCGGGTGCGTTTCCTTTTGTGTCCTTGGTAGGAGAACAATCAAGGTTCCGGTGAATGAGTTTCCCTTTCGGTGCCGGGCGGAACTCCCGTTGGAATGTAGCATTCTCCAAGTTCAATAGTCAGGTCTCAAAAAAGTGCCGCCGACATCCAAAACGCCGCCATCTTCAATGGTGGTCAGTCCAGTCACGTCCAGTCGCTCGGTGTCCTCGATGGTGGCAGTTCCATCCAGAGCGAGTGTTCCATAGATCAAGGCAGAGTTGCTGGTGGTGTTCAGCACCCCGCCTTCTTCGATGTCTACGTTCGTGTTGATAAGGCCGATGGGGTTACCAATCGTGCCGCCCAGCAGCAATTCGCCGCCATTCTGGATGGTCAGCGGATTGACCGTAACGGTCAGCTGTTCACCGGCCTCGACCTCGACCACGCCAGCGGATTCCAGCGAACCGGTGATCTGGCCTGTGCCATCGGTGTTGACCTCGCCGCCGGACTCGTTGGTCACGTTGCCGGTCAGCGTGCTGTTCAGCGTCAGGACGCCGCCGCTTTCGTTGGTGACGCCACCGGTCACTTGCAGGGTGCTGGAAACCAGCGCCTCGCCCGAGTTGGTGAGGGTCCCGGTGATGTTGGCGGCGCCGTCAACCGTCAGGCCATAGGTGCCATCGACGGTGTCGCTGTTGGTCAAGGCGCCGACGATTGTTCCGGCAAGTGTCATGGTGCCGGAGTTGTTCACGGTGAACGGTTGAGCCGCTCCATTGATCTGGCCATCCACATCCAGCGTGCCGCCCGCTTCGTTGGTGACATCACCCGCAAAGAAAGCACCGGAATCAATGGTCAGTGTCCCGCCGTTCTGGTTTGTCGTCAGCCCATCAACCGTCAGCGTGCCCGAGTTGACGTTGAAGATACCGGCGTTGTCGATGGTGGTATCGACCCACCCGCCGCTGGTGACTTCCACGGTGCCGGTCGCGGTGTTCACGATCGACCCCACGGTGGCCGTGGTGATGTTGAGCGCGTCGCTGTTGTTGACCTCGCCCGTAACCTCGCCCGTCGCAGAAATGTTCACCGTGCCGTTGGTGTTGTTCACATTGCCGGTGAGGGTCGCATTGACCGTAATCAACGCATCGTCCGCATTGTTGATCAGCGCATTGCCATTGGTGTCCAGCGCCTGGTCTACCAGGAACGACCCCCCGGCGAGATTGGTCCAGTTCCCATCAAGGTCGAACCCATAGCCAGAGGCGGTTATTGCAATGTTGCTGTTCACATCGGCATTCAGCCGAATGTCGCCGTCAAGAACGGCCGTGGACAGCAGATTTACGGTGCCCGCTTCGATGGTGAAGGTGTCGTTGGGGCCAAAGCCAAGATCATCGTCGAGGATCGTCCCCGCTACGTCCATTGTGGCGTCAGGCGCCAGGGCAAGTGTTCCTGAGCCATTGGCATCATGTTCCAACGTCCCACCATTGGCGATGGTCACGGATGTAACACCGGCATGCGTGACCGTGACCGTACCCGACTCCGTGAGACTAAGATTCCCCCCGGTTTCGATGGAAATGCTTCCGATTTCGACACCGTCTTCCGCTTCGGCAGTCGCCCCGTTTGCCACGGTCAGGGTTCCCTGAATGACACCGGCATTGTCCTCCCCCGGGTCGTCACCTTCGATGACCAGACCGTTCGAGTTGGCCACAACATCCCCGGTGACGGTCCCGTGGACTGTCATGCTGGTGCTATTGTGTTCAACATCCCCGTCAAGGACACCACCGGCCTGAACGTCAAGTGTTCCGTTCAGGTTGTTGAACGGGTTGCCCCCGTCCATGGTCAGTGTGCCGCCGTCCTCGATTGTCACGGCGCCATTGTTGGTGAAGGTATCGGCGGTCAGCGTGCCAGTCGTGTCGCTCAGCGTAAGGTCGACCGTGCTGCCAAGGATAAACGTGCCGACGTCCAGCCCGGCAGAGTTGTTGGCCGAAATGTCGACCGTGGCGCCGGTGTGGATGTTTACATAGGTCGCCGTGCCTTCAAGCGTAGCGGAGCCGTTCCAGACATCTAGGGTTCCAATGTTACCTTCGCTCGCAAAGGTTCCGTCGCTGCTGATGGCCCCGGCCAGATCGCCCGTCGTGGACACAAAGACGTTCGCATCGGCGTTCACGGTAAGCTGGTTCAGGTTCGGGCTGGCACCGCTCAGGGTCAGCTGTTCGCTGCCGGTGATCAGGAAATCGCCGTTCAGGCCTGCACTGACTTCAGCGGCATCCCCCATGATGATCTCTAGCACGCCAGGCGCAAAAGTTCCGGAGGTCGACAGAATCTCACCGCCGCCGCCCGCGATGATAAAATCAACCGTGTGAAACGGAGCAGTCGTATCCGCGAGAAAGGTGATCTGCCCGGGATCGACGTCCTCGGTGATGGTAACGGTGGCAATGTCGGGGTTGGGCATGGCCTCTTCTTCGAAGGTGACGTTGTCCCCGCTCGAGAATGTCAGCCCACCGGTCGATCCGTCGTTCCAGACGGCGGTGGTCCCAATGTCCCAGTTGTCATCGCCCGGATTGATATCCGCACTGGCATCCGTATTTCCCGGATCCCAGATAAGATCGGCCGCAACAGCAGCCTGAGTTCCGACCAGCCCCATGGCGATCAGCGATCCCAGACAAGTTCCCCGAAGAAGCACTCCGACCCCCGCGGATTTCATGCGCTTCACTTGCAAGTCGTGCATCGGAGCAAGAGAAAGGCTAAAATCTACCAATCCAACAGAACCGGTCTCGATGGATTCCAAGGAACGAACAAAGCTTCAAGAACAGATGCATTGAACCTCGAACCAACTTCGGTGCAAGTTCTTCAAACTTATCATGACGCAGAACCTCTTTCTCGACCTAACGGCTGATCAGAGCTTCTCTTGAGAGGCAAACCGCCACATGAACTCGAAATCAATTCTCCCGAGCACTCTGGCCAGCCTTGTGGTTTTCGCGGGGCTGGCCTTTTCCGCTGCGGCGCAGGACCGGATCGCGCTGAACCTCGACAGTGGGCGGCGACTTGCGCAAGAGGCGCTGTTGTCGGGCAACCCGGAACTGACACGGGAACTGGCGCTTGGGCTGTTGCAGGCCAATCCCGATGACCGGGCCGCATGGGTTCTTTTGGCCGCGGCACTGCCGCAACTGGGCGACGCCGCGGGCGGGCAAAAGGCCGGGGCACGCGCCTTCGCGCTCTCGACCACCGAGACCGAGAAGTACGAAGCCTCGCGGCTGACCGCGCTGGCCGCGATGCGGGCCGAACGGTTCACCCAGTCGCAGATTTGGCTGCGCCGCGCCGCGATCCACGCGCCGAACGATGCGCAGGCCCGGCAGACCGCGCGGGACTATCGGCTGGTTGCGGACCGGAACCCGTTGCGGATTGACCTTGCCTTCGCCGCCACGCCCTCGTCCAACCTTAACGGGGGCAGCGAAAGCGCCTACAACATCATCGACGGACTGCCCTTTATCGGGGTCCTTAGCGGCGACGCACAGGCCCTGTCCGGGATCGAGGCGCGGGGGGACATCTCGCTGCGCCACCGGCTGAGCAGCAGTGAAACCCGGCAACAGAACCTGACGGCGCGGGTGATCGGGCGGGCAGTCCGGTTGTCGGACGCTGCCCGCGAAACCGCGCCCGAGGCTGAAAACGGCGACTTTGCCTATCTTGTCGCCGATCTGGGATATGGGGACCGTCGGGTCACCGACGCGCTTGGCTATGGCTGGGGTGTCAATTTCGGCCGGGTCTGGGGCGGGGCTGAGGCAGAGGTCAGCTACAGCTTTGCAAAGCTCTCGGCTGACGGCACCTATACCCTGTCTGACCGCGCCGCCGCTCAGGTCTTTTCCAGCATGGAAATGCGTTGGGATGGCGACGGGGCACGGGATGCGCGGATCGGGACCATTGGCGGCGGGCTGACATGGGTCGCGGACGGGGCGATGCCGGGTCAATACGCGGCCAGCCTCAGCCTGCGACACACCGAAAGTCCGACCCCAAACGACCGGTCGGATGTGGCAACCGCGCAGCTGTCCTTTGCCCCGGCGCAGGCCATTGGCCCGGCCAGCATGCGGTTCACCCTTGGCGGGGCCATGTCGGATTATCCCGATTACGCGGTGGTGTTTGTGGTTCCCGGCGGGCGGCAGGATACGATGGGCTTCGCCTCGGTCGAGGTGACCCCGGCAGACTGGTCCTACGCCGGGTTTGCGCCGGTGCTGACCCTGACGCGGCAGATCACCCGCAGCAACGTCAGCCGCTTTGACACCGCGGAAACCAGCCTTCAGATCGGAATTCGGTCCACCTTCTGACCACGGGGCAGAAGGCTCTCATCAGAACCCCGCCACGCTGAGATTGAATCGCATGACGATCTAGGGCGCCGCCTGAGCCCCCAGAAACTCGCCGGTGAGATCGGCCGCCACGCCGTCAACCGTCGCATCACCAAGAATATCTCCGAGAACGAATGTGTACCCGAGACCGTAGAAATCGCCAATGGTCAGGCCATCGATCGAAATAACTTCTCCAGTTGGACTGGTCAGATTGCCATCGATGAAGCTATCCAGGGTATCCCCTTCGGCCGGATTGACCAGGCGGAAGATCCGCCCTCCGGATATGATCAAGGTTCCAGTATAGTCCTGATCATTGCTATCGATGAAGTTCGAAGCGGCGCCCTCAAAGGAACTTCCGTCGCCGGAGCCGAATGAAACATCAATATAGAATTCCCCAATCAGCGCTCTGTCTGTTCCAACAACAGGAGATACATCAAGTTTCATGTCTCCCTCGAAGGTCGCGCTTCCCGTAACGGGCAGCGCGTCCGTCGACTCTCGGCCCAGAGCCAATGCACTCAACCGATCCGAAGCCAGCTCGCTTACCCGGCTATCATAGAGGCTCTCGACTGGCGTGCTGCCTGTGGAACTCCCACCGCAACCGGTTAGGGACGTGAAAACAGCTGGCAGCACGTAGATGCTCCAATGCGGGATAAACCTGTCAATCCTCAACCCAACCTCCTAATGTTGCAAATGATACTTGGCTTCATAGACCCTCTCGGAAGAGAATGTGAATCCCATTGGTTCTAGCTTTGCACAAGGCTTCATCGCGAGACCAACTTCGAGCTTGACTTGAGCACACACGTCGCTCGATAGCACCAGCTTTTCTGACATGTGCAAAGTATTAGAAATGGCCCCCACCCTTTGATGTCAAGGCTCCCCGTCCGGCTCAACGGTGGTAGGGAAAACCAACAATCTTGCCGTCATCTCTCGAAGGAAGTTCCACGACCGCGACGACATCGGGGAGCCGTTGCACGGACTCCAAGTGGTACATCAGCTCTGTACTCTTTAGCTCAGCCGCAGTTCGCGGAAGTCCGGCTTGCTCCGCAAACGCGGCGAGATCTGCCAAGACCTCTCGGATCCAACTGTGGTCCATTTTCTCTGGCTCCTTCTTGATCAGGGCTACGCTACTTAGGCTAGGTTAATGAGAAGTAAAACAACCGCGCGTTGCATGCCGCAGTATGTTTGAGTATACGGACTTGGCACACAAAAGTTGGTTGGTGTGTTCCCGGGGGCGTGGCACCGGGTTTGTTTTGGTTTCCCTCATCTTCGACAGCGCTCAATACCAATGCACCGCGCCGTTCGCGTGGGATCAGGACACGACAATGGCAGGCTTCTTTCGCTTCTTGAGAAACGCCCCTTCCTACCACTTCAGGAAGGGCGATATTCAACGCCTTAACAAGCGTCATCGCATGATCATAGAACCAATCAAGACTGAGATCGCTGGTTCCCGAATACTTGATATCGCTGCACATGATGGCCGTTGGTGCACAGCCTACGCCGCGGCAGGTGCCCGTGAGGTCATAGGTATTGAAGCGCGGCCTGAGTTGGTTCAGCGATTTCAGGAGTTTCCGCAGGAACCATACACGTCTACGATCGACCTTCGTGTCGGGGAAATGCTCACGACGATGGAAGAGATGGTGCAGGAAGGTGAAACATTCGACATCGTGAGCTTGCTTGGAATCTTCTATCACACAATGGAGCACCAGCGCCTGCTCAATCTTGCGAGCCAACTCAAACCAAAACTGATCGTCATCGACGGTGAGTTTGCTCTGAGAGACTATTCTGTAATCATCCTGACACGCGAGCGGACGGACAACGAGCTCAATACTGTCGAGCAAGTTCCAGGGCAGGAAGTTGCGATGGTCGGCATTCCCTCACCCGCCGCAACGGAGGCCATGGCCGCGGTTGTTGGTTATGCCTGCACCTGGGCCGACTGGGACCTACTTCCTATTGGAGACCGACAGTACCTTGATGACTACTTTCGCACCGAAAAGAAGCGACGGCGAACATGTTTCTTGCAGCCTTCTGGCGGCACAGATTGACCCAATCCGTATCTTGCGCCCCCTCCAAGCAGATGCCAAGTCGCAGCGAGGCGATCCGACGGAAGCGTGTACTGATCGCTGGTCTATGAGTATCTTTTGGCATGTTCGTAGCAATCTAATAAGAGTTGGTACACGGATGCGGTAACGAGCAGCAGTATTACAATGATGTTTAACGTGCATACTGAGACCGAGGATCGTCTTGAAGGTTACTTCGTACCCAATAGTCTGTCCGCAAATATCTCGATCCGTGTGGTCGGGGATGAGGTTGTGCTTTATTCCGGTCCATGCGACGCAGTAGTTGAGGATCTGGTACGGATCGGTCGACACCAGACAGGCCTAGCCTCATTTACCCTCGACACCACCAAAATCCCAGCGCTGCGGGATGTTCGCGAACTTACCATTACCGACGCGGAGAGCGGGTTCCTGATCTACCGGCGCAACCGGCCGGACCGTCATATTCAACGACGGGTGTTCCGGCTCGAGACCTGCCTGCCTGCATCGAATCCCTATGCTACAACCCTGGCGCCTCACTTCGCTTACAGCCTTGTCGACGCCCATCTCTACGGGCAGGAGACGCTGAGCCAGCTCTTTAATCTTGGCAACTATTCATCAATGTATTTCGAGGGACGGGTAAATGTAAAACCGCACCAAAAGCACCTGTCCGAGGGCATATACTCTATCGTTTCAATCGAAGAGCCTTTCGTGTCACTCGCCAAAACCTTGTCGCATCTGTGCCAGGGACCGCACCAAGTACAGTGCGATCTTGAGGAGCGAGAGGTGGTGGCGCTACTTCCGCTCGCTGCCTATCTCGAAGGAATAGCGATTACAGATACGGACAAACTATGTCGGAGGCTTAAATCAGCCCCTAGACCGGTGTTGTCTGCCATCGAGTCGCCCCTCACGGGCCTGCTTACAGGCCATACGCCCGGTGTAGGAGGCGCGCGGCGAGATATTCCGAGCGCGCTGAATGCCCTTTCATATTTCGACCGCACTATCCTCGGCGTCGACGCGAGAAGCGCCCACACAGAACTTGGCTTTGAACTTGGCTTACCGCCCTTGGCAATGCCAGAGATCGACCGCCCCATCCACATTCTCGCTCTAGCAGAGGCCCTCAAGGGCGTTAACGCGCTGCAACTTGCTTTGGAGAATGACCTCGTCGTATACCATTATCTCGAGCAGGCAACTTTTCCCACACAGGAAGGCACCCGTTGACGCGAGATCAGCAACATGCGACCGGTGAGATTGGGCTGCAATGAGTTGAGCCCCTGCGACAGCGAGTGGAGGTCAAGCGTGCGAATTTCTGAACGCATCAAGCGGCTCTTCCGATGGTTCCAGACTAAACCGGCCCAGAATACCGATGCATTAACTGCGAAGTTTGAGTATCGCGAACCGCACCCGCAAAACGCCCTAGATCTGATGTCTGGATGGGCCGGATCCTTTCCCGATGACCTGGAGTTGACCGCGGGTACGATGGCCCTGCACGCGGACCCCCGGCTTCACTGGGCGCTGGATCGGTATGGGTCCCTTGAAGGAAAAAGGGTTTTGGAACTCGGGCCGCTGGAAGGGAGCCATACCTATCTCGTCGAGCGTCGCGGCGCTGGCGAGATTTTGGCAATCGAAGGCAACAAGCAAGCGTTCCTGCGCTGCCTGATCACGAAAGAAATCCTAGGCCTCACTCGAAGCCGTTTCCTACTCGGTGACTTCGTGCGCTATCTGGAGCAGATGGATCAGACTTTCGACGTCATTCTAGCCTCCGGTATACTTTACCACATGCACAACCCGGTCGAAGTACTTGACAACATCGGCAAGAAGTGCCGCGCCCTAATCCTTTGGACCCATTATTTCGACTCGGAGGTCATGCACGAGGACGACCCACGGAGGACGGTCTTTTCGCGGGAGCCGGTCGCATTCGAACATAGAGATCATGTCTTCCGGCTCCACCGGCGTAGCTACTACCGCGCGTGGGACCAGAGTAGCTACTGCGGCGGCCCGGATGACGTTCATTTCTGGATGGAGCGCCCCGATATTATCGCCTTGTGCAAGCGCAACGGTTTCGACAACATCCAGATCGGCTTCGAGGAGACCGATGGACCCAACGGCCCTTCCTGTCTCTTTCTAATGACAAAGAGCGCGAACTGAGAGAGCCACACAAGCATGTTGAGCCTTTGTGCGATATGGGATGCCCACACCGGCAAGGTGAGCGACAAGTGGTCAACCTACCTGCAGGTCTACGAAGCGGCTCTAGCGCCCTTCCGTGAGGATCAAATCCGTCTGCTTGAGATTGGAGTGCAAAACGGCGGTTCGCTAGAAATCTGGTCGAAATACTTTCCTCGGAAGCGCCACATTATCGGCTGCGACATCAACCCAACCTGCCGTGCGCTAGAGTTCGAGGCCCCAGAGATCCAGGTTGTGGTGGGCGACGCTGGTGCGGAGACAACCTTCACGGAAATCGATGGAATCTGCCCAGAGTTCGACATCGTGATCGACGATGGCTCTCACCAGAGCGCGGACATCATACGTGCATTCCCACATCTTTTTACCCGGTTATGCGACGGGGGTGTATATATCTGCGAGGATTTGATGTGCGGCTTCCAAACTCCTTGGAACGGTGGGCTCGAGCGGCCTGATAGCGCAGCGGCTTTTTTCCGGCGGTTGAGCGACTACGTCAACCTCGAGCACTGGACCGTCCCGGAGATGAGTGAGACCCCGATGACGTTCTTCGAGGAACGCTTCGGACTGCCGCCCATGGGACAAATGCTAAGTCATGTCCACGAGATAAGGTTCCGCAACTCGATGTGCCTGATCGAGAAACGCCGACCCGTGGAGAACACTCTTGGGCTGCGGAAAATAGCCGGGAATGTCGCACAGGTGGAGGAAACGGTCCAAGCCTTTGAAGGAATGACCGCCGAAGCGAGCCTGGGCCCAACGGCTGGAAAAGTCGAGCTGGACCCCAAAAGCTTGGAGCGGCGCGCCTATGAAGCCCTGCGTCAGAGGGTTGTAGAAGCAGATTCCACCGACTGACTGAGGGGTCACCTGTGCCCGCGGGCTGTGTGTCTGGTCTAAACTAGGTTGGACGGCAGATAGGGGTCGTAGGGTACCCGCTCACGCCATAACTCCAGAAAGCGCTCGATCTCGTCGGTCGCCACCTCTTGCCCGCCCGAGCGCGATGCCCCTTCATGATGGAAGAGCTCCACATCATTTAGACATACGGAGCGCAGCCCACTCTGGTGCACCCGAAGACAGTAGTCCACATCGTTGTAGTTCAACGGAAAATAGGTACGGTAGCCATCCAGTCTTTCGAATACCGCTCTTGGAGTCAGTTGGCAGGCTGCTGTTACCCCAATGCAGTTGCGGTTTGAGTTGCCGCTTAGGTCATAGCCCAATGCGTTCCGCTCGGAACCGTAATCGATATGTCCGGCCACGTTGCCCCGTAGCCATATTCCGCTGTGCTGCACAGTACCGTTCGGGAACAGGAGCTTCGCCCCCACTGCCCCGACCCCGGGTCGCTGCGCCATACCTAGCATCCGCTCAAGCCAGTTCGGCGTGATCACCCGAGTGTCATCATTCATCAACAGGAAGTGTTCGCCGGTCGCGGCGGATGCTCCTAGGTTTACCTTCTCCGAATAATTGAAACCTTCATCGTTGCAGTACTCCACCAACCTAACTCGAATTGTGGAACGAAAGGCACGCAGCTGCGCGTCGGTCAGGTTGTTGTCGTGGACGAGGATAATCTCGAAATTGTCGTAGGTGGTAGTCTCTAGGATCGAGCGCACGACGGAGTTTGCGTGATTTTCAGTGTGGCCGTTGATCTCAGCCGACTTGTTGGCTGTAGGAATAATTATCGAAACTTTCTCGCGCCGCCGCGGCAGAAAAGTGACTTTGTGGTGACCGCGAATGGCGTGATCCCCGATAGTGTAGGTCTCGCCCTGGGCATCAAGGTACTCAGTTAGCGCTTTGCGTTGGCGCTTGTAGGCCTCTGGCTTGGCATCCAGGTTCAGCGCAGTCGACTCCTCCCACTCCCGCCAATGATACAGGATTTTGTCCACATGACATATTCTGTCGAATCTTGAGACGAAACGCAGCGTAAAATCATAGTCTTGCGCCCCGTCGAAACTGCTGCGATAACCGCCGATCTGCAGCGCCTTCTTGCGGTCGAACACGCTCATATGGCAGGTATACATGCATTGAAGCAGGAGTTCTGGCGACCAGCCCGGCTTAAGAAATGGGCTGTAAAAATGCTGGCCATGCTTGTCAGTCTTGTCCTCATCGGAATATAAGTACTCCGCTTCTGGATTGCGTTGGATGGCCTCAGCCATCCAGAAAAGAGCCGCAGGGTGCAGAAGATCGTCGTGGTCCAACACCGTGTAGTAGTCACCTGTGGCTGCTTCAAGGCCAGAGTTCGTGGCCTTTGAGATGTTTCCATTCTCTTCACGGAACACCACTCGGACCCGTGGATCAGCATTGGCCGCCGCCTCCAGCGCGGGGCGAATGTGTGGCGCCGTCGACTTGTCGTCGACCAGGACAAGCTCCCACTTTTGGTAGATCTGATCATAGACTGATTGTAGGCACTGCCGTAGGTACGGCTCAGGCGTATTGTAGATCGGCACAACAATGCTGAAGGTCGTCTTGGACGCCGATATCTTGGCAAAAAGGGCCGCATCGGCGGCAACCTCTTGCGCACCGAAGGCTAATTTCTGCTGCACATTTAAGATCGTTTGGCGAACTCTGAGGTAGTTCTTCATACCAAGTAGCCTTTTGGCCCGCTCTTTACAAACGCAGAAAAGTTTACTCATGAGAAATCGCCCACTCCGTTAGCCATGTGGGCGGTGAAACTACAGTTTAGGCCGACATTCAATGTGAGAATTCGGAAAAGTATTCCCACTAACGCGCCTTCTACTCACAAAAGCCTATGTCGTTCAGCTTCGCCCCCTCGCAGTTTGACCCGGGTCAGACGGAGGAGGAAAGACTATCGGCAGCCACCCCCTCAAGCCCGACAAAATGTTGACGAATACCTCAATGCTGACCGCCATTTGGCCGCCGCTATTATCTGAATTGCATGCCATCTCGGCTTACTCGGACACGCAGTTGACCACTTGGGCGCAAGACATGGCTCTCGTTCGAGCGAAGATGTCTCTTTCCCACTAGCTTGCCCACGAATTCCGTCGAAAATCTTCTTTTGGCTGATGACTCTAGCCCCCTAGGATCCGGCGGCGCAGGGCCCGCTCTGCCGCGAGCCCCAGCACCAGCGCACCGAAGGCAACCGCCAGAAGATACCCTTTGTCGAGCACCTGTTCGGGATAGCTTGGATAATAGGCCGTCCGCATCCACTCAGTGCAATGAAGTACCGGGTTCCAGGCTAGGATGCGCACTGCCTGCGCAGGCAACAACGACACTACAAAGAGTGACCCTGAGGCAATATAGAACAAGATCAGCGTCAGTGCCCAGACGGTAACAAATGTCTCGAAGACCGCTGTGACCAGAGCCACTAGCAGCCCGACACTCACAGACAAGAGCAAGGTTGTGCAGAAGGCTAAAAAAGCCTGCACTGGGTCCGCCGGAAGCGGGTCCGACCCAACCGCATAGAGCACCGAAATCACCGCCGCCGCCATCCAGACCGCCCCCAGAATCTCCAAAATGGCACGCGCAAAGACAACTTCAAGCATCCCGATTATCGGGTAGGCCAGCATGGGACGGTTCATCAGAAGCGATAGCCCCATGAAGCGAGAGACGTACATGAAGCTCAATGTTGGGATGAGGCCAGTGGCCAGAAAGACGTTCGCATCCTCGCCATAGGCGTATTCGCTGCCCGCCAGATTGTGTAACAGCAAAAGCGCGAAGAGGTGCACAAAGGGAAAAGCTGGTACGATCAGGAAGCCCAAGCCGTGGTTGAAGAAACGGGTCCGCAAGTCACGCAGAATTACCGCGCCCATAATGTTGCGTTGCTCGGCCAGGGCGGCCAACATGCTTTGGCGCCGGGAAATAAACACCTCATGCACTGGTTTGGTTTCGCTCATCATCGCGCCCTTAATCGACACGACGCTGCAGCCAGCTCAGCGCCAGAAATGCCAGACCCCAAGTCGATAGGCAAAAAAACAGCAGTCGCACCACCTCCCAAGCATAGATTGGGTAGCTGCTGCCTTGCGGCACGGTGGGAAATATAAAGCGGTCAAGAAAGACCATCTGCACCGAGTTAAGAAGCTTGGCTTGCTCCAGCTCAGTAGCCGCCGTTTTGAAGCGATCCTGCGCGATCTCCAGCTCAACTCGGAGCGCATCGAAGCGCTGTTGGTTGATCGACAAGGTAGCGGCACTTCCCCGAGAGCTTGCCAACTCGTCCTTCAGTTGCTCTAGTTGGGCTGTGCGGACTTCGATGGCTCGATTGAAGCGCACTACATTGAGATGGGTCTCGGGCACTTCCAGTAACAGCGTTGCGCGGCGGTTTTCGAGGTCGATCAGTTCTGTGCGCAAGGCGGTGATGACCTCGGATAGGACCTTGGCTTCCAGCTCGACATCGAAGACGCCGGTCTCATTTTGCAGCGCCGCGTATCGCTGGCGCACCTCACGAAGCTGGACCGATGCCTCGTCGAAGTTGCGCTCGGCCACCTCCAAGACTGAGGCCCAGATTGTTCCGTTGAGCAGGTTCACCCGCTCTTCGGCGAGCGAGAAGATTATTTCAAGCACTTCGCTTGCGTCCTCGGGCCGGAAGGCGCGCAACTTTACCGTCACGATACCGCTCACAGAGCTCACTTCGGTGGTAATGAATTTCTCGAAATATTCGGCCATGTCCTCAGGGCTTGCACCGAGCCGCATCCTAGAAAGTGGGTCGACCTCCGCCCCACCGTAGATCCTCTCCAGATTGACTTCCTCGTTGAGGCGCTTGACCAGGCCAGGGCTCTCTAGGAAGCTGACCACCACCAAGGTGTCCTGCACAACCTTTAAGGAGGCGACGTTGGCGTCATTTGGCGCGTCGGCATTTGGAAAGGCGGGCAGCGCAGAGCGCAATACGAAGCGTGTCTCAGTCTCGTACTGGGGGCTGAGAAAATAGTACAGGTACCCCAGCCCACCAGCCAGCGGTGCCAGGAAGCACATCACGAAGGCCAATCTGTAGAGTAGCCTGAACGCTCGGTCGCGCCGCCTCGGTGCGAGACCAAGAGCGGAATAGATCCCGCGCCGCGAACCGCTTTGCATAGCAAGCTTTCGCGATGCGTCCCGCAGTTGCTCCGAAATCTGCCGGTTGCGCACAGCAGGCTGCGCCGACGTCTGTCGAGCCGGGGGGGTTAGGGCGTTATGATGGCTCTGGTCATCCATCAAAGGAACCCCGCGGCGCCGCAGAGCGAGAATGTCTAGACATGTAGGTCATTTGTTCAACCGCATATAGACGCCTATCGCGTCGTCGACGCTCGCAAAAGCGAGCAGTTCCCCATCCACCAACACCATCGCTCGGTCGCAGAAGCGGCTAATCATGTTCATGTCATGGGAGACCATGATTAGCGAAGCTCGCTTTCGCCGCTCCTTGAACACGTCCTCGCAGCGCTGCTGGAAACGGGCGTCGCCCACCGAAACAATCTCGTCGATCAGATAGCAATCGAATTCAATCGCCATGGACAGTCCAAAAGCCAAACGAGCAATCATGCCAGAGGAATACGTCTTTACTGGCTGGTTTAGGTAGATCCCCAACTCGGAGAAGTCGGAAACGAACTTGAGCACCCTCTTGGGGTCCTCGCCATAAGCACGGGAGACAAACTTGAGGTTTTCTCGCCCGCTCATCAGGTAGTTGAAGCCGGACGCAAACCCCAATGGCCACGACACCCTTAAGTCCCGGCGGATAGTTCCCGAGTCCGGCAGCTCAAGCCCCGCCAGAAGCCGAATGGTCGTGGACTTTCCTGCCCCATTTACGCCTAGGAGCCCGTAAGAGTAGCCCGCCTCGAAATGCATAGACTGTTGGCGCAAAATGTAACGCCGCTGACCTTCGAGTTCATAGAACTTATCTACTCGATCCATCACGATCACAAGTCAGCTCCTATGATCGTCTATGGAAGCAAGAACAAGGACAAGCGTGGCCCAAACGGCCAGCAGGCAGCTGACAAGAATGATCCAAAGCGCAAAGCGTTGGGGATGGTTCGGGGACGTCGGCAGGATCGGCGGAGAAAAGACAGAAACGAAAGTAGATTGCCGCTCGGTGGTTGACTTGGCCAAATCGAAGTTTCTGCTAGCCGAGCGGTAGAGGCTCTCGGCCAGCAACCGTTCAGTCTCAAGCGAGTTGATTCTAGCGAAAAAGGCCGACAACTCACCTCCATCCTGTTGCACCCCCGCCATCTGCTGGCGCTGCTCATCAATCCGAGATCCCAGCGTGTCAATTCGGTTGTACAGCTGAGTCATCAACGGGGAGTTGGAGGCGCCGCTGTTTCTGAGCACCTCTAGCTCAACCTCGGCCTCGAGCTTCTCCATGAAGAGCGTGGCGATTAGCTCTGTGGAAACCCCAGCCTCGGTTAGCGGATTGAGGATGCCTGCCTCATTCTGCAAATCCCGCAGATCGTTTAGGCTGGCGACGTAAGCGGCTTTTGCCGCGTCGAGTTCTCGCCTAGAACGTTCGAGCAACGAGCGTTTCGCCTCCTCTGACAGCTCTTCGATCAGACCCGCCGCGCGCCTGATCGCGGCTTCCGAGATGAGCACCGCATCCTCGGGACTGAAAGCCCGGACAGAGAATTGGATGATGCCCGATGGCCCGTCAACGTAGGAGGTGGTCTGCTGTTTCCAATAGCTGTGCAATTCCTCCATTGTCGCATCCGGTTCCAACCGCGAAAACTCATCAACCCCTTCCCTAGAAAAGGCTGCGCGTAGATCGACGTCATCCTGGAGATCCTTCACAACGTCCACTGACGAGAGGTAGTTGACTAGGATGTGAGCATCTTGCACCACTGCGGCCCCACCTAGCATAGTCACTCGGTCGCCACCCTCCTCTTGGGCCGTCTGCAACCCAATGCTACGAACAACGAGCCGTATCTCGGTCTCGTATTGATCGCTAGCGATCGCAAAGTAATAGTAGCCCCCGACCAGCGCTGGCACGAACACGAACACGAAAAAAGTCAACTTCGAGACGAGTCCAAGCGTCGACTTGATTCGCACCAGATTTGGCGGCCGCCGCGCAAGGCCGCGCAGAAGCGACTGTTGAGGCGAAAAGCGTGAAGAGGGCGAATGAGTCGCGTTCAAAGCGGTCGTCCTTTTGGGTCATAATCAATGCCGAGCAACTTTAACCGCCTCCGGCCAATTCAGCCACTCCACGAGGGCCGATTTATCGCGCATCTGAGCGAGCATCTTGGTGGCCTCAGCTAGTTGCTGCAGTCTATCTTTCCAAAAACGAGCGCTGCCATCGGGAAAATGTGACAAAGGGAGCGAGATGTGGCAAGGGGAAACAAGAAGACATCCAAGTACGTTGAGCGCCCCCAAAGAGGTCCATGACAGTCACGCTACACTGCCCTGACGCGCGATCGATTAGGTTCATTGAGAATCTACTCAGAGCCAATGTGATCGCATCCCAGGGCTCCCATTGCGCAAATGCACCCAGATCAGATTTCGCATCCCGAGCGTACGGTTTGAAATCCACCTCAAATTCGCTTGATCAGTACCGCTAGCCATAGCGCCGCCGTACTGAGCCAAGTCTGCCGGTAGAGCCGCAACTGCCAGATGAGTCGCAGTCTGCGCAGAATCCCAGCGCGGCGCATTAAGGCAAACCCGTCTAGGATCATCTGGTTTTCCGGCGTAAATCTTGATTTTGACCGGTTGAGTGCCTCGACATTGATTTGGCTCCACCTGCAAAAGGTACCGTCCAACAACATCCTAATGCGTTTCAAACGGGCTCGTAGCCCGGTGTTTGCACCAATGACATTTCTGCCGTGCTGGCGATATAGTAGCGTGGGCAAATCATCATAGATCAACCGCCCCCCTGCGCCGCTTATGATCTGGTAGATCCACCAGTCATGAACCACTACCACGCCTGCGACTTTGCTCTCTTGCAAAACCAAATGCGACCCGGTGGGGTTTAGTACTATCGTATTGCCTGCCGCTACATTCTGCACGATGGCGTTGCGGAAACCCAACGGGCGCGACCAAGCTACCGAAAGCTTACAATTCCCCAACTCGGCGTCCGTCACCCAGCTCCTGCTGCAATAGAGCGCAGGGACATCCTGCGCGACGGCACGCAAGCGCTCGACCGCACGTTCCAGTTTGTCAGGCAGCCAAACGTCGTCCTGGTCGCAAAAGGCAATACACCCCCCCTTTTCCTGTTCGGCGGCAGCCTGCAATAGTGCCATGAAATTCGCTGTGCTACCCTCCCCTGGCCCTTTGATGACCGACAACTTATGTCCCCGTTTCCCAAATGCCTCCAACAAATCAAGCGTACCATCATTTGAACCGTCGTCGCCTACCAGCAACGACCAATTCTCATAGGTCTGTGCGGCGATGCTATTCAATTGTTCTGCCAAGTGGGGCGCCCCATCATAGGTCGCCATCAAGATCACGATCCAGGCCTTCTGTTCATCAGTTTGATCGGTCATTGAGAATTACGTCTAGACGTCCCGGCCATGCCTGCGTAGCACAAGATTTCAGGCCGCTTTGACGTCGCTTCCATTCTTGATTCTTTCGACAAGCCGACTCGCAAGTTTGGCGTCGACCCAACCAGGTATTCTGTTCGAGTGAGGCTGCAACCAGACGTCCGGATGGATGTCGCCCCACTCTGACTTGGGAAGAACACGCCGAACTCGCCGCGAAGCTCTCATTTGGTCGGTCAGCAAAGAGTTCAAATCCACTATTGACGGAACATGTCTCCCATTCTTTTTCGAGCAAATATGCAGATGAAAATCTGAGAACTTGCTTAGGAAGTCCACATCCGCGTCGCTTCCAAGTCGATAGCGAATGGGATTTGAACTGATCAACCGGAATGCCTCTTCAGCTTCCTCCAGATTTCTAGCCTGAAAAAGCACAAAGGAGATGAGAACAGCCTCCAGGTAGCTTCTCGGACCATCCTCAAGAAGCGCTAGGAGTTCATTTGCCGCCAGATTCCAATCACCTCTGGCACGAAGCTGCCTTGCTGACGGGAGTCGCCTCGGCATCCGAAACCACCGAGTAGTTTCAATGAGCTTTTGCAGCATTCGTTTTCCGCTCGGCTTCGCCACATCATAGTGGGCTATTCAGTTCAGCACTCGTCACCATACCAAGTAGGCCTGATGGGGACAGGTCTGTCGGTCAGATTATATAGCAGTCTTTGACTAGACTACTAGCGCCAGCGCACCGCAACAGCAGCTAGAATTGACCGCATCTCATGGATTCAGCTGTTGGGAGGCGTCGACATCTGCATCTCGTTCTCCGGGATGCGATACCAGCATTCGATGAGCCTGACCCGGCGCCGTGTGCCCGATCCGTTCAGGGGGGCAAGGGTGGCACTGGTGAGGCCAGCATCGTCAAGCTGCTCTTCTTTCTCGTCCATGGGGTCATCAAGCCCGCCTCCGAGACCGGAGAAATAGTCGAAGGTGTCTTGAGCGGATGCCATGATCATGGATTTCCGGTCGTGGAAGTGCGCACAGGCGGTGTCGACATCGGTCCAGCGGACCCGGAAGAGGTAGCGGGCATCGCTCAGATCATCCTCGGTGGCCCGGCTGTCATGGATCATGTTCCGCCAGCTTTCGTAGCGGTCATAGACGGGTTCGCGGTTGTCGGCGTCCTGCACCCCGGATTCCAGCCAGCCAAGCCCGGTGATCGTGCTGTCCTTGAAGGCGCGCGAGATACCAAACTCTGACCGGTTCACATCGGAGAGGTATTTCATGATCGAGGTCTTATGTTCGGCGGCTTTGGTGCCTTCTTTCCGGCGGGCGAGAAGGCGGAAATCTGTGCGGCCGCGTCTTTCAGTCCCCAGAAGCCAGTTCACAGAGGTCGCGGAGACGTTGAAGGTAAGAGGCACTTGGCCGCGTCCCTCCAAAATCTCTTTGTCTTCTTCCGCCCATTGCCCCCAGCCATCATAGAAGCTTTCGTATTCGGCGCGGCGGCGGCGGTTGCTGTTCTGGATCTCCAGTTCGGTGAAGAAATGGCTGATCAGGCTGGTGTGGCGGTTCTTTATCTGCGGGCTATCCAGCTTGGACGGGGCCACGGCTTTGAGGTCCGGTGCCGGATCCTTGAGGTGCCGCATTGGGTCGGTGTCGATGGCGCGGGCGAACTTCGCACATTCGGGGCGTTCGGGGTCGTAGTCGTGCTCGTTGTTCTCAAACATGTCGGGATACCTCGATCTGGCGGGTCTTCCCGGTGCTGCGGTTGGTTACGGTGAGTTCTGCGACCACGGCATGGGACTCGGTGTGGGTCATGTTGGGCAGGGCCAAGAGTTCGCCCAGATTGTCGCGGATGATGGAAAGGATGCGATGGGTCATGGCGATCGATCGGGTGAACCCCAGCGCCTCGGTGAAGATGCCTGCTGCGTCATATGCCCAGCGGGTGTCTCCGATCTTCTCATCCCAGCGCCAAGCGTTGGTCAAAAGGATGATTGGCGGAACAAAGGCGGATTTGTGACGCTGCAACAGAGGGGTCAGCACCATGCAGGGCTGACCGTCCGGGATATACCAGGTCAGGGTGAGGCGGATGTCGCCATAGTCGGCTTCCATGGCGGGGTAGCGCAGGTCCACGGCCATTTCCGGGGTGTTGGCGATCTGTTGGGGCTGGGTCTGCATCATACTGCCATTCCTGAAATTGCGCGGCGGTGCGGTCGGGACCGTCTGCCGTGGGGTTCGTGGTTGCGAGGGATCGATGCGAGGGGCCGGTAGCCTTGCGCCTTCTGGCGCAGCGCGTCGGCGGCCTCGGAGTGTTCGTCATGCAGCGGTTCGTCGGTGAAACCGCCCTGCACGGTGTTTCGCTTCTTGGAGTAGCGTTCGAGGTGCACTAGCCCAGCCGCACATTCGGTGGCGTCGAACCAGTAGGAGGCGAACTCTTCGCGCACCGCATTGATGCCGTTGATGACGCGATCCACGCGCGGGACGATGTGAAACCGCCAGTCAGGCCGGAGGGCTTGAAGCATTTCCTCGGCGCTGTTGACCCGGCGGCCCTCACGTCCGACGCGGGAATTCATCTGCTGGCGCTTCTGGATCGCGTCGTGGGGGAGGTGGTGGTAGCCCCAGCGATAGCCGTGCTTGTCGGCTTCCTCGTCCAGCCTGCGGCAATAGAACTCGTAATCCTCTTCCCATTCCTCGATGAAGCCGACGAAACGGAACTGTGCGCCCACCTCTTGACCCAGCCAAATCGCGGTCCCGTCGCCGTGGCCGATATCCCAGAAGGTGTGGGTCGCAACGGTGGTCAGCTTGGGAAGGCTTGGGACGATACGGCCCTGTTTGCGGGCCGCGGCAAGCTGCTTGGCAAACCATGTTCCTTCTGTGCTGGCCTTCCATGCCTCTTCCGGGGTGGTGGGATACTCCTGCCACATCTTTTCGGCATCGCCGCCCTGCTCGTCTTCGCGGGTCATCACATACCAGGCGCGTTGCTCCGGTGTGATCTTGCGGCCGATCTGGGATTCGAGGTCGAGGAAGTATTCCTCATCCGCCGGCGTCAGATCCACATTGGCGGGGTCTTCGACATAGGCGGCCTCTTCCCACCACGGGAAGAAGTGGAAGTTCCACGATTTGGCGGCCAGCCTGCGGCCTGTGGCCTCCGCGATCTGGGTGTTCTTTTCCGCGCGGGTGGCGATGCGGTAGAACTCGCCCGATCTTCCCTCGGCGGTGGACTCGATGACGGTGATCCCGGTCTTGGGAACCGTGGGAAGCGAGCCTGTGACGATTTCCTTGGCCTTCAGGGGGAACTTGGCCCCGATCTTCCCCATCTCGGAGACATGAAGCCGGTGGTAGGTGCCTGACCGGGCAGATGTGGCGACCCGAACGGCGCTGTTGTTGTGACCGAAGACAATCTCGGTCTCGCTATCCTTGGAGAGCCAGAACAGAGGCAACTCGTTCTGCCCTTCCTCGCCGATCAGGTAGGTGGGAAGGTTGTTGAAGGCGAACTTCACCTTGTCGCGCAGGATGACGCCAGCATCTTCGAGGCTGTGCGCGATGATGGCGCAGCGCTGGTCCGCGTTGAACAAGGCGTGGTCGAGCCAAAGGATGGCGATCAGGGTGGTAAAGCCCAGCTGACGGGCCTTGAGGATGACGTTGCGGGTGTGGAGCCGGTCGAGGAACTTCCGCTGCGCCCGGTTGGGGATGAAGGGGACGACGAGAACGGCGGTTTCGTCGTCCTCGTCGGCCTCTGGATCCTTGGTCATGATCTTGTAGAGTTGGCCGCTGAATATGCGCCACTCCCAAGAGGCGAGACATGCGATCAGTTCCACGTCGGTCTGCGGCACCATGTCCGGTGTGACGCTTAGGGCAAGCGCCTCACTGACGATCTCGGGCGGCGCATCGCGCAGCGTGTCGATCATCCGCCGGTTTATGATGCCGCGTTGTGCCATCAGTGGATCGTCTCACCGGTCGACGGGGTGTCGCTGCGGTCGTCCTCTTCCGGTTCATCGAACTCCCGGCCCTCGGAAGCGGCTTGGAAGTAGTCATCGGACAAAAAGAGGCAGGAGGCAATTATCTCGGCGACAATGGTTTCCTTGCTGATCAGGCCGGGGACGAGGTAGGCGACGGGTGTGTGCGTCTGCGAAGGCGATCCCGCCCATTCGATCACAAGAGCGACAAGCGGGTTGCCGGGTTCCAGGACTGTCCCAGCGGATTCGACGTGACAGTTGCGGGCGATGCGGTGGCCGAGGTCGTTGCCCCGCTTTGAATACTCCAGGAGCGCCGCATTGGCGGCCTCGACAAGGTTCCGGCGGGTGCCATCGGCGTTGTTGACGTAGATGGGGGCAATGTTGATCAAGGTCATGGGTCAATATCCTCTTCTTCCAAATCACTTTGAGGCTGCGAGCCTTGCCCGGTCTTGATCGGGGCGGAAGAGCCGCGTGACTGGATCGTCGCGATTGCGGCGGCCAAACGGTCGATGCTTTCCGCCGGATCGCGTGGCGCATCCTCCAGTTTCGTAAAGCGGGACAGAAACTCGGTGGCCTTGATCTGATCGTGAAACAGCACCTCGATGCCGTGCTGGGTCTGTTTGACCCCTTTGATCAGGGCCCTGGCCTGCGGGGGGAGGCTTGACAGATCGGCGATGTAGATCTCGGGTTCCCCTTCCCCCTCGCAATAGGGACACTCTGGATGAGGGGGGCGAAGACGCTTGTAGCCGAAGCCCCCGTCCATCGAAGGCGCCTCATGGGCGTGTTCCGCCTTCCATTTGTCAGACTTGGCATTGAACCGGGCCTGTGCCGCCCGAAACTCGGCCTCATTCCGCCACTGGTAGAGGTGGCTGGCTCCGTAGCAGTAGCGGCAGGGGACACGCCTGATCTTGATGGCGTCGATTGGGTCGGCCCGGAAGATGTTGACCCACTTATCCAGCACCTCTGTCGCGGTGATCTCGGCCTTCTCAGTGGCCTTCTGATTGAGGCGATCGATCTCTGCGATGATGTTGCATTTCTTTAACATCCGCGATGTCGCAAGACTGCCCTTCTTGGTAAAAAATCATGGGAACAGGGCGGCGATCGCCGGTGAGCCCAACGGCATAGTGAGCCAATTCGCCAGAGGCTGGATTTCTACTCCTAGTGATGCGTTCGAAGCTTAGGATTCCTTAGCATCCTACATCGCAAAATTATTGGGGAATCTTACCGTTGAGTCTAAGGTCCAATCAGGTGCCCGAAACCTCAACTGAGTGGCCGTTTGGAGAACCTTCGGGCAGTTCCATCGCCGCCGATCCACCTCGTCCACCACCCCCCCCACACACACACGCCTCGCCAACCCGGCGGGAATGTGTTTTTGGAGGTTTGCGCGTCAAGCTGTTGTATTTGCAGAGCTTTGAGGCGCAAAATGTGTCCGATACAGATTGGAAGCTTTGGCCGATTGGCCTGCTTCAGGCAACATCAGGCCAAATCCCAACCGATTTGTCCAGCAAAACCGGACTACACACGGGAATCGTCAGGGTGAGCTTGGCATGTTCGCAGGCGGGCAGCCGCCAAGTCACTTCCAGGCCTTGTCCACCAGCCCGGACGGCCTCAGCCGGTCACTCGACCTAGTGTCATGGTGTTGCGTTCGCAGCCTGCACTACGGACATTCGCTGCAATGTCGACACCCTCTGTAGAAGCCAGCCCGCAGATCAAAGCGACGGCTTGACTCTCTCACTGTGTCCGTCGCACCGCCGCTCAGCATCTATCTGCGAAGAGGGGCTCTTTTGGGTCGGTCCATCGCCATTGGCAAGTCGATAGTGCAAGATCCGTCAAGTCGCTCGATCGATACGGAGAACTAGCGAATCCGCAGCGATCCTGTGCCAATACAGAATCCTTTTTGGAACGTTCGTCCCGGAATCTGAACGGAGCCGCCCTGCTCATCGGCATCTCGATCACCTACCATCAAAGCTCATCCCTGACGAGCAACGTGATGTCTCCCCATCACCCCACGAAGATAGTTTTCATTTTGTTGCCATACATTTGCCGATTTCGGAATAAACCTAAAGTAGAGCAAAAGGGGCTGTCATGCAGACATTTATCACTTGCTTTCTTCTATTAATAACAATTGGCCAACCAGTACGGGCCGAATTCGGAGCGGACTTCGTGCGCCAGACTCTGGAAAGCCGCGATTTCGAACAGCTTGAAACCGAGTTTTCGGCGGCTCATCAAGCGGCGCTCGACGTGCGGGATTTTTCGCAACTCCGGTCTGTCTATTCCATCCTGTTTGTCACCGCGAACCGGGATCGGATGGAGTTGTCCAAGGCCTGGCTGGAAGCCTATCCTGCGTCTCCCTATGCTGCGGCGGCACTGGCATGGTCGCACTATTACCGCGCCTTTCTGGTCCGGGGTCCTGCTGCCTACGGCATGACATCTCCGCTTGCCATTGAAGGTTTTGAAGATGAAATGCAGAGCGCATCCGGCTATGCCGCGCTTGCGGTCGAGTCCGCCGACGACTTTCTTCCTGCACTGGATGCCGCAATCCTGCTTCGCGAAGTACGCGGGGACTATGGCGGGATGCTGACGATCGTCGATCGCGAACTTGATATCGCGCCCGACCGGCACGCGATCTTGCTTGGACTGGCTGCAGCAAACCTCAATTGGGGGGGAAGCGCGGTCGAGATCATCGCTCTTTGCGGAACCATGACGGAGAGGGTTCCGGACTATGACGCAGAGTTGTGCTTCATCGACGCGGTCTTCGAGAACGGTCTGAGCGGCAGGTGGCGGCAGGCGGCGCTTGAAGCGCTCGACCGCCGCGATGAAGAGTTTCTCGACTATGCAAGACTGGCGGCCTACCTCAGAGAATGGTCAAACCGACCAGAAGCGCCTGACGAAGTGGTGCGGCTCCATCGCGCCAGTCTGGGGCCAGAGATGATCGTCCCCGCCTATGTCGATCAACTGGCCAGGATCAACCGGACTTTTCAAATGCCATTCTATGAGATCGAAGCGCATGATGCGATGATCGCCGTGCTGACGGACCGGCTCCCTGACAATCCTCAAAGCCACCGAATTCTTCGGGTTTTGATCGAGGATAGCCTTGATCGTCGCCTGCGCCGCGATCCGACGGCCACCATCGAGCAGGCACAGGACCTCTGGCAAGAGATGCTTGTTCACGGGTCATACCTGCCGGAAACATGGGCACTTGGGCGGCGTCTTGACGCGGTCGCAAATGGCACATGGCAGGTTGAACGCCAGATGCCGTATTTTCAGAACCAGATATTCTATGGCAACCACGACGTTAGCTACGTCAGATCCTACCTAATCTATCTGTTCGAGGCTCAGTCGATCGCCACTGGCGAGGCGCGCCTTGCCCCGAATTCAACTTTGGATCCGGAGACCATTGGCGAGGCGTCACGTTGCGAGCTGTTCCGTGTCACACGGATCTACGACTACCTTTGTACAGCCGCACCGAACCAGAACTTCTGCTCGATCGGAGGTTGGGCGTCGGATTTTCCGGATCGGGCCCGGCGCATGATGGAAAACAGTTCCGACTGTGCCTGGGTCAAGTCCGCGCCAATTCATCAGCTTGGCTTCAGCCCAGTCCCGACCGATTACTTCACGGGAGCGGGGCGATGATTCTGTTGCGTTGGTCTGACCTTCCGAAAAAACACGGCAAACATCCGACCTGTTGCGAGGCCCGGGGGAAGCCCGACAAATCGGCGATATTCATCAAACTCGCGTTCGTTATATGGGCGTGCGTGCTTCCAGTGGCCAATCAAGTGAAGGCCGAAACTCCGGTGGATCAGGTAAGGCTGCTCTTGGATGCCGGGGATATCGCCGGACTTGAAAATGTCCTCGCTGAACTGCATCAGGATGTGATCGACGGCGGCAGCGCGAAAGACCTACGTGACATCGCTTCACGGCTATTTCAGACCACCCACCCCCAACGGATCGAAGTGATAGAAAAGTGGCACGCTGAGCGCCATGAATCCCCATTTGCAGTCGCAGCGGAAGCCTGGGTGGCGATCAGGGCGGTCGAATTGTTGGGAAGTGAGTACGAAATCTATCGCGAGCCAAAGGTCCGAGAGGCGATGCAGCCCTGGCAAGATGCTCGCAGTCGGGCGCACGCTCTTGCCCGGCAGGCCGCGGCCAATCCCACCGGTTTTGTACCTGGGCTCGATGCCGGGCTGGTCGCAATGGAGATGCGATATGCAACGCTGGACGAGGCCGCGCCTTTGGCCACCAGATTGATTGAGATCGCCCCTGAACGAGAGAGTGTCCTGCGCATTTCACGTGCGGCGCAGATCCGGTCTTCCAGCGGGGGAAGGGATGTCGCCAACCTGTGTCTGATGTACGGTCAGGCCGCTCGGGACTATGATGCGGACCTTTGCATGACGGAATTGGCTGTCGTCCGGCATGTCGACGCTGACATTCGCGCTCGCGCTGAAGACCTGTTATGGCAACTGGAGGAACCAACCCTTGACGCGGCCCGCCTTGTCACTTTCCTCCGACACCAAAGGGACTACGAGGGAACCCCGGAACGAATTTTCGAGATCCATCGTACAGCCCTGACCCACGACTCCGACCCTGTTCGCTATCTGTCCGACGCAGGCAGGATCGCCCGATTTTTCCAAAACGACGGATATGCCGAGGAGGCCAGAGCCCGGGTCCGGGACATGGTCTCGTCCCGATTGGAAGACGATCCTTTCAATCACAAGCTACTCAGGTTTCAGGCACAGCTCCTGCTTGAAGACTATCAGGTGACCCCACTTCCCGACCTCCTTCATCAGGCCCGACGGTCATGGGAAGACGGGATGTGGTACGGTGAAATGAATGATAGCATCTGGCGACTTGGAGCGAGTCTGGCGATCGCCGACCGTCACCCATCGGATTACCAGTCGCAACAGGTCTTCTTCGAGAACATGATCGCCTATTCTGGTCAGAATCTTCAGTACCTCCTCGAAAACGTCTACGCCGTAGACATCGCCTACGATGCCGCAACCTCAGGCTTGAAGGATGCGGACAGAGATCTGGCGAAAGACCTGGAGCAAAGTATTGAAAGCATGGAATGTCCGATGTTGAGAGCCGCCTTGACGGCCTCGGCCATGTGCCGGTCGATTTCCCCTCCGGTGCCGATCTGCGACCCAGATCTTCCCCTGTTTCAACCCATCCCCGGCATCCTCGAAATGGGACGCGACGGTATGTGTGTGGAGGTTTCAAGTCAGCCATTGAGCGATCTTCGTTACGACCCCGTTCCGTTCGCTGATGTCCGTTTGCCCTGGCGCAATTGATTGGAACCAGAATTCGGCCCATAGCCGCCATCCGACGAGCTCTAATGATGCTGCGGTCGCAGCCTGCATCGCGGCCATTCATGGCTTTCCAGATCTAAAAGGTCCTACGGACAGGGAAAAGTTAAGCCACGTGATGATGCCCATCCATCAACAAACTGACGTATCTCTTCGGCTCTGGTATGAACTGCTCGAGTAGCATCTCTAATCGAGATAGTGGCACCTCGGGCAAGCAACCAAGGCGTCATGCCATGACGATTAAAATTCTCACCCGCGTCATGATAACCAGGGTTTAGCCATTGGGCGAAGACCGAGAACCCGTTCGCAAATGCATAGTCGTAAGTTTCTAAACCCGTGTCGGCGTACTGAACCGAACACAAAACAATTCGGCATTCTTGGTCTGCCAAGATGTCACCGGCATAGGTCTTTCGCTCTTCCGGAGAACCACTGATCAAGAAAACCTCAACGCATCGGTTCCCGCTCAAAGAAAGTTTTCGAGTGTTCTTACCAGTTCGGACTGTCGCCCCAAATAGGGTGTTCCAAGTGAGGGATTTTCCAGAGTTTCGATTGCCGAGCACAGTCACAAAAAGGCGTTCCAATTGCACATCCTACTATCTTGATTGACTTACAGCACAACTCTTACCAGTATTCGCACCAAGAAGCGCACCGTATAATGATTACCCTGCCACGCTGGCTACAGAAGTCAGTGTTTCGTGCGGCCCCTACCGGACTCTCAATGCCGCGATTGGATGCTCCGTTTGCAGCCCGCAAAGCCGTCATCAAAGTTCCTTCAGACTAGTGAGCGTAGCGAGAGGGTGCGCTGTCCCTCGTTCTTCTTGACTCTAACCTCATACATTCGCCAGTCTCTCGATGCGTCCAGAGCATAAGGCAGCGCCCGACGCACTATTTCACGTCTGCCAAAAATAGCCGGCACCGGGCCATTCCGGGGAAGGCCGAGACACCCTTGCACTGGAGAGCAAGATGCCATCCTTGAAAACGCCTGTGGGCGAGCATGACCACCTCTTGGATATCTACGAAGCCGAAGTCGAGGTCGAATATCGCGGCGAGCGATATCGCGTCCGTGACAACGGCGCGGTCTATCGACTAAATGAATTCCGAAAACGCGCTCGTCCGCTCGACAAAGCATGGACCTTCGGACGCCAGAACCTCACGACCGGCTACCAACTTCTGGCCGGTGTGCCGATCCATCGCATCGTTTGCAGCGCCTTCAACGGTCCGCCACCCACCGATCAGCATGTCGTCGATCACATCGACACCAATCGGGCGAATAACAGGCCCGAGAACCTGCGCTGGCTCACTAGGCTGGAAAATGCCCTCCTGAACGAAACCACCGCCCGCAGAATTGAGCTGGCTTACGGGTCGATAGAAGCGTTTCTCGAAGATCCGTCCAAGCCCATAAACGAGACATCCTTTCCCGACGTCTCATGGATGCGAACCGTGACCAAGGAAGAGGGTGCCAGAACCAAGTCCCGCTTCGAGGCATGGGCGAAGAGCGGATCGGTTCCGAGCGGCGGCACAATCGGCGAGTGGCTCTACGGCACCCGTGAGCGAGCTGATTTCGAGCCGGAGCCAGAAGAGTATGAAAGCCTGACGCCATCGGCGATCCAAGTGAAGTGGAGGGTTCCCACCGAGTTTCCGGGATGCCCGGAGGCGGTGTCAGAAGATGGTTTGGAACGATACGCACAGAACCTCCGGTTCGGACAGGTTTTTGCCCGGAACGACATTTACCAGAGCTTGGTCGTTCAGTGCGCGCTCGTCGAAGACGGGCTGGTCGTTCTTACCCGTGCCGCGGAAGCTGACGCGATCAAAGACTGGGCTGTCGCCATGATCACGATCCGTGGCGAGCTGTTCGTTCACCGCAGCGAACATCAATATTTCACGCTACAAGGTGCTCTAAAGACCTTCTGCGAGCTGACCGGCGAGAGTTTGGAGGACAGCATCGACGACTATACGTGAAGAGCGCGCCATGCGCTTTGGTGTATTTGTCGGTCCATTTCTAATGCCCGGTCGGCCCTAAGCCGCCATTGACCTGACACAGCCTTTGCCACGGTGCGGCCCGTCATACCGGATTTTCGCCGCGCCTGCCTGGCGGCGTCATGGCTGGCAGATGACCGCGCCGCTGGCACCGACTTCCGCGCATGCCGAGAAGAAGGATTGCATAAGCCAGTAGAGTTGAACAAAGGACGGAGTGGGCCTTTCACCGCGCTGAATAGCGGCTAAAGCGTCCTCGAGCGCTTGCCGACTGAGCGACGAAGTCACAATGACAGCGCGGCGGTGCGCATCCGGTGCCACTCTTGCGCGACGCAGCGCGACTGCAAGATCAGCGGCGTTCGAGCGTATCGTCCGTTGAATCTGAGTTTCCTGATTGGGCGCGTTGTAGGTCGAACCCCACAATCCTAGCTTACCAGCGAGCCGCTCTTCAGGAAACGACATGTTTCCGAGGTTCTTAATCGCCTGGCTGACCGAGACATGGAAGGGGCTGGCACCGAGAGACGGCGCGCCGTGCTTTGCATGGTAGAAAGAGATTTGCGTGACCCCGACGCTGTCGGAGACGCCTATGAAGTCAGCCCATTCATCGCCAAGGTCGTCGCATAGTAGGATGGGATCTGCAGCGGCAATGTGATCGACAATCGCTCCGAAACTTGAAGTGTCATCGAACGCGGTCTGCGCAGCGGTGAATGCCCCTTTCTCGCTTGTAACTGCCGATAGAGGCTCGCAGACGGTGAAGTGGCGTAGAAATGACTCACCCCCATCTACAAGAGTTTCGTCTCGGAATACCTGACCATCGATATAGGCTAATCGCACATCCTCGAACAGGACGATGAGCGCATTCATATTGTCGAGATACGCTAGCAACGTCTGCCGGTCACCATCTTCACCAAGCGCCTCACCGGCTCTCTCCACGTAAACATCAGATAACTGAGGCGAGGACAGGGAGCGGAGAGCGATGCGGTTCTTGTTCAGTCGGATCGAAGCCCCCTGATCGCCTGTCGCGGGGTCGCGTGCCGTTCTGAGGCGGGCACTCCCTTCGATATTCAGGGGGTGGTCAAGTCTTTCCATCAAAGCCGTCAGTTCTTCTGCAGATAGGTCGACTGCCGTATCGTCGTTCAGGCGAATGAGTCTGATGCCCTCCTCAACATCGCCCACGGCGTCGGAAAGCTTGTTTGTATCAATCGCCATGGCAATTGGCTCCGAAGCTTCCAAAGCTTCGGTCAAAGACACCGGTCGGGCAAAGGACCTGATGAATGGTGATATGTCCGTATTATCCACACGAAGCTCTTCGATAACGTTCTTAGCAAAGGTAATGACGCCAGGAAGATCGGTGCGCGCCGAACGAACGCCAATGCGTCCGGTGCTCGGCGTCGCGGTACTCTGCATGCCATTCGCAACGACGCTGTATGTACGGGGCGCATATCGCCTACTCCCCGCCTGGCCAACAACATTAGCAAGATCTGGCGCATCAACGGTCTTGGAGCGCATCGCGTAGGGCGAGATGGACATGTTGCGCATCGTCATGCGCTGGAAAACCGCATCCGTTTTGGCGATCGCGCCTTCGACACGAGCCGTTGTAACCGCCGAGAGATGGGCCGTCTTGAAGGAGGACGGGAGGATCAATCGGGACGAGAGGACTGCTACATAACCTTGATGTTCGATTAACAGCATAAATCCGCAAAGGCGCTCTCGTATCGTAGTGGTGTTTTCGAGAAAGGAGGGCGGGCTCTCATATCTGAAGCAAATCGCAGACCAGTGAACGTCGTCGAGTTGTTCACGTATGTATTTGAATTCGTTTTGGGCCGTAGCACCGTGGCTCGCACGAAGCTTTACAAACAAGTCATCGATGGCCTTGCTTGACAATTTCCTTCGAATTGTATGAAAATTTGCAGAGGTTGCAACGGAAAGATCATCTATCATCTTAAATCACCACAAATGCGTACATTGTGTACAAGCTCTTCCTCAGAGTCGAGTCTTGTAAGGTTTCGCAATCGGTCCAAGACGGCTAACATCTTGGCACTTTCTTGAAACGGAACTCGAGAAGCGGCCCTTAGCGGGCATTCGGCAGCACGACCATCGTTGCGGTGCGGCGTGCCCGAAGCGGTCTTTCATGGCGCAGCGCACGCGAGTCTGAAACCGAAGGCGACGAGAAGCAGTCCGCTCACACCTCGATCTTTCTCCGTACGATCCATTAGGCTAATTATGATAGCAGTTGGTCAAAAGTGTCGTCACCGGCATTTGAGACAACCACGACAAACTCGCGCGCACGCGTCAAAGATACCTGCAACAGGCGCCGTGTATCGGCGTGTGGCGGAGCCTTATCCTGTGCCATGAAGTTATTGTATTGATCCTCAACGAGAACGACCGCGTCATACTCCCGCCCTTTGAGCTGATGCATATTCATTACCGAAATTGTGGCTGACTCTCGCTGCGAATCCACAAGTTGATCTTGAAGGATAGCCTGTTCAAGGGCTGCCTCTGCGCCCTGGTAATTGCCTTGCGCCACCCAAAGACCGATCAATGCCTGTTCGATCACCGACCCTCGTCGCAGCAGGCGGAGATACCGTGCCAGATCCGCGACCTTTTTCAGTTCACTCGCATCGGCCTTTGCAAGCAATCTTCGAGTGGCAATCCAATCCTGCGTCGGAGAACCGGTAAGGCCTTCTTCGTCAATCTGCGCCATCACAGTAGCAAGGGCAGAAACGCATTTCGTCTTTGGCGCCTTACCTTCCCGGCATTTACCCGCCCAGTTCCTTAGCCTGTCAGATGCCACGATGTTGGTCTTGTTCGCCGCAGACCGCAACATGTCAGCAACTCGGTCCAGGGCCTCAGCCAACTGCTCGTTCCGCGGAACCCCGCTTGCGTTGGACATGATATTTGCGATCACACGCGAAGCGAGGAGTATCTGATGCTGGTCGATGAACACATCGTGCGGCAGCGCCTTGAGAACCCGTCCGTTTGCGCTCGCCTTCACGGAGAGCGCGTCAGAGACCTGTCTCACGAGCCGCTTGCTCCGCGCCGCCATCGCGATTTTCGGTCGATCCTTGCCCGATCGCTCCTTCGCCTCCTTGAACGCTTTGCGGACCGCAAGATGAAGCTGCACGGCCAGCCGCCCCGGTCTGAACCGTTGGCGCACGATTTCATCGGGAAAGTCCAGTTCGGACCCTGGCGACAGAAGTGAACGCGCAAATCCCGCGATACCCGTTGCCGGGCTACGATTATTTTCATTGGCGAAGTCGAACCGTTCACACTCAAACGCGTTGCCAAATTCTTCGAGACGGGTCTCAGACACGCCGGGGCGCCATTCAAAGATTCGTTGCTCGGCGTCACCGAGCCCAATGATCTCGGATTGCTCGCTCAATGCCTGGACAAGCGCCCATTGCTCCTCGTCAGTATCCTGAAACTCATCTACGAGAATGAGCGGATACGCAGCGCAAAAGCATGCGCGCGCGGCCGCCGAGCGTTGGAGTAGTTCGGCTGCGCGCGGTGCGAACTGATCGTATGTCACCAGCCCCTCCTCGACATAAAGGCGATCCTGCTCCGCCCGCCAATCGTCCTTGCTCAACCCCGCGGCACGCACCGCAGCGTCTTGGGCAGGAATGATCTTCAGTCGCCGGCGAGACGATGTGAGATAGCCGTGCGAGGTCAGGATTTCCCAAGCGAACGAGTGATAGGTCTTGATGTCCACGCGATCAGCGATTTCGTCGGTCAAAATACCACCGGCACTCTCCATGATCCGACGAATAGCCGAGTTCGAGAAACTGACGAACAGGACCTTTTGCCCTGCACTGAGCTGCTCAAGGACGCGGCGGCGTGCTTTCAGAAGCGCGATCGTCGTCTTTCCCGAACCGGGCCCCCCGACAACGAGCATGTGGCCGTCATCGTCGAGTATCCGCTTGCGCTGCTCACAGAGCGTGAATTCATCTTCCGGGTTGGCAGAGCTCATTCACCATCGGGCGAGCCATCCTCATCCCCCTCATCATCTCCTGGCACGAGATTGTCAGGCAACGCATCGCTAATGGTCTCGAGCGCTTCCACAACGATTCCTGGGAGATCGTCCGGCCCACAAAGCTCGACCAGGCGCCCCGCGTATCCTGAGCCCTTCCGGACCTTCAACACCCGCTTCGCAAGCTTGCGAACATCGTCGTCATCAAGATCGGCGTCATACTTGAACTGCGCCGGCTTGGCCGCGTTGGATGGGTAGTCCTGCCATTTCGATGCGCGCTTCAGAAATTTGCGCAGAACCGCGATCGTGACTTCTTCGGCTAGTAGAAACTCGATCCCTGTCTGATCAAGCTGCCAGGAGGCATCGAAGAGATCATCGATATCGTCTGCGATATCTCTGTTAGCCTGCTTGTCATATAACGCGTAGATATTCTTCCCGAGTGATTTGAAGAACTCGCCATAGCGTAGGATTCCACCGTCGCCTTCACATTGGACGATTGTCACGCCAGACAGATCAAGCGGAGTATATGCGCCAGGACTATACCCCTCTTCGATCACGTCGGAGGCGGATGAGAGCACCTCGGCATCGGAGACGCCTTCTACGCAGATGACACCTGTGCCCAGCATGGCTTCGGCCAAAATGCGTCGAAGGTTGCCACGATACGTCTTGGCTTTTATGCCGGACATCTCGACATGCTTGCCGGTCAACTCGCAGCCTTCGGCGCGTTCCAGGATAACGACGTCTTCCGGTTCAAACTGCTCGAGCACAAATGGCGAGTGCGTGGTGAGGATGGCCTGCTGCATCCGACTCCGCAGGAACTTCACGATCCGTCGTTGCGTATGCGGAGGAATAGCGATCTCCGGTTCCTCCATCGCGAAGATCACGTTCTTTTTCAACTGCGCGATGAAGGTCAGCAGGGAAAACACCAGCGCATTGATGACCCCAGATCCCAAGCGCCAATACGGTACAGGTGTGTTGGACCGTTCCGACGAACCGAACAGGGTAATCGAGTGGCGCAGATCTTCTCTCGTTAGGGCCGAGGGAAAAAGCCGAAAAGCCTGACCTTCGTCGGTCAGGGGGATGAAGCGCCTTGCCCGCTCGTCAACGTCCTCCAGAATCTTCTTTAGTTGGGGAATCTGATCAATCGGCGGATCCAACTCCTCAAGCTGTCCAAGGGTCTGCTCCCACATTTCCGAACGATCGTCCTCCTTGAGCCGAAGAATGATATCCAGGAGTGATCCGCGTTCCAGGCTGAGTGCGCGCGCGCCCGTCCGCAACGCCCTCAGATAGATGAAGCCAAATTCCCGCTTCGATGACCGGCTTACGCGCACTGGACTCCCGCCATCATCGGGAGGCGGGGACGCGAAATAGGTTTGCGCCGAGAACTCATCCTCTTCTTTGTCGTAGGTCCCTTCGAACACGATGCGAAGCGCCGGTGTGACATGGTCGAGGTCGGTGTCCTCAGGATCATCGCCCTCATCGAGAAGGGTCTCGTCCTTTGTGTCCCAGTACTCGCGATGCGCCCGGTACTTGACCTCGAGTTCCGGTGTAAGATCGGTAAGAACGACCTCGAGTTCGATCACGACCGGCTCGCCATCTTCGTCGAGGTAGGTCCGCTGATGGAAATCGTGTTCATTGATCGGGTTGGTGCGCGAAAGCCGATCAGGTCCAAGCAGCAGATCGAGCGCTTCGCACACCGTGGATTTTCCGACGCTGTTGCTTCCGATCAGAACCGTGTGTTCATTGAACAGGACTTCCCCGCTCGCCACGCTGCGAAAGTTCCTAATTTTTAGTCGCCGAATTTGCATTTTGTTTATGTTCTCAATTACGTTTGACAATAACTTCGACACTACACAGCGAGAGCCGAGACAACACCAGCCTATCCAAAAAAGTCTGGTTTTGAGTGCGCCGACCTCTTGCCGCCACTTTCGTGAATGTCTGTTTTTGACTTGAGGACAGCTCTATTTCGTAGCCGCAGCGAACGGCAGCACTCCGCCCCTCGAGTTGATCTAGTAGCTGAGCAGGTAGGTTCCCAATTCAACCCAAGTAGGATCGCCTTCGACCCGAGCGATGGTTGTCCCGTCCAGTTGAATAAGCGTATGGTCTGGGCCGTCTTCCAAAAACGTCAAGGCGGGCATGGGATCTGCCTCATTGTAGTAAACAATGATCCGTTCGGCCACAGCATCACTTTCCCATGCTTCCCCTTCAGGTGGCCCTTGGTAATGTGCACTGAGAATCTCGGCAGGCTCATGCCCCAATATCCAGTCGCCAATAATAATGAAGTCTTGAACAACATCTCCATCGACCGCTGTATCACCTGGACCAAGTAGCAAGAAGTCCTCCCCAGGCCCTCCATCGATGTAGTCCGCTTCATCATCCAGCCCCTGTGGAAACAGGTTTTCCGGCAGCGGGCCATCATTTCGGATGACCTCGCTCAAAGTGGACAAATCAAGTTCACTTTCATAGGCATTGCCGCCGTTCAAGAAATCAAACCCTTGACCCCCAAGAAGGGTATCCGCTCCGGCCCCCCCAATTAGATAGTCGTCACCGTCACCACCCACGAGGACGTCATCATCGGCACCACCGTCTAGGATGTCCTCGCCAGATCCACCAAACAATGTGTCGTCTCCGGCATTCCCAGACAATCCGTCATGCCATCCGCCACCATATAGGATGTCGGCTCCGGTTCCGCCGATCAGAATGTCTTTCCCTCCGTCGCCCCAGAGCATATCGCCCCCAGAGCCTCCAAGGATGTCATCGAAGCCATAACCTCCGCGAACAAGATCGTTCCCGGCTCCGGCGTCAAACGTGTCGTCGCCGGGTCCAAGGTCTTCGTCGTCAGACCCGGCTGTCCCCTCGCCTCCCTCGTCTTGAACACCAAAGTCAAGAAACAGGCTCAGCGCCAACATCGAAATGAAAAGCGGGAGAAGAAAGATACTCATGAATGAACTCCGAAATTTACCAAACGCTGCCAAAAGATCCGGTAAAAGACAAGCGAGACCCACCCCTAACAATTGTGTTTCTTTCAAGGAAACAATTTCTTAATCAAAGAGTTGCCTGAGGCCGCTCACGCCGATAATTGCGACAGCACCGGGGCATTGCGCATTCGCACAACGACTTATGATGATGGATCATCGAGCGTACTTTCGTGCTATTGGGAAAGATCTAGATGATAGGTTTGGTCTTCGATTCGGTGTTCATGGTGCCCGGCCCCTCTTCTTGAGCCGTCTTGAGGCCAAGGAGAAATGACGGGTGAACTAACCGTCAAGAAAGCGCTCCCGCGGAAATCCCGCCCGTGCGAACCGATCCCACAATATCTCGTTAAGTTTTCCGCTCCTGAGGTGGATGCAATGTTTGACGAAATACCACGTCAGGTAGGTATCGTAGTCGTGGCGCGTGCCGACAGCCTTCTGGATTGCCGTCTGCAATTGGGAGAGATCGGACCCGTCTTCGGCCAAGTGGTGAAAGTCTGATCGACCACAATGGATCGCAGGGACTCCATGCATAAAGCCTTCCAAGGCGACCGTGGAGTTGTTTGAGATCGTGCAAGCGCTCGCTGCCAGAATATCGTGCACGTTTGCATCAACCAGGAAAATCCGGTCATCCTCTTTGGCAAGGTCCTCAACCATTCGCCTATCCGATGCGTCGCTCGACATCGGATGAGGTTTTACAATGATTGGCCGGTCTCCGGCGGCCTCTTGTGTGGCCCTAAGTATCTTGGAATCGGAATGTTGCGATGCCCCCGAAGCCATCGGATACCGCCCTTGAAAGAAGACCGAAATCGCTCCCGTCGGAAGGTCAAGCCGAACAAAAGGTTGGCGATACTTCGACTTCCTACTGTCAACGTACCTGTTCTTCAAATTGCGCATGAATGCTTCCGTGCGCTTTGGAGCGACGGACGAAGGATCATATGTCATGTGGCCAATGGATGAGAAGGCCTTGGTGCCTATTGGATCGAGATGCCAGTACTCCCACAAGTAAGCCACAGCAGCGTTGAGAACGCCCTCGGCCTCAACAGACCTGTCATCGATAATGTGGAGGTTTCCGTCTGCAAATCGCCGGTCTCTTACTCGGCGAGTTCCAACACGAATATCGTTGTCGCGCTCCCTGATCTCAAGGGCTATGCCATCGACCTCACACAGGTCGCGGATGTCTCTGTACAATCGCAAGTGCCAACCCTTGAGATTGTTGCAGGTATCCGCAGGCTTGAGATGTAGAATGATGCGTGGCATGAAGGTTACATTATGCGTTATTGAGAAACGGAAAACGGCCAAACGGATTGGACCCTGCCACGGCCGACATGTGTTGCGTCCTAGTCGCTACTGCACGACGTCGATAGACCTATAGGCATGTCGTTGAGGCTGCCAAGGGAGATATGTTGGCTTTATTGGGTAGAGATACATTGTGCTTTTCTTAATGCATGTCGGAAAGACCGGTGGGACCTATGTCAAGCGATTGATCCGAGGCGCACTTGACGCTCCCAAGCTTCAGGAGCCTCAAGTCCTTCAAGACAGGATAGTGCTGTTGAACCACTGCACACTTGCAGAGGCAGAAGAGCGCTTCGGAGAACCTTCCGGTCTTGTCATAACCTATCGTGATCCAATCGAGAGATTTGTGTCTGGTTTCTATTGCCGACAGCGCATGGGGCTGCCGGACCACCGCGCACGATGGGATTCAGGTGAAGCAGCAGCGTTTTCCTATTTTAGCACGGCCAATGATCTGGCGGAGGCGTTGTCGTCAGAAGACCCCATACAACATTCTGCCGCTCATTTTTCAATGCATGCCATTCGCCATATCCGACGAGGATACCAGTTCCATTTTGGAAACCCGACACGTTTTGCCTTTGACTACGCGTCTCGGGTCTTGGCCTGTGTTGAAACGAGGAACCTTGCATATTGCGGACACAAGATCATTGAGGCTGTTGGTGTTGAAGTCGCGGCACCCAGTGTCCCTCCCTTGGCCCCGACAACCCCCAATTACCCCAAGGAAATAAGCGATCTGGCCCAGTCGAACCTGCGCGCTACTTGGACAGTCGAGTTTGAGTATTTTGACATGTTCAGAGACCTCGATACCGGGAACAGAGAAGCGTAGAAGTGAAGCGGCCGGCCAGCGGTTCCAACAGTGCCGTTGACCGGCCCATCCAGTCGGCCATGGTCGAGCGGTCGAGATCAATCCCTTCTCGGGCATAGATCTGGCACTGGCGTTACAAAGGTAGATGAGCGGCGTATTTGCTGACCAACACATGCGCTAGCAGGCCGGGGCCGGGTCTTCTGCGCTCGATGGGGCGTGACGGCAGCGGCGATTGGACAATCGCTTCACAGCCCGCGCAGGCTTTGCGGGGCCGGACAATCCTGTACACAACGAAGCGGCCAGGCACATGCTCAAGATCTTCGGTGAAATCCTTGCCGAGTGTCTTCAGCTTGGGCGCACCCTACCTCAACTAGCAGCGCCCATTGGGGCTGGTCGAGAGCGCGGCAGCGGTTGCGGGTCCGTATACCCCGTCAGGAACGAGGCCATATGCTCTTTGAAACCTCACTAGCGTCTGTTGGGTGAGTGGCCCCCATTTTCCGTCGGCGAAGTTCCGTGGCAGACCGCTGCAATGGCGCTGGAGCTGGATCTGAATGTTCAGCACAGGAACCATTGTCGAATTGCTGCCTTGCGTGCACTCGCGCGAACGGCTTCCAAGATCGCATCTTAGGCGATTGCGACCGTCTTGAGTGCGAACCATCTCACTTGGACTGCGATGGCAATGATAGGGACGACTCCCTGCATGGCAACCTGCGGCGTTGAGGCCACCGCTGTGGGCAAATGAAGGTTGTGGTATCAGAGCAGAAATCGATAGGGCCGCTGCCATTGCCGCACAATAGTGAACCAAATGACGCATGGATTTCTTCCAAAGGGCTTCTCTAGAAGAAAGTGCGAACAACCTAGAATTGTCAATCTATCAAAATGGAGACAGTGTGAGAGTTTTCGATGTTCGAGCCATACAAGCTTGACCTGACAGGGAAAATGCCTTGGTCTGCCAGTGGTGTTGAGCGAATTGAATCGCTCTTTATGGCCGCATTTAGTCAGATGTGTTGAAAGGAAATCTACCACTATGAAGAGAACGATTTTGGCAGCGGGTTCGGCAATGATCTTGCTGAGCGGATGCGTTGCACAAGAAGCATTTGTGAAGCAAAATATGCGCTACGCTGACTATGAGCGTGACCGGGCCTACTGTGAAACCAAGGCCACCCAAGAAGTGCCTGTAAACCGAAGCCCTGGAGCAGAGATCGCAGTCGCGTTGTTGACTGGGGTCTACGCCGCGCAGGATGCCAACGCCGCAACACGTGTACGTAATTTCGAAGCCTGCATGATTTCGAAGGGCTATCAGCGAGTTCAGCTCCAACCATGCAGCGATATGCAAGAAGCCCGTGCCAACGGGGTCGGCCCACTTCGTGCGACAGAACGTGTCGTAATCGGAAATCAGACCTGTGTTGTGGGTGACAATGTTGGTCGGATCATCTTCCATAATCCTAGCAACGATAGCTAACAGCTAGAGGAGTCCTTCTGGTCGCAAGTGATGATCAGCTTCGGATTCAGGGCCGTTCTTCTATCTGTTTGGTTTGGACGGCCCCAAAGCGGACGTACTAGTACGTATTAGCTGACGTCAGCCGACAGCTTCGAGCTGCGTTCTGAGCCACTTGCCGTATGCGCTTGGGACGGCCAGTTGCCAGAACCCGTTGCCCCCCTTGATCCTCCCTTGCTCATGGCTTCAAGCGGCCCGGCTTTTGCCGGGCCGCCTTGACTTTGTGGTGCACTTTCACCGTTTTGTCGTCTCGGCCTCGCCCCGCATCATCCGGTCGATCTCCTTGGCCAGTGTGTCGGCGGCTTTGCTGAGGGTTGAGCCGTCGAGGTGGGCGTAGCGTTTGGTGGTGCGCGGCGTCTTGTGGCCCAGGAGCTTGCCCGCAGTGGGCAGGCTTTCGCCCGCGAGGATCGCGTGGGAGGCGTAGGTGTGCCGCAGGTCGTGGATCCGGATGTCCTCGGGCAGCCCGGCCGCCTGCCGCAGCCGCGCCCAGACCCCGGCGATGCTTACCACGCGGCCCGACCGCGACTTCTGCGAGGGGAAGACAAACCGCTGATGGCCGGTCTCACGCCGGAGCGCGTCGAGCGTGTCCCGCGCAGGCGCGCTGAGGAGCACGTCGCGCGGCCCGGTCTTGGCGTCCGAGAGCGCCAGCTTGGTTTTTAGGACCTCGGACCAGCGCAGCCCCAGAATCTCGCCCCGGCGACAACCGGTAAGCAGGATCAGCCGGAGCGCCTGCGCCGCCAGCCAATGCGCCCCCCGTTCGCGGTCGATCTCGCGGGCCAGCGCCCGGATCTGGTCAAAGCTGAGCATGCGCCCCCGCGCCTGTCGGCGATTCCTTCGTATGGGGGTGGCCGGGTTGGGCAGGTCCTCGGGCAGATAGCCCTGCGCCTTGCCCCAGTTGAAGATGGTGCCGAAGTGCCCCAGCGCCTGATTGGCCCCGCCGGGGCGGGTGCGGGAGTAAAGGTGGAACCACTCGGCCACCTGCACCGGGGTGATGGCCCCGACCGGGGTCTTGCCGAAAGCGGGCAGGAGCTGGGAGTCCAGATAGGCGCGAAGCGGAACGATGCTGGAGGGTTTGAACCCCTTGCCGCGCTCCGCCATGAAGCGGGCCACCAGCTCTGCAAAGACCGGCGTAGGCGGGGCGATCCGGGACCGGAGCGCCGGACTGCCCCGCCGCGTTCCCGCCCCCGTTGCCGTGGGGGAGGCCGGGGGCGTCAACGCGGCGATCTTTGCGTGGAAGGCCGCCCGCGCTGCCTCGGGCGACATCTCGGGCCAGGTCCCGAGGGTGATCCGCCGGGGCTTTCCATCTATCCGTTTCGACAGCACCCAGGACCGGGTGCCGCCGGGCTGGACCCGCAGGCCAAGGCCGGGACATTGCACGTCGCCAAGGGTGTATTCCTTCTCTGCCGGGCGCAGGCTGGCGAGGGTGTGCGGGGTCAGGAGGGAGCGGGCGGTCATGACGTGGTCCTCCCGCTCTTCTGCCAGTCTTTCAGCCCTGCGTGGAACAGCCGCGGGTCGATCTTCCGGGCAGCACAGAAGCCGTGCAGCCCATCGCCGCTCTCTGCGAAGGCCGCGTAGTCCTCTGGCCCCGGTGCCGCCAGCGTCTTGCGCCGGGCGGCGCGCGGGGGCGGTGCCCCGCCAGTCCGGGGTCTGGCAAAGGCGCGGCTCAGATGCGCGCCCACCCGCTCGCTCGCCGCAACCATCCGCCCCTGATCGAGATGGGCATAGCCCGCGGTACTGTCGAGGTCCGCGTGGCCCAGAAGCCCGCCGATCACCTGCAGCGAGAAGCCGCGGTTGATCCCGACCGAGGCCGCGCTGTGGCGCAGGTCATGCAGCCGGAACCGGGGGCGGCGCAACGCCTTGCGCAGCTCCCGCCAGAGCGGGCGCAGTTCAGCCTCCAGCGCCGCCGGGTCCTCGCCCGCGAAGATCGCCCGCCCGTGCCGGGGCAGGCCCGCCAGCAGCGCCCGGGTCGGACGTCCGAGCCAGAGCGCCTTTGGCCCGGACTTGGCATCGGGCAGCGCCAGCCGCCCGCCCGCGCGGGTCAGGTCGAGCTGGTCCCATGTGGCCCCCATCGCCTCGCTCTTGCGGCAGCCGGTCAGGGCCACGAAGCGGACGAAGGGTACGGCCAAAGGATACCGCTCGGCGGCGCGGTCCAGCACCCGGCCCAGAACCGCATATCCTGCAGGGTCCAGATAGTCGGCGGCAAAGTCGGACTTGTGCCGCCGCAGCCCGGCGCAGGGGTTTGCACCGGAGGGGCGCAGACCCAACAGCTCCGCATGGCGCATCATCGACGAGAGCACCGCCAGCGCCCGGTTGCGGGTGCCGGGGGCGACAGTCAGCCCGTCGCGCCACTGGATCACCTGCGCCTTGGTCAGCTCCGCGACACAGACCTCTCCAAGACCGGGGAGGATCTGTCCGGTGAAACACAGCCGGTGAGACGCCAGGGTTGTTGGCTTCCACTGTCCGGCGCAGTCTTCCAGAAACCGGGGCGCGAAGCTGGCGATGGTCTCGGCAGGGGAGAGGCCAAGTCCTCCCTCCGCCGCGATCTCTGCCAGCGCCTCGCGGGCCAGCGCCCGGGCGACCTCTACGGGCATCTCCTCCACATCGCCGATCTTGCGGCGCAGGCTGCGCCCGCCCGCGCGTGTCTGGACGATCCAGCTGCGGGCCGCGCCGCGCCGACGCTCGGCCAGCTGCGGAACCTCCGTGTCCCAGATAAACGCGTCCCGTCTGTCTGGCCGGGTCTGAGGGGTCTTCGCCCACTGCGCTGCGCGGGTTCTACTTTGTGATTGTGCCATTGGGGCAATCCTTCTCCGCTTCAGGAAACAAGCCCACGCAAAACCCGGGGAAGCACCCAGGAAACGCGGGGAAGCAGAGAAAACCGGACCCGCTCAATCGCCACTCAGGCTGAGCGAGAGACCAAAGCTCCAATCATTGCATCAGGTTAGCACAGGTCCCAAAAGACCAAACCCCGGTCCAGAGGACCTCCTAAGGCTACACACGCCTCGCAGAACTTGTCCAAGCACAAGAACTGGCAAATCAATAGATAGCGGCGGCCCGCAACTGATCCCGCTTCACATCAAGACCGGGGTCGCCATACTTCTCTTCGGTCAGCCGGTGGCCGAAGAGTTCCCGCCTGATCCGGTCATCGACCCTGGCCGCGATCATGCGTTCCTGAAACGAGTGCCTGAGACTGTAAAGGGAATGGGCCGGGGTTTCGCGTAGCCCGTTCTCGGTCAGATACTTGTTGATCGTGTTCGAGACGTTCCCGCTCTTGTGGTAGCGCTCAAACCCGTTGGGGAACTCCCGGAAGATTTCGAGGCTTACACCAAGAAGCGGGATCTTCCGTTTGGCCTGCTTGGTCTTCAATGTGCGCCCAACCGGTTCAATCGAAATATAGGGGATGTTGACGTCGAGGCGGATCTGCGCCGATGTCAGGCAAGCACCTTCGGAGGGCCGGTAGCCTGTGTTGATCATCCCGATGACCAGCCCGCGGGCGTCCGGGTTCAACCCGGCCAGCGCGTCAGGCGCCAGCAGTTTCTCCTTGATCCAATCTGTCGAAAAGGCCGGACGCTCCGGCCGATCCTCGCGGTTCCGAATGTTCCAGCCGCGCACAGGAAGCGCGATACCGAGACGCTTGCCCTGGTTCACTGTCTCCATGATATCGCCGAAGTAAACAAAATCCTTGTTCGCGGTCCCCGCGGTGACTTCGCCAGACCGCACGCGGTCAAGCCACCATTCCTTCCAGTCGAGCATGTCGTCGGCGGAGATATGGTCGATCCGAATATCGCCGACGGCCTTAATGAAGTTTGCCACCGCCTTCTTTCGCGGGTTCTCCCATCGCCGGATCTGGTCCGTATTCTTTCCAAGGGTTCGGTCGGCCGCCAGATCCCAAAAAGCTTTGAGCGCGCGTGACACGGTTATCTCTGGGGCACGGGCGGTGCCAAGGGTGCCCTTCGAAATTTCGATAGATGGCTTCCCGTTCGGCCCGATGGTCGCCAGCACGCGGTCAATGATCTCGTCGATTGGTAGCTCCGCCACCTCCTTGACTGGCATAAACCGGAAGCCCTTCGATCTCGCGATCTCCTTCGCCGCTTTGTAGCTTTCCTCTGCGTCGTTACTCCGGCCTCGCAGCCGCAACTCCCAACTTTCAATCAAGCCGGACCAGGCCCCGGCGGCCCGCGTTTCAGCTTCCCGTCTGCTATCGGTGTGAAGGGATATGCAGACCTTCTCGCGTGAATCTACTTCGGCGTATCGCGTTGGAACGCGCCGCAGCAGGTGGAACGTCTTGCTCTTTCCGCGCTGAATCAGGGTCATACGACCGGCATACATTCAAGCAAAGCCGTGGCGCAAGACGGCAAATGGGTCGCAAAATGGGTTGCAAAATGGGTCGCAACTTTAAGGAATCCCCTAAAAATAACGCGTTTTCTCAAGTTTTTGGGGATATCTGGCGGACTGGGGAGGATTCGAACCCCCGACCCCTTGATTCGTAGTCAAGTACTCTATCCAACTGAGCTACCAGTCCGCAGTAGAGTGAGCGCGATGTAGCCCTATGGGTCGGCCAATGCAAGGGGGCTTGGCAAGAAATTTCGGACAGACCTTAACCGGCCATCCCGGCCTTGGGCAGGCAAATGGCAAAGACGGTTCCGGTCTCGTCGGTGCGCCCCAGTTCCAGCCGTCCACCGTGCCCCCGGACCAGCTCTGCCGCGATCACAAGGCCCAGCCCGGCGCCGCCTTTCCGGGTGCCACCCTGAAAGGCCTGGAACAGGTGTTCGCGGGCCTTGGGCGGCAGACCGGGCCCGGTATCGGCCACAGTGATCCACCAATGGTCTTCGTCTTCATGGGCGTGGACGCTGATTTCGCCGCTCTCCCCGGTCGCGACGATGGCCTGCCGCGCGTTGCGGACAAGGTTGCCGATGACGCGGTAGAGCTGTTCGGCATCCGCCCTGACAATCAGATCGGCGGGAATGTCTTCCGAGAAAGACAAGTCATGGTCACCCGCTGCAAGCCGTTCGCTGTCGATCACCTCGGCCACCACCTCGGCCAGACGGATCCTCTCAAGGCGGGGCGGCGGTTCCTTGGCGCCGCCAAAGGCAAGGGTGCTTTCACACAGATGGACCGCGCGAGTGATGGAATTCACCAGCTTGGGTGCCATGCGTTTGACGATGGGGTCTTCCGATGCCTCGATCCGGTCGGTGAACAACTGGGCCGAGGTCAGGATATTGCGCAGATCATGGCTTACCTTCGCAACGCCTTCGCCAAGCTGGGCCAGCCGTTCGCGCTGCTTTAGCGCGGCGGCAAGCTGGGTCTGCAAGTCGTGCAGCGCCATTTCGGCCTCATACAGTTCGGTGACACCCGCACTGGGTTCGATTATCCGCCGGGCGTCTTCCGGGGCCTGCGCGAAGGATTGCATGTGCCGCACCACGCCCTTGATCGGTTTCACCAGCAACATCTGCACCGCAAAGAACAGCAGACTGGCGGTCATCACAGAAATCACCGCCGACAGGGCTAGGATGTTCAGCCCATAATCGATCATCGCCGCGCGCAGCGGCCCCTGCTCCATGGTGACCTCGATCAGCAACCCGCCATCCTGAACCGGGTTGCCGATTACCCGGATGATCGGGTTTCCGGGGTTGAACAGGGTGTTCATCGCGTCGCGGATCAGCATCCAGCCGGGCGTGCCCCGCATGTCGAAGGTCGCCTCGATCGGGGCCGGGATGGGGGACGACAGGGCAAGTTGCCGAACCTCGTTGCGGCGCAAGACAACGTTGAAGACCCCCGCATTCTTGAGAAGTTCGGCCTCAAGCTCGGGCGTGATCATGTCGTCCGCTTCCAGCGAGAGCGAGGCGATCTGCGCCCGTTCCAACCGGTTCATAAGATAGTCCTGCCGGAACCGCGCGATGGAAGGCACGAAGATCATCACTTCGGCCAGCATCACGAAGATGACCGTCAAGACAAGGAACCGACCGGACAGGGTTCTGAACATCTCACCTCCGCGAAGGGACCTAGGGCAGCCAGCGCTGCACGAACCCTACCACTCGTTTTACCATGGGGCTGTCAAACAGCCTTGGACTAAAATAGGCACCTGCGGCACGTTTGTTAATCTCGCCCATGGTCGGATAGGGAAGAACCGTTCCGGCAATGGCCGACATTTTCAGATTGTTGGCAAGGGCCATGGCCCAGAGGCCGATCAATTCACCCGCACCCGCCCCGACGATCGAGGCACCAACGGGCCGCCCCTTGACCACCATGACCTTGATCAGCCCCGTAGTCTGGCCAGTCGCAATGGCCCGGTCGTTATGGTGGAACTCAAACCGGGCGACCTCGGCACGGTCACCGTATTTGGCCTGTGCCTCGGCCTCGGTCAGGCCGACCTGCGCCAGTTCGGGGTCGGTATAGGTTGCCCAGGGGATGTGACTTACCTTGGCCTTTGACGACAGGCCGAACAGCATCGACCGGATGATGACCCCCGCGTGATAGCCCGCCACATGGGTAAATTGCAGCCCGCCGGCCACATCGCCAATCGCATAAACGCGGCGGTTCGAGCGGGACCGAAGACCCGCATCCACGTCGATCCCGCGCCGGTCATGGGCCACCTGCCCCGCGCCAAGGTTCAGCTTGTCGATGTTGACCTTGCGGCCCACCGCCATCAGCAGGTGCGATCCGGTGAAATCGCCCTTGGTCGTGTGAACCGTAACACCACCCTCGGCGCTGACCTTTTCGGCCTGTGCCCCTTCGACAATCTCGATCCCGTCGGCGCGCATCCGGTCCAGCACAATCGCGGCCAGCTCCGGGTCGTCCTTGCCCAGCGCCTTGGCCCCTTCGATGACCGTGACCTTGCACCCCAGCCGCCGGTGCGCCTGCGCCATTTCCATCCCGATCGGCCCGCCCCCTATGATCAGCAGGTGATCGGGCTTTTCGCGCAGGTCAAAGATGGTTTCGTTGGTGTGAACCGTGACATCGTCCAGCCCGGGAATCGGCGGCACGAAGGGCGACGACCCTGTCGCAATCACGAACCGGCGGGCGGTGATGATCGTGTCGCCCGCCTGCACCTCGCGCGGGCTGATGAACTGCCCGTAGTCGCGGATGACGGTGCAGCCCAGCCCTTCGAACCGTTCCTGACTGTCGACGGGGGCGATTGTGTCGATCACGCTGGCAACATGGTCCTTCGCCTCGGCATAGCCCAAGCCCATTTTGCCGGCCGCCAGGAGCGCCTTTGACGGAACACAGCCATAGTTCAGGCAGTCGCCCCCCATCTTGTGCCCTTCGATCAGCACAACCGAGGCTCCCATTTGCACCGCGCCCGCCGCAACCGAAAGCCCACCCGATCCGGCCCCGATCACACAGATATCTGTCTTGATCCGATTCATTTCCGGGCTCCTTTCCGGGCCGACACGGCCTTGATCACAATGGGCAGGGCCGCCAGCAGGCACAGGCCAAGAATGGGCAACAGGATATGGGGTTCGAATATGATCCCAAGGTTCGGGGTCTCGCCCCGTGCGAAGACTTCGCCAAGTCCCGCACCGACGCTGGTATAGACGACCGCACCGGGAATGATCCCAAGGAAGGTGGACACGACAAAGCGGTAAAGCGGCACCTCAAGGAAGGCCGGCACAAGATTCGCGACAAAGAAGGGCACCGCCGGGACCAGTCGGATCAGGAACAGCATCGACCACTGGTTTTCGTCGATCCCGTCCTTGATTCGCTTCACCGCGCCATCGGACCCTTCCAGTTTCGCGCCCAGCCGGTCGCCCAATCCCCAACGCGCCGCAAGAAAGATCAGCACCGCGCCGATCGTGGCCCCGGTGACGTTGAAAAATGCGCCGGGGAAGGTCGCGAACAGGAACCCGCCGGTCAGCGTGGCGATGGTCGCCCCGGGAAGCGAGAAGGCCACGATGACGACATAGGCGGCGATGAACGCCAGAACCGTCAGGGCATAATTGGCGTCCCGAAAGGCGATCAACGCCTCGCGGTTGTCGCGCAGCGCTTCAAAGCTCAGGTAATCGCGCAGGTAGATTGCCCCGAAGACCGCAGCGGCAACGATGGCGATCAGCGGCAAGCGCCGCAGCAAGGGATGTTGGGTGGGCTCGGTCGGGTCTGTCATCTCGGCCATGTTCTGTCCTACGCGTTGTTTGATAGGGCCCTAGATGACCGCCAAGGTCCAGCACGGGAAGCCTCCTCACCATTCGGTGATAGGTGGTGAACGGCTGTTTCAGGAATTGCGGGTCGTCTCCCCATTCCTGTAACAATCGGCGCGGGTGGAATCGGCAAATGTTGCAGGATTTCCCCGTCGCCCATGTTGACAGCCTGCCGGTGCCGCCTTATTGGCAGGGCTTCGAATGCCCCGGGCCTCGAATCTGATTGGTTTGGCCCCAACGATGAATACGGAGAGACGCGATGAAGCGCACGTTCCAGCCCTCGAACCGGGTTCGCAAGAACCGCCACGGTTTCCGCGCCCGCATGGCCACCAAGGCCGGCCGGAAGATCCTGAACGCCCGTCGCGCCCGCGGCCGGAAATCGCTGAGCGCGTAATGCCGCTTGGCGCGGGGTCAGACATGACACCGCAGGATGTGGAAAAGACCGAAACCGCCGGGGCCTCGCCCGCGGCGGTTTTGCTTCGTCCCCAGGTCATGAAGAAACGGGCGGATTTCCTGCGCGCGGCACAGGCGCTGCGACAGGGCACGCCGTCGTTCCACCTTCAGGCCTGTGACCGCAAGGACGATGCACCCACCGTCCGTATCGGGTTCACCTGTTCCAAGAAGGTCGGCAATGCCGTCGCGCGTAACCGGGCCAAACGGCGGCTGCGCGAAATTGCCCGGCTGGTTCTTCCGGCGCACGCCCGTCCCGGCTGGGACTATGTGCTGGTCGGCCGCCGCGACGTGACCGCAACCTATGACTTTGCCCAGATGCAGGATGATTTGATCCGCGCCTTGATAAAGGTGCACGGATGAGCCCCCTTGCCTGGACCCTGTCACTGCCGGTGAAATTCTACCGGATGGTGTTTTCGCCCTGGGTCGGGCACGGCTGCCGGTATCAGCCGACCTGTTCGGCCTATGCGCTGGAGGCGCTGGAAAAGCACGGCGGCATCAAAGGGGGCTATCTTGCCGCCCGCCGCATCCTGCGCTGCCATCCGCTGGGCGGGTCCGGCATCGACAATGTGCCAGACTGATTTCTATGTGGATTGAGGCGCAGACAGGCTAGACGCGGTCGGTTTTCCCTGTTCGGGTGCGGGCAACCACGAACGGGAGGAATACATGAAAGTTGGTTTTATCGGGCTGGGCAACGTCGGCGGCAAACTGTCCGGCAGCCTGCTGCGCAACGGGATGGACCTGACGGTGCACGATCTGGACGCCGAAAAGGTCGCCAGTTTCGTTGCCCGCGGCGCGAAATCGGCAGATAGCCCGGCCGAGCTGATGCGGGTCTGCGACGCGGTCATCACCTGCTTGCCCTCGCCCGCCGCATCCGACGCCGTCGTCACCCAGATGCTGCCCGAGGTCGGCCCCGGCAAGATCTGGATGGAAATGTCCACCACCGACGCCAGCGAGATTCAGCGCCTTGCAAAAGAGGTCGAGGCGCGCGGCGGCACGGCGGTCGAATGCCCCGTATCGGGCGGGTGCCACCGGGCGGACACCGGCAATATCTCGATCTTCTGTGGCGCCCCGCGCGACACCTTCGAGCGGATCCTGCCCTTCCTTACAGTCATGGGCCGCCGCGTCCTGCACACCGGCGATCTCGGCACCGCCTCGATCCTGAAGGTGATGACGAACTACCTTGCCACCGCGAACCTTCTGACCCTGTGCGAGGCGCTGGTGACAATGAAGGCGGCAGGCCTCGACATGGCGACCACCTACGAGGCGATCAAGATCAGCTCTGGCACCTCTTTCGTCCATGAAACCGAAAGCCAGCTGATCCTGTCGGGATCGCGCGACGTGAATTTCACCATGGACCTTGTTCAGAAGGACATCGGCCTCTTCCAGAAGATCGCCGACGATCACAACGTGCCCCTGGAAATCTCGCCACTGATGATCGAGATCATGAGCGACGGGCAGAAACGTTATGGCACCCGCGCGCAATCGGACAAGATCGTCGAGCGGCTGGAAGAAGCGACCGGGCTAAAGGTTCTGGCCGATGGGTTCCCGATGGAACTGATCGACGACGAACCGGAAGAGCCGGGCTACGAGGTGGTTCCCCCCGGCCGCTAGTGCTTCTCGAACATGATGCTGACATCTCCGATGACCACGCCGAACCGCTCCACATAGGCGCGGTTGAACAACCGGTCATCGGAGAGCAGCCACATCCAATCGTCGAAATCGACGCGCATGGTATCGACGGTTCCATCGGCAGAGGGGATCGGCAGGTCAATCGTATAGACCCAGTTGAACCGGTTCCCGTCTTCCACGCCCGATGCGGTGCCGATAACGCCCGGCGCGGTTCCTTGCCAGGTGTCTTCCCCGGTCTTCGTCAGGGTCCAGACCCTTTGCTCGGTCGCCCCGTCTTCATAGACGAAATCCTCGACCAGCCGCAGGCGCTCGCCGTCCCAGTCCCCTTCGATCTCGACAACGAAAGATCGGCGCACGGTCCCAAGGACATCCTGAAACTGGCCGTAGGCTGTGATCCGACCGTCAAAGAATTCTTCCAGGTTCAGCTTCCGATCGGTCAGGGCGGGATCGTCTAGATCCGGCTTTCCCGTGCAGGCAGCAAGGAACAAAAGGCAGGCAAGAAGGATGCGCATCAGAAACTCCTGTTTGGTTCTGATACGCGACCGATTCCGCTTCGGACCAATCAGGGCAGAAGCACAAGGTTCCCCTCGGACCCCATCGCACGTCCGGGGATCAGCTTGCGGTCGATATCGCCCCGCAGGGTGAACAAGACATCGCGCAGGAAATCCGGGTCATAGAAATAGAACGTGTGCGGCGCGCTTTTCACGCCGCCAAAGTTCGCCTTGCGCGCATCATACCAATTGCCGACGTTCACGTTCACGGCCTTGCGCGGCACATTCGCCGGTGCCCCGACCCGACCGGCGCGGGGCGCAACGCCGACCCGTTTGACGTTGGACAGGCTCAGGACATCGTCAAAGGGATTGAAGTAGTTCGTCAGCCGCACGCAATGCCGGTAGAGCGACGACGATTTCGCGTTTCCGTCCTCCAGCGACCCGGCCGAAATATCCGCCCCGCACAGGATGACCTGGCTGACCGACCAGCTGTGCGCCGCAACGCCGGGGCGGTCGTCCGCGTCGTCGAAGGCCTCGCGGACAACATAGCTGCCCATGGAATGCGCCATCAGATGCACATTGATCCGGCAGTCTGGCCGCTGGATCGCGGCAAAGGCGGCAATGCCTTCGTCCACCAGCCGGATCGCCGTCATCTTGGCGTCGGTCCGGTCCTCCAGATAATTCAGCGCGGTAGAGGCGCAGGGCCAGTCAAAGCTGATCACCGCTCCCTCATAGCCCTGCGCCTCCAGCCCGGCGCGCAGGTTGCGGTGCCGTTCCATCATCACGTCCTGCGGCGTGTTGAAACCGTGCACATAGATCAGCACATCCCCGACCGGGCCATTGTCCTGCGGGCCGTGGCGGGCAATCTGCTGCACCTCCTTGAACCACGTCGACTTGGCGATCTTATGGGCCGGATCGGGCGATTTGCCGGCCGGAACCTTCAGGAAATGGGTGGCGCCCGGTTCGTCCCCGAACGCCCCGTTCTTGATACTGCGCACACAGAAAACATAGTCCATCGGTCGGTCCCCCCATTTTGGTCCCAGAATGCCGGTTCCCGCCCAAACCGCCTAGTCAGGTATTCCGGCCCCTGCCGCCGCCCCTTGCCGGAACGCCCCAACTGCACTAATCCCGCGCCATGCTTGACGATCTTGATGACATCCATCCGCTGTTTCACGGGGCTCCGAAATCGACGGAGTTCAAGAAGCTGCGCAAACGGATCGTCCAGAACGTGCGCGAGGCGATCGACCAATACGGGATGATCGAACGGGATGCGCGTTGGCTCGTCTGCCTGTCGGGGGGCAAGGACAGCTATACGCTTCTGGCCATCCTCAATGAACTCAAGTGGCGCGGCCTGTTGCCGGTGGACCTGCTGGCCTGCAACCTCGATCAGGGTCAACCGGGGTTTCCGTCGACCGTGTTGCCGGAGTTCCTTGAAAAGATGGGCGTCCCGCACCGGATCGAATATCAGGACACCTATTCCATCGTTGTCGACAAGGTGCCGCAAGGGCGCACCTATTGCGCGCTGTGTTCCCGGCTGCGGCGCGGGAACCTGTACCGGATCGCACGGGAAGAGGGCTGTTCGGCGGTGGTTCTGGGCCATCACCGCGACGATATCCTTGAAACCTTCTTCATGAACCTGTTCCACGGATCGCGCCTTGCGACGATGCCGCCGAAGCTTGTGAACGAGGAAGGCGACCTCTTCGTCTATCGCCCGCTGGCCCATGTGGCCGAGGCCGATTGCGAGAAGTTCGCCAAGGCGATGAACTATCCGATCATCCCCTGCGACCTGTGTGGATCGCAGGACGGGCTGCAACGGCAACAGGTAAAGGCGATTCTTGACGGCTGGGAAAAGAACGCCCCCGGACGGCGGCAAAAGATGTTCCGCGCCTTGATGAACACGCGGCCATCGCACCTGCTCGACCCGGCGATCTTCGACTTCAAGGCGTTGACGATTTCTGACCGGAAAACGGAAAATTCTAACGAAATTCCGCTGTTACGTTAACAGACCCCTCAGGTTTCGGCCCCTAGGGTTCGGGTATTCAGGACCGACCCCAAGAAGGCCGAGAGATGGCAATAACTGCTCAGAACCTGCTCACCCCGCTTCGAACCCTGCGTCGTCCCCATCTGCTTGCGCTGCTTCCGCTGACCTTGCTGGCGGCCTTTCTGTCGGCAGGGACGACAGGTGTGATCGCCGCGGCGGTCATCGTGCCAGTTCTACTGGCGGTGGCGGTCCCCTCCGACCTCGCGCTTTCAAGCGGGGCCATTGACCGGGTTACCGGGCTGGCCCAGCGCGAAGCGATTATTGAACGGCTGGAATGCGGGTTGGCCCGTTCGGCAAAGAATGGGCATGTGACAGGGGCCCTCGTCTTTGAAATCGATCGGTTCAAGCTGCTGGAAGAACGTCATGACCGGGCCGCCATCGAACAGATCCTCAAACAAACGGCAGAGCGTGTGACCCTTGTGCTGCGGGATACGGACCTTGCCGCGCGGCTTGAAGGTCCGACGTTTGCCATTGCGCTATGCCCTGTCCGGCGCCTCGACCTCGAAGTGGCGATCCAGCTTTCCGCGCGGGTGCAACAGGCCATCGCAGAACCAATCGCCATTGACGGGGCGAATGTCTATGTGACGGCCTCGATCGGATTTAGCCTTGCGTCCCGCCTGTCGAGTCCAACCCCGGAAAACCTGCTGCAAAGTGCCACCAGCGCCCTGATCGAGGCGCAGCGCTATGCCCCCGGCGCGATCCGCAGCTTTTCAGAGGCGATGCAAAGCCGGATCAGCAGCCGCAATGAATTGACCGACCACGTCGCCACCGCGATGGAGCGGGGCGAAATTCGGGCCTATTTCCAGCCGCAGGTCTCGTCGCGGACCGGTGCGATCACCGGCTTCGAAACCCTTGCCCGCTGGCAACATCCGGGCCGCGGGTTGATCCCACCGGTGGAATTCCTTCCGGCGCTGCAGCAGGCGGGCCTGATGGATAAGCTGGGCGAGATCATGGTCCATGATGCCCTGACCGCGCTGCGCCGCTGGGACGAGGCCGGGTTCAACATTCCCCGCGTCGGCGTCAATTTCTCGAACGAGGAGCTGCGCAACCCCCGCCTTGTCGACCGGATCGCCTGGGAGTTGGATCGGTTCAACCTTCAGGCTGAACGGCTGGCTGTCGAGGTTCTGGAAACCGTTGTGGCCAACCACGCCGAAGACATCGTCGTGCGCAACCTGAAATCCCTGTCACGCCTTGGTTGCAGCCTCGATCTTGACGATTTCGGCACCGGACATGCCTCCATCACCTCGATCCGAAATTTCTCGATCGAGCGGATCAAGATCGACCGGTCATTCGTGACCAATATCGACGCCGACCCCGAACAACAGAAAATGGTGTCCGCGATCCTGACCATGGCCGACCGACTCGGCCTTGATACCCTCGCCGAAGGGGTCGAAACCCCTGAAGAACAGGCGATGCTGGCCAAACTCGGCTGCGGTCACCTGCAAGGGTTCGGCGTCGCCCGTCCGCTTCCCCCGGAAGAGGTCGACGCCTGGATCACCCGCTATTGCGCGGTGCAGTCCGGGGCGATTCCCTTCCGTCGCAAGGCGATCTGATTTCGCCGCGACGGCCTGCGGCGCAGACCGTCGGGACAGGCGCCGGGCACCCGTCGGGCGACCAATCGCCGCCGCCGGGGCATTTGCCCCCGATTTCCCTGAAAACCGCTTGACCTTTGGGGTTTCGGCCTGTTGAACCGGCCTGACCTATCCATACCTCATGGCGGCTTTGATGGACGATCAGAACAAGAACCTCATCCTCGCAACCGGACTCAGCTTCCTCGTGATCCTTGTCTGGTTCTGGCTTTTCCCGCCGGAAACCCCGGTCACCCCGACCGAAGAGGATGTGGCCACCGCCACGATCGCCCCCGGTGCCGGCGATGCCCTGACGCCGACAGCCACGGGCGGCACCGACACGGCGGCCACGGCCCCCGGTGCCGAAGCTACCGCGGATGCCGAGGCCGAGATTGCCCGCATCGCCATCGAGACCCCGGAACTGACCGGGTCGATCTCGCTTCTCGGTGGCCGGATCGACGACGTCTACCTGTCGCAATACCGCGAAACACTGGACCCGGAGTCGGAAACGGTTCGCCTGCTGAAGCCGGTTGGCGAGAACGACGCCTATTACACCTCCTTCGGCTGGGCCGCGGTTGACGGTGTTGAAGGCAGCGCCGTTCCGACCCCCGACACGGTTTGGACGGTGGAAAGTGGCGACACGCTGACCCCGGACAGCCCGGTGACGCTCGTCTGGGACAACGGCGCCGGCCAGATCTTCCGCCAGACCTACGAAATCGACGACCAGTTCATGTTCACCATCACGCAGGACGTGGAGAACGCAGGCGGCGCCGCTGTTAGCGTGCGCCCCTACGGCCTGATCCGGCGGGTGACCCGGCCCGACGACCTGACCGGCGTCTTCGTCGTGCACGAAGGCCTTGTGCGCCTGTCCGACGGGACGCTGGATGTCCAGAAATACAACGCCATCGAGGATTATTCCGAAGTCAACGGAAGCCAGATGGAGCGGATCGAGGTCACCGAAGATGGCTGGATCGGCTATACCGACCACTACTGGCTGACCACGCTGATCCCGGCGCAAGGCACGCCGTTCCAATCCAACTCTCGCTATTTCGAGGGCCGGGAACTGTTCCAGGCAGAGGCCGTCATGCCGGTCGAGGCGGTTGAGGCTGGCGCATCTGCATCCGTTGCGACCCGCTTGTTCGTGGGCGCCAAGGAATGGGAAACCATCCGCCACTACCAAAGCGAAGAAGGCGTGCGTGGCTTCATCGACGCCATCGACTGGGGTTGGTTCTTCTTCTTGACGAAACCCATCTTCGCCGTGTTGCACTGGCTGCACGGGCTGATCGGCAACATGGGTTGGGCGATCATGGCGCTGACCCTTGTGCTGAAGATCATCGTGCTGCCGCTGGCCTATAAATCCTATGTTTCCATGGCGCGGATGAAGGAACTTCAGCCCGAGATGGAGAAGCTGAAGGAACGCGCTGGCGAAGACCGGCAGGCCATGCAGCAAGGGATGATGAAACTGTATAAGGACAACAAGGTGAACCCGGCTTCGGGCTGCCTGCCGATCCTGATCCAGATCCCGATCTTCTTCTCGCTTTACAAGGTGATCTTCAACACTATCGAGATCCGACAGGCCGCATGGGTGGGCTGGATCAAGGACCTGTCCGCCCCCGACCCGTCCACCATTTTCAACCTGTTCGGCATCCTGCCCCATAGTGTCCCGAACCTTGGGTTCCTCGAAATCTTCAGCCTCGGCATCCTGCCGATCCTGCTGGGTATTTCGATGTGGCTTCAGCAAAAGCTGAACCCGGCGCCCACCGATCCGACGCAGAAGATGATCTTCGCCTGGATGCCCTGGGTCTTCATGTTCATGCTGGGCAGCTTTGCCAGCGGGCTGGTCCTGTACTGGATCACCAACAACGTGATCACCTTCATTCAGCAGTACACGATCATGCGCAGCCACGGGCACCGGCCCGACGTCTTTGGCAACATCATCGCAAGCTTCCGCCGCAAGCCGGCGCAGGCTGCGGCGAACAGCACCAAGAAGCCGGGCGACAAGTGATGGCGGCTGTCGCCGCGCTGTGGCGGCACCCGATCAAAAGCCACGGGCGCGAGCCCCTGACCGGCGTCACCCTGACCGCCGGTCAGGCCTTGCCCTGGGACCGGACCTGGGCCGTGACCCATGACGCCACGCGCGACGACCCCGAAAGCGGCTGGATCTCCTGTCAGAATTTTATGATCGGAACCCGGACGCCGGGTCTGGCCGGGATCAACGCCCGGTTGGACGAAGCCACCGGGCAGATCACGCTGACCCATCAGGATCTTGGCAGCCTTACTTTTGATCCCGACGCGCCCGACGCCAGCAGCACCCTTACCGCGTGGACAGCGCCGCTGTGTCCCGCTGACCGGGCCCGCCCGGTTGCCATTGTCCGCACCAAGGGTGGCCGCGGCTGGACCGATACCGATTTCCCCTCGGTCACGATCATGAACCGGGCCTCGCACCGCGCCGTGTCGCAGCGACTGGGCCGCCCGATCGAGGAAGAGCGCTGGCGCGGCAACATCTGGGTCGACGGGCTTGCCCCATGGGAAGAGCGGGAGTGGATCGGGAAAAGCATCCGGATCGGCGCTGCGGCCCTGACCATCCGCGAAGAGGTGGTGCGCTGCCTGCACACCGCCGCGAACCCCGTGACGGGCAAGCGCGATACCGATACGCTGGGCACATTGGAAGACGGCTGGGGCCACCGGAATTTCGGGGTCTATGCCGAGGTCACCACGGGTGGCGACATCCGGGTTGGCGACCCGCTGGAGGTTCTTTGACCATGCAACTCCCCTTTCCCGAGGTGGAAACACCAAGCGATGCCGCACTGGAAACCGGGCGCAAGCTGTTCGCCGGGCCCTGCGATTTCCTGAAAGGTGTCGTGGCGATGTCCGGGATGCCCCCGGCCGACCGGATCGAGTTCTGCTTTGCCGGGCGGTCGAACGTCGGGAAATCTTCGCTGATCAACGCGCTGACCGGGCGCAAGGGGCTGGCACGGGCGTCGAACACGCCCGGGCGCACGCAAGAGATCAACTTTTTCGGGCTGGGCGACGAACGGTACCTGGTGGACCTTCCCGGCTATGGCTTTGCCAATGCGCCGGTGGCCGTTGTCGAAAAATGGCAGCGCCTGCTGAAATCCTACCTGTCGGGCCGTCCGACCCTGCGCCGCGCCTTTGTCCTGATCGACGCACGGCACGGGGTAAAACCCGTCGATGAAGAGATCATGAGCCTGCTGGACAAATCCGCCGTGGCCTTTCAGGCGGTGCTGACCAAGACCGACAAGGTCCGTAAATCGGAATTGGATGCCAGCCTGACCAAGACCCGTGCAGCCCTGAACCGCCACCCCGCCGCCTTTCCCGAAATCGTCCTGACGAGTTCGGAAAAAGGCGATGGGATCGAGACGCTTCGCGCTATCATCGCCGCGCTGGACTAGCGCAGGAACAAGGACAAGACGCCCGTGAGGACGCAGAACATGAACCGTGACTGGATCGCCACCGCCCGCACCCTTTCCGAAGCGCTGCCCTATTTGCAGCGATATTCCGGCGCGGTCGTCGTCATCAAATTCGGCGGCAACGCCATGGGCGACGATAAGGCCATGGCCGATTTCGCCCGTGATATCGTGCTGATGCGGCAGGTCGGCGTGAACCCCGTCGTCGTCCACGGCGGCGGCCCGATGATCAACGATCTTCTGGGCAAACTGGGGATCGAATCGAACTTTGTGCGGGGCAAGCGCGTCACCGACAAGGCAACCGTTGAAGTGGTTGAAATGGTCCTGTCGGGCCTTGTGAACAAGCGTATCGTGCAGGCCATCAACGATCAGGGTGGCCGCGCCGTGGGCCTGTCGGGCAAGGACGACGACATGATCGTCTGCGAGGCCGACGACCCGGAACTGGGATTTGTCGGACGCCCCGTGGAAATGAACGTGCAGGTGCTGCGCGACCTGTTCAATGCCGGAATCATCCCGGTTGTGGCCCCCGTTGCCACCGGTATGGCCGACAATGAAACCTTCAACGTCAACGGTGACACCGCCGCCGGTGCCATTGCCGGGGCGCTGAAGGCCGACCGCCTTCTACTTTTGACGGACGTCGCGGGCGTGAAGGACGACAGCGGCGAAGTGGTGACCCAGCTGGCCCCCGATCAGGTGCGCGACATGACCACCAAGGGCGTGATCGCAGGCGGCATGATCCCCAAGACCGAAACCGCGCTCAAGGCGATCGAGGAGGGCGTGCGCGCCGTGGTCATCCTTGACGGTCGACTGCCCAATGCCTCGCTGCTTGAACTGTTCACCGAACACGGTGCCGGGTCGATCATCCGGTCCACGGAACCAAGCGTAAAGCCCCGCCGGGGATGACGCCGCTGGCCGAGATCGAGGCCCGGGCCGCCCGCAACCACCTTATGGTGGCCGGGGTCGTCGGCGGGGTCGAGACTCTTCCCAAAGGCGCGCAAAGCCTGATCCTTCTGGCCCCGGACGAACCCGCCTTCTGGCCCCGGATGACCGACAGCCCCGAATGGCAGGACGGGCGGTCCGATCCGATTGACCGCTGGTCCAAGCGGATCATCGGCAGTCTGGCGCAGACGCTGGGCGGCACCGCGATCTTTCCCAGCGATGGGCCGCCCTACGCGCCCTTCTTCACATGGGCGCTGCAAAGCGGGCGCTGCTGGGCCTCGCCAGTGAACCTGCTCGTCCACGACGTTGCAGGCTTGTTCATTTCCTTTAGGGGCGCCATCGCCCTGCCCTATGCCCTGCCCTCCAACTCCGGAACCCGCCCCTGCGATACCTGCGCGCAACCCTGCCTTGCCGCCTGCCCCGTGGGCGCCCTGACGGACGCGGGATATGACGTGCCTGCATGCCACGCACATCTGGACGCAACAGAGGGGGCGGACTGCCTGACCCGGGGCTGCCTTGTGCGTCGCGCTTGTCCGGTCGGGCAAGACCGGCGACTGCCCGAACAATCCGCTTATCACATGGGACGGTTTCACCGATGACCCTGCGCCTGATCCTGACCCGCCATGCGAAATCAAGCTGGGACGATCCCCTCGCCGAAGATCACGCCCGGGTGCTGAATGCACGCGGCCGGGCATCGGCCACCGCGATCGGCAAATGGCTGACCAGCAATGGCTACCTGCCGCAGGAAGTGCTGTGTTCCGATGCCGTGCGAACGGCCGAAACCTGGGCGCTGATCGCGGCGGAACTGCCCGACCCGCCACAGGCCGAGTATTTCCACCGGCTGTACCATGCGCCCGCCACCCGGATGCTGGCAACTCTGGCCATGGCCGGGGCCGACACGGTCCTGATGGTTGGGCACAATCCGGGTATCGGGGATTTCGCCTCTGGGCTGGCGGCCACGCCCCCGGCCCATCCTCGATTCCACGACTATCCAACTGCGGCGACGACCATCTTTGACTTTGACGCCGACAGCTGGGCCGATGTGCGCCCCGGCACCGGGCGGGTGGTGGATTTCACGACCCCCCGTGACCTGATCGGTTAGGACAACGAAAAAGGGCGGGCCAGATGGCCCGCCCCTGTCGTTCATTCCAATCGCTTAGTGGCCCAGGATCTGGCTGAGGAACAGCTTGGTCCGGTCCGACTGCGGGTTGTTGAAGAAGGGTTCCGGCTCGTTCTGTTCGACGATCTGGCCCTGATCCATGAAGATCACGCGGTTCGCCACCTGCCGGGCAAAGCCCATCTCGTGCGTGACGCACAGCATGGTCATGCCTTCCTCGGCCAGTTCGATCATGGTGTCGAGAACCTCCTTGATCATCTCGGGGTCAAGCGCCGAGGTCGGTTCGTCGAACAGCATGATCCGCGGCTTCATGCACAGCGAGCGGGCGATGGCCACACGCTGCTGCTGACCGCCCGAAAGCTGGCCGGGATATTTGTTGGCCTGTTCGGGGATCTTCACCTTTTCAAGGAAGTGCATCGCCGTTTCTTCGGCTTCCTTCTTGGGCACCTTGCGGACCCAGATCGGCGCAAGCGTGCAGTTCTCAAGGATCGTCAGATGCGGGAACAGGTTGAAGTGCTGAAAGCACATACCAACCTCGGACCGGATCTTGTCGATGTTCTTGAGGTCCGACGACAGTTCCGTCCCGTCCACCACGATCTGCCCTGCCTGATGTTCCTCAAGCCGGTTGATGCAGCGAATCAGGGTGGATTTTCCGGACCCGGACGGGCCACAGATCACGATCCGTTCACCGCGATGAACCGTCAGGTCGATATCCCGCAGGACGTGGAAGGTTCCATACCACTTGTTCATGTTGGTGATTTGGATCGCGACCTCGTCAGAGACCTGCATTTGGCTGCGGTTGATTTCTCGTTCGATAGCAAGTTCAGACATTTATGGTCTCCCTTAGCGGTGTTCGCGCTGGAGCTTCTTCTCCAGGAAAAGTGAGTAGCGGCCCATGCTGAAGCAGGCGATGAAGAACATCAGGCCGATGAAGATGAACAGTTCCCAATAGACGCCGTTCCAGTCCGTGGTTGCACGGACAGCCGATGCGATCCCAAGCGGGTCGAACAGGCCGATGAAGACGACAAGGGTGGTGTCCTTGAACAGGCCGATGAAGGTGTTCACGATCCCCGGGATCGAGATCTTCAGCGCCTGCGGCAGGACGATCAACTGCATGGATTGCCAGTAGTTCAGGCCAAGACTGTCGGCCCCTTCATACTGGCCCTTCGGCAAGGCGGCGAGACCGCCCCGGATCACCTCGGCGATATAGGCCGAGGAGAAGAAGGTCACCATGATGATCACCCGCAGGGTCAGGTCGAAATTCGTCCCCGGCGGCAGGAAGTAGTTCAGCAGAAGCTGGGCGGTGAACAGCCAGACGATCAACGGAATGCCCCGGATCACTTCGATAAAGGTGACGGAGGAATACTTGATGATCGGCAGGTTCGACTGACGCGCAAGCGCCAGAAGGATACCCAGTGGCAGCGACAGAACGATGGCCGAAAGCCCGATAACAGCCGAAAGCATGAAGCCCCCAAAAGCCCGGGATTCAACGAACTGGATCTCGATCGGCACCGCGCTCGCCAGCCCACTGGCCAGCGGCCCCGCAACAAACAGCCAATACAGGATCGGCAGCACGAAGATCAGGATCGTTCCGGCAAGCGTGCCGACGATCGGCGTCAGGAACTTGAGGGCAAGAAAGCCCACCACAAAGCCCAGCGCCACCGAAACCGGCAGCCAGATCGACCCGCCCCAAAGCAGCCAGAAGGCGACGAAGGGGACAAGCGCGGTCAGGATAAGCATCTTGCGGGGCAAGCCGGTGAACAGAACGGGCGCAAGCCCGGCCAGGAAGATCACCAGTGCCAGCGCCGGACGCCAGTACAATTCGCTGGGGTAATAGCCAAACACAAGCTGGTGCCAGCGATCCCCAAGAACCGCAAAGCAGGCGCCGCCGTGGCTATCCAACCCCTGTTCGGCAAGGATGTCCCGGCATTCTGTCAGGCTGTTTGCATCCCAGACCGAATTGAGCAGCCAGGGCGCGAGGGTCGAGATGACCACATAGATCACGACAAGCGACGCGATGGTGAGCAGCCCGTTGATCCACGAGCTGAACAGGTTTTCCCGCATCCACTTGAACACCCCCTTTTCCGCCAGCGGCGGTTCTTGCTGGGGCAGCATCTCGGTGCGGACGTAGCTGAGGTCGGTAGTACTCATATCAACGCTCCTTCAGCTTGACGCTATTGTTGTAGATGTTCATCCCACCCGAGATCAGCAGGCTGAGGATCAGGTAGAACAGGCCCAAGAGAAGCATCCCTTCCAGCTCTCGACCCGTCTGGTTGATGGTGATGCCGCCCAGGGTGGCGCGGACATCCATGTAACCCACGGCGATGGCGAGCGAGGAGTTCTTGGTCAGGTTCAGATACTGCGAGATCAGCGGCGGGATGATGACCCGCATTGCCTGCGGCAGGATGACAAGGTTCATCGTCTTGCTGGGACGCAGACCCAATGCAAACGCGGCCTCGGTCTGGCCCTTGTTGATGGCAAGGATACCGCCCCGGACGATTTCAGCGATGAAGGCGCCGGTATAAAGCGTCAGCGCCAGCCACAACGCCATGAGCGAGTTACGGATGTGCGTACCGCCCGAGAAGTTGAAGCCCTGAAGTTCAGGATAGCCAAGGTGGAACCCGAGATACCAAAGCAGCAGCCCGACCGGCACGAAGAACACCAGCAGGTTCACCCACCACGTCGTCGGCCTGACCCCCGTGGCGTCCTGAATCCGGTGCGCACGTTGATTGATCAGACGGATCAGCAGGATACTGGCGATGATCGTCAGGACGATTGCCGCCAGATCAATGCTGATCGCGAAATACAGGTCAGAGAAAATCCAACCCGGCTTCACGTCGACATCGCCAAGGCCGTTGGAGAACAGCGGCTCGGGCACATAGGTGCCGCGGTTGGTGATGGCGACGGTGTCCCCGAAGATCATCGAGGCCGCCGGGTCTTCGCCCCGGAAATCGCGGGGCTGCGGCGTGGATTCGTTGAAGACCGCAAAGATCAGCACGATCCACAGAAGCAGGGGAACGTTGCGGAAGCCTTCGACATAGACCGACATCAGCCGCGACACGATCCAGTTCTTCGACAGACGCAGGACCCCGGCGATCACACCGACAATCGTGGCGGCGACACAGCCCAGAACCGCGACCAGAAGCGTGTTAAGGATGCCGACAAGCGCCGCGCGCCCGTGGCTGGCCTGGCTGTCGTATTCGATCAGCCGCTGGTTGATGTCATAGCCCGCCGGCTGCCCAAGAAACCCGAAGTTGAAGTCCTTGCCCAGCGCATTGAGGTTTTCGATCGTGTTCGACACGAGCCAGAAGATCGCCGCCATCAACAGGATGAAGGCAACGGTCTGGATCGTCATCGACCGATAGCGGGTGTCGTAGATAAGCTGACTAGGCCGAAACCCCGGTTTCGGCGGGTCGGATAGGGTCGTCATTGATGTCTCTCCCCGGCGTCCCTTGGTGCGGCCCACCGGTTGATCCGGCGTGACCCAGTTTCACGGGACTGCGTGCATCGTCTTGTTGGAAAAAGGGCGCGGGATATCCCGCGCCCTTTTCCGTTCTGTATCTTACCGGAACGGCGGCGAGTAGATCAGGCCACCTTCGGTCCACTGGGCGTTCAGGCCACGGGCCAGACCGATCGGGGTGTTCTCACCGATGTTGGTTTCGAACAGTTCGCCGTAGTTGCCGCCAGCTGCGATGGCCTTGACGGCCCAGTCAGCTTCGAGGCCGAGCATGGCGCCCAGTTCACCTTCGGTGCCGAGCAGACGGTTCACTTCGGGGTTGCCGGTCGGGCCAGCGGCCAGTTCAGCAACGTTGGCCGAAGTCACGCCAAGCTCTTCTGCGGTGACCAGAGCGTTGAGGGTCCAACGCACGATGTCGCCCCACTCGTTGTCGCCGTGGCGAACCAGCGGGCCCAGCGGCTCTTTCGAGATGATTTCCGGCAGGATCACGTGATCGCCCGGGTTCTCGAAGGTGGCGCGGGTCGCGGCAAGGCCGGACGCATCGGTGGTGTAGGTGTCGCAGGAGCCAGCCAGATACAGCTGCTGACCTTCGGCGTTGGTTTCGATCGGCACCGGCTCGTAGCTGATGTTGTTGGCGCGGAAGAAGTCCGCGAGGTTCAGTTCGGTGGTGGTGCCGGTCTGAATGCAGACGGTCGCGCCGTCCAGATCCTTGGCCGAAGACACGCCGAGCGAACGGGGCACGATGAAGCCCTGACCGTCGTAGTAGTTCACGCCGGTGAATTCGAACTTCAGGTCGACGTCGCGCGAGAAGGTCCAGGTGGTGTTCCGGGCCAGCATGTCGACTTCGCCCGAAGCAAGAGCGGTAAAGCGGGTCTGACCAGTGGTCGGAACGAATTCAACGGCGGTTGCGTCGCCAAGGACGGCTGCGGCAACGGCGCGGCACATGCCGACATCGAAGCCTTCCCAGACGCCATTCGCATCGGGGGCCGCAAAGCCGGTCAGGCCGGTGGTGACGCCGCAGTTCAGCTTGCCGCGGGCGCGCACATCGTCAAGCGTGGCCGCCGAGGCAGCACCGGCGGCAAGACCAGCAACGGTCAGGGCGCCGAGGATTACGGATTTTTTCATTTTTACCTCTTCCTGAGTTTCCGCCCCTTGGATGGGGCGGCAGTTATCTTCCGTTCAGGTGAACGGTGGCGATACTTGAGAAGTTTCTCCCCTCTCAACAGGTCACAGAGTGTTCGGATTCATACCGGATGGTCAAGGGCGCTGGCGGGATTTAACACCACGTTCAACAGGAAATCGGCCCGACCTTGCCCGAATTTGCAGCCAATCGTCCCGTCATGCCCGTCTGGCGCACAGCGTGAAAATATCCGCAGCGGTCAGAAACGCCTGTTCTTTGATCGCGGCGGCCTCGGCTGCCTCGTCATCGACGCCCCATTGTTCCGCCTGCCAGGTCTCGTCCAACCGTGACAATTGCCAGGCCGCAGCTGCGTCCAGATGGCCGGATGTTACCGCGAACGCCAGCACCAGAGAGCCCGACAAGGCGATCAGATCATGGGCCGCGGCGAGGGAAAACGAATCGAATGAGGCAAGTTCGTCCCGAATCCGGGACAGGTTTTCGGCCGGTTGTTCGGCAAACATGACCCCCGCGACCGGACGCAGGGCGGTGCCGAATCTGGCATTCGCCCAAGCCAAGACCGGATCCCATTGTTCTGCTTGGCGGGTGACAAGTTCCTGCGGACCGGTGGCGCGGTAGCACAGCAGGTCCGTCTCGCCATAGGCGGCCAGCATGTCGATCACCTCTTCCCGCTGGATCGACAATTTGTCGATGGCGGCATTGGCCGACCGGGTCACCGGCATGGTGGTCGGGTCAACCAGATCCTGTTGCCCGTCCCATTCGGCGGCCACTGCCTCGGCATAGGCCTTCGTCGGGACGATCAGAACCGCTTTGGCAGGCGTGCGCACCTGACGCCCGTCAAGCAGAACCTGCCAGCCGCCGTCAGCCTCTGCGACCGTGGCGTCCTTCCAGAACCGTTTGGGCTTCCAGTTGCTCATCTCTACTGCTCCAAAACTTGTGCGATCAGGCCGGGAAGCTCTGCCGCCGTCCGCGCGACGGCATCCGCCTGCAACCTGTCCGCCGGGTGATACCCCCAGCCGACCCCGATTGTTTTGACGCCCGCCGCGCGCCCCATGTCCATGTCGTAGCTGGTGTCCCCGATCAGGACGGTATCGCGCGCCGCCATTCCGGTTTCGGATAGGGCCGCCAGAACCATCGACGGGTGCGGCTTGGAGGGGTGATGGTCGGCCACCTGCTGGGTTGTGAAATACTGCTCCAGCCCATGACCCTCGATCAACTTGGTCAGACCGCGCAGGGACTTTCCGGTTGCCACCCCCAGCACCGTCCAGGGATCGGCCCGAAGCCCATCCAGCACGTCGCGGATGCCAGGGTAAAGCGGGCTGGTCTGTTCGACAGGCGCCGCCTGTCGAAGGCTGACATAGGCATCCTTATAGGTCTCGACCATCCTGTCGCGCTGGACCTCGTCGACACCGGGCAACAGCCGTTCCATCGCAACGGGAAGGGACAGGCCGACGATGGATAGCACGTCCTCGCGCGATGGTACGGCCAGCCCTTCGGCCCCGAATGCGGCGGCCATGGACGAAAGGATATCCGCCTGACTGTCGACCAGCGTGCCGTCGACATCGAACAAAACCAGCCGCAGTTTACTCATCGGGCATGTTGAACGGATCAAGCGGCGCGTGGGTCACATCCCAGCCTACATAGTCCCATGTGGCCTGCATATGGGGCGGCAGCGGCGCCTCGAGCGTGATCATCTTCTTGGTGATGGGATGTTCAAAGATCAGCGTCCGCGCGTGCAGGTGAAGCCGCGCATCCGACACGCCGCCGCCCACGCCAGCGCCCCAGCCATCGCCCTGATTTTCCTGCGCCGAGCCGCCGTATTTCCCATCGCCGATGATCGGGTGGCCGATTTCGGCAATATGGGCGCGCAGCTGGTGCGTCCGGCCCGTCACGGGAACCATGGCAAGCCAGGCCATCCGGGTCCCAAGCGAGGTCAGCACGGCATAGTCGGTGACCGCCCGCTTTGCGCCTTCAGTCGCCTCCACCTCTTTGGGGTGGATGCACAGCATCTTTTCGCCCTCACCGCCGCGTCCGCGACCCGGCGCCTTGACCAGACCGTATTTAATCGTGCCCGCGCGGGGGTGCGGCGTGCCCGCCACGGCGGCCCAGTAGATCTTGCGCACATTGCGGTGGCGCAGCGCCTCGGACAGGCGGCGGGCAATCCGGTCGGTCCGGGCCAGCAGCAGAAGGCCCGAGGTGTCCTTGTCAAGCCGGTGGATCAGCTTGGGCCGCTCCTTGTAGCCGAATTTCAGCGCCTCGCTGAGGGCATCGACGTGGCGATCCCCCTGCCCCGATCCCCCCTGCGACGGCAGGCCAGAGGGTTTGTTCAGCGCGATGATGTGTTCGTCTTTCCACAACACGCAGGATTGGATCATTTGCGCGTCGGTCGGTTTGATCTTGCGCTCCATCTTGGGCGCGGGCTGGTCGGCGGCATCGCCCAGCGGCGGGATGCGCACGGTCTGCCCTTCGTCCAGCCGGGTTGCCGGTTTGACCCGGCCACCATCGACCCGCAACTCGCCCTTGCGGCACATCTTTTCAATGCGGCCCTGGGTCAGGTGCGGGAACTGTTTCTTCAGCCAGCGATCCAGCCGCTGTTCGGCGTCATCGGGGCCGATCTTCCGGTTCTGAACGCCACTCATGCCACTATCCCCCGTGCCAAGACCATGCCGACGGCCAATGCCGTGACAGACAGAACAACCGACCCAAGCACATAGGCCCCCGCCTGCGCCGTTGCCCCCCGTTCGATCAGGGTCATCGTGTCCAGCGAAAACGCCGAAAACGTGGTGAACCCACCAAGAACCCCGGTCATCAGGAAGGGCGCGAACCGCATTCCGCCCTTATGGGCCAGCACCACGACCAAGACGCCCATCAGGAACGATCCGGCCACATTGGCCACGACCGTGCCCCATGGAAATCCCGGCCCGACAAGGCGCATCACGGCCGTGTTGGTCAGGTAGCGGGCCGTGGCGCCAATGGCCCCGCCAGCGGCAATGGAAAGGAGTGTTGTCATCATGCGCACCCCTTGGCCCTTTGGGGGGAAAGAGTCAATTCCGGCCCTTGGCCTGCCGCTTTGCCCGCAGCCCCGCGAAGAAATCGACCCGCTTCTTCAGATCGCGTTCAAAGCCTCGATCGACGGGCTGGTAATAGACCCCGCGCTTCATCCCGTCCGGGAAATAGTTCTGCCCCGAAAATCCATCTTCCGCGTCGTGGTCATAGGCATAACCGGCCCCGTAGCCCTGATCTTCCATCAGTTTGGTCGGGGCGTTCAGGATGTGTTTCGGCGGCGGCTCCGAACCGGTCTTCTTTGCGGCCGCGCGGGCCGCCTTGTAGGCGACATAGCCCGCATTGGATTTCGGCGCGAGCGCGAGGTAGGTAACCGCCTGCGCCAGGGCCAACTCCCCTTCCGGGCTGCCCAGCCGTTCGTAGGTTTCCCAGGCATGCAGGCAGATTGTTTGGGCCTGCGGGTCGGCCAGGCCGATATCTTCGACCGCCATGCGGGTCAGGCGGCGGGCCAAGAACCTTGGGTCTTCGCCCCCTTCCAGCATCCGGGAAAACCAGTAAAGCGCCGCGTCCGGGTCGGACCCGCGCACGGACTTATGCAGCGCCGAAATCAGGTTGTAATGCTCGTCGCCCGATTTGTCGTATTTCGCCGCGCGCTTCATCAGCCGGGTGGTCAGCGCGTCCGGCCCCAGTTTCCCGTCGACCTTCCACGCCGCGACCTGTTCGATCAGGTTCAGCAGCGCGCGCCCGTCCCCATCGGCCATTTCCAGCAGCGCCTCGCGCGCGGGGCCATCCAGTGGCAGGGCGCGGCCCAGCTCTTTCTCGGCTCGCTGCGCCAACCGCTCCAGATCGGCAAGGGTCAGGCGGGTCAGGACCAGAACCTGCGACCGCGACAGCAGGGCGGCGTTCAGTTCAAAGCTGGGGTTTTCGGTCGTGGCCCCGACCAGAAGGATCGTACCGTCCTCCATATGCGGAAGGAACCCGTCCTGCTGCGCCTTGTTGAAGCGGTGAATTTCGTCCACGAACAAGAGAGTTCCCTTGCCGTTTCGATGGCGCAGCTTCGCCGCCTCGAACACCTTTCGCAACTCTGGCACGCCCGTGAAAATCGCGCTGATCTGTTCGAAATGCAGATCGGTTTCGCGGGCAAGCAACCGGGCGATCGTCGTCTTGCCCACCCCGGGCGGCCCCCAGAAAATCAGCGACGACAGCGAGCCAGAGGCCAGCATGACCCCAAGCGGCGCATCAGGACCCAACACCTGTTCCTGACCGATCACCTCGGACAGGGTGCGCGGCCGCAACCGGTCGGCCAGGGGCCGCGGCCCCTTTGGTGTGTCGGCGCTTGCCGCGGTATCGAACAGGTCTGCCATGGCCGCAGACTATGCCGCCACCATGGGCTTGGAAAGGCTCAGTGAAGCTGGGTGGAGAAGTCGATCCAGACCGCCTGATAGTCGATCCCGCCCATGTTCATGTTCCGCCCCGCCGCGCTCATTTCAAGGCTGCACCGGGCCGCCCAACGGTGCCAGTTCGATGGCAAGAGCGCCAGCATGCGGCGGATGCCCTCCTCGCGCGAGGTGCGCAGCATTTGCAGCACCAACCGCATCCGGACACGGTGCCGGATGGACGCGGGGATGTCATGGGCCACAAACCCCCGGGTCACTTCCCATGTGCCTTCGTCCACTGGGGCGGTCTCGAACAATAGATCCTCGGGGATCGAGTCCAGCAATCCGTTCTGCGCGTCCCGGATCATGTAGGAATAGATGCCGCAGCGTGCGGTTGTCGGGGTCAGCCGGACCCCGGCCAAAACCCGGCCGGTATCGTCGTGGACGGCAAGCCATCGGCTTTGCGGGGTATCGTACTGATCGTATTCCATGCCCATGGTTTCGGGCAGATCCCATTGGTTGCGAACTATGAAGGATTCCCGCCGGGCGCGCAGAATGTTAACAAATAGCTCGCCATGGTTGTGCATGTTGGCGAAAGATAGCGTGGTGCTGTACATCATCGTCTCCAGCGAGTGGGTTAGGGTCACACGACCCTGCCGTCACATCGCGAAGGATGGTCAGAGCAGCCGGTTGTCCCTTGCCCGCTGGATCGCTTCGGCGGTGGTTCTGGCCAGGAGGGCGCTGCGCGCCGATGAAAGCCTGGCCTTGAATGCGCTTTCGGATATCCCCAATCGTGCTGCGGCAGCTGCGTGACGATCCCCTTCGGCGACACACCGCAGGGCCTCTACTTGGGCGTCCGTCAAGGACTTTGGGGGTTCCGTTATGTCGTGGAGCTTGGCGATCTCGCCCGCGAAGTCCGCGATTTCATCATCGTTGAACTCTCGGTCAGCACGTGCGGCAGAGGCAATGGTGCGGGATTGCATGGGCCCATAGGACACTGCCACACCATAGATCATGCCAAATTCGCGTGCCTGTCCAAGAATGTTGAACGGGTCCGGGATCTCGATCTCGCTCCAGCGTGCGGCCCCGATCTGGCTAAACCCCCAGGCGATGATCGGGTCGCGAAGCGCATAGGCCTCCTCTGTATATCTGTCGGTCCAACCCTTGGGATAGGTCTGGTGGTGAAGCAGCGGCAGCGCGAAGCGGATGTGCAAGGCATAGAAGAACCCGCCCGGAGCAATGAGAGCGAGTTTGGTGGTGTGCGCTTCGATTCCAGATCTCAAGGACATGCCTTTTTAGACAAGTTGATCGAATCTCGGTCAACCTTAAATTGTGCTTTGTCGAAATAAACAATGAGTAGCGGTATGGGTGCGCAAGATCGCGATCTGGAACATGCATTTGAAAAATTGGAATTGGCGCAACGCGCTGAAATCATTTCATTTCTTGGGCTGGGGAATGAATTGAACGATTTCCTTGTGGAATCGTCGGCCCAAGAAACGAACACCGCGGCGGAAAGTAGCAGCCCGCGGAATTGATTGACGTAGGGTAAAGCAAAAAGGGCCCTGTCATTCGACAGAGCCCTTCAGAATTTCGTGCCGTGAAACGCGGCTATTATTCGTCCGCGACTTCTTCTTCGGCAAGGCGGGCCTTGTCGGCGGCACCCTTGGCGGCCGGGTCACGGTCGACCAGTTCGATGATGGCCATCGGGGCCATGTCGCCGTAGCGGAAGCCGGCCTTCAGGACGCGGGTGTAACCGCCGTTGCGTTCGGCATAGCGGGGCCCGAGCACTTCGAACAGCTTGGCAACGTGCTGGTCCTGCTTGAGCTGCGCCGCGGCCTGACGGCGGGCATGCAGATCGCCACGCTTCCCAAGGGTGATCATCTTGTCCATGATCCGCTTGAGTTCCTTGGCTTTCGGCAAGGTGGTCTTGATCTGTTCGTGTTCGATGAGCGAACCGGCCATGTTGGCCCAGAGGGCCTTACGGTGTTCGTGGGTCCGGTTCAGGCGGCGGTATCCGCGTGCGTGGCGCATTGTCTAGTCTCCAATCTGGTGCCCTCTACGGGCGTTTTTGCTTTGTCTGGCAGCCGATGCGTGTCAGCCGCTCTCCTTGGGGCGTTTTGCCCGGTTTGTACAAATTCGGGACGGTGAAACGCCCGATTTGTACATCGGCCCCCAACCGAAATCGGGGGCCGAAAATCCTTAGAACTGGTCTTCGAATTTCTTGGCCAGGTCTTCGATGTTGTCCGGCGGCCAATCCTCGACATCCATGCCAAGGTGCAGGCCCATGCCCGACAGAACTTCCTTGATCTCGTTCAGCGACTTGCGGCCGAAGTTCGGGGTGCGGAGCATCTCGGCTTCGGTTTTCTGGATCAGGTCGCCGATGTAGACGATGTTGTCGTTCTTCAGGCAGTTCGCCGAACGGACGGAGAGTTCCAGCTCGTCCACCTTCTTGAGGAGGAGCGGGTTGAATTCCAGACCGTCGTCGTCGGAGGACGCAGAGGCGCTTTCCGGCTCGTCGAAGTTGACGAAGATCCCGAGCTGGTCCTGAAGGATGCGAGCGGCATAGGCCACGGCATCTTCGGGGCTGATCGAGCCGTCGGTTTCGACCTTCATGGTCAGCTTGTCATAGTCCAGAACCTGACCTTCGCGGGTCGGCTGCACGTCGTAGCTGACTTTCTTGACCGGCGAGTAGATGGCGTCGATGGCCATCATGCCGATCGGCGCGTCTTCCGGCTTGTTCTTGTCGGCCGCGACATAGCCCTTACCGGTGTTGACGGTCAGTTCCATGTAGAGGTCGGCGGCTTCGTCGAGGTGGCAGATCACGTGATCCTTGTTCAGGATCTCGATCCCGGCGCTTTCCGAAATGTCAGCAGCGGTGACGATGCCCGGGCCCTTGGCCTGAACCGTCAGGCGCTTCGGCCCTTCGACTTCCATACGGATCGCGACACCCTTGAGGTTCAGCACGATGTCGGTCACGTCTTCACGCACCCCCGGCACCGAGGAGAACTCGTGCAGGACGTTGTCGATCTGGACGGCGGTGATGGCGGCGCCCTGCAGCGACGACATCAGGATGCGGCGCAGCGCGTTGCCCAGCGTCAGACCAAAGCCGCGCTCCAGCGGTTCGGCGACAACGGTCGCGGACCGCATCGGGTCATTGCCCGGCTTTACTTCAAGCTGGTTCGGCTTGATCAGTTCTGCCCAATTCTTGTGGATCATGCGTCCCTCCATTCCTGTCTGTGCCCCATGTCCGATTGGCCCAGACGCCCGAGGTTTCAAAATGACGGACTGGGGCCGCACCAAACGGGCGGGCCCCAGCCATAAAAATTCGCTTAGACGCGGCGGCGCTTCGGCGGACGGCAGCCGTTGTGCGCGATCGGCGTCACGTCGCGGATCGAGGTGATGTTGAAGCCAACAGCAGCCAGAGCGCGCAGTGCCGATTCACGGCCCGAACCGGGGCCCTGCACTTCGACTTCCAGCGTCTTAACACCGTGTTCCTGGGCTTTCTTGCCAGCGTCTTCAGCAGCAAGCTGAGCGGCGTAAGGGGTCGATTTCCGCGAGCCCTTGAAGCCCATGGTCCCGGCCGACGACCAGGCAATTGCGTTGCCCTGCACGTCCGAGATCAGGATCTTGGTGTTGTTGAAGGTGGAGTTCACATGCGCCACACCGGCGGCGATGTTCTTGGAGACCTTTTTCTTGCCCCCGCGGCGGGTATCACGTGCCATGATTGCAGCCCTCCCTTATTTCTTCTTACCGGCAATGGCCTTTGCGGGGCCTTTGCGGGTGCGAGCGTTGGTGTGGGTCCGCTGGCCGCGGACGGGGAGGTTGCGGCGATGACGCAGGCCACGGTAGCAGCCGAGGTCCATCAGGCGCTTGACGTTCATCTGCACTTCGCGGCGCAGGTCGCCTTCGACAGTGTAGTTGGCGTCGATATGTTCGCGGATGGCGAGCACTTCGGCGTCGGACAGTTCGTTGACCCGGCGGGTCAGGTCGATGCCAACGGCTTCGCAGATTGCGACGGCCGAGGTGTTACCGATACCGGTGATGTAGGTGAGGGCGATGGGAACCCGCTTTGCAGTCGGGATGTTCACGCCGGCAATACGTGCCACGTTTAGCTTCCTTTCGTTGCGGTTCCGTATTCCCGGAACCTTTTTTCACAACGGAGGCCCGACGGGTTTCCCCACGGGCCGCTGTCATTCGAGGTGATTGTCAGATGCGGGAGCGACCCGGAACCAACAGTTTGATTCCCTTGCGGGATGGGGCTGATTAGAGGGGATTGGGCAGAGGGTCAAGCCCCTGCCCGCCCGTTCTTAACCAAGCACCTTGGCGATGCTGGCGGCGACGTCGTCCATGCTGGCCAGACCATCGACCGACTGCAGCTGACCCTTGGCGTGGTAATAGCCGATCAGCGGGCTGGTCTGCTTGTAATAGGCCATCAGGCGGACCCGCAGGCTGTCTTCGTTGTCGTCCGCGCGGGCTGTGCCGCCGGCGGCCACGGCCTCGGCCGCGCGGCCAAGAATCCGTTCGACAAGCACGTCGTCATTGACCTGCAGCTCGATCACGTGATCAAGGCTTTGGCCCAGTTCGTTCAGAAGCGCACCCAGCGCATCGGCCTGCGCCAGTGTGCGCGGGAAGCCGTCGAAGATGAACCCGCCGTGATCGCCGCCCTGTTCAAGCTGTTCGCGGATCAGGCCGATCACGATCTCATCGGTGACAAGTTCACCGCGGTCCATGACCCCGGCAACGATCTTGCCCATCTCGGTCCCGGACGTGCGGGCGGCGCGCAGCATGTCACCGGTCGACAGCTGCACCATGTTGCGTTCATCCACAAGCCGTGCAGCCTGAGTACCTTTGCCCGCCCCCGGCGGTCCGAGAAGAATGATGTTCATCGACGCGACGGTCCCTTCGTCCGTTTCTTGGTTCCACGCTTTCCGCGCAGTTGCGATTTCTCGATCAGCCCTTCGTACTGGTGCGCCAGCAGGTGGGACTGGATCTGTTGGATCGTGTCCATCCCCACGGACACGATGATCAGCACTGACGTACCGCCAAAGTAGAAAGGAATCGAGAGTTGCGAGCGGATAATCTCGGGCATGAGACAAACTAGCGCAAGGTAGGCGGAGCCGAGGACCAGCACGCGGGTCACCACGTAGTCGAGGTATTCGGCGGTCCGCTTGCCCGGGCGGATACCGGGGACAAAGCCGTTCTGGTTCTTCAGGTTGTCGGCCACGTCATCGACCTTGAACGCCACTTCCTTGGTGTAGAAGTAGGTGAAGAAGACGATCATCGAGGTGAAGAACAGCAGATAGAGCGGCTGGCCCGGCCCGAAGTAGGCAAGGATCCACGACATGACCGGCCCGGCGGAGCCGCCCGAGAAGGTCGACAGGGTGGTCGGCAGCAGCAGCAGGGCCGAGGCGAAGATCGCCGGGATCACGCCCGCCGGGTTGACCTTGATCGGCAGGTGGCTGGACCCGCCATCATAAACCTTCATGCCCACCTGACGGCGGGGATACTGGATGTGGATCTTGCGCAGCGAGCGTTCCATGAAGACGACGAAGGCCAGCAGCAGGGCAAGACCAATGATCACGCCGATGATCAGAAGCGCGCCGGTTTCCCGGTTGGCGGCGGCGGTCGACAGGAATTGCGCGGCGGCGGCGGGCAGTTCGGCCACGATGCCCACGAAGATGATCAGCGAAATCCCGTTACCGATCCCGCGCGAGGTGATCTGTTCGCCCAGCCACATCAGGAACATGGTGCCCCCGACAAGGGTCAGGACGCAGGAGGCCTGGAAGAACAGGCCCGGATCGGACGCGAGGCTGCCGGCCTCAAGGCTGCGGGCAAGAGCGAAGGCCTGGAAGGTGGCCAGCACCACGGTGCCGTAGCGGGTGTATTGGTTGAGCTTCTTGCGGCCCTGCTCGCCTTCTTTCTTCAGCTGCTTCCAGGGTTCGTACATGGACCCAAGAAGCTGCACGATGATCGAGGCGGAGATATAGGGCATGATCCCCAGTGCGAAGATCCCCATCCGGCTGAGCGCGCCGCCGGTGAACATCGACAGGATGCCCCCGATACCGCTTGCCGCCTGTTCCATGAAGTCACGCAGGGCGCCCGTGTCAATCCCGGGAACCGGGATATAGGTGCCAAGACGGTAGACCATGAGAAGGCCGATGGTGAACAGGATGCGTTGCCGAAGCTCGGTTGCCTTGCCGAAGGCAGACCAGCTCAGGTTTGACGCCATTTGTTCTGCTGCTGAAGCCATTTAGGATCTCTTTTCGCTGAAACGCCGCCAACCGGGTCCCCGGGCGGCGGCGTTGGGAAAACTCTGTAAGCGATGTAAGCGCCGCGTGCGGCGCCGACAACCCTTTTACTCGGCCGCCACCGCGGAAGTGACCGTCAGCGAGCCGCCGGCCTTCTCCACCGCTTCGACAGCACCCTTGGAGGCACCGGTCACGGTGATGGTCGCCTTGGCGGTCAGTTCGCCCTTGGCCAGAACGCGGATACCGTCCAGCTTGCGACGGATCAGACCGGATTCCACGAGGGTGTCCTCGTTGATGTTGGCGGCGTCGAGCTTCTTGTCGTCGATGAACTTCTGGATCAGGCCCAGGTTGACGACGGCGAATTTCTTGCGGTTCGGCTTGTTGAAGCCACGCTTGGGCAGACGCTGGTAGAGCGGCATCTGGCCACCTTCGTAGCCCTTGATCGCCACACCCGAGCGGGATTTCTGACCCTTGATACCACGGCCACCCATTTTACCCTTGCCAGAGCCCGGGCCGCGGCCAACGCGCATACGCTTCTTGGTTGCGCCTTCGTTGTCACGAAGTTCGTGAAGTTTCATGTCGCTTCTCCTTTGCCGGAACTGCCCCCCAGCGACGGAACGGGCAAACACGGCTTTTCCAATTGAGTCGGGCCCCATCACGAGGCCACCGGGGGCGTATACGGGTTGGGGCCGGGACGTTCAAGCCCTCTGTGTGCTGTCGCGCCGGGTCTGCCGGGTTCAGGAAGTCGGCGACAACTCCGGGCACCGGACCAGAAACGGAGAGCAGTCAAAGAAGCTCCAATGCGTTGCCCGCCAACAAATACCGTCGGGTCCCCCAAATCGGAGTTCCCAGACCACCGGGACGCCTTCGTCCGTCATTCTGGTTTCACCGTCGATTTCCATTGTGATGGAATATGAGCTGTATTCGTGAACCCGGTAGACCAGCGGTTCATCCAGTTCGGCAATGTCGCTGAACATGATGTCCATTTCGTCGTTGAACGTGAAATAGCGGACCTGTTCGACGCAGACGTTTTCAACGGTGGTCCAGCCCCAGGGCGTCCTTTCGATCAGGTCGACCATCTGTCTGAGGTCATAGGCCGACGTCGCCCCGGCAAAGCCGACGGCAAAGACAATACTCGTAACCAACCTTGTGATCATGTTCGCCCCTCGATTGCGGTGAAGCCATGTTAGACACCGGCGCGTGCACCGCAAGATACCAACGCGGGCTTCTAGCGACCCGGTTTCGTCCTTGTGGTGAGCTGCACGACACCCAATGCGATACCGCCCAGAACCAAGACCGACGCGAGCACGGCCCGCGTTGTCAGCGGTTCCGACAGGAACAGCGCGCCGCCGATGAGCGCGAGAACCGGGGCGGACAGCTGCGCGATTGCGCCTTTGGTGGCCCCAAGCGACGGCAGAACCCGATACCAGAGCGCATAGCCAAGCCCCGAGGTGATGGCGCCGGAGAGGACGCCCAGCCAGATCCCGGGTGCCGACAGCGCCGGGCTTGGATGCAGCGCCAGACCGGCCAGAACCACCACGGGGCTGGCATAGAAGAAATTGGTGGTCGTGGCGGCCAGCGGGTCCGACACCCGCCGCCCGGCCAGCGAATAGACGCCCCATCCGACCGAGGCGATCACCATCAACCCGATGGAAAGGGGCGGCAGGGCGACGGTTTCGGTCGGCCAGACCAGATAGGTCAGCCCCGCCAGCGACACGGCCATGCCAAGCCAACGGGCCGCCGGCGGGCTTTCCCCTTCGGCCAAGGCCCCGGCAAACATGGTCAGCTGGACGCCTGCGAACAGCACCAGCGCGCCAAGACCGGCGTCGACATGTAGGTAGGCGTAGGAAAACCCGACCAGATAGGCCACCAGCCCCGCGATACCGCGCCAATCCGGGCGGAGCAGGACCGGTCGCGTCCGGGACTGGAGCGTCATGAGCAGCCAAAGCATGACCGCGCCGCTGAGAACCCGGACCGAGGCGAATTCAGAGGCGCCGATGTGTCCGCCTGACAGGGCTGCCCTGTTCAACAGGGAATTCGCCGCGAAGGCGATCATGGTGAGGCTGGTCAGCAGGAACAGACGCATCGGCGGGGCTTTCGTTGGGGTGCCCCCAGCATTGCCACAACCGGGTTCGGTTCCCAATCACCTTTGCGCTGGTGGGGTGTGATCCCTACTGACGGGCGCCTTGGGTCTGGTGCAGGTATTCAGTCCAGCAGGGGACGGGGCCGTTGGCCCAGGTGGTTTTGATCTTGGCGGCGAGGGTGCGGAGGAAGGTCATTGGGGTGCCTTTTGTCTGGGGTTGACCGCTGCCTACGCCCACCGTCCGCGCCGCACCACCGCCAATCCCGAAGCCCCGGAATGCAGAGAACGCATGGGAAGCAGGTTGCTCAATCGGAAAATGCATCAGGACCCAGGTCCTCAACCAACAAGGGGTTGGTTTGCTTCGTTTTGGGCCGAATATGCTTGAGAAGTCTATAGTCACATATCCAATCTCTAAAGCCATATCCCCATTTCGAGAAGCAATTGAAAAAAAGCAGATCCAATTCGGGCGAGCTTAGGTGTGCACGAACAATCTTGGAGTACTTTTGCTTGTCGCTCTCGTCCAAGTTGGAACGTTCAATATGGCGAATAGCATGATAAAGCAGCCTGAAGTAGGGGCCGAGATCTGTCTCTAGCTCCCTTTCGTAGTACTCTTCGTATTCGAGAACCTGATCAACATAATCATCAAATATCGGGATCGGGACCAACTCCCAGAAAGGGCCCTCTTCATCTGAATCCAAGATAATCTGCACCTGGTTAGGCAACTCGCTCGCATAGTAGTCTAGGACAGCCCTCCCATGTAGAGTGATATCTGAGTCGTTTTTTAGGACCAGACCATCAATATGCTGTGTCCAAAGGCCAACTATTGAGAACAATGAACTCTCAAAACGCTGTCTTGAAAACTCTTCACGTGTGTCCCGCAATTCTTGTCGTTGATATTCGAGCTCTTGTCTCTGCATCAGCAGTGTCGAGATTAGGCCCGCGAACGCGAAACCAGAGAATAGAGACGTGAGGACGCCAAACATATCGCCCGCAACGCCGACATTCTCCGGATTTCCGTAGATTTTCGGGAGGAAGATCCACCCGAGCAACCAGATCTCGGTAATAGCCAGGGTCGCAAAGATAAATGAAAGCAAACTGGCGCTCTTGCGAGCGGTGGCTTTGACTGCACCGTCTGCGGATGGCTTCGGGATCAGCAGCAACGCACCAATAACGACCAGTGCGCATAAGCCAACGATAACAAGAAACCAAAGAATCGCGTTCATTGAACTAGGAAATCAGAAAACCCTGAGTTCAGAAACAAGAAACGCCCCGACCATTTCTGGCCGGGGCGCTGCATGGTTGCTGTGCAACCGATGACTTAGCCGCGCTCTTCGATGATCTCGACGAGGTGCGGGATGCTTTCGACCATGCCGCGGATCGACGGGGTGTCTTCCAGCTCGCGGGTCTTGTGCATCTTGTTCAGGCCAAGGCCAACCAGCGTGGCACGCTGTTTGGCGGGGCGGCGGATCGGCGAGCCGATCTGCTTGACGACGATGGTTTTTGCCATGGGTCCGTCTCCTTACGCTTCGGCTTCGGCAGGGGCATCGCCCTTGGAGCCGAGGATGTCAGCGACCTTCTTGCCACGACGCTGAGCGACGTTGCGCGGCGACTGCGACTTCTGCAGGCCGTCGAGGGTGGCGCGGATCATGTTGTAGGGGTTCTGCGAGCCGTTCGACTTGGCGACGACGTCCTGAACACCCAGCATTTCGAACACGGCACGCATCGGACCACCGGCGATGATCCCGGTCCCGGTCGGCGCGGTGCGCATGATGACCTTACCGGCGCCGTGACGGCCTTCGATGTCGTGGTGCAGCGTGCGGCCTTCGCGCAGCGGCACGCGGATCATCTGGCGCTTGGCTTGTTCGGTGGCTTTACGGATGGCCTCGGGGACCTCCTTGGCCTTGCCCTTACCAAAGCCGACGCGGCCTTTCTGGTCGCCCACGACGACGAGAGCGGCGAAGCCAAAGCGCTTACCACCTTTCACGGTCTTGGACACACGGTTGATCGCGACGAGGCGATCGGCGAATTCGGGGGCTTCTTCGCGTTCGCGACGATTCCCACGCTGTTGCGGTTCACGAGCCATTTGGCTTCCTCTCTCAAGGCGCGACGGGCGCGCCGTTCAACTCGATCCTTGGTGCACGCGACAGGCGCGGGCCCGGATCATCGGGGGGGCGCGAACGCCCCCCGCAAGACATTTAGATCTTCAGGCCGCCTTCACGCGCGGCGTCGGCCAGGGCCTTCACCTTGCCGTGGAACAGGAACCCGCCACGATCGAAGTAGGCTTCGGTCACGCCAGCTTTCTTGGCACGCTCGGCAAGAGCGGCACCAACCTTGGCGGCGGCTTCGATGTTGTTCTTGCCGACCACGCCGAGATCTTTCTCGAGCGAGGAGGCAGAAGCGAGGGTGACGCCGTTCACATCGTCGATCAACTGGGCGCTGATGTTCTTGTTCGAACGGTGCACCGACACGCGCATCTTGCCGTCGTTGACCTTGCGAAGCTTGTTCCGGACGCGCAGGCGACGCTTCAGAAACAGGGTACGTTTGCTGTTTGCCATCTGTCTGGTCCTTACTTCTTCTTGCCTTCCTTGCGGAAGATGTACTCGCCCTTGTAGCGGATACCCTTGCCCTTGTAGGGCTCGGGCTTGCGCCACTCGCGGATGTTGGCAGCAACCTGCCCCACCAGCTGTTGGTCGATACCTTCCACAACGATTTCGGTCTGCTTGGGCGCGGTCACGGTCACGCCAGCGGGGATTTCGAAATCCACGTCGTGGCTGTAGCCGAGAGCGAGCTTGAGCGTGTTGCCCTGCATGTTGGCACGGTAACCAACCCCGGTGATCTCGAGCTCTTTCTTGAAGCCCTCGGTCACGCCGGTCACAAGGTTTTCCACCTGGCTGCGGGACATGCCCCACTGCTGACGGGCCCGCTTGGACATGCCACGCGGGGTGACCTTGATGACGTTGTCTTCAACGGTCAGGGTCACATCGTCGGTTGCGGTGAAGCTGCGGGTCCCTTTCGGGCCCTTCACTTCGATGGTCTGGCCGGAGATGGTCGCCGAAACACCCGACGGCATCTCGACCGGCTTTTTCCCAATACGAGACATAGCCAATCCTCCTTAGAAGACCGTGCAAATCACTTCGCCACCAACATTGTTGGCGCGAGCGTTCGCATCCGACATCACACCCTTGGGGGTGGAGACAATCGACACACCCAGGCCCTGACGGACCGACGGGATGTCCTTGACGCCCATGTAGACGCGACGGCCGGGCTTGGAGACCCGCTTGAGTTCGCGAATGACAGGGGTGCCTTCGTAGTACTTCAGGCTGATTTCAAAGGCCGGGTGGCCGTTGACATCAGTCGAGCTTTCATAGCCGCGGATGTAGCCTTCGTCGGCCAGCACATCCAGAACCCACGCACGCAGCTTGGAGGCGGGGGTCGACACGGTCGACTTGCCACGCATCTGGCCGTTGCGGATACGGGTCAGCATATCACCGATAGGATCGTTCATTTCTCAACCCTCCTTACCAGCTGGACTTGACCAGACCGGGAATCTCGCCGTTCGAGCCAAGCTCGCGCAGCATGATCCGGCTGACCTTGAGCTTACGGTAGTAGGCGTGGGGACGCCCCGTCAGCTGGCAGCGGTTGTGAAGACGGGTGGGCGAGCTGTTGCGGGGCAGCTTGGCCAGGGCCAGGCGCGCCTTGAAACGCTCTTCCATCGACTTCGTTTCATCGTTCGCGATTTCTTTCAGCGCGGCGCGCTTGGCGGCGTATTGCGCCACCAGCTTTTCACGCTTCTTTTCGCGTTCGACCATGGATTTCTTAGCCATTTCTCTATCTCCTCCCGCGCGTCACGAGTTGAAGGGCATGTTGAAAAGCTTCAACAGCGCCTTGGCTTCCGCGTCGGTTTTCGCGGTGGTGCAGATGACGATGTCCATCCCCCAAACTTCGTCGACTTTGTCGAAGTTGATTTCGGGGAAGACGATGTGTTCCTTCAGGCCGGTGGCATAGTTGCCGCGGCCGTCGAAGGAGGTGCCCGAAACGCCGCGGAAGTCGCGGATACGGGGCATCGCCACGGTGATCAGACGATCGAGGAATTCATACATCCGGTCGCCGCGCAGGGTGACCTTGGCACCGAGCGGCATGTCTTCACGGACGCGGAAGCCGGCGATCGACTTCTTGGCCTTGGTGGTGACAGCGCGCTGACCGGCGATGGTGGTCAGATCGTCGACAGCCGACTTGGCTTTCTTGGAATCGCGCACCGCTTCGGCACCACAGCCGATGTTGAGCACGATCTTGTCCAGGCGCGGGATCTGCATGTCGTTCTTGTAGCCGAACTCTTCTTTCAGAGCGGCCTTGATCGACGCAGCGTACTGGGCCTTCAGACGCGGGGTGTAGTTCGCGGTATCGAGCATCAGATCACGTCTCCCGTGGTCTTGGCGAAACGAACCTTCTTGTCGCCTTCCACGCGGAAGCCAACGCGGGTCGCCTTGCCATTGGCATCGACGATGGCCAGGTTCGACAGGTCGATCGGCATCGCCTTCGGCGTGCGGCCACCCTGGCTGGTCTGGCTTTGCTTGACGTGACGGATGGCGATGTTCACGCCTTCGACGACGGCCTTGCCGGCCTTCGGATCGACGGACGCGATTTCACCGGTCTTGCCCTTGTCCTTACCGGCAAGAACGACGACCTTGTCACCTTTTTTCAGCTTGGCGGCCATTAGAGCACCTCCGGAGCGAGCGAGATGATCTTCATGAAGTTCTTGGCACGCAGTTCGCGCACGACCGGCCCGAAGATACGGGTACCGACCGGTTCACCTGCGTTGTTCAGGATCACGGCGGCGTTACGGTCAAAGCGGATTGCGGTGCCGTCTTCACGACGGACTTCTTTGGCGGTGCGCACGACGACGGCCTTGCGGACGTCCCCTTTTTTCACGCGACCACGCGGGATGGCTTCCTTGACGGAAACGACAATGATGTCGCCGACCGACGCATAGCGACGGTGCGAACCACCCAGAACCTTGATGCACTGAACCCGGCGAGCGCCAGAGTTATCAGCAACATCCAGATTGGTCTGCATCTGGATCATTTGGTTTCTCCCGACCTTTGGGGGGGCTTGCAGTTTGCCCTAGTCCCCAGGGTTTCGATTAACTGGAGTGTCCCCGCCCCTAGGAGGCGATGACCTCCCAGCGTTTGGTCTTCGACTTCGGCGCACATTCCTGGATACGGACGGTATCGCCGACGTTGAATTGGTTGGTCTCGTCGTGAGCCCGGTACTTCTTGGACTTACGGACGGTCTTTTGCAGCAGCGGGTGCTTGAAACGACGTTCGACCTGAACGGTGACGGTTTGGGCGTTCTGGTTCGACGTCACGACACCCTGAAGAATACGCTTGGGCATGGATCAGGCCTCCGACGCGGCAGCGGCCGCTTTTTCGTTCAGGATGGTGTTCACACGGGCAACGGACCGCTTGACGGTGCGCATGCGTGCAGTGTTCTCAAGCTGGCCGGTGGCCTGCTGGAAGCGCAGGTTGAAGGCTTCCTTCTTCAGGTTGACAAGCTCTTCCCGGAGCTGGTCCGGGGTCTTGTCGCGCAGTTCATTGGCGTTCATCGCCTTTTTCCTTTCAACATCACCGGCGAGCCGCCCATAAGGGCGTGACCCGATTCTCCGGTGGAGTGGGTGTAGAAGTGGGCCGTATAGGGGGGTTCCGGGGGGTTGGCAAGGACTGTTTTCCGGGTTTCCTGCCGAGGCGTCCGTCCCCGCCCCAGATGTAGCGGTTCGCGGGACGAAGGCCAATAAACAAAAGCCTCTCGCGCCGGAAAACGCCCTGCGCTATGACGGGCGCATGGCTGATATCAAATCCCTCTTCGTGACCCGCCTTTACCGTGCCGAACTGTCCGAGTTCGGCACCCCCGTGGACAATGACGAACTGGTCGCCTCCTGCTATTCCATCGCGGAGGATGACGAGGCCGGGCAGGAATGGTGCGAAGAGAAGGGATACCCCGGATACACCTCTTACGCCTCGCTGACCGACCTGCCCTGGCGGTTCCCGGTGTTCAAGCAGATCGCCGATGCGCTGGACCAGCATGTCGCGGCCTTTGCCGAGGATCTGGAGTTCGATCTGGACGGGCGGGCGCTGGTGCTGGAGGACCTGTGGATCAACATCCTGCCGGAAGGCGGGATGCATTCGTCGCACATCCACCCCCATTCGGTGATTTCCGGCACCACCTATGTGCAGATGCCCGACGGGGCCAGCGCGCTGAAGCTGGAAGACCCGCGGTCGGCCCGGATGATGGCCGCCCCGACCCGCAAGAAGGGCGCGCGGGAAGGGCTGCAGACCTTCGTCTACGCCGCGCCCAAGGTGGGCGAGGTGCTGCTATGGGAAAGCTGGCTGCGGCACGAGGTGCCGATGAACATGGCCGAGGACGACCGGATTTCGGTGAGCTTCAACTACCGGTGGGAGTGAGGGGGCTTTTCAGGGCTATTGCGGAAGAACTGTTTCGGGTTCGTCCGCGGCGCCATGTCATCACGCGCTACAATACAGTAGATCTGTCCGATGATCTGGACGATCTTTATCTCTTGTCGGCAATCGAACGGACATTCGACATCACATTCGCAGAAGGCGAAGCCCAAAGGGTCTATACCGTCGGAGAGATGGTTGATCTGGTAGCGGGCAAGACGGGGGGCGATCCCGATCTGGTGTTCGCCCGCCTGACGGTGACCATTCAGGAGTTCACCGGAATCGATTTTCAGGTCGACCGGGATACAACGTTCTTTGCCAAAGTCGCCAAGCCTCGCGAGCAGGGCCGAAAGCCTTAGCGATCGATCCAGTAGGCACACGCCCGCCGTGTGGCGGGCCGGGCGTGTGCCGGGCCGCAGGCGTCCCGGCGGGTTCTGGATGGCCAGGCATGGAAACAGGAAACCCCCGCCGATTTCTCGGCGGGGGCTAGTTTTTCTCTGGTCCGATCGGGCGGGGCCGCAATTGGCTTTGCCAATCGCTTTACCCCGCACGGTCAAATCCAATGGATTTGACCGGTTACCAGTCTTCCCGGACGACGGTGCGGGTCTTGACCGGAAGTTTCATCGCGGCGAGGCGCAGGGCTTCGCGAGCGATTTCTTCGTTCACACCGTCGATTTCGAACATCACGCGGCCCGGCTTGACCTTGCAGGTCCACCGGTCAACGGAGCCCTTACCTTTACCCATACGAACTTCGATGGGCTTGGCGGTGACGGGGGTGTCCGGGAAGATGCGGATCCAGACCCGGCCCTGACGCTTCATGTGACGGGTCAGGGCACGACGGGCAGCCTCGATCTGGCGCGCGGTGACGCGCTCCGGCTCGGTGGCTTTCAGACCGTAGGTGCCGAAGTTCAGGTCAGACCCGCCCTTCGCCTGACCCTTGATCCGGCCTTTGTGCATCTTGCGGAATTTCGTGCGCTTCGGTTGCAGCATCTGTTCTACTCCTTAGCGACGGCCACCGGCACCGCGGGGCGCGGGGCCATCCTGCAGTTCGGCAGCTTTGCGGTCACGCGCGCTCGGGTCATGTTCCATGATCTCGCCTTTGAAGATCCAGACCTTGATCCCGATGATACCATAGGGGGTCATTGCTTCGGAGAGAGCATAGTCGATGTCGGCACGCAGGGTGTGCAGCGGCACGCGACCTTCGCGATACCATTCAGTCCGTGCGATTTCCGCACCGCCAAGACGGCCGGCAACGTTCACGCGGATGCCGAGGGCACCCATACGCATGGCGTTTTGCACGGCGCGCTTCATGGCGCGGCGGAAGGACACGCGGCGTTCAAGCTGCTGCGCGATGGATTCACCCACAAGGGCAGCGTCCAGTTCGGGCTTGCGCACTTCAACGATGTTGAGGTGCAGTTCGCTCGAGGTCAGGTTCGCAAGCTTCTTGCGGAGCGTTTCGATATCGGCGCCTTTTTTGCCAATGATCACGCCCGGACGTGCAGTGTGAATGGTCACACGGCACTTCTTGTGCGGACGTTCGATGATGACGCGGCTGACGCCGGCCTGCTTGCACTCTTTCTTCACGAAGTCCTTGATCTTGAGGTCTTCGAGCAGAAGGTTGCCATAGTCCTTGGTGTCGGCGTACCAGCGGCTGTCCCAGGTGCGGTTGACCTGAAGGCGCATCCCGACGGGATTGACTTTGTTACCCATTAGGCTTGCTCCTCGACTTGACGCACCGTGATGGTCAGTTCCGAAAACGGCTTGATGATCTTGCCGAACCGGCCACGCGCCCGCGGGCGACCGCGCTTCATGATCAGGTTCTTGCCGACATAAGCCTCGGCGACGACGAGTTCATCGACATCCAGGTTGTGGTTGTTCTCGGCGTTGGCGATTGCGGACTGAAGGCATTTCTTCACGTCCTGCGCGATCCGCTTTTTCGAGAAGGTCAGATCGGCCAGGGCCTTTTCCACCTTCTTGCCACGGATCATGCCGGCGACGAGGTTCAGTTTCTGCGGGCTGGTGCGAAGCATGCGCAGTTTTGCCATTGCTTCGTTGTCGGCCACGCGGCGGGGGTTCTGTGCCTTGCCCATGACTTACTTCCGCTTCGCTTTTTTGTCGGCAGCATGCCCGTAGTAGGTACGGGTCGGCGAATATTCACCGAACTTCTGGCCGATCATGTCCTCGGTCACGTTGACCGGAATGTGCTTCTGGCCGTTGTAGACGGCAAACGTCAGACCCACGAATTGGGGCAGGATCGTCGACCGGCGGGACCAGATCTTGATGACTTCGTTCTTGCCCGACTCGCGAACAGCTTCGGCTTTCTTAAGCACGTAAGCGTCAACGAACGGACCTTTCCAAACAGAGCGTGCCATGTGTTAGCGCCCTTTCTTGGCGTGACGCGAGCGAAGGATGAGCTTCTGCGACGCCTTGTTCTTGTTGCGGGTCCGACGACCCTTCGTGTCCTTGCCCCAGGGGGTAACCGGGGTCCGGCCACCCGAGGTGCGGCCTTCACCACCACCGTGCGGGTGGTCGATCGGGTTCATCGCGACACCGCGGACCGACGGACGCTTGCCGTAGTGGCGGACGCGACCGGCCTTGCCGAGGTTCTGGTTCGAGTTGTCGGGGTTGGACACGGCACCGACGGTGGCCATGCATTCCTGACGCACCAGACGCAGTTCGCCCGAGGACAGACGGATCTGGGCATAGCCCCCGTCACGACCAACGAACTGGGCGTAGGTGCCTGCAGCACGGGCGATCTGGCCGCCTTTGCCGGGCTTCATTTCGATGTTGTGAACGATCGTCCCGATCGGCATCCCCGAGAAGGGCATCGCGTTGCCCGGCTTGATGTCAGCCTTGGTCGAAGCGATGACCTTGTCGCCAACAGCCAGACGCTGCGGGGCAAGGATGTAGGCCTGTTCGCCGTCTTCGTACTGGACGAGGGCGATGAAGGCGGTCCGGTTCGGGTCATATTCGATGCGAACGACGGTCGCGGAGATGTCGAACTTGTTCCGCTTGAAGTCCACGATGCGATAGAGACGCTTTGCGCCACCACCACGACGACGTGCCGTGATCCGTCCGGTGTTGTTCCGACCGCCCTTTTTGGTCAGACCCTCGGTGAGGGACTTGACCGGACGACCTTTCCAAAGCTCCGAACGGTCGATCAGCACCAGCCCACGCTGGCCAGGCGTCGTCGGTTTATACGACTTGAGTGCCATGTTTTCTGTCTTCCGTTGCTTTGCGGGCGGTAAGGCCCGGCAGGTGAAGGGCCCCGAAGGTCCCCATAGTCAAAAACACACGGCCCCGGACGAATCCGGGGCTGTGGATGGGCGGGGTTTAGAGGGGGATGGGGGTGGGGTCAAGGGCGTTAGAAAGGGATTTCGTCGTCCAAGTCGTATTCACTTGGCTTGGTACGTTCACACGCTTCAAGCCTTGCAATGATATTCTCGACTACGACCACCCGCTTTTCAGTGGGCAAACTGCGGATGAACTCAAGGAAGTCCTGGATAGCCCGCACCTCTATAGACCGATTGGTCCAATATCGAAATTCCCCCTTGACGAAGATCTTAACAAGTTGGTTCGGCGCAGGAAGGAACTCTTCTAACATTGAATTCCGATACAGATTGCTAAGATCAGCGGTAATTTTGTCAGCATCGCGCTCAAATCGAGCATCTGAACCCACAGTGGAAATCACCGATGAAAGGCCGTCTGCAAAGCACCGATAAACGGAGACCTCCTCCTTGGAAAATGACAACTCCTGAAACTTTCCTCGGCTTACTTCGGATTGCAGTTCTTGGAAGCTTTCGATCCGAAGCTCACGGTCAAGCTCACACATTTTTTGGACCAAGCTATTGTATCGGAAATTGGTGAGCTTTCCGTCAGACAATGCGTGCTCAAATAGTTTCCCCACAAAATATACTTCCGTTTGGAAATCGTAGATACCTACTCCAAACTCCGGGGGAGTTTCGCACCACCAGTTTAGCGAAATACTCTTCCTTTCAGCCAACCTTTCACTAGTGATCGAGCTTTTTCCAAAACCAAAGTCGATGATCTTGGGCGAGCCGTCTGATTGAACCAGAATGTTCGCTGGACGGATATCCCTATGAAGAACGCCTTGACGCTGAAGATGCATGAAGCCTTCGACAATTCCTTCAAAAACACGATCAGCGTCAGACGGTCTCTCCGCCAAAAACGCCAATATCTCTGACCCTTCAACATATTCCATCAATATGTAGGCGGTCTTCTTCTCGCTATAGTCGTAGAAGTTGAAAACCCGCACGACGTTCGGGTGGTTGAGTTTGAACAGTATTCGTGCCTCATCTCTAAACCGCTCGAACAACTCGCCAAATAGTTCCTTGTCGTCATCTTCACTGATGAGCGGTGAATATTTCTTGGCTACAAAATCTGCGGCCATCGACTCGTCGCGCAACTGTATCGTCTCGCCGCAAGCTCCTTCTCCGAGCTTGCGGACAACCTTGTATTTCATAGGTCGGTTGAATTCTACCTGACCTCTCATGCCGTGTGCCTCTCAAATGTATCGGAACCGAATCTAATCATCATAATAGAGCAAAAAGGCCCCGAGGGCTTTCGCCTAGGGGGCTTTGTCATTTCTAGGGGGCGAATTTGACCGCCGGCAACGGCGGGCGCGTCGCTGCTGTTGCCTAGCGGCCCAGAAGCCGTTTCAGGAGTGAGCCGGATTTGGGGCTGGGGGCGGTGTCCTGGGCCGGGGCCAGCGGGACGGCGGACTGAAGTTTGGTCGCCGGGGTGTCGGGCCGTGCGGTTGTGACGGGCCGGGCCGGGGCCACCGGTTTCGCGGGCGCGCGCATGTGCGGCGGCGTCTGCAACGGCAGGACATGCGACGCGGAGGGTTTCTGGGCCTGCGGCTGCGCAGGTTTCGGGGCCGGCTGCGGGGCAACGGCCGGGGCCTGTTTCCGCTCGGCTGTCGCGGCCTGCTGCTTGATCACCTCTTGCACGGCGGCCCTGTCGCCGGTCCGTGCCAGTTCCTCGTCCAGCAGCTCTTTGATCGACTTCAGCGTGACAGCCGTCTCTTCCTTGCCCGAAACGCCGGAGAGCGGTTCAATGCGACCATATTCCATGTTCGACCACCTTTTGATCTGGCCCGACCCATTCTGGGTCACACGGGGCACTACAACCCCCGATTACGCCAGCCAAAAACGGCGATATCGCGGCAGGACCAAGGCAAGTTGGTGCGCTTGCGGGTCCATGGCGCGCGCAAAGAAAAACCCCGGCCGCTGTCGCAGCCGGGGTTCAATGCGTTCCCGATGTGCGGGCCTTAGAGGCCGGTCGACACGTCGATGGTGTTGCCTTCGGCCAGCGTCACATAGGCTTTCTTGACGTCAGCGCGCTTGCCGAGGGAGCCCCGGAACCGCTTGACCTTGCCCTTGGTGATGGTGGTGTTGACGGCCTTCACCTTCACACCAAAGAGAGCCTCGACAGCTTCCTTGATCTGCGGCTTGTTGGCGTCCATGGCCACTTCGAAGACGATCGCACCGTTTTCCGACGCCATGGTCGCTTTTTCGGTGATGATCGGCTTGCGGATCACGTCGTAGTGTTCTGCTTTCGCGCTCATTTCAGACGAGCCTCCAGAGCTTCGACACCAGCCTTGGTGAGCACGAGCGTGTCACTGCGGAGGATGTCGTAGACGTTGGCACCCATCGAGGGGAGCACGTCCAGGTTGGCGATGTTGCGCGCAGCCTTGGCGAAGTTTTCGTTCACCGCGGCCCCGTCGATGACGAGTGCACGCTTCCAGCCCAGAGCGTTGACCTGCTTGGCCAGCGCGCCGGTCTTGGCTTCTTTCACGTCAGCCACGTCCAGGATGACCAGCTCGCCCGCCTTCAGCTTGGCCGACAGCGCATGGCGCAGGCCCAGCTTGCGGAACTTCTTGGTCAGGTCGTGGGCGTGCGACCGCGGGGTCGGGCCCTTGTAGACGCCACCGTGACGGAAGATCGGGGCCTTCTTGGAACCGTGACGTGCGCCACCGGTGCCCTTCTGGCGGTAGATCTTCTTGGTCGAGTAGCTGACTTCCGACTTGGTCAGGACCGAGTGAGTCCCGGCCATGGCCTTGTTCCGCTGCCAGCGAACGACGCGGTGCAGGATGTCGGCGCGGGGCTCGAGGCCGAAGATCTCGTCCGAGAGATCGACAGCGCCGGCGGCTTTGCCGTCAAGCTTGATCGCTTCAGCCTTCATTGTTCTCGCCTCCTTCAGCGGCTTCAGCCGAGGCGTCAGCAGCGGTTGCAGCGGTCACGGCAGACCGCAGCGCGGCCGGGGTAACCAGGTTTTCAGGGAGCGGCTTTTTCACGGCGTCCTTGATGGTGACCCAGCCACCCTTGGAGCCCGGAACGGCGCCCTTCACCATGATCAGGCCACGGTCCACATCGGTGCGGACGACCTGCAGGTTCTGGGTGGTGACACGGGCAGCGCCCATGTGACCGGCCATTTTCTTGCCCTTGAAGATACGGCCCGGATCCTGACACTGGCCGACCGACCCGTGCGAACGGTGCGAAATCGACACACCGTGCGAGGCCCGCAGACCGCCGAAGTTGTGCCGCTTCATGGCACCGGCAAAGCCTTTACCGATCGAGGTGCCGGACACGTCAACGAATTGGCCTTCGTTGTAGTGGCTGGCGACGATCTCTTCGCCGACTTCGATGAGGTTGTCGGGGGAAACGCGGAATTCCGCGACCTTCCGCTTGGGTTCAACCTTGGCAGCGGCGAAGTGGCCACGCATGGCCTTCGTCGTCCGCTTGGCCTTGGCCGTGCCGGCGCCCAGCTGAACAGCGGTGTAGCCGTCCTTGTCCTGGGTCCGCTGGGCCACAACCTGCAGGTTGTCCAGCTGAAGAACGGTCACAGGGATCTGCTTGCCGTCTTCCATGAACAGTCGGGTCATGCCGACTTTTTTCGCGATAACGCCAGAGCGCAACATAGCTGGTGCCCTCCTTAGACCTTGATCTCGACATCCACGCCAGCGGCGAGGTCGAGCTTCATCAGGGCGTCAACGGTCTGCGGGGTCGGGTCCACGATATCAAGCAGGCGCTTGTGGGTGCGGATCTCGAACTGGTCACGCGACTTCTTGTCGATGTGCGGACCGCGCAGAACGGTGAATTTCTCGATCTTGTTCGGCAGCGGAATCGGCCCGCGCACGGATGCGCCGGTCCGCTTCGCGGTGCTTACGATCTCGGCGGTGGACGCATCCAGAACGCGATAATCGAAAGCCTTGAGCCGAATGCGAATGTTTTGGCTTTGGACTGCCATTTTCATTGCCTTTCGCGGCTTAAGGTTGAGAGGTGAGAGGAGCGGGATTGCCCTGCCACGTCGAACCCGAATTCAACGGTGTGGGGCGGGCCTTACAGCCCGCCCCACGAAATTGCAATCACCGAATTATTCGATGATTTTCGACACGACGCCTGCGCCGACGGTGCGGCCGCCTTCGCGGATGGCGAAGCGCAGGCCGTCTTCCATGGCGATCGGCGCGATCAGTTCGACGCCGAACTTCAGGTTGTCGCCCGGCATCACCATCTCGGTGCCGGCCGGCAGTTCAACGGTCCCGGTCACGTCGGTGGTCCGGAAGTAGAACTGCGGGCGGTAGTTGGCGAAGAACGGGGTGTGACGGCCGCCTTCTTCCTTGGTCAGGATGTAGGCTTCGGCTTCGAACTTGGTGTGCGGCTTCACCGAACCCGGCTTGCACAGCACCTGGCCACGCTCGACGCCTTCACGGTCAACACCACGCAGCAGGGCGCCGATGTTGTCGCCGGCCTCACCACGGTCCAGCAGCTTGCGGAACATTTCCACACCGGTGCAGGTGGTCTTCTTGGTGTCGCGGATGCCGACGATTTCAATCTCGTCGCCAACGTTGATCACGCCACGCTCCACACGACCGGTCACAACCGTGCCGCGGCCGGAGATCGAGAACACGTCTTCGATCGGCATCAGGAACGGCAGGTCAACCGCACGGGCCGGGGTCGGGATGTAGCTGTCGACAGCTTCCATCAGCGCGCGGATCGAGTTCTCGCCGATCTCGGCGTCGCGGCCTTCCATGGCGGCCAGGGCCGAGCCACGGATGATCGGAATATCGTCGCCCGGGTATTCGTAGGAGGTCAGAAGCTCGCGGATTTCCATTTCCACCAGTTCCAGCAGCTCTTCGTCGTCAACCTGGTCGACCTTGTTCATGTAGACGACCATGTAGGGGATGCCCACCTGGCGGCCCAGCAGGATGTGCTCGCGGGTCTGCGGCATCGGGCCGTCAGCAGCGTTCACAACCAGGATCGCGCCGTCCATCTGGGCAGCACCGGTGATCATGTTCTTCACATAGTCGGCGTGGCCGGGGCAGTCGACGTGGGCGTAGTGACGGTTCTCGGTCTCGTATTCCACGTGAGCGGTCGAGATGGTGATCCCGCGGGCCTTCTCTTCCGGCGCGCCGTCAATCTGGTCATACGCACGGAAGTCACCGAAATACTTCGTGATCGCAGCGGTCAACGTGGTCTTGCCGTGGTCAACGTGACCAATGGTCCCGATGTTCACGTGCGGCTTATTACGTTCAAACTTTTCCTTAGCCATTGTGGCCTCCTTGATGTGTCGCGGTGCGTTGAAACACGCACCCTACAGGGGTGGTAGGGTGGGCCAGACGGCCCACCGCAGTTAGGCGAATTTCTTCTGGATCTCGTCCGACAGGTTCTGCGGGACGGGGTCGTAGTGGTCGAACTGCATCGTGAACTGCGCGCGGCCCGAAGACATGGAACGCAGCGTGTTGATGTAGCCGAACATGTTGGCCAGCGGCACCATCGCGTCGATGGCGATGGCGTTGCCGCGGGTGTCCTGACCCTGCACCTGACCCCGACGCGATGTCAGGTCGCCGATGATCCCGCCGGTGTATTCTTCCGGGGTAATCACTTCGACCTTCATCACCGGTTCCAGCAGCTTGGCGCCAGCTTTCCGCATCCCTTCGCGCATGCACATACGGGCAGCGATTTCGAAGGCCAGAACGCTGGAGTCCACGTCGTGGAACTTACCGTCGACCAGAGCAACCTTGAAGTCGATCACCGGGAAGCCAGCCAGCGGGCCGGAGTCCATAACCGAGGTGATGCCCTTTTCCACGCCCGGAACGTATTCCTTCGGCACGGCACCGCCGACGATGCGGGATTCGAAGGAGTAGCCTTCGCCCGGCTCGGTCGGGGTGATGATGAGCTTGACCTCGGCGTACTGACCCGAACCACCCGACTGTTTCTTGTGGGTGTAGGTGTGTTCGACCTCGTGCGAAATGGTTTCGCGGTAGGCCACCTGCGGAGCACCGATGTTTGCTTCGACCTTGAATTCGCGCTTCAGACGATCGACGAGGATGTCGAGGTGAAGTTCGCCCATGCCCTTCATGATGGTCTGGCCCGACTCGATGTCGGTTTCGACGCGGAAGGACGGGTCTTCGGCGGCAAGCCGCTGCAGGCCCTGGGACATCTTTTCCTGGTCAGCCTTGGTCTTGGGTTCGACCGCGATCTCGATCACCGGATCCGGGAAGGTCATGGTTTCCAGCACGACCGGATCGTTGACGGCGCAGAGCGTGTCACCGGTGGTGGTGTCTTTCAGACCTGCCAGGGCGATGATGTCGCCGGCGAAGGCTTCGGTGATCTCGTCCTGCTTGTTGGAGTGCATCATCACCATACGGCCGATGCGCTCTTTCTTGCCTTTGGTCGAGTTCAGCAGGGTGTCGCCCTTGGCCAGCTTTCCCGAGTAGATCCGGGTGAAGGTCAGGGTGCCCATGTAGGGGTCGTTCATGATCTTGAACGCGAGACCCGAGAACGGCATGTCATCATCCGCACGGCGGGCGATGTTGCGGGTTTCGGTCTCGTCGCCCGGCTTGAAGCCCATGTAATCAACCACGTCGAGCGGGCTCGGCAGGTAGTCGATTACGGCGTTCAGAAGCGGCTGGACGCCCTTGTTCTTGAAGGCGGAACCGCCAAGAACCGGAACGAAGGTCAGCGACAGCGTGCCCTTGCGCAGCAGTTTGCGCAGGGTCGGCACGTCGGGCTCTTCGCCTTCGAGGTAGGCCATCATCGCGTCGTCGTCCATTTCGACGGCGGCTTCGATCATCTTGCCACGCCATTCGTCAGCCATGTCCTTCAGGCTGTCGCGGATGTCTTCCTGAACCCAGGACGCACCCAGATCGTCGCCGCGCCAGACCCATTCTTTCATGGTGACGAGGTCGATCAGGCCTTCCAGTTCGTTTTCAGCACCGATCGGAATACCAACGGGCACGGCGCGGGCGCCGGTGCGGTCTTCGATCATGCGAACACAGTTGAAGAAGTCGGCGCCGATCTTGTCCATCTTGTTGACGAACACGATGCGCGGAACCTTGTAGCGGTCAGCCTGACGCCACACGGTTTCGGTCTGGGGTTCGACACCGGCGTTGGCGTCGAGCACGGCAACGGCACCGTCGAGCACGGCCAGCGAACGTTCGACTTCGATGGTGAAGTCAACGTGGCCGGGGGTGTCGATGATGTTCATCCGGTGCTTCGGCGTGTCCGGGGTCACGCCGTCTTCGGTGCGTTCCCAGAAGGTGGTGGTCGCAGCCGAGGTGATCGTGATCCCACGTTCCTGTTCCTGCTCCATCCAGTCCATGGTGGCGGCACCATCGTGCACTTCACCGATGTTGTGGGATTTGCCGGTGTAAAACAGGATCCGCTCGGAGCAGGTGGTCTTGCCTGCGTCGATGTGGGCCATGATGCCGAAGTTGCGGTAGCGGTCGAGGGGATAATCGCGAGCCATGGAAAGGTCTTCCTCTTACCAGCGGTAGTGGCTGAACGCTTTGTTCGCGTCGGCCATCTTGTGGGTGTCTTCCCGCTTTTTCACAGCCGAACCGCGGCCGTTGACCGCGTCCAGAAGCTCGCCTGCAAGGCGCTCTTCCATGGTGTTTTCATTGCGGGAGCGCGAAGCGGTGATCAGCCAGCGGATGGCGAGCGCTTCACGGCGTTCGGGGCGAACTTCGACCGGAACCTGGTAGGTGGCACCACCAACCCGGCGCGAACGAACTTCGACCGACGGCTTGATGTTGTCCAGCGCCTCATGGAACACTTCCACGGGGGCCTTCTTGAGCTTGCTTTCGACCCGGTCGAAGGCGTTGTAGACGATCCGTTCGGCAACAGATTTTTTGCCATCGATCATCAGGTTGTTCATGAACTTCGTGACAACCCGGTCGCCAAACTTGGCGTCGGGCAGGATTTCACGTTTCTCGGCGGCGTGACGACGCGACATTGCGGTCTCTCCTTACTTCGGACGCTTGGCGCCGTACTTCGAACGGCGCTGCTTACGATCTTTGACACCCTGGGTATCGAGGACACCGCGCAGGATGTGGTAACGGACGCCCGGAAGGTCTTTTACCCGGCCGCCACGGATCAGAACCACCGAGTGTTCCTGAAGGTTGTGGCTTTCACCGGGGATGTAGCTGATCACCTCGAAACCGTTGGTCAGGCGCACCTTGGCGACCTTCCGCATGGCCGAGTTCGGCTTCTTCGGGGTGGTGGTATAGACGCGGGTGCAAACACCACGCTTCTGCGGGCAGCGCTCGAGGTGCTGCGACTTGGACTTGGTGACTTTCGGCTGCCGCGGTTTGCGGATCAGCTGCTGGATCGTTGGCATTGGGCTTTGTTCCCTATCCTACACTAGTGTAGCGGCCCCGTAGGTCCGCGGTTTTCGATGACGTGCCGCACGCGTCCGTAACAGCACAAAAAACCCGCAGTCGATCCCTTACCGGAGGATCGGTGCGGTGTGTCTTCAGAGGATCGGGGAAGTAGTATCCCGGATCATGACCACGACGACTCTGATATCGGGCACGGGAAGACCCCCGGACCCGGATGGGCGGCGTATAGGGGGAGTCGTTCCCCCTGTCAACAGCACCCGGGCGTCAGGGGGTCATCCGGGCATTTCGCCGCGCGACCCGCCGTTCCCGGTGGAAGGTATAGAGCCCCGTGCCCACAAGAATGGCCGCCCCCAGAAGCGTCGGCCAGGCGGGCCAGTCGCCGAAAACAAGGAACCCAAGGACCAGCGCAACCAGCAGGCTGGAGTAGCGGAACGGCGCGACGATGGCGATTTCCCCGATCCGCATGGCCGAGACCGAGGCGACATAGCCGACCATCAGGCAAAGCGCGGCGCCAGCGAGCATCAGCCCCCCTGCCCCGCCGACCGGGACCCAGTCTTCGCGCAGCCCCCCAATGACCCCAAAGGCGGTCACCCCGAGCGCGGCCACGACCGCAACCATCAGGCTGGGCACCCCCGCCGACAGCCGCCGCGCGGCAAGATCCCGCACTGTCACGGCCAGAACCGCGCCGACGCCAAGGACCGAATATATGGTGAACCCCTCGGTTCCCGGCCGCACGATCAGCAGCACCCCCAGAAACCCGACCCCGATCGCCGTCATCCGCCGCCAGCCAACCGGTTCGCCCAGAAAGATCGCGGCGGCCAGTGTCACGGTCAGCGGCAGCGATTGCAGGATCGCCGACAGATTGGCGAGTGGCATATACACAAGCGCGGTCAGGAACAGAAGCGTGCCGACGATCTCGGCCGCGGTGCGCAACCCGATCCGGCCCCAGTCGCGCCGGGGCAGGTTGACCCGCAATTGCCCCCGCCACAGCGCCAGCCCGATCAGCCCGATGGAAATGCCCACGCCCCGCAAGGTGATCGCCTGATAGAACGGCACATGCGCCGCTGCCGCCTTCATGAAGGTGTCGTTGACCGTGAAGGCGGCCATCGACAGCATCATCAAGAGGGCGCCGGTGATATTGGGACTGAGGGCTTTCATGGGCAAAGCATTAGCGGGCGGCTCGGGGAGGCGCCAGAGGGATCGCCCGCTTTGTCCTTTGGGGTCAGGACAGGCTTTGCGCGTAGGCCTCCAGCTGCGTCACGACGGTGCCCCAGCCATCGAAGAAGCCCATGGCTTCGTGGTTCTGGGCGGCCTCCTGCGACCGGTGCCGCGCGGTTGCGGTATAGATGGTCCCGCCGTTGCCATCGTCCTCTAGGTCAATGATGGCGGTCATGAAGGGGTCGGCCGCTGGCTTCCAACCTTCGCTGTAGCCATCGGTGAAGACCAGCCGCGTGCCCGGCACGATTTCCAGATAGACGCCTGTGTTTTCCATCACGTTCCCTTCCACCTCGAAGGTGGTGTTGAACCGGCCGCCGACCCGCAGGTCGATGTCGCAGGCGGTGACGCTGTGGGGCTTGGGGATGAAGAAATTCTTGATGTGTTCGGGGGTCGTCCAGCATTCCCAGATAAGCTGCCGGGGCGCGGCAAGGGTGCGGGTGAAGGAGAGGTCAGTCTGAGGGTCAAGGTTCATCGGGATCGTCTTTCAGAAGTGAAGTCACATAGGTGTCGAGGGTATCGAGGCGTTGTTCCCAGAGGTCTTTCTGTTCGTCGAGCCACGACCGAGCCGGGAGAAAGGCATTGGCCGAGAGGGTGCAGAACCTTGTCCTGCCACTTTTCCGGGTAGCAACCAGTCCGGCCTCTTCCAGCCGCCGCAGGTGCCCCATGAAGGACGGCAACGCCATGTCATGTGGGGCCGCCAGTTCGCTTACGGTTGCCTCGCCGCGCGCAAGGCGGGAAAGGATCGCGCGTCGGGTGGGATCACTCAGCGCCGCGAAACAGAGGTCGAGATTCGCTCCATACTTAGCCATGTAGCTAAGTATGACCGGAAACCGACCCCTGTCAATATTAGTTAGCTATGATCCTAACTTTCCCGCTGCCGCTACGGTGAGGTTTGCAGAAAAGGGCCGTGACGAAAACGAAAAGGCCCCCGCGTTTCCGTGGGGGCCTTTCGCTGTTCTTGAGTCAGTCGCGATTATTCTTCGCGGCTTTCGGGGATGTCCACGACCAGCGTGTCGAAGTCGTCCCCGCCGACCACATCGTCCATGTCCGGCGCAGCCAGGGCAACGGCGGCTTCGGCTTCTTCGCGCCGGGCCTCGATCACCTTGTTGTCGCGTTCGCCGGCGATGCGACGCACGCGGCTGGTGGCGCCACCGGTCCCGGCCGGGATCAGACGGCCAACGATGACGTTTTCCTTCAGGCCGACCAGCTTGTCGCGCTTGCCCTGAACCGAAGCCTCGGTCAGCACGCGGGTGGTTTCCTGGAAGGACGCGGCCGAGATGAACGAGCGGGTCTGGAGCGATGCCTTGGTGATCCCCAGAAGGATCGGCTCGCCCTGTGCCGCACGGCCACCGCGTGCCAGTGCCTTTTCGTTGGCGGCGTCGAATTCCGACTTGTCGACATGTTCACCCTTCAGAAGGGTGGTGTCGCCGGAGTCCATGATCTCCCACTTCTGCAGCATCTGGCGAACGATCACCTCGATGTGCTTGTCGTTGATCTTCACGCCCTGAAGCCGGTAGACGTCCTGCACTTCGTTGATCATGTAATCTGCAAGGGCCTCGACCCCCATGATCGACAGGATGTCGTGCGGTGCCGGGTTGCCGTCCATGATGTAGTCACCCTTCTGGACGAAGTCACCTTCCTGAACCGGAATGTGCTTGCCCTTGGGCACCATGTATTCGACGCGCTGATCCGGATCCTCGGCGGATTCGATGGCGATGCGACGCTTGTTCTTGTAGTCCTTCCCAAAGCGCACATAGCCGTCGATTTCGGCGATGATGGCGTGGTCCTTGGGACGGCGGGCTTCGAACAGTTCCGCCACGCGGGGAAGACCCCCGGTGATGTCCTTGGTCTTGGCGCCTTCGCGCGGGATACGCGCGACCACGTCACCGGCCTCGATCTTCTGACCGTCTTCGATCGACAGGATCGCATCCACCGACATCGGATAGGTGACGGGGTTGCCGTCTTCCTTGCGCACCGGTTCGCCATCTTCGCCCGCGATGATGATCTCGGGCTTGAGGTCGCTGCCGCGCGGCACCGACCGCCAGTCGGTCACGATCCGCTGGGTCATGCCGGTTGCATCGTCGGTTTCCTCGCGCACGGCGATGCCGTTCACAAGATCGACGAAGCGGGCGATACCGCCCTTTTCGGCGATGATCGGCAGGGTGTAGGGATCCCATTCGAACAGCTTGTCACCGCGGGACACCATGGCGCCTTCCTTGGCGAACACCTTGGAGCCGTAGCCCACCTTGTGCTGTGCCAGTTCTTCGCCGCTTTCGTCCATGATCGCTATGACCATGTTCCGGCCCATGACGATCTGTTCGCCCATCGCGTTTTCCAGCAACGATGCGTTGCGGAATTCGACCTTGCCGTTGGTGGACGCTTCGAGGAAGGACTGCTGCCCGCCCTGCGCAACGCCGCCGATGTGGAAGGTCCGCATGGTCAGCTGGGTGCCCGGTTCACCGATCGACTGTGCCGCGATGATCCCGACGGATTCGCCGATGTTCACCTTGGTGCCGCGGGCAAGGTCACGCCCGTAGCAGGTGGCGCAGACGCCATCCTCGGCCTCGCAGGTCAGCGGGCTGCGGATGCGCATCTTGGCGACGCCGGCGGTTTCGATCAGGTCGGCGCGACGTTCGTCGATCAGCTCGCCTGCGGCGACGACGACCTCGTCCGTGCCCGGACGCAGAACGTCATCGGCGGAAACCCGGCCCAGCACACGCTCGGCCAGCGAGGACACGACTTCACCGTCGTTCACGGCTGCTTCGGCGGTGATCGCAAGATCGGTGCCACAATCGTTCTGACGCACGATGCAATCCTGCGCCACGTCAACCAGACGACGGGTCAGGTAGCCCGAGTTCGCGGTCTTCAGAGCGGTATCCGACAGACCCTTACGGGCGCCGTGGGTGGAGTTGAAGTACTCCAGCACGGTCAGACCTTCTTTGAAGTTCGAGATGATCGGCGTTTCGATGATCTCGCCCGACGGCTTGGCCATAAGGCCGCGCATGCCGCCCAGCTGCTTCATCTGGGTGACAGAGCCACGGGCCCCGGAGTGGGCCATCATGTAGACCGAGTTCGGTTCCATTTCGGCGCCGTTCTCGTCGACCTTGTTGGCGGAGATGGTGGACATCATCGCCTCGGTGACCTTGTCGTTACACTTCGACCAGGCATCCACGACCTTGTTGTACTTTTCGCCCTGGGTGATCAGGCCGTCCATGTACTGCTGTTCAAAGTCCTTCACCTGATCGCGGGTCTCGTCGACCAGCGTCCATTTGGTGTCGGGGATGACCATGTCGTCCTTGCCGAAGGAGATCCCGGCGCGGAAGGCCTCGCGGAAGCCCATGCCCATGATCTGGTCACAGAAGATGACCGACTCTTTCTGACCGCAGTAACGGTAGACGGTGTCGATGACCTGCTGCACTTCCTTCTTGCGCAGAAGGCGGTTCACCAGTTCGAACGGGGCCTTGGCGTTCTTCGGCAGAAGCGCACCCAGACGCAGACGGCCCGGGGTGGTTTCATACCGCTTGATGACCTCGTTGCCTTCTTCGTCGATCTGCGGAATCCGCGCGGTGATCTTGGCGTGCAGGTGCACCTCGCCAGCGGCCAGCGCGTGTTCGACTTCTTCGATGTCAGAGAAGGCCATGCCTTCGCCTTTCATCCCGTCACGCTGGATGGTGGTGTAGTAGAGGCCAAGGATCATGTCCTGCGACGGAACGATGATCGGCGCGCCGTTTGCGGGCGACAGAACGTTGTTCGTCGACATCATCAGGACGCGGGCTTCCAGCTGGGCCTCAAGGCTCAGCGGGACGTGCACGGCCATCTGGTCGCCGTCGAAGTCGGCGTTGAAGGCCGAGCAGACCAGCGGGTGCAGCTGGATCGCCTTGCCTTCGATCAGGATCGGTTCAAATGCCTGGATGCCCAGACGGTGCAGGGTCGGCGCGCGGTTCAGAAGAACCGGGTGTTCGCGGATCACCTCGTCCAGGATATCCCAAACCTCGGGACGCTCTTTTTCGACCAGCTTCTTCGCCTGCTTCACGGTCGAGGACAGCCCTTTGGCCTCCAGCCGCGAGTAGATGAACGGCTTGAACAGTTCGAGCGCCATCTTCTTGGGCAGGCCGCACTGGTGCAGCTTCAGTTCGGGGCCGGTCACGATGACCGAACGGCCCGAGAAGTCGACCCGCTTACCCAGAAGGTTCTGACGGAAGCGGCCCTGCTTGCCCTTGAGCATGTCCGAGAGCGATTTCAGCGGACGCTTGTTGGCGCCGGTGATGACGCGGCCGCGACGGCCGTTGTCGAACAGGGCGTCAACGGATTCCTGCAGCATCCGCTTTTCGTTGCGGACGATGATATCGGGCGCGCGCAGTTCGATCAGCCGCTTGAGGCGGTTGTTCCGGTTGATCACGCGGCGATACAGGTCGTTCAGGTCCGAGGTCGCAAAGCGGCCGCCGTCCAGCGGGACCAGCGGGCGCAGTTCCGGCGGAATGACCGGAACGACGGTCAGCACCATCCATTCCGGACGGTTGCCGGATTCGATGAAGCTTTCGACGATCTTCAGGCGCTTGATGATCTTCTTGGGTTTCAGTTCGCCGGTGGCTTCCTTCAGCTCTTCGCGCAGCTGTTCGGCGGTCGATTCAAGATCGATCATCGACAGCATTTCGCGGATCGCCTCGGCGCCGATGTTCGCCTGGAAGGCGTCCATGCCATAGACGTCCTGCGCGTCGAGGAATTCTTCCTCGGTCATCAGCTGGCCGTAGGACAGGTCGGTCAGGCCCGGTTCGATCACCACGTAGTTTTCGAAGTAGAGAATGCGTTCCAGATCCCGCAGGGTCATGTCCAGCATCAGGCCGATCCGGCTGGGGAGCGACTTGAGGAACCAGATGTGCGCGACGGGAGCGGCCAGTTCAATGTGGCCCATGCGTTCGCGGCGAACCTTTTGCAGGGTAACTTCGACCCCGCATTTTTCGCAGACAACGCCGCGATACTTCATCCGCTTATATTTGCCGCAGAGGCATTCGTAGTCCTTGATCGGCCCGAAGATGCGGGCACAGAACAGGCCGTCACGCTCGGGCTTGAAGGTCCGGTAGTTGATGGTCTCGGGCTTTTTGATCTCGCCATAGGACCACGACAGAATCCGCTCGGGCGAGGCCAGCGAGACCTTGATCTCGTCAAATGCCTTGGCCGGGGTGAGCGGGTTGAACGGGTTGTTGGTCAGTTCCTGGTTCATTTTGCGTCCTTACATATCAGGGGAAGGTGGGGGGAGCGGGGCGCGGGGCCCTACTCCTCCTCCTCCGCATCCAGGAGTTCCATGTTGAGGCCGAGGCCCCGGACTTCTTTCACCAAGACGTTGAACGACTCGGGCACGCCGGCTTCGAAGTTGTCCTCGCCCTTGACGATCGACTCGTAGACCTTGGTCCGGCCTGCCACGTCGTCCGACTTCACCGTCAGCATTTCCTGCAGGGTGTAGGCGGCGCCGTAAGCTTCCAGAGCCCAGACCTCCATTTCCCCGAAACGCTGGCCACCGAACTGCGCCTTACCACCCAGCGGCTGCTGCGTGACGAGCGAGTACGGCCCGGTCGAACGGGCGTGGATTTTGTCGTCGACAAGGTGGTGCAGCTTCAGCAGGTACTTCACGCCGACCGTCACCTTGCGGGCGAACTGCTCGCCGGTGCGGCCATCGTAGAGAACCGACTGACCGGATTGGTCGAAACCGGCCCGCTTGAGGGCATCGTTCACGTCCGCCTCTTTCGCGCCGTCGAACACCGGGGTGGCGATCGGCACACCACGGGTCACGTTCGACGCGGCGTCGATCAGGTCAGCCTCGTCCATGCCGGCGATGCCTTCGTCATAGACATCGTCGCCATAGGCAAAGTGCATCGCTTCACGCACCGGGGTCAGGTCGCCGGACCGGCGATATTCCTGCAGGGCTTCGTCGATCTGGATGCCCAAACCGCGGGCCGCCCAGCCCATGTGCGTTTCAAGGATCTGACCGACGTTCATACGCGACGGCACACCCAGCGGGTTCAGAACGAAGTCGACGGGCGTCCCATCGGCAAGGAACGGCATGTCTTCCATCGGCACAACCTTGGAAACCACACCCTTGTTCCCGTGACGACCGGCCATCTTGTCGCCCGGCTGAAGCTTGCGCTTCACGGCGACGAAGACTTTGACCATCTTCATCACGCCCGGCGGCAGATCATCCCCGCGACGGACCTTTTCGACCTTGTCTTCGAAACGGGCGTCCAGCTGGCGCTTCTGCGCCTCGTACTGTTCGTTCAGGGCCTCGACGATCTGCGCATCGGATTCTTCCTTCAGCGCAAGCTGCCACCACTGGCCACGGGTCAGGTCGGCAAGGACCTCTTCCGTCACCTCGGTATTGGCCTTGAAGCCCTTCGGCCCCTTCACGGCCACCTTGCCCAGAAGCATCGACTTCAGGCGGGCATAGATGTTCCGGTCAAGGATCCCCATTTCGTCGTCCCGGTCACGGGCAAGGCGTTCGACCTCTTCCCGTTCGATCTGGAGCGCACGTTCGTCCTTTTCCACGCCGTGGCGGTTGAACACGCGGACCTCGACCACGGTGCCGAAATCACCCGGCGGCAGGCGCAGCGAGGTGTCGCGCACGTCGGACGCCTTTTCACCGAAGATGGCGCGCAGAAGCTTTTCTTCCGGCGTCATCGGGCTTTCGCCCTTCGGGGTGATCTTGCCGACGAGGATATCCGCAGGCCCGACCTCGGCGCCGATGTAGACGATGCCAGCCTCGTCGAGGTTGCGCAGCGCTTCTTCACCAACGTTCGGGATGTCGCGAGTAATCTCTTCCGGCCCCAGCTTGGTATCGCGGGCGGCGACTTCGTATTCCTCGATGTGGATCGAGGTGAAGACGTCGTCACGGACGATCCGTTCCGAGATCAGGATGGAGTCTTCGTAGTTGTAGCCGTTCCAGGGCATGAAGGCGACGACGACGTTCTTGCCGAGCGCCAGTTCCCCCATGTCGGTCGACGGACCATCGGCCACGACCTGACCCTTTTGCACGGTGTCGCCCACCTTCACCAGCGGACGCTGGTTGATACAGGTGTTCTGGTTCGACCGCTGGAACTTGCGCATCCGGTAGATGTCCACGCCCGGATCGCCCACTTCGAGGTCTTCGGTGGCGCGCACAACGATACGCTGGGCATCGACCTGGTCGATGATCCCGGCGCGTTTCGCCATGATCGCAGCACCCGAGTCACGGGCCACGACGCCTTCGATCCCGGTGCCGACCAGCGGCGCCTCGGCCTGAAGAAGCGGCACGGCCTGACGCTGCATGTTCGAGCCCATCAGGGCGCGGTTGGCGTCGTCGTTTTCAAGGAACGGGATGAGCGAGGCGGCAACCGACACCAGCTGCTTGGGCGACACGTCGATCAGGTCCACGCTTTCGCGCGGGGCCATGGTGTAGTCGCCCGACTGGCGGGTGTTGACCAGATCGTTCTGGAACGCGCCCTTGTCATCCAGCGTCGCGTTGGCCTGGGCCACGGTGTGACGCATTTCCTCGGTCGCGGACATATAGATGACCTCGTCGGTCACCTTGCTGTCCACAACGCGGCGGTAGGGGGTTTCGATGAAGCCGTATTTGTTCACGCGGGCGAAGGTGGCCAGCGAGTTGATCAGACCGATGTTCGGCCCTTCCGGCGTTTCAATCGGGCACATCCGGCCATAGTGGGTCGGGTGCACGTCGCGCACTTCGAAGCCTGCGCGTTCGCGGGTCAGACCGCCCGGCCCAAGGGCCGACAGGCGGCGCTTGTGCGTCACTTCGGACAGCGGGTTGGTCTGGTCCATGAACTGCGACAGCTGCGACGAACCAAAGAATTCGCGCACTGCGGCGGCGGCCGGCTTCGCGTTGATCAGGTCCTGCGGCATGACGGTGTCGATCTCGACCGAAGACATGCGTTCCTTGATCGCGCGTTCCATCCGCAGAAGGCCGACGCGGTACTGGTTTTCCATCAGTTCGCCGACCGAGCGGACGCGGCGGTTGCCGAGGTGGTCGATGTCGTCCACGTCGCCCTTGCCGTCGCGCAGTTCCACCAGCGCCTTGACGCAGGCAACGATGTCTTCGTTGCGCAGGGTGCGCTGGGTGTCTTCGGCATCCAGATCGAGACGCATGTTCATCTTGACCCGGCCAACGGCCGAGAGGTCATAGCGTTCGCTGTCGAAGAACAGGCTGTCGAACAGGGTCGAGGCAGCATCGACGGTCGGCGGTTCACCCGGACGCATGACGCGGTAGATGTCCATGAGCGCGCTTTCGCGGTTCATGTTCTTGTCCGCGGCCATGGTGTTGCGGATGTAGGGGCCGACGTTGATGTTGTCGATGTCCAGCACCGGGATATCGGTGATGCCCGCGTCCAGCAGATCCTTGACGGTGCCGCCGATCACGTCGCCGTCCTTGTCCATCTCGAGGGTCAGCTCGTCACCGGCTTCGACGTAGATCGCGCCGGTTTCCTCGTTGATGATGTCCTTGGCGACGTATTTGCCCACGATGTGGTTGAAGGGCACCAGCAGGTCGGTGACCTTGCCGTCGTCCTTCAGCTTCTTCACGGTGCGCGGGGTGACCTTTTCACCGGCCTTGGCGATGACTTCGCCGGTCTTGGCGTCGACAAGGTCATAGGTCGGGCGGGTGCCGCGGACACGGTCGGGGAAGAACTTGGTAACCCAGGCCCGGCCCTTCTTCTCGAACTTGTAGTCCACGGTGTTGTAGTAGGCATCCATGATCGCCTCCTGGTCCATGCCAAGGGCATAGAGCAGGGTGGTCACGGGAAGTTTGCGGCGACGGTCGATGCGCGCGAACACGAGGTCCTTGGCGTCGAATTCGAAGTCCAGCCAGCTGCCGCGGTAGGGGATGATGCGGCAGGCGAACAGCAGTTTGCCCGAGGAATGGGTCTTGCCCTTGTCGTGGTCGAAGAACACGCCGGGCGACCGGTGCATCTGGGACACGATGACGCGTTCGGTCCCGTTCACGATGAAGGTGCCGTTCGGGGTCATCAGGGGCATGTCGCCCATGAAGACGTCCTGTTCCTTGATGTCCTTGACCGAGCGGGCGCCGGTGTCTTCGTCGACATCGAACACGATCAGGCGCAGGGTAACCTTCAGCGGGGCGCTGTAGGTCAGGTCGCGCTGCATGCATTCTTCAACGTCGAACTTCGGCTTTTCCAGTTCGTACTTCACAAACTCCAGAACGGAGGTTTCGTTGAAGTCCTTGATCGGGAAAACCGACTGGAACACGCCTTTGATGCCTTCGCCGTCGGCGGGAATATCCGCGTCGCCGGACCGCAGGAACAGGTCGTAGGACGACTTCTGAACCTCGATCAGGTTCGGCATTTCGAGAACTTCGCGGATTTTGCCGTAGTACTTGCGCAGGCGTTTCTGGCCAAGGAACGATTGAGCCATGTGCGTCATCACCTTTTCATATCTCGTCGCGGGTTCACGCCGCTGGGCTACGGCACGAGACCCATCTGAGAGCGGGCTTTCCGGTCAATTCCTGGCGTCCGTCCCACCGGACACCTCCCGACCATTGGAACCTACCCAAGAAGGGGGCCATTGCGTCGCCCCCTGCTAAGACAGGTTCGGCTGGACCCGCGATTTCGCGGGCCCAGCCTGTGTTTGCAGGGCCAGAGCGGCCCCGGTCGTCTGGCTTAGGCCAGCTCGACGGTGGCGCCAGCGGCTTCCAGCTTCGCCTTGATTTCTTCGGCTTCGGCTTTGGCAGCGGCTTCTTTGACTTTGCCACCGGCTTCGACCAGGTCCTTGGCTTCTTTCAGGCCAAGACCGGTGATGGCGCGGACTTCCTTGATCACGTTGATCTTCTGGGCGCCAGCGTCCTTCAGAACGACGTCGAATTCGGTCTTTTCTTCGGCAGCCGGGCCAGCTTCAGCAGCGGGGCCAGCCATCATGACAGCGCCGCCAGCGGCGGGCTCGATGCCGTATTCGTCTTTCAGGATGGTTTTCAGTTCCTGGGCTTCGAGAAGGGTCAGACCCACGATCTCTTCAGCAAGTTTCTTCAGATCAGCCATTTTATGCTTTCCGTTCGTTTGATGTGTGTTCCAACGTGTGGGACTTGATCCCCACGAGGGCAGTCAGGTTGCTTATGCAGCTTTCTCTTCGATGGTCGAAAGAATGCTCGCGATGTTCGAAGCAGGCGCGCCAATGGCACCGGCGATGTTCGCAGCGGGTGCACCGATGCAGCCGACGATGGAGGCAATAAGCTCCTCGCGCGACGGCATTTCGGAGACCGCTTTGACACCAGCGGCGTCAAGCGCCGTGTCGCCCATTGCACCGCCGAGGATCACGAGCTTGTCGTTCCCCTTGGCGTATTTCTGAATAACCTTGGCCGCAGCCACGGGATCTTCAGAATAGGACAGCACGGTCATGCCCGTGAGATAGTCAGCGATGCTTGCGCAGGGCTTTCCCTCAAGGGCGATCTTGGCGAGCTTGTTCTTGGCAACGCGCACGGACCCGCCCGCTTCACGCATTTGCGCGCGCAGGTCCTGCATTTCGGCAACTGTCATGCCTTCGTAGTGGGCAACCACCACGACGCCAGAGCTTTCAAAGATCTGGCCGAGTTCGTCGACCAGCTTCTCTTTTTGTGCTCTATCCACAGTTTCACTCCAAGTTTGGAGGGTTTCCCCTCCGGCTCAATTTAACCCCCGGTCTTCTGGGGGCATTCGGGTCCAATTTCAGGGTCCCGAGGCCGTGATCGCCCGAAGGAACGCGGATGCGCCCAAACGGAAATCTTGTCTCGTTCCCCATCTCGGGAAGGAATTATTGGGATGTCTCCCAACCCTCCGTCTCGGACAGGACGGGGCCGGTTTCGCGGCCCCGCCATTCGTCACCCCTTGCGGGGCAACAAATCTCTTAGTTGCCGGTCGCCGAGGACACGTCGACGGACACGCCCGGCCCCATGGTGGAGCTGATCGCGACCTTCTTCATGTAGGTGCCCTTGGCACCCGACGGCTTGGCTTTTTGCACGGCGTCGACGAAAGCCAGCAGATTTTCTTCCAGCTTCTTGGCGTCGAACGAGGCCTTGCCGATCCCGGCATGGACCACACCGGCCTTTTCAACCTTGAACTGGACCTGACCGCCCTTGGCAGCTTCGACAGCTTCCTTGACGTCCATGGTCACAGTGCCGACCTTGGGGTTCGGCATCAGGTTGCGCGGGCCAAGAACCTTACCCAGACGGCCGACGATCGGCATCATGTCCGGGGTGGCGATGCAGCGGTCAAAGTCGATCTTGCCGGACTGCACGGTTTCCATCAGGTCTTCGGCGCCAACGATGTCGGCACCGGCGGCCTTGGCTTCGTCGGCCTTGTCGCCACGGGCGAACACGGCGACGCGGACGGTTTTGCCCGTGCCGTTCGGCAGGTTGACCGAGCCACGAACCATCTGGTCGGCGTGACGCGGGTCAACACCAAGGTTCAGGGCAACTTCGACGGTTTCGTCGAATTTGGCGTTGGCGTTTGCCTTGACCAGTTCAACCGCATCGGCGACCGACAGGTTTTCCTTGCCGGCGAATGCGTCGCGGGCTGCGCGGGTGCGCTTACCAAGCTTGGCCATTACTTCACCTCCACGCCCATCGACCGGGCGGAGCCCAGGATGATCTGCATTGCGGCCTCGACGGAGTTTGCGTTGAGGTCTTTCATCTTGGCTTCGGCGATTTCACGAACCTGAGCCACGGTCACGGTGCCCGCAGTTTCCTTGCCCGGCTTGTTGGCGCCGGACTTCAGCTTGGCCGCCTTCTTCAGGTAGTAGGACGCCGGCGGAGTCTTGATCTCCATCGAGAACGACTTGTCCTGATAGTAGGTGATCACGGTCGGGCACGGGGCACCCGGCTCCATCTCCTGCGTCTTGGCGTTGAACGCCTTGCAGAATTCCATGATGTTGATGCCGCGCTGACCCAGTGCGGGGCCGACCGGCGGGGAGGGGTTGGCTTGCCCGGCTTTCACCTGGAGCTTCAGCTGCCCTACGACTTTCTTGGCCATTTGGCCTCTCCTTCTTTCAACCCCTGATCCGGCGCGCCGGTCAGGGCCTTACGTTGCGTGGTCCGGTCCGACGGTCGCGACCGCCTCGCCTCCCACAAGGTTCATCAGGCCTGCTTGGAGACCTGAGTGAATTCCAGTTCGACCGGGGTGGCCCGGCCAAAGATCGACACCGTCACCTTCAGGCGCTGGTTGTCTTCGTCCACTTCCTCGACCATCCCGTCGAAATCCTCGAACGGGCCGTCGTTGACCTTGACCTTCTCGCCCACTTCGAAGTGGATGAGGGTCCGCGGCGCTTCCTGGCCCTCTTCGACCCGGCCAAGGATCGCCTGCACCTCTGCGTCGCGCATCGGCATCGGGCGGCCCTGCGGACCAAGGAACCCGGTCACCCGGTTGATTCCGTTGACGAGGTGATATCCCTCGTCCGACATTTCCATGTGGACCAGAACGTAGCCCGGCATGAACCGGCGTTCGGTCGTCACCTTCTTGCCGCGGCGAACCTCGATCACTTCCTCGGTCGGCACCAGAACTTCGTCGATCTGGTCTTCCAGCCCCGATTCAGCCACCTTGGCGCGGATCTGTTCGGCGATCTTCTTCTCGAAGTTCGAGAGCACGCTTACCGAATACCACCGTTTCGCCATGTTCCTCGACACCTCGCCGTCAAATGCCCGAAGGCAAAAATTTCCATTTTGTTCAGGCCGTTAACCTGAATATTTCCGAAAACAAAAATCGGCGTGCAACACGATTCGCCGCACGCCCTATCCGGAAGTCGCTGGCTGATACCCCTCAAAGCCAATGAATTCAAGGGGGTCAGCCCACTTTCCTGGGCGTCAGCTACCGAAGTAGGTCAGGACCCCATCCAGCCCCGTGCGGATCAGAATATCCACCAGCGCGAAGAAGGACGCCAGAAGCACGGCCATGATGAAGACCATCAGGGTGGTCAGCAAAACCTCGCGGCGGGTCGGCCAGACCACCTTGGCGATTTCCGCGCGGGTCTGTTGGATGAACTGAACCGGAGAGGTGCGCTTGCGCTTTTCCTGCGGTTGGGCGGTGCCACCTTGTGCCATGGGCTGTTGCTTCCTTGTTTGAACGCTCGCCGACATACGCAGTTGCGGCGCGGTTTTCAAGCCTGCGCGGCCGGGTCGATGAACCGGACCTTGGACAAGTCCCGGATCGCGGCGATCTGCGCGGTATAGCGGCGGTCCTCCGCCGCGCGGATGTCATCGGAATAAAGCTGCATCCGTTCCCGGCCGCCCGCCACCGGGAAGCGGGCGCGCGCCGTGTCGATCGGATCGGCGTTCGGATCGGCGGCAAGCTGGGCAAAGACCCACTCCATCCCCTCTTGCGACAGGCCGACATTCGGGCGGCCCGGTTCGGGCTCGAACCCGTCGGCCGCGGCCTCGCCGATGAAGGCCGGGATCAGGCGGTTCTGAATGCGGTTGTAGTCCTCGTAGCGCCAGACGTTGATCGCCGCCAACCCGTCGATCTTCGACAGGTCGGTCAGGATCCGCAGCCAGTCCAGAATCGCCGGATCATGGGCCGTGCAGAAGTCTTCGGGCGTCATGTAGACATGGCTGTAAAGCAGCTGGCTATACATGGAAGCGATCATGCGGAGCGGGTGCCGCAGGCTGATGAACACCTCCAGCCGGACACCGGGCAGGGCGGCGGCCAGGTCAGCCACCCGCGACGGACCATCAGGGTAGAGGGGCCGGGGCAGCGACCCGTCGTCTTCCCGCAGCCGCCCAAAGAAGTTTTCCTCGCTCAGGACAACCCGATGCCCGTCTTTTGCCAGAAACCGCAACTGGTCGTGAGGCGCCCGATGCGACGCCCGGCCCCCGGCCAGTCCGAACAGGCCCGAAACGTTCCGCCCCCGGTCGCGCAGGTACTCGGGGCCGTAGAACCGCACCCCATGGGCGATCAGCCGCTCCTTGTTCCGCTCCATCGCGCGTTGCAAATGGGTCGTCGCGGTCTTGTGCGGACCGACGTGCAGGGCAAGGGTGGGAAAGTTGGTCAAGAAAACCTCTCGGCAGGACATGCGCCCGGTGGCGCCCGAAAAGGTGGTGGCAGGGGCAGCAGGGTTCGAACCCGCGACCTACGGTTTTGGAGACCGTCGCTCTACCAGCTGAGCTATACCCCTAGGACCAAGGAGGCAATTACTGGCACCTACGACCAAGATCAAGGGGGTCCGGACGCGAAAAGGCCTCCCCCCAAAGAAAAAGGGCCGCCCGAAGGCGGCCCCTATCGCGATATCCCGAAGGATCACTCGATGATCTTGGAAACCACCCCTGCTCCAACCGTGCGGCCGCCTTCGCGGATGGCGAAGCGCAGGCCGTCTTCCATGGCGATCGGCGCGATCAGTTCGACGCCGAACTTCAGGTTGTCGCCCGGCATCACCATCTCGGTGCCGGCCGGCAGTTCAACGGTCCCGGTCACGTCGGTGGTCCGGAAGTAGAACTGCGGGCGGTAGTTGGCGAAGAACGGGGTGTGACGGCCGCCTTCTTCCTTGGTCAGGATGTAGGCTTCGGCTTCGAACTTGGTGTGCGGCTTCACCGAACCCGGCTTGCACAGCACCTGGCCACGCTCGACGCCTTCACGGTCAACACCACGCAGCAGGGCGCCGATGTTGTCGCCGGCCTCACCACGGTCCAGCAGCTTGCGGAACATTTCCACACCGGTGCAGGTGGTCTTCTTGGTGTCGCGGATGCCGACGATTTCAATCTCGTCGCCAACGTTGATCACGCCACGCTCCACACGACCGGTCACAACCGTGCCGCGGCCGGAGATCGAGAACACGTCTTCGATCGGCATCAGGAACGGCAGGTCAACCGCACGGGCCGGGGTCGGGATGTAGCTGTCGACAGCTTCCATCAGCGCGCGGATCGAGTTCTCGCCGATCTCGGCGTCGCGGCCTTCCATGGCGGCCAGGGCCGAGCCACGGATGATCGGAATATCGTCGCCCGGGTATTCGTAGGAAGTCAGAAGCTCGCGGATTTCCATTTCCACCAGTTCCAGCAGCTCTTCGTCGTCGACCTGGTCGACCTTGTTCATGTAGACGACCATGTAGGGGATGCCCACCTGGCGGCCCAGCAGGATGTGCTCGCGGGTCTGCGGCATCGGGCCGTCAGCAGCGTTCACAACCAGGATCGCGCCGTCCATCTGGGCAGCACCGGTGATCATGTTCTTCACATAGTCGGCGTGGCCGGGGCAGTCGACGTGGGCGTAGTGACGGTTCTCGGTCTCGTATTCCACGTGAGCGGTCGAGATGGTGATCCCGCGGGCCTTCTCTTCCGGCGCGCCGTCAATCTGGTCATACGCACGGAAGTCACCGAAATACTTCGTGATCGCAGCGGTCAACGTGGTCTTGCCGTGGTCAACGTGACCAATGGTCCCGATGTTCACGTGCGGCTTATTACGTTCAAACTTTTCCTTAGCCATCTGGCTCGGCCTCGCAAGTTCGGGGGCCCGGCATTGCATTCCCTGCGGCCCGTTTCGACATCGCGGGCGATGTATCGACGAACCGCGAGGAAATCAAGCACCGATCCCCGCAAGATTGCGAGAGGCCGACGCGGCGGAGATTTACTGGGCCTCGGCCGCCCCGGCCTCTGCCCCAGCCTCTGCCTCCGCCTGAATCTCGGCCATGCGGTTGCCGGACAGGATGGTGGCATCCTCCTCGAGCACCTCGGGCGTGCCGCCGAACCAATCGGCGTTTTCGCGCATCGTCCGTTCGATGGCCCGCGCCGCGTTGAAGGCCAGCCCTTCAAGCTGTTCTTCTCGGGATTTCGACAGGCCGGACCCAAGGAAGGGAATCGAACAGCAGGGTTCGAAGACAGTCAGCTGGATCGGCTCTTCGTTAAGCTTGCGCTGGGTGGCGTCCTCGAAAAAGGTCACTTCGAAGATCAGCACGGATTTCGGGGCATAGACCGCGGGGATGCCCGGCATGGCCAGGACATAGCCCTGTATGCCGATGGCGACGTGGTAATAGGCGTCCCCGTCGTAGCGGCCCAACCGGTCGGCCACCGCCTGTTCGACCGCAGCCTTCCATTCCTCATTCGTGGCATCGCGCGAGAACGGGCCCTTTTGCGGGTCGACCGCCGCGGCGATGTTATGACCCAGAAGGAAGTTGCCGATCGGGTCAGGCGCGGTGGTCAGATCGTCCCGCACCCCGCCACAGGCGGCCAGAAGCGACAGGAAGGCAAGTGCGGCAATGCGACGGATCATGTGGACCCCCTTTTTGAAACCGGTCAGACATGGTTAGCCCAGCCTGCCCCGACAGGCAATCACCCGGCCATTAGTAGCGGTCGCAGATCGCCCGCAGCGCCTGCCACTCTGTTTCGGTCAGAAGCTGCCGCCCCTCGAAGAAAGCAGGGGTCGCGGCGCGGGCGGCGGCGATCCGGTCGCCCATTTCCGGGTGCGACAGGAAATGCTGAAGGATTGCGGGTTCGTCGCCATAGCTGTCCTGAAGCCGTTCGAAGAAGGTCGCGATGCCATGCGGCGGCAGGTCGGCGGCCAGAAGCAGGCTATGGGCATAGGCATCGGCGGCGGCCTCGGCCTCGCGGGTGTAATCCGCCTGAATCAGCCGTTCGGTCAGGAACAGCACCAGCGCCCCACCGGCGAAATCCCCGAACAACAGGCCCAGCACCCCGATGGACCCGGCGGACCGCAGGGCGATGCGGGTCGGGTCGCGGGCCTCGACATGCCCCATTTCATGGGCAAAGACGGCGGCGACCTCCTCGGGGGTCTCGGCCTCGTCGATCAGCCCGCGGAACAGAACGATATGCCCGCCCGGAAGGGCAAAGGCGTTGACCATCGGGTGATCCAGAACATGCACGGTCAAATCGATGGGCAAGTCGGCATTAGCCGCCAGCCGCCGTTCGATCTGGCGCAGGGCATAGGTTCCCTTGCGGCTGTCGCAGATGGGCAGTTCGCTGAACCCCGTTTCATCCAGCGCCCGCCGGATCTGAAGAAGGGTGGCATCGCCCAGCGCCTTTTCCCCTTCGGGCGGCAGGAATCGGGCCAATTGGTCGGCCATGACCGGGACAAGGACAAAGATGATCAGCGCAACCGCCCCCACCGCCGCAGAAGCCCAGCGCAGAATGCGCCCCTTTTGCGGAACCGGGTCTTTCCGTCCAAGGTTCGGCGCGGTCGCCCGGATCAACCCGATATCGGTGGCATTGGCGACGATGATCCGCTCGGTCCCGGTTCCGGCCCGCCGCAACACCAGCTGATCCTTGCCCGCAAGGTCGGGGACCTGCCGGACCTCGTCCAGCGGCCAGGTCAGTTTCGCGCCGTCATCAAGGTGCAGAACAAGCAGCTTTTCGAGGGGCATAACCTCGACCTGAATGCGCCGGGCGGCGGCGGTCTGCCCGTCATGATAGATGGCACGGTCGACGAATGTGCGGGGCGGAAACAGGCTCATATGGCGGCTCCCACGTCCAGCGCCTCGGCAAAGCCTTCGGCCTCGGAAAACTCGTCGCGGTCGCGTTGCCGGATCTGCGCCAGTTCCGCCTCTCCGGTGATGGTCAGCGTCTCGGCGTAGTGCCGCCACAGCGGCAGGGTCACCAGCGGGTGCCGCAGCACGGACCATGTCAGGAAGATGGAGAAATACAGGATCAGCCCCGCGACGATCAGCACCCATTCCGGGATGGCGGAAACTGGCCCCTCGCCGAAGTCGGGTTCGAACCCAAGCTGATAGAACCCGAGAAGCATCAGAAGCGGGATCATCAGCAGCACCATGCACAGGTAGGTCAGGAAATAGCCCATCGAGTAGATCCAGAGCACCCGGCCGGTGCGCGGCGCCGCGATCAGCCCGACGCCGCCGGCGGTCTTGTGATTGGCCATGATCGCCTTTGACTGCACGATATAGCGGACAATCCCCACACATCCGACCATCCCGGCCAGAACCAGCAGCCAGATCCGCTCCGGGTTGCGTGGCCCAAGTTGGCGCACATCGCTGAACGGGTCCGGCACCATCGGCCCGATGGGATCAAGGTAGAGGATCCAGACACCGATCCCGACCATCGTCAGCCCGGACAGAATGGGCAAAAGCGCGATCCGGTAGAGCATGGTCCACTTGCCGCCCTGATGCAGCCGGACCGAGCCGAAGGAGGTCCGGTCGATCTTGTATTTCTCAAGCGCGAAGGTCATGCGCGGCCAGAGCAGTCCAAGACTGAGGATGGTGACCATCCAGTGCAGGATCGCGCGCCACGTGTAGCCCCACGCCCCCGGTTCCAGCCCGAACCGGATGCCCCGCCACCGGGTCCGGGCCAGCACATAGCGCCGGGACCGGTATGAGGCATAGAACCACAAGGGGATCACCCCAAGGAAGCTGGTCAGGTAGGCCGCGTAATTGTCGGCAAGAACCGCGAAGCTGACGAACATCAGGATCAGGTTCACGACCCCGATGTAAAAGGCCATGATGACCACGGCCATCAGGAACCCCAGAAGTTTCTCGATCGGGGTGCCGGTGTATTCGAGCGGGGTTCCCCCCGGGCGCACCGCCGACCAATACCAGCGCCGCAGCCGCGTCTTCATCCAGAACCGGTAGATCCCAAGGGTCAGGATCGTCAGAAGGCTGGTCCGAAAGGCAAGGCCGAACAGCCGCCCCCGGCGTCCCGCAAAACCAGTCGCCAATTGCCCGCTGGCCGGCGGAACCGAAAACCGCGGCCGCGCGTCGTCCTGCGGCGTGACTCGGGGGGACGGATCAGCGCCCGCGGCATGGGGCCAGGGGCTGCGGTGCGTGCTGGTGTCCAGTTTCTTGCCGGCCGCCCACGGCCCCTGCCCCTCTGTCATACACGCCTCGATTGCTCTTTGACCCTGATCTTCGCCAAAGAGCGGTGCCGGGGCAAGCCCGGCCTGCCGGTTCAGGTAAACTTGTTGTCGCGTGGGAAGCCGTGGGGGGGCTGTTTTCCGACGCCCGCCCGCTTGCCCAGCCATTGGCCAAGGTCCTTTTCGGTGCGGGTGTTGCCGCCGCCCATGGTCCAGCTCAGCCCCTCTTCGATGTTGAAGGTGGTGAGGTCGGACAACCCGCCGTCAAGTTCCAGCAAGCCCTGTGCGCCGCGCGCCTGATTGTATTTCTGCAACCGCACGCCCTTGCCCCGGCCCATTTCCGGCACCTCGGCCAACGGGAAGACAAGGAACCGGCGGTTCTGCGACACGACCGCCACATGATCGCCCCTGATCCGGTGGACGATGCAGGCGGTTTCCCCGTCTTTGACGTTCAACACCTGCTTGCCGGTGCGGGTCTGGGCCAGAACCTCGGTTTCCGGCACGACAAAGCCGTTGCCCACGTTCGAAGCGACCAGCAGCTTGCCCTCGGGGTCGTGCTTGAAGATATCAACGATGTCGCTGTCGTTGGGCAGGTCCACCATCAGCCGCAGGGGTTCGCCCATGCCGCGCCCTCCCGGCAGGTTCGCCGCCGAGAGTGTGTAGAACCGGCCGTTCTGCCCGGCGATCAGCAACCGGTCGGTGGTTTCCGCATGGAAGACAAACCGGCCTTCATCCCCGTCCTTGAATTTCAACTCGCGGGTCAGGTCGATGTGGCCGGTCATGGCCCGGATCCAGCCCATCTTGGAACAGATGACGGTGATCGGCTCGCGTTCGATCATCGCCTCAAGCGGCACCTCTTCGACCTCGCCCGCTTCGGCGAACTGGGTGCGGCGGGCGCCGCCGGGGCTGTCCTTGCCAAAGGCCTTGCGGGTCTCGCGCAGTTGGTCGGCGATCTTGGCCCATTGCAGGTCTTCGCTGTCCAAGAGGTCCTCGAGGTCGGCCCGCTCGATCATCAGGGCATCGCGTTCCTTGACCAGCGCCTCCTCCTCGAGCCGCCGCAGGCTGCGCAGCCGCATATTCAGGATCGCATCGGCCTGCACATCCGACAGCCCGTTTTCCCGGCCCGCGTAGGACGACGGGATCTTGCGTTCGCTGTCTTCGGCAAAGGCGGGCGCAACGGCGTCTTCGTCAACGATCAGCGCAAGGCCGGACACATCGACACCGGCAAGCGGCGAAAGGTAATCCCGTTCCGAGGTGGCGCGGCGGAGGGTAGACTGGTGCGGCGTGCTCCAGTCCTCGTACATCAGCGCGGCCTTGGGGTCGTCGTCGTAGCGGATGATGTCGATCACCCGGTCAAGGTTCAGGAAGGCGGTGATCAGGCCTGACAGCACCTCGAGCCGGTTGTCGATCTTGTCCATCCGGTGGCGGCTGCGGCGTTGCAGCACGTCGCGCCGGTGATCCAGGAAGGCGCGCAGCACTTCCTTCATCGAACAGACCTTGGGGGTCAGCCCGTCGATCAGCACGTTCATGTTCAGGCTGAACCGGATTTCCAGATCGGAATTGCGGAACAGCATCCCCATCAGCATGTCGGGTTCGACAGTCCGCGACCGGGGTTCAAGCACGATGCGCACATCATCGGCGGATTCGTCGCGCACATCGGCCAGAAGCGGCACCTTCTTGGTCTGGATGACCTCGGCCAGCTTTTCGATCAGCTTCGACTTCTGAACCTGATAGGGGATTTCGGTGACGATGATCTGCCACTGGCCACGGCCAAGATCCTCGACCTCCCATTTCGCGCGCAGACGGAACGATCCGCGCCCGGTGCGATAGGCCTGCGCGATGTTTTCGCGTGGTTCGACGATGATGCCGCCGGTCGGGAAATCCGGGCCGGGCACATAGTTCAGCAGGGTATCGTCGCGGGCATCGGGCGTCTTGATCAGATGCAGGCAGGCGTCAATCAGTTCGTGCAGATTATGCGGCGGGATGTTGGTTGCCATGCCCACGGCAATGCCGCTGGCCCCATTGGCCAGAAGGTTCGGGAAGGCGGCGGGCAGCACGATAGGTTCTTCCAGCGTCCCGTCATAGTTCGCCCGGAAATCCACGGCGTTTTCGTCCAGCCCTTCCATCAGGGCCTCGGCCGCGGCGGTCATCCGCGCCTCGGTATAGCGGCTGGCGGCGGGGTTATCGCCGTCGATATTGCCAAAGTTCCCCTGCCCGTCGACCAGCGGGTAACGCACCGCGAAATCCTGGGCGAGGCGGGCCATGGCGTCATAGATCGCCGCGTCGCCATGCGGGTGATAGTTCCCCATCACGTCGCCGGAGATCTTGGCCGATTTCCGGAACCCACCAGTCGGCGACAGCTTCAGCTCGCGCATGGCGTAGAGAATCCGCCGGTGCACGGGCTTCAACCCGTCCCGCGCATCGGGCAGCGCCCGGTTCATGATGGTCGACAGCGCGTATGTCAGGTAGCGGTCGCCAATGGCGCGGCGCAGCGGTTCACTGACAACGGCAGAGCCGATATTGGGGTCTTCGGGAAGATCATTCATGGATGTTGTGTAGCGGCGCCCGCGACCGTCGTAAAGACGGGTTGGGGGGAGGAAATTTTGGGTTTTCCCTCCGAAAAATCTGCGAATCCCGCTAATATATTCTGGTGTCTGCTGTAATTGCCGGTTGGGGGTGACGTGGTGAAAGTTTATGTGCCGTTGACTTTTGTGTTCATGGGATGGGCGTTCTACGAGGCGTCCGGCGGGGCGGAGTTTGTGCCGCAAGAACGCGAGCGCGTCGTCGCGACAACTGCCGAACCGGCGGCCGTCTCGAAATCAACGCTGGCCCCGGCGGTGCCCGAGGCGCAGGTTGTCCTTGCCAGCGCCATGGCCCCCGAACTCACGGCACCAGTTGTTGAAACCTCGCCCGCCGAGGCGCTTGAGGCGGCGCTGGCCCTTGCCATGAGCAGTGAGGACACCGTGCCGCCTGCCCCGCCGACCGAGGTAGCCGAAGCTGAGACCGCAGCCACGACGCTGGTCTTTCAGTCGCTTGCCCAACCCCTGATCGACACTTCCGCGCCCGCGCTGGTGGCACAGACAGACCTGCGGGCGGTGTCCGGGTCGCGGGTGAACATGCGGTCCGGCCCCGGCACCAGCTATGGCGTGATCGTGACCCTGACGCGCGGGACCGAAGCCGAGGTTCTGGAAACCCTGAACGGCTGGGCTCGGATCCGCACGGTCGAGGACGGCAAGGTCGGCTGGATGGCCGAACGCCTGCTGGTCGAGATCGGCGCCTGACCCGCGAAAACGCTTGCCCCCTATCGGTCCGCCCGGCATGACTGCGCCATGACGCAGAAATCCATCCTGATAACTGGCTGTTCCTCTGGCATCGGTCTTGATGCGGCGCATGGGCTGCGGGCTGCCGGATGGCGGGTCTTTGCCAGTTGCCGCGCCCAATATGACTGTGACAAGCGGATCGCCGAAGGCTTCGAAAGCCCGCGCATCGACTACACCGATCCAAAGCTGATCCAGAAGGGGCTGGCCGAGGTGCTGGAGGCCACGGGCGGCACGCTGGACGCGCTGTTCAACAACGGCGCCTATGCCTGCCCCGGCGCGGTCGAGGATGTGCCGACCGACGCGCTGCGGGCCATATTCGAAACCAATGTCTTTGGCTGGCATGAGCTGACCCGGGCGGTGATCCCGGTCATGCGACAACAGGGCCACGGGCGGATCGTGCAATGTTCCTCGATCCTCGGGTTCGTCCCCTACAAATGGCGTGGCGCCTATGTGTCCACGAAATACGCGCTGGAAGGGCTGTCCGACGTGCTGCGGCTAGAGATGGCGGAGACGGGCATCAAGGTCGTGCTGATCGAACCAGGGCCGATCACATCGAAGATCCGGCAGAACGCCATCCCGCATTTTGAACGCTGGATCGACTGGCAGGCCTCGGCGCGGGCACAACAATACGAAACCCTGCGGAACCGTCTGTATGAAGAGCGCGCACCCGACCGGTTCGAACTGCCTGCCGCCGCGGTGACAAAGGTGCTTTTGCGGGCGCTGAACAGCCCGAACCCAAGGCCGCGTTACTATGTCACAACGCCGACCCATGCGATGGGCCTTCTCAAGCGGTTGTTGCCCAGCCGGGCGCTGGACTGGATCATTTCCAGGGGCTAGCCCCCTTTCTTTTCGGGACAGCCCTGCTACATCGGGGCGAAACCGCAGACCCGCACGAGGTTCCAAATGCTGCAAGACCCGCTGTTCATTGTCGTCGCCCTGTCCTGTTTGCTGGTGGCCGGCATTCTGCTTTGGGGCATCGGATCCTTTTCGAAGGGCGGGGAATACAACAAGCGGAACGCCAACAAGATCATGCGCTACCGGATCGCGGCGCAGTTCGTGGCGGTCCTGCTGATCCTGCTGTTCGTCTGGCTGCGCCGCAGCGGGGGGCAGTAACCATGGTCGTTCTGAACAAGATTTACACCAAAACCGGCGACCACGGCGAAACCGCGCTTGGCAACGGCGCGCGCGTGGCCAAACATTCGATGCGGGTGGCCGCCTATGGCACCTCGGACGAATTGAACTGCTTCGTCGGTGTCGCCCGGCTGGCGGCCGACGGCGATACCGCCGCCGCGCTGGAGCGGATTCAGAACGACCTGTTCGATCTGGGCGCGGACCTGTGCCGCCCCGACATGGAAAAGGACGCAGAGGCCGAATACACGCCGCTGCGCATCGTCGACAGCCAGGTGGACCGGCTGGAGCGCGAGATCGACGCGATGAACGCAAAGTTGCAACCGCTGCGCAGCTTCATCCTGCCGGGCGGATCGGCCCTGTCGGCGCATCTGCATGTGTGCCGGACCGTGGCGCGGCGCGCCGAACGCAAGGCCGTCGAACTGGCGACGATGGAATCAGTGAACCCGGCGGCGGTGAAATACCTCAACCGTCTGTCCGACTGGTTCTTCGTCGCGGCGCGGATCGCGAACAACGATGGACAGGACGATGTCCTTTGGGTGCCGGGCGCGACCCGCTAGGGGCGGATCTCCTTTCCACATTGGGACGTGACCGCTAACACCGGCGCCCCTGCCCCATTCCCTTGCGTCACCGAAACGGCGGACGTGGCGTCCCTGATCCATGCCGCGTCGATTTTGCACTGTTTTCGACGTGCCGCGCTTGCTAACACCAGCCTCGAGTCAGTGCATCCTGCACAGCAAACTTGGGAGATTTACGCTTATGAAGGTCTTGGTGCCTGTGAAGCGCGTGATCGACTACAACGTGAAGGTTCGTGTTAAGGCGGACGGCACGGGTGTTGATCTTGCCAATGTGAAGATGTCGATGAACCCGTTCGACGAGATTGCGGTTGAAGAGGCGATCCGTCTGAAGGAAGCGGGCAAGGCCGAGGAGGTCGTTGCGGTTTCGATCGGCGTGA
>NZ_SELP01000017.1 GCF_004145845.1 Loktanella sp. IMCC34160 | reverse complement strand
ACGGGTGTTGATCTTGCCAATGTGAAGATGTCGATGAACCCGTTCGACGAGATTGCGGTTGAAGAGGCGATCCGTCTGAAGGAAGCGGGCAAGGCCGAGGAGGTCGTTGCGGTTTCGATCGGCGTGAAACAGGCGCAGGAGACCCTGCGCACCGCTCTGGCCATGGGCGCCGACCGGGCGATCCTTGTTGTGGCCGCCGATGACGTGCACACCGACATCGAACCGCTGGCCGTTGCCAAGATCCTTGCCAAAATCGTGGAAGAGGAACAGCCGGGTCTGGTTCTCTGCGGCAAGCAGGCGATCGACAACGACATGAACGCCACCGGGCAGATGCTCTCGGCGCTTTTGGGCTGGTCGCAGGGCACCTTTGCCTCGGAACTTTCGGTCGAGGGCGACAGCGCCACCGTCACCCGCGAGGTCGACGGGGGCCTGCAGACCATCACCGTGAAGATGCCCGCCATCATCACCGTGGACCTGCGCCTGAACGAGCCGCGCTATGCGAGCTTGCCGAACATCATGAAGGCGAAGAAGAAGCCGCTGGATGAGAAGACCGCCGCCGATTACGGCGTCGATGTCACCCCGCGCCTGACCATCGTGTCGACCTCGGAGCCCGAGGCGCGCAAGGCCGGTGAAATCGTTGGCTCGGTGGACGAGCTGGTATCGAAACTCAAGGAAGCGGGGGCGCTCTGATGGCTGTACTTCTCCTGGGCGAAGTCAACAATGGTGAGCTGTCGATGGACGCCACCGCCAAGGCCGTGGCCGCCGCGGGCAAGCTGGGCGATGTGACCGTGCTCTGCGCCGGGGCCTCGGCCGCCGCCGCCGCCGCCGAGGCCGCGACGATCAAGGGCGTGGCCCGCGTGCTCTGCGCCGAAGATGCGACGCTGGGTCACCGGCTGGCCGAACCGACCGCGGCGCTGATCGTGTCGCTGGCCGGCGACTACAGCCACATCGTGGCCCCGGCCACCACCGATGCCAAGAACGTGCTGCCCCGGGTGGCCGCGCTGCTGGACGTGATGGTGATCTCGGACGTGTCGGGCGTGGTTGACGCCGACACATTCGAGCGGCCGATCTACGCGGGCAACGCGATCCAGACCGTGAAATCGGGCGATGCGACCAAGGTCGTGTCGATCCGGACCTCGAGCTTCGAGGCCGCGGAAACCGGCGGGTCGGCCACGGTCGAAACCATCGGC
>NZ_SELP01000016.1 GCF_004145845.1 Loktanella sp. IMCC34160 | reverse complement strand
AACGCGATGCCGGTCGATCGGGATGTCTTCGATTACTACATCCACACGGTCCATCGGCTGTTCGGCGCGGACGCGCCCTGGTGCGCCGCGGGCATCGGCGCGCAGCAGATCACCCTGAACGAATGGGCGGTCGCCGCCGGTGGCCACGCCCGGACCGGGTTGGAAGACAACGTGCGGCTGGATCGCGAAACGCTGGCGCCCAGCAACGCCGCGCTGGTGCGGCGCGTGGTCGAGATCTGCGACAGGAACGACCGCCGGGTCGCCACATGGCAAGAGGCGCGCCGCATTCTTGGCCTGCGCCCGGCCACGGATCATCAGACAGGAGATGCGGCATGAAAAAGGTTTACGGCTCTGCGCAGGAGGCGCTCGACGGTCTCTTGCATGACGGCATGCTGATCGCTGCAGGGGGCTTCGGTCTTTGCGGGATCCCCGAACTTCTGATCGACGCCATTGTCGACAGCGGGGTGCGGGACCTGACCGTCGCCTCGAACAACGCGGGCGTCGACGACTTCGGTCTTGGCAAGCTGCTGGCCACCCGCCAGATCAGGAAAATGATGTCCTCCTACGTGGGCGAAAACGCCGAGTTCATGCGGCAATACCTTGCTGGCGAGCTTGAGCTGGAATTCAACCCGCAGGGCACGCTGGCAGAACGGATGCGCGCGGGCGGCGCGGGTATCCCGGGGTTCTATACGCAGACCGGCGTGGGCACCCAGATCGCCGAGGGCAAGGAGGTCAGGCAGTTCAACGGCAAGGCGTATATCCTTGAAGAGGGCATCTTTGCCGACCTGTCGATCGTCAAGGCCTGGAAGGCGGATGACACCGGCAACCTGATCTTCCGCAAGACCGCCCGCAACTTCAACCCGCCCGCCGCCATGTGCGGACGTATCTGCGTGGCCGAGGTCGAAGAGATTGTCCCGCGCGGGTCCATCGACCCCGACCACATCCACCTGCCGGGCATCTATGTCCATCGCCTGATCCAGGGGCAGCATGAAAAACGCATCGAACAGCGCACTGTCCGCGCGAGGGAGGCCGCATGATGCCCGGTGAAATCAAGGGTTGGGATCGCAACCAGATGGCCGAACGGGCCGCGCAAGAACTTGAAGACGGGATGTATGTCAACCTCGGCATCGGCATTCCGACGCTCGTGGCCAATTACGTCGGCGACAAGGATATCACGCTCCAGTCCGAGAACGGGATGCTGGGCATGGGGCCGTTCCCCTATGACGGAGAAGAGGACCCGGACCTGATCAACGCCGGCAAGCAGACGATCACCGAACTGGCCCGGACCAGCTATTTCGACAGCGCGACCTCCTTCGGCATGATCCGCGGGGGCAAGATCGCGGCGGCCATCCTCGGCGCGATGGAAGTCAGCGAAACCGGCGATCTCGCCAATTGGATGATCCC
>NZ_SELP01000015.1 GCF_004145845.1 Loktanella sp. IMCC34160 | reverse complement strand
GGCCGAATTCATTCTGCGTGTGCGGCATTTCCGTCTTGCTTTGTGGGGGTGTACCGTTACGTTCGCCCTTGGATTGAGTTGTTTGAGGGTATTGAGCGGTGAACACGGCATTTCGTCAGGAGACCCGGGCGGGCCGTTTGGAGCTTGAATCCGGGATTGCTCTGGCGCTGGTGTCCTTCCGCGGGGCCGAGCATCTCAACGCGCTTTTCGAGTATGAGCTGGACTGTGTGTCCGCCGATGGCGCGGTGGATTTCGACGCGCTTCTGGGCACCCATGCCAGCGTCATCCTGAAGTCCTATGACGCCTCCGAGACCCCGTTCGACGGTATCGTGACCGAGGCCCGCTGGCTGGGTCCGGGGGCCGATGGCCATGTCTTTCGCCTGCAGTTGCGGCCCTGGTTCTGGCTGGCCAGTCGCCGCCGCAACCAACGGATATTCCACAACAAAACCGCGCCCCAGATCCTGTCAGAGCTGCTGTCTTCCTATCTGGACGCGGGCCGGATGGTGGACCGTCTGCGCGGCGATTATCCGCAGCTGGAATACACCGTCCAGCACCGCGAGACCGACCTTGCCTTTGCCTGCCGCCTGATGGAGCGGCACGGCATCAGCTATCATTTCGAACACGCCCCCCTGTCGCACGACATGGTCCTGACCGACCGGGCCGAGGACCACGCCGACATCGGGCCGCGCCCCTTTCACCCGCATGAGGGCCACCACCGGGGCGAGCCGGAGGAGCATTTCTGGGACTGGCAGCCGGCCCGGCGGGTCACAACCGGCGCGGTCAAGCTGACCGATTACAACTTCAAGACCCCGAACGCCGCCATGCTGTCCGAGGCGATGGGCGATGCGGAATATTCGCAAGGCCAGATCGAGAGCTTCGACTGGCCGGGCGACCACCCGGACCCGGCCCGCGGCAAGCTGGTGGCGAGCCTGCGGATGCAGGCCGAACGCGGCCAGGACCGGCGGTTCAGCGCCGAGGGCGATGTGATCGGGCTGCGCGCCGGCGCGCGGGTGACCCTGTCGGGCGACAAGGTGCCGGGCACGGGCGGCGCCTATCTCTGCCTCACGGCGGTGCACAGCTATGCCGCCAACCGCTACGGTTCGGGCGGGGGCGACGACGGGGCGGCGCACCGGGCGCAGTTCACGCTTCTCCCGGCCGAGGCGCCGATGGTGCCCGAGTTGAAGACCCCGCTGTCGCTGGCGCCGGGGCCGCAAACCGCCCGGGTCGTGGGCGAGGGCGAGATCGACTGCGACGACTACGGGCGGATCCTGGTGCAATTCCCATGGGACCTCGACGGGGCCTGGTCGATGCGCTGCCGGGTCTCGCAAAACTGGGGCGGCAACGGCTGGGGCGGCATGGTGATCCCACGGATCGGCATGGAGGTGATCGTCGAATTCCTCGACGGAGACCCCGACAAACCCATCGTCACAGGCTGCGTCTACAACGGCAAAAACGACACGCCCTACCCGCTGCCGGAACATAA
>NZ_SELP01000014.1 GCF_004145845.1 Loktanella sp. IMCC34160 | reverse complement strand
GGAATACGACTACATCGTGATCGGGGCTGGCTCTGCGGGTTGTGCTGTTGCGGGGCGGCTTGGTGAGGCTGGGTTCAGCGTGTTGTTGCTGGAGGCCGGGGGCAAGGACCGCAATCCGTTCATCCACATACCGTTGGGCTATTCGATGCTTTACGCGAATCCGTCGGTGAACTGGTGCTATGAGAGCGCGCCGGAGCCGCATCTGAACGGCCGCCGCCTGTTCCAGCCGCGCGGCAAGGTTCTGGGCGGGACCGGGGCCATCAACGGCATGATCTACATGCGCGGCCAGCCGCAGGATTTCGACGGATGGGAAGCGGCGGGATGCACCGGCTGGGGCTGGGACGGCGTGCTGCCCTATTTCAAATCCTGCGAAGACCAGGAACGCGGCGCCAGCGAATACCACGGCACCGGCGGCCCTGTCGCCGTGTCGGATATCCGCACCGAACATGCCCTTGGCGAAGCCTTCCACGCCGCCTCCGAGGCGCTTGGCGTGCCCCGCAACGACGATTTCAACGGCCCGCAGCAGGAAGGCACCGGCTATGTCCAGACCACGACCCGCAACGGCATGCGCTGGAGCACGGCGGCGGGCTATCTGCGCGGCCCGGCCAAGCGCAATATCGACCTGACCCTGAACGCGATGGTCGAGCGCATCGTGCTGGAGGGCCGCCGCGCGACCGGCGTGCGCTGGACCGACCGGCGCGGCCGCCACGAGGCCCGGGCCCGGCGCGAGATCATTCTCAGCGGCGGCACGTTCAACTCTCCGCAGCTTCTGCAACTGTCGGGGATCGGCCCTGGCGCGGTGCTTCGGCAGCACGGGATCGAGGTGCTGCATGAACTGCCCGGCGTGGGCGAGAATCTGCAGGACCATTTCGGCATCGGCGCCGAATACCGCTCTACCGTGCGCTCGACCGTCAACGACCTTTACAACAACAAGCTCAAGGGCGGGCTGCAGCTTCTGCGGCACCTGATCTTCCGGACCGGGCCCTTTGCCGACAATGGCAATTATTCCAATACCTTCATCTGCTCCGGACCCGAGATCGACCGGCCCGACATGATGGTCACCTTCATGGCCTGGTGCACCGATGAACAGCTCAAGCCGCACCCGTTCTCGGGCTTCACGATCCTTGCCGAACACATGCGCCCGAACTCTCGCGGCCATGTCCGGATCTCCGGCCCGGCTCCCACGGACAAGCCGGAGATCCAATTCAATTTCTTCGCCGACGAGGCCGACCAGCGGGCGGCGATCGCGGGCCTGCAGTTCGGGCGCAGGATCGCGGCCACCGCGCCGATGTCCGACTGCGTCGATTACGAATTGGCGCCCGGCAAGGACGTGCAGTCCGACGCGGACTTGCTGGACTATTGCCGCGCCAACGGCCTGTCCTTGCTGCACCCGGTCGGAACCTGCAAGATGGGGGTGGGCAAGGACGCGGTGGTTGATCCGCGCCTGAAGGTCCACGGGATCGATGGCCTGCGCGTGGCCGATGCCTCGATCATGCCGCGCATCGTCACCGGAAACACCAATGCCGCCTCGATCATGATCGGCGAAAAGGCCGCCGCGATGATCGTTGAGGACGCAAGGGAATACGCCTGATGCAGACGCTTGGACTGGCCCTGATGGGCACCGGCCGCATGGCCCATGTCTATGGGCCCAAGATCAACGCCCACCCCGGCCTGCGGCTCGAGGTGATCTATAACCCCCGGATCGCATCCGCCACCAGGGCGACGGATCAATATGGCGGGCGTCCGATGGACGATCTGGATGCGGTGCTGGCCGACCCTGCGGTCGATGCGGTGATCATCGCCACGCCGACCGACACCCATGTCGACTACATCGAGGCGGCGGCGAAGGCCGGCAAGCCGATCTATTGCGAGAAGCCGCTGGATCAGTCGCTGGACAGGGTGGACCGGGCGATGACCGCGCTGCGCGACCATCCGGTGCCCTTCATGCTGGGCTTCAACCGCCGGTTCGACCCCGACAACGCCGCCCTGCGCGAGGCGGTCCGGTCGGGCGAGGTCGGCCGCCTGAACATGCTGATGAGCTGGTCGCGCGAACCCAGCCCGCCCCCCATCGACTACGTCCGCGCCTCGGGCGGGTATTTCGTCGACGCCACGATCCATGACATCGACCTGCTGTGCTGGATCGCCGGCGAACGCCCGGTCGAGGTCATGGCCGCCGGGTCCTGCATGTTCGACCCGCAGATCGGCGCCGAGAGCGATTTCGACATGACCATGACCACGCTGAAAATGCCCTCGGGCGCGCTGGTGCATATCAACAACTCGCGGGCCTGCGCCTATGGCTTCGATCAGCGGCTGGAGGCCTTCGGCGACACCGGCATGGTCCAGACCCGCAACCACCGCGACGACAACCTGCTGCGCTGGGACAGCCGCCGGACCGAGGCGCTGGAACCGCTCAAGCATTTCTTCCTCGAACGCTATGACCAATCCTTCTACAATGCGCTCGACGAGTTCCACGCCGCAGTCACAACCCACCGAACACCCTCCGCCACAGCCGAGGACGGGCGCGCCGCACTCGCAATCGCATTGGCCTGCATGACAGCGGCACGGGAGGGGCGCGCGGTCGCGCCAGCCTACTGATCCGCCAC
>NZ_SELP01000013.1:0-2500 GCF_004145845.1 Loktanella sp. IMCC34160 | reverse complement strand
GAGTCTTAAATGGGCGCATGAGTTCGTGGCATCAGACCCGAAACCGAGTGATCTAGGCATGGCCAGGTTGAAGGTGCGGTAACACGCACTGGAGGACCGAACCCACATCCGTTGAAAAGGATCGGGATGAGCTGTGCCTAGGGGTGAAAGGCCAATCAAACTCGGAGATAGCTGGTTCTCCGCGAAATCTATTTAGGTAGAGCGTCGTACGAATACCCTCGGGGGTAGAGCACTGGATGGGTAATGGGGCCCCACAGGCTTACTGATCCTAACCAAACTCCGAATACCGAGGAGTACTATACGGCAGACACACGGCGGGTGCTAACGTCCGTCGTGGAGAGGGAAACAACCCTGACCTACAGCTAAGGCCCCCAATTCATGGCTAAGTGGGAAAGCAGGTGGGACGACCAAAACAACCAGGAGGTTGGCTTAGAAGCAGCCATCCTTTAAAGATAGCGTAACAGCTCACTGGTCTAAATAAGTTGTCCTGCGGCGAAGATGTAACGGGGCTCAAGCCATGAGCCGAAGCTTAGGACTGCGTATGCAGTGGTAGCGGAGCGTAGTGTGACATGGACCCTATCCTCTTTTGCCCCTTTCGGGGGGTATTGGAGGATCATGGGTTCTTCTGTGAAGCCGGCCTGTGAGGGATCCGGTGGAGAGATCACTAGCGAGAATGATGACATGAGTAGCGACAAAGGGGGTGAGAGACCCCCTCGCCGAAAGTCCAAGGGTTCCTGCTTAAAGCTAATCTGAGCAGGGTAAGCCGACCCCTAAGGCGAGGCCGAAAGGCGTAGTCGATGGGAACCAGGTTAATATTCCTGGGCCAGGAGATGGTGACGGATCGCGGGTGTAGTTCAGCCTTATCGGATTGGCTGGGCTGCTGAGCGGTTCCTGGAAATAGCCCTCCATGAGATCGTACCCTAAACCGACACAGGTGGACTGGTAGAGAATACCAAGGCGCTTGAGAGAACGATGTTGAAGGAACTCGGCAAAATACCTCCGTAAGTTCGCGAGAAGGAGGCCCGTTCAGGAGGCAACTCTTGGGCGGGGGCACAAACCAGGGGGTGGCGACTGTTTACTAAAAACACAGGGCTCTGCGAAGTCGCAAGACGACGTATAGGGTCTGACGCCTGCCCGGTGCCTGAAGGTTAAAAGGAGGAGTGCAAGCTCCGAATTGAAGCCCAGGTAAACGGCGGCCGTAACTATAACGGTCCTAAGGTAGCGAAATTCCTTGTCGGGTAAGTTCCGACCTGCACGAATGGCGTAACGACTTCCCCGCTGTCTCCAACATCGACTCAGCGAAATTGAATTGCCTGTCAAGATGCAGGCTTCCCGCGGTTAGACGGAAAGACCCCGTGCACCTTTACTACAACTTCAGACTGGCATCAGGTACAGCATGTGCAGGATAGGTGGTAGGCTTCGAAGCAGGGACGCCAGTCCTTGTGGAGCCTCCCTTGAGATACCACCCTTGCTTTGCTTGATGTCTAACCGCGGTCCGTTATCCGGATCCGGGACCCTCTGTGGTGGGTAGTTTGACTGGGGCGGTCGCCTCCCAAACAGTAACGGAGGCGCGCGAAGGTTGGCTCAGAGCGGTCGGAAATCGCTCGTTGAGTGCAATGGCAGAAGCCAGCCTGACTGCAAGACTGACAAGTCGAGCAGAGTCGAAAGACGGCCATAGTGATCCGGTGGTCCCGAGTGGAAGGGCCATCGCTCAACGGATAAAAGGTACGCCGGGGATAACAGGCTGATGATGCCCAAGAGTCCATATCGACGGCATCGTTTGGCACCTCGATGTCGGCTCATCTCATCCTGGGGCTGGAGCAGGTCCCAAGGGTATGGCTGTTCGCCATTTAAAGAGGTACGTGAGCTGGGTTTAGAACGTCGTGAGACAGTTCGGTCCCTATCTTCCGTGGGTGTAGGATACTTGAGAGGAGTTGCCCCTAGTACGAGAGGACCGGGGTGAACGATCCACTGGTGGACCTGTTGTCGTGCCAACGGCAGTGCAGGGTAGCTATGATCGGACAGGATAACCGCTGAAGGCATCTAAGCGGGAAGCCCCCCTCAAAACAAGGTATCCCTTGAGGACCGTGGAAGACCACCACGTCGATAGGCCGGAGATGTAAGCGCAGCAATGCGTTCAGTTGACCGGTACTAATGGTCCGATAGGCTTGATTTGATCCAGTAAAAGCAAGACCAGATCAAAAGCATACACACACAGTATACTTGACTAAAACAAATGATGTTCTTCCTCGGTCTGGTGGTCATAGCACGAGCAAAACACCCGATCCCATTCCGAACTCGGCAGTTAAGTGCCGTCGCGCTGATGGTACTGCGTCTTAAGACGTGGGAGAGTAAGTCACCGCCAGACCTAGAAAGAACATCATAAATCTCTCTCTAATCGATCAAATCCTCAAGCACCGCGGGGTGGAGCAGCCCGGTAGCTCGTCAGGCTCATAACCTGAAGGTCGTAGGTTCAAATCCTACCCCCGCAACCAAAGAT
>NZ_SELP01000012.1 GCF_004145845.1 Loktanella sp. IMCC34160 | reverse complement strand
CGGGTCTCCTGACGAAATGCCGTGTTCACCGCTCAATACCCTCAAACAACTCAATCCAAGGGCGAACGTAACGGTACACCCCCACAAAGCAAGACGGAAATGCCGCACACGCAGAATGAATTCGGCCAACACGGGGGCACCCGCCAGGTCACTTTCCCACGGGCCGTAACGCGGCGGGGGAGGTCGGCGGTCAATGAGGGGTTTGGGCTGGGAGCGGTCATTCGCCGCGCCTGTCACGAAGGGTCGCTAAGGGCCGCGAGTGCTTGGGCTGGCGCGTTCGCATTGTGCACGGTTGGTCTTCCAGAACTTGATGGTGCGCGCATTGGCCGTAAGCAATTTGAGCAGAAATCCGCGCGCGAATTGTGGCGCCGGTTTCGGACGCCTCTATCGATAGGTCTGCGCGCGGCGCTGGTTCGCAATGGCACCACCTTTCCAACGCATGGATTTCCGCTTGCTCAACTGAAGCCAAACATGGCTGTATTCGGCAGAAATGAACTGGCGGACTGTGTGCAATTGGCGGAAATCCTCGACTACCTTAATGCCCTTAGGGTGTTCGAAGCAGTGGCGCGGCTCGGATCGGTCCGCAGCGCGGCGGCGGAATTGTCGGTAACCGATGGTGCGGTCTCGAAGCAGCTACGCGGCCTCGAAGCGGCGCTGGATGTGGAGTTGTTCATCCGCGGGCACCGAAGAATGATCCTGACCGAAGACGCGGCGCGACTTTCGGCCACGCTCGGGGATGCATTCGAAGCGATCGTCCGAGCGACGGAACATTTGCAGCACAGTTCCCGCAGCGGCACTATCAACATCGCGGCGCCTAGCACATTTCTGATCCGATGGCTGCTGCCACGTCTCTCCTCTCTGGAGGAACGTATCCGGGGAACTCAGATAAACCTCGTCACATGGAACAAGGATCTCGCGGCATCGGACCGGTCCATCGATATCCATGTAATCGTCGGCAAAGACACAGACCTTCCCGGCATGACCCGCGAAATCCTTGGGCCAGAGACATTTGGCCCGGTTGTTTGCGCAGCCAAGACACCGGCCGAGGCCAGCGACATCCTGAAGATGCGCCGCCTCGGCACCAGTTGGCCGACGGCAATGTGGCGCAATTGGTCGGCGGAAACAGGATATGACCTGCCAAACGACAGCGTGCTCCGGTTCGAACGGTTGTTGTTCGCCATCGAGGCTGCAGAGGCCGGATTGGGGGTCGCGCTAGCGCCCGGTCCGGCGGTGTGGGACGCGCTGGCGTCCGGTCGTTTGACGGCACCGTTGGGGCTACATCAACGGGACGGCCAGTGGAATCTCATCTGGCGGACAGACCAGACGTCCGGGCTGCATATGTCCATCCTTCGATGGTTTCAGAGGGAATTCGAGGCGTCCCAAGCCGCCGCAACGGTTGCCTGAAATAATCTCAACCAACAGGTGTTCAAGTCGTTTGCGCGCGCTCCGACGACGCGGGATTATCGTGTCACACCATCCGGAGGGACCGCGCTCGTCATGTTGTTTTCGTCAAGCTACTTGGCCCGGCCCAAGGTCGAATTGCACCTGCATATCGACTGTTCGGTGAGTTGGACGGCCCTTCAACGCCTTGAGACAGGTCTTTCGTTTGAAGACTTCAGGGCGAAATTCACCGCGCCAGAACGCTGCGCCTCGCTGAAACAATACCTCGACGCGATCGCGCCATCCTGTGCGCTCCTTCAGGACGCTCGGGCCCTGCAGGTCGTGACCGAAGAGCTTGTCGCCGAACTGGCGCAGGATGGCGTCATCTACGCAGAGTTACGCTTTGCACCGCACACGCATCTGGCTGGCGGGCTCGACCTTGATGGGGTCATGGCCGCGGTCGCCCAAGGGGTCAGGGCTGCGACGGACCAGTACGCAATTCGGGTCGGACTGATCCTTTGCGCCCTGCGGGATTACTCAGCTGAAAGCAATATCGCGGTGATCGACCTGGCGGCGCGCTGGCGCGACCGGGGGGTCGTCGGGGTCGATATCGCTGGTGATGAAGCGGGCCATCCTCTTGCCCACAACTACGCAACGTTTGACCGCGCACATGACCTCGGCCTCGACATCACCGCCCATGCTGGAGAGGCCGCGGGGGCGGAGAGCGTGCTTGAAGCCCTTGAGAAATTGCGCCCGAAGCGGATAGGGCACGGGGTCCGCTGCCTGGAAGACGATGCGGTCGTGGCATTGCTCAAGGCGCGTGACATCCATCTGGAAGTCTGCCCCTCCAGCAATGTCCAGGTCGGGGTGTTCCCATCTTTGGACCAACATAATGTCGACAAGCTGTCACGTCGTGGACTGTCGCTCGGCATCAACACTGATGCGCGAACTGTGGCGCCGATCTCTCTGTCGCAAGAATACGAGCGGCTGGAATCGACGTTTGGCTGGGGGCCGGGTGAGTTCCTTGCCCATAACCTGGAAGCCGCGCGTCATGCTTTCCAACCAGATGCCATCCGAGCGGAACTCGTCGAGTCACTTCTGACAGGTTGGAAATCGCCGCGCTCAGTCAGTTGAGTTTTTCTCCACCAACAGCCGAAAGCGTCATTTTTCACGACTGGCGTGATCGGCCAGATTAACCCGGGGAAGGCAAGGAATGAACATGTCACAACACCGCGTCATCATCGACTGCGATCCAGGGCACGACGATTTCGCGGCTATCGCGCTCGCAGCCCAGTCCAAGTCGATCCAAATCGAGGCGATCATTGCCGTGAACGGCAATGCACCACTGTCGCACACGGTTCGTAACGCCCTGTCCATCGCCGCGGCGCTTGATCTGGACTGTCCCGTCCATGCGGGGGCGGAACTGCCGTTCCTGCATCGATACGCCTACCCAACCGAATTCCACGGCGAGACGGGGCTGGACAGCTCCGGAGCGATGCTGCCGAACCATGACCGTGGGGCCGAACAGCGGCACGGTGCTTTGGAAATCATTCAGCGGGTCCGCGCGGCGCCGGGCGAGATTACCATCGTAGCTCTTGGTCCGATGACCGACATAGCGCTGGCCTTGACCCTTGATCCGGGCATTGCACCTCTGGTGCGCGAAATCGTCTTCATGGGCGGGGCGTTGTCCGGCGGCAACGTGACATCACAAGCCGAATTCAACATCTGGGCGGATCCGCATGCGGCGGCGATCGTGCTTGCGGCAGGTGTCAGGACAACCATGTTCGGGCTCGACGTGACCAATCGTGCCTGGCTGACGATGGACGAGCTGGCGTCGTTGCGTGAAGGCGTCGACACGCCGAACCCCTTGGCCGATATTCTTCAGTTCTATGCGGAAGGATCGGGAGACGTTCGTGCCGGGCGAACACCGGGCCCGGCTTTGCACGATCCTTGTCCGATAGCCTGGCTGATCCAGCCCGAGCTTTTCGAGGTGGAGGCCCTGCCGGTATCGGTCTGTTGCACAACAGGCGACCATTTCGGCACGACCTATTCCGACCGCCGGGCATGGCGCGACGAAGCGGCGCCAACCATCAGCGTCGCCACCGGCATCGACCGGGATGGCTTCGCAGGGCTCCTGACACCGGCACTGCATATGGCCGCAAAACAAATAGCTGAAAAGACGCAACTCCCCTGCACGCAATCCAACGGAGGATAGAATGAAATACCGCACCAAGCTGACAGTTTCTGCCCTGGCATTCGCCGCGGCAACCGCGGCTCAGGCCGAGACAACACTCAACATCCTTATGACGGAAGGGCTCGACAAGGCAGCGATGGAAGCCGTTGCCGCCGAATACATGGCGACCAACCCGGATGTGACCATCGAGATCCAAGCGCTGCCGTGGAGCCAGTTCTTCCAGGTGTCCGATCTGCGCCTGCGCTCGGGGGATGAAGAAGTAGACCTCATCTATACCGACGCCCCGGTTGTGGCCAACTATGCCGCCAATGGCTATATCGTCCCGTTTGAAGGCGAGATCGCAGACGAGGCGAAATCCACGCTGGTCGATGCCGCCATCAAGGCCGGCACCTTCGAGGGCCGGTTATTCGCGCTTCCAATGAACTCTTCGGCGCAGGTGCTGTACTACAACGCCGATCTGCTGGAAGGCGCCGGGGTCACTCCGCCCGTGGGCCTAGCGCCGGGTAGCACGGCGTCGGCGGAAGACATCGCCGCGATGGCAACCGATGGGCGCTGGACCTGGGAGCAGCTGCGGGATGCCGCGAAAGCGGTGACCGTTTCCGAAGGCGGGCGGACCGAAACCTGGGGTTTCGCTTTCGAACAATTCGGCGAGCTCTACCAACTGCAGCCGCTCGGCGCTTCCCTAGGCGGGACACTCATTTCCGATGACGCGATGAGCGCTGCCGATCACCTTGACGGCGCCGCCTGGCGCGAGGCCGCTGGCTGGTGGTCGGCGCTGTTCAACACGGACGAAGTCAGCCCGCGGGCGCTGGGTTTTGGTGAAGCGACGCAGATGTTCTTGAACGGGCAACTCGCAATGTTCGTTGGCGGCACATGGAACGTGCCGGCCGTGGCGGACAGCGACATCAATTTCGGCATCGCCGCGCATCCGCGCTTTGCCGATGGCACTGCCGCGTCACCGACCGGAAGCTGGTTCCTCGGTGTGCATGCCGCCTCGCCCGACATTGAGGCGGCGCGGGATTTCGCTGCCTACGCGACCCTGTCGCCGGAAGGTACCGAAACCTGGTTCGCCAATCTTAACCAGTTGCCGACCACGCTGGAACTGCTTGCCAGGATCGACACGGACGCTGCCTATGACGGTTTTCCGGGCAACGTAATGCGGCTGTCCGCGTGGGAGTCGCGCAACACGGCAGTGCCGCGCCCGGTAACTGTGGCCTATAGCCAGTTGCAGGATGCCTTCCGCACCGCTTTTGTCGATATCGCCAACGGCGTGGACATCGACGAGGCTCTGGTGACAGCTGTCGATGCCTACGACGAAGCTGCACGGCGCCTGAACCGGCAGTAGCGGCGCCAGGTGGGCTCCGAGCCTCCCGGCCGGGGCCCACACATCGCGAGGACGCAGAATGCGCAAGCACCCTTATCTTCTGATCTTCATGGCCTTGTTGCCAGCCCTGTTGGGTCTGGCATTGTTTCGCGTCTATCCGATCGTTCTGGCGCTGTTCGAAAGCCTGTTCTCGACTTATCGCGGGGACCGGCTGTTCGTTGGGCTGGAAAACTACGATCTGCTTCTGCGTGACAGTGGCTTCTGGCAGTCACTCAAGGTTACGCTCTGGTTCAACCTGATCATCAACCCGCTGCAGATCGCGCTGGCGCTTCTGCTGGCGATCATGTTCGTACAGAAAGTCCGGTTCATTGGGCTGTTCCGCTTCCTGTTCCTGATCCCGATCGGTGTGTCGCTGCCTGTGGCGGTGATCATCTGGCGGATCATGTTGCTGCCGGACGGGCTGGTGAACGGATTTCTGGGCACGCTTGGGGTGGAGCCGCTCCGCTTCCTCACGAGCCCTGATTTGGCGCTCTATGCGATCATCGCCATCGCGACCTGGAAAGGGATCAGCTATTGGATGATCTTCATCATCGGGGGGCTTCAGAACATCTCGCCCGAGATCCACGAAGCAGCGCGTCTTGAAGGCGCCTCGGCTTGGCAACGCCTCTGGATGATCACGCTTCCATTATTAAAACCGACGCTTTTGTTCGTGCTCGTCGCCGATGTGACGATCAATTTCCTGCTGTTCGCGCCGGTGTTCATGCTGACCAACGGCGGGCCGCGCGGGTCGACCAACGTATTGATGTATGAGGCCTACAAGTCCGGCTTTGTCTTCGGTGATATGGGCCGCGCAATGGCGATTGTCGTCATCCTCGTGGCGCTGCTTCTGGTCATCGTCGGGCTGCAATTCTGGCTTCTGTCCGGGCGGGGCAAGGGGAGGGCCGCACAATGAAACACCTGTCCACACCTCTCGCCCGTAAAATTGCGCTCTACGTCGCGCTTACGCTCACTGCCTTCCTCTTTGTATTGCCACTATGGTGGGCAATCATCTCGTCGTTTCGGCCGAACGATGCAATCTTCCGCGATCTCTTCCCATTCAGCCTGCGCGCCTTCCTGCCCGAACCTTTTTCGCTCGATGCCTATGTCGGAATCTTTCAGCGCGGGTTCGGCGGGATCATCTGGAATACGCTTCTTGTCTCAGGTCTCACGATGATTTTCGGGCTCGTCGTGAACGGGCTCGCGGGCTTTGCATTCGCGATCTTTGACTTCCCGGCGAAGAACACGATCCTCGCTGTCATCGTGGTCAGTTTCATGCTGCCTTTCGAGGCGATTGCCATGCCGCTCTACGGCGTCGTGCAGCAACTCGGCTGGATCGATCGGGTGGCCGCGCTGGTGGTGCCGTCCATTGCCAACGGGCTCGCGGTGTTCCTGTTTTATCAATTCTTCCGGCAAGTGCCGAAAGACTACTACGAGGCCGCGCGGCTGGAAGGAGCAAGCCCGCTCCGCATTCTCTGGAGTGTCTATGTGCCGCTGTCGATGCCAACATGCATCAGCGCCGGCCTGATGCTGTTTATCTTCCAGTGGGAGGCGTTTCTCTGGCCGCTTCTGGCCATGCCCGCACAGGAGTTCAAGGTCATCCAGGTCGGAATGGCCAGCTTTCAGGAACAATACACAACGGCTTGGAACGAGCTGTTCGGGGTTGCGGTCATCACCGCGCTGATCCCGATAGTCCTACTGCTTCCGTTGCAACGTTACTATGTCCAGGGGCTTGCTGGCTCCGGGCTCAAAGGCTGATCCAGGGGGAATCCATGGCGAAACTAGAAATCAGTGGTCTCCGCAAGACGTTCGGCCCGACCGAAGTGATCCCCGGTGCAGACCTTGAAATCGAAGACGGCGAGTTTGTCGTCTTCGTGGGCCCCTCGGGCTGCGGCAAGTCCACGCTCCTTCGGATGATCGCTGGGTTGGAAGAAGTCACTTCTGGCACCATTCGGATCGGCGACCAGGACGTAACGCGTGTCGACCCTGCCCATCGCGGCGTTGCGATGGTCTTCCAGTCCTACGCCCTGTTTCCACATATGTCCGTAGCTCAGAATATGGGCTTCGGTATGCGCGTGAACAGGGTTCCGAGGGCCGAGGCAGAGGCGAAGATCCGTAAGGCTGCCGATATCCTGCAACTTGGTCCCCTGCTGGACCGCAAGCCCGCTCAGCTGTCCGGTGGCCAGCGCCAGCGGGTGGCAATAGGGCGCGCCATCGTGCGCGAACCCGCGGTGTTCCTGTTTGATGAACCACTGTCGAACCTTGACGCCGAACTTCGCGTGCAGATGCGGATCGAGCTTTCGGCGCTTCACCAGCGACTGAAGTCGACGATGATCTATGTGACTCACGACCAGGTCGAAGCAATGACACTGGCCAACAAGATTGTCGTTCTTCGCGCCGGTCGGATCGAGCAGGTGGGCGCTCCACTAGACCTCTACGACGATCCGGACAACCTGTTCGTCGCGGGCTTTATCGGTAGTCCCCGGATGAATTTCTTTGACGCTACCGTCGCCGAAGGTGGAGGTGTCGTTCTTGCGGGCGAAACCGCTTTGCACCTTCCGCTCGAAGGAGTGTCGCTGCCCGCGCCCGGCTCAGAGGTCGTGGTGGGATGCAGACCGGAGCACTTTGTCGTCGGGGCCGAAATGGGTCTGAGGATGAATGTGACGGCTGTGGAGCATCTGGGCACCGTGAGCGTCGCGTACGCGGCGCGCCCGGAGGGCGACCCGGTTGCCGTTGAATTGCAGGACCGGCGTGATGTGTCGCCCGGCGACCAGCTTGCGCTCGGCTTCCCGCCGCAACGCACATTAGTCTTCGACAAAGCCACCCAAAGTCGGCTGCGATAGGCCCCACGATGACGATCCTCAACATCGGTTCGATCAACAGGGACCGTGTCTTTCGAGTGGCACATTTCCCCCTTCCCGGCGAAACACTTGTCGCATCCGCGGTCCAAGTGGGGCTGGGCGGTAAAGGCTTGAACCATTCCGTCGCCATCCATCGATCCGGCGGCCGTGTCCGGCATCTGGGAGCGATCGGGCACGGCGACACTGACATGCGCGCTCGGATCTCGGATCTCGGCATTTCAGAAGACGCGATCGTCGAAGTAGAGGGGGCAGAGACCGGAAGTGCGTTGATCCTCGTCGATGTGGCTGGCGAGAACCAGATCGTTATCGATCCGGGCGCGAACCGGTGCATCCCGTCGCACGTAATCGAGAAGGAAATCGGCGCCCTCAGGCCAAGCGCTGATTGGATATTTTTGCAGAATGAGACCAATGGCCTCTCCGAGGCAATCACCTTGGCCAAGGCCGCGCAAATCCGCGTAGCCCTTGCTGCGGCGCCCTTTGAAGCCGACGTCGTCCTACCGCTCTTGGGTGACCTCGATTTACTGGCCGTCAACGCAATCGAATACGCCCAACTCTGCGCCGCGATCGGTGGGGCCGACAAGCTGCCGGAGGGCCTGAGAATGTTTATATCACACGGAGCTCAAGGAGCGGAATTCCGCAGCCCGGAAATAACCTGTTCGGCGCCGGCCCTGCCAGTTACGCCTGTCGACACCACTGGGGCAGGCGATACCGCCTTTGGCGCCTTCCTCGCGCGGCTCGATCTCGGAGAACGTCCAGAACTGGCCTTGAGGTTTTCAATGGCCGCGGGCGCCATTCAGGTCACTCGCTCCGGTGCCGCAACAGCGATACCTTTCGAGCGCGAAGTAAAGCGTCTCCTCGCAACCCTCAGCGCATGATCCCGATCTGATTGATACCGATCCGGGGATCGACGATGCCCTTGCCATCCTGTTCGCGGTGGCCAGCGACAGCTTCGATATCGAGGGTTTGAAGAAGGTGTCCGGAAAAGTACCCGTCGAAACTGCGACCCAAAATGCGAGTTGGCTGCTCGGCCGATTGGCGGACTCGCACAAATTCACGGACCGAACAAGTCGTTGGTACGCCAGCCCTTAGACGCCGCCGATATCACGGATGTGATCCAAGATTGCGCCAACGCCTTCGCGGGCCTTTAGGTTTGTAAACAGCGTCGGCAGGTTAGGGCGCATTCGCGCGGAATCGCGTTCCATCACTTCCAAACTCGCGCCGACGTAGGGCGCAAGGTCCGTCTTGTTGATCACCAGGATGTCTGACCGCGTCACCGCCGGGCCGCCCTTGCGCGGGATCTCCTCGCCCGCGGCGACGTCGATCACATAGATTGTCAGGTCTGCCAATTCGGGGCTGAACGTGGCGGACAGGTTGTCGCCGCCGCTTTCGATCAGCACGATCTCTAGATCGGGATGGCGGGCGGTCATCTCGGCGACGGCGGCCAGATTGATCGAGGCATCTTCGCGGATCGCGGTATGCGGACAGCCGCCCGTCTCGACGCCGATGATCCGGTCCGAGGGGAGCACTTGCAGGCGCACCAAGGCCTCTGCGTCCTCCTGAGTGTAGATGTCATTGGTGATCACGCCGATGGAATGGGTCTCTCGAAGGCGCTCTGACAAGGCCGCGGTCAATGTTGTCTTGCCTGCGCCGACGGGACCGCCAATCCCTATGCGCAGGGGGCCGTTGGGGCTGTTCATGTTCGGAAGATCCTTGAGTATTGGGTTTCGTGTTTCATCGACGCGATGTCGCCCAGAAAGGCGGTAGAGGAGAGCCGTGAGATGTCTCCATGCGCGGTGGCCTCTGCTATTCCGGGCAATCGCTTTGTAAGCCTGTGCAGGATTTGTTGCCCGGCCGTCTGTCCAACAGGCACAAGGCGTTGGCCCGCCGCGACAAGATTGGACAGGAACGCTTGCAGATAAAGCGTTTGCGTCAGGTGCAGCGGCAAATTCGCCCGCCGCGAGGCCCCACCAAGGCCAACTGGATAGGTCAGCCCAGACAAGTCGCCGCCCCAGATCGTTTCGGTCACCTGTGCAAATGCAGCGCCTTGTTGATCGGTCTCCAGCAGCCGCTCCTTGCCAGCGGCAAAGGCCCGGGCGGTCTTGTCGATCTCCCGCAATGCCCTCGCGTCGCACGCCCGCCAGGCGGCTGCTATGAACAAGGCATCAGAACGCCCGGCGCCATGCTCCAGGACGTCGTCAAGCCATGCCTCCAAACTGGTGGCGTCGGTCACCCAGCGCTGATCTGCCGCCGCTTCAAGCCCATGCGAATACGCGAAGGCACCGATCGGGTAGGCAGGCGACAGCCATTGTGCGAGCGTCAGGATCTGGGCGTCAGTGGCTGTGGCCATGTGTGCGTCCGTGACCATATGCGCCACCTTCGGGCGTGAATGCTTCGTGCACGTCCCGCAGGGTCGCGCCCAGTTTTCCGAGCATGTCGCGCAACACATGATCGTTTTGTATCAACAGCCGATCCGGCGCGATCTGACAGGGCGTGTGGCGGTTGCCGATGTGCCAGGCAAGGCGTGTCAAATCTCCGGTGACCTCTAGGAGGGCTTCGCTGGCGGGCACGACGCCAACAAGGCGGCCGTCATCAAGTTGAAAGCTGTCGCCACTGCCCAGCGATGTGGTCTGTGCCAGATCAACAAGAAACCTCTCTCCCTTCTCGGTTGTCAGCACCTTGCGGCGCAGGAACCGATCTTCGTAGGTGAGCGTGACGTGATCGTCCACGTGATGGCTGTGAGTGATGGAGCGGGCGGTGGGAAGCTGCATCTATATCGTCCTCAGAACATGAAATAGCGCTGCGCCATCGGCAGGACGTCTGCGGGCTGGCAGGTCAGAAGTTCACCATCGGCGCGGACTTCGTAGGTCTCGGGATTCACTTCCATCCTGGGCGTGGCATCATTAAGCCTAAGGTCTTTCTTGCCGATGTTGCGGGTGTTGGTCACCGCGACGGTTTGCTTTGCCAGTCCCAAAGCGGCCCCAATACCCGCCGCCTGCGCCGCCGCACTGACGAAGGTCACTGCGCTATGTTCGACAGAGCGGCCGAAAGCCCCGAACATAGGGCGCGAGTAGACCGGTTGCGGCGTTGGGATAGAGGCGTTGGGGTCGCCCATCTGGGCCATGACGATGGTGCCAGACATCAGAACCATTTCCGGCTTTACGCCAAAGAACGCGGGGTTCCACAGGACAAGGTCAGCGCGTTTGCCTTCCTCGATACTTCCGATCTCATGGGCGATGCCATGGGCGATTGCAGGGTTGATCGTGTACTTCGCGATATAGCGTCGGACGCGGAAGTTGTCGTTGTCCCCGGTCTCTTCCGCCAGTCGCCCGCGCTGCTTTTTCATCTTGTCGGCGGTTTGCCATGTGCGGATCAGAACCTCGCCCACACGTCCCATCGCCTGACTGTCGGACGCGATGATCGAAAACGCACCCATGTCGTGAAGAATATCCTCGGCTGCAATCGTCTCGCGCCGGATGCGGCTTTCGGCAAAGGCCACGTCCTCGGGGATGGATTTGTCGAGGTGATGGCAGACCATGAGCATGTCGAGATGCTCTTCGAGGGTGTTAACGGTGAAAGGGCGGGTCGGGTTGGTGGAGGAGGGCAGGACATGTTCTTCGCCGCATATCTTGATGATGTCGGGTGCGTGACCGCCGCCGGCCCCTTCGGTGTGAAAGGCGTGGATGGTGCGGCCCTTCATGGCCCTGAGGGTATGTTCGACAAAACCGCTTTCGTTCAGGGTATCCGTATGGATCATGACCTGGACATCCATCGCGTCGGCCACGCACAGGCAGCAGTCGATTGCGGCGGGTGTCGTGCCCCAATCTTCGTGCAATTTCAATGCGCACGCCCCAGCGGCCACCTGTTCTTCCAATGCGCCGGGAAGCGATGCATTGCCCTTGCCGGCAAAAGCAAGGTTCATCGGAAACGCATCGGCGGCCTGTAACATGCGCCCAATGTGCCAAGGCCCGGGCGTGCACGTTGTCGCGAGGGTGCCGTGGGCCGGACCCGTGCCCCCGCCAAGCATGGTGGTCAGCCCGGAATGCAGCGCATCTTCGATCTGTTGGGGGCAGATGAAGTGAATATGGCTGTCAAATCCGCCCGCCGTGAGAATGCGCCCTTCACCAGCGATCGCTTCGGTTCCGGGGCCGACGATTATGTTCACCCCCGGTTGCGTGTCGGGGTTGCCTGCCTTGCCGATCTTGTGAATCCGCCCGTCGCGCAGGCCGACATCAGCCTTGTAGATGCCGGTATGGTCGACGATCAGCGCATTGGTGATCACAGTATCGACCGCCCCCTGCGCGCGCGTGACCTGGGATTGCCCCATGCCGTCGCGGATCACCTTGCCGCCGCCGAACTTGACCTCTTCGCCATAGACCGGGGTGTTGGACCCGCCGGCGGCCAATTCGGCCGTCAAGTCGCGCTCGACCTCGATGATCAGGTCGGTGTCGGCAAGGCGCAGCTTGTCGCCAGTGGTGGGGCCGAACATGGCGGCATAGTCGGCACGCGCAATCTGAACCGGCATCACACCTCCCCCATAACCTGTTGGTTGAAACCAAAGACGCGGCATGCGCCCGCGTAGGGCACCAGTTGCACTTCGCGGCGCTGGCCGGGTTCAAACCGCACTGCCGTGCCCGCTGCAATGTCGAGGCGGCGACCGTGCGCGGCCGCGCGGTCAAATTCCAACGCCGGGTTCGCTTCGGCGAAATGGTAATGAGAGCCGACCTGAACCGGCCTGTCCCCCGTGTTGGCAACCATCAACATGATCGCTGGCCGCCCCGCGTTCAGGGTCAGCTTGCCGTCTGCGGGAAACAGCTCTCCCGGGATCATGTGCGCGTCTTCCAGAGAAAAAACACCACGGTGGCCACAGCAATGGCCAGCAACAATGCCAGATAGGGATCTGCCGTGTGAACATGGGTGGCTGCGTTTTCATGTGCCAACGCCGGCGTGGCGATCAGGAACAGGGGGGCATATTTCATGTCGTGGTCTCCTATCGGATCGGGTTGTGGACGGTCACCAGCTTGGTGCCGTCGGGAAAAGTCGCTTCGACTTGAACGTCGTGGATCATCTCGGGGATGCCTTCCATGCATTGATCGCGCGTCACCACATGGGCCCCGGCCTCCATCATATCGGCGACAGAGCGGCCATCGCGCGCGCCCTCGACTACGGCGTCGGTGATCAGCGCAATCGCTTCCGGGTGGTTCAGTTTCACGCCGCGTGCCAGCCGTTTGCGGGCGACGTCGGCAGCGACGGCAATCAGAAGTTTGTCTTTTTCGCGGGGGGTCAGGTTCATGTCAGATCGTCCAGCATTTGGGCAATTGGTCGTTGGTCAAACGGTTGAGGATCGGGATCAGGGACCGGCGCAGCGCAAAACTATCGTCAGTCAAGAGGCGAAGGACCAGCAGGTCTTCACCGATCAGGCTTGCGCCCGCCAGATTGGGCAGCATTTCGCGTAGGGGGCCAAGGTGGGCCTCGGCATCAGCCGCGACATACATCAAGAGCGCCATTGCCCGTGCCCCGGCCGCGATGTTGGGCCGATCTAGATGCGCGGCCATATCCCCGTCAAAGGCGACTGCGTCCAGAAACAAGGGGCACCCATCGCGTAGAATTTCGATGCGGTCGTGCCAGCGCAGGGACGTCAGTTCTTCACCCATCGCGGCCCGTCCAAACACCAGCGGTTCTACGACAAGTGCGCTGGCGCCTGTCTCAAGGTTCAGTCTGAGAGATCGCCGCATGTGGCTGCCGTTGAACAGGATTGTCTCTTGCGGAAGCCAGTTAAGGTGTCCGCCCCGGGACACCTGCAATGCCGTGTTCAGCCGCCCCGGCTGCCCTGGTTGCACACGATAGGCCCTTTCGCAGGCCTGCGTCGTCAACGTCAAATCGCAGTCCGCCGCCACCCGCGCGGCAATCTGAAACTGGTCTCCGCCTGTGATCCCGCCAGCCGTGTTCACCACCACGGCTTCCAGCCCACCGGTCCTTTTGCGCGGAAACAAGCACCTGAGCGAACCGGACTGTCGCAGGGTCTCCAACACGGTCGCGCCGGTACCATTTGACTTGACCGACAGCGAAATCTGCCCAACCGCCCGTGGCTGAACGGGCTGTGCGGACTCGTCCGATATTCGGGTGGTCAGAGTAATGGTGGCCTCCGTTGGCATCGCTCCGAAAGAAGTCCTCCGACGGGGCCGACCGATGATACTACTAGAATGGTGCAAACAGCGGGCGACGGAGGGCAAGTGCCTGCTTTTTGGCGCTCAAATCACCGGAATGCGCGAAAACTATGCAAAATCAGAACCGAGACTCCGGCGCGTGCAGTCGACGACATTCGAAGCAGAGATGGTCCCGTCTGGACGGTCCTGATGCCTGCGCGGTGCGCTATGGCCAACAGGCATAAGATCAAAGGTGCATAGAACAGATGTTGAACTTTGTCCGAGCTCAAAATCTCGGCCCACCTCGACCAAAATTCGTCGTTGACCGTTAGATCGTAATCACCGGTCAAATCGAATGCGCGCGCTTGTTTCCTAGGCTTTTGATTTGCGCGCACAGCGTCAATGACGCCGCGAGGGCGCGGGCGGTTGTCACAGACATCTGCGGCAAGATCATCCATTCGAGCATCCAGGCCGCACCCGAGCGTTCCTGTTCATGCACCAAGGCCTGATGCATCCCAGCAAGTTGGGTCGCATTGAAACGCGCCAGCGTCACCAGAAGCTCTGCCAGAACTGGGTTCGATTTATGCGGCATGGCCGAGGAGCCGCCGCCTGCCGCCAGCGTGACTTCGTCGATGCCCTGTTGCGCCATCAGCGCCACATCCTGCCCGATCTTGCCAAGGCTGCCGGTGATCAGCGACAGACACCCGGCATAGGCCGCAACGCTCGACCGGTCGGTGTGCCAGACAGGGCCATCCTGTAGTCCCAGAACGCTTGCCATCTGCGCGGCAATCTGTGGACCGGCCTGGCCGGAATCGCCCCGTGTTCCGACAGCGCCGCCAAGTTGCAGCCGTTCGACCTGCGGTCGCAAAGCATCCAGCGCGGCGATATGGGATGCCAGCGGTTGCCGCCAGGACGCAAGACGGTCCCCGGCGGTGATCGGCAGGGCGGCCTGCATACGGGTGCGACCCATCAGGGCGTTCGGGCCTTGGGTCTGCGTCAGTTCCGCAAGCTTTACATCGAGGTCCTTCAACCGGTCTTGCAAGAGGCCGGTCAAAGCTTTCAGCGTCAGGGAAAGTGCCGTGTCCATGACATCCTGCGAGGTGGCCCCGGTGTGGACGGCGGCATGATAATCGCCTGCCGCAGCACGAAGTTGCCTGACCAGATTTGGGATCGGCAGGCCATCGGTGCCTGTCCCGCGTGCGAGGCCGTGCAGGTCGATTTCTGCGGTCTCGATGATAGATGCCGCCGCCTCGCCGTGGTTCGGGGGAACTTGACCGGCGCTCTCTTTGGCGCGGGCGAGCGCGGCTTCGAAAGCGCGGAAGTGACCCAGTTGCACCTCCGCCGACCAGAGGGCAGCGGCCTCCTCGTCGCCAAAAAGACCAAACAACCAAGGGTGTTCGAATACCGATATCATCTTTGAAGCCCCACATGATCCATGATGTCCTGCGCGAGTCTCTCGGGAGCCTCGATGCAGGGCAAATGACCAACATCGTCGTAGCAGGTGAAACGCGCTCCGGTGATGAGCTGTGACATTTCCTGTACCAGACCCGGCGGGGTCGCCTGATCGTCGGCTCCGGCAATGCAGAGGGTTGGGCAGGTGATGTTCAGGGCCACCTCGGTCAGGTCCGCATCGCGGATTGCCGCACAAACCGCGCGATAGCCTTTTGACGGTGTCCTTGCCAGCATCATGCGGTATCCGGCCGTCAACAGAGGATGGGTTTTGCGAAATGTGGGCGAGAACCAGCGTTCAATGATGCCCTCCGCCATCGGCCCGAGGCCGCAGTTGTCCAAAGTCTCGATCCGTTCCTGCCAACTCTCTGCCGTGCCGATGCGATGTGCCGTGTTGCAAAGGACCAGCGCCGCAACAAGATCGGGCCGGGATGCCGCCAGTGACTGTGCGATCATGCCGCCGACTGACACCCCGCAAATCAGTGCGCCCGACAGGTTCTTCGCGTCCATAAGTGTCGCAAGGTCCTCGGCGAAACCCTCAATGCTATCCGTCCCGTCCTGAGACAGGCCATGCCCGGATTTGTCATAGGCGAGCGTCGACCAGCCCAGCGGCAATCCCGCGATCACCTGGTCCCAGATACGCAGATCCGTGCCAAGGGAATTGACGAGCACGATCGGCATATCCGCTTTGCCAAGGCGGAGGTCGATATGGTGCACTCGGTCACGGATCGCTATGAACTCAGCCATCACACCAGGTTTGCTTCGGTTGCTGCGGTGATTTCTTCGCGCGTGACGCCATCGGCGAGTTCGACGATGTGCAGCCCTTTGTGGGTGACGTCGAGGACGCCGAGGTTGGTGATGATCCGGTCCACGACGCCCTTGCCGGTCAGCGGCAGGGTGCATGATTTCAGGACCTTGCTGTCGC
>NZ_SELP01000011.1 GCF_004145845.1 Loktanella sp. IMCC34160 | reverse complement strand
TGGTGATCCCACGGATCGGCATGGAGGTGATCGTCGAATTCCTCGACGGAGACCCCGACAAACCCATCGTCACAGGCTGCGTCTACAACGGCAAAAACGACACGCCCTACCCGCTGCCGGAACATAAGACACGCTCCACCTTCAAAACCAAAACCCACCAGGGCGACGGTTTCAACGAACTGCGGTTCGAGGACGAAAAAGGACGCGAGGAAATCTACGTCCACGCGCAGAAGGATCGAAACACCAAGGTCGAAAACAACCAGTCCGAACGGGTCAACGTCAACAAGGTAGAAAGCGTCGGACACAGCCGGGCGAGCGAGGTTGGAAATCATCGGTATGATATCGTCGGCGGAGATATGGAACTGAGCGTCGGACCCAGCCAGTCAGGGCGGTTCACACCTTCTGGCGCGGACAGAATGATTGAGGGGGTCGGTGGGGTCCCCTATGGTCTGGGCAATCCCGGCAAGCGCCAGAAGGGGCAGGGCAACTTGACCATCAACGTCGAGAAGGATCTCGTCGAAAGTGTTGGACGAAATCAGCATGTCCGCATCGGAAAGAACCGGTCCGAAGATATTGCGACGTCCTACTTTCTAGATGTTGGAGAGGAGTTGCAGATCGATGTCGGTAAGAAGATCACGCTGAAATGCGGCCAATCCGTGCTCGTACTGCAGGAGAACGGAAGCATCACGATCAACGGGCAGACGATCACCCAGACGGCCGATCAGCTGATCAGACTTTTGGCCGATGTTGTGAAGATCAACTGACATGCGCAAACTCGCCCTAGCTATCACCACGCTTGTTCTTGCGTTGGCCATCCTTTTCTTGACCCCTATCAAGGAGGTTCTCGTGGCAGAGCCGACCCCCAACTCCGATCGCCTCTTCCAGCCTTACGATAGTGCCGCATACGCCCTGGCCCAGCGGATCGAGCGCGGCGAACACCTGAATGCCAGTGACTTCGGATCGGTCCGGGATCGGCTCGACGAACGATACGGGCAAGACATCACCTTGCTATTTCATGCCCTGAATTCGGGCAATGTCGATGCCACAATCGCCTTGATCGACGTCGGCGCGGACCTGCGTGTGACCGACCGGGCCGAGGGCTCTTCCCGTGACTTCATCTATTACCTCAGCCTGCCCGGTGGTGAACTCATCGATCAGGACGGGATGAACCGGCTCTTGCGCGGCTATCTCGCCGCCGGTGGCGACCCCGATGTGCGGCTTCAGGGCAGTGACAGGATGCCACTTATCGCCCAGATGGGCATGGGCGGGATGAACCTGGAGGGTGTCCGTATTCTACTCGATGCAGGGGCAGATCCATGGGCGCAGGCCACGCAGGGGTCCGGTCTCACAGGTAATCTGCTGACGATGGTCAATTCGCATCAGGATCAGTTCAGCTTTTACGACGAACTGATCGACAAAGGCTATTTTGACAATCGCACGCAGGACGAATTGTTCAAATTCCTCAGCAGCCTCGGCAGCTACGCCCAACGTGGCGATGAAATCAGTGCCGAAATTCAACGCATTGCCATGCGGGTTCTCAAACGCAATCAGGACTACATCGAAACCTCGGACCGACAGGCGACGGCGCGGATTTTCAAGGACCACTGGCAGAACCCGGAACCCGGCGTGATCCCGTGGGAGACAATCCGGTCGGATGTGGTTGATTAATGACAGTCGTTCACGGCAACGCGCCTTGGGACACCTGTCGACGACATGCAGGTTACCTGGCGATGCATGTCTACAAGGATCCTCCTCCACCGGGCGTCGGGTTCTCGACCAGGTATCCTGACCGGGTCGCCGAGGTGGAAGAACATTGGGAAGACTGGGAGGTGCTGGACAACCACGGCGGCTCTGGCCTGGTGGCCCGGCTTTACAAGCTGAAGTCCTATGATCCCGAAGGCGACAACAGTCAGCTGTGTCCGCCTTGTCTGGCGTTCCGCGGAACCGACTTCCACGACCTGCGCGGGTTGGCGATCGCAGCATCCATCCGATGGCGGATTTTCCGGTTTTTCGGCTGGACCCATGATTTTACCCTGGTTCTAGATGAGACCGTTCCCCCCAAAACGCGCACCCCGGGGCGACATGCCGCGGCCCGGGGCGCGCCGACGGTCGAAGTCCCGTATACCCGCGACGAACTCATCGAGATGGCGTTTCGCCCGTTCCCCATATTCCATGAAGAGGGCGCGACCGAATTCGAAACAGCCGCCGACGGAGAGACCTTTGAGGTCACCTTCCGCGTCGCCCTTGACCTCATGGCCAGAGAGGACGGGGATTGGGTCGCAAATATCCTGCAGGGTCTGGGTCGGCCAACACCGCAATATGAAGAGGCAATCAGCTTCGGCCAGCAGGTGATCGATCAGAGACTCGCGACGTCGACCGACAACCGGCTTGAGATCACCGGCCATTCGCTTGGCGGCAGTCTTGCGGCTGCGGTCGCCTGCGTTCTCGACCGGACATACCCCGATTTCATGATTCATGGCATGACGTTTAACGCGGCCGGAGTTCACCCCAACACGATTGCGCCCGCCAGCCTCGGCGAAGCCGCAATTCACAACTTCACAGTTGAGGACGAGGGGCTGACAACGATTCATACCTTTACCGACAGGCTGCCTGTCATTGGCTCGATCTTCCGTCTGGCGGAACGCACCATCAATCAGGTGGGTATGCCCCCGGCGGTCGGCCAGTTGATCGTGCAGCGCGGGACCTGGCCCCCGGGGACGACGCAGCCGACCCAGGTTGGAACCGGGCTGCCGAACCTCTTTCCAATCGAGGACCAGACGCTCGTTGCTGAATACACAGGCGATTTCCCGATCCTTACCCTGATCGACAACATGCTCATCGCCTCAGGAGATGTCGGCCGGTTTGCGTCCCGGTTTCTTGAGTGGCTCAACACGACGTATCGCGAACGGGCGATCCAGAACAATCGAGACAGCGACGAAGATTACTGGTTTCCCGAGCGCATCGACCGTACCTACACCGAGATGATGCGCCTCCTGATGGAGGAGCTTGATCCCGAAATCGACGCCCTGATGAAGATCGTGGCTATGTGTGTCAACTACCACGGTATGGATTACGTGATCGCAGCCTATGACGCGAAATTCGGCCGACCATAAGGCGGTCGGCTCCTCATTCGAAATACACCAGCTTTCCGACGGTATTCCCCGGCCCATCGGCGCCGTTGCAGTTCGTGTCGTACATGTTGTCATTCTGGATCAGTTCGGCGCCGTTCACGAAGACGGATGTCTCTTCGATATCGGTCGGCACCAGCCGGTGTTGACGCCCGAGACAACCCCGCCTTTCGTGCCTGCTTCGTCGCCGGTCACCTTGTTGGTGCAGCTTTGCATGGTAAAGGCCTTTTGCCCTGTGAACTGGGTGTGCTTCGGGCACACTGCCATCCTGCTCCCAGCGCCAGAGTATCGTCCAAGAGACCTCGTGTAGCTACATGACCTGCCGGGCGGTCAAATATGTGGCCCCTTCGGGCAGCCCATGGAGCGCCGCGGGCCGCTCGGGCACTGGTTCGTCAGACACGTCAGCTCTGCCGGCCGCGGGCGCAGCCTGAAAGTTCAGTTCAAATTGGGAAGTCTTCTTCTTGCACGACATGCTTGATCCCTCTCAGGAAGATCAAGCGCATCATGTTTCCAGAATGCGGGGCAAGACACCCTGACCCAAAAGAGCTTCGTTCAACGATCACTTGGAGGTTTCTATGGCGGACCCAAGATCCTCCCTATTATTGTATCAACTCGTATCATTTCCTACCAAGAGGTGCTTCTCACATACTATTTTTATTGATCTTTCGTAAGATCATTGTTTCATGGTATCTTAAAGTGGCCCATGCTTTTGCACCCAACATGTGGGGCTAGGTGTGGGTCTGGATGGGGATCCGGACGCAACAAAGGGCATGGAATGGCGCTTAGTGACATGAAGGCCCGAAAACTGGGGCCAGGTGACAGGCCGTTGTCTGTGGGGCTTGTTGCGGGACTCTCGCTTCATCCGGGCCGGTCGACCGGAACCGGCAAGTTCATCTTCCGCTTTGTGTCGCCGGAAACAGGCAAACGGCGGGACATGGGCATGGGGACCTACCCCACCACCGGCCTTGCCGAGGCGCGAAAGAAGGCCTTCGCGGCACGCACTATGATCGAACAGGGCATCGATCCAATCGAACAGCGCCGACGGGCGACAGAGGACAGGCGCCGGACGTCGATGATGCCTACATTCTCTGAGGCTGCCGAACTGGTCTTTGAGGAGATCGCGCCGTCCTTTCGAAATCCGAAGCACCGCGCACAATGGATCACCACCCTTCGGACCTATGTCCTGCCCCGGATCGGCGGGCGGCCGATCGCAGACCTCGAGCCAAGGGATATCGCGGAAGCGCTCAGACCCATTTGGCTGTCAAAGCCTGAAACTGCGGGCCGGGTTCGGCAGCGTTGTGACCGGGTGATGATCTGGTGCATTGCCCGGGGCTATTGCACGTCCAACCCGGTTTCCGCGGTTCACGCGCTTCTCCCAAAACAACCGGCCAAGGCAGAGCGGACGGTCCACCAGCCGTCGGTGCCTTGGCGCGCGCTTCCCGATCTCATGCCGGCCTTGTTTCCCCCCGACGTCTTCGCGGTGGGACGGTCCACCCTCCTCTTCTTGATCCTTACAGCGGCCCGGTCCGGAGAGGTGCGGGGCGCAACTTGGGACGAGATTGATGTTGGGACACGGATATGGACGATCCCCGCAGAGCGCATGAAGACCCGCATGGCCCATCGCGTCCCCCTGAGCCGGCAGGCGATCACACTCCTGAACGGGATCCGGAACGCGACCGGCCGGACCGACTTCGTCTTCACCACACGCGGCACCACGCCGATCAGCGAAATGACCATGACAAAGGTCCTGCGGCAGGCCAGGGTAGCGAGCGATACAGAGGGCCGGACCGCAACGGCGCACGGCTTTCGTGCCACCTTCCGGGACTGGGCGTCGGAAAATGGACACCCGCGGGACCTCGCCGAACGGGCGCTCGCCCACAAAATCACCAACCAGGTCGAAGCTGCCTACCACCGAACAGACCTCCTCGACCAACGCCGCTCCATGATGCAGGCTTGGGCGGACTACTGCTGCAGCAACTTGGCAGGCCATGAACTCAGCGAAGAGTGACTGGGATCACCGCCGACAAAATATCGGTTGCGGCATGTTCAACCGCCTACAAGCGCTACCCAGACAAAACGGCCCATTGCGGACCTTGGCCATTGGGTCAAGATGCTGCGGCGCGGCCCGTCAGAGCCGCCATTCGCTGTGGACGCAAGATCTAGAAGGCAGGGAATGGGTCAGACGCGGGCGAAGCGGACTTTCCTGCCGCTTGTTGTCTGACTAACATACCTGCCATGAAGCACAGCAAGCTACATGGAGTTGCCCACAACTATGCTGACTCTTTGGCCGGCGGGCTCAGCTTCGTGGTGCCGCATTAGGTTTTGCAAACGCACATCTATGCAGAAGCCGCTGCAAACAAAGATGGGTATTTGGTTGCCGATTTTCTGACAGGGAAAGCCAAAGGTGCATTTCCCGACGGAGAGGTGGAACACTTTTTGCCGTTGTTCAAAAACGCCTTTCCTGAATTCTGCGCAAAGCACAAGATCAGTGTCTCGGATTACAGAGCCTTCCTGGTTCGCTTCATTGCGGGACGTAACGGCAACCGCTATGTCATTACAGTTGAAGACCAGAATGGACGGCGATCGTCTCGCGAATATGTCGGAAGGCCAGGTAAACGTTCAGAGGCTCTAGATGAACTTGGAAGGCGTCGCCCAAAGACGCTGGACAAGCCTGTAGACTAGCTCGACCGGTAGTTTGGGCTCGGAACAGACCTCAGACGCAGCGCAGCATTCTATCCAAAGGGACCCTGAACCCCGTCGTGTCCGGCCCTTAGCGACCCTTCGTGACAGGCGCGGCGAATGACCGCTCCCAGCCCAATCAAGACATTCGTTCGGCAACGGCCTTGGATGGCACTGAGAGTCCGGCGAGAACGCAGACATTCGCTGCACCTGCTAGAGCATCACGTCAGCTACTTGGAACCGGTCATTCGCCGCCGTCTTTCACCAATCACGTTTCAGCACCTAGATCCGATGTTGGCGATGCACCGTAAGATTGCAGTCGAACCCATACTGAGAGTACGTCGGGATCGAATGTATCCGCTATTTCAGAAGGACCCGCCGGAGTTGGCATTTGTAGCCGGCCAACCTCGAATTCAATCGTCTGCCAGCACCCGTTGAGAAACCCAAAAAGCGCCAAAGCGTGACGTAGACCGCGAGAGATAGCGATTAGGTGGACTCAATCCCAAATCGCACCCTGAGGACGTATTCTTTTGGCAGTGTCTGGCAATCATCGCCCTCACAGAATTCTATGCTGCCCCTCGCCTCAATGCTATCTGGACTGCATCTTCGTGAAATTTTCCATTTTCTAGACAAATCGCAGACACGGACAAAGGGATATCCTCATTTGTCGTCCGCAATTGAGCCCAGCCAGCCGCATATACGGCGTACGCTTTCACGGTCTCTGGATCGTTCTGTCAGGCAGGCATAATAGCCACGATCGGTGGTGATCTTCCTCTTGCCGACCCGAACTAGAAGGCCCAGATCGAAATAGTTCTGCATGAGATGTTCCCATCCCAACATCACGCCATCCCCGTTTAGCGCGGCCTGCAAGCAGACCATGAAAGAGGTGAACTTCTGCTCTGAAGTGGGTGCTGGAGGCATCACTCCGGTGCCGTCGAAGAAAGTGGTCCAGTCATCCATGTGAATGCCGCTCGAGAGATGGAGAAGCGGGTGATGCGCGAGGGTTTCGGGATCGTCGCTCAACTCTGGAACCAGATGCGGTTTTGCAGCTGGAACAAGCGTTTCATTGAATATCTTTGTTTGCTGAACGCCGGGCAAACGGTCCGGCCTGTCGAAAGCGATCACGATATCCGCCTTGGCCAGTCCATAGATCTCGTTCTGATCGCGCGATACCAACTCGACCGAGATGTCTGGGTTTTCGACACGAAACGCTGCCAGACGCTGCATCAAGTAGCAGCTGGCAAAGCCGATTGTCGTATTGATTGTAACAAGGTGCCGATCCCGGTGACGCTGTATCTGCTTGACTGCGTCCCGCACTTGCAGCGATGCCGCGACAATCGCCCGATGCAGCACTTCACCTTCCTGCGTTAGCGTTGCATCGGGACGGGTTCGCCTTAGAAGTCGAACACCCAGATCGGTCTCGAGTTCGGCCACGCGCCGACTGATAGCAGGTTGCTGGACATTCAGCTCACGCGCGGCCCGGGTGAAGTTTCTGTGCCGCGCAACCGCGTCGAATGCCGCAAGACGCTTCCAGTCAAGAGCATCCAAACTATTCCGTGCGAGAATACTTTTCATGCCATTTTCCAACGTTCCTAAGACTACGGGGCCGATATAGCCTGCGCTTCACGGAATAGCATTGCCAGGGAGAGCGCGCCAATGTCTGATCGCTCTGACGATCCAGAAGTTGCAGCAGGAGCCGCGAAGGAATGGAACTGGAACCCGGCTTTGCCGATCCCGGTCAGCCCCGTCTTTTCATGGCCGCCGCGTCCTGTCTCTGCCGTCAAATGGCTGGCAAGCTATTGGCTGGCGGTGTCTTCAACCGTGATAGAGTTCTTGCTGGCTGTTCTAGTCTGGAGGCTGACCCAACCCGACTGGGCGACGATGGAGACCTTCTCGGCAGGCTGGATCGCGACGATCTGGCTGCGCAATCTCGTTCTTCTCACGCTGGTGGCCGGATCGCTGCATCTATGGCTTTGGCGGTTCAGGGGGCAAGGGCAGGCCCTGAAGTTTGATGCGCGGGACATGGTCAAGGACAATGGGCGCTTTACGTTCCGCAATCAGGTTCTCGACAACATGTTCTGGTCGCTGGCCTCTGGCGTGACGATCTGGACAGGTTTCGAAGTTGTCTATTTCTGGCTCGCCGCGAATGACTTTGTGCCGGTCATTCGCATGGTCGATGCCCCGGTATGGTCCGCACTCTGGCTGCTGCTGATCCCGCTTTGGGCTTCGTTTCATTTCTACTGGGTGCATCGGCTTCTCCATTGGCCGCCGATCTATGCCCGCGTTCACAGCCTGCATCACAGGAACATCAATGTCGGCCCGTGGTCGGGCATGTCAATGCATCCGATCGAACATCTGTTTTACTTCTCGTCGGTGCTAATCCACCTGATCGTGCCGTCCGACCCGATCCACGTGATCTTTCACCTCTACAACTTGGCGCTCAATCCGGCGGTTTCCCATTCGGGGTTCGAGAAACTCTTCGTCAAGGAACGCAGCCGGATGGCCTTGGGTGATTTCTTTCATCAGCTGCACCACCGCTATTTCGAATGCAACTATGGCACGGCCGAGGTGCCTTGGGACGTGGTCTTTGGCTCGTTCCACAATGGCACCCCCGAGGCGACGCGGCGCATTCGCGACCGTATGCGCAAACTGGGGCGCTGAGGTGAAGCGGATCTACACAATGGGAGGCAGCCCGGCAGAGCGGCACTTGACCGTGGCGGATGTCATAGCAGCCAAGGGGCAGCGCACGCTCGTTCAGGCGACGGCCTCGTCGGTCGAGGAAGCCCGGGCTGCCGCTGCAGCCGGCATCGACATGCTGAGCGTTTCGGCGGGTGAAGAGTTGCGGATCGTGCGCGCGGCCGCCCCGCATCTGTTTCTCAACACCGCCCTGCCCATGACGCAGTTCGCCTGCGCCGAGGAACTGCTGCGCGGGGCCTATGGCGCGATGGAGGACGGGGCGGATGCTGTCTATTTCTGCGGGCCGGTGTCTTGGATCGAATACCTGTCGAAAGCCGCGATACCGGTCATGGGCCATGCAGGGCTGGTCCCACGGAAAAGCCTGTGGCTGGGCGGATTGCGTGCCTTTGGCAAAACGCCGGACGAGGCGCGCCAGCTGTGGCGGGACATCCGCAATCTGGAGAATGCAGGCGCTTATGCAGTCGAGATCGAAGTCGTTCCCACCGCGTTAACAGCGGAGATAACGCGCGCGTCGTCTCTGGTCGTCAGCTCGATCGGGGCAGGGGCGGAGGCCGACATTATCTTCCAGTTCACCGAGGATACTTTGGGTCTGGACCCGACCCCACCCCGCCACGTCCGGCGCTATGACGATTTCCACGCCCGGCTTCTGGCGCTGCAAGAGGCGCGGGTCGCGGCCCTCGGTCAGTTCGCTCGTGATGCCAGGTCAGGAAGCTATCCAGGCGAAGACCACATCGTTGCCACACCGCCAGCCGCGCTCGACGCGCTTCGAGAGGCTATTGAAAGGGACAAGGCATGAAAGCACGGGCTGCGGTTATGTACGGCGTAGGGACGCCGCTTGCGGTCGAAGACCTCGATCTCGCCCCGCCGGGCAAGGGCGAAGTGCTGATCCGCATGGGTGCGGCAGGCGTTTGCCATTCCGACTATCACGTGATGTCGGGGCAGGCTGGCCATGATCTGCCAGTTGTTCTGGGGCATGAAGGCGCGGGCACTGTGATTGGGCTGGGTGACGGTGTAACGGACCTGGCGCTCGGGGATCGCGTGGTGCTCAGCTGGATTCCCTATTGCGGCGACTGCTTCTTTTGCAGCCATGACCAGACGCACTTGTGCCAAGCCTACAAGGGGCCGCTCTGGGACGGCACCATGATGGATGGCACCTGTCGCTTTTCCAATGACGCCGGACCTGTCCGCCACCTGTCGATGCTGGCCTGCTGGGCGGATCACGTTGTCGTGCCACAGGAAAGCTGCGTGCGTATCGACAAGGCGGTGCCGTTCGAGATTGCCGCGCTGCTCGGCTGTGCCGTTACAACCGGGGTGGGGGCGGTGCTGAACCGTGCCAAGGTTGCGCCGGGGACAGCCGTTGCTGTGATCGGCGCGGGCGGCGTCGGGCTGTCGATCATCATGGGCGCCCGGCTGGCCGGGGCTGATAGGATCATCGCCATCGACGCCAATTCTGCGGCCGAGGCGATGGCCCTTAACCTGGGCGCCACCGATTTCATTCTGGCGAGCGAGGATATCGCCGCCCGGATCGCAGACCTCACACCGCATGGCGCGGATCATGTTTTTGAGGCGGTGGGCAAACGCGCGCTGCAACGAGCGGCGATCGACTATTGCCGCCCCGGGGGGCAAGTGACGTTTGTTGGCATGGATGCCAACGACGCCACGATCGATCTGCCGTCTACCGGTATCACTCGATCCGAGATCACCGTGACAGGTTCAATCTTCGGCTCGGCCTGCACGACGCGCGATTTCGCGCTTTACGGTCAGCATTATCTCGACGGCGACTTGCCCATCGACCGGTTGATCGGCCGGCGCTACTCGATTGACCAGATCAACGAAGCCGTGGCCGACATGCTCTCGGGAAAGCCGGGGCGCGGGGTCATCGTCCTGAACGAGGCTTCGCATGGATAAGCGCCGAGACTGGGGATTCTTCGCTGCCGGGGCGTGGCACATGCCCGCTTCGCAAGCATGGATCGACAGCGCCAACCCGACAAGCGGCAAGGTCTGGGCGCGCGTGCCCGATTGCGTGGAGGAAGACGTCAACCGTGCCGTGGCCGCCGCCCGCGTCGCATTCGAGGATGGCCCCTTCGGGCGCATGACAGCCACGGATCGTGGGCGGCTTTTGCGCCGGATCGCCGATTGCCTCCGCCGCAATGCAGATACGCTTGGCCTGATCGAGACAATCGACAACGGAAAGAACCTGGCCGGCATACAAGGCGCACTGAAAGGCTGGCTGACGGACAGTTTCGACTATTACGCGGGACTTGCGGACAAGATCGAGGGTGCGAACATCCCCGTCGATGTGCCGGGCATCCTCAACTACTCGCGGCGGGAGCCCTTCGGCGTCGTCGCCTGTATCACGGCGTGGAATTCCCCCCTTCTGATCGCGATCTGGAAGATTTCGGCGGCCATTGCGGCGGGAAATACCGTGGTGCTGAAGCCTTCCGAGTTCGCCAGCGTTTCCACCCTTGCGATGATGGAAATCCTGCAAGATTCCGACTTGCCACCGGGCCTGATCAACGTGGTCACTGGCGGTGCCGAGACTGGTGCCGCGCTCGTGCGACATCGCGGCGTGCGGCTGGTCAGCTTTACTGGCGGAGTTTCGGGCGGGCGCGCCGTGGCGCTCACGGCAGGTGAACATTTGAAACCCTTGATCCTCGAGCTTGGTGGAAAATCACCGCAGATCGTGCTGCGGGATGCCGATCTTGAACTGGCCGCGCGGGGCATCGTCGCCGGGATCTTTCCACCGGCTGGCCAAAGCTGCATCGCGGGCAGTCGCGTTCTGGTTCATGAAAGCCTGCACGACACGTTGGTCGAGCGGATCGTCGCGCTAGCTGGCAAGGCGGTCATAGGCGACCCGGCCAGCGCTGACGCGCATGTCGGCCCGATTGCCAATCACCCGCATTTCGAGCGTGTCGTGCGTGCCATCGAGGCCGCGAAGGCCGAGGGTGCCACCTGCGTTCTGGGCGGAAACGTCGCCCATCCGCCCGATTGCGAGGGTTGGTTCGTTGAACCCACAATCTTCACGGGCGTGACGCCCGAAATGGCTGTTGCGCGGGACGAAATATTCGGCCCGGTTCTGGCGATCCTGCCGATCAGGGATGACGATCACGCAGCCGCGCTTGCCAATGACAGTGACTTCGGGCTCGCCGCCGGGATCTGGAGCCGCGACAGCGCGCGTGCCCTGCGGTTGGCGCATCGGATCGGGGCCGGCACCGTCTATGTGAACACCTACTTCGGCTCCGCCCCGCAATCCCCGGTGGGTGGCTACAAGGCCTCTGGCTACGGGCGCGAGAACGGCATCGAAGGATTCTTGGCCTTCACCCAATCGAAATCGGTCTGGCTGGACCTCGACCCAATTCAACCGGAGCCCTTCGCATGACGGAACCGGCCCTGATCAGACTAGCCCGCTTTGTGGCCGAAGATCCGATGACACCAGACGCCAAGACGCTTGCGATCCTTCGCCAGGGGGTGATCGACACGCTGGGCTGTATTCACGCAGGGGCCGGAACCGAGGTTGCCGTGAAGGCCCGAAAGGCGGTGCGCGAAATGGGGGCCCTGGGCCATACGCCCGTAATCGGAACCGATATGAGCGCTTCGCGGCCGCAGGCTGCCTTTCTCAACGCGATCGCCGGGCATGCGCTGGATTTCGACGACTGGGAAATTCCCGGCAACACGCACCCAACCGTCGTTCTATTGCCAGCGCTGGTGGCGATGGCGGACGAGGCGACCGACGGCATGGCGCTTGCTTGCGCCTATCTCGCAGGTTTCGAGGTAATCGCGCGATTGGGCGAAGCGATGAATTTCGCTCATTACGATGCAGGTTGGCATTCGACCGCCACGCTGGGCGCGACCGGCGCGGCGGCAGCCTGCGCCAGATTGCTGGGACTGACAGCGTCCGAAACCACACATGCGATCTCTTTCGCCATCAGTGCGGCCAGCGGTTTTACCTGCCAGTTCGGCAGCAACGCCAAGCCGGTTCAGGCAGGGTTTGCCGCGCGCGCGGGGGTCGAGGCTGCATCTCTCGCGCAGGCCGGAATGACGGCGCAACCCCATGTTTTGGATCATCCTCGCGGTCAGGCCGCACTTATGGGCGGCTTGGACCCTGATCGGTTCGATGTCGCATTCTCCAAGCTTGGGCGAGGCTATGCGCTAACCGAATACGGGTTGGTTCTGAAGCCGTGGCCCAGTTGCGGCTACACGCATCGCATCATGACCTGTGCTCTCGCCATGCGCGACCAAGTCCGGCCCGAGAAAATCGCCCGGGTTGATCTTCATCTGCCCGATTTCCACGCGGCGATTCTGCCGTTTGCCCAACCGGCCGACCGCAACGAGGCCCTGTTCAGCTTGCCGTTTGTCGCGGCGATGGGCCTTTTGCGCGGGGGGCTGACATTGGCTGATCTCGATGCCGGTGTCTGGAGCGACCCGGCGGTGGCGGGCCTTATCGCCAAGGTCAGAGTGCATCCCTTCCAGCCGGCGAGACCCGATCAGAACTATTCCGAGGATGACCCGGACCGCATGATTGTCACCTTTCTTGACGGAACGAGAATCGAGCGCACCTGCGACTATCCGTTGGGAGCGCCGCAATCCCCGATGAGCGAGGCTCAGCTTCTCGTCAAATTCGAGGCCAACACAGGGCCAGTGACCGAGGCACAGGCCGGAAAGGCCGTCTGGGCGGCGCGGCTCCGGAACTGGCCACAAGAGCAGTCAATTCGAACACTCATGACGAGACAAGGGTAAGGTAGATGAGCAAAGCAAGATCCGGGCGCGCCGCGCGGCGGGCAGAACGACAGGGCGGGGCCGGGTCTGGCCCGACAACGGCGATCTGGCCCGGAATCGAAGGCGGTCGGTATCGCCCGATCCCGGCTGATGGGATCGAGGCCATACATCGGACAGCCTTGCGGATTCTGGCCGAGGTCGGCATGGCCAGAGCGACTCCGCGCTGCATCGACACGGTTTGCGCGGCGGGGGGGAGGATGTCTGACGCCGGACGGCTGCTGTTTCCTTCCGACATGGTCGAACGCGTTCTGAAAACGGCCGGACGAGGGTTCAAGCTTTATGGCCAGCGCCCGGAATACGACCTTGATCCGAACGGCACGCGGATTCACCTGGGAACTTCGGGTGCGGCGGTCCACATCATCGACAGCGAAACTGGCAAGGTGCGCGACAGCACGCTCGCCGATCTACACGATATGGCCCGACTGGCCGAGGCGCTGCCCAATATCCACATGTTCCAGCGCACGGTCGTTGCGCGCGACATCGCCGACACGCACGCGATGGAAATGAACACCGCCTATGCCTGCGCGGCGGGCACGTCCAAACCCATCGGGGTTTCGTTCAGTTCCGCGGATACGATGCGCGCTGCAGTCCGTATGTTCCAAATGATCGCCGGCGGCGAGGCGGCGTGGCGGGAACGGCCGTTCTGCTGCGTTTCGACCTGCTTCGTCGTGCCTCCACTGAATTTCGCTGAAGAAGCCCTGTCGATCATCGAATGCGCCGCCGAAACGGGAACACCACTCAAACTGGTATCTGCCGGGCAGGCCGGTGCCACCAGCCCGGCGCCGCTGGCCGGTGCGGTTGCGCAGCAGACGGCCGAGGTGCTGGCGGGTCTGGTCTATCTCAACCTGCTCAATCCGGGTCATCCGGCCTTGTTCGGGGCGCTGCCCTTCGTCAGTGACCTGCGCACCGGGGCGATGTCTGGCGGTAGCGCCGAACAGGGCGTGCTGATGGCGGCCTGCGCCCAGATGGCCCAGCACTATGGAATACCCTGCGCCGTGAGCGCCGGCATGACCGACAGCAAGCTCCCTGACTTTCAGGCAGGTTATGAAAAGGGCATCACGGAACTCCTGAGCGCGCTGGCCGGCGCGAACCTGATCTATGAGGCGGCGGGTATGTATGGCTCCCTTCTTGCCGCGAGCAAGGAAAGTTTCGTTCTGGACAACGACCTGATTGGTGCCGTCCTACGGGCGACCCGAGGGTTCGAGATCGACGAGGATGCGCTTGCCTTCGATGTTATCCGAGATGTCTGTCTGAACGGACCCGGGCATTTTCTTGGCAGTAGCCAGACGTTGGGTCGGATGCAAAGCGACTACTATTATCCGGCCCTTGCGGACCGGGCGACACCACAGACCTGGGCAGACGCGGCGACGCCCCCAATTTTGGAAACCGCGCGCGAACAGACACGGTCCATACTTGCCGGAGACCGAACACCCGGCTTTGGTAGGGAGATCGAGCGCGCAATTCTTGCCACCTATCCAGAAATTGCGGCCCATTGGACCGTGCGCGAAGTATGATTGAGCCAGTACATCGGTATTCTCAACCAAGCTTCGACATCCAGTTATTGGGCGCACTAGAAGCGTAGGTTTGATAAATGTTGTGGTGAGTAACCCGCACTCTGAGACGAACGCCTGGCCCAAAGGTAGTTCAACGCGGTTAATCAAGTCCATAAAGATGGCTTCTCCTACCAGCCCTTAGCGCCCGCTCACCAAGATGTATGGCGACGCGGTGCAGCTTCACCAAACCGGCCGCTCGCTGTGAGTGCCATAATTCAGTTGTGCTCTAGGTCCTCTGTGTGGACTTTGCCGCCGTGCCCGCGCATGCTAATCTTTTACCATGAAAGCGAAGCGAAACTCCCCAGTCGAAGTCGTGCGGCTGTTCAATGATTGTATATCGAGGCGTGATGCTGAAGGCTTGTCCGAATTATTGACAGAAGATCACGTCTTTATTGACAGTGCAGGACATGCGGTTTCAGGCAAGAACGCATGCGTCGATGCATGGCGCGGTTTTTTCGATGCCTTTCCAGACTACTACAATGTGATCGAACGCATGGAAACAAAGCACAATCTTGTCGCTGTTGCAGGGCATTCGGTTTGCAGCGACATCAGATTACATGGGCCGGCGCTTTGGAAAGCCATAGTTGTGGATGATCGCTTGGCAGAGTGGCACGTTTTCGATGACACCGAAGAAAATCGGCGGCGATTGGCGCTGGAATCTTGAGTGCAAATTTGGGCTCGGAGCGGCCATGCGGCGACGCAGCACATAATGCGAGATCGTCCATGACCGCACCGACGGTTCCGGCCCTGAGCGGACCTCCACCTTGAGGGTCATCTCTGCGGTGCGGCTTCACCGAAGCGGCCATTGATCCAGGCCGCAGCATTTTGAACGGTCCAAGGTTTGCTATGCGGACAAAGCGAGCGGTTAGGACGATATATTGCGAAACCGCACGCGGCATGCATTCATTGCGGATGTGTTGCGGGAGAGTGGGAATGAGCCTGATAGAGACCTTTGATGAATTGCTTCGCAACTGCGAAGAGTTGGAGGAAGCAAGTAGGGGTGGCGGTCAGGTCAGGGAACTCTATGACGGACTGATCGGTCGCGGGTCGGTCTTTCTCCCCTACCTCACCCGCGATGGGATCGCCTTTGCCCCATCGCGTTTCATCGGATATGCCGAAAACAGTGTGCTCGGACATGAGCAGTTAGCGGAACGGGATGGAAAACAAACGACAAAGCGGGTCGGGAAGTTATTGTGTGCCCAATACGGCTTCACGATCCGGAACCTTGAGGATGAAGTGGCCGAAGCGTATTACATCGGATTTTGCGACCGGCTTGGTATTGTGCCGCGGAGATCGAAGAAAACCTTCTGGATCACACCGGAGGTGGGAGATTGGTTCGAGGAAAATACTATCGTCCGCACTGATGCCGAAGAAGAGATCGCCTCGCTCGAGCAGGGCATCTTGGCGGACACCTCACTTCCCGAGACGACCCGCAAGGCGATCGTCAAGGCCCGGATTGGTCAGGGTATGTTCCGTCGGCTCGTTGTCCAAAAATATGGCTGCTGCCTGATCACTAGAGTCGAGGAGCCCGCGCTCTTGGTTGCCTCCCATATTAAGCCATGGAGGGACTGCTGGAAGGACCCTCGGGAATGCCTCGACCCGGAAAACGCCCTACTACTTTCGCCGACATGGGACAGGCTCTTCGACCAAGGCCTCATCAGCTTCACGAAACAAGGTGAAATGATAGTCTCAGACGACCTGAAGCGGGAGGTACGTAAGGCGCTTGGCGTCAGGAAACAAAAAATCAAGCTGACGCGTGGCCAAGCGGCCTACATGGCTTGTCACCGTAAGATCCATAATTACGAGTAACCCCGGCCCATACCTGCCGTCTACTAGGAGCGGGTCCGCCGCAATGCAGCATCACCGAACCGCCATTCGCTGCACCTACGAGATTGAGAAGCCGTGATAACATGGACAGTGGTCGACTTGGCAGCCTGTGCCTGCAATAAGCGGGTTACTCAATCTAATAGCGAGTAACCAAGGATGAGCGTCGACAGAGCCGAGGTACGGAAATTTCTCAAGAATTGGGCGAACACCAATTCAAAGCCTCATTTTGCGGTATTGATAGAAGGACGTTGGGGCTGCGGAAAGACACACTTCGTAACGACGCTTCTCGAAGATGACGCATTCACAGATCGCAAGCCCATCTACCTTTCGGTCTTTGGCATTGCTGACATCCAATCTCTTGAGACCAGTCTCTTCTATGCCAGTGCCAGCACGGTCACCAAGACGTTGCACAAAGGGGTTGGGCTTGCGGGGTCAATATTCAGCGGGGCGCTTACGCTGGGTACAGGCGGCATCTTGGGAGGAACCGCGAACCTCAACAAGGTGGTGGATGCGGCTACTTCGCAACTCGAACAATCGGCCAAGAACATGGACGGGGCATTGTTGGTTCTTGATGACTTGGAGCGCTGCCAAATCCCAATGTCAGAGCTACTGGGCGTCGTGAATCGATTTGTAGAGCATGGTGATACACGTGTGATTCTATGTGCGAATACCGACGATTTGCTTGACGACCATTTTATTGCTTTCAAAGAGAAGGTGGTTGGGCATTCCTTTTTGTTGGAAAGTGATCCCGAAAGCGCGTTGGCCTCATTCGTGGCGGAGATTACACAGTCCGAAGTCAGTGAGCTTTTATTGCACTACACGAACGATATCCTCGAACTCCACGATAGATCGGGATACCACAACCTTAGAGCCTTACGGCAGTTCGTTTGGCAGTTGGCTTCAATTCTTGAGAAAATAAAAGTGGAGTATCGTCAGAACGACAAGTTGGTTCAAAACCTTATCATCCAATTCTTCATTTTTTTTATCGAATTCAAGCTCGACCTTTCGGAAGAAACCTCAACTCTGACGCCCCAAGACTTGTTGGGCGGGTATGACAAAGGCAAGGACGAAGTTCGTCATGTCTATGAGTTCTCGTTCGATAAAGACAAGGAACCCACCCCGAAACAGCGTGTCTTTAAGAAATATGAACAACACAATGGCATAAGAGCAGTCATAACTGTCCAGCAATGGATTTCAATCCTCACCTCTGGCGTTGTTGATGAGGTGCGATTGAATGCCGAACTAGCCCAGTCAGACGAGGTGTCTGGCGTAGCCTCTTGGCCGTCCTGGAAGAGGTTGTGGCACCTCTATAGCTGGGATTTCTCGGATGATTCAGAGCGCGAGTTCTGGTCCGATGTCGAAGATATGCAATCGCAACTGAAAGACGGCAGCTACATCGAAGTTGGAGAGTTCCTTCATGTCGTTGGCGTATCCCTAATGCTGGCGGATCACGAACTGATTGATCAAACAGTTCCCGATACGATTGCAGCGATGAAGACATACATTGACGAAAAGTTTGTCCCCCAGCTAACGGATGAGCGTTGTCGAGGTGTCAGTGAAAGGTTTGGTCGTCACTTAGATTCATATGACGGCCTTGGTTTCATGAGGCGTGAAGATGATGAATTTACGGAGGTCGTGGAACATCTGGTCATGAAAATGGATGCGTGGCACCAAAATTGGCTGGGTGAGGATGCAGGTAAACAACTCTTGAAATTCCTTACTGAGGATTGGATACGCTTCTTTGGAAACCTTACCGTAATCAATCACGCACCTGAGCAGCGCTATTTGAATGTGCCGATACTGGCGACCATTGACGTGGCGACCTTTGTCGATGCCTGGTTCAGTCTATCGCGCTACGACGAACGGCTCGTCGTTGGAAGCATTAAGGACCGCTACGGATACCGGCCAGAACTTTTGGATGCTGAGGGTGCCTGGTGGAGAGAAGTCCAAGTTGAACTGAAAAATCGGGTTGCAAGATCAAAGAGCAAGCCGAGGAATGTCCAAATCAACAACCTAATAGACCACATCAACTCCACAATCATCGAGAAGTGGGAACTACGGCAGTTTGAAGAGTTCACAAACGGAAACTCAACTGACCTTGGCTGGATGACGCGAAAGCGGGTCAATAGCCAATGAGATTTCACGCAAACGGTCCAATCATCCCTGATGTCTTACTGGAACGCACTGACTCGGGCCGGGTAGTTTTCCTCTGCGGCGCTGGTGTTTCATTGCCATCTGGTATGCCGAGCTTCATCGGCCTAACCCAACATGTTATCGACTTCTTTGATCCACCCGAGGAGTCCGATATCATGCGGGCGTTCCAACCCTGGATTGATGATCCGACTGGCACAAACATGCCACTGGACCAAATCTTCAACCTGCTTCACCTGGAATACGGGCGCAATGAGGTGAATGCTCTCGTCACGGAACGCCTTCAGGCTTCGGCAGGAAGCGGCCCAATTGGCCATCACCACAGCTTGGTCAAACGCATCTCAACCAGTCCGAACGGCGTACCACAGATCGTTACCACGAACTTTGATCTGCTGTTCGAAATGGATGGTGATCTGGCAACATTTTCGCCTCCCGCTTTTCCTGATCTGGCGTTTGGGCGTTCGGTGGAAGGTATTACCTACCTCCATGGACGGCTTGCGAACACCGACGCTGACCAGCACCCGTATGTCCTAAGCAGTGCTGATTTCGGACGGGCATACCTTTCGGAAGCTTGGGCTACAAATTTCATCCGAAATCTACTGGAACATTACACGGTAGTCCTAGTCGGCTATCAAGCTGAAGACCCGCCGATCAAATATCTGCTCCAAGGTTTGAACCATGACGGCCAGTTTGATCGCGCACGAATCTATGCTTTTGACAAAGGTACACCTGAAGACATCGAAGCCAAGTGGCGTGATCGTGGTGTCACGGCAATTGCTTACACCGATCATCCTGACCTTTGGCAAACTATGGAGGCATGGGCAGATCGTGCAGACGATCCAGGGGAATGGCGACGGGCGGTAATTGCGACAGCAGAGCAGGACCCAAAGTCACTCTTACCATACCAGCGCGGTCAAATTGCGCATGTGGTGCGCTCCGTACCTGGTGCCAAGTTGCTGGCTGATGCTGAACATCCAACTAACCCAGAATGGGTATGTGTATTCAGCGGCTTCATTCGCTCGGCGAAGCGGGTCAGTGGGTATGGTGATGATGCTGAGGTCTTTGAGCCAAGTGTTGCCTACGGATTGGACGATGACGTTCAGAACCTAACTGATGAAGACTATCGTCGTGGAACCTTCAACGATGATCTTTTGTCGTGGCGACATGGCGATGATAACCCAACTGATGCACATCGACTTGGCGGCAGAACACCAGACGGCCACATCAGCACCCCACCGCGTCTGTGGCATCTGTTACGATGGATCGGAGATCATCTATCCAGCCCTGTTATTGCTTGGTGGGCAGTTAAGCAGAATGGTCTGCATCCACGTCTGTTGAACCACATCGAATGGCGTTTGGGTCAGAACAATGAACTCGATGACAAAGCTCGGCACATCTGGAGCTTGATCATTGATCATCACAAGGACCCTCGAAACCGCGAATGGGATGGCGACTGGTTTGACTTGAAGAGACGTATTGCAAATGAAGGTTGGTCCCGAAGCGTTCTGCGTGAATTTGGTCGTGTTGCTGCACCGAAATTGGATATCAAACCACCCTACAGCTTGGCAGGTGCGCGTCCTCCTACAGCGGACTGGCCAGACATAGAGCTTGGTCATCTTGGACAATTCGAAGTGAAATTCTTGGAACGGCACAAAGACGATCTGACCGTACCTGACGAAATGCTTCCTCAGGTGTTTGGCCTTCTAGAAGACGCGATGAAGGCCGCTTCAGGGATGCTATCAGATATTGGTACGGCCTATTTTGTTACGCCAACCTGTTACCATGATCGCGAGGTGGATGGGGAAGATCGGCACAACGATGCCGCCGATGCGATGAAGTTCTTCGTTGAACTGTTTGAACGACTGGTACAGGTGGCACCCGATTTTGCGCTGGGGCATTTCCTGACATGGCCAATAGCAGACAAGTTCTTTTTCAAGAAACTCGTCCTGTATGCTTTGTCAAATGAAGATCTGTTCGGACCTGAAGAAGTTGGACAGCGTGTCCTTGCACTTGGTCAGGATACTTTCTGGGACACCGATGTAGCACGAGAACTGATCTTTCTGCTGGTTGACCGCTGGTCGTCGTTTCCAAAACCTATTCGTTATCAACTGGGTGAACGACTGCTCAATGGACCAGATCAAGCAGACTATTGGTCTGATGATGTGTTTCCGAGCAGACGCGACGAGTTAATCGCAAGATATGCACGCTACTTGGAGATGCAGGGGTGCACACTTGTCGGCGATCACGGTGAACGACTTGCTGCTATCATCGATAGTATTGAGAACTGGAGCGATCAATCGGCGACCTCCACGGTCACCGAAAACGGTTCTCATGTTGGGTGGGTCAGAACGGATGAGACACCCGATGCTGTGGTTGACCTTGCTGTCGATGAAATCATTCCACGTGCAAGAGAGGACCTGCAACGGGACTTTGGAAGCTTCACAGAGAAGCGCCCTTTCACGGGTCTGGTAAAAGCAAACCCACGCAAAGCTTTGTCGGCGCTGTCAGTTGCGGCTAGGCAGGACGATTATTCACAGGTGTTTTGGTCAGCCATGATCAATGAGCTTCCTGATGACATTACACCTAGGCTCCGAAGGGTATTTCTGCACCGTCTTAGCCGCCTTCCTCATGCTATGATCGTGGAGTTGAGACACACAGTCTGTCGGTGGCTGGAACAGAACATCACAAAGCTGATCGAGTTTGACGACGAACTTGCTTGGGCCGTGTTTGATCATGTCGTGGACAGCGTTGTCGGGGGGGGTGACAACGCTACCGAAAGCGGGATTGGAGAAGTAAGCCGCGGCGGTGAGGTTATCCCCCAGTCACGTCGCACATACCAACATGCGATTAATGGGCCTCTTGGAATGTGTGCAGATGCCTTGTTCCATGCCGTACCTGGTGAAAAGCAAGAACAATATTCACTGATACCAGACCACATCAAGAGCCGTATTGAACGCTTGTTTGCATCGCCGGGTGAGGGTTCCGACCACGCTGTTTCAATCACTTTCAGCAAGCTGAACTGGTTGATGTATGTTGATCCAGAGTGGGTTGAACATCGCCTCATACCCATGTTGGCTTTCGATCATACGGCTGCTGAACCAGCTTGGAATGGGTTCCTGTGTAGCAATCGAGTTCCGTGGTCACCTCTGGCAGTCCTTGTTAAGCCACTTCTGTTGCAGGCCGTGCCATGGGTTAAGAACCAGCCATGGGATCGCGATCTGACAAAGGTCATCACTCAGTGGTTGGGCTGGATGTACATCTTCAGGCGTGATGAAGACGACGGGCTGACAAAGCAAGAAATGCGACGCGTGTTGCGAGAGATGTCCGATGACACACGCAATCAGTTTATTTGGTGGTTGGGAAAAGTCGGCCAAGGGAACGCAGACGGTTGGGAGACACTAGTAGCGCCCTTCTTGAATGAAGTATGGCCGCGAGAACGCATATACCGCACTGCGTCGTCGGTCGAGTCGTGGATCAGCATGCTTGACGATACTGGAGCCAGTTTTCCAGTGGTGTACGCCTCCGTTAAGCGGTACTTGGTACCCGTCGAAACTGACCGCCATCCATTCTACCGATTTACTCGAGAGGTTGGCGAAGACGAACCAATCACATCGCAATTCCCGAGAGAAACTCTTGATCTTGTTGATGCGGTGACACCAAAAGTCCTGAGCCTACCGCCTTACGAGTTACCAAAAATTCTCTCGTTGATAAGTGAAGCATCACCGGATCTAAGGGCCGATCATCGCTACATAAGGCTAATGGATCTTGTTGAGAGGTCGTAGGCAGATTGGTCTGACATTCTCAATGTCGGCTTCTGGACATTTTGAAAACCACAGTTGCACCTGCAGCGAACTTCCGCTTCCCGCCCCCCCCTGCCCGAGGGAGAGCTTCTGTTGAAGATCTGCGTATCGAATGCCTTGCTTTCGCTTTTTTCGATCCCCTCTTGATCGATTTTCCAACCACCGAGCGGTTCGGGCGCGTCGGTCGCCCGGATCCATCACACCAGGGTTGCTTCGGTTGCTGCGGTGATTTCTTCGCGCGTGACGCCCTCGGCGAGTTCGACGATGTGCAGCCCTTTGTGGGTGACGTCGAGGACGCCGAGGTTGGTGATGATCCGGTCCACGACGCCCTTGCCGGTCAGCGGCAGGGTGCATGATTTCAGGACCTTGCTGTCGCCATGCTTGTTGGTGTGGTCCATCACCACCACGACCCGGCCGACGCCGGCAACAAGATCCATCGCGCCGCCCATCCCCTTGACCAGTTTGCCGGGGATCATCCAATTGGCGAGATCGCCGGTTTCGCTGACTTCCATCGCGCCGAGGATGGCCGCCGCGATCTTGCCCCCGCGGATCATGCCGAAGGAGGTCGCGCTGTCGAAATAGCTGGTCCGGGCCA
>NZ_SELP01000010.1 GCF_004145845.1 Loktanella sp. IMCC34160 | reverse complement strand
GTGGATGAACGGATTGCGGTCCTTGCCCCCGGCCTCCAGCAACAACACGCTGAACCCAGCCTCACCAAGCCGCCCCGCAACAGCACAACCCGCAGAGCCAGCCCCGATCACGATGTAGTCGTATTCCCGATTCGTCACGGTCGCCTCCCTTTTCAGGAAAGCTTGTCGAAAAGCAGAGGTCGGCTGAATTGGCGAAATGTCAGATTTGGACATCTCACGGGTCGCGCGCCTGTCAGTGATTCAGGATCATGGCCGGAAATAACTGTCTCTCGCGAGGATGCGGAATGTCCAAAACTGATATCGGTATCGGCCTGGTTGGGTCGGGTTTCATGGGGCGTTGTCATGCAAACGCCTTTCGGTCGGTCTCTGGCCTGTTTGATTTGCCCGGCACGCCGGCCCTGCGGGTTCTGGCGGATGCGACGCAGGACATCGCCGACCGGGCGGCAGGGCAACTCGGCTTTGACCGGGCGACCGGCGACTGGTCCGATCTCGTGTCGGACCCGGCCGTGGATATCGTGGCCATCACTGCCCCAAACGTCCTGCATGCGCCGATCGCCCATGCCGCGATCAAGGCGGGCAAGACGGTCTATTGCGAGAAACCGCTGTCCACCACGGCGGCGATTGCCCTTGAAATGACCCAAGCCGCCGAGGCGGCAGGCGTCGTCACCATGGTTGGCTTCAACTTCCAGCGCAATCCGATGATCCGCCTTGCGCGGGACATCATCGAAAGCGGCGAAATTGGCGAGGTCACAGGCTTTCGCGGGCGCCATGCCGAGAATTACATGGCCGACCCCGACGCGCCGCACTCGTTCCGCACCGATCCTGCGGGCGGCGGGGCGCTGGCCGACATCGGCAGCCATATCATTTCGATGGCGCGCTACCTTCTGGGCCCGATTGCCGAGGTGCAGGGCGATTGCACAACGATCCACCCGACACGCCCGATCAGGCCGGGTAGCAGTGACCGCGCACCGGTCGACGTCGATGACATGACGCACGCCCTGCTGCGGTTTGACCGGGGCGTCTCCGGCAGCATCGAGGCGAACTGGGCCGCGACCGGACGCACGATGGACCTGTCGTGGGAGATTACCGGCACCAAGGGCGCGCTGTCGTTCAGTCAGGAAAACATGAACGAATTGCTGCTCCATTCCGGCCAGCCCGGGCGCAGCGGCTATACAAGGATCGAGGCCGGGCCGGCCCATCCGCCCTATGGCAACTTCTGCCCGGCGCCGGGCCATCACCTGGGGTTCAACGACCTGAAGGTGATCGAGGTGGCGCAGCTTCTCTCGGCCCATATGGGCGGCGAGAACCCGGGCCCCGACTTCCGCGAAGCCTATGAGGTGCAGCGGACTGTTGAAGCGGTCCAGACCTCGCATGCCGAACGGAGCTGGGTCACGCTCTGACCGGGCCGGCGCAATGTGCCGGTGAAAACAGTCTGAGCAAGGCGATACCCCGGTCCCGCCGTTTCCATCACGGCGGGAAGGGGGCGTCAACTCGGCCGAGGGACGGCGAGAATCCTTTCGAACGCCGGACGTGCGATGGGAGAGTCAGAGCTGTTTCCGGCGTGCCGGACGTTCAGGACTTTGAGCGCGCCTGCTTCATCGTCTCCTTCAACTCCGCTTCCCAGCTTCCCAGGTTTTCGCGGATCAACCGTGAATAGGCGCTGTTCTCGCTGTGCGGATCATCGCTTTGAATAAAGGCCTGGGCGGTTTCCACCATGGTCCGGCGGTCGAATTCCTCGAAGATCCCGATCAACTTCTCTGCATCCTCGCGCGGGTGGCCGATGGCTTCGAACACGGATCGCGCCGCGCGGATCGAGCTGTCGTAGGTTTCCCGGATGATGTCGCGGCACCCCGCCGCCCAAAGGTCATAGACGTGCCAGCGGTCGATGGCGCGGGCCACGACATGCACCTTGGGGTGATGCTCGTGCATGTAGCGGGCGAGTTCCGTCGCCGCCTCCTTGTTGTCGATGGCGATCACAAAGACATCGGCCTCTTCGATCCCGGCGGCGTGCAGAAGGTCCGGGCGCGTTGCATCGCCGAAATAGGCGCTCAGCCCGAAACGGCGCAGCATGGCCAGCTGTTCGTTACTGTAGTCGACCACCGTCGTCGCGTAATCGGCGGCCTGAAGTGCGCGGTTGACAATCCCGCCAAAGCGCCCGTGCCCGGCAATGATGATCTTGGCATTCGACGCGATTTCATCGGCATCGCGCACCTGCTGGCGCGAATAGCGCGGCGCGATCCCCCTATCATAGAGGATGAACAGCGCGGGGGTCAGCAGCATCGACAGTGCCACCACGAGCAACAGCAGATCGGCGACCGCGGGCGGGACCACCGCATTGGCCACGGTGAAGGACACCAGCACAAACCCGAATTCCCCCGCTTGCGCCAAGCCGAGCGCAAACAGCCACTTGTCCCCTCCGGCCAGTCGAAAGACCCGGCCCAGCCCCAGCATGACCACGGCTTTCAGGACGATCAGGCCAAGCGTCATTCCGACCACCAAACCAAGGTTTTCGCCAAGCAGACCAAAATCTATGCTGGCGCCCACGGTGATGAAGAACACGCCCAGAAATATACCCTTGAAAGGCGCGATGTCGCTTTCCAATTCATGCCGGTATTCGCTGTTGGCCATGACCACTCCCGCAAGGAAGGTGCCGAGCGCGGGCGACAAACCCACCATCGTCATCAGAAGCGCGATGGCCAGAACCATCATCAGGGCGGTGCTGACGAACAATTCGCGCAGGCGGGCCCGGGCGACATAGCGAAAGATCGGCCCGGTCAGATAGCGCCCGGCAACGATCACCAGCCCGATAGCCGCAAGCGTCACCAGCGCGGTTTGCCAGCCCGGCAGACCCTCAATAAGGTTCAGGCTCAGGCCAGCCTCGCCATGGCCGCCGCCGTGGTCGTCCCCGTGATGAAGAGCCTCCATCAGTTCGGGCAGCGCCAAAAGCGGGATCAGCGCCAGCATCGGGATCACCGCGATGTCCTGAAACAGCAAAACCGAAAAGCTCGCCTGCCCGCCGTCGCTGCGCATCAGCCCCTTTTCATTCAGTGTCTGGGTTACGATCGCAGTGGACGACAGGGCGAAGATCAACCCGATGGCCAGCGCAATCGTCCATGGCTGCCCCAACAGCATCGCCACCGCCATGACCGCCAGCGCCGTCAGCCCCACCTGCATGCCGCCCATTACGAAGATCCGCGCCCGCATCGCCCAAAGGACCTTTGGCTGCATCTCCAGCCCGATCAGGAACAGCATCATCACCACGCCGAACTCGGTGAAATGTTGCAGGGCAACCACGTCGACCCCGGCCCAATGCAGCACGGGGCCAATGGCGATCCCGGCGATCAGATAGCCCAGCACGGACCCCAATCCAAAGCGAGAGGCCAAAGGCACGGCGACCATTCCGGCAAGGAAGATCGTGAAGCTGATGAACATGAACTCTGCGGTCATTATGATGCCTCCGGGCGTCGTGGGGTTGGGCCGTTCACGCCATCTGGGCGAGGTGCTGGCGCGGCGGACAGCCGAACTTGCGCGAATAATCACGGCTGAAATGGGTCGGGCTTTCATAGCCCACTTCGAAACTCGTCTCTGACACGGATCGCCGTCCGTCCCGCAGCAAGGACCGTGCTTCGATCAGGCGCAGATCCTTGAGATATTGCAGCGGTGTCGTCCCGGTGACGGATTTGAAGTGCTCGTGGAACGAGGATTGGCTCATGCCCGCAAGCCGGGCAAGGTCTGTCACCGAAACCGGTGCTCGGAAATCTTTCCGGATCCGCGCAATCGCCTTGGCAATGCGGCTGGCGTGGCTGTCGACCGACAAAAGGTTCCGCAGCATCCCGCCAATGGGCGACAGCAGCAGGCGGAAATGGATTTCCCGTAGAACTGCCGGGCCCAGCACCTGCGCCTCTAGCGGTTGCTCCATCATGGCAAGATACTGTCGGAGCGGATCCGTCCATGCATTCGCGGCGGAACTGGCAGCGAGCGAGCGCGCCCCGGGCGCGTCAGCGACCGCGTCGCCAACCTGTTCATATAGGCTGCGCACAGTTCCAAGATCGAGTGACAGGATCAGCGCCAGATAGGGCGCCTCTGCACTGGCTTCGGTGATTTTCGAGGTTACGGGAAGATCGTGACTGACCAAAAGCGCGTCGCCCCGTCGCAGCGTGACGGATTGGGCGCCGATCCGGACCTCTTTGCTTCCGCGCAGGATCAGGCAGACGACTGGATTATAGACTACCGCCTCAAATGCGCTGACTTTCTCCCGCCGCAGGACATTGAGATTGGGCAAGGGGTCCACGCCACCTTCTGCCTTTTCAAGCCAGTATCGCTTTGCCAGTTTTTCCAGCTCGTCCAGTGTCATCGACACCTCCCCTTCAACCTGCATACCCTGCCCCAGTGCGATCTTCATCAGAAAATCCGGGCGATTGGAGAAATTGGCAGGAAAGTTGGAGGAAATGGCAGGAATGTACGGACCTGCCAGCCTAGGGTCTCGTCAACCTGCCCCAAGCAAGGAGATCAAAAATGGCATCGGCGCATCCCACCTTCCCGCTCAACGCAGACACCGAAATTCCCGCGGTCGGGTTCGGCACCTATCTGATCTCTGACGAGGACGCCCCAAGCGCCGTCGCCGCCGCCATTGCTGCCGGATACCGCCATATCGACACTGCCTCGGGCTATCGCAACGAGGGTGGCGTCGGCGAAGGCATCCGCCGCGCCCTTGCCGCCGACGGGCTGACGCGGGGCGACATATTCGTGACGACCAAGCTTTGGCCCGGAAATCCGGCCTGGGGCGACGCCCCCAAAGACGCCGAACAGACGATCTCCGAATGCGAGGCGAGCCTTGCCCGGCTTGGGCTGGACTATGTCGATCTTTACCTGATCCATGCCCCCTATGGCGGCGACCGGCGGATCGACCAATGGCGCGCGCTGTTGCGTCTGAAAGAGGCAGGCAAGGCGCGATCCGTCGGGGTGAGCAACTTCAATATCGGCCATCTGGAAGAAATCCGCGCGGCGGGCCTGCCCCTGCCGGACGCCAACCAGATCGAGCTTCACCCGTGGTCGCAAAAACCCGACCTGCGGGCCTACATGGCGGCAAACGATATCAGACCTATCGCCTACAGCAGCCTTGTCCCGCTTTCCACCTGGCGCAGCGCACCCGGCCAGGACAGCGGCAAGACCGATGAGATGCGCGCGGACGGCGGCATCTTTGCCGAGATGGCCGCGAAATACGGGGTGAGTGAGGCGCAACTGTTGCTGCGCTGGGGTGTGCAGAGCGGCTTTGCCGTCTTGCCCAAAAGCCTGAACCCGGACCGAATGCGCCAGAACCTCGACCTGTTTACCTTTGCCATCGACGACGCGGACATGGCGCAATTGGCAACCATGGACCGCGGCGATGGCGTGGCATGGGCGACGGGCGACCCAAGCAAGTAATTCCAACGACGCGCAAGCCTTCGACTTTTTCCAAAGGCCGATCGCACCACATCCCTAGCCGAACCGTATGAAATCATTCGGCGCGTCGGAGCAAAGTGACGCAAGAAGCCCGCCCTTTGTTTTTAGTATATTTACCGATTTCCCGGATGTTTCACGGAAGTGAAAAACAAGGCGCCGGGACTGGCTATGGCTGCGGCATACATCTCAGAGGTCTATTATACCGGCCCCGTGGTAACGGACTTCTTCGAGGTCGCCGTTCCGGAAGGAACCGATGTCTCCGGCTGGACAGTCGCGATCTACAATAGCAGCGGTGGCTACCTGTTATCGATGTCCTTCGGAACCGCAGATGCGACAATGTTTGGGCACGACGTCTACGTGTTCGACCACTCCACCTCGGGATTTCCATCGTTGAGTGCGAACATCTCGATCGGCCTGATTGATGAAAACGGGAACACTGTTCAATTTCTTGCCCTCTACGACCCGCCAGCGACCGCAAGTAACGGTCCTTTGATTGGCGAAACGCCCGTATGGGCTGGCGTTACCGCCGCCAGCGGCGAGTCGGTGCAGAGCACGGATGACGGCGCCACATATGCGATTGAAACGGTGCCAAACGCCGGGACAATTCCATGCTTTGCAGCGGGAACCCACATTCTTACCCCGTCGGGGGAGCGGCGGATAGAAACGCTCGCGGTTGGGGATGAGGTCATAACAGCAGACGGAGAAACGCACATCGTCCGCTGGGTACAATTTTGCTCTGTCTCTTATCTCGACCAACCGGACGCCCCGAGTCCCGTTCTTATTTCGGCCAATGCGCTTGGAGAAAACCGGCCGAAGAGTGACTTGATCGTTTCGTTTCAACATCGCATCGCGATGGGTGGTTTCGGACAGGGAGAGGGGATTTTCCGGGACTTGGTGTTGGTGCCGGCCGCAAGCCTAACCGAAATGAAGGGGATCCGAGTGATGCGGGGCAAGAGGCAGGTGGTCTGGTATCACATCGCGCTCGACACGCATGAACTTCTTCTGGCCGAGGGTTGCGTGGCCGAGTCTTTGTTCTTTGGCCCCATGTTCCTGCAAGGTTTGACACGACGTGAAGCCCTGAAATTGCGTCATGCTTTGCCGCATCGGATCGAGCGCGACAGGCCCAGACTGCCCCTCTTCTCTGTGCGAGAGGCGAAAAGGGAGATCAGTGGCGCCTGACCGTCCGAGTGATTGGACCGCAACTCCTGACCAGAAACGGCCGATATCGCCACGATCCTGCATAATGCCGGAAATACTGCCATGCCTTGTTCGACGCGCCCTTTCCGAAACGATCTCGGAACCTGCCACGTATCTTTCCCGCGTCAAAAGTCCGGGGTTTCGCGGGGGGCCGAAAATTTGTCACTGATGGCTGGAGCGAGACGACATGGGCCGCGCCGCGTCCTAAGATGTTCCGCAGTTCCATAGGCCGAAGATCGGCCCGGGGACGCCAACCCCAGTCGGAATCGGTGGGGTTTGACGGCTGCTTATGGGTAGATAATCCCGGGAATGGGTGCTTTCCCTTATTGTCGCCTGCGTCCTCCGCGTGCTCTGTTTCAGAGTTCATAGCGTCAGGAGTACGGCACAGCATGGTATCGCGACTCTTTCGGGCAGGCCTTTTGCGATCATTGTCGGTCTTCGTTTGCGCGGTCTTGCTTGCCGCGCCTTGCCGGGCAGAGCTGGTGCTGGACCCCGAGGCTGCGCCATTTGCCGTCGCGCGATTTGCCGAGGCGACGCAGGTCGAGCTTCATGACCTCTCTGAGGGTGGCATGGAAACGCCCTATTACCCGATCGAGGATATGCTGGAAAAAGCGGCCTCCGGCGCATTCGAACCGGTCGAAACGCGGCATATCGGGTCCGGCCTGTCCGGCGTCGCCAATTACGTCCGCGTTCCGATCCGAAGCATCAGCGACGAACCGACGCGATGGGTGCTCGCCTCAAACCGGTCACCGGGCTATTACTTCAAGGCGCATCTGGTCCTTGATGACGGTTCGGCCCCCTCCCCTCCGGTCTTTGAATTCAATTTTGCGACGGACCAATGGACCGATGATGACGTCCTTTTGCACACCGAATTCGTCATGCCGCCAAGAAGCGCCGGCTATCTCTATATCGCCTACGAAAGCCTGAACGGCGGCGCACCCATGACGATTGAAACCGTAGACGGGTATGCCGCGAAACGGCGCGCTCAGGATCTGCTCCTCGCGGCGGTTGTGGGTATCGCTCTTGGTCTGGTGACGACCACGGTCGCGCTGATGGCGACCCTGCGGCGGTCCGTGGCGATCTATTACGCCGGTGCGGTGCTGTCGGGGCTGATCGTCGTGCTGGTTTCCGAACACTACCTTTTTGCGCTGTTTCCGCAGATCCTGCAGTGGGGCGACCATGATACAATTCTGCCCTATGCCGCCGCGGCCGGTCCGACCTTTGCGCTTCTTTTTCAACGCCAGTTCTTTGCCGATGTCGGCGGGACCGGAAAGTTTCTGGGCCACCTGAACCTGTTTGCGGGGCTGTCCTGCATCCTCAGCGTTGTAGGCACGCTTGAATTCGAAATTGTCCCGCCAGAGGTGGTGATCATCAGCCTCGCGCTCAGCATCCCGCTGATTACCGTCAACGGCATCGTCGCCTTGCGACGCGGCTATCCGGGTCGCTGGCCCTTCTTCTTTGGCGCGGTGATCTTCTCGCTGTCTTTCATGGTCAAGGTGCTCAGCTACGAGTTTTCGGCGATGATCAGCAGTCGCGAGGCGTCGCTGGTGCTGCTCTACTCCATCGCGCTCGAGGCGATGTTCCTGTCCCTCACGCTCTACCTACAGGTCCGGAACCTGCGGCATCTGAAAGAGCAGGCCCTGATCGAACAGGTTGAAACGGCTAAGACCAATCTGCGGCTGGCGCAGTCGATGTCCCACGCGGCGCATGATATTCAACAACCGCTGTCTTCGCTGCGACTTGCCCTGTCGTCCAGCGCAACCCTTGATGGCCGGGAACAGGATTTTCACAAGGCGATCGACTATCTTGAATCAATTGTCAGTCGGCAACTGGCCGCGGTCGGCAGTGCGCACCAGCCCAACACCGGCCACGCGGACGCGGCCACTACCGACATGGTCGAACCCTTTGAGATGAACGTGGTCCTTCGCAATGTCGCGATCATGTTTTCGGAAGAGGCCACGAGAAAGGGGCTGAAATTCCGGGTCGTCGATTGTTCTGCCGTGGTGGAGACGAATGTCTTTGCGGTCACTCGCGTGCTTGCCAATCTGGCCGCGAATGCGATCAGGAACACACAAACCGGCACGGTCCTGATCGGCTGCCGCAGACGGGACAACGTAATCTGCCTTGACGTCTATGACACCGGAAAGGGGTTTGCCGAGCATGAGATCGAAGCACTACAAGCGCCCCATGCCCGCAACGGCGATTACCCGGGCAAGGGACTGGGCCTGAGTATCGTCCGAACCCTGTGCCGGGAACATGGGCTGGGGTTCGACCTAGCCAGCCAACCGGGTGCGGGCGCACACTTCAGAGTCCGTCTTCCCAGACCGTCCCCATCCGACCGCTAGGCGACAGATCTTCAAAGCTGGCTTTGCCCGTCCAGCAGCCCTTCCCGCAAAGCATAGGCCAGCAGCCCGGCCATCGAATTGACGCCAATCTTGGTCATGATGTTTGTGCGGTGGTTCTCGATGGTCTTGGGACTGACGCCCAGCGTTTCCGCAATCGACCGCGTGGTCTGGCCATTGGCGATCAGGCTCATGATCTGTCTTTCGCGCGAGGTCAAAGCATTCGGTGATTGCGCCGCCTCGATCAGCCGGACCGCATCGGACGACACAATCTTTTGCCCCCGCAAAAGCATTGGAATAGCCTCGGCAAACTCTGCCATATCCCCGCGCTTGGTAAAGACACCCTCGGCCCCGGACTGGCAAAGCTCTTGCAAAAGCGCCGAGGAGGTGACCCCGGAAAACACCGCAACGCGGGTATCGGGCGACCATCGTTTGACTTCGGTAAAAACCGCGATCCCCTGTGCGAAGGGCATGGCGATATCCAACGTCATCAGGTCTGGCTTCAGGCTCTTGGCCAGCGACACCGCCTCGACCCCATCTGCTGCTTCGCCGACGACGGAAATGTTGCCCTGCGCCTGAAGCAGACCAACCAGACCGCTGCGAACCAGCGGGTGATCGTCTGCCACAAGTGCGGTGTATCTTGGTGCGGCTCTCATTGGGGCAAGCTAACGCCATTTTCCCGTGTTTCGCCAGCCGGGATAAAGGCAGCCCAACTGTCGCCCCGTGGAAAATGGGTAGTTCACCCTATTCGTCTGCCCCCCGTGTCATGCCAGTCTTTGCGGGCTTCTGAACAGCATCTTGGCCAAGTCGCCCCTCGCCGCCGGGACGACGCCGACACCCATTGATTAGCGCACCATGGTGACGAATTCGATCATGACCCATTTCACATTTCCAAACGGCCCAGCGTCATGACCGGGAAACCGCATCTGACCGCCGACCACCTCAGGCCAAGCGACATCCTGCTGCACCACCCCGGGAACGCAAAGTGGTATGACCGGGGGATCGCATGGTGCACGGCAAGCCCCTACACCCATGCGTCGATCTATTTGGGCGACGGCGACATCGCCGAAGCGCGCCTGAAGGGGGTCCGCATTTGCAGCGTCACCCGCCCGATCCGGCGCGAAAAGGCGTTGTGTGTCCTGCGGCAGGCCTCGCCACCGTCACCGGAGCAGGTCGACCAACTGAGGCACTTTGCCCAAAGCGCGGTTGCGCGCGGCGCGGGCTTCGACATTGCCTTTCCCTATACCTACTACAGCCGCCGCCTGATCCATAGGGTCCGGGGCGGCGAACCGGCAACACCTCCGCTTGGGCCGTTGAAGCCAGAGAACTGCAACAGGTACTTCTGCGTGTCGTTCATCATTGATGCCATCCGCGCAATGGGCCTGATCGACCGGTCAGAGCGGCACAACTACCAGCTGGGCCGACATTCCGCGGCTGATCTGCTGCAAGACCGCAAATTCGGATATGTCCTTGGCCATCTTGCAGTCCGCTCGCACCCTGCGCCGGACCAGCAGACACATCCGAACACCGCGCCCGTGTGACCCTGATGCCCGGACCGGCTCGCATAGTTCGCTACGATGTCTCATCGGCCCTTTGGTCCTTGCCACGAATGCGGATCGCGGTCCTTGCCGATCTGCACGCCTGCGACCGCTGGATGCCGCTTGACCGGATCGAACGCATCGTGACACAGGCAAATGCCACACACCCCGATATCATCGTCCTGCCCGGAGACTTTCTGGTCGGCCACCTTGTCGGCAAGAAACCAATCGCGGCCGACCGGATTGCACAGGTATTGTCCGGTCTGCAGGCCCCCCAAGGCGTCTATGCATCACTTGGAAACCACGACTGGGCCGATTGCCCAGAGGCGCAGCAGAACGGATACGCCCAGTCCAGCGTCGAAGCCGCCCTTGCCGAGGCGGGCCTCCGCGTCCTGAAGAACGCTGCGGCGCAAATGCCAAACGGCGGCTATGTGGTCGGGCTGGACAGCGCCATCGGCCACGGATCAACGTTCCGGCCCAAACCGCGCCATGACCCCAAAAAGGCATTCGCCAGCATACCGAAAGGCGCCTCGACCATCCTGCTGGCCCATGAACCGGACGTGTTTATTGAACATGCCAGCCCGGCCGCCCTTCAGATCAGCGGGCATACCCATGGCGGGCAGATCGGCGCCTTGGGTATTCTCGCCACGCTTCCGTCGCGCTATGGGACGAGGCTGGACTACGGGCACAAACAACACATAGAGCGCAACCTGATCATCAGCGGCGGCCTGGGCTATGGTGGGGTGCCGCTGAGACTTGGACGCACCAGCGAAATCTCTCTGATCCACCTGCGGTCCAAGCCGGATGGAGCGACCGTCGCAAACCGGCAGGTCACTGCGCTGCGGGAAGGTGTGTGAGTGCGCGCGGCCCTGTCAGATCCTGTTGTCCTTGCCATCATGGTGTCCCAACTGGTGGTATCCACGGCGCTCTACTACCTCTTCCCAGCGATGGTCATGGAATGGGCGGAGGAGTTCGGCTGGAGCTTGGGGCAGATCATGGGCGCATTCTCGATCGCCCTCGCCATTCAGGGGCTGACCTCCCGATTGGCGGGTCGGCTGATCGACTTGGGCAAGGGTCCGATGGTCATGATGACGGGCGCCGTGATCTGCGCCACCGGTCTGGTCCTGCTCACCTCTACATCGGCGATCTGGCAATTCCATCTGATCTGGGCCGGTCTTGGCTGTGCGATGGGGCTGACGCTCTACGACACGGTATTCGGCCTTTTGGTGCGCAGCCGCGACACGGCGGCCCGGGACAGCATCGCGGCCATCACCCTCGTCACCGGATTGGCCTCCAGCGCTGCATTCACGCTGACCGCACAACTTGGCGACACCTTGGGCTGGCGCGGCATCCTGTGGCTGCTGGCGGCGTCCGTTCTTTGCATTAACCTGCCCCTGATGAGGTTTGCCGCACGGCGTCTTGAACGGGATCGGGTACGCGGCCCCGAAGCACCTCGGGACCGGGCCTCCGGCCACTCGTCCGCGCAGGGATATTGGTTCCTGACGTCGGCAATGACCCTGTCAGCGCTGGCTTTGGGAATGATCCTGTCACATCTCTTGCCGCTCATGGCGTGGCTGGGTCTGGACAGCCGCACGGCGTTTCTGGCGGCTGCGCTGGTCGGCGTATCGCAAGTTGCCGGGCGTCTCGGGATTGCCGTCCTTGGTCGCGAGCGGAGCGCCCATTCTCTGGCAATCACCTGCCTTCTCGGGCTCGCCGTCGCACCGATGCTGCTGCTTGGATCTGCCGTCGGGCCCGCCTTCGTCTTCGGCTTCGCGCTGCTTCACGGCGCCTGTTACGGCATTTCCAGCATCATGCGGCCTCTGGTGATACGGGATGTCCTGGGGCACGCGGGCTTTGGCAAGTCGCAAGGCGCCGTCATGGGACCGGCCTTCATGGCCTTCGGCGCGGCCCCGTTTCTGGCCGCGATCCTGGCCGATGCGGCTGGATATTCCGCAGTCCTCGGGGTCTGCGTCCTCGCCCAAGCCCTCAGCGCCGGGTTGCTGTCCGCCTCAACGCCAAGGGCCGTGCAGATACCCACACAGTAGCCCCCCGCGCCGATCGGTCTCCACCCTTGCCAATCGCTGCGGATGCGACATCTGTTCAGCGCCTGAAGTCCGGACCGCGGAACTCGCGGAGTGTCACTTACCCCTGCAGACCCCCTCTTCAGTCCGGACCAAGGTCCGACTGCCACTCGGTTTTCACGTGCGGCCGCATCACATCAAACCCGTTTGAATTGCCCAGATCAAAGCGCTGACGGTAAAGAACGACACGCAGGTCGCAGTGACGAGTGCTGTCGCACTTACCTGCTCTGCACCGTATTGCGCCCCAAGGATCGGGTAGATGGTTAGCATCGAGACCGAGGCAAAAAGGACAGCCGTCAGGACATAGGGATCAGACCATCCAATCGTGGACCCCAGGACCACGTAGACCAGCAGCGGGTGCACGATCAGCTTGCCAAACGTGATCGTCGCCGTGCGGCGCCAATAGGGGCTGATACTATACTGGGCAATCATTCCGCCGACGACGAACAGGGCTACGACCGGCGCAGCCGAGGCGAACATCCGGATCGTTGTCTCTACCTTCTGCGGAATGGAAATGCCGACAAAGCGAACGACCAAAGCCAGCGTGACAGCTATGACCAGCGGATTGCGGGAAAAGCTGCGCCAAGCTTTGGCAATGGCGTCAGACAGACCGCTGCCACGGTTGCCAACAAGATCGGCCGCGACAATGGCAAACGGGATCACGACCGTGTTTTCGATGATCATCAACCACGCAAGTACCGCCAGCGCGGTGTCAGGAAACACCATCGAGGCGATGGCATAGCCGATGAAACCGCTGTTGGCCTGAGCCATTCCTAGTCCATGGATCCAAGAGGCGCCTTTCCCTTCGCCAAAAGCCAAGTGCATGAAAAGGTAACCGGCGGTCATCAAGACCATCGACGCAAAAAGATAGCCGCCCGCAATTCCCCAATTGATCGCGGCGTTCGATCCGGAAAAGACAATAGCCCCGAAGATGAGTGCCGGTAGGCTGACCCGAACGGTGAACCGACTGAGACCGCTGATCGAGATGTCATCGATATAGTGCAAGCGCACCGCGACATATCCGGTCGCGATGATGAGATAGATCGGGAGCGTGATCGACAGGATTGCCAGCACGCTCAACTATTCCACCCGAACCTGGCCTGGTTCATAGCCTATCACCACCAGTCCGAGGATCATGTCGACGACGCGTTGGGCGAGACGTTTTTGCCCTTCGGGTCCAAATAGTTCCGTTCCAAACGACGTCGAAAATGTTGCGCGGTTCGATACGTTGTAGAAGCTTGGGGATGAAATCAGCCAATGCAACTCCAGAGGGTCGGCGGTTTCGCGGAACACGCCTTCGGCTTTTCCTCGTGCGCAGACATCTTCAAGTTTCTGGATGATGGAACGGTTGAGCCGGGGCACGATTTCCGAGCGACGAAGATATTCTGCATTGTGGATGTTCTCGATCATAACGAGCCGGATGAACATCGGTGTTGCGGCATGCGCCTCAAAGGTTGCCCGCACCAGAAGGGCCAGCCCGTCGACCGGGCTTAGGTCCTCGACTTTCAGCCGGTCTTCGTCTTCGCGCAGGGTCGAGTAGACCCGCTCCAAAACAGCCTGATAGAGCCCTTCCTTGTCAGTGAAGTAGTAGTAGATCATGCGCTTGGAGGCTTTTGTCATGCGGGCAATGTCGTCGATGCGCGCGCCCGAAAGGCCCTTGGCTGCAAACTCATCCGTCGCCACCCGCAGGATGTCCGCCCGCACAGCTTCGGGGTCTTGCTTCCAGCTCGCCTTGCGCCCGGTCGTCTCTTCTTCGGTGTCTTTTGCCATACCTGCACCTTCGCGCGTCTTGATTCTTGACTGTGCATAGCATGAATTTAACCGTTTCGTACATTTTCGTTGACAAATTAACCATCTCGTACAATTTAAGCGGCGTAGTCGACGGTGCGAGGAGCGAATCGTCGGGCACGAACATTCAAGGGAGGGCAGAAATGTCTCGCAAACTGATTGGCGCGGTTGTCGCGCTTGGACTTACCGCGACCGCCGCGATCGCGCAGGAATTTCCGACCAAGGAAATCCAGGGGATCATTCAATGGGGCGCCGGTGGCTCGACCGACACCGTCATGCGTTCCGTGACACCGCATGCCGAAGAAGCCCTTGGCGGGACAGTGGTCATGCAGAACATGACCGGTGCCGTGGGTGCCATCGCGCTGAACTATGTCGCAGACTCGGACGCCGATGGATACACCTTGCTGATGGGTGCCGAAAACCCGCTGCTCTACAAGATCATGGGTCTTGGCGATCAGGACTACAACGACTTCATCCCGATCAACATTCTGGCGCGCGGCACACCGATCCTGGTGGCGAACAACGATGCCCCGTTTGATGACTACGCCGGCATGATGCAATACATCAGAGAAAACCCCGGCGAGGTTCGGTTTGGCGCCACCGGCCCGGGCGGTCTGCCGTCGGTCGTCACCGCGATGATGAATACGGTCGAAGGCGAGTTGGACGTTATCGCAGTTCCCTATGACGGCGACGGCCCGGCCCTGACCGCCCTGCAGGGCGGCGCAATCGACGTGATGCCCGCCGTTCTGGGTGCTTCGATCGAAGGTATCCGTGCTGGCACCATGAAGCCGCTCGCCGTGTTCGACGTCGCGCCGAACGCAAAGCTTCCCGAAGTTCCTGCGGTCACCTCGTTCAACGAAGGCTACAACACCTATCTGCCGTGGGGCCCGTTCTTCGGCGTCTTCGCTCCCAACGGAACCCCGGACGATGTCGTTGCCAAGCTGAGCGAAGCCTATGCGACAGGCGCGCAGCATCCCGACTTTGTCGAGTTGATGGACAACCGTGGTTTCACCATGATGGCCATCAGCGGTGACGAAGCGCGCGACTTCCTCACGAAGTGGCAGCAAGGTACCGCTTGGCTTCTGCAAGACGCCGGCCTGACCCAAGCGTCGCCGGAAGAGTTCGGCATCGCACGCCCCGGCCAGTAAGACGTTCGAGCAGGCGAACGGTCGAGCCCCATCAATCTGATCGGGATCGGCCATCTGGGCGCCGCCCAGCCCTTGGTGCTTGGGCGGCGCTTTGCGTTCCGGGAGGAGCACCCGACAAATCCGACGGAGGAAAGATCATGGACCCAGAATTCAGAGGCGACGCGGACCACCACGATGGCACGTCGGATGCTGCGCCAGGCGGCTATGTCAACCAGCGGCGCCCAGGCGAACTTGGCTTCGCGATCTTCCTAACCCTCGCCAGCCTCTACCTGCTTTATGATGCTTACAACATTTCCGGGTTTCAGGCGCTTTCGGCACCAGGTGCCATCCCGATGGCAACGACCTTCGTCATGGCGATCTCGGCCGTGATCATCGTGTTGCGAACTGCCCCACTGCCGCGCGTGCGTTCCGAGACGTTCCGGAAGGATATCTTGCCGGTACTTGTCATCGCCTTCATCGGCCTCTTGATCGGATTTGGCATACTCTTGAAGCCGCTGGGTTTCTTGCCCACCGCACTGTTGTTCCTGACCCTCTCGATCAAGCTCCTGACCCGCAAGACCTGGCCCTACTCCCTTGGCGTATCGGTCGGATCGCTGGTGATTATCTGGATCGTCTTCAGAGTCGTTTTCACCGTGCTTCTGCCCGCGGGGATCGTGCCCGAAGCCGAGTTCCTCCAGCTTCTGCGCAACCTTGCCAATGGGGGGGCCTGACCCATGGATGCCATTTTCGCCATCCTCACGATCTTTACCCAGCCCCAACTCTTGATCCTTGTGGGCATTGGTACCTTCGCAGGTATCTATATTGGCGCGATCCCTGGCCTGTCCGTCACCATGGCCGTTTCGATCCTGATCTCTTTTACCTTCTCCTGGGAGGTCTATCCCGCGATCTCGTTGATGGTCGGAATCTACATGGGCGGGGTCTACGGCGGTTCGCGCACTGCGATCTTGCTGAACATTCCCGGCGCGCCCTCTGCCATCGCGACCGCAATGGACGGCTATCCAATGGCGCAGCGCGGCGAAGCAGGACAAGCCATCGGGGTCACCACGGTCATGTCCTTCTTTGGTGGTCTGATTGGTATCCTCGTGCTGGCACTCGCTGCACCTCTGGTATCTGACTTCGCCCTGACCTTCCAACCCCGCGACTATATGCTGTTGGCAGTGCTGGGCATCTTGCTGGTCGGGTCCTTGTCGACCGGCAGCCTGGTCAAGGGAATCTTCGCGGGGGCCCTTGGCATCGCCATCGGGGCCGTTGGCCGCGATCCTCTGACCTTTGCCGAACGCTTTACCTTCGATTTCAAAATCCTGGAGGGCGGAATTTCCTTCATCGCGGTGATGATCGGGATGTTTGGGATTTCCGAAGCGCTCCAGCAGCTGCACAATGTTGACAAGGCTGCCGTGCGGCAGAAGATCTCGAAGATCGTTCCGTCATTCGGGACCATCCGCAAATACCTGCCGCTGTCCTTGCAGACATCCTCCATCGGCGTTGTGATCGGCGCCTTGCCCGGCACGGGTGGCGACATCGCGGCACTGATGGCCTACGACCACGCCAAGCGCGTGACAAAGACGCCAAGCCGGCCCTTCGGAGAAGGCGCCATGGAAGGGCTTGTTGCGCCCGAAACCGCCAACAATGCGGCAGTCGGCGGCGCATTCATCCCGATGATGACGCTGGGGATTCCCGGCGATGCGGTCACGGCCATCATGATTGGCGCGCTGTTTATCCACGGTCTCAATCCCGGCCCGATGCTGATGATCGATCAGCCCGACATGTTCTGGTTCATTGTTGGCGCGCTGTTGATGGCCAACGTCTTCATGCTGATCTTTGGCCTGACGGGCATAAGGATCTTCACCAAGATCGTCGAAATGCCGCGTGCAATCATCATTCCGTTGATCTTCCTGCTTTCCATTGTGGGGGCCTATGCCGTCAACAACTCGATCACCGATGTCTACTGGATGCTGGGGTTTGGCGTGTTTGGATATTTCATGCGCCACTACGGCTATCCTTTGGGCCCTGTGATCCTCGGGGTGATCCTGTCGCGGCTTCTCGATGACAATTGGCGTCGGGCGATCATCTCGGAACGCGAAGACCTAGGGCGCTTCTTCGAAGGCGTCGTGACCAGCCCGCTCTCCTTGACCCTGTTCATCGCCGTGATCCTGATCTTCGTCAGCCAGACACCGATCTGGACGCGCGCGAAGTCGCGTCTGTTTGGAAAGGCCGTATCATGAGCGATACTCTGGAAAAGACGATCAAACTTGGTCTGATCGGCGACAATATCACTAGGTCAAAGTCCCCGCGCCTGCATCGACAAGCCGGCGCCTTGACCGGATTGGATGTGACGTATGACCGCCTCATTCCCAAAGACCTGGGGATGACCTTTGAGGAAACCTTTGCCCGGGCACAGCAGTCCGGCTTTCGAGGGATAAACGTCACCTACCCCTATAAAGAGGTCGCCGCGAAGATGGTGACGATATCGGATCCGGGCGTTGCCGCGATCGGCGCCGTAAATACGGTGGTGTTCGGCACCGAGGGACCGAAGGGATTCAACACCGACTACACCGGGTTCAAGCGCGCCTACCGAGGGGTGATGGGCGATCAGCCGCCCGGGATCGTTTGTCTGATCGGCACGGGCGGTGTGGGCAAGGCGGTTGCCTATGGCCTGCTAGATCTGGGGGCGGACGAAATCCGATGCGTGGATCTGGACCGATCCAAGGCCGAAGGGCTGACCGAGGGCCTGCGCCAAGTGGCTGGCGCAACCCGGATCGAGGTTTCAACGGACGCGCAGGCGTCAGCCGAGGGCGCGCAAGGCATCGTGAACTGTACGCCGCTTGGCATGGTGGGGATCGGCGGCACGCCCCTGCCCGGCCCTGCCATGGCTGGGGCCACTTGGGCCTTCGATGCGGTCTATACGCCCGTCGAAACCACATTTCTGACTGATGCAGCGTCGGCCGGATTACAGGTCGTCTCGGGCTACGAGCTGTTTTTCGGGCAAGGCGTCGACGCCTGGGACATCTTCACCGGCGTTGCGCTCGACCATGCCGCGTTGCGGCGGGCCATCTCTGAGGAGCCAAAATGAAAACCTCCATCGCTACCGTCTCGATTTCAGGCAACTTCACCGAAAAACTCGAGGCCATCGCAGCGGCCGGGTTTAACGGTATCGAGATCTTCGAGCAGGATTTCATTGCGCATGACGGTGACCCACGCGAAGTGGGGGATTTGATCCGGTCCATGGGGCTCGAGGTCATGTTGTTCCAGCCATTCCGCGACTTTGAAGGGCTTCCCGAACCGCTACGCGGAAAAGCATTCGACCGGGCTGAGCGGAAATTCGACCTTATGCAGGAACTGGGCACCGACCTTGTTCTGGTCTGTTCCTCTTGCCATCCCGAAGCGCTTGGCGGCATTGACCGGGCGGCTGCCGATTTCCACGAGCTTGGTGAACGCGCCGCAAAGCGCGGCCTGCGCGTTGGCTACGAGGCTTTGGCCTGGGGTCGGCACGTCAACGACCATCGTGATGCATGGGAAATCGTGCGCCGCGCGGATCATGCCAACGTCGGGATCATCCTCGATAGCTTTCACACGCTCGCGCGCAAGATCGATCCTGAAACCATTCGCCGTATTCCCGGCGACAAGATCTTTTTCGTGCAGCTTGCTGACGCGCCAGCCATCGACATGGACCTGCTTTATTGGTCGCGGCACTTCCGCAACATGCCCGGCGAAGGTGACTTGGATGTGATCAGCTTCACCCGCGCTGTCATGGCGACGGGATATTCGGGGCCAATCTCGCTCGAAATTTTCAACGACCAGTTCCGCGGCGGCAGCCCCAGGACGATCGCACAAGACGGGCACCGCTCTTTGATTGCGCTTATGGACGACGTGGTCGGTGCGGAACCCGGCTTGGTCCCTTCGATTGCGCCGATGCCGCAACGCGCCAAGGTCAAAGGCGTGTCCTTCGTCGAATTCGCGACCAGAGGCGATGAGGCCATCGCGCTTGAAGAAATGCTTGAGTCTTTGGGGTTCTCGCGGTCGGGTCAGCATATTGCCAAGCAACTGACCTTGTGGAGCCAGGGCGATATCCGCATTGTCGTGAACCGCGAAACGACAGGCTATGCCAGCAGCGCCTACACAATGCATGGCACGAGCGTGTGCGACATTGGACTGGATGTCAGCGGCGCCTCCGAGACCATGGCGCGTGCAAGCGCCTTGGGTGCGCAACCGTTTTCACAACCCATCGGTCCCGGAGAGCTCGATATCCCCGCCATTCGCGGCCTGAGTGGGAGCGTGTTGCATTTCCTTGATGACTCGAGCGGGCTGAACGAGGTCTGGTCAGTGGAGTTTCAGGGCGATGGCACGTCGTCGAAAGGCGCAGGTCTTACCCGGATTGATCACCTGGCCCAGACCATGAGCTATGATCAGATGCTCAGCTGGTCCCTCTTCTACACAACGCTGTTTGACATGGGCAAATCGCCGATGGTCGATGTGGTTGACCCGGACGGGTTGGTGCGCAGCCAGGCCCTCGAGACTCCGGACGGCGCCTTCCGGATAACACTAAACGGTGCAGAGACCCACCGAACCATGGCTGGCAATTTCCTTGCCGACAGTTTCGGCGCTTCCGTCCAGCATATCGCCCTCGCGACCGACGATATCTTTGCGACATCCGATGCGCTGGATGGCCGCGGTTTCGAACCAATGGCGATGTCAGAGAACTATTATGCCGATCTGACCGCCCGGTTCGATCTTCCCGCTGATCTGCTGGGTCGTCTAAAGCGTCGGAACATTCTTTATGACGAAGACGCAAACGGCGCCTTCTTTCAGCTCTACTCGCGACCTTCTGTCGGTGGGATGTTCTTTGAGATCGTTCAGCGCATAGACGGATACGCGGGCTACGGAGCACCCAACGCGCCATTTCGCATCGCTGCACAAAAGCGGCTTATGCGTCCCAAGGGAATGCCGCGACGATAATGTCAGATCATGTCGCCAGCGCAGGCTCGCAAACATTCGATGAGATTGCTTCGTTCTACGCTGAGCGGTGCCGATCGCGACACACTGACACCAACCGGCCCGGAAAGAAGCGGCGATTCCAGATTTACGGCAATCAAGGTTCCCAATCTCAATTCCTCTGCGACGACCCCACGGGAAATGAACCAAAGCATGTCCGAAGACTGAACAATCTTGCGGCCGACCGGCAAGGCGACGGTTTCAATGTCCCCTCGCATTTCAGGCAACCCGATGCTGGACAGGTAGCGATCAACCGTTCCCGAAATCACGGCACCTTTGGGCGGCAGGATCAACGGGAAATGCCTGATATTCCGCGCTGGTTCATCCGCCGAAAGGATCGCGTGACCGGGTCCGCAGACCAGAACGACGTCCTCGATATAAAGCTGCTGGAACGTCACGCCGGTGGAGGCGTCCTTTTCTGGCATGCGTCCGACCACAAGGTCGAGCGTCCCATCCCGCAACTGGTTGAACAAGAGCCAGTTCGGCCCGGTTTGAATGTGGAGACGAACATTTGGTGACTCCTTGCGAAATTGAAGGGCAGCCTGGGGCAAGAGATCGGTGGAGGCGGTCGGCAAGGCGCCCACCGACAGCCGGACTGCTGTGCTCCCTTCCTTCGCCAGCCTGTCATGTCCGCGCATGAGTTCGGTCATCGATGCAGCAGCATGGCTCTGGAAGATCCGGCCGGACTCGTTCAGCCGAAGCCCCCGCCCGACTCGATCAAAAAGCTGCGCGCCGAGGATATCCTCCAACTCCTTCAAGCTTCGCGATACCGCCGGTTGCGTGAGGTTGAGCCGATCCGCAGCCACGGACACGCTTTCGGCGCGGGCGACTTCGAGAAAGCAACGCAGATGACGCAGTCTGAGATGGGCACTAAGATTCATATCCAAATTGGTAACAGTTTAGCCAGCTTTATCAATATTCCATCTCAATCCTCATGATTAAACTGAGTTCAATTGGGACGGGACAGGAGCACGACACGTTGGAAGATTTGTTTGATCAAGGCATGCAGAAGCGTCGCTCCGTGCTTGGCGATGCCCATGTCGACCGGGCGGAAGCCTCCAAGACACCCTTCGATGCGCCGTTCCAGAATTTGATTACGGAAGCGGCCTGGGGAAGGGTTTGGTCGAATGATGCGATCTCGCTCCGGGAACGCTCGATGCTGACGTTGGCCCTCTTGGCGGCAACGGGCAATTTCGAAGAAATCCCGATGCATATCCGTGCGACCGCAAACACCGGCGCGTCTGAAGAAGACGTCATCCAGGCCTTCCTGCACGTCGCGATCTATGCGGGCGTCCCCAAGGCTAATCACGCGATCAAGCTTGCCAAAGCGACCTATGCCGAAATGGAGGAGACCAGATGACCCGACCCGGAGAATTCTACCAGCGCGACCGGAGCATACAGCCTCCGGCGTTCACACCTGGCTACAAGACCTCCGTGGCACGTAGCCCGCGCTATTCCATGATCTCACTGCAAAATTCCGTGTCGGAGATCACCGGCCCGCGATTTGGCCACAACGACATCGACGCAGGCGACAACGATCTGCTGACAAACTACGCCAAAGCGGGCGAAAGCCCCATCGGCGAGCGGATCATTCTGCACGGCCGGGTTCTTGACGAAAATGCCCGTCCGGTCCCCAACACGCTGGTTGAGATATGGCAGGCCAATGCGGGCGGCCGCTATCGCCACAAGAAAGACACCTATCTCGCGCCAATCGATCCGAATTTCGGTGGCTGCGGTCGCACGTTGACCGACGAGAACGGCTATTTCTTCTTTCGCACGGTCAAACCCGGCGCCTATCCGTGGCGCAACATGGTCAATAACTGGCGTCCGGCCCACATTCACGTGTCGGTCTTCGGTTTAGGCTTCGTACAGCGGCTCATCACCCAGTGCTATTTCGAGGGCGATCCACTAATCCCGATTTGTCCAATCGTCCAGACCATCCCGGATGCGGAAGCCATCGAGCAACTGATCGCAAAGCTCGATCTGAACGCGACGGTCCCGCTCGACAGCATTGCCTACAAGTTCGACATCGTGTTGCGCGGACGCCGTTCGACACTCTTTGAAAACCGCCTGGAGGGAAACTGATGCCACAAGAGCTTGCCTATCTGAAGGAATCCGCCTCCCAGACTGCGGGCCCCTATGTCCACATCGGTCTGGCACCGGGGGCCGCAGGATTTGACATCTATCGCCAGGAACTTGGTCATGACATCACGGGTCCGAACGCGAAGGGCCAGCGTATTCGTGTCGAGGGCCGTGTCATTGACGGCATGGGCGCACCTATCAAGGACGTTCTGCTTGAAGTCTGGCAGGCCAACGCCGAAGGGCATTACGCACATCCCGAGGGCGGCGGCCCAGTTGAAGACGGCTTTCGCGGATGGGGTCGTGTCATCTCCGATTTCGACACCGGCGAGTGGTCGTTCGAAACGGTCAAGCCCGGAACGACGCGGGGCCGCAATGTCGGCACACAGGCCCCGCATCTGAATTTCTGGATCGTCGCGCGCGGCATCAACATCGGCCTCAACACGCGGATGTATTTCGGGGATGAAGACACGGCCAACAAAGCCGATCCAGTCTTGAACCTGATCGAATGGACCCATCGTCGTGCGACGCTGATCGCCAAGCGCAGTGAAAAGGGCGGTCTGCCCACCTACCGCTTTGACATCCAGCTTCAGGGCGAAAATGAAACGGTCTTCTTCGATGTCTGACCCCTGCATCATCTGTGTTGCGATTACGGGTAGTTTGCCGACGAAGGCGAACAATCCGGCGGTTCCGATTTCGGTGTCGGAACAGGTGGAATCGACCCATGAGGCCTTCGAGGCCGGGGCCACCATCGTGCATGCGCATGTGCGCAACGATGACGAGACGCCCTCTTCTGACCCGGAAAAATTCGCCCGTCTGAAGGAGGGTCTGGAAAAGCATTGTCCGGGCATGATCCTTCAGTTCTCGACCGGCGGGCGCTCGGGGGCCGGGCAGACACGCGGCGGCATGCTGCCGCTGCGGCCGGACATGG